>NZ_LT800497.1:3159304-4430231 GCF_900166635.1 Oceanobacillus timonensis
ACGCAGCTGCTTACTGCATCATCTATATGGGCATCTTGCAAAACAATGGCGGGGGAATTAGATCCTAATTCCATACTCAATTTTTTCAGCCCAGCTTTTTTAGCAATTTTCTCTCCCGTTTCCACTCCGCCAGTAAAAGACACCATGCGAATAGAAGGATGAGTCACGAGGATATCGCCGATTTCACTGCCACTGCCCGTTACAACAGAAAGTACTTTCTCCGGTAAACCAGCAGCTTCAAATGCTTCAGCCAATAAAAGCCCGCTTAATGGTGTCAGCGATGCAGGTTTTACGATGATTGCATTCCCGGACGCAATCGCAGGTCCCACTTTATGAGCCACTAAATTAAGTGGATCATTAAATGGCGTAATAGCAGCAACTATGCCAATGGGAAAACGATAATAATAGCCAACGCGGTTCTCATGGCCGGGCATTTGGTCAAATGAAATCGTTTCTCCAATAATTCTTCTAGCTTCTTCTGCTGACAGTCTGAGGGTATTGATACACCGAACAACTTCCCCTCTTGCTTCCGTGATGGTTTTACTTCCTTCCCTCGCAATTGTTTCCGCAAACATAGCCTGATGTTCTTCCACATAGTCTGCCGCTTTGTTAATAATGGATATGCGTTCGTGGACAGGCATATTTTCAGCAATTTTTGCACCTTCTTCTGCTGCTTCAATGGCTATCAATATATCCGCTTCAGAAGCTTTTGGTACGGTAGTAATGACTGCATTATCCTGTGGATCATACACATGGATTACTTCATCCTTTTCTACCCACCTTCCTCCAAGAAACATCTTTTTTCTTTTTTCGGTTAGCATCATGTTCTCACGCACCTTTCTCTATAGAATGTCTTTTTAAAGGTTGATGTAATTCTTCATGATTGAAGAACTTATTAACCGTTGCCACCAAAATATCTGTGCCAAGCGGCAAACATCTTTCATCCAAATCAAAAATGGGTGTATGCAAATCCCGATGCAAACCATCCGCTAAGGAACAGCCGAGAAAAAACATTGCCCCCGGTATTTGTTCCGTCATATAACCAAAGTCTTCTCCGCCCATTCCAAATGGGCCCCAATGAATCTGCATATTTGGATATAGTTTACGAATGGCCCCTTCAATCAGCGTATTGATTTCTATATGATTATTTAAAGCCGGCTCTCCCTCTTTTAATTCAAATTCAAAAGAGCCGCCGAATGTTTCCACTACCCTGAAAATATTTTTTACTTCTGTCGCCAGTTTTTCCCTTGTTTCTGGTGCATAAGATCGCAACGTACCTTCTATATGAACTTCAGAAGGAATGACATTGCTGACGCTGCCAGCCTCTATTTTCCCAATACTTGCGGCAACAACATCCAGAGGAGAAATCCTTCTTCCTACCGTTCCATAAAATGATTGTAAAACAAAACCAAGCATCCATAATGGATCCTTAGCCAAATGCGGATAACCGCCATGCCCTCCTGTTCCTCGGATTGTCGCTTCAAAGACATCTACATTTGCCATGCTAAAACCATTATTCATTTGAACGGTGCCAACAGGATGCCACGGGCAAACATGAAGCGCAATAATTGCATCCACATCTTGGATCGCCCCGGCTTGAATCATATAAGGCGCACCGGAAAGTCCATGTTTGTCTGTACTCTCCTCCGCAGGCTGAAAGATAAATTTCACCGTGCCGGTTAATTGCCCTTCCCGGAATTGTTCCGCTAATATATGAACAGCACCTAAGAGCATTGCTGTATGGGCATCGTGTCCACATGCATGCATGACGCCATCGTGCTTAGACACAAAGGAATGATGGTTCTTCTCTTGAATTGGCAATGCATCCATATCCGCTCTGAGCGCAATCGTCGGCCCCTCTCCTGTCGTTAATGTTGCTACAACACCGTTACCTCCTATTTTTCTTTCCACCAAAACATTTTCTATCTTGAATAGTTCTGCAGCAACAAACTGTGCTGTCTCCGTTTCTTCAAAGCTCAATTCCGGATGTTCGTGTAAGTGTCTACGCCATAAGATTAACTTTTCAAACAAAGATGCAGCTTTTATGTCCATAGCACATCCCCCTTTTTCTCTAAAGACGCTTTATTTGTATGAAATGCAGATTTGACACATTTCCTGCAATTCCATCGTATTTCCTGAACATTTCTAATTTCATTGAAAGCGCAAACATTTTTATTCATTATGAAAGTGGCTTTTTATTTTCTTTTCAGAAACCGCATATCTTTATTTCCTCCATTAATAATCATAAAAACTAACTTTCATCTCATTATACGATTTCCTCTGCAAAAGAAACAATTGCGATATTGTATGAACTTTTCCGTAATCTTTCTATACAAATTGTATGAATCCTTATTTTTTACATCATTTTTGAACCTCGTCTATTGTTTCCCTTCCCTTCATTTCCTTCACCATTTGGCACTTGCAGCGCATACAAAAAACCTCAGCTATTCACCAAGGTTTTGTAAAGAATTTCTTTCTCTATCTTTTTTTAAGGTGCCAGTCAACCATACTTTGATACTGATTTTCAATAAAAAAACATCATCCGGATTATCCAGAGACAAATTGGTCAGGCTTTCAATTTTTCGTAATCGATACAGTAAAGACTGACGGTGTAAATTCAGGACTCGGGAAGCTTGGCTCACATTCCCATTTTGATTGTCATACGCTATAAACGTATCGATTAAGTTCATCTCTCTTTTTTCTTGATATTCTATCAGCGGCGCTATGGTCGATAATGTAATATCCTTTACTTCAGCATTGTTGGCAAGATGCAATAATAAACGGTTCAGCTGTGTATCTTCAAAATTAATTCTCTCGCCCGGACTGTTTAGCTTTAAACCGATATCTAATGCAGAATGCGCTTTTTTATAGCTTTGATAAAATTCCATCCTTCCATCTTTGTGCATGCCGATTCCCCAAGTAAAAAGCATCCCGGATATTAACATATTCAATCGTTTATCTACTACATTTAAAAATTGATGAACGGTGCTCTGTGTATCACCTTGCGCTTCCAAGAAAATAATAAGCTGATCATTGTCAAAAGTAAACGCAACTTGTTTATTGACAATCGATGCAGCATATCTAACTTCCTCTTCAATATAATAAATAATACTTTTAAAACCAAAGTCTGTTCCATTAAATTGCTCTCTTGTTAAGTCACCCAAATTTTCTGAATAACCAACCATACATATATAGGGAACATGTAAATTGTACCCAAATAATGTCGCGCGTGATTGAACATTTTTATCCAAACTTTTGTCCGGGGTTTTAGCTAACCCCCAAATAAACTCATTGCGCAATCGAATCTCTGTCCTGACAATAGCATCTTCCCGGGAAATCCATAAAGCTACAGCTGCCGAAAGACTTTCCAGCACTTGTAACATATGATGATTCAGAAACGTATGATCTTCTACGAGAATAATAAAATAACCGTCCACTAAATCATCCGATTGAGCCGCAATGTCTTTCTTCAGTAAATAACCATCTTTATAAGGCATTTTTTGAACTTGACGGTAGACAGATTCATCGATGTCCATTTCTTCTTTCACTTCGAAATCATTCCATAATTGAATGATTTCTTCTGGATTTTCTTTAGAAGATTTCAGGCGTCCTTTTCTATCTGCAAAAATAATAACACAATGCAATTCACGTTCCACATACAGGAGAATATCCTTTAAGTCTTTACCTTGAATCACAAAATCAATCAACATCTTTTGAATGTGTATGGCATTTTGAGAAAACTGCTCCTGCCTCAAATTGATTTCTTTCATGGTTTCCCTTTGAATATCAGCAAACCTTAATTCCCAGGGCAATTCAATTAAAATAAATTCATTTTCTTCTGCAAAACGGATGATTTCTGCTGGTATATCAAAAATGTATCGACCAATAGCTATTGCTAATGCCGATGCACCTGATTCATATACATCTTTAACAAATTGGAAAAGTAATGTAGGATCCCCTGCACAGCCCATACCAGTTGTTAGAACAAACTCCTGTTTCCGGACAAAATTTTCTACGGGGCTTTCGATGACAGCCGTCCAGTCAACTTGTCTTTTGTCTAAAAACGCCTTACCAGCTTTTATGTTAGCAATATTAAAAATGTGGAGATTCACTATTTCTTTCACTGTACAAGCCATTTTTCCCCCTCCATTTCATTCTTGATATACAGCAACAACGTGATTTCATCTGTTATACTATCCATATTTTATCATGTAGTGAATAATGAATACTAGCTATATTTAGTTTGGAGTTAATGACACATGAACACGAGGAACCCAATTATAATACGGTTCTTTCTGTAAAGAGCTTCCTGCTGCACTTGCCCCGTGAAAATCGTTAAAACAAAAAAATCCCAGTGCTAAATGAGCACTAGGATTCCTCTGTTAGTTTTAATGCCGTTTCATATAATACATCGATACCAGCAGCAAGTTCATGTATTGCTGTCCATTCTTCCGGACAATGACTGAGCCCGTCTTTACTAGGAACAAAAATTAAGCCGACATCCGTGATGTCAGAAAGAACCATCGCATCATGGCCTGCTCCGCTGTGCATATTGGTGTACGAAGTTCCAAGCTGTTCAGCAGATGTTTTCAGCAGCGACCGAATATCCTGATCCAGCTCCTTAGGCTGCATGTACAAGGATTGTTCTACGGTAGCCTGCACCCCATCCGATTCATAAGCACGAATGACATCTTTTACTTTTTGTACGACATTTTTGATATGTGTTTCTTTACTGGAACGAATATCAACAGAGAAAACAACTTTATCCGGAATAACATTCGCTCCATTCGGAAATACCTGATGTCTTCCTACTGTTGTCACCGTTCCTTCGCCTTCTTCTATGGCAATCTGCGGAAGTTTTCCGATGATATTCGCAGCTGCCACTAAAGCATCCGAGCGCCGGTCCATCGGAGTTGTACCAGCATGTCCTGCTTTCCCGCTAATCGTTACTTCCAGCTGTGTCAGCCCGACAATCGATTCGACAACGCCAACAGAAAGTTGCTCCTCTTCTAAGATAGGACCCTGTTCAATATGCATTTCTAAAAATGCTTTGATGGTTTCCGGATCCCGTTTCACTTCTAAGGAAGGATCTAAACCAATTTGTTTCATCGCTTCCGGAACCGAAATACCGTCCTTATCTTTCAACTGCTCGAGATCCTCCTTGTGAAGATAGCCGACAATTCCTCTGGAACCCATCAAACCGCCGCCAAATCTGGAACCTTCCTCCTCAATCATCGCAATAATCTCTAATGGATAAGCAGGTTTCACTTTGTTTTCCTGAAATAAGGCAGCAATTTCTAAACCGGCTATCACACCGGCTGGTCCATCATAATCTCCACCATGCGGAACACTATCAAAATGGGAACCTACAATCACACTCGGTGCCCCTTTTTTCTCACCTTCCAATTTTCCAAAAATATTACCGAGACCATCCTCCCGTACTTCTAATCCATAAGCTTTCATCTGGGATTTGATATAATTACGGGCTTGTAAATCTTCTTTGCTGTAAGTTAACCGGGTTGTCCCCTCATTCGGTGTCGCGGTATATTCACTTAACGTTTTAATATGTTTTTCAATTCTTTCCTGATTCGATTTCATCCTGTCATGCCTCCCCTTTTTATAATAAGTTAACGAATAGTCCTGCCAATACGACCGATACAATCGTGACGGTCACAAACCCTCCGACCAGCATCGGCGGTAGCATATGACTCGTTAATACTTCTCTTTCCTCTGGATCCTTTGTTAAGGAGTTGATTACCTCATTGGTAATTACATAGTCTGCCGGGAAACCGTAAAAAGCAGTTAATGAAATCGCATATGCCATTGTTTTGCTGACTTTGAACAGCTTTCCAACAATAAATGAGAAAATATACATCCCGATAACAGCCAACAGAATACTCCCTATTAATAAGTATACAATATCAAGCATCATCGTTGGTGTTGCATTTCGCAATCCATCTAGAATATATAGCATTAACCCTAACATCGCAAAGCCAAAACCATTTGCTTTTTGCAGTGCCTGTTTTTCCAAAAATCCGACGCTTCTGCCAATAACACCGAACACGAGACAAAGCACCATCGGACTGACAGATACGATTGGTTCGAGCCAGGCAGAAACCTGGTAAGCAAGAAAACCCGCTACTGCCAATCGGAAAAAGATGAAATAACTGGTGTTATATTGTTCTGGAAGGTTTCTAAATAATTTCGCACCCTCATCTTCTTTCATTGTTGTTTGGGCTGGTGTTTCTGCTGCTTTTAATTCGCCGCTGCGCATTTTACCCAATAGCTGTTTCCCTTCTTTTTTCAACATGATGGAAGTTAACGGATAACCAGCAAAACCTTGCATCACATAAATCACAATTGCAAAAACAGATAAGCTGGCAAGCCCTGCGTCTGCCGCACCTTCTGACATTATCAAAGAAGATACCAACCCACCCACTAATGGAGGAATAGCAACAACCATTGATTGAAAACCAAAAATCAACGTACCAAAGCTAAGCAAAAAGACCACTACGCCTAAAATACCGCCAATAGCAATTAATATGGTACGCCATTGCTGCTTCAACTCCTGTAAAGATAAGAGTGTGCCCATATTGACAATTAATAAGTACATAAGTGCCGTAGCAACGACAGGAGGAATTCCTGCAATTTCAACAATATCTTGCGGGAAAAAAGTCCAATATCCCGCTAAAAATAGTACTGCACAGACAAAAATCGAGGGCACCCAAGCTTTTGTTTTCGCAGCAACGACATCTCCAATATATAAAATTAATACAATAAGAACTAATGCAAGCATCTGCGCCATGTTCATTCATCCTTTCTTAATAAAGTTGTGTTATTCCTGATGTCAGCAAGCTAAAAGGTAATGAACATTCTTACCATTAAAGACAATCAAAACCAGATGAAATAATCAAAAATTTCTGCAGATATGATATTTGTTATTTATTTTTTATTCCCGCATTTTTCAGATTATTTATTGTTGCTTACTTGGAACGGTGGTTATCCATAAAATATCAATTTTTTTAATATATTCATTACAATTTTGAAAAAAATTCATGCTCGCAGTAAAAAAAGATAATCATTTAGCTATAGCACAGACTTCGTTTCAAAACATGTAATGAATAAGTCATTGTCGAATCATGAGCTTGTTTGCTACGGGTATACAAAAATAAATATATTATTTTGGAGATAATCGACATGTTATCACCAAACAGACAGCGCGTCAATATAATTTTAACTCGCTCCCTGCTTGATATGGCGCACTTTTATCATCATGTCGTCTATCAAAAACGACTGCACTGCGTATGATATCGCTTTCCATATATTAGTGAAAGATGAATAAAAAAAGAAAACTGCTGCTCTTCTTTAGCTTTCCCTCTCAAGGACAACTTTCCAAGCACAGTTTTCTTTTTTTATCTTAATTTTTATTTTTACTCCTCTTTCGTTCTTTAAAAAGTGACTTCCTTCCATAAGAACAGGGGTTGATTGTTTCTTCCTTACAGCTGTTGACAAAGATTCGAAGGTAAAGTGTAAGGCGACCGCTACGGCGGACCGTTTTGCTTTCCGACGTACAGGACGTACTAGTGCAGACGTTGCAACAGGACGTTGCGACTTTAGTCTGCCTAGGGGTACGCTCTTCAGCTAACTTTTGCCAAGAAGAGCACTTGGCAAAAGTGGATCTTCAGATGGTGCTAATCCCTCAGGAGTCAAAACGGTCCGCCTCCGCTAGTAAGTTATTCTATACATGAAAAAACAACTCACCAAATAGATGTTTAATCAAATAGAATATATTTTCGAGCTGCATGGTAAAATGTTCCGCCAAGATTACTTTCTGTACATAGAAGCGATTCCCTGTATTTCACATCCATACTGTCATGATTGGGTTGTTCAGACGAAAGATGCTATTTCCTTCAGCCTATTAAAATGTTATTTTTTTCATTCGCTGGAGAATTCTATCAGAGCGCAGGCCAACCACGGAGACTCCTATGGGAACAGGGCGAGCTGAAGATCCACTTGAAAAGCGGTTTTCTTTTCAAGTTAGCTGAAGCCGTCCCCATGGAAAGCGGAGTGGTTGGCCGGAGCGGAGCTATACAGCCTATCCTGTTCAACAAATCCAAGGGTGATTTTAACGAAAAGTAAGCAGGATAATAGAGATTATGTTCATCCTAGAACAACAGCCAGGGTTATATGCTTATTCTTTAGGTACAAAAGTTGAGTGTTTTATTTATTTAGTCTTCTTCATTGGATAAATGTAATATATCCAATAGTTTAAAGAACAAGCTGATGATAATGGCTACAATCGTTGCCAATCCCATTCCTGTCAGCTCTACGGACCCCAGTTCGATGCTGGCTCCGCTGACGCCGATGGCTAATACAACACAGGTCAGAATTAAATTTTGTGATTTATTGTAATCAACCTGCTGCTCTACAAGCATACGCAAACCGCTTACCGCGATAATACCAAACAGCAGTAAAGAGATACCGCCCATAACTGGCGTCGGTATGGAAGAAATTAATGCAGCCAACTTCCCACAGAAGGAAAGAAGAACCGCTAATATCGCAGCACCGCCGATAACCCATGTAGAATATACTTTGGTAATCGCAAGAACACCAATATTTTCACCATATGTCGTGTTTGGTGTCGATCCGAAAAAGCTGGAAAGCATCGTGGAGATACCATTACCGAATAAGGAACGATCCAAACCAGGATCCTTTATCATGTCTTTCTTTGCGATATTCCCTGTCACTACTAAGTGGCCAATATGCTCCGGCACAAGGACAAGGGCTGCCGGCAGGATAATCAAAATATCAGACCAGTTAAATTCAATTTGATAATAAGTAGGCAGCTGAATCCAGGCTGCTTCACGAACTGCGTCAAATTCAACAATGCCAAACAATGCCGCAATGATATAACCAGTCACAATTCCAAGCAGTATCGGAATAATTTTTAAAAATCCTCTTAAAGTCACCCAATAAATAATCGTTGCGCCTAATGTCAGTAAAGAGATGATTATTGCCGTCATATCTCTCGGGGCATCAGCTGTCGGCAATAATCCAGCCATATCCGCAGCTGTTGGTACCAGCTCAAGGCCGATAACGGCAACAATGGCTCCCATGGCTGCAGGCGGAAAAATCACATCAATCCAGCTTGTACCAGCAAATTTGACAATCACGCCAATGAGCGTTAAAACAAAACCAACAACGAAGAAACCACCTAACGCAGCACCGTAGCCTCCTCCTTCTGTCAGAACCATTGTAACAGGCGAAATAAACGCAAAACTAGACCCTAAATATCCCGGAATTTTCCCTTTTGTAATAAAGATATATAATAGCGTTCCGAAACCATTCATCATTAAAATAGTAGCCGGGTCTACATCAAATAAAAGCGGTACTAAAACCGTGGAGCCGAACATCGCAAATAAATGCTGCAAGCTTAAAGGCAAGCTTTGTAATAGTGGCGGCCGTTCATGTACTTGAATTTCTCTTGATTTCATGGATACCTGTTCCCTTCTATGCATATATGATTTTTGTTTCATCAAAAAACACCTTACCAGTCCCGGCGGGAAAGGTAAGGTGTCAGAATATACAAAGGAACCAAGTCTTTTCAAACAGGGTGGATTCAAAAATGGATGAAAGGAGGATGCATGCCGATGCTTCTTTCTTCTCTCCCTTTTTCAAATACCTTTTTGAAAAGACATGTTTATTTTTGTTTTATCCGAGTGACCTTACCAGCCTCACAGGACCAGATTAAAGGTTCATTACATACGTTCACATTCTTTTATATTATGACAAAAAAAGATAGGAACTGTCAATCGCTTATTTTAGAATAAACCGGAATTGTCCCCCTTTAACAAACAACGAACATATTTAAAAGGTGGCTTTACAACGATAGATAACGTGTCCCAGCGAAGCAAACTTTTCTTCATATTCTGTCTTCACATTGGCTGCATCCTCTATAGCGTGCAAATCTAAATTTACTTCTTTCAGCTTCATCCCATATTCAGAAAAGCTAACCAGCGAATACTCAAACAATCCGCGATTATCCGTTTTAAGAACGATTTGTCCCTTATCAGATAAAATATCCTGATACTGTTCCAAAAAATGCTTGAACGTTAATCGGCGCTTCTCATGACGATTTTTTGGCCAAGGGTCAGAGAAATTCAAATAAATTTCTCCAATTTCATTTTCTGCAAATAATGTGCGAATATCATTGGCGTCCACATTCAACAGACGTACATTATTGACTTCTGCTGCATCTACTTTTTGAACAGCGGAGACAATAATGCTTTTGGCAACTTCGATACCGATAAAGTTAACATCCGGATACTGTTGTGCCATTCCGGTAATAAATTGTCCTTTTCCTGATCCGATTTCGACGTGCACAGGATTGTCATTGCCAAATACTTCTTTCCACTTGCCTTTATGTATCGTTGGATTTTCTAACACAATATGATCTTTTTCCTTTAAATAATCGTCTGCCCAAGGTTTATGTCTTTGTCTCATGTCTATTTCCTCACTTTTATGACGTTATGATGATGTGAATAATAATTGCTTATCCGTTTAAACTATCCTCAGGAATGAGGTGAATGCAAGTGCAACTATCTTTACAAAACAAGCTGCAATTACTCTGTGACATTTTGGACGAACATCAATCCGGTTCCTGCGTGTCACTTAATGAACATGCCCAATTGGAACGTCTCGCTGCTTCCCTATTAGCGCATGAAAATTTATCTGGTCAAGATATCCAAAACGTCCTGACAAATATTCAACAATATGGTAAGGACGGGACCGCTGCATCTGATTTATCCATGCATATTGATAACCACCAGGAACAGTTTTCGCATTGGATTAACACCGTCCAGCAAAACCTGTAACGGATATCTCCGTGTTTCAAGATACGATAAAATCTTTAATAGACCGGTTAATTTCCTGCAATTCATTTAATCTTTGCTGGACTTTCCCACGTTCATTGCGGTCAAAGTGCCAGCATAAGAATTGCAGGTTATCTTGCAGAAGATACCAGTACATACGAATAAACCATTGTCTGTCCGGCTCTATTCCGTAATTGATAAGCCACTCTTTCCAGTCTTCCTTTGGAATATACCATTTTAAGAGCATACCAATATCCGTTGCAGGATCAGCAATGGTTGCATTATCCCAATCAATTAAATAAATGATGTTTTCATTTGTTAAAATTAAATTGTTATGATTCATATCGCAATGACATACTGCCAGGTTTTGATTTCTGGTATAAGGAAGCATAAGTTCCAATAAACCGAGTGCTTCCTCTACTGCTTCTTGGTCATACATCAACCCGTTATCTTCTAACTGTAAACAAAGCGCAGAAAAACTCTCATCCGAAGTTGTCGGTTTTTTCCCCATTTTCAGCAGCATGTGCATTAATTCCGAGGAATGATGTATTTTATATAACAAATCAGCTACAGCTTGCTGCTTCATTTCTTCTTCATTCAAGGAACGTCCTTCCAGCCATTCTTGAGCGGTAATCACATCACCATTTTCTATCCGCTTTGTCCAAATTAGCTTTGGTACAATTCCTTCTGCAGAAAGTACCGCTAAGAAAGGGGACGTATTCCGTTTCAAAAACAGCCGCTTTCCATTTTTTTCAGCTATAAACGCCTCGCCTGTCAAACCACCGGCAGGTCTGACAAGCCATCCTGTACCTAAAGCATGTTCGAGCCAGTTAATCATAATGTCTTCCCATCTTTCAAAATTAGCATTCAAGGATCATCCGAAAAATCTTTATTTATCGCAGTGTAACTGGCTGTAAAACTCCCACTTCAAGAATAAAGGAACATCAAAAATTCTAAGCAGGAGATGGGGCAGCCAGTAACGACCCTATTCGTTCAACGAATAGGCCGTTCCTGCTTTTCATCTGTATTGCAACAACAATAATCAGACAGCCAAGCAGTCCTATTCTTTTTTCGATAAGTAATATGATTCTTTTAATATGTTAAGTCTTTATTGTAACGAGAAATGATTAAAATTACAATATCTACGTGAATGGTCCATTCTATATTAATGTAAAATGAAATCTCAATCAATCTGTTTTTTTACATGTATTGCAGGATAAATGATTTTTTTGCTTCTCAGCTTGAAAGCGTCGAATATCCTTGAAAAGCCAGTGGATAGCGGGATAGGCATGGAATAGGAACCTATCCGTTTATTCCTGTTCCCATTCCGGTCTTGGAAAAGAATAGGATAAGCTGTTTCTTAACAATGATTCCGACACAGTAAGCTGCCTTTTTTTCAGTGGTAAATGAACGGAACGCTTTTCTTTAAACCAATCCGGAAAAGCAAGTTTATCAATAATTTCCGTTTGATATGGTGCAGTAGCATAGAGTATCCGATTCGTTCTGGAGATGACCGTTTTTTTTATAGGAATATCGATATTTTCTTCTTTCAAAAAGCTCCTAATCCATTTTTCCGAACGCTTTAAAGAAAGTAAGGGATTAATCATCCGGTCCGGTGCTTCATCCTCTCGGGTCGTGATCGTCCACGTACGTTCATCTCCGGCCATAATAACTTCATCCGTATCTAATTCAACAAACGACAAAATCTCTATGCCAATTGGTGTAATAACGATAATATCCGTTTCAACCGCAGCTTGTTTCACTTCAAAGATGGGACGGTACATAATCAGAAATGTGTCTGGAAAACGTTGCAGCAAAAAACGTAATAAAGGATCCTTATAATACTTGGAATCCACGACAGAGACTTGTGAAACCGTGGAGGACGCCCATTTCATCTGTATTTCCAATAAACGATCCAGAAACACTTTTTTTAAATCTTCTTCGGTACCAGGGAGCGTTGCCAGCGGTTTGTTTCGTTTGACGACATGCTCATCCGGTGTCAGGTCTTCCACCACAACCGGAGACTTGATAAAGCGTTGTTTCCACTTTTGAAAAAGCGTGTTCTTTTCCTTCTCCTCTACTGCTTCCGTCTCTTCTTTTTCTTCTTGCAGATCTGCCTGCAGAGACGGGTCTTTCCACTCCGCATAAAACTGTTCCCATTGTTCTTTCTTTTGTCGGATATATTGTGTAGGGTAGCGATATGTATCCCATTCATACCTTGAAATATAATCCTGTAGCTTGATTAATTGTGCCATCAGCCCTTTTCTCTCCTCTTTCCCCTAAAAAATGTACAACCCCAGCTTATTCCTTTTCCCGTAAAGGAAAACGTTGAACAACCTCATATTTTGGATTGGAGGCAGGGTGTACTTTATATAGTTGAATCGCATCCACATCGAATGATTCATCTAAGGCAGACATATCTGCTAGAATGTCATTCCAACAATGTTCAGATAGCTCTTTCCGCTGATCTGCCCATTTTTTAGCAATCGTAATATGTGGGGTGTACCCTCTCTTTTCTCGTTTGTAGCCGATTGTTTCACAGATTTGCACGACTTGTTCCTGCATGTCATGTAATAGCGGATGATGCTCCATCCCCAGCCATATCACTCTTGGCTGCTTTTTATTGCCAAACGTTTTTAGTTCCGTTCTTTTTAAAGCAAACGATGGGCAGGCTGTGATGGATGAAAGTTTTCTCTGAAGCATTTCAATGGATTGTTCATCCACCTCTCCCAGGAAAACCAGTGTTATATGAAAATCGTACCTATGTGTCCACTGTTTATATGGCAGATACTTTTTTAATATTGTCTGCCATGCTGCCAGTTGCTTTGCTAACTCCGGCTGCACTGGAATACCTATAAAATAATGGGACATCATTAAATCTCCTTATTTGTCAAATGGAAACAAGCTGTGATCTCTTCCTCTGTTAACGGCCGGTAAGCTCCCCGGGGCAATTGACTGTCCAACGTCAGCCCTCCCATTTGGTATCGTTTTAAATAGGTTACTTTACAGTGAACCGCTTCAAACATCCGTTTAACCTGATGAAACTTTCCTTCAGTGATTTCAATTTGCACTTCCGACACACCAGGCTCTTCTTCTGCAGTTAATACCTCCAGCTTAGCAGGTTTAGTCAAGTAACCATCGTCCAACGTCACACCCTCCGCAAATTGCTGAATAACATCTGCCGGTAACTCTCCCTGCACGTTAGCACGGTATACTTTCGGTACTTCCTTATTCGGCGAAGTCAGCTGATGGGCTAAGTCCCCATCATTGGTAATTAATAATAACCCTTCTGTATCTTTATCCAGCCGTCCTACCGGAAAAGGCTGGAAATGCCGATCCTGTTCCGACAATAAGTCAATCACCGTTTTATCTTTCGCATCCGTTGTAGCTGACACAACTCCCTGCGGCTTATGAAGCATGACGTAAATATATTTTTGATAAATAACAGGTTCCCCGTCCACGCGCACGCTATCCGTATCCGGGTTGACCTTTACAGAACTGTCTTTGATGATTTCTCCATTCAACGTCACTTTTTTAGCCTTTAATAATGCCTTCACTTCTTTCCGGCTGCCAACACCCATATTGGCTAATAATTTATCCAGTCGCATGTAATACTCCTTATCCTCTGCGTTTTAACCGATTTAATCCCGGTATATTTCCTTGGAAAATATGATCTAACAAGGTTGATTTATACGCTAAAAACAGATAGAACAGTCCACCTGCAGATACACCGGTTATAAGCATAATAATGGTTGCCCAGCGCTCTTCCTGAAATGGCAGGAAGAAACTGAACCCAAATTTTAATACAGCAATTACAAAACACATCATTCCTGTGAAAATGAGGATGAGAATTGTTCGCTTCACCGTTTGTTTATAAGAAAAATCAGCACTTCTTCTTATGCGGATTAAATTAAGCAACACAGCAATCCCTGCTGCCAGCGCCGTACCTAAAATAGCCCCTTTTCCACCGAACATATGAATAAACTGGCTGTTAAATAATATTTTGACCAACAAGCCCGCTAATAAACTGATAACCGCATAATTTTGCTGATCGAGTCCCTGCAGCATTCCTGCTGTCACGGTAATCAACCCAAACAACAAGGCCACTGGAGCATATAAGGCCATTAACGTCCCTGTAACCTCAATGTCTTCCAACGTAAACAATGAACCGAAAATTTCATCAGAAAGGATGGCAATTCCCGCAGATGCTGGGATGACAAATACCATGATAACTTGCAGAGCCTGATTGATCAGTTTTGTATAAGTCGTTTGATCGTTCTGTGTAAAAGCATTCGTTAAGGATGGCAGCATCGCCATGGATAATCCTGTAGCGATGGTCATCGGGATAATGATGATTTTATGTCCTAAGTTATTAATAACCGCTATTTCGGTCTCCCATAAAGCTTCTCTGCCACTGGCAACCATGGCCGGTTGAAAGGTAAACTGGTCGACAAACTGGTATAACGGAATCGCTAAACCGACGATAACGAACGGACCAGCATAACGGAATAATTCCTTAAATAAATCGATTGTACGTAAATCATGTGTTGATTGCTGCATAGCAATTTTCTTATCAATAAACGGCTTTCGTTTTCTCCAATACCAGAAAAGAACCAAACAGGATGCCAAAGCACCGATTAAAGCGGCAAACGCAGCAAAACCAACTGCTAATGTAATTGATCCATTGAAATAATTAACAATAATATAGGAACCGGCTAAAATAGCGATAACACGTACAATTTGTTCAATTGTTTGTGAGATAGCAGTCGGCCCCATGGATTGATTCCCTTGAAAAAAGCCCCGGACAATACTCATTGCCGGAATGACAATTAACGCAAAGCTGACCATCCGGATCACAAAAGCAATATCATCAGAGGTAATCGATCCACTTTCTCCTTTAATTTGCTGTGACCCAATCAAATCAGCAGATAAAAACATAACAAGAAAAGCAACCGTACCCGTAACAAGCATTAATGCACTGCCGGCACGAAACATCCGCATGCCAACTTGATAATCCCCTAAAGCATTATATTTAGACACAAACTTCGACACGGCTGCAGGGATTCCAACAGTGGATAAGCTGATAAAAATACTATAGGGTGTATACGCATATACAAACAGCGCATTCCCAGCCGTACCAACGATAGCAAAAAACGGTATAACAAAAATCATTCCTAAAAACCTGGACAGGAACGACGCCCCTGATAGCAGCATCGTTCCTCGTAGCATATTTGACATTGTAACTTACTCACCTACAATTAGATTAATAAAATAGATTGCTTTATTTTAGCACTTCCTTTTAATTTTAGCATACTTTTTGTCTGCTTTCTTTGATTTCATTTGCTGAATTTCGACAAATCATTTCCTATAGCATAAATGCCCGTTATTTCCCTTTTTAGATAAAGAAAAAATAGATAAGGTTGCTTTTTATCAAGATTGTACATTTTTTTAGAACATGCTACGATACGGAAGGAATAGAAAGGAATGAGAATTCTTGAATTATGATGTTATCGTTATTGGCGGAGGACCTTCTGGATTAATGGCAGCCATATCTGCGGCGGAGCACGGAGGTAAAACGCTGCTTGTTGAAAAAGGAAAGAAGCTTGGCAAGAAATTAGCCATCTCCGGTGGCGGCCGCTGTAATGTTACGAACCGTTTACCGCAAGAGGAAGTAATCAAACACATTCCCGGTAATGGTAAATTTTTATATAGTCCGTTTTCAGTATTTAATAATTATGACATTATTGATTATTTTGAAGGCCTTGGCATTGCTTTGAAAGAAGAAGATCACGGCAGAATGTTTCCTGCGTCCAATAAATCCATGGACGTGGTCAATGCGTTGATTCAGCAATTAGAAGAACAAGGCGTTACCGTTAAAATGAACACGCGCGTAGCCGCTTTAGAATACGGAGAAGAGATGCACACGGTACACATAGAAGAAGAAGCCCCGGTGACAGCAGCGTCCATTGTTATTGCTGCCGGCGGAAAAGCTGTACCGCATACCGGCTCAACAGGGGATGCTTATCCATGGGCTAAAACAGCCGGCCATACGGTAACGACACTGTATCCAACCGAAGTGGCGCTTACTTCGAAGGAAGCTTTTATTAAGGATAAGAAGCTTCAAGGTCTGTCTTTACGGGATATTCGTTTAAGCGTTCTGAACAAACGCGGGAAACCAATTATCACCCACCAGATGGATATGATTTTCACGCATTTCGGTATTTCCGGACCTGCTGTTTTACGCTGTTCCCAGTTCGTTGTTAAAGAGCTGATGCGTGGCAGAGATGCCGTTGAAATGCACCTTGATATTTTACCGGAAATAACAGAAGACGATTTATTAACACAAATTAAGGATATTCTTGCAGACAATCCTAAAAAAGCGTTTAAAAACGCCGTCAAAGGAATTATTCCCGAACGCCTGCTTGACTATTTCATGGAGAAACATGCTATCGGTGCCGAACAAAAATGCGCTAATATCTCGAAAAGCACCACCCTTTCCTTCGTGAAAGATATCAAAAACTTTTCCTTCCTGGTACATGGCAGCCTTCCAATGGAAAAGGCATTTGTGACCGGTGGAGGTATTTCGATTAAAGAAATTGTTCCTAACACGATGAAATCCAAAATCATGCATGGATTATATTTTTGCGGAGAAGTTTTAGATATCCACGGCTACACCGGCGGATATAACATCACCTCTGCCCTTGTTACCGGAAGAATCGCCGGCATGAATGCAGCATTAGACGCAACAGCACACACTGCCAATTAATCCCTTTCATAATTTATTTTCTTATGGAAAGAATAAGTTTGTCTAAGCTGGCCATCTATATGATTGTCCAGCAGCTAATAACATCCTTTTCACACTTATTTGAAGGGACGGGTGAACATGGAAAAAAACGCCATTTGGCTGCCATTGGTTGCCTCTGTCGGTATTGGAGCAGCTACATTTTACTCTATGACCAGTCAGCAGCAAAATGTAGGCCAAGCACTGCAGCAGGCAGCCCCTTTTTTCAGTTCGAAACAAAACGCTGCCTCAGGAAAAAAGGATTCGGAAACATTAGGACCATTTGGAATGAGTTAATAGCTTAGGCTGGGGAAGCATCGGTGATGGTGCTTTCCTTTTTTGTTATCTATAGAAAATGACTTGGAAGTTATGTGATAACAAAAAGAAAAGAAGACATTGCTTTTTATGCTAAATCTCCTTTATATTTTCAACGCTATTAAAACCGGTAAGTTTTAAGATGAGATAGACTTATGCTTTTGTTTTTAACAGAGATTTAAGCATTACGACTTTTAAATTTATTTAAGAAAATAACGAGCATAGTTCCAGTGATAAAAGAGATTAAGACAGTTATATTTAGCCCAGTATAAAAACCTGTTTTTAAGTTAATTAAAATGGCAAATATAGATCCACCTATTAACTCAGCTAAGTTGCAATTAAATTGTAAGCTGAAATTAATATTGTTACAAAGTTTAAACAAATTCGTAATACATAGTATTTATGCAAAAAATAGGTAAATATATAATATATTGACTATATTCTCTTTATTTCTTTAAATAACATTATATATAATCACTAGCGTTGCATTAATTATGTCTAATAATACAAAATAATCCCAATTTTCGGTTTTTACTGTTTAAAGCCATAAAAAAATCCTTTATAATGAATAGGTCAGGTGAATTTCTGTCCAAATCCAATATAAAGGAACACAACTTATGGACAAGAATACACGAAAAACTGCATTTGGTAAATGGATGGCACCAATAAATTTCAAAAAAATTTCGGAACAAGTGACAACTTATAAACAAGATGCCTATACAAAAAAACTGACGACAGAATCCTATTTAAAGGTAATGCTTTATGCACAAGTACATGAAACAGAAGGGCTTCAGGCTCTAAGTGATGCGCTTTTGGATGCTGATTTCCAAAAAGCCAGTGGACTAGAAAGCATTAGCGCTTCCCAGCTTTCACGCAAAAATAATGAAATCAATCCATCTATCCTGGCTACCCTATTTTTAGATCTGGTATACCATATCAAAACCTATGAAAACAAAGCCTTTAAAGGACTTCTTTTAAAGATTATTGATTCCAGTACGCTGCCTCTTAACTTGACCCGTTACAAGTGGGCGAAGTTCCGCAAAACCAAAGCTGGCGTCAAGTTACACTTGCGGCTGGTTTTTATGGGAAAAGATACGGTATATCCGGAAAAAGCTACGATAACACCGGCGAAGGAACATGACCGCAATCAACTGGAAGTGCTCGTGGATGATAAGGAGGCCATGTATGTCTTTGATCGTGGCTATATGGATTATGAACGTTTTGACCGAATGACAGACGATGGATACTTTTTCGTATCCAGACTCAAGAAAAATTCGGTCACTAGGGAGGTTTACGATTTTTCTGTACTCCCTGAATCGGGCGTGCTATCTGACAAGATGGTTTATATTGGATCCACGCAAAAACGCTGTGAAAACGTGTTTCGTCTCCTCGAGGTAATAGATACAAAAGGAAATCGATTACGATTAATTACCAATCGATTTGATTTAGACTCCGAGGAAATAAGCAACATTTATCGGTCACGTTGGGCGATCGAATTATTTTTCAAATGGCTGAAACAGCACGTCAAAATCAAGCATTTTTATGGGACGAGTGAAACAGCTTTACAAAACCAAATCTATCTGGCACTCATCACCTTTTGTTTACATGTACTTATTCAATTAGAAACACAGAGCGATAAGAAACTACTCCGTATTGTCCGCTGGTTAAAAGCAGTTTTATGGAAACCAGCTTATCTATGGCTACGTCGTTTTGAAAAGAAAACCATACCTTGATAAAGAAATAGGAGCGGGTAATCACTGGAATTTTGGCACAAATGTATATATTTTCCAAATGGATAGAATCACCTTTATTAGGTTGTTGATTTTTTGGCGAAAATTACTTAAAGATATTTTACAGAATATTCTTATTATATTTATGCAACGCTAGTGATATATAATATGTTATCGCATTATTAGAATTTATATAAACTTTATATTATGGAAGTATTGTATTTTGCATTTATAGCCTAAAGTGTTTTAAAAATATAGTTTTGAGGGTATTAAATAAAAAGTGGAAAGTATATCTGCCACATTAAAAAAGGAAGGATAAAAATGAATAAAAAACACCACATTATTTTTCGCAGCCTATTAGCGCTGTTACTTACTTTATTTCTGATTGGGTGTTCAGATAATAATGACGAAACAGATAAAGAAGCTAACAACGAAACAAATCATAGTTCATCCAATGAAGATGCTTCACTAGATACTAATGATAATAATGACGATGATGAAACTTCATCTGATAATTCGGATACGGATTCAAAGACAGATTCTGGAGATAATGCTTCTTCCAATGACAGTAATATTGAAGATAACAATGAAAATAATTCAAACTCTGAAGATAATACTTCTTCCAGTGAAACGGAATCGAAAAACAACGATTCTTCTCATGAAGAAGATGCGGTTTCTGAAGAAAATAACTCAAATGAAAGTTCGGGAGATATATTATCAAACTATTCTTCTGAAGAGATTGAATACGCTCGCGTATGGTTACAACTTGGTGAACTACAAGTAGATGATGATTTAGAAGAGTTAAATGTTCGACATATCTCGGCTGGTGAACCTGTTAATAGATTAGATGAAGAAAGCGCTGAGTATCCTGAAGACGTGATAGAATTGCGAGGCGGTAAGTTAATAGACGGCGCTGTGACATATAGCAGCAATGGAGATGGAACAATCAATGTGTACAATGTTCCAGCACGATGGGAAATGGGTAATAATGTAGATAAAGAACTATTGCAGAAAGAATATGAAAAAGCAGTAGAAAACACAGAACTAGTTGAAGTTGGCGAAGAGGAAGATATTAAAGAAACCATTGATGAGGTTATGGTTATTCATTAAATGGAGATTAAAATGTTAAAATCAACAAAAAGGAGCTGCTGCACAATCAGATAACTAATTTGTGCAACAGCTCCTTAATTATTCTAAATCCTGCCTGCGTGTAAACCCAATATAATGACCACTACCATCTTTTAAACGAATCTCATTACGCCAGGAATTATTAACAGTATCCACGATACCGGAAATACTGGAACGTCGTACATTTTCCGTACTGCTGGATGTGGTATATAAACGATTCGCAGTTACTTCGCTGCCTTTGCTTATAGAATTCGATTTTGAGTTATTAGATGAAGATTTACCGTTTATCACATCCATCACGGCTTGATAATTCCTTCCAAGAGACTTTTTACGTGCTTCCCCATTTCCATGCTTTCCTGCTATTGTTTCTTCTACTAATTTAGAAATAGAGTTCCCACTACCAGATGATTTAATATCTGTGGAGGAGCTATTCAGCTGTGTATAAACTTGCTTCCCTGCTAAACCATCTGTGACTAACCCATAATACGATTGAAAACGTGTTACCGCGTCCTCTGTATCATTCCCATAATAACTATCTATACCATGATTTTCAGCACCTTTATTAGGGTAAAATGGCGGCTGATTATTTGCCAGCTTTATTTGCAACTGCTTCACTGGCTCGCCATATTCCCCATTACCTAATGTTTGGCCAGTCCAGTTTCCAGTCACCTTCACCCAATTACTATTGTTATTGTTTTTAGCCGATTTTGATATAGAATGATTGCCAGATGATTGCTCGATCATCTTTTTAAATTGATTCCATGTTACGCCATGCATTCCATCCCTTAATTTTCTAGGACAATGTTTTCCGCTCCACGTATGATGCTGAGTCACATTGGATGATGAAATACCTTCCTCTCTCATAATGTTTTTCACTAAATCAGCCGTATTTTCAATGGCTTTTTTATAGTCACTATCTGCATTGACACAAACCTCTATTTGAATGGAATGAAGGTTTCCATTACCCCTACCGTCCCCTGCGCCCCACAATTGAAAACGATGGTTAAAAGATTGAATCGCAACCTTGTCATCCACTTGCCAATGCCACGCAGCTTCACGAGAATTTCCGTTTGATTGTAAATTGGCATGATTTTGCGCTCCTGCACCATTTGTTGGATTATCTGTTTCATGAATGGTGATATACCGTTTTTTATTATTTTTACCGTACTTAAATGATGTGCCATGAATGAATTGTTCTTTCACTTGTACCACTATAAATCCCCCCTTTTTTTATATTAGGTTATGCGTTTGAACCTTTATCCCAATCTATTTGACGCAGCTTCTTCTTTGCACTTTTCGCCCAACTCTTTACCGCCTCGATGCTCACCTTTTCTCTATCCGCAATTTCCGGATTGGACAGCCCTTCTATAATGGCACAGCGAAACCATATTTTTTGTTTTTCTGTCAACAGTGATGTGAACTCATGGAAATCGCTTTCATTTTTATGATTTACTGTCTCTTGTGGGTCCCCTCCCCCTTGAACTTCTATGGAAACTTTCTTGCCGTTGGCACGGCTATAGTTTCCGGATTTTGTTTCCACATTTTTCTCATAATCTAATTGCTCAAAATACTTTTTTTCCACCATGGATTTCCGAAAAACATCCACTAACCGATTACGAATTTGAAAATTCATATAGGTAGCTAATGGACCTTTATCCGGTTGATAGTTCTCATATGCCCTCCACATCGCAACTAATCCTTCTTGAAAATGCTCCTCTTTTTCCCCATTAATTTGCAGTCTCGCCATTTGATAATATACTCTGCGTTGGTTCTGTTCGATAAAATCTTCTAATTCCCATTTTTTCTTTGTCATGGGTAAACTCCCCTTTCTAATAGATTGTTTTAAATCTAGCAGAATAGAAAAGTTTTGTCATATCGACAAAATGGAATTTTAGAGTGAAAAAAGCGTAATTTCGTCAAGTTTCCCTACGATTTTCACCCTATTTTTCAATTTTAATGTCTTTTACTAAGTTGATTTTTGAATTTTTACTTTTTTATAGAAAAATATCAACAAATTCCGTAAATATTTAAATAAATCGCTTTACAGAGTCCATTTAAAATGCCTATATTCTTTTTTTACATTATTTTTTTAAACAAAATGACATTTATTTTGAAAGTTGCCCCCTTTTAAAGACCGGAAACGACTATAGGGATGAGAGGAGGTGATGAACAATGGCAGTCGCTGAATTAACAGAATCCGTTTTGCAGCTTACGCTAAACGAAGGTACCGATCCAACGTCTGGAGAGGATATCCTGAAGCAAAAACGATTCAACAACGTCAAACCAGAAGCTACTGCTGAACAGCTCTTCCAGATAGCCCACGCATTCGCATCTGTTCAGCAGCATGACCTCTACGCTATCACGCGTCGAGATGCTTCAGACATTTATGATGAAGAAGCTTAATCGTTGAAGCTTGCGAAGAAAGGAGGTGAAAAAACATGCGAAAACTGGAATTGAAGTTTTTAAATGAAGAAGGCCGTATCGTAACTTATACGTTGGATCATCCTGTAGAACCAGTCGATTCGGAAACCGTCCAGGAGGCAATGGATACCATTCTTCAAGAAAATGCACTTTATTCAACAGGCGGTGAACTGACTGAAATACACAGTGCCCGCATTGTGGAACGTATTGTGGAAGACATTGAATTATAATGTTTCTTTCATATAGGACAATGCCGTGAGGAAGCTCTCCTCACGGCATTGTCCTTCATACAAAATGTTATGGAAAACATACTCGCTTGAAATTTGTTTATTCGATCAAAGGTGGTGAATCTTATGGAAGCATGGATTTCTCTTATAACCGATATCGGATTTCCTGCGGCGGTAACCTTCTACTTATTACACCGGGTAGAAGGAAAACTGAATCAGTTAATTGAATCCATTTACGCTATTTCCATTCCTGAGAAGATGAACTAACGATTAAAATAGAAGGGTTTTAACCATTAAAGGTCCGAACAATCATTTAGAATTCTGTAATAGAATTCAGATGCGTTCGGATTTTTTCATTTTATATCATTTATCCTCAACATACTAATCAATAAATCAATACTTTTTTGTACAAAAACTCAATCCCAAATTCCCTTCATATATAATAAAGTCTAGCTATCATCTTAATTTTAAGTTATACTATGTTCGGTATATATTATTTACAAACCAGATTGGAGAGTTTTTTATGAAACGCTTTGGTTTATTATTTCGTATAATTATTGCCATTGCACTCGGTATTATTGTCGGAATAATTGCAAATGATTGGTTCATTCGATTGTTCGCCACGTTTAATGATATATTTGGCGGATTCCTCAGCTTTATCATTCCGCTTATTATCTTAGGATTTATCGCGCCCGGAATCGGTTATATGGGAAAAGGAGCCGGGAAGTTATTATCGATTACTGCGCTGATTGCTTATGTATCAACTATTTGTGCTGGTATCGTTGCATTCATAGCAGCAAGCAATCTTTATCCGACTATCCTGAGCGGACAGTCACTAACTATGTTCGATGATCCCAGCGGTGCCCTGCTCGAAGGATTTTTAGATTTTGAATTACATCCACCTTTTGAAGTAATTACTGCACTCATCCTCGCTTTTGTTTTAGGAATCGGGATGGCAGCTCTCAAGAGTGATGCCTTATTAAATATATTTCATGACTTTCGTTCCATTGTTGAACTCGTGATTAATAAAATGATTATTCCTTTATTGCCATTCCATATCTTTGGAATTTTTGCGAATATGACACACGCAGGTCAAGTTGCTTCTATTTTAAAAGTATTTGCTGTTGTCTTTGTAATGATTATTCTCTTACATATTCTATATTTGATTGTGCAGTACACAATAGCAGGGACATTAAGTAAACAAAATCCTTTCCGGATGTTAAAAACCATGTTACCTGCTTATTTCACAGCACTCGGAACACAGTCTTCTGCTGCGACAATCCCGGTTACGTTAGATCATACTAAAAAAATAAAGGTCAAGGGAAACGTTGCTGATTTCACCATACCTTTACTTGCGAACGTACATTTATCCGGAAGCACCATTACACTTTTAAGTTGTGCAACTGCTGTTTTATTTTTACAAGGAGAGCCGATTGCATTTGGAGATATTTTTCCTTTCCTCCTTGTTTTAGGAGTTACCATGATTGCAGCGCCAGGAGTACCTGGAGGAGCCGTAATGGCATCCATCGGCTTGTTAGAATCTATGTTAGGATTCGGACCGACAATGGTATCATTAATGATTGCACTATACCTTGCTCAAGACAGTTTAGGAACAGCCTGTAACGTGACAGGAGACGGTGCGATTTCAAGTATCACAAATTCTATTAACAATCGATGGGGCATAACCAAATAATAATGAATTAGTCAAGAACGAGAAGTGACGCGAAACGTGAACACTTCTCGTTCTTTTATGAGGATATTTAATAAGTCAATTCTCATATTGCAGATAGACGTAACGAGTGTTTACCGTGTACTCAATATTGTACAACCGTTTTTCATTGTTTCAATTCTTCCTCTACCAAACATATATTTTCGAAACATAAAAAAAGAGCAAAGCATAATGCTTTACTCTTATCAGTGTGCCTGGCAACGTCCTACTCTCGCAGGGGGAAGCCCCCAACTACCATCGGCGCTGAAGAACTTAACTTCTGTGTTCGGCATGAGAACAGGTGTGACCTCTTCGCTATCGCTACCAGACCTACACGATGTAGGTCGTTCGATGTTGTCCACAAGGACGTGGACGGTTTTAATCGAACATCCTTCAATATTTTCAATTAGGATTTGCACCCTGAAAACTAAATAAGAGTAACGTGACAAACAAAAACTTAGATAAGTCCTCAATCGATTAGTATCCGTCAGCTGCACGTGTCGCCACGCTTCCACCTCGGACCTATCAACCTCATCGTCTTTGAGGGATTTTACTCACTTGAAGTGATGGGAAGTTTCATCTTGAGGGGGGCTTCATGCTTAGATGCTTTCAGCACTTATCCTTACCACACGTAGCTACCCAGCTATGCTCCTGGCGGAACAACTGGTACACCAGCGGTGTGTCCATCCCGGTCCTCTCGTACTAAGGACAGCTCCTCTCAAACTTCCGATGCCCACGACGGATAGGGACCGAACTGTCTCACGACGTTCTGAACCCAGCTCGCGTACCGCTTTAATGGGCGAACAGCCCAACCCTTGGGACCGACTACAGCCCCAGGATGCGATGAGCCGACATCGAGGTGCCAAACCTCCCCGTCGATGTGAACTCTTGGGGGAGATAAGCCTGTTATCCCCGGGGTAGCTTTTATCCGTTGAGCGATGGCCCTTCCATGCGGAACCACCGGATCACTAAGCCCGACTTTCGTCCCTGCTCGACTTGTAGGTCTCGCAGTCAAGCTCCCTTCTGCCTTTACACTCTTCGAATGATTTCCAACCATTCTGAGGGAACCTTTGGGCGCCTCCGTTACCTTTTAGGAGGCGACCGCCCCAGTCAAACTGCCCGCCTGACACTGTCTCCGAACCGGATCACGGTCCTGGGTTAGAATGGTCATACAGTTAGGGTGGTATCCCACGGATGCCTCCACGTAAGCTAGCGCTCACGTTTCAAAGGCTCCCACCTATCCTGTACAAACTGCACAAACATTCCATATCAGGCTACAGTAAAGCTCCACGGGGTCTTTCCGTCCTGTCGCGGGTAATGCGCATCTTCACGCATAGTATAATTTCACCGGGTCTCTCGTTGAGACAGTGCCCAAGTCGTTGCACCTTTCGTGCGGGTCGGAACTTACCCGACAAGGAATTTCGCTACCTTAGGACCGTTATAGTTACGGCCGCCGTTTACTGGGGCTTCGATTCAGAGCTTCGCCCGAAAGCTAACTCTTCCTCTTAACCTTCCAGCACCGGGCAGGTGTCAGCCCCTATACTTCGCCTTTCGGCTTCGCAGAGACCTGTGTTTTTGCTAAACAGTCGCTTGGGCCTATTCACTGCGGCTCAGACTCAGCCTGAGCACCCCTTCTCCCGAAGTTACGGGGTCATTTTGCCGAGTTCCTTAACGAGAGTTCTCCCGCTCACCTTAGGATTCTCTCCTCGCCTACCTGTGTCGGTTTGCGGTACGGGCACCTATGATCTAACTAGAGGCTTTTCTTGGCAGTGTGAAATCCGGAACTTCGGTACTTTATTTCCCTCCCCGTCACAGCTCAGAAATGTGTCAGACGGATTTGCCTATCTGACTTCCTCGCATGCTTGGACGCACATCCATCGGTGCGCACTCCTTATCCTCCTGCGTCCCCCCATTGCTCAAACAATCATGAGGTGGTACAGGAATATCAACCTGTTATCCATCGCCTATGCCTGTCGGCCTCGGCTTAGGTCCCGACTAACCCTGAGAGGACGAGCCTTCCTCAGGAAACCTTAGGCTTTCGGTGAAAGAGATTCTCACTCTTTTTTCGCTACTCATACCGGCATTCTCACTTCAAAGCGCTCCACCAGTCCTCACGGTCTGACTTCTCTGCCCTTTGAACGCTCTCCTACCATTGTTCGTAAGAACAATCCGCAGCTTCGGTGATACGTTTAGCCCCGGTACATTTTCGGCGCAGCGTCACTCGACCAGTGAGCTATTACGCACTCTTTCAATGATGGCTGCTTCTAAGCCAACATCCTGGTTGTCTGTGCAACGCCACATCCTTTTCCACTTAACGTATACTTAGGGACCTTAGCTGGCGGTCTGGGCTGTTTCCCTTTCGACTATGAACCTTATCACCCATAGTCTGACTCCCAAGCGGAAGTAACTGGCATTCGGAGTTTGACTGAATTCGGTAACCCGGTAGGGGCCCCTAGTCCAATCAGTGCTCTACCTCCAGTACTCTATTGCTTGAGGCTAGCCCTAAAGCTATTTCGGAGAGAACCAGCTATCTCTGTGTTCGATTGGAATTTCACCGCTACCCACACCTCATCCCCGCATTTTTCAACATACGTGGGTTCGGGCCTCCAGTCAGTGTTACCTGACCTTCACCCTGGACATGGGTAGATCACACAGTTTCGGGTCTACGACCGTATACTCACTCGCCCTGTTCAGACTCGCTTTCGCTGCGGCTCCGTGTCTTCCACTTAACCTTGCATACGATCGTAACTCGCCGGTCCATTCTACAAAAGGTACGCCGTCACCCATAAACGGGCTTCGACTACTTGTAGGCACACGGTTTCAGGTTCTATTTCACTCCCCTCCCGGGGTGCTTTTCACCTTTCCCTCACGGTACTGGTTCACTATCGGTCACTAGGGAGTATTTAGCCTTGGGAGATGGTCCTCCCGGATTCCGACGGAATTCCACGTGTTCCGCCGTACTCAGGATACACTCCGGAGGAAACGCTTTTTCGATTACAGGGCTGTTACCTTCTTTGGCTGACCTTTCCAGGTCGATTCATCTAAAGCATTTCTTTGTAACTCCAATGGAATGTCCTACAACCCCAAGAAGCAAGCTCCTTGGTTTGGGCTCTTTCCGTTTCGCTCGCCGCTACTCAGGAAATCGATGTTTCTTTCTATTCCTCCAGGTACTGAGATGTTTCAGTTCCCCGGGTATGCCTCACCTACCCTATGTATTCAGATAGATGTCCTGTTCCATTACGAACAGTGGGTTTCCCCATTCGGAAATCCTCGGATAATAACATTTACTTACAACTCCCCGAGGCATATCGGTGTTAGTCCCGTCCTTCATCGGCTCCTAGTGCCAAGGCATCCACCGTGCGCCCTTATTCACTTAACTAAAGTTTTTGAATAAGATGGCTGATTACGGAATGTAATCATTTGTGTTGCTATATCCATAGCTTTTTGCCTTATTTCTAAAGTTTGATGTCGTTGTTACTCTTATTTAGTTTTCAAGGTACAAACTTCCACACGGATGTGGTGACTTCTGTATTGTCACAAATGTCTTCGATGGGGCGAGTAATCGCAGTCCCACGGATGTGACGGTTTTAACAGAAGTTCCTTTTGAGAGATTGCTCTCTCAAAACTGAACCAAACAACACAGTACAAAATTCCGTAATATATCCTTAGAAAGGAGGTGATCCAGCCGCACCTTCCGATACGGCTACCTTGTTACGACTTCACCCCAATCATTCGTCCCACCTTCGGCGGCTGGCTCCTAAAAAGGTTACCCCACCGACTTCGGGTGTTACGAACTCTCGTGGTGTGACGGGCGGTGTGTACAAGACCCGGGAACGTATTCACCGCGGCATGCTGATCCGCGATTACTAGCGATTCCGGCTTCATGCAGGCGAGTTGCAGCCTGCAATCCGAACTGAGAACGGTTTTCTGGGATTTGCTAAAACGTCACCGCTTCGCTTCCCTTTGTTCCGTCCATTGTAGCACGTGTGTAGCCCAGGTCATAAGGGGCATGATGATTTGACGTCATCCCCACCTTCCTCCGGTTTGTCACCGGCAGTCACCTTAGAGTGCCCAACTAAATGCTGGCAACTAAGATTAAGGGTTGCGCTCGTTGCGGGACTTAACCCAACATCTCACGACACGAGCTGACGACAACCATGCACCACCTGTCACTTTGTCCCCGAAGGGAAAACTCTATCTCTAGAGCGGTCAAAGGATGTCAAGACCTGGTAAGGTTCTTCGCGTTGCTTCGAATTAAACCACATGCTCCACCGCTTGTGCGGGTCCCCGTCAATTCTTTTGAGTTTCAGCCTTGCGGCCGTACTCCCCAGGCGGAGTGCTTAATGCGTTAACTTCAGCACTAAGGGGCGGAAACCCCCTAACACCTAGCACTCATCGTTTACGGCGTGGACTACCAGGGTATCTAATCCTGTTCGCTCCCCACGCTTTCGCTCCTCAGCGTCAGTTACAGACCAGAGAGTCGCCTTCGCCACTGGTGTTCCTCCACATCTCTACGCATTTCACCGCTACACGTGGAATTCCACTCTCCTCTTCTGCACTCAAGTCCTCCAGTTTCCAATGCACGTTTGCAGTTGAGCTGCAAGATTTCACATCAGACTTAAAAAACCGCCTGCGAGCGCTTTACGCCCAATAATTCCGGACAACGCTTGCCACCTACGTATTACCGCGGCTGCTGGCACGTAGTTAGCCGTGGCTTTCTGGTCGGGTACCGTCAAGGTACGATCAGTTACTATCGTACTTGTTCTTCCCCGACAACAGAGTTTTACGATCCGAAAACCTTCATCACTCACGCGGCGTTGCTCCGTCAGACTTTCGTCCATTGCGGAAGATTCCCTACTGCTGCCTCCCGTAGGAGTCTGGGCCGTGTCTCAGTCCCAGTGTGGCCGATCACCCTCTCAGGTCGGCTACGCATCGTCGCCTTGGTAAGCCATTACCTTACCAACTAGCTAATGCGCCGCAGGCCCATCTGTAAGTGACAGCAAAAGCCGTCTTTTAACTCCTCATCAGGTGATGGGAAGTGTTATCCGGTATTAGCTCGCGTTTCCGCGAGTTATCCCAGTCTTACAGGCAGGTTGCCTACGTGTTACTCACCCGTCCGCCGCTCGTTCCACGAACTTCCCTCCGAAGAGTTCCGTTCGCTTCCCGCGCTCGACTTGCATGTATTAGGCACGCCGCCAGCGTTCGTCCTGAGCCAAGATCAAACTCTCCATAAAAGTGTTTGAAACGTTAGCTTTCAGAAGTCAACTTCTGACTTATTTTTTAAGAAAAACGAGGTTGTCTTTCTTCTTTCGTACTGGTTGTTTTGTTCAGTTTTCAAAGAGCAATTTGTATAACATCGCCTTAAAAAAAGCGACTTTATTAATATACCACATAACCAATATCTCGTCAATAACTTTTTTATTCATTAATTTTTTTAAAAGCCTCAACTCGATATTGGATATTCATTATAGCATTACCGACAAATTAAGTCAACATCTATTCGGCAAATTTCTTTTTACTTCATTAAGAAATAGTCTGAACCGGCATTTCACACTTTGTCCCCTGTTCTATAGATGACAAAACAGTCACTGAAATTACCTGCCAGCAGTATTGTTATGCCTGTATTATTCACTCTTCTGCTATGTCGAATTTTATATAGAGAATACCAATATACAAGTGAACGAAAAGCATTTGAAAAATGAAAGACTACCCTGACAAGCAAAAAGATATTCCGCCGGATTGTTTATTCTCCGGTGGAATATCTTTTTATTACTAATTCCGTTTGCTTTCATCACAAAAACTTTTCATGAATGTGCTATTTAATAATAATTTCTCCTGGCCATTCCAGCATACCGCCGCTCATATTCGCTACGTTAAACCCTTGTTCCTGTAAAAAGGCTGCTGCATTGTAGCTTCTTCTTCCGGAGCGGCAAATCATAATATATTCTTTATCCTTATCTAAATCCGTATAAGCGTCTTGTATTTCTCCTAAAGGAATATGCAGTGCATTTTCAATCATTCCTTGAGCAACTTCTTCATCTTCTCTGACATCAATCAGCTGAATATGATCCTTTTCTTTTATAGAATCTACTTCTTTCGGGGAATATTTCTTCATATCTTCCATTCCCTCTCAACTCCTTTTATTTCATTCTTTCTTATCATAATAAATGGAGAATGCATAGGTTTCAAATTGTTTGTTTAAACTAAGGCAAAATAAATCCCTTTACGAATAGGAGGTGATGCAATGACTTATATCAGTTTATTATTATTGACGCTTTTCTTCGCTCCGGCAGAAACAACAGCGCAAAGTGATGCGCACCTTATCCAAACCTATGAAGAAGATGTCACTGGAGATGGGGAGAAAGAGTTATTAGAGCTGAAAGGAAAATTATTTGCTCCGGATGGTGTGTACTATCAGGACATTTGGGTTGATATTTCAAGTCCTACCTCTGATAAAACATGGCAAATTAACTATGGTGGAGGATACGATCCAGAATTACAATTTGCTGATTTAACACATAACGGCGTAGCGGATATTCTATATCAGAGTCCAACAGGCGGAAGCGGCGGGTTGTATACTTCGCAGTTAAATCAATGGGAAAAAGATGATTTTATCGAACTGCCGCTGCCAACAGAACAGCCGGTAAAAGGAGAGTTCATGGATCATTTCAAAGTATCTGTACAGTTGCTGCCAAAGGAAGACCCCATCATTTTAGATGTCTCCGGACAAAAAGAAGAATATATTCGCTTAAAATTATATGATGATCAGGGAAAACTTTTGGAACCGACTACGCTTATGATTGATCCAGTTGCTTTTTTCGAAGTTACGGAAATAGAAAGTGAACAACAGGAAGGTCTGAAAAGCTTTCAACAAATCAGCGGCGCATACCATGCTGATCAAATTGGAACGGTGGAATCGGTATGGGTTTATGATAAGAAGGACAAATGGATTCTTCTGGATACGACATTACAAACCGATCTCCCTCGTGAAGAGGAACCTTCCAGCTAAAACGAGCTATTATATAAAAACGAAAAGAAACCGGACTAAATCCCGTTCTACTGATAGAACATGGATAAGTCCGGTTTTCTCACTTAAGCAAAGAGGCGTTCACGCAGCAGCACCGCGCTTTCTTGCGTTCCGCGCCATTCATGAACAGTATTAATTAGCTACAACATTAACCAGTTTGTCTGGAACAACAATCACTTTTCGGATCGTTTTCCCTTCTACCCATTTTTTTACACTTTCTTCATTTAAAGCCATTTTTTCAAGTTCCTCTTTTTCTGTACCTACAGGAACACTCAGTTTTGCGCGAACTTTCCCCATCACCTGCAATACAACCTCAACTTCTTCTTGCACAAGTTTCGATTCGTCATAGGCTGGCCAGCCTGCTAAACTGATGGAATCCTCCTTGCCAAGCTTTTGCCAGATTTCTTCACACATATGTGGCGCAACTGGAGAAAGAAGCTTCACAAAACCTTCCGCATAATTTTTAGGAATCGAATCTACTTTATAACATTCATTTACAAATACCATCATTTGGGAGATACCTGTATTAAAATGAAGATTCTCAAAGTCCTCTGTCACCTTCTTGACTGTTTCATGGTACACTTTATCCAACTCTGTTGCCGCATCATCTGTAATTCGGTCTGTTAATGATTGATCATCATTCATATACAATCTCCAAACACGATCTAAGAAACGACGGGAGCCGTCCAAACCGTTTGTGGACCAGGCGACAGAAGCATCCAGCGGCCCCATGAACATTTCATACAAACGCAATGTATCTGCACCATGAGAAGAAATAATATCATCCGGATTAACCACATTTCCTTTTGATTTACTCATCTTCTCGTTACCTTCTCCAAGAATCATTCCTTGGTTATATAATCTCTGGAAAGGTTCTTTTGTAGAAACCACACCGATATCATAAAGGAATTTATGCCAGAAGCGTGCATACAGCAGATGAAGCACAGCGTGTTCTGCTCCTCCGATATAAATGTCAATCGGGAACCATTCTTTCAATGCTTCCGGATCAGCAAGCTGTTCCGCATTATGCGGATCCACATAACGCAGGAAGTACCAGCAGCTGCCGGCCCATTGCGGCATCGTATTCGTTTCTCTTCGGCCTTTCATTCCTGTTTCCAGATCGACCACACTTACCCATGCTTCGTTGTTAGCAAGCGGAGATTCTCCTGTTCCAGATGGTTTAATCTCTGTCATTTCCGGAAGTTCCAGTGGAAGCTCTTCTTCCGGAACAGTTGACATGCTGCCGTCTTCCCAGTGAATAATCGGAATCGGTTCTCCCCAATAGCGCTGTCTTGCAAAAAGCCAGTCACGCAAACGGTACGTAATTTTCTTTGTGCCTTTTTTGTTTTCTTCCAGCCATGCAATCATTTTCGAAATAGCTTCATCCTGATCCAGACCATTCAGGAATTCCGAATTAACGTGCGGACCGTCTCCTACATAAGCTTCCTCTTCTATATTCCCGCCAGCGACAACTTCTTTAATTGGCAGTTCAAATACGCTGGCAAATTCATAGTCACGCTCATCGTGGGCAGGTACGGCCATGATTGCTCCGCTTCCATAGCTCATCAATACATAGTCCGCTACCCAAATTGGCATTTTTTCACCATTAGCAGGGTTGATCGCATAAGCTCCTGTAAATACGCCTGTTTTTTCTTTAGCAAGGTCAGTACGCTCTAAATCTGATTTTGTTTGTATTTCATGCAAATATTTTTCCACAGCTGCTTTTTGCTCTGCCGTTGTAATCTTTTCCACAAATTCATGTTCTGGCGCCATCACGGCATACGTTGCCCCGAACAAAGTATCTGGACGTGTTGTAAATACGGTGAATGTTTCCTCATGTCCTTCAATGGAAAAAGTCACCTCAGCACCTTCCGAACGTCCAATCCAATTACGTTGCATTTCTTTTAAGCTCTCCGGCCAATCCAGATCTTCCAAATCAGAAAGCAGCCGATCAGCGTATGCTGTTATTTTAAGCATCCATTGTTTCATCGGTTTACGAACAACCGGATGTCCGCCGCGTTCACTTTTTCCATCAATGACTTCTTCATTTGCCAAAACGGTTCCGAGAGCTGGACACCAGTTAACAGCCACTTCATCCATATAAGCCAAATCATTTTCATACAGTTTTTTAAAAATCCATTGTGTCCACTTATAGTAATCAGGATCTGTAGTGTTTACTTCTCTATCCCAATCATAAGAAAAACCGAGCTCTTTAATCTGCCTTTTAAAGATTTGGATATTTGCTTCTGTAAATTCCTTGGGACTATTCCCTGTATCAATAGCATATTGCTCCGCCGGGAGCCCAAAAGCATCCCAGCCCATTGGATGCATGACCTCATATCCTTGCATTCTTTTCATTCTCGCTAAAATATCTGTCGCTGTATAACCTTCCGGATGTCCAACATGCAAACCTTGACCGGACGGATAAGGAAACATATCCAGCGCATAAAATTTTTCTTTATTGGAAAATGTATTTGTTTTAAATGTGTGATTATGATCCCAATACTTTTGCCATTTTTTCTCGATTTCCTGATGTGGAAAACTCATCGTCTTTCTTCCTCCTTCAACACTCTTGTATCATTCCATCTCTAGATGAAATTAACATTTATATCCTAAAATTACTAAAAACAGGTATAAAAAAAGCCACTCATCCCAAGAAAGGGACGAGAAGCTGTGATTATTCCCGCGGTACCACCCAAATTAACGCTTAAAGCGTTCGCTTGACATCGATAACGTGGATGAAACGGCAGCAACTACTTTTTCATTGCCGCAACCTAAAAAGGTGAGTTCATACGCCTATCAGTAGCAGTTCACACCACCCACTGCTTCTCTAAAACTGACACAACCTATTACTATTCCTTTTTCATCGTTTTTTCATTTTATCATAGATATTGGAATTATAATGAAATAAACATACCCTGTCAAGTTGACCTAAATGAATCCTACCCTTAGTATACACATATTTTTTCAATTGGAAACAGGATATTAGAGAAAATTTCATACCATCCTATCATCCGTAGTAAACATGAGCGTGTTTTTCTTGTTATAATTAGAAATACATTTTTCAATATCATACATAAGGAGACAACAACATGTTACTAAACGTTTTAACTTGTGCGCACTCTCTATTAAAGGAGAGCCTTCAAGAAGGAGATATTGCCATTGACGCCACCTGCGGGAATGGGCATGACACATTATTTTTGAGCCAGGCTGTAGGCAACTCTGGGAAAGTGTATGGATTTGATATCCAAGCGCAAGCTATCCAAAAAACAAACGAGAAATTACAGGAAAATGACTGTCACAATGTATCCCTGATTCAGGACAGCCACGAAAAGATATCTACCTATATGAAAGAAGTTATTTTGGGCGGAGCTATTTTCAATCTCGGTTATTTACCTCAAAGTGATAAGTCTATTATCACCAAAGCCCCTTCCACTATAACTGCTATCCAGGCTATATTAGAAAAACTAAAACCAAACGGACGGCTGATCTTAGTCATTTATTATGGTCATCCGGGAGGCGAGGAAGAAAAAGAAGCGATTCTTGCTTACACGTCACAATTGGATCAAAAAGAATACCAGGTGCTCAGGTACCAATTTATCAATCAGCAAAACCAGGCTCCATTTTTAATTGCCATCGAAAAAAAGAAACGTTCCTGAATTTGGACAGGACGTTTCTTATATTTGTTACGTAATCCCCAAGAATAATAACCGAAAAAATAAATTCAGGAAATGCCCGGCTGTCATGATAACAAATATAATAAGTGAAATCATGAGTACGCGGGATCGTAATGTCTTATATTTTTTTGGATAAGGAACCCAAATATACGCTGATACAATCATGAGTGGAACCGAATAGAAGTAGCCAAATACATAAACCCATTGACGCAGTGCAGAAAGATCGCCCAGTTCTGGACTTTGCAAATCATTCAACTGATTCATATATCCAGTCACAAAAATAATGGTTAGAAGCACAAAATAACCAAACGTTGTCAGACGCAGCCATTTTTGCTCATCACTTATCAGTATATAGACACCGATAAAAAATAAAATCCCTATTACCATTTGAATCAACATAAAAGTACAACCCCATTTTTAACGATAAATCAGTTTTCTTCATTACATGCAAAACTTCATTTTTTTAACATGCTCTCTATATAAAAGTTCGCTTGTATGTATAGGTGGGTTCATCATCCATCTATTAAAACAGATTTATACCACTGCTTATTCCAGAAATGACTGGAACAACTGTTACTCCTCCTACTTCATTTAAGAATATAGAATCACTTCAAATAGCATGTATCTATTTATATTTTGCTATCAGGAAGCAACTAGCTTATTTATTCTACCATAAAAAGATGTACACCTGTAGAGGTTAAAAAGAAATAAATATACATTCAAACTTATTATTCACCTTGAAAGACGAGTTAGAATAATTGCCTAGGGAATAACAACTTTTTTTAATATCGCTGCTCTAAACCAGAATGAAATCATCTAGTACGTATCCGTCTTTTCGAATTCTGCTTCCTTTGCTATACTTTAATTATTACAACTTTATTGGAGGAATACGGAATGATTGAACCTTATAAAGGAAATACCCCATCCATTTCTGCTTCTGCATTCATTGCTAAAAATGCTGTTATTAACGGGGATGTAACGATTGAAGAAGAAGCAAGTATCTGGTTTCACACAGTGATACGCGGCGATGTTGCTCCTACAAAAATCGGCAAACGCACCAATGTACAGGACCTTTCCATGTTACATCAAAGCCCTGATATGCCGTTAATCCTTGAAGATGATGTAACCGTCGGACATCAGGTCACGCTGCATTCCGCAACCATACGTCATCACGCACTTATTGGCATGGGTTCTATTATCTTAGATGGTGCAGAAGTCGGAGAGCATGCCTTTGTCGGCGCCGGCAGCCTTGTACCTCCAGGGAAGAAAGTACCGCCGAGAACATTGGTTATGGGGAGACCGGCTAAAGTAGTACGTGAATTGACAGATAAGGATTTTCAGGAAATGGAACGCATCCGTACATCCTATGTGGACAAAGGGCAATATTATTTAAAGGAAACAACAATGGGAATGGATAAATAACACGATAAGAAAAACGTCAGACATCTACAGAGATACCTGACGTTTTTCTTATTGTGCAGTTAGTGCTTTTAGTTCTTCCACTTTATCTGTTTTTTCCCATGGAAATGTAATATCCGTGCGTCCAAAATGACCGTAAGCAGCTGTATTTTGGAAAATAGGTCTTCTTAAATCAAGCATCAGGATAATTCCAGCCGGACGTAAATCAAATAACTCCCGCACTGCTTCGACTAATTTTTCCTCGCTGACCTCTCCTGTACCGAATGTATTAATAGAAATAGAGACCGGTTGCGCCACACCAATCGCATATGCTAATTGCACTTCACATGAATCAGCCAGGCCTGCTGCGACAATATTTTTGGCAACATAACGAGAAGCATACGCAGCAGAACGATCCACTTTCGTTGCATCTTTCCCGCTGAAAGCACCGCCGCCGTGTCGTGCATAGCCTCCATACGTGTCCACAATAATTTTTCTTCCTGTCAGACCGACGTCTCCTTGTGGACCACCCAAGACAAAACGTCCCGTCGGATTAATAAAGTATTTGGTTTTATCATCCAGTAATTCACTCGGTACAACCGCTTCTACAACATGTTTGATAATATCCGCTTCAATTTGTTCATTTGTAATATCTTGATGATGCTGTGCGGAAACCACTATCGTATCTACACGCAGCGGCTGATTATTTTCATCATATTCAACAGTTACCTGTGTTTTACCATCCGGACGAAGATAGCCAACAATCTCTTGTTTTCGGACATCTGCTAATCTTTTCGATAAACGGTGAGCTAAAGCAATCGGCAACGGCATAAGTTCATCCGTCTCATTGCATGCATAGCCAAACATTAATCCCTGGTCTCCAGCTCCGATTGCTTCAATTTCTTCTTCGCTCTCCTGCCCTTGTCTTGCTTCCAGCGCAACATCCACGCCCCCGGCAATATCCGGAGACTGTTCATCGATGGCAGTTAAAACAGCACAGGTTTCTGAGTCAAAACCATATTTTGCTCGTGTATAGCCTATCCCCTTTACCGTTTCACGGACAATGGCGGGAATATCTACATATGTACTTGTAGAAATCTCTCCAGCAACTAAAACAATTCCTGTTGTAACAGTCGTTTCACATGCTACTCTGGCATTCGGATCCTTTGAGAGAATATTGTCCAGAATCGCATCTGAAATTTGGTCAGACATCTTGTCCGGATGCCCTTCCGTAACTGACTCAGAAGTAAATAAACGACGATTTGCAGCCATAAGGCTAACTCCCCTTTTCCTTATATATTACGGAACTCTGCTTCAAGATGAAGTTCAACGTAAACGTATCATTCCACCCAATGGGCTTTCCTTTTTTAAACAAACTTTTAAGCGATTATCTGAAAAAATCTCCTTAAAGTGTGTGTTCAAAAAGTCCGATAAATAGGGCCAAGTCGGCTAAGTTCGCGACGTCCGTGTCGCTACGCCGACACTAGCACGTCGTGTGCGTCGAAAGTTCAAGGCGACGAGATTTTTTCGAACGGAGCGTATGCTTTATAATACGTGAGTATCGAAAAAATCTCGTCAACGCACTTTCGCAGGATGCGGTGGCTTCTGCGTTGCCCACACGACGTGGGCGTACTTAGTAGAAGTTCCTTTTCCTGCCGTGTCATTTTTATTGGACTTTTTGAACTTTCCCTTAAAAACAAAAAAACCTCTCCTACAAAATACATGAGGAAAGGAAAATTATCGGCCTTTCGCTCTTATTGTTCAAGGAATCATCCTTGCATCAGGTTAGCACCTTTCACTTTGAGTGAGGTTGCCGGGCTTCATCGGGTCTGTCCCTCCGCCATCTCTGAATAAGAGTATCCGTTCAATAATTAGATTAACGAAACAAGCTGCTGGTGTCAAGTTAATTGTTATTTGTAGTATGGAAAATTCCAAATAAAATCCTTCCAATAAAATCACGTCTTAACCCCTGTACAGCGGTTTTAAAAAGCCCTTGCAACAAATAACTTAAAAACGAAATAAAGCTCCAAACAGCAGTTTGTAGCACAAAAAATAATTTTTCATAAATTAGTATGGACTATTCTGTTTAATGTGTTATACTAATAAACATAATTTCAAGGATAAAACCATTTTACACTATAAGAAGGAGTGAATCATTGTTTTATGAAAATATTGCGGAGAAGTCTTTTGGAGGAGTTCACTTCAACAAATATTTACAGCAACTATTCTGTTGGCCAGCTTATCGAAAAAATTATCCATCGGGATGAAGCACAATTAACATCAACCGGCGCTGTCCGTGCTACTACCGGTAAATACACAGGCCGTTCACCGAAGGATAAGTTTATTGTAAAAGATGCTTTATCAGCAGATAAGGTAGATTGGGGAAATGTTAACCAGCCCATTGAAGAAAACGTATTCAACCAGCTGCTTGACAAAGTAATTGCCTATTTAGATACCAAAGAAGAGATTTTTCATCTTCAAGCCTACGCTGGCGCAGATGAAAAATATAAGCTGCCTATTCAAGTTATTAACGAGTATGCTTGGCATAATTTATTTGCAAGACAATTATTTATTCCGGCTGAAAAAGAAATGGAACCATTACACGAAGCAGATTTTACGGTTATCTCTGCTCCCGGTTTTAAAGCAGACCCAGAAGTGGACGGCACAAATTCAGAAGCATTTGTTTTCATTTCTTTTGAACAACGCATTGTGCTTATTGGAGGTACGGAGTATGCTGGAGAGATTAAAAAATCCATCTTCTCTATAACCAACTTCCTGCTCCCGGAACAGAATGTCCTGTCCATGCATTGTTCTTCCAATGTTGGAGAAGAAGGCGATGTCGCTTTATTCTTCGGTTTATCCGGAACTGGGAAAACGACACTATCAGCAGATGTGGATAGACAATTAATCGGGGATGATGAGCATGGCTGGAGCGAAGATGGCGTATTCAATATTGAGGGCGGCTGTTATGCGAAATGCATCAACTTATCTGCCGAAAAAGAGCCGCAAATTTTTGACGCTATCCGTTATGGATCTGTTCTAGAAAATGTGGCATTGAATGAAGATACACGCGTACCGGATTATGACGATACGTCGTTAACAGAAAATACACGCGCTGCTTATCCATTAGCAAATATCGATAACAGCTTAGAACCAAGTGTAGCCGGTCATCCAAACACGATTATCTTTTTGACAGCGGATGCTTCCGGTACATTGCCGCCAATCAGTAAATTGTCAAAAGAGCAGGCCATGTATCACTTTTTAAGCGGATACACAAGTAAACTGGCTGGTACAGAACGTGGTGTAACACAGCCTGTCGCAACATTTTCAGCGTGCTTTGGTTCTCCTTTCTTACCGTTAAATCCGTCAGTATACGCAGAAATGCTTGGTGAAAAAATTGATACATTTGATGTGAATGTATTTCTTATTAACACAGGCTGGACTGGCGGCGCCTATGGGGTCGGAAGCAGAATGAAACTTTCTTATACCCGTGCAATGGTTCACTCCGCTTTGATCGGTGAATTGAATGATGTGGAAACAACGACGGATGACATTTTCGGATTGGCAATCCCTACATCCATCCCCGGCGTTCCTGATGAAGTGCTCGTCCCGAAAAATGCTTGGGGCGATAAAGAAAGCTATGAATCAGAAGCTAAAAAATTAGCCGGTAAATTCCATATGAATTTTGAGAAATTCACGGAAGCCAGTGAAGCCATTCGCCAAGCTGGACCAGTGTACCGTCCGGAATAAAATCATATGCTTTACTCCTTAAGGATAAACTCATCATTTTTGAGTTTATCCTTTTTTATATGCCACATGCACATAACCCCCTCTCTTTTTCTAGGCATTCACACAATCACTCTCCTGCACATATATTTATAAAAGATATTCAAGAACAGTATTTGAGAAAGGAAGATTAGCATGAGAAAGCTTTCCTGTGTCATTTTACTCATTAGTTCACTGCTTCTCATCAGTGCCTGTGGTCAAAATAAAGTGACTCAAATAGATCTTGCAGAAGTCACTCGTTCTATTTTTTACGCACCGCAATATGTTGCTTTAGAAAAAGGTTTCTTTGAAGAAGAAGGGCTCGAAGTGAATTTACAGACCACATGGGGTGGAGATACGACCATGACCACACTGTTATCCGACAGCGCAGATATCGCCCTGGTCGGTTCCGAAACGTCCATCTATGTTTATGCCCAGGACTCCCGGGATTACGCTGTCAATTTTGCACAGTTAACGCAAACGGACGGTACCTTTTTAGTAGCCAAAGAAACGGATGAAGACTTTGAATGGAATGATTTACGTGATAGTGAATTTCTCGGTCAGCGTGTTGGCGGGATGCCGCAGATGGTCGGGGAATATGTGCTAAAACAGCATGATATTGATCCGCATCAAGATTTAAATCTCGTTCAGAATATTGATTTTGCGAACATACCAGGTGCTTTTGCCAGCGGGGATTATCAATATGTCCAGCTATTTGAACCGACAGCCAGCATTTTTGAAGCAAATGGCCAAGGAGAGATTGTTGCCTCTTTCGGAGAAGAATCCGGCAAAGTACCATACACGGTCTTCATGGCAAAGCAAAGTTTCCTCGATGAAGAAGAAGAAACGGTTGCAGCATTTACCAGAGCTATTTATAAAGCACAGCAATGGGTAGAGGAAACAGATTCCTTAGAAATTGCTAAAGTCGTAGAACCGTATTTTGAAGATACAGATGTCGAAATGCTTGCCAATGCGATTGACCGCTATAAACAGCAAGGATCCTTTGCAACCTCCCCAGTACTGGAAGAAGAAGCATGGGAAAATCTAAAAGATATTATGGATGAAGCCGGCGAACTCCCTGGAGATGCCCCTTATGAAGAATTGGTCAATACCGAATACGCTGAGCAGATTATCGGGGAATAAAGGAGGGGAATCATGTCTTATCTTACGTTAGACGGCGTATCGCATTATTACTTTTCCAAGAAGCAGTATACGGAAGCATTACACCATATTTCTTTCTCTGTACAAAAAAATGAATTTGTTTCTTTACTTGGACCAAGCGGCTGCGGAAAATCAACGTTGCTTTCGCTTATCTCCGGAATGCTTCAGCCGGCAGAAGGTAATATTCTAATAAAAGGAGAAAAAATGGAGATCAGTGAGGTAGAAATCGGTTATATGCTGCAGCAGGATTATCTATTCCCTTGGAAAAGCATTATTGATAATGTACTGATTGGACCGAAAGTCAGGAAAAAGCAAGCAGCGAACATCAAGCAGCACGCTATTGCATTGCTGGAAGAGGTTGGTTTAGAGAATGTTGCTGATAAGTATCCAGGGGAATTATCGGGTGGAATGCGGCAGCGTGCAGCATTAATCAGAACACTCATTACCGAGCCGGAAATTCTTTTATTGGATGAACCATTTTCCGCCTTGGATTTTCAGACAAAATTAAAATTGGAGGTATTAGTATCTGATTTACTGAAAGCTTATCAAAAAACAGCAGTACTGGTAACGCATGATATTGGAGAAGCCATCTCGATGAGTGACCGGATTATTCTGATGTCCTCTCATCCAGGTGCTATCCAAAAGATTTATGATGTGCCTGTAGAATTACGCGATGAATCACCTTTTCTTGCAAGAAAGCATCCAAAATACAGTCGTCTCTTTGATAAAATCTGGGCAGACTTGGATCAGGAAAAACACAGCATGATCCCTCAAGAGGAGGATGCTTATGAACGGTCCTAAGTTATTTGCCATCTATCAGCAAAAATTAAAAAGAGAAGCAAAGATCGTTCTGACCTGGCAGTTATCTATTCTGATTCTGTTTTTTACACTGTGGGAGGTTGCAAGCAGATTTTATTGGATAGACCCGCTGCTGTTCAGTTCTCCCAGCCGTGTCTTCGCGTCTATATGGAGCAGAATTCTGGAAGGCTCCTTACTCGGTCATATCCAAATTACGCTGTTTGAAACCATCCTTGGCTTTTTGATTGGCACCATCGCCGGGATTATCATCGCTTCCTTACTCTGGAGCTTCCATCGTTTTGCAAAAGTCATGGACCCTTATCTCGTGGTTTTTAATGCCATGCCCAAAGTGGCTCTCGGACCTATACTTATCGTAGCTCTCGGGCCCGGTTATTTATCGATTATTGCGATGGGTTTTATTATCTCTGTGATTGTGACAACGCTTGTTGTATTTGCATCCTTTAACGAAGTCGACCAGAATTATTTAAAAGTACTGCAAAGTTTCGATGCATCCAAGTGGCAATGCTTTAAAGAAGCTGTCTTTCCAGCCTCGTTACCAGCGATTATTTCCACTTTAAAGGTGAATGTCGGGCTTTCCTGGGTAGGCGTTATTGTCGGAGAATATTTAGTTTCCAAGCAAGGGTTGGGTTATTTAATTATTTACGGCTTCCAAGTATTTGATTTCACACTTGTGATGTCGAGTCTGGTAATCATTGCTATCTTGGCAGCGATTATGTATAAAACGGTAGAAAAAATTGAAAAGATGTTAATACGTAAATAGCAGACAGCGTTCGGCCTGTCTGCTATTTTCATACATATGATTTTTTTATCCGGAGCAAGCACGATTCCAATACGGCATCCTTCATAATAAAACTGAAATCTGTTTTTCGTTTTATATTCCCCGGTATTTTTTTCAGGAGTACCGGACCGTTCGTTTCATAGTAAGTAGGCTGGGGAATAAGTTCTTCGATTTCAGCAAAGTAGACATTTTTAATCACTGTTTCATAACGCCCGTCCACTTTATATTGGCCAATATAATGAAGCTTTTTCACCGTTGCCCCGGTTTCCTCCATGACTTCCCGGACTGCAGCCTGATCTGCTGTTTCTCCTGTTTCTACCTTCCCGCCAGGAAACTCGATTCCTCTTTCCTTATGATCCGTTAACAGCCACTTATCTTTATATCTGCAGATAACCCATACGTGCTTCGGATTTTTTGAAAATGGATGATCTAAAAAAGATAATTGTACGGTATTATTATAATAATCTTTAAAAACGTTCACTTCTTCCACTACTTTCCCACGGGGCTGTCATCATTTATAACTGATATCTTGAATTTTCCAGCCGTTTTGAAGTGTCATCTCCACTGCAAGAGTGTAACTTCCAACCATGTCATTTTCATTCTCCTGTACAATTTGTACGGAGTGTTTCGATATATTTATCATATCATATTCATTTTCTTCTTGAAACCATGGCTCTGTTTGTGTTGGAATAACATATACACCATCTGCCTCTGCCTGGAAGTAGTAATCCACAAATTCCTTGGCCAATTCTGGTGTGGTGTATGCTTCAAAAGCATCTATCAGTTCTTGTTCTGTAGCGTAATCTTTCAGCTTATACGAATCATCTGCATCTTGCTTTAGTGTGTTTTCTAATCCAATCATTACACGAATAACCTCTTCTTTATCCGGCTGCATCGCTTCTCCATCCATAGCGGAGGCGTCCATTTGATTATCGTTCTGTACAGGGGGTTCTTCCGATACAGTAATGGAAAAAATCATTGCTATCATCACCATAAAACAAAGAACTAAAGCGAGCTTTCTCATATACAGCACTCCCTTTCTGAATCTCTGTTTCCCATTTTAAAAATCGATTTCAGTCAATGAAACGTATGATATTTCTGATTTTTCTTTATATTACTATACCTTTTTAGATTATTACTTAAACCTTGTTTTATGAAAGTACTATTTTTCCACCATATAACTAACTGCAAGATTCCCACGTTAAGAAATAACGACCCATAACATTTCTTAGCGGGAACCTTACAGCGAGTAACAACCTGATACATTCAACCAACAAGCATTTTAGCAGGGCGAATAAGCCCGCTTCTTATTCTTCCCCTAATATTCCCATTGTCCGGATATGGTCTTTCGTATTTTCATCACCCAAATCATATAATGTTTGATATACACCGGCCATCGTATCATCATATACGTCGTTGGCAGTATCCAGATGATACGGCACAAAAGGAATATGAGTACGCTTATAACTGTCAAAACTGGCTTCATGCAATCCTTCAAATTTTCTGCGCAGCATTAATATCTCTTCGGCAGTTGCGTAAATTACAAAATCGTCATTCCCTTGATACGGAATCCGGGAAATCTCCCCTTGTCCGACACTGATAAAATATTTTTGTTTATCCAATATCATCACCTCCCGCTTATATTCTCCTCAAAAACAGAAAATAAACACCGCTGACGTGTTTTAAAACAGTGCAAACGGGCTGTTAGTAGTCCGATTCATCCAACACAAAAAAGCATGTACACCAAACACGGCGTACACGCTTTTTTTCGCTTTTATTCTTGATAATCGTTATCATCTTGTGATTGCTGTTCCTGATTAATGGACGTATTATCAATTGTTTTATCAAATTTCTGCAAGTATTTTCCTGCAAAATCTTTTCCTCCCAAACCAAATGCAAGGCCAAACGCTAATGCCAATGCTGCCAGTAGCAGGATAAATGCGCTGTTCACAATGGTGGAAGCAATACCTAACTGCGATACGGCCATAAAGGCTGCAAGAATTAAAATACTATACTTTGCAAAACCTGCAAGTGCAGCTGAAGCAGGCCCGTTTAACAAATGCAACAGTACTTTTTGCACCATCGAAGCAAGTAGCAGGGCAACACCTAAAATCAGCACAGCTGCCAACACATTCGGCAGATACGCAGTAATTGCCGTAGCAATACCTACAAGGAAATCCAGCTGGATAATATACAGCGCTTGTACGGTTAAGAAAAACACAATTAAAATCTGTACAATATATCCGGCAATATAAGACGGTGTCCATTTTGATTGATCAAGCATTTTATTGTTGCTGATGGTAGATACAAAACGATTGAATCCTAATTTACCAAGATAATCTCCTGTAAATTCGCCAATCAGCTTACCTAACCAGATTCCAACCAGGATTAAACCGATAGCAATCAAGATATTCGGAATCATTTGCACGACATTGTGCAACATGCCGACTGCCGGTTCTGTAATTCCTGCCAGCTCCAATTGTTCCAGAGCAGAGATCGTAATCGGAATCAGAATAAGGATAAATACAATGTTTCCGACAAATTTTGCAAAAGATGTCCCTTCAAACACATTGGATAATTTTAATTTCTGAATCCATTTTTCTGTTCCTGCTGCTTCTAATAAATTCGTTACGATACTACGGACAATTTTGCCGACAAACCAGCCTACTGCAAAAATAAGTACAGCAGCAGCAAGTTTAGGAATAAAGTTCAATATCGTCGACAGCAAACCGCTGAATGGTTCGGCAACCCCTTGGATATTTAAAGCCTGCAGGATTCCAGGAATAAATAACAGCAAGATAAGGTAAAAAGCGAATTTACCTGCTGATTCAATTGTTTTACGAATCCCTTCTTCGGAATCCGCAATGCCTGCCTTGGAAAACAGGCGCTGAATGCGTAATTTCTTACTTCCTTCTACAATCAGCCATTGCGCAATGGTCGCAATAATCCAAGCCAGTAATAAAATTAAAGCTGCCTTAATGACTGCCGGGATAAAATTTAAGAATGTAGAGATCAAATCCGATAAAGGATTCGCAATCATCGACATGTTAAGGATATTAAAGAATAAGATGAAACCTACAAGCAGCAATATGTAATAAACTGCTTTGGAGATAATCTTATCCGATTGAACCGGTTCTTCTTTTAATCGGAACCGATTAAATAATTTATCGTCCCATTTTGTATTTTTTAATGCTTTAGCTACCATATTACTGATCCATTTTGCGATAAGCCAAACGATAAGAAGGACAACAAGAGCTATAATGACATTTTGAACCCCTGTCCAAAAACTAGCTGAAAAATAATCATTCATAAAGTTTTCCATTGATTTTTGCTCCTCTCTATACGGTATAGTATAGGGCTACCCGTCATAAAAAAGAGCTAAACCTATTTTTTCCTGAAACATTTCTGGGCCTTCACCAAAATTTAAGGGGCACAAATGAGCTACATTTTGATAGTAGCAACCATGAATTTTAGTGTTGAACCCTATTTCTTTATTAAAATCCGTTATTTTTCATCGTGCAGAACAAGCACTTAAACGTACTTCTTTAACGCATGCCGGACTAATTTATTCGCTGCATTCCTCGGCAATTCGTCTGTTATATAGATTTCCTTCGGCTGTTTATATCGTGCCAGTCTGTCTCTTAAAAAGGAAAGCATGGCATCCGTGGTTAGACTATCATCCGCGACTACAAATGCAACCGGCACTTCTCCCCATTCCGGGTCTTTTTTACCGGTTACTCCCGCTTCAAGGATTCCTTCCATCTGCAGCAGGACATTTTCAATTTCAGATGGGTACACATTTTCACCGCCGGAAATAATCAGATCACTGCGGCGGTCAACCACATATAAAAAACCTTCCTCATCAAGGTACCCCATATCTCCAGTTGCCAGCCAGCCATTTGAAAATGTTTGTTCATTCGCCTTGGGCCGGTTAAAATAGCCCGTTGTTACCATTGGACCTTTGACAAGAATCTCTCCCACTTCGCCCGCCTGTTTTCCGCGTATGGTTAATTGCGCCGGAAAAAGCGGTTTTCCTGCTGAGCCAACTTTACGGAGTGCATCTTTTGGGCTTAAAGTAACAATTTGGGAAGCTGTTTCCGTCATGCCATAGGATTGAAACACCGGGATTTGTTTTTCTTTCGTTTGCTGCAATAACGTTTCCGGAGCAGGTCCTCCCCCAAGCAGCATGCAGCGGAAAGCTTCCGGATAACTTGCATCTCCGAGATAATTTACAAGACGCTGCAACATCACTGTTACGACCGAGGCCATGGTTACTTGCTTATGCATCATCGCATGATGCACCTCTTCTACCTCGAATTTTTCCAGTAAATAAATCGGCATGCCGTATATGATACCTTTTAACATGGTAGACAAACCGCTCACATGAAACAGTGGCAAAGGAATCAGCCATTTATCATCATGATGCTGCCCGAAATTTAAACTGGAACTTGTTGCACTCCACCAGTGATTTCCATACGTATGCTGAACTGCTTTCGGAAAACCGGATGTGCCGGATGTATACATCATCGTAAATACCTGGGACAGGTCCATTTCTTCTATAAGTTGGACCTCCCGGGAAATTTCCAATTCCTGCAGCTGTTCAAACGTCAACTGCCTGCAAGTGCTCAGTTCCCTTGTTTCTGTTTCTGTAATAAGAAGCATCACTTCTGCATCCTGCATCTGCTGCTCCATTTCAAAGGCAGTTAAGCGCATGTTCAACAGCACAACGACAGCTCCCAGGTAACTGCATGCATGGATAGTCTCCATCATTTCTATACTGTTGCCTGAAAGAATCGCAACATGATCTCCTTTTTTCACATCAGCAGCAGCAAGCTTTCTTGCTTTTTCTCTGCTTTTTTCAGCCAGCCGGCTAAAGGTGACCGTTGTTCCATCTTTTAACTCCACCGCGATGTCATTCGGCGATAAATCAGCTTGTTTATCAAGCCAATGGGGAATTACTGTACACATTTTGCTTCCTCCATCGTTGTTAGTTTCTTTTGTATATTCCTTTCTTTGCGAAAAGAAACCTTTGCACGATTGGCAAAGGTTTCTTCACTGTCCACTTAAAATATATTTAATCAAACATTATCTTAAGGGAATCTTGGGAACTGTTTGAAGTTCGGTTTTCTTTTTTCTTTAAAGGCATCTCTGCCTTCTTTTGCTTCATCGGTTGTATAATAAAGCAGTGTCGCATCTCCGCCAAGCTGTTGCAGACCGGCTAAGCCATCGGTATCTGCATTGAAAGATGCTTTCAAGAAACGTAAAGCCATCGGTGATTTTTCTAAGATTTCTTCGCACCATTGCAATGTTTCTTCTTCTAATTTATCTAAAGGCACTACCGTATTTACCAAGCCCATGTCATACGCTTCTTCAGCATTATACTGACGGCATAAATACCAAATTTCACGAGCACGTTTATGCCCTACCATACGAGCTAAATAGCCAGCACCGTAGCCAGCATCAAAGCTGCCCACTTTTGGTCCGGTTTGCCCGAAAATCGCATTATCTGCTGCAATTGTTAAATCACAAACAACATGAAGGACGTGTCCGCCGCCGATAGCGTATCCGGATACCATGGCAATCACTGGTTTTGGAATCGTACGGATTAGACGCTGGAGATCAAGAACATTCAAACGTGGAACTTCATCGCCGCCGACATAACCGCCGTGACCGCGGACGGACTGATCTCCGCCGGAACAAAATGCTTTCTCTCCTTCTCCTGCCAACACGATGACACCGATAGACGAATCGTCCCGTGCATCCGTAAAAGCAGCAATCATTTCATTTACGGTATTTGGCGTAAAAGCATTCCGTTTTTCCGGACGATTAATCGTTACTTTTGCAATACCGTTATATTTTTCATAGATAATTTCTTCAAAGTTCTTTACTTTTTTCCATTCTACTGTCATGTTTTATGACTCCTTTCGAACTAATGGTTTATCTCGTAATATCAATATGATTTTTACTCAAGAACCCATTTACCATTTTACCAAAGTTTCGCGATTTTTCCACATGAACAGCATGACCCGCGTCGGGACAAATAAGAAAGGTAGCCTGTGGAATTGCAGCCTGCATTTTTTGATTCATAGCTACAAATTTTTCATCTTCTTCTCCAGCAATAAGTAACGTAGGATGCGGGAGCTGTGACAAATCATCCCACCAGCAGGCCTGAGCTCCTGTTCCCATCGTATGGAGAGACATCGCCAAACCTTCCGCATTCTGAGAAAGGCGCTCTTTCCGGATTTTTCTTTGCGCCTTGTCCGGCAATTGCTTTTGGGTAGCAAATAAAGGAAGTTCCTGCCAATTATTCACAAATTCCTCGACGCCTTTTTCTAGAATACGCCTAGCCAATTGCTCATCTTTTTCTTTTCGTTCCTGCCGGGCAGATTCCTCCCCTAATCCCGGCGAAGCACTCTCTAATACCAGCGAAGCAATATACTCCGGATAATACATGGCAAAGCTTAACGCCGTTCTTCCCCCCATCGAATAACCGACCACATGGGTTTGACTTATTCCTAATTGGTCCACCAGCGCTGCCAGCAAGGAACAGCAATCTTTCATGGACGTAATAGGACTGCCCGTTTCCCCATGCCCTGGTAAATCAACAAGAATACATTGATAATTGTGGAAGCAGGAACTGACCTCTCGCCATGTCTCACGTGTCCCGGTAAAACCATGCAGAAACAGGATAGGTTCTCCCTTGCCGATGATTTCATACTGCAAGCCATCTGCACTCATTGCCAACCCTCTTTTATCTCTGTCATAATACGGTCCCATTTATCCCGATGCCAGCGCGTATTTTCATCACGGTCCGTTTTTATTTCAATGATAGATAAACCTGACTGCTGATAGCTGTGCTGCAGCTGTGTTTTTAATGCACTTTCCGTTGAAGCAACAGTGTAATCAGCGCCATATAAATCGCCTGCCTTTTCAAAGGGTAAATCAGCCGGTGTACCAAAAATGGCTTCAAAATGCTTTTTATCATTTGCTTGCGGCAGATAGGAAAAAATGCCGCCCCCATTATTATTGACAAGTACAATCGTAATCGGCAGCTGATATTGTTTTGCTGCCAGCAGTCCGTTCATATCATGGAAAAAGGATAGGTCCCCAATCAGGAGGGTTACGCTTGTTCCGGCAGCAGATGCTCCAATGGCGCTGGAAATCACACCGTCAATCCCATTCGCTCCTCTGTTGCAGAGAATGGAAACTGGTTTAGAAGACGCCATAAAAAAGCTGTCAACATCACGGACAGCCATACTGTTTCCGACATAGAGTGTTGTATTATCAGGAATAACCTCCGCGATTCCGCGGACAGCTTCCCCTTCTGTTATTTGCATTTCTTCTCCTGATAACAAATGATGCTTCGCGATGTTATTGTATGTTTGCCATTCTTGTAACCATGATCCATGATGTTGTTCACCTGGCGCTTTTGCGATTAATTGCTGACATAACTGCTTTGGATCAGTATAGATGTAGGCTGTATCATTCCCGGTAGGATCACGAAAACCTTCGTCCTCCTCTACCACAAACTGCGGAATAGCATGATGTTCTTTCACAAAAAATAAATACGCTTTTGATACAGGCATGGCTCCAAAACGAATGATATAATCCGGCTGCAATTGTGCTCGTATTTCCGCATCACGCAAAAAAGCATCATACGCTTCGATGACATGGCTTTTTTCATGGCTGCCTGTCCGCAGCTGGGATAACGGATCTGCCAAAACAGGAATATTCCAGCTTTGAGCTAATTGACATACAGACGCAGCAAAATCCCCATTCATCTCCGGACCGCAGACAAGGAGTCCTTTTTGGGAAGAGTTGAAAAGGGCTGCTAGTTCTTCTATCTGTTCATCGGCCAAATGTTTGATGCCTTCTATTCTGTTCATCCCCGTACGCTTGGTATCTGCTTCTGTATTCCATATATCCGGAAGCGTGAAATCCGGAGCAAGTGGTTCCCTAAATGGGAAATTCACTTGGACAGGGCCTTTGTTCGTTTGTTCTGTGTATGCAAATGCCTGTGCTGCTTTTCGGCGCGCATACCCAAGCATCTGCGGTGTTGCTTCTGGGACCGCCATTTCATGAAACCATTTGACGTAATCCCCATACATTTTGATTTGCTCAATAGCTTGAGGGGCGCCAACTTGACGCAATTCATGCGGACGATCCGCTGTCAAAACCAAAAGCGGCACCCTGCTGTAAAAAGCTTCCACAACCGCAGGATAATAATTCGCTGCAGCTGTACCAGATGTACATACTAAGGCAACCGGCCGATTGGTTTTTTTCGCTAATCCCAAAGCAAAAAAACCGGCTGAACGTTCATCAATCACAATCCAATCCTTGATAGAAGGATGCTCTCGGAATGTCAGTGCTAAGGGAGTAGATCTGGAACCAGGCGAAATGACAACATCTGTCATTCCGTTCCCTTCCAGCTCATCAATAAAATTGGCAGTATAACGTGTTAAACTCTCTGTGTAATTCATTTTTCTAATCCACTCCTAAAACAGATAACATCGGCATTAACTTAATTTTTGTTTCTTCATATTCACTCTCAGGAATGGAATCTTCCACAATTCCACAGCCCGCAAACAAGGAAGCCTCATCTTGTTGTACCAACGCAGAACGTAAAGCAACTGCAAACTCACCGTGCTTATTACTGTCCACCCAGCCGATGGGCGCTCCATACCAGCCCCGGTCCAACAGTTCATTGTCACGGATAAATGCCAACGCATCCTCTCTCGGCGTTCCTCCTAATGCCGGTGTCGGATGAAGCCCGCTGATAATAGAAAAAATGTGATGATTCTTTTTCAGCTTTGCACGTACCGGCGTATATAAATGCTGCAACGTTTTATATTGATGCACAGCCGGTTCATCCGGAACGGTAACATCTGTACAATATGCTTCCATGGTACTTCGGATCATCTGCACAACGTAATCATGCTCTTCCCGGTTCTTCGGATCTTCAAAAAGATGGTTCGCTATTGCCTCATCTTCTTCCATCGTGTTACCGCGCGGTGCCGTGCCAGCCAAACAGGTAGACAATACGTCCTCCCCTTTTACTTTCACAAGACGTTCTGGCGTAGCTCCAAGAAAACAATCCTCTCCCATTTCATAGGCAAATACATAGGAATTGGATTGGGTGTCTACAAGACGGTTCAGAATGTCTGGAATGTTTGCTGACTGGTGAAAACGAAGGCGCACTTCTCTAGCAAGAACAATTTTATCAATTGTTGTATGTTTCATGACGTTCGTTGCTTTTTGTATGGTTTCTTTCCATTGTTCCGGTGCTATTTCCTTTTTACTTTGCACACGCAATACATGCGTACTTTCTTGGTAAACCGTTTGATCCAATAACGTCTGACGATGCTTTTGCAATTCTTCCCGTACCGTTTCATCCTCCTCCCCTGGAATAAGGAGACGATTTGTAGTAAGGTAATAATTACCATCTGTTTGCGTTAAAATATAATTTGGAATAGAGAAATGGTTACTCGGGAAATTCTCCCATAGTTTGGTCTGCGGTTTTAACGGATCAAATGAAAAACCTCCCATCGCCACAACGCCAGTTCCTGACGTGTGGTACGGATTAGAAATAACAGCATTTTTTAATAATGCATTCCAATCCTCCTCTACTTGCTGGTAGCGATTTTTAGAAGCATCTACAGACAGCTCCACTGCATGCCCTGCTCCCGCCATTTGAAAATCTTCGTCTGCGCTCGACCAAAATGTGCGCGGAAATTTCAACTCACCTGCTTTTTCTAAAAATCTATATAAAGAAGCCTGATTTATTTTTTCCGTGTAGCTAAACAGTCTTTCGTGCTGATCTGTCTGAACAGATTGCATAGCAGCCTCCAAATCAGCTGTAAACTGTTTTTCTTTTACTTCCATCATGATGATAAACCTCCGTAATCATACGTGTTCAAACACTGCGCTAAAAATAACACGCTGTTAGCGCAGTGTTTGAATATCCTCTCGTTTATGAGACAGGTATTTTTTATTATCCCCTCTTATTTTATGCCCTTTTTGTTACTTTCTCAAGAAAAGCCTACTAGTTCATAAAAATCAGTTATTCTTCCCTGTTTTACAGTCGATAAAGACCTATTTATCTCCTCAAGAGAACTTGACATAAACCATTTTACTGATTATTATAAAATGGCATTACTTTTATAATAATCTAGATATTTATATTCATTTTAATGATTTTGAATAACTTGAAAAAAGGGGGACACCTAATGCCTTTTTGTTCTCAATGTGGTAAAGAAAACGATGAAAGTGCTAAATTTTGTAATTCATGTGGCAACCCATTAAATGTTGCGTCAGTAAATGATTCTTCTGAACCCGTTAAGAATCAGAATGCGAATAGCGGCGGAAATGTATATGCCATTTTAGGTTGGGTTTTTGCTGGTCTTTCCATTCTGTTCTTTCCCATTTTATTTGCTGGCGGTGCAGCAATTTTTGGATATTTACATAGAAAAGTTAATAAAACACACGGGACGATTATTATTATATCAGCCATTGCGTGCGGAATTTTTGGAGTTTTATTAGGGATTGAGTCAACTTATTATTATTAATTCACCTATTTTAAGAGTAGCTTAGGGCTACTCTTTTTTACTGCTTATAGAAATCGTAAAATGATTTGTGTATTGAAAATCAAAATATCCTAATGATGGGTTTGACACGCTCCCCCCACTTCACTAAAATAAATACGATATAGTTTTTTAGGAGGAAGCCCATAATGACGACAAACGATACAGCTGATATAAAAGAATTATTGAACGAACGGGAAGGTTTTCATAAATGGTGGCGATTAATGCGCCCCCATACACTGACTGCTTCCTTTGTTCCCGTTTTTGTCGGGACAATGATTGCTTTTAATGAAGGAACCATCGATTGGCTGCTGTTTTTGGCTATGATGATTGCTTCGTTACTTATTCAGGCAGCTACCAATATGTTTAATGAATACTATGATTTCGTGCGCGGATTAGATAACGATCAGTCCGTCGGCATCGGCGGTTCCATTGTGCGTGACGGGATGCACCCGGAGCGGATTCGTAATATTGCCCTTATTTTTTATGCTATATCCATTGGCATCGGCGTCTACATATGTATTGTTTCCAGCTGGTGGATTGCAATTATTGGTTTATTTTGTATGGCAATCGGTTATTTATATACTGGGGGTCCTATTCCGATTTCCTATACCCCGTTTGGAGAATTATTCTCCGGAGTCCTGATGGGTTCAGTGATTATCGGAATTACCTATTATATTCAGACCTCTGCTGTTACGATGGAAATGATTTGGATTTCTATCCCAGTAACAATATTTATCGGGTGCATTAACTTTGCCAACAATATCCGGGATCGGGACGGAGATAAAAGAGGCGGAAGAAAAACCATAGCGGTACTTCTCGGCAGACCAAAATCCATTAAACTGCTTGCTGTTTTATTTATTGCAGCTTTCGCAATAACCATCATACTGATTTTAATCGGTATTCTCCCTGTATGGTCATTCCTTACTTTATTAAGTGCTCTTCCGGCTATCGGTGTGATTAAAGGATTTAAGGGGAAAACACAGGCTATTGACATGATGCTGGCTATGAAAAACACTGGGAAAACCAATACCATATATGGTCTGCTCTTAGGTGTCTCTTTATTGATTTCCGGTTTTCTGTAAGCAATGGGTGCAACTCAATGGAAAGGATGGTAATCATGCAAGCGAAACATTTAACTGAAAAAGATATTACTTTTTTCAAGAAACAACTGTTGGAAATGAAAAAAGAAGCCGAATCGTATACCGAGTCAGCTGACAACCAGGAAGATGAACTCGCTGCAGTAACGGTTAATAATCATCCGGCTGATTTAGGCACAGAACAATTTGAACAGGAACGGGATGCAAGTCTGGAGTATATGCGGCAAGATGATTTGCATGAAATTGACCATGCCCTGCAAAAAATAGAAGAAGGCACGTACGGATTAAGTGAAAAATCCGGCAAGCCCATTCCTAAAGAAAGACTAGAAGCCTTACCTACCGCAAGAATGCTAGTGGAAGAGGCATCAGATACGAACTAGTTACTTGAAAACAAAAACAGAATTTCCAAAAAGAAGCTGTCGTAAAATACATGGTATGCATTTTACGACAGCTTCTTTTCTTATTCCTATATAAATCTGGTTCGCTGTTGCTGAATCCAGCTTTGCATTTTTTTAAATAGCGGGATAAACAAGATCGCGATAATAATTCCTTTAATCATATTAAATGGCAATACGCCGCCTACAACGGTAATCCACTTCACTTGGTCTGACATTTCCCAGCCCATAAACCAGCCGTATGCCGGTAAAATAAAGTAATAATTGAGCACACTCATCCCGACAGCCATAATCACTGTACCTGTCGCAAGTCCCGTAATAAGACCTTTTAGCCCTTTTATACGATGATAAATAAGAGAAACCGGTAAAACAAGTATAAGTCCTGCCACAAAATTGGATAAAACCCCAATTGGTTCACCAGACCCGGATATAGCCAGATATAACAAATTTTTAAATCCGACTACCAGCACTCCGGCAATTGGCGAGAATATCAATGACGCGATTAACGCGGGAACATCACTGAAATCCACTTTTAAATACGGTGTTGGTAAAAAGGGTAATGGAAAATTAATAAAAAATAAAACAAGCGAAACCGTACTTAATAATGCGATAATAATTAACTTTAACAGCTGATTTTTCTTCTTTTTTTGCATCAGCTTTCCTCCTCCATCATTTTTTCGATTCCAACTCGTGATGAAGGTTCGATACTTTTTTATCACCCAAGCAATTCATAGAAGCAGAAAAATTTTTCTATTGCCGCTAAAAAACCCTAAAGCTCTTGAGGCTTTAGGGTTTGGAGTCATCGCTAAATAAATACGCTAATATACATACGCATTGTTAAATAAAACAAGCTCGACATCTTCTCCCATCCAGACTGTTACTGTCGGTTCTGGAATTTCACCAGATCAACTGCAAAAAATGCAGCTCGCGGACTATATCCGCCGGTCGGGAATTGCACCCTGCCCCGAAGATTGGAATCGAATATTAAATTTAATCATAGTATACCACATTAAATTTATTTGGCAAGCGAAAAATGTTGAATTCAATATACTTTATTTTTCCATTATCCATCATCTCGTAATGGATCCAGGTTCTCTTCCCCAGTCAGCTTCGCAAGCATCGTAACCAGTAGTTCAATTTCCTGTTCCATATCTTTCTTACTTACTGTTTCTACAGGTGAATGCATGTATCGTAACGGTAAAGATACCAGCGCTACCGGGACGCCTTTCCCAGTATAACGCATTTTATCTGCATCTGTTCTTGTCGCTGCAGGTGTCAATTCATATTGTAAAGGGATGGATTTTTCTTCGGCTGCTTCTTCCAGCCACTGATTCACTTTGCGATGAATGGGTGCCCCTTTGGCTAAAACAGGCCCGCCTTCTAAATGGACCTCTACCAGCTTTTTCGTATCTACATTTGGGTAATCGGTGGCAAAGGTGACATCAATACCGATAGCAAAGTCCGGCTCTATCCCAGCAGCTGCAAAATAGGCGCCGCCCATATTGGTTTCTTCATTCACCGTGCTCGCACCGTAAACGCCGATTGGAATATTCTTTTCCGAAAGCTTGCGAATCACTTCCGCAACCATAAAAGCGCCGGTACGGTTATCTAATCCTCTTGCTGAAATATATCGATCCTGTAAGATTTCCGGTTCTGTTTTAAACACGCAAAGGTCACCAACCTGTACCTTGTTAAGTGCTTCTTGCTTTGATTGGAAACCACAGTCCATATACAAGTCCTGCACATCAAAGTCTCCTTTTATGCCACCTTGATGTTGTGCATTGACACCAATAACACCTGTAATTGTTTCCTTATATCCCAGCACGGTCACTCGCATACCAATAGCTGCTTTCGGATTGATACCGCCCATTTTTTCAAAAAATATAAAGCCGCGTTCATCGATACGCTGAATCACTAGGCCAATTTCATCACAGTGGCCTGCTAAAAGGACTTTAAACGGAGCGTCCGGATTTAATACAGCTATCGCATTGCCAACGTGATCTGTTCTGATTTCATCCGCATACTCCTGAATATAATTTATCCATTTCTTTTGAATCGCCATTTCCATACTTGATGGAGAAGGGGTATGAAGCAGATCCATTAATACATCATATTGTGTGTCCGTCATATTATTTAACCTCCTAGTTACTTCCCCCTTTTACCTATATATCATGTGCATCTTTTGTTTACCAAATTCACAGAAAGGGGTACACTTACTATATCAAATAATTGAAATGAGGGATACAAATGGCATTAAACGCGTGGTATGAAAAAGGACTTGATCCAGATGAATATATTGAAGCGATGAAAGTAAATAAAGAGGATTTATTATACATTTATGATAACTTTTCATTACCTGCAGATGAAGATTTTTTTAAGGAGACAAGAAATAAGAATTTAAGAGCCATAATTCTTACAGAAGACTGGTGCGGAGATGCCATGTTGAACATGCCAGTTCTTCTCAAAATATCAGAGGCTGTCAATATGCCTGTTAAAGCATTGCTTCGGGATAATAACCTCGAATTAATGGACCAATATCTTACCAATGGTACAGCCAGATCCATTCCTATCATCATCTTTATTGATACAGATGGAAATGAAGTTGGAAAATGGGGGCCGAGAGCAGAAAAAATCCAATCCTATATAGATGAATCCCGGGCGCAATTGCCGTCAAAAGACGCCGAAGACTTCGGAGAAAAGCAAAAGCAGATGCATCGCTTTATTTCCAAATCGTATCGTGACAATCCAGATAATTGGTCGATTGTTTATGAGAGTATCAAAAAAACATTACAGGCAATCTGATTTTTAACACTGATTCAACTATATGAATCAGTGTTTTTCATGTAAGTTATCTCTCCACCCCGTCAATCTCCTGAAAACATCTCCCAGCCACGAATAAGTCCCTCTCTTATCAGTCATACTAACCTATATGAATACTCCCGCCACTTCATTTCTAAAGAAATTTAAAGTGTGGATTTCTCACGTAAATACAAAAAGGCGATTCACCTCCCTCCTACTCATTGGGTTCACCCTGCACATTCCGACGTGCAAATGTTTTCAGCGGGGCGAGTAAGCGTAGCCCCAGCCCCTAGTCCCAGAACGTTGTGACGTCAGCTTGCCTTGAGGTTGGGAGTCCTATCGCCTAATCAAGATAAATTGGAGGGTTTCCCGATGAATGATCGTTTTCTTAAACTGCTTTATCACCGTGTTCCTAATATTTTAAAACTCCTTTTGCTTGTCCTGATTACCATACCAATTTTCGGGTACCTTATCCATGTAATGGAACCCGAACGTTTTCCTACCGTTTTTGAAGGTGCGTGGTGGGCGCTTATCACCGGAGCAACTGTCGGTTACGGAGACTATATCCCTGGAACAATACTGGGGAAGCTGCTTGCTGCCTTTTTAATTCTGAGCGGCGGCGGGTTAATCGCATTTTATATTGCCTCCTTATCTACGACTGTCAGTAAACGGGAAAAGCAATCACAGGAAGGAAAACTGGCTTTTCACGGGGAAAATCATTATATATTTGTCGGTTTTAATGAACGGACCCGCCGGCTTGTTGACTTAATCATTCGTCATTATTCCAATAAAAAAATCGTTATTATCGACCGCAGTTTAGATAACTTATCCTATACAAAATTACCCGTGCATTACATCAAAGGAAATGCAACAGAGGATGACATTTTACATATGGCGAAGATAGAGGATGCAGCTTGCGTATTTGTTGCAGCGGATAATCAAAAAACAGATTATGAATCAGACACGCAGGCTATTCTGACTACCATCGCTATCCGTGGCAATAACCCGGACGTCCCTGTTGTTTCCGAGATTTTATCTGAAAAGCAAATCGATAATGCTGCCCGTGCCGGAGCTACTACGATTATTCGCTCCAATGATTTTATGAGCAGTCTGTTTTTTCATGAACTCGATCCGGAAGTGCAAGCAACCCCGTTTGAAGATATTTATCATCTTTTGACACAACAAAAATTTATCCATCAGCCCCTTCCTGATTCACTAATTGGGAAAACTTATGTAGAGGCTGTTACCCCTTTTTTGGAAAAAGGATATATGGTGATTGGTATTCTTCGCGGGAAAGACTATATGCTGCATCCTAAAATAACATGTGTCCTAGAAGAAAAAGATATCGTTATCTGTATGGTGAATCGATAAGCTGCCAGGTTTAAAGGATTAGAGTAGCTATTGTCTGCTATTTATGGTAAAATAGTGTATTGTGAAAAAAGCACATGTTCAAAAGATGCAGAAAAAGATTTTTAATGAATTTACTGGCTTCTTGCTGAGGTTAGTAAAGAGCTCCCAAAAGCTGCCTTTTCTTTTTCCATCCGCTTTGGATAACTCATAACAGAATTGAAAAAGATATAGGAGATGTTTCATATGACTGCAAACGTAGAAAACGGCCAAGTAATAGAAGGAAAAGTAACTGGTATCCAGCCTTATGGTGCCTTTGTTGCAATTGATGGAGATACGCAAGGGTTAGTTCATATTTCTGAAATCACCCACGGTTATGTAAAAGATATTAACGATTATTTAAGTGTTGGTGACACAGTAAATGTAAAAGTCATCCAGATTGATGAAGAAAAAGGAAAAATTTCTCTATCTATCCGCGCGACAGAAGAAGCGCCGGAAGAAACAGCAAAACAAGAATATGTCGCTAAAGGAAATGATTCCACTAATGATACTGGCGGTTTTAATATTCTTAAAGACAAACTGCAAGACTGGATTGACCAAACAAAAAATAAGTAAGTAAACAGACATCCAAGTACCACATTCCAAATGTGTACTTGGATGTTTTTTAATGTACCTTTTCCGCTTTTCCGTCCAACATATTCACTTTATTTCATCACAATGTAACGTTAGTTATACCACATTTAAGTGCCTCTGTTCATGATGTGCTTCAGGTCTTCCTCCTTGATTTCATCATATTAATGGCTTAAAGTAGAAACAGATATGGAAGCAATCTTAGAGGAGGAAATATAAATGACACATGTAACTTTTAAATATGATAAAGCACTTTCATTTTTTAATAAAGATGAAATGAAAAACTTGTCTCCATTTGTTTTACGTGCTCATCAGATGATTCATGAAAAAATTGGTGCAGGCAACGACTTTTTAGGTTGGGTGGACCTTCCGAAGAATTATGACCAGGAAGAATATGCACGTATTAAAAAAAGTGCAGAAAAAATTAAAAATGATTCCGACATTCTCCTTGTTATTGGTATTGGCGGTTCTTACCTTGGAGCGAAAGCAGCGGTAGAAATGCTAAACCACTCCTTTCAAAACCTTCTTTCTTCAGAAGAAAGAAAAGCGCCTCAAATTATTTTTGCCGGCAATCATTTAAGTTCTACTTATATGAGTGAATTAACCGACATACTAAAAGATAAAGATTTCTCGATTAATGTTATTTCCAAAAGCGGGACAACTACAGAACCTGCCATTGCTTTCCGTTTCTTTAAAAAGCTGTTGGAAGAAAAATACGGAGAAGAAGAAGCGAAAAAACGTATCTACGCAACAACAGACCGGCAGCGCGGGGCTTTAAAAACAACTGCTGACGAAGCTGGTTACGAAACATTTGTTATTCCTGATGATGTCGGTGGCCGTTATTCTGTCTTAACTGCAGTAGGTTTACTCCCGATTGCAGCAAGCAATATCGATATTGATGCTATCATGAAAGGTGCGCAGGCAGCGATGGAAGACCTGGCTGTACCTGATTTAAACAGAAATCCGGCTTATCAATACGCAACTGTACGGAACGTTCTGTATCAAAAAGGAAAAGTAACGGAATTGCTTATTAATTATGAACCGTCCCTTCAATATTTCTCTGAATGGTGGAAACAGCTGTTTGGCGAAAGTGAAGGAAAAGACCAAAAAGGTATTTATCCGTCATCTGCAAACTTCACAACGGATTTACATTCGCTTGGACAATATATCCAGGAAGGAAGAAGAAATATTTTCGAAACCATCCTTCATGTAAACGAAGCGAAGAAAGACGTATCCGTGGAAGAAGAAGAAAATGATTTAGACGGTTTAAACTACCTTGCCGGCAAAACCATCCATGAAATTAATGATAAAGCATTCCAGGGGACATTATTAGCACATACAGATGGAGACGTTCCAAACTTGGTCCTCGAAGTTCCAAAGCTGGACGCTTATACATTCGGCTATTTAGTATACTTCTTTGAAAAAGCTTGTGCTGTCAGCGGCTATTTGCTCGGCGTTAATCCATTTGATCAACCCGGCGTAGAAGCATATAAGAAAAATATGTTTGCATTATTAGGCAAACCTGGTTTTGAAGCTGAAAAAGAAGAACTTGAAAAAAGATTATAAAGGAAATCTGTGAAAAAGCTTCTTTTTATAGAGGGCGCCTTCTATAAAAAGAAGCTTTTTCACATGAAGCTATATATATAAATGGAGACATTCTAAAAACTTTTTTAAATTTCCGGTTTATTCTTTTTTACAGCGGGTATAACTATAATTGTAAGGCTTTCTCGTATTCCCCCTGTAGGCAGAGCGTATTTACGCTTTGCTTTTTTTTGTCCAAAATAGGGAAACCTTTATATAAGTTTTAAGTTCCCTTTCTATCTTTCTAAAAAATATTTGTTATAATAGAAAAATGAAACGATGTAAGGAGGCAAAGGAAAGAATGAGTATTTTTGAAGAAGTACCTGACCGCAAACAAACCAAATCGATGAAGTGGGACATGCTGCAAATGAAATTCCAATCCGAAGATGTCCTGCCAATGTGGGTAGCTGATATGGATTTTAAAGCTCCCGAAGCAGTGAACCAGGCATTAATCAATCGTGCTGAGCACGGCATTTATGGATATACCGTCATTGATGAAGATGTAACATCCTCGATTACAGATTGGGTTAAAAACCGCCATGGCTGGCATATTCAAGCTGATTGGCTGAATTATAGCCCAGGCGTGATTAATACGCTACATATGGCGTTACAGGCATTTACAGAACCAGGTGATAAAGTAATGATTCAAACACCTGTTTATACTCCTTTTTATAATATTATCAACGTGCTGGAGCGCGAAGTTGTTAAAAATCCGTTAATTCATCAAGATAATTATTACACCATTGATTTTGAGGATATGGAAAAGAAATTAGCTAGTGGTGTCAAAGCATTTATTTTATGCTCTCCGCATAATCCGGTAGGACGCGTCTGGACAGAAGAAGAATTACGTAAAATGGCAGAACTGTGTTTACAATATGATGCAATGATTTTCTCAGATGAAATTCATGCTGATTTAGTCTTTAAAGACCATAAACACCTGCCAATCGCCAGCTTATCAGAAGAAATCGCTGATAAAACCATTACATGCATGGCGCCATCTAAAACATTTAATTTAGCTGGTTTACAGGCATCCTACGCTATAACACCAAATAAAGAAAATAAACAAGAATTAGAAAAAGCTTTTCGCCGCCAAGGTTTAAATAATAACTTAAACGGGATGGCTGTTCCTGCAATGGAAGCTGCCTACCGTCACGGGGAACCTTGGTTAAATGAGCTATTAGATGTGGTGGAAGGTCATATCGCGTATATTAAGGAAATGTTCGCTACTTATGCACCGGAACTGAAAGTAACAAATTCAGAAGGAACGTACCTTGTCTGGGTCGATTGCTCTGCATTGCAGATGGATAAAAAAGAATTACACAGATTTATGATTGACCAAGGACGCGTCGGCTTAAATTCCGGGCAGGATTACGGCGAAGAAGGAGACGCATTTATGCGAATTAATGTTGCTTGTCCGCGGGCAACGATCGAAGAAGGCGTCAAGCGAATCATTCATGCAGTTGAAGCATGGAGAGAATCAAAAAATTAATAAGAGACATGTAAAACAGCATCCTGCCATACGTAATGGGATGCTGTTTTGTATGATGTGAACGTAAATAGCAATCTTTTCCGTTAATCGGTAAAATCACCAGCTATTTCTATCCATTTTCTTCCGTTTCCTCTTTATCATTATTTTCTGTCGGATCCGTCGGGGCATCCTCCTCTTCCCCGCTCTGGGAACTTTTACTGATAACTCCACAAACAATCCGTTCTCCAGAATCACCAGCTGGCTGACTCATTCCGTCATCTACGCCATCATGAATAATTAAAGAGGTTCCATTATCGGCAATTAAACTATTTTTCCCTTGCTTCAACGTCGCCTCTTCAATCATTAGTTCCTCTTGAACAAATCCATCTCCATTCGCTTCTATATTGGGAAGGTCACCGATATGTGGTCCATCCGTCCGTAAAAGGCCATGGTTTTTCCCATCCGGATTAAAATGATTCCCGCTGGAAGAGAAGTCAGGCTCTTCACATTTTCCATATTCATGAACATGTATCGCATGGAAACCGGGACTCAGCCCTTCCACTTCAACATTGACAGCTACACCACCATCTGTTTCATTCAATCTGGCTGTCCCTACCCGATCGCCATCTGTATTGTACATCTCCACTGTTTCCGAGTTTTCATGCGGCAGCAGACATCCTGATAAAAGAACCAGTATCAATAATGATAGGATGAAGAACCTTTTATTCCATCTTCGCATCGATAAGCTCCTTTGCTTTTTTCTATAGTTTTAGCAAAGAACCCATTTTTAAACATAAAAATACCTCCCCCAAATTTTATTGATTGGAGGAGGTATTTGTTACATGATTATTTTTCTTTTTCTGCTCTAAAACATCATGGTATTCCTGCTCAAAACGTTCTTGATCTTTCTTTGATTTTTTCATCATCCACCGCATGACGAAAACAGCCAATACGATAAAAATAATTAATGTTATCACAGCAGGAATATATTCCATTTTATCTTCCGGAAAATAAAGGAATGGCATCATAAAAAACATTCACACCTTTCTGAAGACAATTTCAGAAAACCATTTATTTATAAAAGCGTCCTGGAAACAGGACGCTTTTATAAATAACCCAAGCTTATTCACCCAAATGTTCTTTGATAACGTCTGCAACTCCTTGCAGTGCTTCCTCTTCGTCGTTTCCATTTGCGCTTACTTCAATTTCAGCACCTTTTGGAATTCCTAAAGACATAACGCCCATAATTGATTTAAGGTTAACGTTTTTGCCTTTGTAACTTACTTCAATTTCAGAATCAAATTGACCGGCTTTATTTACCAGCAATGTAGCTGGACGTGCATGTACTCCAGTTTCTGCAGTAATTTTAAATGTTTGTGCTTTCATTATATACAACATCCTTTCCATTTTTGAAAATCTCTATTGTTTATGTACTTATTAATTATTTCACATAAACCTACGTCCTATTATATACAAAAAACAAGAAATATGAAATAATAATACACTTTTTTTATGAAAATGGATTCATTTGTTTTTCCAAAATCTTTATGATACCTTTATCTTAAAGATAAAATCAATAATGGAGGTATGCGAGATGAGTGTACATATTGGCGCAAAGCAAGGAGAAATAGCAGATAAAATTCTATTACCCGGAGACCCGTTACGAGCAAAATATATCGCTGAAAATTATTTGGAGGATCCAAAACTTTATAATGAAGTCAGAGGAATGTATGGCTATACAGGAACTTACAAAGGAGAGCGTGTCTCTGTACAAGGAACCGGCATGGGAGTACCTTCAATTTCCATCTATGTCAATGAACTGATTCAGAGTTATGACGTCAAAAAACTTATCCGTGTCGGTACATGTGGAGCAATCCAAAAAGATGTCAACGTCCGTGATGTCATCCTGGCACAAGCGGCGACAACAGATTCTCAAATGAACCAGCTCGTCTTTAATGGAATTGATTATTCCCCTATTTCTGACTTTGAATTATTAAAGAATGCCTACGAAGCTGGGACCGAAAAAGGACTACAGTTACGTGTCGGAAATGTGTTTACAAGTGATACATTTTATCGCGATAATGCACAGGAAGTAAATGAATTGCTTGCTAAATATCAAGTTCTTGCCATTGAAATGGAGTCCACTGCATTATATACATTAGCTGCAAAATACGGTCGGCAGGCATTATCCGTTCTCACAGTATCTGACCACCTTATTACCGGAGAAGAAACCACAGCGGAAGAACGGCAGACGACATTCCACGAAATGATGGAAATCGCTCTGGATACGATTATTAAATAACTACCGGCAGGATATCTTACGGTCAATAACTGCTGGGATAAGCTTTCTTTTCATACATTACAGACTATGGTAAAATAACAGAAAATTGATGCGTTACTCAGGAAGGAAGTACCCTCATCCATGACCTTATTAACGAATTTTCCATTATGGGCTGCACTCGCTGCCATCGTGTTTGCACAAGTTATAAAGATACCGATTAAACTGATTTTCACCAAAGAATTTCAGCCTGGACTTGCCTTCAGTACAGGAGGAATGCCCAGCAGCCATTCCGCAGCAGTTACCTCCTTGGCTACTGCTGTCGGTATAGCAGAAGGTGTATCATCCAGTGTATTTGCACTTGCTTGTATATTCAGTGTCATTACCATGTTTGATGCTTCGGGAGTTCGCAGACAGGCGGGGGAACAAGCTATTGTTATTAATCAGCTCGTCCGTGATTTCCAATTAATCACAAGCAGCGCGAAAGACTGGAGCAAAAAGAAAGAAAATGAAAAAAAGCAGGAACTGAAAGAATTACTGGGTCATCAGCCGATAGAAGTATTTTTCGGTGCAATCACAGGGATTATCATTGCTTTCTCTCTTGCACCGCTCTTTTCTTATTAATCCATAAAGAAGACCAATGCTTGGAGTTTAAGCACTGGTCTTCTTTTTATGTAATAACTTCTTGAGTCTACACCAAATCAATAGTTGAAATAACTGACTGAATATGGTCTCAATATCCAGAAACACGAAGGCTCCCATGAGAAAGCGTCGTGTTTTTCCGGAGCGGTCGCTCTTTTAAAATATAACTGGTCACCCATCGCTTTTGATGAAAAGCCAACATTTTAAAACATCTGATAACCGCTTTTTCGTAAAAACCGGATCACAAAACCGGATACAATTGTTCCGATAATACCGGCTAATAAAATCACAATATCAGCAACAGTTAAACCGACAATACGATCTCCAAGTGCTGAAAAAGATTCCCCCGGAGTTGTGAAATAACTGAAAAAAGAAACATTATCTATTATAAAAACCATAACAATTGGATAAAGGCACGCCATCAACCATGTTTTTCTTAATAACATATTTAATATAAAAGCAACACCAAAAAAGATAACAAAATATAATACCACAGACACAACCAGTTGAACCATTCTCTTCCCTCCGTCCCTACTAAGGATGCATACAAAGGTCATTTTATCTTAAAATCGTAAAAAAGCAAAGTAGCATTTGCTAACCTTTGCTTTTTTGTCAATTTATTTTTGAAAATATTTGAATCAACAGCATATTGTTTGTGTTTATATTATCTTTGTAGACACTTCTATAATAAATGGAAATGTCCCTTCTTCAGCAATAACTGCCATCCACCTAACTGGTATAAATAATGGTTATCATATATTCGTTTTACTAACACCGCTTTCCAGCCAAATATCCTTCGATTCTGTATGGTTGCGACGCCGTCATCTCTTCCTAACGTTGCAAATGTGCCTTGTTTAACAGGGCGGCAGGATGTAAGTTCTTTATTTCTCAGTCTTGAAGCGATATTTTTCGCAACAACAGCTGCCTCTTCGATTGCTTTTTTAGCTGTCGGAGAAATTTCTTCTCCATTTTCATCTGTGACATAAGCACACTCCCCTACGACAAATATGGAATCATCTATTGTAGAAAGCATATTGGAATGCACTTCTATTTTTTTATTTTTCAAAGCCAGTCCTGCTTTTTCAAATACCGGATTCACCTGTACGCCTCCCGTCCAAATGAATGTATGCGTAGCGATTTTGCGCTCAATTCCACCTGCTTCATAAATGACTCTATTATCCTGGTATGCTTTCAACTGATCTAAATGGATAATTTCTACTCCCCTAGATTGTAAAGAAGTAGCTGCATAATGCTCTAATTCCTCATCGAATCCCGGCAATAGAGACTTATTTTCCGCAAGCATATACACATGAACCTGCGTTTTTTCAATATCAAATTCCCTGCATATCTCTGGTATTTGATGAATCAATTCTCCTGCAAACTCTACTCCAAGAATGCCTCCGCCGCTAATTACGATATTTAATTTGCTGTCATCCTTCTTATCAGCATTTACATAGCTGGCAAAATTGTACTCTATATGTTCACGGACAAAACGGGCACTATTAATATCTGTAATAGAATAAGCATGCTCATACAGCCCCGGAATTCCCTCAGCCCTCGGCTCAAAACCAAGACCGATAACAAGCAAATCATAGTGCAGGTCTCTATTTTTTAATCGGACCTTTTTAGCATCTTTTTTGATTGAAACAACGTCATCTATTATAAAATTTATTTTTGAACGATTAATGATATCTTTGATTTTTATTTTGGAGCGATCCTGATGCAGCGTACCGGCAGCATTTTCGTGCAGACAGCTTGCTTGGAAATGATAATCATATTTATGAACTAACGTAATCTCCGCTTCATTCTGCCGCAGCTGCTTCTGAAGTTTTACTGCTGTCATTATACCTCCATAACCCGCTCCTAATATTACAATATGCGGTTTATTCATGGTTTTCCACGACTCCTATTCATTATTATCAATATACGAAACAAACGAATTTTGTCATATAAATAACTTCATTTTGTAATCAAACTGTAATAATACTAACCTATCTTAAATGCTGCCGCCCAAAATAGCAAGTTTAAAAGTCATTATCTCAACTTTTGCCCTTTAAAAAGTAACTTCCTTTCCATCGAAACAGGAGTTGACCGTTTCTTCCATACATCTATTGATAAAGTTTAGAGGTAAAGTGTAAGGCAACCGCTACGGCGGACTGTTTTGCTTTCCGACGTACAAATATTTTCGGTGGGGTGAGTAAGCGCAACCCCAGGACGTTGCGACTTTAGTCTGCCTAGGGGCACGCTCTTCAGCTAACTTTTGCCAAGAAAAGCGCTTCGCAAAAGTGGATCTTCAGATGGTGCTGATCCCTCAGGAGTCAAAACGGCCCACCTCCGCTAGTAGGATATTCTATGCGGTTGTAATAGCTGAACAAATAAAAATTCGATCAGACAGAACCAGTTTTTGTGGTGCATGGTAAAATGTTCAGCAATCATTCCTTTATCTATAATGATGGAAAGAATATAAAAATACGTATCCTTACCTATCCTTCTAAAACGATATAATTCAAACCAAAACGAGTTTATGATACGATAGGAATGGTAAACGTTTAGACAGAAAAGAGGTATTATATGGAGAAAGTTTTTGATGTAACCATCATTGGAGCTGGACCTACTGGCTTATTCACAGCCTTTTACGGCGGCATGCGTCAAGCCAGTGTTAAGATAATTGAAAGCCTGCCTCATATTGGAGGGCAATTAACGGCATTATACCCAGAGAAATATATATATGATGTTGCAGGATTTCCTAAAGTGCGTGCACAGGAGCTTATCGATCAGTTGGAAGAACAGGCAAATTTGTTTGACCCTGAAATTGTGCTTGGACAGGCTATTGAAACAGTGGAACGCTTGGAAGATGATAGTTTCCGCCTCGTGTCCAATACCGGAGAAGAACATTTGACAAAAACAATCATTATCACTGCCGGTAATGGCGCATTTCAGCCGAGAAGATTGAATGTGGGTGATAGTGAAGCATTCGAGGGAACCAACTTACATTATTATGTGACGGATATGAGCAAATATAAGAATAAGCATGTTGCCATTTTAGGCGGAGGAGATTCAGCTGTCGACTGGGCATTGATGCTAGAGCAAGTTGCTTCGAAAGTGTCATTGATTCATCGGCGCGATCAATTCCGTGCCCATGAACATAGTGTAGAACAATTGGAAGCATCTACAGTAGAAAGATTGACCCCTTATGCTCCTACAGCTGTTGTCGCAGACGCCAAGATTGAAAAGCTCATCCTGCAGAAAATAAAAGAAGATGAACTGATTGAATTAGAAGTGGATGACGTCATTTGCAGCTATGGGTTTATATCCAGTCTCGGCCCAATTAAAGACTGGGGATTGGAAATTGAAAAAAATAGTATCGTTGTTAACTCAAAAATGGAGACCAATATTCCAGGGATATACGCAGCAGGAGATGTTTGTACGTATGATGGAAAGGTGAAGCTGATTGCAACAGGATTTGGCGAAGGACCGACAGCGATTAATAATGCGAAAAATTACATGGATCCAAAAGCAAGAATACAGCCGAAGCATTCCACTGCGATGTTTTAAGAAGACTTTAACAAAAGATTGGCAATATGTCTTTGCCAATCTTTTTTCGTGAACTTTTTTAAATGCTCATTACATATCCATTGAATAATGCAAGCTATTATTTGAATTATACCTAAATACCACTTTCCAAACAAGCAGGAACTGCAGAGGCCAAAACCTGCTCTCTGCAACTGGAAGCTCTCAGGTAAAAGAGAGAGCTTCCAGCTTTTTATCTATCCGCACAGAAAAAGTCACGCAATTTCGCTCTTCATTCATTTTCATGTTTCAATTTCTTAATCTCTTCCACATCTAAGCCTGTTTTTTTAGCTATAAGTTCCGGAGAAAGAACGTCTAATAGGTCTTTGGCAATTTTAATTCTTTCTTTTTGCTGGGCACTTTCCACTGCTTCTTTTTTCTCTTCCTCAAAGGCTCTGCCTACTTTTGTCATTACTAACAGCTCCTTTACTTGCTTAGCATATTCCGCATAGAAAAGTCACCCAGATTCACCCAGATTCACCCTTCATTTATTTTCATGTTTCAATTTCTTAATCTCTTCCACATCTAAGCCTGTTTTTTTAGCTATAAGTTCCGGAGAAAGAACATCTAATAGGTCTTTGGCAATTTTAATTCTTTCTTTTTGTTGAGCACTCTGTTGCGCTTTTTCTACCGCTTTTTCTACCGCTTTTTCCACTGCTTCTTTTTTCTCTTCCTCAAAGGCTCTGCCTACTTTTGTCATTTTTAACCACTCCTTTACTTGTTTAGCATATTCTTCATCAATAAACTTATCCGTAGATGTCAGAATTCCTGCTATAGCTTGTACCTGCTGGTTATCATCTTCTATTTCTTTAGCTGTCTCAATAGAATCATGGATGACATCATCACGACTTCTTTCACTTTTCATCAATGGAAGGATGCTGAGCTTGAATAAATCTTCTTGTGTTAATTGCTGCTCATTCCTTATTTTATTCTTTATGCTTTCTAATGTTTCATCTCCATTAAATTGGTATAATAAAACGGGATTGGAATGGATTTTTAAATCCCCTACACTTAATTCATTTTTTGTATTGGTAACTTCACTCGTATATACGACAACAATCCGTATCCTTTTTACCTGCTTTTCTTTTTGAAAATATCTTTGAGAGATTCTGTGCACATACCGTATATACTTTAGATGATTTTCCATATAATTATTATCACTTTCATACTCTAACATCAATACAGAATCATCTTCCAATTGAAAAACCGTATCAGAACGCTTTTCGTTCGCTGTAACCTCCGGAAATTCGTTTGGCAATAATCTTTTGATTCTTGGTAAATTTTTAACTCCTAAAACGTCCAGTGTCGAATTTTGATACAAATCACTTAAATATTTAAACAAAATATCCTTGTTCTGATATGCTATACCTTCTGACACTTATCATCATCCTTTACCATTATTATAACATACTCAAATAAAAACCAGATTATGTTCTTATTCACATTCATCCCCTGTGTACAAACCAAGCAGTTCTAAAGAAAAAAAGCCTTCCCAAAAATTTATATTATCAACATAAACTGCTTGGGAAGGCTTATCATTTACAACCTTGATTTTTTGTTTCTACATTTGTTACGATTTATTTTCTTTTCATGCTTACACAAAGAATAGATGGTACTTATTAACAATCTCCCGGTGCGCCAGCATTCTGTGCCGTACGGAAGGAAGAACCACAGCCGCAGGATACGATGGCGTTCGGATTATCGATGCTGAACCCGCCGCCCATCATATTTTCTTTATAATCAATCTTTGTACCTTCAATAATTGGGATATCCTGATTGAAAAAGACAATTGGGATATCATTAATTGTTTCAACAACATCCAATTCTTCATTCACTTCATCGGCAAAACCTAATGAATAAGACAGACCGCTGCATCCGCCGCCTTTTATACCAAAACGGAGCAATGCCTCTCCTGGTTCATCCTTCATCATTTCTTTAATCTGTGCACTCGCACGATCAGTCAGTTCAATAATCATCTTCTGAACCTCCTTTTCTTTGTAAATCCTATAAAAAGTTCAAAATGTACATAAAAGAATTCTTTGAGAAATATCCAGTTCTTTTATCCACCCTCTTTGAACACATACTCTAATTTCAGTATACACCTGTACTTGTCAGAATCAAGTAATTCATTTTATGCATTAAAAATTCCTGAAGCAATTGTTTCTGCGCCGCCGGTCATCCAGATATGTCCGTCTTCTTTCCATTCAATTAGTAAATCGCCGCCGGCTAAATGAACAACAATCTTTTTCCCTTTGGTTACTTTATCATTCAGCGTTGCTGCGACAACCGCTGCACATGCCCCTGTTCCGCAGGCTTCGGTAACGCCTGATCCGCGCTCCCAGACACGAAAATGGATTTCCTCATCTGATACAATTTCTATAAACTCTGTATTGACGCCCTCAGGAAAGCGTTCATCCTTTTCAATAATCGGTCCAAGTGTTGTCAGCGGCGCTTCATCAATCGCATCCACCACTGTTATCACATGCGGATTTCCCATGGAAACAGCTGTCACTTGTAAGGTCGTGTCTGCCACTGGGAAAGGTTCGTCAATAACTGTTGTACCTGCTTCACCGAGCATCGGAATCTGTTCTCTTTGTAAAATAGGTTCTCCCATATCAATGGTTACTTCTTCTACTTCTTGTTCCCTATTTTTTTTAACAATAGCTTGCACAATATTTGCTTTCGTCTGGATTGTAAATTCTGATTTTCTTACAATGCCTGTTTCATAAGCGTATTTTGCCGTGCAACGCAGGCCGTTTCCGCAATTCATTCCCTCAGAACCGTCCTTATTAAAAATACGCATGCCAACATCTGCTGTTTCTGCCGGATGAATTAAAATCATCCCGTCTGAACCGATGCCGGTATTCTGGTTCGACATCTTAACAGCTAGTTCAGATAATTTGTCCTCTGGCAGTTCGGTATGGAAAAGATCGATATAGATATAATTATTTCCCAGTCCATGCATTTTGGTAAAAGGTATTTTCATGTGCTATTCTCCTTCTGCTTCGCCCTCTTTTACGGGTAACCCCTGTTCTTCCAACGCTTGATAAATCGGTTTCAAACGCGGGATACCTTCCGCAACCATTGTATCATTTATCCATACAACCGGATAAAAAAGATCCTCTTCTATTATTTTATCCACATATGCCTGTTCCTCAAAATCTGATTGCGGTTGGTTGATATCAATATAACGATATTGAACATCGTCTGTAACATACTTTCTGCCAATTGCTGCCTGGAGCCATTCATAGGTATCTTTTGAGCCTGGTGCTCCGACACAACTCGCACAAATTTGTTCACTTCCATAGACCGTTAATGTTATGGCAGGTATTTGACACACTTCCTTTCTACGTGGTGCTGTCATCCGCTATACAAATCATTTTACAAAATAAGAAGAAAAAGATAAAATAAAATTAATCAACTAATTGAAAATCATTTTCAACTAGATTTTTACGCTTAACTGCGTTATAATAAAATTGCGGGAAAGGAGTAGGTTAATATGCAAGAGCAAGTACAAGAAGTATTAAGCAAGCTTCGTCCATTTTTATTGCGTGATGGTGGAGACGTAGAGTTAATTGACGTTGATGATGACGGTGTTGTTTTATTGCGCCTTATGGGAGCATGCGGCAACTGCCCGAGTTCAACCATTACCTTAAAAGCAGGAATTGAACGCGCATTGATGGCGGAAGTTCCTGGCGTATCAGAAATCGAACAGGTATTTTAATATTTATTCATATAAAACGGAGTGTGTTCTGATGTTTGACAGAGACTCTCCGTTTTTATTTATCAACTATCCTTTTCAACCTCCAAGGGAGAAAATCAAATCTCCCTCAGAAGCTATCTTCAATTAGGAAACCGGTGTTATTGCTTCCTTTCCGCTGACAACTGCCGCGATATTATCCATACACAGCTGAATCATTTTTGTTCTTGTTTCTACACTGGCTGATCCAATGTGCGGAAGACACACAGCATTTTTTAAACCGACTAATGGATGATCTGCCTCAATCGGCTCTTCCTCAAAGACATCCAGCCCTGCAGCCTGGATTTCTCCCGCTTGGAGCGCATGGACCAACGCTTCTTCATCCACTACTTTTCCACGCGAGATATTGACAAAGACAGCGCTTGATTTCATTTTTTCAAAAGCAGCCTGATTAAACATTTTATCCGTTTCCTCCGTATGTGGGACAACCGTTACAACAAAATCAGAAGTCTCTAGCAATTCATCCAAGCTGACATATGTTGCCTGAAGTCGTTCTTCGGCATCTTTTTTACGAGAACGGTTATGGTACTGGATATTCATGTCAAAACCAGTTGCTCGCTTTGCTATTCCTTCTCCGATTCTGCCCATGCCGACAATTCCAAGTGTCTTGCCATAGATATCGGAACCGGCAAAGAAAAACGGCGCCCATGATTGCCATTTATCCTGCTTCACCCAGTCAGCCGCTTCTGTTATCCTTCTGGCAGCAGCCATCAGCAGCGAAAAACCTAAATCTGCCGTTGTTTCCGATAAAACATCCGGCGTGTTTGTTGCAACAACATCATGCTGTTTACATGCCTCGAGATCGATATTATCGTAGCCGACAGCCATATTTGCCACCACCTTTAAATGGGGTGCTTTTGCCAGCAAATCCTCATCAATAGCATCACTTAATACGGAAAATAAAGCATCTGCCTCGGCAACTTCTTGATAAAGCGTTTCTTTTGGCACTGGTTCTTCCTCTTTTTCCCACATACGAACCTCTAACTGATCCTGATAAGGTTCGAGATATTTGGCATCGATTTTACGGGTAATATAAACTTTTGGCTTGGACATATCCTGGTATTCTCCTTCCTGTGACAAGATAAATATTTCTATTTTTTATTCTATTCCCATTTATCTCATAACCAGCTTATCATAGGAATCCGCCAATCGGAAACATCAACACCTACAGTTTCATAAAAACGTGCCAGTCTTCGTTCATATGTTTCTTGATGGTTTAATAATTGCTGCAGCGCCCGAAAATCCGGATATTGAAAAGCCCCCTCCAAAAAATCATACAAATGTATCGGGAAAGATAACCTGGCAAAAATCAGTCTCCAAGCAAATACGGATAATGGTTGGTAGTCCTGGTAATCATTTAAAAACTGATTTATTTCTGCATCTGATTTATTTTGTAAGTATGCATACCGGATATACTCCGCAATATCGCGTGTCGGATGATCATATACCAGTTCATCTGTCCAAATAATCTTTTTTTCAGAACTGCTCCACCTGGAGAAACTGATGGTACTCTGATCTGTCTGTAAAATACGCTGCTCCTTTTCACTTTCCCGCAAATACTGAATCGCATTTTCGCTGACTCCAACAATATACGGCAAAACATCCATGACTTCCGATAAATACTTACTTGACGTTTCTTCCTTTGCCTGCCTGGTTAATTCGTTTTCAAAAAAGGTTATTTTTTCTTCCCAAAGTTTTTTCCATAGACCATAACTCGAAATTGTCTTCGGCTCATATTGAAATCCGCTTCCAATACGGTGAATATCTCCAAGCATCTTTCCCGGACTTTCATTCCTAAACATCTGTACATCTTCTTCTAATACAAGTACCATCCACAGCTCATTACCATGATTAGTAAACCACTCCCCATTTATATTCCTTATAGGATAAGCAACATGATATATGCCGTTTTCTCTTAGAAAATAAGCTAATGTTGCCTGTTCCATCAATATCATTTCCTTGTTTCCCGCAGGAATGGTAAAATAATGATAATGCTCTTTTTGATATGCTTCACGCTCTTCGATGAATTGCTTCCCTTCCACCTGGATGGCATATTGGCTGCGGAGCATTTCTGACATAGGCATCAACAAACTCCCCCTTATCGTATATATTAACTATATGAAGGAAAGGGCTATACAATCCTATTAAATCGAAAAAAGGTGTGTTTTAAAATGACAAAATATACAAGCAAAACAGAACTTGAAGTAAGAGCAAGACAACTTTTAAAAGAACGCGGCGTGAAAATAGAAGATATTGCAGAGTTAGTGTATTATCTGCAATCGAAGTATCATCAAGGGTTATCGATGGATACATGCCGTTATAACGTCAATCGTGTATTAACGAAAAGAGAAGTACAAAACGCCGTAATAACAGGTATTGAATTAGACATGCTGGCTGAGAAAAAACAATTAAGCGAACCTTTGCAAGGAACGATTGAAATTGATGAAGGATTATACGGAATTGATGAAGTCATTGCCTTATCTATTGTCAATGTCTATGGTTCTATCGGCTTTACAAACTTTGGTTACATTGATAAACAAAAACCAGGTATTTTAGAAAAATTAAACGATAAAAGCAGCGGGGAAATTCATACATTTTTAGATGATATTGTTGGTGCTGTGGCAGCCGCAGCATCCAGTCGTCTGGCCCATGGGGATGCAGAAAATGAACATGAAGAGCTCGATGGATAAACCCGGTGCGCATAAAGGGGACACGAAAAAAAAATATACTTTCTTCGTGTCCCCTTTAGTATATATGATGTGTCTGGTTTAACCGCCTACACAAAAAAGCATTCATCTCCCTATGACTGCCTGCAAGGAGATGAATGCTTTTGATTACTCAAAAGTCCATTCTGATAAATTCTCAATAATATACGTCGGCTGTTTTTCCAAGGTTGCCAGCTCCGCTTTTGAAGTAACTCCAGTATGGACAAATAATGTATCCACTTGTGCATTGAACCCGGATTGGATATCCGTTTGATAATTATCCCCTACCATCAGAACCTCTTCCTTCGGTAAACCAAGTACCTCCAGCGCCTCTTTCATAATGATGGTATCCGGTTTTCCGATAAAAATAGGGTCCTGTTGCGTGCTTGTCTGGACCAAAGCTGTAAAAGCCCCATTTCCCGGTCCCATCCCATTTTCTGTAGGAATGGCATGATCCCGATTGGTGGAAATAAAGGCTGCCCCATTTCGAATAGCAATGCATGCTTTGGCAAGTTTATCATACGTAATATCTTTGTCCATACCAACGACAACAGCATCAGCATGGATATCATCCACTAACTGAATTCCTTGCTTTTCCAACGCATTCTTCAGACCACTCTGGCCAATGCAATAGCATGTTTCCATGAATTGATCTTTTAAATAGTTCGCTGTAGCCATGCTGCTTGTAACCACTTGATTATGATTAGCCTGAATTCCCAAATGGTTCAGTTTTTCGGCTACATCATGCGTACTTTTAGTGGAATTATTCGTAACAAATACATATGGTATATTTCTTTCTGCTAATTGATTGACAAAAGGAGCCGCTTCTGGAATAACTTCATTCCCTCTGTACATCGTTCCATCTAAATCAATCAAGTATCCTTTATATTTTCTCACAATCGTACACCTCTATTTTGATAACAACCTCGCTGCATGATTTCAACATACACCAGTTACGCATTTACTTATCCGACGTCTCGGTAATATACCACTGGCAACATTTTTCCCCGTCCACCAGCAGCGATTTTGTCTTTACTTTTTGATCCGGAAATAAAGCTTCATACATTTCTTTTTCATGCTGACACATGACCGGATAATCCTTTGCCACTGCTAAAAAAGGACAATGGAAATTATTTAATTGAACCCCTTCTTTTCCTTTATCCTCCACTTGAAACATATAACCGCTCCGATTTTGCATATCTTTTAACGCAGCAATTTTATCTTCTGTCGTGGAAAAGGGCTCTATATACTTCCTTACCTGTTCTGTTTCTTTCATGGACTGCTTTTGAAGCAAGTCTTTGATAAGCTGGTTTCCCTGCAATTCTTCTAAATCATGAAGCAAATCTAAAGAGAGTTCTTTATAGCGGTCAGGAAAACTTTCCTGGCTCTTTTCTGTTAAACGGTAGGTGTGATAAGGTCGGCCGATCTCTTTTTTATGCTGCTTCACTTCAATAAATTCTTTTTGTACAAGTGTATGGAGCTGCTTCCGGACAGCGGTCTCCGAAATCGTAAAGTGCTCCATCATCGCGTCCATTGTTAAATCTCCTTGCTTTTTTAACAATTGGATAATCTTATCTTTTGTCGAGACACGTTTCCCCATCCGCTTAACCTCCCATTTAAACGCGCTTTTTATTTATTAGTAAAAGCATTTGCAACACCCAGTTCATTCTGTAAATACGTGTGAATCCGTTCCGAAAAATGGGTGAGCACACCGATGTTTTCTTGCATAAACTGTGCTAATTTCTGATGATCTATGTTCTGATAATCATGTACGAAAGATTTACGCCAACGAATAAGGTTTTTATACACATCTTCTTCCTCTGCAGGAAGTACTTTTTCATCCACCAAAATATCGATGATATCCTCATAACTTCCCGGATCTCTCATAATAAAACCATCAATCATCATATTGCCGGTATCCAGCACGCCCTCTATAAAGACATGAGCCATGCGTTCCAAGGCAAAATAATCTAATTGGCTATTGTATGAATAACTTTTAAAGGTTTTTAAAATATCATTCATAAATGTAAGCGTGTGACTTATTTTTTGCTGATCTACAAAATACATCATGATTCCCCCAAAAACGTCTATACTAAAGGATATTCAAATTACTACTATTATCATACCATATTTTTTAACGTTATTTCACTGGACTTTCCTTATCAAAGCGAATCGTGCTTTCTTTTTCAAAAAACATGATATAGTAAATCTAATAAGTATGAAGGGAATAAATGCGGATGGAAAAAAGACATATTTTAAAAATGGATGCAACGAGTATTGCGTCTGCAATTAAAAAGAAGCAATTAACCTCCGTGGAAGCTGTAACAGCTTTTATCGAACAGATTAAAACGGTTAATCCTTCCATCAATGCTGTTGTAGAAGACCGGTTTTCCGAAGCGCTGCAAGAAGCACAGGAAGCAGATAAGTTGCTTCAAAATCATGTGTCTTCAGGTAAATTACATGGTGTGCCAATCAGTATCAAAGAATGCTTCCACGTGAAAGGGATGAAAACAACCGGCGGTTTAAAGCATCGGCAGGACCTTATTTATCAAGAAGATGCCGAAGTGGTTCGCCGCTTAAAACAGGAAGGGGCCATTATTCTCGGGAAAACAAACACTCCTGCACTTTGTTTCTGCCAGGAAACGGATAATAAACTGTATGGCAGAACCAATAACCCGTGGGATATCACGAAAACAGCCGGCGGATCCAGCGGCGGTGAAGGTGCCTTGCTTGCTGCCGGCGGTGCACCTGTCGGAATTGGTTCTGATATTGGCGGTTCCATTCGTTTCCCATCTCATTTTAATGGCGTTATTGGTTTCAAACCCGGGGAAAACACAGTCTCCACAGAAGGGCATTTTCCAGCAGTGCAGCATGAACTGCAACAGCGAATGCTCGCGGTCGGACCAATGGGGAAAACAATAGAAGATATGCAGCTGATTTACGACATCCTAGCTCCAGCAGCTATAGAGCCCCAAACATTACATGCATTTAAAATGGAGATATTACCAATAAACCCGGGCTACCCGCTCTCTACCAGAACAGGGCAATTGTTAGGTGATTTGGAAAATTTCCTGGAGCGGATTTACAGTGTCCAGCAAATTATGCCGCCATATTTTAGAGACAGCGCATTAATCTGGCAGGAAATCATGTCCATCAACGGAAGCAAACTGGTAGAAGATGAAGCTTTTAATAATGACCGCTCCGGGCTGGTACGCTCTTTCTTAAAAGAAAAACTGAGCCAACGTACTAACGTCCATCCTTATTTATCCTGGGCTATTATGGGGGCGAAAATGTTTAAACCTTCTCAAAAAAGAGTCCGCGAAATTGCCGGTATTCTGCAGCAAGGTGATGAACTGCTTAAAACCTATTTAGTTAACCGGCTGCTGATTCTGCCTGTTTATTATCAAACTGCATCCAATCATGGCCAGGTTTTCAAAGAAATTTTTTCTATCCGTAAAACCTATCTGCAATACATGCCTTATACTGCCTATGCCAATGTATGGGGACTCCCTTCTCTTACCATACCTGTAGGAGAGGATGAAAACCATTTGCCAATCGGGATTCAAATTATCAGCGGAAATGGCAATGAAGATGCTATTTTCCGGCTGGGTAAATTGCTTACGAAACGGTTCCGGGGATATAAATTAGCAGAGATGGGTGAAAGGTAATTATTTTTATCAAAAGTTCAGCTTATTTTTGCTAAAAATTATTTTGCAATAGAATAAAGAAAAATAAATGCGTTTCAGCAGATTTGTAACTCCACTTTCGCCCTTTAAAAAGAACTTCCTTTCTATAAGAACAAGGGTTGCTTGTTTCTTTCATACATCTGTTGACAAAGATTAGAAGGTTAAATGTAAGGCGACCGCTGCGGCGGACCGTTTTGCTTTCCTAGGGGCACGCTCTTCAGCTAACTTTTGCCAAGAAGAACACTTGGCAAAAGTGGATCTTCAGATGGTGCTAATCCCTCAGGAGTCAAAACGGTCCGCCTCCGCTAGTAGGATATTCTATACGATTGAAACAGCTAAACAAATAAAAGTTAAATCAGACAGAACAAAATATTTCAGTGGCAGGTAGCTTTAACAACTCTCAAAACCATCTGCTGTTTTTCTTAACCTTTACTTAAAAATGTTGTTTACTATACTGTTCGGTTCATCTGTAAATTAATCATTTATTTCGTTTTTATTTTTATTTGCCCGATTAATTCTTCCCTATTATTTTCCATACGAACAGGTGTAAAGAACTCTCTTCAAAAATCCTAGCCGTTATAATTTACATTTTTTAAAGACTTTAGAAATGTGGAATTTATCGACTCGTTATATTGGCATAATAGAAAGAAGCAAAAAGTTACGAAAAAATGAATTTGCCTAGGTTTATTTTCTTAGTTTTTTACGAAAACATATTCCCTTAATTACTGCTTTATGGTATTAATGGCTATTCTATTGATAGGATTTCTTGCAGCATGCGGAGATGAAGAATCGGATGCTTCAACAGACAATTCTTCAGAGGAAAATGCAGAAGCATCAGAAGATAACAACGAAGATGAAGGTACTGAAGAATCAGAAGACGCAGGCGACCAAGTTTATGGTGTTGGAGATACAGTTAATCTAGGTGATTTAGAAGTAACTCTCACGAGCGCTTCTTTTACAGAACCGGATGAATTCATGGAACCAGATAACGATTCTGTTCTAGCTGTTGAATTTGAAGCTGTTAACAACGGAGATGAACAAGTATATCTTGGATCTGATGAGTTCACTATTTCTTCAGAAGAAGGTACTCAGTATGATGAATACTTCAGTGGAGATGGATTTATGAATGAAAACATTGGAGCTGGAAACAACATAACTGGAACAATTCTATACGATGTTCCTGAAGAATCTAATTATACGATTGTTTATGAACCAACTTTCTCTTTAGATTCGGATTCAACTACATTTGAAATATCACCTGAGTAACATAAAATCAAGGCTCTCGCTCTTAAGTGAGGGCTTTTTAATTGCATCTATTTCCAATTGAGAAACGAATATAGTTATAAAGAGTCCTTTAAATATAGAAAATAATTGAAAAAGTGCACTGAATGCGATTGAATATGAAGAAATATCAAATGAAATGAAGGACTTTTATTTCCCATCTTATTATTAAAGACGTTTCTACAGATTTTAGAAAGGTAATTATTAGAACGCGTTATTCCCCTTCCTTTTGCACAAACTGAACCAGAAGGAGGGAGATTGTATGCCTAAAAAAGATTACCAGGAACTTTCCACTGTTCAGAAACAGCATGACACCATCATTCCAGAAGAATTTCCAGAAGGATCCTATGGATCAGATATACGTGAAAATGATCCGGTTTCCGGAAAATCAACCGATTGGGAGGAAGGACAGCAACGTGCAAGTGCCTTCACGTATGCGGATAAAGAACAGCACAAAAAACTGCAACGAAGAGCTCCCGGCGCACATCCTTTAGGGGAAAAAGACAATTGATAAACGTTTTCTGAGCCAATAAAAGAAGTTCAAAATGCCTTCTTATCCGGAGAAGATATTTTGAACTTCTTTATTTCTGCACCTTTTCCAATACGAAATAGGCGCAGCCAAAATTACAATATTCGTAAATATAATCCTCAAAGCAGCTGATTTTAGCGTCTATTGGCGCCTTGGCATGGCTATCATGATAAAACCCCTTTAAACGAAGCTGTTCATATGCCCAATCGCCTACGATAAAATCGTATTTGGATAAAACTTCGGAATAACGCTCTTTAACCGTTTCTGCTTCGAAGCCATTTTTATTTTCTTCAATCAGTTCATATGTTTTCCCATTTAATTCAATCATGAGAGGACATCCACTCCTTATCCATTATCCTTATTTTATCACAGAAACAGTTAGAAAAACCAGAAAAAATTACCTGCATGATTTGCGCCTGTTTTCCAAAACTAAGATATAAGAAATAGACCTTGGAAAGGAGCCATATAAATATGAAAAAAGGATTAGGAATTATTTTATTAAGTTTTGTTATAACCCTTTCAGCTTGTGCACCTAATCAAAATAACAGCGAACCGGACCCGTTAGATCCAAAAAATAGAAATCCGGAAATGGAAACAGATACTAACGGACCATCGCGCGATCAGATTGGTTTTGTACGTTACACGCAGGATGAATTTGAGCAAAATAATACGTCTAAACCAAAAGAAATCCATATAGACAGAAACGAGACAGCTGAAATGATCACCAGCATCTTGTTACAGAATCCGGATTTTAAAGAAGTAGCAACGCTTGTAACGGATGAAGAAGCTTTAATTGCATTTGAAGCCTCGGATAATATATCAAAGGAAACCGCTATTGATAATGCTGAAAAAACAGCAATGTCTATCCTTCCCGGTTATTATACGATTCATGCTTCAAACAACAGGAGTCTAATTCATAATATCGAAACCCTCCATTATTCTGTGATGGAAAATGAGGATACAGATATTAATCCGCTTGTACAGGAAATCGTTGATACCATGAAAAAAGATGATTAAAACAACACTTATTTCATAAGGGGGTGATTCAACTGGCAAGCATTCGCACGGTTATATGGCTTGTATTCTGTTTTTTTCTCTTTTGTCAACCAGCCTCTTTCGTACATGCGGAATCAGAAAATCAAATATATGAAGACAGAATGGCACTATTTAAAAAAGTAGAGAGCCTCACACAAGTACCATGGTATTATTTTGCGGCAATGGATAATTACGAACGGAATACACTTCCTTCCTCAGAAGATGAGAAAGTCATCTCCATTCAATTTGATGAAACAGAGTGGTTTGGTTTGGGCAATGCAGCTCAATCTACCGAACAGGAGGTCATCCAGCAGTTTGGTGGAGTTGGTAAAGACGGAAACGATGATAACCAGGCTGATCCCGATGATCCGGAAGATATCCTTTATACGATGGCCAACCATATATTAACATATGGTTTAGATAAGGATGACGTAAAAATTGCACTTTGGGAGCATTATAAACGTGACCTGACTGTACAAACAATCATGAATACAGCAAAAGTATTTGAACAATTTGGAGTTATTCATCTGACAGATCGGTCTTTTCCATTGGATACGGGATATAATTACAGCTATCGCAGTACATGGGGAGACCGCCGCGGCTTTGGCGGATTACGGATTCATGAAGGTACAGATATTTTTGCTTCTTACGGCGTACCGGTTCATTCGACAACTTATGGTGTCGTGGAAATGATGGGTTGGAACTTATATGGAGGATGGCGTATTGGTATTCGTGATATTTATAATATTTATCACTACTATGCGCATATGAGCGGTTATGAAGATGAAATAAAAGTAGGCCAAGTTGTAAAACCAGGAGACGTACTGGGCAGTGTCGGCTCTACCGGTTACGGCCCGCCAGGAACTTCCGGTAAATTCCCTCCCCACCTGCATTATGGAATGTATAAAGATAATGGATACAGTGAATTTTCATTTGATCCGTATCCTTATATTAAAAAATGGGAACGGATGAAGTAAAACAAACATCCGCTTTTTATACAAAAAGGTGTGCATCCCAGCCAGATACAGGATGCACACCTTTTTCAAATAGAACGTAAATAGTTACACTTTTTCTTTCCCTTTCCGAATGGCATTCCAGATACTAACCACTAAACCGCCCCATATAACAAGAATCCCGATAATCATGACAATAATTGCTGAAACGCTCATCTCTATCTCCTCCTAATTGTCGTTATAATCAGATAATGAATCATCTGATTTCCACTTTGTTAATGCCAGGATAATCCCAAGTACCAGCACACCGACTACAACTGCCCAGCCTGAATAGTTAATAAAAGCATCGGGATAATTTTCATAGTTACCGGATTCCGTATCAAATTCTCTTAATAAATTCAGTTTAAAGAGTCCAAACATCATATAGCCCATAACAATTGGTGTAATAACGGCTATACTGATCGTCCACCAAGCTCCCAGACGGATATCAGAAATCTCATTGGCATGATTTTTAAGGACATTGGTCCGGCGCAGAATCCAGGCAATCAACACGACTTCTACCAGGCCTATCATCGCTACTCCGAACTGATTAATGAAATAATCGACATTATCTAAGAAATACATGCCGCCCCGGGAAGCATAGAGTAAGGAAACCAGTGCCGCGAGACCCCCGCCAATAAGAACTGCTTTGGCACGCGTAATTTTAAATTTATCTACTAATGCAGCTACGTACGCCTCGGTAATAGACATCAAAGAGGTGATCCCTGCAAGCGTCAGCGATATAAAGAAAAGCGCGCCGAACAATCCATTAAAAGCCGGTAATTCATTGATAATTGCCGGAAAGACAACAAAGGCAAGCCCAACCCCTCCGGCTACTACTTCTTCAATACTTACCCCAGCAGAGGAAGCCATGAATCCCAATATTCCAAACACACCAATTCCCGCTAACAATTCAAAACCGGAATTACCAAAACCAACAATAAATGCATTATTAGTAATATCTGATTTCTTAGGTAAATAACTGGAATAAGTAATCATAATAGCAAATGCAATCGATAAACTGAAGAAAATCTGGCCATAGGCAGCTATCCATACTCCAGGTGACAGAATTTGACTGAAATCAGGCGTGAAGAATGCGTTCAGTCCATCCAGCGCCCCTGGTAACGTAACTGCCCTGATAACGATAATTAAAAATAAGATCAGAAGTAAAGGAATAAAAATACGGTTTGCCATCTCGATTCCTTTTTTAACGCCTCGAAATAAAATACCCAGCACCAACACCCAAACAATAATCAACGGGATAAGTACACCAGGAACGAGTCCGCCGATTTGCCCGGGAATTTCTGCTAACTGCAAGTGCTCTCCAAATAAAAATGCTTCTGTATCTTCTCCCCAAGATTGATTGAAAGAGAAAATCGAATAAGATATTGCCCAGGCAATAATCACGGAATAATACGTTGAAATCACAAACGCAACAAGTACAGCCCACCACCCGATAAACTCTGTTTTCTTATTCATTCTCCGGAATGTTAAAGGTGCAGAACCGCGATACTTCTGCCCCATGGTAAACTCCATAATTAAAATGGGAATACCGGCAGTCAATAGCGCAAATAAATAAGGAATAAAAAATGCTCCACCGCCATTTTCATAAGCAACAGATGGAAAACGCCATATATTTCCTAAACCAACTGCTGAACCGACAGCCGCTAAAATAAACCCTGCTCTTGTCCCCCACTGCGAACGAGTTTCCATTCATCATACCCCCTTTTAATAAATAGCAATAGCATGAAAGCGCGTTACAAAATGGATTCAAAAATGATCCAAAAATAAAATTTGAATTTTTCGAATACATATTTTAAAAATAATAGAAAAAATCATTACTTTCAGACTATTTTAATTGTATTATATCCTTTCTAGTCGTTTTGTCAAATGTTATTATTTGGATTTGTCCTATCTTACTGCGTTTGTTTTATGACAAAAGCTTGGAATACTAAAATGTATTCCAAGCTTCCTATTAAGATGCCTTCTTTTTTCCTCTTATGAATAATAAATGTGTCAGCCAGACAATTCCTGCTAACAGAAGAATGGTCACAGCTAATGCAATCCAAACAGAATGAGTGAATCCAATAACACAAAAACCGATAAAAGCTGTAAAAGCTGCTATTAAAGCATACGGCAGCTGTGTAAGAACATGGTCAATATGATGTGCCCCTGCCCCCGTTGCAGATAAAACAGTCGTATCAGAAATCGGCGTACAATGATCCCCAAATACTGCTCCAGCAAGTACAGCTGCTAATGCAGGCAACAATAACGTCATATCTGTATTTGCCATGATTTCTACAGCAATCGGCAGCATGATACCGAACGTTCCCCAAGAAGATCCTGTTGCTAAAGCCATCAACCCTGCAATCAGGAATAAAATCGCCGGAAGAAAATCAGATGATACGGATGCGTTATTAACTACACCAGCTAAATAACTTCCTGTTTCCAATTCCCCGATAATCGCACCAATCATCCAGGCAAGTATTAAAATGTTAATAGCCGGAATCATCGTCTTAAAGCCCTCTATAAAAATCTGCTTTAATCTTGAACGCGGATGGCTTTGCTGCATATGAAAAATAACAGAAGTCAGCACTGCTGCAATCCCGCCGATAATTAAGGAAAGGTTGACATTTGTATTTGCAAAAGCATCTATAATAGATGCACTGCCTTCTGTCTCCATGATACCTGTTCCAACCATTGCGATAACTGTAACTACAAACAGTACGATAATCGGAACAATCAGATGAAAGATTTTCCCCTCTTTATGCGGGTCAAATACATCACTTAAATCTCCCGAAACCTGGTTTCTTTTTGGGTCCAGCAGGCCTCCATCTTCTTTTGCTCTTTTTTCGTGTGTATACATGGAACCAATATCAAAATGGAAATAGGCGACAATAAACACAAGTATAATCGAAGCAATCGCATAAAAATTAAGTGGAATCATTTGTATAAATGCTTCCATCGGCTGTACATCTGTAATCCCATTGGCTACAAATAAACCGCCCAAAAGACCGATAATATATGCTCCCCAGCTTGATATTGGTGCGATTACCGTAACCGGCGCCGAACTGGAATCAATATAGTAAGCCAGTTTCGCACGGGATATTTTTTGCCGATCGGTAACCGGTCTGGCAATCTGCCCAACTGCTAAGCTATTAAAATAGTCATCAATAAAAATAACCAATCCAGTAATTACAGTCATTATTTCCGCGCCAGTACGTGTTTTCACCCGTCTCAGCATCCAATCTCCAAATGCTTTTGCTCCTCCTGAAGCTTGTAAAAATGCCGTAAGTACTCCTAAGAAAAGAAGGAAAAGAATTAATAGTATATTTCCAATTTCAAGTGCGCCATCCACATAAAAAATCGTGTAAAATACAGTCCATATTTCTTTTATTGTTCCCCATATATGAAAATCATTTAATAATAATGCGCCTACCACAATTCCTGTACCAATCGAAATAAGCACTTTTCTTGTTACGATCACTAATATCAACATGACAATTGCAGGTAACAGCGACCAATATGTAGCTTCCATGTTAAAACCCCCGTCTATTTATTTCCTGTATCTTAAAAACCATGTATAAGGCGGATAATACAACACGAAATCATGACTATTATCTCTTTTCCTCCCTACACATGCGCAACTGATTCGAAAAAAGAAGGTAGACAGGGATCTTCGCATCTCTGCACTGTCCGTAATATCATACAAATTCCCCTGTAAACGCAAAAAAACAATGATAGAAAATAACCTACCATTGTTTTAACAACTCACGTTATCCTCCATTTCGATCAATAGTTCTCCATGTAAAAAATACATACATGACAGCATGTAACTTTTTCAGTAACATGCCAGCAGTATAAAGCATGACCCCTTTATACGCTTCGGCAAACCAACCTTTTCCCAGCTATCATCGTTGTCATTCTCCTGCCGGGTACTCATCTGATTTGCACCTCTACCTCACCGATCTGTTAAGGTTTTATTCAAATGTAAATGTTAATAGCTTCTTCACTAATTTGTACTATACTACATATTTATTCGTTCTGCAAATCATCTTTAGGGACAGCAATATCTGGCGTGTTTCCGTCTCCTCCGTAAAAATCAGGGACTTTTCCCATAATGGCTCCTCCATCTAAATATAATTCGGTATGTACCGTTCTTACTTCTGATGTAAATGGCACAATAATTTGTACATCAGCTTCTACATTTATATATAAAGACACCCAGGCCCCATTAATGCCAAACTCTTCTTCCTCACTGACAACGTTCGTTCGGACAGCCCCGATTACTTCCATATTAATCGGTATTCTAGGACCTAAATTAGCCAGTACAGAATTTCCGGTTACTTGCCCCAATGGAATCTCAATCAATGTTGGATCGATTTCAGCTTTTCCTTCTGCACCACCCTCGTATTCATATGGTTCTTGCAGATTGTGATCAAATTCAAGCTGCTCCCCCCGGTTCACATGAGCAAAAAACTCCTCCACCCGATCGGTAGCAACCCGATTAATTTCACTGATTATTGCCGGGTCCCTGTTATATGTTACTAAATTGCCTTCATTATCATATGTGATGTTAAGAATATCCTCAAATCCATATTCCTCTACATAATATACAGCTGTATTAATCGCTCTTGTAGCAAATTCATCTGCTCTTCTCTCCGCAATATCGATCACAATTGGTTCAATCTTTACGTTAATTATATAAAAACTGAAACCAACTGCAGCAAAAAATAAAATAAAGGTCAGCACTAAAACAGAGCGCCGGGATGGAGGTATTCTTCTTTTCCTGCTTTTTCGATAGCGGTATCGCTTTTTAAATTTCAACGCAACTACCCCCTTCTCCATAATTTATGCAATGATTGAAGGGGATTAGAACTGAAGTCTTTTCACTCTTATTTCAATTGCTATATGATACGCTTACAGACGGGTATCATATACTTCCATAAAAATTTACATAAAGAAAACTTGGCATTCGTTAAAGGGAGCCTTAAAAGCGTGTTTTGCTTTCTTAGAATCCCTTATGCTCTTGAGTGCAAGCCTTTCGACGAATGCCTAAGTTGGGACTGGGACTGCGCTTACTCGTCCCACCGGAGACATTTGCGGTTACTCGCCCCATCAAAACCGCTGCACTTATACTTGGTACCTAAAAATTTTTACTACGTCGAAATTCTTCTGCGTTAAAATTTTATACTTTCCTAACGTGTAAAAAACACTTCTTTCGTTCCATACAAAATAGTATGAACAAAAGAAGTGCCTTAAAGGACTATTATGATATTTTAAGCAATGCTTCTTTGCCTGTCATCCCAACTTCCCATCCATGTTCTTTGGATGCATCCGTTATTTTTTGCAACGGTGCTTGCAACAGCTGGTCAATGGAGCGTACTCCCATTGCCCGGCCAGCGATGACATTTCTTTCTTTCAACTTAGGTATTTCATTAAAAATATCCACATCAAGTGCTGCGCACATAATATACCCGACATCATTGCTAATGGTTAATAAGGTTGTTTGCGGCAACTCCACACTCACTGCTGTAAAAATAACGCCATCCACCTCAAGAGGTTCTACTGTAATCATAAAAAAAGCCCCCTCTGTTTTTCTCTCGTGATAAGTGTATGCAGAGGGAGAGCAGAACGTCACAGGTAAAGCCAGAAATATCTTAATGCTGTTTGACAGCATACGTCAGCAGGTCACGTAAAAATTCCGGGACAAAATACTGTTTTTTCGCAGAACGGGCAATTTCCGGCAGTAGCTGACCAAAGGTAAACGTATCCGCAGTGGCCACATAATATACCTTATCCGGGTGAATTGGATATCCGTCTTCTGTATAAACCTGCTTCACATATTCCCCTCCATTGCGATGAAAAGCAGTCTCCACTTGAATCCCTGAGAAAATCATTTTTCCTAAAATCTCTCCCCGGAAACCAAAACCTTTTAATTTCAATTCGGTGAAAGCAGGAGATAAGGCAGCTCTGACAGTTTCCACAATTTGATCTCCTCTTAAATCAACCAGAACAGGATTAATTGGATGTGGACAGATTCGGTGGATATCTCCTTTGGTAATAGGACCGGCCGGCAAAGAATGTAATAATACACCGGCATTCAGCATGGAAATATCTGCATTAGTCCACCTTCCCAGCACTTTCGTTAAAGACTGGATAATCGGTGTTTCTGCAAACCATTTCACCTCCAGAGGCTGATCCACATTCGCTACAACTTGATTCAAATAATGATTGGCCTGTTCCGATAACTGTTGTAAATGAGCCTCTGTTTCCAGATCCTTGGCGCTATCTTGCAAACGGATCGCATTTGCTTTTTTAAAAACAACTTTCTTCTTCTCATGATTCCAGACAAGCTCTACTTCACCAGCATAGTAACAGTGTTTCCCCGCTGCTGTTATCAAGGTCCGATTCACTGTTTCTCCTTCTTCTAACAGATGGTGTGTATGTCCGCCGATAATGACATCAATATCCGGATAGCGCCGGGAAATTTCCTGATCAACAGAAATTCCTAAATGGGAGAGCAGAACAATAACATCCGATTCTTTTTTTAATTCCTCTAAATAGCGGTCTATCATATCAAATTCATTTTCCACATGCCAATCAAGCAGCTCGTAAAAAGCATTAAATGGCGCTGTCAATCCAAAAAAACCTATCCGGACACCACTTTCTGTCGTTAATGAAAGCGTGCGTTTTAACCAAAATGGCGTAAATTGATCCCTGCTGAATAAATTACTGCAAACAACCTGGAAATCCGCTTCATCGTACAATTGATATAATTCTTGATGAGACAGTGTAATTCCTTCGTTATTTCCCAATGTGACAACATCATAACCTGCTTCGTTGAGTAACTCCACGTTTGCTAAACCGTCAGAGGCTTCTGTAACAGGATGCGAACGGTCAACATGATCCCCTATGTCCACCGTAAAATAAGCTTCTTTATTTTCTTCTCTTAATCCCCGTTTCTCTTTTAAAAAAGCCGCTACTCTTGGCCACTGTTCAAAATTACTATGCAAATCATTGGTATAGTAAAGATAAATTTTTTCTTCTGACATATTCCAACGCCCCTAACCGATTCCTTGTAAAATCATACGAATTCCCATGATAATTAATAAAATCCGCAAAAACAGCTCTAATAAGGAGCTGGAAATCTTTTGATTTATCAATGCACCAATCTTGCCGCCAATCCATGCACCCGGTATAAAGAAAAGGACATACGCCCATGCTACATTGCCCAGTATTACATGCGTGATACTTCCAAATAGGCTGACAAAAATAATCATAAACATCGATGTCGCCGTGGCGATATGGGCAGGAAATCCAAAAACAAGCAGCATTACTGGTACCATAATAGCGCCCCCGCCGATGCCAAAAAAGCCTGACAGCATCCCGACAAAGAAAGCAATCATAATAGCAGGTAGCGCCCGAATTTTATATGTATATATTTGCGTTCCTAATTTCGCTTGACGGGATCCTTTTTCTGATGTATCCACGCTTCTCGGCTGCATTCCTTTTAATTGACGATAAAAAAGAATTGCTGCAATCAATATAATTAAACTGCCGAAATAAATATAAAAGGTATTGGCTTGCACAAATTGATTCAGCCAAGCCCCGCACATACTACCCGGAATACTGCCAATCAAAAACAAAGCCCCAGCTTTATAGTCAATCCGTTCTGTTTTTGCAAAGGATAGTGCGGAGGAAATACCTGTAAAGCACATAACGAATAAAGACATTGCTACTACCGTTTGGGGAGTAATCCATTCAAAACCTTCGATATTTCCGTTTGCCAGAAAAAGCAATGGAATTAAAACAACTCCACCTCCTAAACCGGCCAGACTTCCAACAAAAGCGGCCAGCATAGCAACTGTAAAACAAATAAGAATAACCACTACCAACCTGTGCCCACCTTCTTTCTGTGTTTCTCTAAATTATCATATCATATTGTTGAAGAGATGAAAGGAAAGAGGCTTTTTCCTATTATGTAAAAAATAAGGATACCTCCTATTTGGATAGCACCCTTATTTTCTATCTAATATTGTATTTAGACCAGCTTATGTCCGCAATTTCCACAGAAATTCATTCCCTGTGTTTTACTGCCACAGTTCGGACAGAAATTGGGAATCGATCCGCCTTCGTTGCCCGAAGCGGGTTGTTGATTATCGTTCTGCTGATTTTGCTGCTGATTCTGATTCTGTTGTCCATTTTGATTTTGCTGTCCGCTTTGGTTAGACTGCTGTTGTTGATTCCCAGTATTTTGCTCGTTCGCACCGCTCATCATTTCTTTCGCCATATTCATTCCCATCATCATTCCGGCCATATCCGTTGCCGAATTACCGCCTTCTGAATTGCCGGAAGCAATCGCATCCGTCATAGCAACATCTTTATAGCGTCCCATATCGCCAATCATGCCATGTGACGCAGTTTTGGTAATCATATCTTGAATTTCTTTTGGATAATTAAAGCTCATAATTTGAAAACCAGTAATTTCAAAACCATCCTGATTGACCTGCATATCCAAATCTTCTTTGATTCCCTCACCGATTTCAAAGGAATTGGCCTGCAGATTAAACATATCCTTTCCTTCTTTTGTAATCCACTTCATTAATAACTGGTCTAAAATGGCAGTGATCCGCAGCCGGATGTCTTCTACCAGAAAACTGTCTCTTACGCCAGCAATGTTATCAATCAGCTTTACGTAATCTTTCACCGTGAATTGAAAAGTGCCATTTGCACGGATTGGGATGCCTCCAGGAAGTTGTTGGGACGGAATATTTATGGCATTTTTTGTTCCCCATTTCACGGTAAACTGTTTTGTATTTACAAACAGTACTTCTACACGCATCCCACTGTTAAATCCAAATTTAAATCCTTTTAACGTGGACAAGAAAGGAATAATATCCGATTCAATTTCATACTCGCCCTCTTCTTTAAAAACACCTTCTATTTTCCCTTGATTAAAAAAGATTGCATCCTGCCCGGGACGGATAATTAATTTACTTCCTTTTTTGATCTCGCTGTTATTCCATTTCCAGAAAATCATATCATCCCGGAATGACTCCCATTCGATAACATTTGCTAATTGCCCTCTAAAAAAACCCATCATGCTTTTCATCCTTTCTATATAACTTTCTGTAAGTTAAAATTTCCCACGCGCTCCAGAATGTGAATGACCTCCTCTTGTCATTCCACCTCCACCGCCACCGCGGCCACCTCCAGAGCTTTTTTGAATTTTCGTTTTCGTTACAGATTTGCGTAAATACCTGTCAGATTTACTTTTTACACGTGAATTATTTGCATCCAGATACGTACTGGCATTTGTTGTTACACGGCCGCCCATATTAAAAATCATTGATCCGACAATAATTGCTCCAATTATAACAGCTACTAATAAATGAAACCATGTCTGAAGTAAAAAACCATCTGGATTTACTAATGGGCTAACTCCCATATATTGATCTACTTTTTCAAAATATAATAAACTTGCATCATAATAATCATCTGCTGATAAATCTGGAATAATCTGGTCAACAATTTGTGCGCCCCGATCGTTATCTATATATTTTTCTCCTTCATAAAAACCAGCAACATATAAATCACGTTCTCCAGAACCTCCAGAAAAATCAAGACCTAAAATAACTGTATCTCCATGGTCTCCATCATATCCTGGGCCTTGGTCATCATAAAAATCACCAATATATGGTTCAATATCCTTCCTACTTGAATCATCCTTCGTCAAAATAAGAATATCAATCTCGTTTTCTTCACTATACTCCGCCGCTCGCTGCTCCAAATCTGCACGTTCATTTTCTGTAAATATGTCCGCATCATCATAAATATATTGCTTCTCTGCAAAAGCAGCAGGCATTATAAAGAAAGATATAAGTAAAAGAATACTAGCACTAATTAAATACTTTCTCATAAAATATCACCGCCCAGCATCACCGCGATTGCTTTCATCAAAATAAATGATCCGCCGGCAATGCTAGAAAACCATATTGCTGCCTTCGAATAGCTCAACGGCGGCTTGCCGACAATTTTTCCAGTCTGCCCATTCATCGCAAAAGTATGCTCCTGCTGATCAAAATCATAATATACCATCCAGACAGGCAAAAGAACATAATAGCTATTTGCTTTCTTCGTACGAATATTTTTCTGTTGATAGCTGACGGAACTGTAACCCCGGATGGTTGAAGCAATATACGTATCTAAAAAACCTTTCATCTTTGCCTTGACCCGATCAAATAATTCCTCATCCGTGTAATTATATTTTTCAGCTAAGTATCCTGCTAAATAAGGTGTTTTAAAGCTTTCCAGCTTGTTATAATCATAGGGCTCTAACTTATCCATCAGCTCATCATTCATTTTCTCCGACGCATCGACAGGAACTTTTAAATAGCTGACATCGATATCACGATAGACACGATAGTATTTGGTTTCTTTATAACGATAATCTCCGCGCCGATACGTACGCACCTTGGTTCCTGTTGCTTTAACATCGACATCGTTATCTAAATCATACATCCAAAACGGGACATACATTCCAGTGATATTTTTCACCCGATTGGCTGTCATAAAACCCTTTGGCGTTAAACGGCCATTTTTACACCATTTTTTAAATGCTTGCATCGCTTCCTCTTTACTAATGGTAAAAGGAATCACTTTAGCCGGAGCTAAATCCCCTGATAAACGATCAGCAAGAACTACCCCTGCTCCGCAAAAACTGCAAGATGTTGCGGTTGTATCTGCATCTGTCAAAACAATCGCCCCGCAATTTTCACAATGGTATTCTTTGGCTTCATCTTCTTCAAAGGATTGGGAGATATTCACGTCATCATACGTATCAATATGTTCCTCATGACCGCAACTGTCACAAGCCAAGTGTCCGGAACCACTATCAAACTCCATATCCGCTCCGCAGTTGGGACATTTATAATGTACTAGCATCCATCTTCACCTCATTTTTCTGACCGTAATTCAAGCAAAGCCTCTGCCTCAGCAAGCTCAAACTGGATCTTCTCTTCTTCTGCTGCAGTGTATTTCTCTATCTCTACTTTATTTTGTTTCGCCGATGCTTCTCTTTCCAGTGCATCCATCCGAGCAAAGGTTTCCGAAAAAGTCTGATTCATTCGATCATAACTTTGCTGAAAAGGAATGAACTGCGTTTCTAAATCATATTTTTGATTTTGTAATTTTTCAACTTCTATTTGTGCTGTTTCTTTTTGTTTTTGAAACCGGCTTTTTTCATGCGGCTGCGTAGTTTTTTCTTCATACCTAGCAAACTTTTCCGCAAGTCCTTGTTGCTCCAATAACTTTTCATCTATTCTTGTTATGTTTAATTGAATCGTATCTATTTTGGCTTGCATCTCCCGCATCATTTTATCCATTTCTTTTTTACGTTTTTGGAAGTTTTGTTTGCCCTGCTTCGTTTCCCGTTCAGATGAATCAAATCCTTTAAAAAAACGCATTCCCTATCATCCCTTCCTTGACTGCTTATATATTTGTACGATGAAACATCCTGAAAGGTTTCAATACCTCTTTTTGGAAGTATGCTATCGGAAAAAGACTCGTCACCTAAAAGGATACCTTATTTTCCCGTAGATTTCTAATTACTTTTTTAAAAATTGTGTTTTCTTTTACATTCTTGTAATAATTATGGCTTTTAGAAATGAAAATGAAATGAAAAATCCCCCAAACCTTCGAAAAATGTTGATATATGACACTTCGTGTATGTCGATTCATGTAATATATTTTAATAATTTGTTACCATCCTTTAAAAGTTTGGTTATTTTCCTGTGATGTCACTATGTTATGTTATACATAGTGAAAGTTTACAAGTTCAGTCGAGTATTTGCTGAACAAGTATTAAGGGTGTCGTGTTCGTATAATCTATCATTCCATTCAATTTGTACTCCCCATATAGTTAAAATGGTAGATTTACGGGCAACGGCACCATGGTGAAGTGAAATCTTCTACATAGGTTTCGTTTTTTCAAAACAATAAATTAAAATTCTTAAGGAGGAATTCTTTTGGCACCATCGAATCTTAGCGCAAAAAAATATGTTATTTCTACTGCATTTGCAACCACGCTTGCACTTACTCCAGTAGTAGCTTCCAGTGTCTTTGCAAATGCGGGTGAAGGATCAACAGAAGGAGATATCACCTACGAAGAAAGTAACCTCCCTGAAATACAAGAGGAACAATCTTCTGAGGAACAAACACCTTCAGCGTCTGTTAATTCTTCTCTTGTTCAGCAAGGTGACTCAGGAGAAGAAGTAGAAAACGTTCAAAGCAATCTGCAAAATCAAGGTTACGCTTCCAGTAATGTCGACGGTATTTTCGGAGACCTTACGGAGCAAGACGTAAGAGATTTCCAAGCTGATCAAGGGTTACAAGAAGACGGAATTGTTGGACCGGATACTTCCAGTGCATTAGGAGGTTCTGGTGAATCCAATTCTGATTCTGAAGAAGCGTCAGAACCAGAAACAAATGAGGATGAAGCAACAGAAGAAGAATCTCAAGATGATATTATTATTGAGGAAGTTTCCAACGATGGAGACGATGGCTCTGACGTAGGACCACAGTCAGGTTCAGTAAGCGGACAAGCTATCGCTGACGCAGCTGAAAGTGCATTAGGCATTCCATATCAATTTGGAGCATATACTCCAGGAGAATCAAATCCTTCTGCATTAGACAGCAGCGGATTAATCAACTATACTTTTGATCAAGTAGGCATTGATGTTTCCCGTACACACAGTGAAATGTGGGCAAATGACGGCGTACAAGTAGATTCTCCAAGTGTTGGCGATGTCGTTTTCTTTGAAGGAACGTATGATACTGCTGGTGCATCCCACAGCGGAATCTATATTGGTAATAACCAAATGATTCACGCAAGCAGCGGCAGCGGTGCAATGGTTGTAGCTGATATGAGCGTTGACTATTGGCAACAACACTATCTTGGAGCTAAATCTTTCAATTAATCATTGTAAAAAACAAGCGCAAATCATCGCGCTTGTTTTTTTATATCTACTTTTCTATCATTTTTGAAATACAAAATTTAATATAGACTTTTTATTTTTTTTGCGATATACTTGTCAACAATTTCTTAGAAGGGTTTCCGTAAAAGAGGATAACGATTGATTTTACATAGTGAATTTTCAGATTAATAAAATATTATATTTTTGTCATATCGTTTCTTCCCTGCCAGTTTGTTTATCCATATGAATAGATGACTAGCAGTCTATAAACAGACAGCTGCAAAAGCAAAAGGATATACCAAAACGAATTACGGAATCCTATTCTATTTTATATTAGCGTAAGGGAGTATTTTATAGAATATGAAAGCATTAATCCGTCTCAGTAATTTTTCGAATAAGTATTTTGCATTCATCACCATTTTAGTCGCTGTGGCCGCATTCTTTCTGCCAGATGGTTTTAATTGGTTAAATAACTATATGACTATTTTGCTTGGTATCGTCATGTTTGGAATGGGTCTCACTATGACACCAAACGATTTTAAACTGGTGTTAACCAAACCAGTGCCTGTCATTATTGGCGTTATTTTGCAATTTACCATCATGCCATTACTTGCATTTGGAATTGCAAAACTTTTGAATTTACCGCCTGCTCTAGCAGCTGGAATTATTTTAGTAGGTTCTGTTCCCGGTGGTACCGCATCGAATGTGATGGTATATCTCGCAAAAGGAAATGTTGCATTATCCATTACAATGACATCTGTATCCACCATGCTGGCACCGATAATGACACCGGTACTTTTGTATCTTCTAGCCGGGCAATGGATTCCAGTAGATCCGTTTGCGATGTTTTTATCCATCATTCAAGTAATTATTGTTCCTATCGTTTTAGGAATTATCTTTCAAAGATTTTTCCCAACAGCGGTTGGAAAAAGCATCGAAGTATTGCCGCTGATTTCGGTTATAGCTATTTCAGGTGTTGTGGCAGCCGTCGTTTCTGGAAATACAGAAAACATTGCATCTTCAGGGCTGCTCATTTTTGTTACGGTTCTCTTGCATAATTGGTCCGGGCTGCTTCTTGGCTTTTTAGTCGCTACCCTACTGCGGCTCAATGAAGAAACAAGAAGAGCGATATCCATCGAGGTCGGCATTCAAAATGCCGGATTAGGTACCACCTTAGCGAGCGCTCACTTTGCAGCACAGCCATTGACTGCTTTGCCTGGTGCCATCGCAGTTGTGATGCACGTAATCAGCGGTTCGATTCTTGCATCTATCTGGTCAAGAATACCGTTGAATAAAAGAAAATCAAATAAAAGAGATATTGCTTAATTCATAATTTTTCCAATCTTGTCTTTCATGCCATTTTTGTTATAATAAGCATCATGTTATTTAAAGGAGCTGATAAAATGAAACAGGTTATCCAGGTGATTGGAAAGTAGCATATATTATTTTTCCCTTTTCAATCATTTTTTCAGAAAAACGATAGGAACTAAAAATGAAATGAAGAGGAGATTTACTCAATTGATATATACAGATAATAACCTAACCATTCGACCAATCGAAGAAAACGACCTGCCTCGTCTGTGGGAACTAATTTTTAAAGAAGAGAAACCGGAATGGAAAAAATGGGATGCTCCTTATTTTCCACATCAGGCAAAATCATACGAAACCTTTTTATTAGAGCAAGCGCAGTGGGTAGCTTCTGAAAAACACCGTGTGATTGAAGTGGATGGCCATATTAGAGGTACTGTTTCTTATTATTGGGAACATGAGCCTTCCTACTGGCTGGAGATGGGCATTGTCTTGCATGAAGCGGGTTCATGGGGAAAAGGCATCGGCACCCGGGCTTTGAAATTATGGATGAATCACCTTTTTACTCAGTTACCGCTCGTTCGTCTCGGTTTAACGACTTGGTCCGGCAACAGGCGCATGATTCGAGTAGCAGAGAAGCTCGGTATGCAGATGGAAGCACGGATTCGCAAAGTCCGGTATTATAACGGAGAATACTATGACTCCATCCGTATGGGGATACTGCGTGAGGAATGGGAGCAGCAGCATTATAGTGTATCTTAATGTCAAAGACAGGTCTTGTTTTGAAGCAGACCTGTCTTTTTTCACTACATTAGATAGCAACGAATCTTATAAAACACCTTTTGTTACCTTCCCTAATACTTTATGAAGCAAGTTCAAACTAAAAAAGAGCACAATAATGACAATGACCGAAAATGCAGCATAGCGGAGAAAAGTAAACGGAATAAAGCTGACTAGCCAATTGCCAACATAATATATCAGTACAAATACAAAAGCAATCGTGATTAAATACGAAAGAATAACACCTATTATTTGCACATAATCAAGCTTTGAATACGTTTCTTTCAGTTCTTTTCTGTTTTTCCAAAAAACAGCGACCAATATAATACCACTTAAAACAGAAAGTACACCAGCCAAGAACCTCCACCTCTATTTCTATTATATCCACTAAATCATCGTTCACCCATCATACCAATATATATCAACGTCTTCTATTTGCCACGATAAGAAACAACAGCATAAGAATGCCAGTATAAATCGCAATCCATAAAAATGGAAAATAGGATAAACTGGACAAATTTTCTTCTTCCCATTGGAACAACGGCTGTTGCATAGCCGTTGCCGGCGGTATAATCCACGTGATATATCGAATAGATGCCGGTAAAGCATTCTCGATACCAATTGAAGCAATAGAAAGAATCATCGTCAGTGCCAAACCACCATAGGCATTGATAGCACTTTCCATCATTACTTTACTAAAAAAGGCGGCAATACAAATCCCGAGCATAGCTAAAAGAATATGATTCATAAACGATACGAAACCAACAGCGAAAGATACGGAATCAGAAAACAAATTAAAAATAATCGGGTAAAAAAATGCAAACACTGCCAATAACAATGCAATCAGCCAAACAGTGCATAATTTTGCTATGTAATACCGATAGCTGCTTCTCAAGTGTAAAATCATCAGCTGCCTTTGTACCTGTGCATCCTGGGACAAGACACTCATACATAACCAGGCGGATACCACAAACAAAAATAATGCCGTAATCGCATAACTATCGACAATTGGATTTGGCTTATATGTGTAAAAAACGACGATTAGCACAAAAAACGTGGAAATCGGCGGAAAATATTTATGGGAACGGATATAATCATGCAAGCTGTATGTAATAACTTCTTTCAAACAAACATCTCCTTCTATGTAAAACAACAACGTACATTCCTTATTCTTCATTCTTTTTTAAATCGATATTGCCGACGTACTCCACACTTCCCTGTAATGCAAGAATTCTGGTCAGAATCTGATTACTGTTTTCGGAGCGGACATATAACAATAAATGGTCTTCCCTCTTTACTGTATCCAGTATTTCCTTCCATTCCTGTACATCGGTAACGTTTAAACCCTTCACTTCAATCTGTTTGATCGTCTCTTTTTCTGTGAATGGTTCTTCTCTTAAATGTCTATCTTTGATGTAATAAGTTTGGTCAACCACTTTTTCAAAAATGGATGATTCATGATAGGTTAATAACGTGGTTGTCCCCTGCTCTTTTAACTCACTTAAAATGGAAACTAATTCCTGCTGCGCAGTAAAATCCAATCCGGATAAAGGTTCATCTAAAATCAATACATCTGGCCGGTGAAGGATAGCTTGAACAATACCTACCTTTTGGACATTTCCTTTAGATAATTCGTTTATTCGACGGTCACGCCATGTATCTAATTGGAACCGATGCAGTAATGATGAAATACGCTGTTTGAGCACAGCATCTGGAACACCGCTTATCTTCCCAATATAGTACAAATATTCGTCCGGAGTAAAACGAAGATATTTCGGAAACCGTTCTGGTACATAGCCTATCCGAATATTTTTATCCGTATATATGACCCGCCCTGCATTCGGCCGTTCGATTCCTGCCGCTATGCGCAAAAATGTACTTTTACCGCTGCCGTTTCCTCCTAATATAGCAATAATCTGTTTTTCCCTTATCTGTAATGAAATATCGTATAACACATTTTTCTTCCCATATGTTTTGTTGATATCCTTTAGCTCTACAAGTTGATCCATGTCATTCTCCTTATATCATTTGGTATATGCCAAATATATATCTAATCATCTGAAGCTATTCTATCATAGTCTCTCAACGAAATGATTCATTAATGTCTATATCCTAATATTATTTTTCACGTCATTAAACTTGGAGCCAGTAATCGTAATCGCGCCCTCAGGATGTGCCGCAGATATCGGCTGCGATTACGATTTTCTAGCATACATCATGCTGAATGGGACGAATCTATTTACTGCCAATGGTTCTGCGGTAAAAGCAAAGACTCCAAAAACAGGATGCTGTCATCATCTTTCTAAACCCGCCTTGAAGCCGTTACGTTAAAACATTGGCAATAAATTCGGTATTTGGATAATCGAAGCTGTTTAACTGTTCGATCACTTTTTCCGTATTATATTTCACCCTGACAATCGAACATTCATAGCTATTCTCTTTTATATCCACGATAGCATAAGAGGCCATATTCAGCCTGTAAAAAGGTAAACCGACACTGCCGGTATTGATAAGACACTTTCCATCTATATACCGAATATATGATTTATGGATATGCGCATAAATATGGATATCCGCTTCCCTCGCCATTAATTTCTCACTTAACACTTCATCACTTTCCGTTGGCTGCACTACTTCAAATAAGCTTTCCGGTGTGGCATGAAATGCATGTATACTCACTTTCCCAAATGCCAGATTTAATTCTTCCGGTAAATTTTTTAAATAATCCAGGTCTTCCTCAGCTAATTTTGCATAAGACCAGTCACATTCCTTGTTCATGATGGAATAAGCTTCATCTGGAACTTCTCCTGTACGTATACCGCGAACAACCCATTCATCTGCATTTCCCTTAATCACTTCTGTATTTGTTTCCCTTACTAAATCAAGTGCGCGTTTCGGTTCTGGTCCTCTAAAGCAGAGATCACCGAGAATATACGTTTTATCAATATTTCTTCCTTTGATATCTTGCAATACTGCATCAAGCGCTTCTGCATTGCCATGTATATCAGATACAAATGCCAGTCTCATGACTTTTCCTCCTTCTAAAAGAATGAAATGAATTTCAGTTCTCCTTTCATATTACCGTATACAAAAGATTTCAAACCCATTTGAACAATATTTGGATGCGAAGCTATTACTTCCTGTACACTTTTAATAGACCTACAACAATAATAAAGCTTGCCAGAAATGTAGAAGTTCCTGACAAGCTTTATTGTTTCTCCTTTGTAGCGTTATGAATCAATTCCCTTTCAAAAACACATCAGGAATCGTATTCAAATCGATTCCCCATACTACAGGGACAAGATAATAAACACATAGAACGATAACGATTGTTGCTACAATATTCACCCAGAATCCGGTTTTTATCATCTCGATAATCTTCAATTTTCCTGTACCAAAAATAATCGCATTAGGTGGTGTCCCGACCGGCAGCATAAAGGCACAGTTTGCTGCTAATGCACATGGAATCATCAGTGCAAATGGATGTATATTTAAAGCTACTGCCAATGCACCGACGACTGGCAGAATCATGGTCGCTGTTGCTGTATTAGACGTAATTTCTGTCAGCGCCATAATCATCAGGGTAGCAGCGGAGATAATGACGAATAAATGTAAGCCGTCTAAAACGGTCAACTGTTGTCCCAGCCAATCAGATAGACCTGTCTGTGTAAACCCTGCTGCAATCGCTAAACCGCCGCCAAACAGTAAAAGCACGCCCCAGGGGATATCACGAGAATCTTTCCAGGACAGGATACGTGTTTCTTTTTTACCCGGAATCGCAAATAATAATATTGCTGCAACTACGGCAATCATCCCGTCAGAAATTCCTGGAATAGTAACCATTACACCATCTTCTGTCCAGAAAAAATCCCTTGTAATCCACATAAATGCTGCAAATAGAAATACAACAGATACCATTTTCTCTTCATAACTTGTCTTGCCTAATTTGCTTCTTTCTTGTTGAATTAATTCTTTTCCGCCCGGCAATTGTTTTATTTCCGTTTTGAATGCAAGTTTATCTATATATATCCATGCGAAGAAAATCATGAATACCACAACCGGAACAGCGAATAGCATCCATGTTGCAAACGAAATATTTACACCGAATAACTCATCCAGCTGCCCTGCCAGAATAATATTTGGAGGGGTTCCAATCAATGTTCCCAGACCGCCAATTGTTCCAGCATATCCTATCCCAAAAATAAGCGACTTCTCAAACTTTGGCAATTCTTTTTCTTCCGGTTTTCCTTTTAAGACACTTGCTACTTGTGCCGTAATTGCCAGCCCCATCGGGATCATCATCATAACGGCAGCTGTATTGGAAACCCACATGGATAAGAATCCGGTTGCTACCATAAACCCTAATAAAATGCGTTGTATACTTGTTCCAATGACAGAAATGATAAAAAGGGCAATACGTTTATGTAAATTCCATTTTTCCATCGCTGTCGCAATAAAGAAACCGCCTAAAAATAGAAAGATAATATCATTTCCATAGGAAGAAGCTACGTCCTCCCCTTCCATTGCTCCAGTAATTGGCAAGAGAATTAGCGGTAACAAGGAGGTAGCAGGTATAGGCAGCGCCTCTGTAATCCACCACGTTGCAACCCACAGCGTAATAGCAAGTACAGCTTTTCCTTCTGTGGATAATCCTTCCGGCTGAAATAACAGCATCGTTAAAGCAAACAGTAATGGACCTAAGATAAAACCAATGATTTGCGCGCGGGAATAAGGTTTCTTTGGAGGCTCATTCCCGGAATTTTCAGGCTGTCCCTGTTCCTGGTTGGCATTATCCTTCACTGCCGTTTCTTGCCGCTTCTTTATATCTTCCTTTTTCGCAGCTTCCTTTTTATGTATGGCAAAAACATTTAATACACTTTTCGTACGTCTATGCTGTTTCCAAAGTTCCTGCCATGTCGACGTTAAATAGTTCATTCATTCCACTCCTTTTTATATTGAAAACGCTTCCCAAAAGTGGTTATTCTCTATTTTCGTCGATTTTATTTTGTTTGTATATATTTTTTAACTAATCGAAACTAAAATTGTCGAAGATTGTCTTTTCCTGCCTGTGAGAGTTTATATTGCTGCAGCGGGCGTCCAAAACTGTGATAAATCACGTTCTTTTCAAGCAGCTTTTGTTCCTCAAAAAAGCGTAAATATTTTCGTAATGAAACATGGGAAATCTGTGCATAAGCGCTTAATTCTGCTGCAGACAGCCAATCTTCGTGTTCCTTCATAACCGTTAATATATTACGGCATGTCTCTTTTGTAATTCCTTTAGGTAAGTCATCCGGTTTTAACACTGGCTGTTCTCTCGGGTGAAATAAACGATCGACTTCCGCTTGCTGCACCTTTCCTTCCGTTGTTCTTACCGTCTGGCGATAACGTAAAAGTGACTCTTGGAAACGCTCGAAGGTAAATGGTTTTAAAAGATAATCCACTACGCCATAACGATACCCCGTTTGCAATGATTGTTGATTATTAGCAGAAGTAATTAAAATGACGTCCACATTAATTTCTTCTGCACGAATTTGTTTTAATAAATCCAACCCATTTTGTTGCTGTAAATAGACATCCAGTAAGATTAAATCTATATCCGGCTGTTTTGCTAGCTCCAAACCAGTCTCTACCGTTTCTACGCTTCCGGCACAGCAAAACCCATCTACTTTTTCAATATATTTCTGATGAAACTTAGAAATCAACGGCTCATCTTCAATGATTGCTACATGTATCATCGTGTATTATTCCCCTCTTCCTCATGCTGTTCATATGGCATTTTTATTTGTAAACAAACACCTGCACCGATATCTGATTGAATATGGTAACTGCCATTCCCCGCTTTTATAGCACGCAGCATAATCGTCATTCCATATCCACGGTTTAATCCCTTTGTGGAATAGCCGGTTTCTAATATAGAAGGCAATTCTTCCACATCAAATCCTACGCCATTATCGCAAATTTCGTAAAGTAGCTGGCCATCTTTCCTATCAAATAGAAGGGTAATCTTTTTTTCTTCTTGCCCTACCATTGCGTCGACGGCATTTTCCAGGCTGTTTCCAATAATCGTAATCCAGCGGTCCACCATGATTGGATCAGAAAGACTCGGCCATTTATTTTCCCCTTGAATCTCTACATCAATTTGCAGTTGCTCTAAACGTTCTAATTTAGTCAATAAATAACCGGCAATAGCTGCATCATCCATATGTGCAGAAATGATTCCTGTTTCCCGCTGATAGATTTTTGACAGGCTGTCCACATATTCCGTCAGCTCTTCATAGGATTCAGTATGAACCATTGCGCCGATAATATGAAGTTTATTCATAAACTCATGTGTCTGCATCCGCAGTGTATGTGCATAAGATTCTACTCCAGACAGCTTTTTCATCATCGCATCCAGCTCATTCCGGTCCCGAAACGTGACAAGTGCGCCAACATGTCCTTTATCTACTTCAAAAGACACACTGTTCGTAATCATTTCTAAATTTCCTAAGTGAACTACTTTATCATAGACGGTTTTTTGCCCGTTTAATAAATTCCCCATGTTAAGTTCCGGCCAAACGTCAACGATTTGTTGACCAATCACATCTCTGTAACAGCCGGCGCGTTCCATCATCCCTTTTGCTGATGGATTGGCAATAATAATTTCATGGTCTGTATTGATGGCAATAACTCCTTCACTGACACTGTTAAGCATTGCTTCCCGTTCCTCTATCATATGCGCAATCTCCGGAGGTTCTAAATCAAACAGGGTTTTTTTCAACCTTCTAGCTAAAAAATAAGATCCGATTAACCCAAGGCCGAGGCTTACCATGGTTCCTAAGATCGTTACTTTGACGCTATCCCACACAGCCTGATGGAGTACTTCTGTGGTAATTCCAATTGAAACCGCTCCTATTTGAGTCCCTGCTTGATTATATACCGGTTCAAAAGCGCGCATCGAGGGACCTAATGTGCCAACAGCCTCGGAAGTATAATGCTTGCCTTCAAATACATCATCTACATCTCCTCCTGCAAAATTTTCTCCTATCCGGTCTGGAACAGGGTGTGTCAGCCGGATTCCTTCCATATCCATGATTACGATATATTGTAAATGATTATTTTCTCGAATTTCTGTCGTAAGCGTATGAAGCGTTTCATCAGCTTCTCCATTTTCAAGCGCATCCATTACCAGCGGCATACGAGCAAAATGACTGGCACTTAAAGCAGCTTTGTCAGAAAGGGCTTCTTTTGTTTCCGATGCTTGATTATAACCAATCAACAAACCAGTCACAAGCAGCGTTAAACAAATTAATCCACTTGTGAATAACATCATTTGAAACATGAACGGCATGCCTTTCTTCTTCATATCGCCTCTCTCCTCTCTCTATGTAAAAGCGAATCGATTTTTATTATTTTAAAAACACTTCTTCCCAAGACATAATATAGCTTATTTACATCTTTTCTACAACGCAGCTCATACTAATCAAAAAGGGGGTGTTCTCATGAGTGTCGATAAAGGGAAAAAGAAAAAGAAGAAAAATAAAGAAGAATTGAATGCCATGAAAGGCGGGAAAGAAAGACATCGCAGAAATCGTTCTTAGATTAGAATACGCATCATTTTATATGGTAAAAACGCTCGGTGTTGAGAAATCAAGACTCCGGGCTTTCTTTGCTATGCAAAAACACCGGATAAACGTTACATCCTGCATCAGAATGCCGCATTTATCCGGTTGATAAGACCAGCTTTGCCTTTAACGGTCGCGCAATATCAGATAATCCAACAGCTGATCAAAGAAAGGAATCTCCGGAAGCTGTGCTAATTCTTGTCGGGCTGCCAAATAATGCTCCCACATCTCCTTTTGCGCCGCTTCCCTGCCGAGAATGGACACAAAAGTCGTATTTTGATTCCGATAGTCGCTTCCCGGTTGCTTCCCTAACAATTTCGAATCGCCGGTTATATCCAATAAATCATCTTTAATTTGAAAAGCAATCCCTGCGTGACGAGCGAAACGTTTGACGGTCTGTTTCCGCTCTTCCGATGCACCGGCAGCAATCAGCGGCATCATCCAAGCTGCTTCAAATCCAAGGGCCGTTTTATACATCGATAATTCTTCCAGTTCCTCAAGCGTTAATGATTTCCCTTTAGCATGTAAATCAACGTATTGCCCCTGACACATATGTTGCGTTGTTCTGGTCGAATAAGCAATCAATTCCAGCAGGCTGCTTGGGTCTTGATGTTCGATATTAGCTTGCTCCTCAACAGCACGTTGTGTTAGCCAAAGCCCTGTAAGTTCTGCAGTCGCATGATTATATTTCTCATGCAGCGTCTGCTTGCCTCTTCGCTCCGGCGCATTATCCTGCGATGGCAAATCATCAAAAATAAGCGAGGCTGTATGCATATACTCTATCGATTTCACTAATGGCAATACGAAATGATCTGGCAAATTATAACCTTCTTTGGCCATTATCCACGTCATTATCGGACGCAATCGCTTGGCATTGCCTAACAAACTATAATCAGCCGCTTCTTCTAAAGTACCCATCCCTGATTCAAAACGGAGATGCTCTTCTATCTGATCCTTGACTTCCTTCATTTTCGTCCTGAACTGCTTCTTGGATTCCTCTTTTTGTTTTAATGTCGTTAAAAACTGATCCCGTATCCATTTATCAAAAAAAGCGACGTGTTGATTCCGGTTGACGACTTTTTCCAGAGCTTTCTCAAAATCCGTATCAAAAGAAAATTGCTGCATCAGCTCCTGGTAGCGTTCTTTTCCTAATCTTTCTTTCAACCGTTTGAGCCCGTTGACTGCCCGGTCCAGAATCATATCTCTTATCTCCGGTTTCCCCGGATAAACCTGATGGATAAAATAATAAATGACCGACCAATACATGGCAAAAGGATTGATGAAGTCGTTCCGTTGATGCTGATACGTTATAAAGTACGTATATGGCGTGACATTTTTATTAACAAGGTCTTCTTCCAAATCGGTTAAATCATCTGCAAGCTGATTATATAAACCGTAATGAAACATGTTTGACTCAATATGGTCCCCTTCAGAAAATGGTTTAAAAGAACGAATAATCAGTCGGGAAGAAGCTGATTTTAATATCACAGAAGTATACAAGTCTTCATTCGTATAATCGGGGTTATCCAATTGTTTTTCTCGGTCCAGCTCTTGCGCTTCAAAAAATAAATACGCATTTTCCAGGAACAACTGTCTATTCTCCGCCGGCTGGCATGATTGTAAATATTGAAATGCCTCAGACAGTTCTTGGTGGACAGCGGAAATGAACTGCCAGTGATTATCTTGCCAATCGGAGGCTTTTACTGGAAGTACTTCCCCGGTTAATAATGTTTGTTTGATAAAATAAGCAAACGTCTTCTTCTCCGAGACTGTTAATAAGTCTGCATCCAGAATATCATCAATGAATGGATAGGTTAACCCGTAATAGTAGCCGGTGCGGATTGCCTGATCCAGCAGCTGCCTTCTCAAGCTTTTCGAAGGCTCTCCATCTAACTCTTCTAATTCATGCATAATAACACCAGCAATAATCTTCATGATTTTTCTCCTGGCTTCCTGCTTATTCACTTGTTCAGGAAGGATGGAAGAAATATATTGCAACTTATCCATCACCCAAAAAAAAGCCTCTTCCAGCGATTCTTTCTTGGCCATTTGATATAACTCCGTCATGTGAAAAGGAACGATCTGGTCTTTCTTATTCAAATAGTTCTTTACACTTTCGGTAACCTCAGCGATTCTATTTTGCATTGTGTGCGAAGTAATATCTCTGCCAAGGTCACGAAAATAGATATAAGATATACTGCGGTGTAAATAAGAATCAAGCTGACCTGTCTTTGCTAAATAAGAAAGAAAAGACCGGCTTGGAGGATTTCCCCCTTTATCGAAATGAACCCACGTTTTCTTTTTGTTCTGCTGATATTGGGATAGTGTCTCCGTCAATGTAGACGCAAAGTTATCTTGTTGTATCTGGGCTTGCAGCGTGTGAAAATATGCTTTTGCCTGCTTTTGTTTCGCCTGAAAATATTCTTTTTCCATCGGCCTGTTCCGTCCTTCATGTTTTGTTAAGTAATTAAGTATATCATGAAACAGGGCAAACAATGATTCCAGAAGCAAAAACTTAACCGAATCTTTACATTTTAAACGCCATATATCTTATTCTCTCTGCGCTTTTAGCTGATCCTCCTTCTCCAGCTGAACAGCTTTGGGAACAGATAATTTAAACGCTAAATAAATAGAAAGGAAAGCCGCTACAATCTTTCCAAGCATAATTGGTAAAATTAAATTAGGCTGAAAGTTAGCAGTGAAGGATAAATGATCACCAAATACCGTCGCAATACACACAGAAAAGGCAATATTAATGACCTTATCCTTGGCCGGCATATCTTTCACCATGCGAAACATCGCCAGTGTATTGGCTACGGATGCTACCAGCCCCATGCTTCCCGCTTCCTGCATTCCCAAAGCTCCTGCCAGTTTTTGAAGCGGCTTTGCAAATACATTCCGGAATATATAAATAAAGGGAAAAGAACCTGCCAGCATAATTCCGATAAATCCAGCAACTTCCAGAGCTCTATACGTATCCGCTTCATCAGCAATGATGGGGTCAAATCCCCAGCCGCCAAACACAAAGCTGAAAAAGCCTGTAAAGTATTCCACAATAGAAAACACCAAGACTAATTTAATACCAACATCTAAAAACTTACCGTAAAATAAAAAGCCTTTAATCATCTTATTCGGATACAGTTTTAACCCAATAGCCAGCAAAATCACAAAAAGAAGCAGCGGAATCATGGTGATGAAAATTTCCGAAAAACTTAACATTAACGGGTATAAAGACTGTGCATTCGTCGAAACAGCTTCTCTGATTTCCGGTTTGGAAATCGCAATAAATAGACAAGAAACAAGGATTCCTACCGGGATGGTTAATATTCCTGCCATAACGCCTAAAGCCATATATTTATAATCTTTTTTAGTAATAAGCGCCAGTCCAACCGGAATCAAAAATGTCAGCGTCGGCCCCAGAAAATAGCCGACCACCATCGCGATAATCCATGATTCTCTTGTGTCTGCCAGCGCATCCGCTAATTGATAACCTCCCATATCGACCGCTATCATCGACGTTGCGGCAATGGCAGAGTCGATTCCAAATTGGTTAAGAAAAGGACCAATAACAGAAGATATAAACTGTGATAAATACGGAATAGATGCCATAATCCCTGCGCAAGGTATAAAAACCTGACCAATCACATAAAAGCCTTCCATAAACTCTCTGCCAAGCCCTGTTTCTGCATTTTTTATTGCGGCAAATGCACCTGCCACTGCACATGCCATAATCATATAAATAATTAAATCACTGATAAAAGCCATTCTTTATGTATACTCCTTCCTTATAACGATTGCTCTGTATTCGTACTATCCGGTAATCACCTTTCCTTCTTCTATCTATTTTTTCAGATGATGATCAATATGATTTACTATACATTTATTTTGTTTATTTTTAAATACTTTTATAGACAATAATAAAGACCTTCTACACATTGCAGCAACTAACAAAGCATAAAAGGCCTTTATCATTTATTCCGTTTTTGAAAAATATTTCAACATCATTTTAGCGATTTCCATACAAATGACAGCAGCAACAGCTAATCCTGTTGCAATTCCCCACTCTGCCAAACCAAACGCTGCAGGGATATTAAATACGTCTCTGGCAAATGGCAGTAATGTAATTCCATATAACGCAAATCCGAGAACAACCGCTCCAATCACATATTTATTGCCGAAGAAACCCAGTTTAAAAGATGTCTGTGTATTTGAACGTGCTGCAAAAGTCTGCAGCGTCCGTGACATAATCAGCGTAGTAAATGCCATTGCTACCCCCATCTCATTGGAATCAGCCAAGCCGATATAAAAAGAAATAATCACAACGACAGCAATTAAAATTCCACGTGTTAAAACCGTCCGCAGCGTGCCACCCGCAAATATGCCTTCGTTAACCGGACGCGGTTTCCGCTTCATCACACCAGCCTCTGACTTCTCCACACCTAACGCAATCGCAGGCAGCGAATCATTGACCAGGTTAATAAACAAGAGCTGTAAGGCTGTAAATGGATTCGGCAGATTGAAGATAACCGCATACAGAATCGCGAGAATGGCTCCAAGGTTTCCAGCAAATAAGTAGCCGATAGCTTTTTTAATATTGTCAAATACCGTTCTGCCAACCTGTACCGCATTGACAATCGATACAAAATTATCATCGGTCAGTATCATTGCCGAGGAATCTTTCGAAACATCCGTACCACTTCCCATCGCAATGCCAATATCCGCCTGTTTTAAAGCAGGCGCATCATTCACGCCATCGCCTGTCATAGCCGTTACAGCACTTCTTTGCTGCCAGGCGCGCACAATTCTGATTTTATTTTCAGGAGATACGCGGGCGTACACGGAGATTTGTTCAATCTTTTCCTCTAATGCTTCATCCGACATTTTATCCAAATCTCTTCCAGTAATCGCAATATCGTCATCACCCATTAAGCCGATATCCCGTCCGATTGCTTGGGCGGTTGTTTTATGATCTCCGGTAATCATAATGGTCCGGATTCCTGCTGCCTTTGCTTCTTCAATCGAGCCATATACCGCTTCTCTTGGCGGATCCATCATAGCTGTCAGACCAACTAACACAAAATCATGTTCATCCTCATAGGTTATTTCTGTCTGTTTATCTGGCAGACGTTTATAACCATAGGCTAACACACGTAAAGCCTGGTTAGAGAAATCTTCATTAGCTCCTTCAAACCGTTCCAGTAAATCATCGCTCAATGGCTGTTCTACCCCATCTAAGAGCACCTGACTCGCACGGTGAAACATCACGTCCGGGCCGCCTTTGGCAAATAACAGATGCTCCCCGTCAATATGATGAACCGTTGACATAAGTTTACGGTCTGAATCAAAAGGCAGCTCCGTCTCTCTCGGATACTTTTCTCGTAACGCCTGATAGTCATGTGCTTGATTATTTGCAAATTGTATTAAAGCAACCTCTGTCGGGTCCCCAATTTCTTGGTTCTCCTGGTTCACATACGAATCATTACAAAGCGCTGCGATATACACAAGGAATTTCTCGGACTTGTCCCAATCATCTGGATTTTTCGGTAAACGTTCATTTGCATGAAAAGGTAAAAATTCATCCGTGACTGTCATCTTATTTTGTGTCAGCGTTCCTGTTTTGTCTGTACAGATAATACTTGTCGACCCTAACGTCTCTACAGCCGGCAACTTACGAATAATTGCATGCTGCTTCGCCATTTTATTCGTACCGACAGATAGAACAATCGTAACAATCGATTGTAACGCCTCCGGAATAGCTGCAACAGCAATAGCTACGGAGAACATCAGTGCATTTAATAATGCGGTTGTTGTATCTGCTTCGCTGCCGCCAAAGCCGATACGTGTTGCCTGCACAGCAAAAATAGCAATACATAAAATCAGAATGCCTACTCCGAGTTTCTTGCTGAAGCTATTTAATTTTTGCTGTAATGGCGTTTCTTTTTGTTCTGCCGTAGAAAGCATATCGGCAATTTTACCGACTTCTGTTTGACTCCCGGTACCAGTAACAACAAAAGACCCCCCGGCCATAAACAACAAGTGAGCTGCTGTATAGCATATTCAGCCGATCGCCTAAAGCAACTTCTTCTTCAATAACATCTATGTTCTTTTCAACAGCTTCCGACTCGCCAGTCAGCATGCCTTCATTCACCCGTAATGAACCGCTTTCCAGCAGACGCCCATCCGCCGGAACATAGTCCCCAGCCTCTAAGTAGACAATGTCTCCAGGAACAAGCTCTTTTGCAGCAATGGTCTTTTCTGTTCCATCCCGCATCACATTCGCATCTGGTGCAGACATATCCTGTAATGCCTCCAGAGAGCTTTCCGCTTTTCTAGTCTGGACAACACTGATGACTGCATTGATTAACAGGACAAGGAAAATAATAATAGACTCGACCCATTCTCCAATTAATATTTGTACTGCAGCAGCTGCCAACAGAACAATAACCATGGGATCTTTGAAGGTCTCCAGGAATAATTTCCAAGTCGGTACTTTTTCTTTATCCTCTATTTCATTAAACCCGTATTTATCCAGTCTGGATGCTGCTTCTTGCGTCGATAAGCCCTGTTGGGAAGTGTCTGCTTCTTCCAAAACTTCTTCTGCCTTTTTTTGATATATTTCCATGTCCGAATCTCCCTGCTGTTCTTTTTTCAGTTACATGATACTGTCTGAATTTGACATAATCAAGAAAATGCCGATTATACTTGTTATGCTTAACGTTTTTCTGCTTATTAAACATTGTTCTCTTTTGTGAGCTATTACCTTTTTTCAAGCGATTAAAACGCATTATTGACAGAAAAAGTATTCTTTACAAAATCGTCATATCTTTTACCTTCTTTACATAGCAAAACAGGAGAAAGCTTTATGCTTTCCCCCATTTTTATCCCGATCTCTGCTTCTATTGTCTTTCCGAATTCGTATTATGTAGATTGAATCGTTTCAAGCATCGTTTCAAACAATTGTTGCCGGTTCTCCTCACGTAAGAATTCTTCCAATGTGATTTGCTGCAGCAGCTCCTTCTTTTGCTTTGCCGTCAATGGATAAGCCAGAATCCGTTTTCGAGCCTGATCAAGAAAAGCAAGATCTTCTTCCACGTCTCGAGGAAGATGCTCCTCCAGCTGCTTTTTGAGCCGCTTTGCATATATCGGGCTGGCACCGTTTGTGGACAGCGCAATCGTTAACTGCCCCTTCTTCAAAACAGCAGGAAAATGAAAATCACTTTTCTCTGCATTATTTACTATATAGACCAGCTGATTCGGCTGCTTATTTTCATAAAGAGACTGATTCAGTTCCGCTTTTTCCGTCATTAATAGGAGTATGGAACTGTCAAACCGCTCTCCTTCCTGCACCATTCTTTCCTGCCACTTTATTTCTCCATTTTCATACAATACCTGCAAATCAGGATGAAGTTCAGGTGCGATAAGCGTTATGTCCGCGCCGGCTTCGAACAAAGGCTTGATTTTTTTTACTGCAATCGCTCCTCCGCCTACAGCAATCACGGTTTTATTTTTTATCTCAAACAAAATCGGAATTCGCATCAGCAGACTGCCTCCCTTGTAGCGCATGAACCCGGTCAACCAGGACATCTACCAACTGATCATCAAAACCCAGATACGGACACAAAATAAATTGTTTATCAGTCCGTTCCGATAATTCATCCAGTTTCTGGCGCAATTCCCTCATTAATATACCGGAGAATAACAAATACGGAACAACAAATACACGGTCATAAGAACTGTTCACTTCTCGCTCCAGCCCTTCATTCAGTTTCGGATGTGTGGCAGCCAGATAACACGTATTTACTTCGCTTACCGGAGCCGCTTCCCACAGTAAACGGGCAATTTTGGCAAGGTCACTATTCGCATCAGGGTCGCTGCTGCCTCTGCCTACCAGCAGCACGGAAGCTGATTCACGTTCTTCATAAACAGGCTTTTGGCCTGTTTGCTCTAATCCGCCCATTTCCAGACGCTTGGTAAGTAAATCAATCATTGCCGGATCCACCCCCATGACATTTCCATAAGAAAATGTCACTTCCGGATAGCGTTCCTCCGCTTCTGCAATCTCGTTTGGGATATCCAGTTTTGCATGTCCGGCAGAAAGCAGCAGCACCGGTACTACCGCAATTTGCGTGGCCCCTTGCCGCACACAGTTGTCAATCCCTGTTTGGATAGGCGGCGAAGCAAGTTCAATAAAACAGGTTTCCTGAATGGCTACTTGCGGATTTTTCTTCTTCGCTTTATCCACAAAAGCCAAGAGTTCTTCATTGCCTCGTTGCACCCGGCTTCCATGCCCGATATATAAAATGGCCTGCATCCTATATTCACCTTCTTCCTAATTTCTATTTCCAGTCTATCAAATTTCTGTTCGATGAACGAGACTAATGTTAAAACCGGTGCAGACCTTTAAGAAAACGCCGCAACAAGCGGAACGTCTTTTTGCAAAAGCGCTTCAAACAGCGCTTCTTTCGTCGACTCCGATAATACCTTGTCAACAGAATAACCAGCGCTAACAGCAGCTTGCTTCGATTTTTCTCCAAAGCAAATCACATGTGCATATGCGCTGATGCTTTCCGGCGATCCTCCACAGGCTTGAAACCCCTCCGTCACGGTCTGAACAGAACGTGCATTAGGAAAAATAATGGTTTCAATCCGTTCTTCTTCTTGCAGGCGGTTGAAAGTTTCAAGCGTTTGCGGCACGCGGCTATAAGTGTGTGTAGCAATAAAATCATCACCAAATCCGAAAGCATAACGCTGCTTTTCCCGGTCTATCCCTTCTGAATCTCCCAATATAACCAATGAAGAAGCATGCGAATCCCTTTCTGTCACTTCTTTTCCGACACAATGATAAGACGCTAAAGCTTTTATTGTTTTTGAAGATACGCCATAGAATTCCCCTTGTATATGGCGGATATCTATTTTATTTGCCTGCAAGGATGCAAAGAAAACATCCACACTTGCTGGTGAAAGGAAAAGAAGATCTTTATCTGTCGGAATATCGGTTGCCTTCAACAGATTCTTTTGCAGCTGCATACGCGGAAATTCAAACACTTCTGCTCCCTGGTCTCTTAAATGCTGTCCTATCCCACTCGGCTCATCACTTGCCCGGCCGAACAACAAATGCTGACCGAACAACAGCTTGCTTTCAAACCAGCTTGCTCCTTTCTTGATTGCACTTACCTCTCCTACTAAAATAATCGCAGGATTTTGAAACTTTGCTGCTTTAGCTTTTTCTACAATGTTTGCTAAACTCCCCTGCAGCGTTCTCTGTTTTCCCGTCGTTCCCCACTGTATTAATAAGACTGGTGTATCAGATGGTCGTCCATGGGAGATAAGCTGGCTTGCAATATGCGGCAAATTTCCGATTCCCATATAAAACGCAATTGTATCGATTCCATTTGCTAAAGCGTTCCAATCAATCAGCGGTTCTCCTGAAGATGACTTATCATGGCCTGTAATAACGGCAAAAGAAAGACTATGTTCACGATGGGTAACAGGCACACCTGCGTAAGCAGCAGCTCCGATTCCTGCTGTTATCCCTGGAACAATTTCAAAGGGAACACCAGCCTGTTCAAGTGCTCCCGCTTCCTCCCCGACACGGCCAAAAACACTTGGGTCACCGCCTTTCAAGCGTACAACCTTTTTCCCCTCCAAGCCGCGCTGCACCAATAAATTATTAATCGCTTCCTGACGCAGTATATGTTTCTTAGGCATCTTGCCACAATAAATATATTCTGCTTGCGGAGAAGCATATTCCAGCAAGAGCGGATTAACAAGCCGATCGTATAAAACGACTTCTGCCTGCTGTAAATATTGATATCCTTTTGCTGTCACTAACCCGATATCTCCCGGTCCAGCTCCGACCAGATAAACACATCCTTGTTTCCCCATCGTTTTGTCCCCCTCATTTTAACACTTTTTATCATTACAACCGTTAAATAAACTTTCCTATTGTAAGAAAGTAACAGAAAAGCAGGGCGGTACCGCAACCCTGCCTTTTCTTAAAAAGTCGTATACCAAAACGAATTAATCATGGAAGTTCGTTCCGGAAGTAACAGCTTTCACATACGCTTGTCGAACGGCAAAATCACCGAAGTGTTCTCCATCCAGACGCTCTTTGGCATAATGCTGAATAATCGGCTGCAGGGTTTCTAAAATTTCTTTTTCCCCAATGCTCTCCCGATACAGCTTACTTAAACGCTGGCCCGCAAATCCTGCTCCTAAGTACATATTATATTTCCCAGGTGCTTTGCCAATAAAACCAATCTCCCCTAACGCTGCTCGTGAACAGCCATTCGGACAGCCGGACATCCGGATAACAATTTCTTCATCGCGAAGCCCTTCTTCCTCAAGTAATGTTTCCAATTTCTCAATCAAGGAAGGCAAATAACGTTCTGATTCAGCCATTGCCAAACCACAGGTTGGAAAAGCGACACAGGCCATGGAGTTCCGTCGCAATGCAGATTGTTGTTTTCCATCAGTCAATCCATACTCCTCAATAAGTTCCATGATTTGCTTTTTCTTCTGGCTGGTCACATTTCCGATAACCAGATTTTGATTCGCTGTTAAGCGGAAATCTCCAGTATGAATCTTGGCAATTTCCCGCAATCCAGTCATCAGCTGATAATCTTCTTTATCCTGAATTCGTCCATTTTGGATAAACAGCGTGAAATTCCAGCGATTCTGTGTACTTTTCACCCAGCCGTAGCGATCGCCATTATGATCAAAATGATAATCACGTGCTTCTTCCAGCTGCCATCCTAAACGTTCCGTTAACTCCTTTTTCAGCCAATCAATCCCACGGGCATCAATCGTATATTTGAAGCGTGCATATTTTCTTTCGGAACGATTTCCATAATCCCGCTGAATGGTAATGATCTTTTCAGCAACATCTGTGATTTGATCCGGCTCGCAAAAGCCGATAACTCTCCCCAGCTGCGGATACGTATTAGTATCACCATGTGTCATCCCCATGCCGCCGCCTACCGATATATTGAATCCTTGCAGATGCCCATCCTCCAGAACAGCAATAAAACCTAAATCCTGTGAAAAGATATCAACATCATTGGAGGGCGGAACTGCAATTCCAATCTTAAACTTTCTTGGCAGATATACAGATCCATACATTGGCTCTACTTCATCATTTTCTTTCGAATCAACCACTTTTTCTCCATCAAGCCAAATTTCATGGTACGCATTGGTACGCGGAGATAAATAATCACTCAATGTCCGGGACCACTTATGAACTTCTGCATGTACCTCCGATTGATCCGGATTCGGATTACACATCACATTCCTGTTCACGTCCCCGCAGGCAGCGAGCGTATCCATCAATGCATCATTAATCCCTTTCATACTTGCTTTCATATTCCACTTTAAAATACCATGCATTTGAAACGCCTGTCTCGTCGTCAATTTAATTGTCTGATTCCCGTAGGTGTTGGCCAGGTTGTCGATAACCAGCCACTGTTCCGGCGTTGCCACTCCTCCAGGTACACGAACCCGCACCATAAATTGATAAGCAGGCTCAAGCTTCTGGCGCTGCCGTTCCGTACGTAAATCCCGGTCATCCTGTAAATAACTTCCGTGGAATTTCATTAACCGGTTGTCATCGTCCGGGATACCTGCACTTAATGGATTATTTAAGGTTTCTACCAATGACCCGCGTAAATAATTACTGTCTTTTTTAATTCTTTCCACATCACTTGGCGGTCCATCTTGTATATGAACAGATTGATTCACTGTTTGATTATCTGTCATTCTTTATTCTCCTTTCGCTGCTAACTTAATAGACATCTCGCTGGTAACGTTTCTCTTGCTGCATCTCTACTAAATATTGATGCGCTTCTTCTTTATTCAGATTTCCTTCACGTTCCAGGATGGTCGCTAACGTATCATGGACATCACTTGCCATGTTTTTCTCATCACCGCACACGTAAACAATTGCTCCTTCTTGCAGCCACTCATAGAGCTCTTTGCTTTGCGCCAGCATGCGATGCTGCACATAAACTTTCTCTGTTTTATCTCGTGAGAAAGCAACATCCATTTTTGTTAACGTACCGTCTTTTAACCAGCGCTGCCAGTCTGTCTGGTAAAGAAAATCTGTTACAAAGTGCTGGTCTCCGAAGAAAAGCCATGATTTCCCTTTTGCTTCCATCATTTCGCGCTCTTCTACAAAAGATCGAAACGGGGCAATGCCTGTTCCCGGACCAATCATAATAATTGGTTTATCCGGATCAGCAGGAAGCTTGAAATTCGGATTTTTATGAACATAAATAGACAACGATTGCCCAGCCTCTCTCCGGTCAGCACATTGGACAGAGCAGACACCATTCCGTTCTCTTCCATATGTTTGGTAACGTACAGCCCCAACCGTTAAGTGGACTTCTTCCGGATTCGCTTTATAACTGCTTGCCACGGAATAAAGCCGAGGCGGCATTTTGCGTAGTAACGCTATAAATGCTTTCGCCGGAAGATCCTTCAGCTGATAATCACGAATCAAATCTAATAAATCTCGCCCATACACATATTCTTTTACTGCTTCTTCATTTCCTTGTTCCAGTAACTGTTGTAATTCCGGATGTTGCGTAAATTCAGCTACCTTTTTCAGTAATGGCTTCGTCAGTACAGTAATTTCATAAGTCTTTCGTAATGCTTCCAGTAAAGGAACTTCATCCCCTTTTTTATTAACAGGAATCAGCTCATCAGGTGCCCAACCTGTTTCTTTTATTAACTCGTCAACGATTACCGGATCATTTTCAGGATAAATTCCAATACTGTCTCCTGGTTCATACTCGAGATTCGACCCTTCCAGCGACAATTCCATATGGTACGTTTCTTTATTGGAACCACGGCCGTTCATGTTAAGATTTTCATAGATTTCAGCTTCATATGGATTTGTTCTGGAAAAGGCAGACGCTTTTGCTTCCACAGTAGCAGCTGCTTCCGCTACAGTTGGAACTTGCGTCGTCTCTTGGGATTCAGCCAGTTTGTTTAATACATTTTCAAGCCATTCTTCCGCAGCTTCATCATAATCCAAATCGCAATCCATACGGTCTATGATTCGTTTTCCTCCCAATTCTGCTAATCTCTCATCAAATTGTCTTCCTGTTTCACAGAATTGTTCATAAGAGCTGTCTCCTAGTGCCAACACCGAATAATTTAGCTCTTCCAGCTTCGGCGCCCGGCGTCCATGCAGAAATTCATGAAATTGGATGGCCGTATCCGGCGGGTCTCCCTCTCCTTGTGTACTGATAACAATTAGCAGGTTTTGAATGTTTTTTAGTTTATTCGGTTTAAAATCGGCCGTAGAGACAAGCGTTACTTTCATTCCTTTTTCTTCTAGTTTTCCAGATACTTCTGTTGCCACCTCTTGACAATTCCCTGTCTGTGAGCCAAAAAGAACGGTAACCTCTACAGGTGTTGCTTCTGTTACAACTGCAGCTGGTAAATCAAGCGGTACCGCAGCATCTGCAGAAGTAGTAGCCGGAGCTGCATTTTGTAAAGCGGACAGATAACCGCCCAGCCATATTTGTTGTGTTTCTGTCAATGTTGGGAAAAGACGATTGAGCAAATCAACTTGCTCTTGATTAAATGGACTATTATTTACTTGAAATTGCAACGCTATCAACCTCACAAAATTAAATTTATATAACTTACCTGATTATTTCACTGCCTATGTCTTTCAATGTATGACTAACTAACTTCCTTTCTTTTACGATGCAATACGCACTTAACTGATCGATTTTTCAGGTAATTGCTTTCTTTCTTGTAAGAATGCAATAATTTTATCGACACACGCTTCAATGGAGTATTGATCGGAGTCAACAACTAATTCCGGATGCAGCGGTTCCTCATAAGGAGAACTAATGCCGGTGAAATGATCGATTTCCCCTGCACGTGCTTTTTTATAAAGCCCTTTGGGATCACGGCTTTCACAAGCTTCCAAGGAACAGCGTACATAAATCTCAACGAATTCATCTTCTTGCACCAAAGCTCTCACCCGATGACGATCTTCTGTAAAAGGCGAAATAAAGGCTGTGCAGACAATAAGACCTGCATCTACAAACAGCTTCGCGACTTCGCCAATCCGGCGAATATTCTCTTTGCGGTCCTCTTCATCAAAGCCAAGCCCTTTATTTAAACCATGCCGGACATTATCCCCATCCAGCACATAACTGTTTAAACCTTGTTCAAATAAGCGGTTTTCTAAAGCATTAGCTAATGTTGACTTCCCTGCTCCAGAAAGTCCTGTAAACCATAAAATACAGCTTCCGTGCTGATTTCTCTGCTGCCGTTCTTTTTTCTGTACGGCTGTATCATGCCAAATAATATCTTTTGTTTCTTGTTTCAAATAAACAGCCCCCTTCGTTTAACCCTTTTTTCTGATAAACTTACTCGTATTTAACCCGTTAAATTCCCCCGCCTTCATCATACGTCGAACGACGCTCTGCACGTGTAGACAAATAAAGGCTGTAAACTCCTGCCGTGGCAATAAAAACGGAAAGAATAACAAAAAGTGTATAGTAATCGGTTGTTTTAAATAAAAGAATAAGTCCATACGATAAAACTAAAGAAATAACCGGTGAAACCACCCAGACTTTGATAATTTGTTTCACAATACTCTGCCGCCACATTTTAAACCCTTTATCTGCTGTACCAACACCAACAATGGCAGAGGTTGTTACTTGTGTCAGCGGCACTGGTAAACCAAAAATAGATGCCGTTATGACCAAGCTGCCTCCGGTTAAGGAAACCGCACTTCCCTGCAATAAAGACAGCCGTGTAATTTTTTTACCGTTTGTTTCCAATACCCTTCCGCCTATTAATACGGCTCCAAGGGATACGAAAAATCCGCCAATCAAAACAGCCATCGTCACATCGAGCAGTCCAACACCTACTAAAGGGCCAACCGCATTGGCTACGTTATTCATTCCAGCGGCATATGCCTCTATACAACCGGCAGCGATAAGTAAAAAAGCCAGTGGTCTCCGCCATTTCCCTAACTCGGTCAGCTCTTTCCAGCGATTTTCCGCATAGCGTATCCATTTCCCAAAAAGCAATCCCAGTAAAAAGGCGGTAAAAGGTGTAATCAGCCAAAATGCAATGATAATGAGCAATTGATCAAATAATAACGCCTGGTAGGCAATTCCTGCCCCAATGATTGCACCGACAACAACTTCACTCGTAGACAATGGAATCCCTAACATATTAGCAAGGAATAAGCTGAGACAAGCAGCTGCCAAAACAATAATAACAACTTCTACATCCAGCACTCCTGGGGGAATAATGCCATTCCCAATCGTTCGAACAACTTCACCACCGGATAATGCGCCTAATAAAGCAAAAATACCGACAACGATCATTGCAGTTCGCTTGTTAGGAATTGCACCACTCCCGTAAGCCGGCCCCATGGAAGCAGCTGTTCCACTGGCTCCAATGTTCATCGCAAAAAATAAAGCAATTATAAATGCAACAGCAACCAGCATAATTCCAAAACACCTCTCTCTATCTTACTTACACACTTGCTTGCTGCTGCATCCCGCGAATCAGGACTTCCACCACTTCTTTCCGGCTAAATTCAGGAGGCGGTGTTACGCCACCCGTTAACATCTCCCGTACTTTGGTTCCGGACAAAATAACGTGATTTTCTTTATCATGCGGGCAGGTTTTCGTTGATGCCATATTGCCGCATGCTTTGCAGTAAAAACTGTGTTCAAAAAATAACGGTGTGATTTCCAAATCTTCTTCTGTAAAGTTTTGAAAAATAGTTTGCGCATCGTACGTTCCATAGTAGTCACCCACTCCTGCATGATCTCGGCCGACAATAAAATGTGTGCAGCCATAATTTTTACGCACTAACGCGTGAAAAATGGCTTCTCTCGGACCCGCATAGCGCATTGCCGCTGGAAATACGGCGAGAAATACCCGATCACGCGGATAATATTTAGACAATAGCACTTCATAACTTTCCATTCTTACATCCGCCGGGATATCATCTGCTTTGGTATCTCCTACTAGCGGATTTAAAAATAATCCATCAACGATTTCCAAAGCTGCCTTCTGTATATATTCATGAGCCCGGTGAACCGGATTTCTTGTTTGAAAACCGACAACCTTTTTCCAGCCTTGTTTTTCGAAATGCGCTCTGGTTTCTTTTGGATCCAGATAATATGCTTGAAAACCATCCCGCTGTAACCGTTTTGTTAACGTAATCGGTCCGGCTACGTAATAATCCGGCCGTTCAAATAATTTTTTTACTCCTGGATGCGCTTGATCCTCTGTTTGATATACCAGTTTTGCTTCTTTCCATTTATTCGGTTCATATATTTCTGCGATATCTATGACCCCATACACTTCATTATTAAAAGTAAGCTTTGCGCGCTTGCCAACTTCTAGTGTATTGGCATCTTGCTCTGTAACCGGTAATGTGATTGGAATACTCCAAACTGTTCCATCAGCTAAACGCATATCGCTGACTACCGACTCATAATCTGCTTTCCCCAGAAATCCTGTCAAAGGGCTGAATCCGCCAATACCAATCAATTCTAAATCGGAAAGCGCAAAGGAATCCAGCTTTATTTCCTGCGTAATTCCCTGCGTGTCATAATCCGGATCATATTGTTGAATTAAGGTTCCTCCATGTGGAGTAATGGTTGTCATAACGTTTACCTCCAATAATTTTCAATGTCATTCTGTCTATATTGCTTCTTATTTTTGCTGATGCAAGCCGCATTCTGTTTTATTTGTATTTGCCCATCTGCCGCTTCTTGCATCTTCCCCGTTCAAAACTGCTTTTGTGCAATGCTCACAGCCGATACTCGGGTAATTCTTATCATGAAGCTCATTATAAGGCAGTTGATGTAAACGGATATACATCCAGATTTCTTCTTCCGTCCAATGAATCAAAGGGCAGACTTTAATCGATTCAAATCTTCTGTCTTGATTCACAAATTGCGTATTCGCTCTTGTTGGAGACTGCTCCCGACGTAAACCGGATATCCATGCTGTATATTTATTTAATTGCCGCTCCAAAGGAATCAGCTTACGAATACTGCAGCATAGGTCCGGGTTTACTTTCCATAATTCCGGGCCATGGGTTTCTGCTTGCTCTTCCGGTGCCAAATCCGGTTTCGTCATTTGAATCTTTAAACTGGGATAACGCTCTTTTACACGTTCAATCAATTCATACGTTTCTTTAAAATGAAAATCCGTATCCAGAAAAACAATGGCAGCATCTTTTTTCACCTTATAAATCATGTCAATCAGGACGATACCTTCCGCCCCAAAACTGCAGGCATAAACAAGTTCATCACCATAGGTTTGATAAGCCCATTTCAATATCTCCAGACTGTCCTTCTTTTCCAGCTTTTGATTCAGGATGTCATAATCATCTGCCGCTGCTTTTTGATAGGTTAATTGCATGCCTCAACCTTCTTTCTAAAATGAATACTTGACTATTAAAAAAGACGCCGCTCCTCCAGAATTTCTTCTTGAAAGAACGCCGCCTCTAGTTGTCTAGTCAGCAGTGTTGTTTTATTTTAGTTACTTTAACCTTACCTTTTCATTTTTCTCCAATTGAATGACTTTTCCGTCTTGAACAACAATCGTAATTGTTCCAAAATCCAAATCATTTAATAATTCCTTTAATTTCAAATAAAAATCATCGACTTCATGTTCTTTTGACATGTTATCTTCCTCCCAGTTTATATTTGTTGCTTGAGGAAGTTTAATTCCCTGTAATTTGATAAGATTTATTAGTTTAATAGTATTCTATCCATATTTTTACCTTTTGTCAATCACCCGTTAAAAATTTTTTCAATGAAATGAAAAATCCGAAACACTATCCGAAATACTTCTTGTTATCCCGCCGTCATCCTTCAAAAGTATTCCTATCTTAATGATATGGTTTATGTCCTGAAAAAGACACAAAGTTATTGACTTTTAGTACGCTATTGCTAAAAGTCAATACTTCGTGCCTGGAAATCGATTCAATGCAGGCACATGTATTAATAAATATGTTCTACCTGATATCCCTTATCTTCCAACTCTGTCACAATACTTGGTTCAACTGTAAAGTGTGCAGTTCCTACAAAAACAAAATAGTTCTGCCCGCTGTCTTCCTGTAAAATATCATCCAGACTGTTCGCCATATTGATATTCCGCTTATCATTTAACTCTTCCATATACTCATCATTTATTTCGGCTTCTTCCTCATCATTAGACATATTTTCCATTGTTTCCATATCTCCTTCAAGCCAAGCTTCAGCAAGTGCTTCCATTTCTTCAGGGCCATCTTCATAGCCATCCACTGCTGCTTCCAATGTTTGTATTTGTGTTTCCATGGAATAACCGCTGAGTATTTCAAATTGTTCTTCTGCGCTTTCTAATGAAACAATTTCTTTTTCATCTTCTGTTGCTTTTTCCAAGAAATATAAATCGACAGCTGATTGTGAATCAACATCACTCGTCGTCGTAACTAATTCCAGCAGCATTGTCTCCACAAACCAAGGCTGAAACTCATTCATCGATTCTAAATCCAACCCGTTTTCTTCAAAAATAGAGGCGAGATCTGCGTATGTGTCTTCTGGAAGTTCCTCTTCCAATGTCGTATCATCCTCATATGTAGCATATTCTAACATTTCCTCCTGTGAAGGCGTTTCTTCCAGCAAATTAAATTCCGGCAAAACAACATCTGCGCTATCATATGCATCTTCAATAGCAGGATCTAATGGATAAAAATCATCATTTCCTAAATGGATTGTTCCTTGTAAATACATTTCCGTATCACCGGATTCCGATTCCACTTTCCATAAGAATCCGCCGTTTCCTTCGCCGCTTCCCTCTTCTTCCGCTGCTTCTTCTGAAGTCTGGTCCTCTTCAGTTACAGATTCTTCCTCTTCCTTTTCAGTTTCAGATGCATCCTCGTCTCCACTGCACGCGCCAAGCAAGCCAACTAATAGAAAAATAGATAACGCTAACAATAATTTTTTCATGCAAGCAATCCCCCCATACTTTACTTCCTCATTCTTGTATAAAATTAATACGCAATAAATACATTCTAACAGAATAAAACAGTTATTGTGAAAACGTTTAAAAAAGTTTTTATGTAATAAAAAAAGTGACCTCCGTAGAAGTCACTTTTTTTATACAAGTGTTTAACCAATAGATCCTTCCATTTCAAAGCTGATAAGACGATTCATCTCAACAGCATATTCCATTGGAAGTTCTTTCGTAAATGGCTCAATGAAGCCCATTACAATCATTTCTGTTGCTTCTTCTTCTGATAAGCCGCGGCTCATCAAATAGAAAAGCTGTTCCTCAGACACTTTCGAAACTTTTGCTTCGTGCTCTAAGGAAATGTTGTCGTTCAAGATTTCATTGTATGGAATGGTATCCGATGTGGATTCATTATCCATAATCAGTGTATCACACTCAATGTTGGAGCGAGCTCCCTCTGCTTTACGTCCAAAGTGTACTAAACCACGATAAGAAACTTTCCCGCCTTGTTTAGAGATTGACTTGGAAACAATGGTAGAAGACGTATTTGGAGCTAAATGATGCATTTTCGCACCAGCATCCTGCAATTGTCCTCTTCCTGCTAAAGCAATAGAAAGCGTGTTTCCACGTGCGCCTTCTCCTTTAAGAAGGATAGAAGGATATTTCATGGTTAATTTAGAACCAATATTTCCGTCAATCCATTCCATCGTTGCATTCGCATCACATACTGCACGTTTGGTAACAAGGTTATACACATTGTTTGCCCAGTTTTGGATGGTTGTATAACGGCAATAGCCATCTTTCTTCACAATAATTTCTACTACTGCACTGTGAAGAGAGTTTGTTGTATAAACCGGTGCTGTACAACCCTCTACATAGTGTACAGATGCGCCTTCATCTACAATAATCAACGTACGTTCAAACTGTCCCATATTTTCAGAATTGATACGGAAGTAAGCTTGTAACGGCGTGGTTGCCTCTACGCCTTTTGGTACGTAGATAAAGGAACCACCGGACCATACTGCAGAGTTTAATGCAGCAAATTTATTGTCTGCATATGGAATAACGGTCCCAAAATACTCTTTAAACAGTTCTTCATTTTCTTTCAATGCTGTATCCGTATCTTTAAACACGATACCGAGCTCTTGAAGATCTTCTTTTAGGCTGTGGTAAACAACTTCTGATTCATACTGTGCAGAAACACCAGCAAGATATTTTTGCTCCGCTTCCGGGATACCTAATTTATCAAACGTCTGCTTGATTTCTTCAGGTACTTCATCCCATGTTCTACCTTGTTTCTCAGAAGGTTTTACATAATAAACAATCTCATCGAAGTCTAATCCGGTAAGGTCTCCACCCCATTGCGGCATTGGACGGTTATAAAAATGTTCCAGTGCTTTCAAACGATAGTCGAGCATCCACTCCGGCTCTTCCTTCATTTTTGAAATTTCTTTTACCACATTTGACGTTAACCCTTTTTCGGTACGGAAAATGGATACATCTTTGTCGTGAAATCCATATTTATACTCATCTATTTCCGGCATATTTTTTGCCATTGTTGATAACCTCCCTCTGACAGAATAAAAAATTCTGTCTTATTCATCGTGCACGCCCTTTTCCATGGCTTTCCAAGCAAGGGTAGCACATTTTATACGTGCAGGAAATTTGGAAACTCCCTGAAGTGCTTCAATATCACCCATCTCTTCTGAGTCAACATCGTGTCCTAACATCATTTCAGAAAAGTTTTCGGACATTTTTAACGCTGCTTCCACTTCCATTCCTTTAATTGCCTGTGTCATCATTGATGCGGATGCCATACTAATCGAACATCCTTCTCCTTGGAACTTCGCATCCTTTACAATTCCATCTTCAACGTCTAACTGTAATTGAATACGATCTCCGCAGGTCGGGTTATTCATATCCACCGTAACAGATTCTTCATCTAGAGCTCCTTTGTTACGCGGATTTTTGTAATGGTCCATAATAACTTGTCTATAAAGTGTATCGAGGTTATTCAAAGCCATTCCCAAAATACTCCTTTGTCTTTACCAGCCCGGATACTAAAAGATCAATATCCTCTTTCGTATTATAGAGATAGAAACTGGCTCTTGCAGTAGCTACTACATCTAACCACTTCATTAAAGGCTGTGCACAATGATGCCCTGCCCGTACAGCGATTCCTTCCATGTCCAGAACGGTTGCTGCATCATGGGGATGAACTTCATCCAAATTAAATGTAATCAGTCCAGCCCGATTCTGAGGTCCATAGATTTGGATACCATCTATTGTTTGCATCTGACCTAAAGCGTAGGTTGCCAGTTCTTTCTCATGAGCCAGTATATCATCTTGGCCGATTTCATTCAGGAAGTCGATTGCTGCCGCAAGCCCTATCGCTCCGGCAATAACAGGAGTACCACCTTCAAATTTCCAAGGCAGCTCTTTCCATGTAGAATCATATAAATCTACAAAATCAATCATTTCCCCGCCAAATTCTATCGGCTCCATATTTTCTAATAGTTCCTGTTTTCCATACAGAACACCAATACCAGTCGGTCCACACATTTTATGACCGGAGAATGCATAAAAATCGCAATCGATATCCTGTACATCTACTTTAACATGTGGAGCTCCTTGTGCACCATCAACAACCATTACAGCACCGTGTTGATGTGCAATTGCTGTTATTTCTTTTATTGGATTAATCGTTCCCAGCACATTAGAAACATGCGTTACGGCAACGATTTTTGTTTTATCATTTACTGTATTCTTTACATCATCTAATGAAATAGTACCATCTTCTTGTAATGGCAGATACACCAGACGGGCTCCTGTTGCTTTTGCAGCCTGCTGCCAAGGTATCAAATTACTGTGATGCTCCATTGGTGTAATAACTATTTCATCATCCGGGCCGACATTATCTCTGGCATAACTGGATGCCACCAGATTCAGACCCGCTGTTGTTCCCCGGTTAAAGATAATTTCTCTTGCATGTTTTGCATTGATAAACTCCCGAACCTTTTCACGTGCCCCTTCATATTGATCGGTTGCTCTTGAGCCGAGCGTATGCACGCCGCGATGAACATTGGAATTATTATATTTATAATAATCATTCACCGCTTCGATCACCTGCACCGGTTTTTGCGACGTTGCAGAAGAATCCAGGTACACTAACGGATGCCCGTTTACTTCCTGTTGAAGAATTGGAAATTGTTCCTTAACGGCTTTTACATCCATTAATAAACTTTCCTTTCAATGACTTGGATTAATTGTTTCCGTACAGACTCAATTGGAAGCTGTGCAACCACTGGAGCTAAGAAACCATGAATCACCAGACGTTCTGCTTCTTCACGCTCAAGTCCTCTACTCATTAGATAGTACATTTGCAGCGGATCCACACGGCCTACAGAAGCTGCGTGACCTGCTGTTACGTCATCTTCATCAATAAGAAGGATCGGGTTGGCATCGCCACGGGATTTTTCACTTAACATCAATACACGGGACTCTTGCTCGGAATTCGCTTTTGTTCCACCATGTTCAATTTTACCGATGGCATTAAAAATAGTCGATGCAGCACCCTTCATAACACCACGTTGTAAAATATACCCTTCTGTTGCTTTACCAAATTGGCGAATGCTGGAGGTAAAGTTTTGTGTCTGCTTCCCACGTCCGACAGATACTGCTTTTGCGTCCGATGCAGCATTTTCTCCCATCAGGTAGGTAATGTTTTCAGAAACCGTATTTCCATCGTTCATTTGCCCAAGCGCCCAATCAATTCTAGCATCACGCTTGGCAACGCCACGGCGGTTCACATAAGTGGTTGTGCCGGCAGCAAAGTTATCTACTGCACCATAAGCAACTTGTGCATTATCATGTGCAAATACTTCTGTTACAAGATTAGCAACTGTTTCATCTGTATCATTTTGAGAAATATAGTTTTCTACATACGTAACAGAGCTGCCTTCTTCTGCTACAACAAGCACGTGGTTTAATAACGCACTATCTGCATCTTCCTGCCAGAATACGGCTTGAAGCGGTTCTTCTATTTGTACATTTTTAGGTACATAAACGAATACGCCGCCGTTCATAAGTGCTGCATGAAGTGCTGTTAAACGGTTCTGATCAACGGCAACGGCATCATTCATATAATATTTTTCTACCAGGTCGCTATGCTCCCTGATTGCTGTGAAAATATCTGTGAAAATAACGCCTTTATCTTGAAGCTCCTGAGCAAGGCTATTATATGCAGCTGTTTGATTACGCTGAATATATAGATTTTCCATGTTGGCATCTTTATCAAAGTATGCTTTTAAATCTTCAGGAAGCTCATCAAGAGAAGCAATGGTAGCTGCTTCTTTATCGACATGTTGAAAATCCGTTAAATTCCAGTTTGATATTTTTGTTTTATCCGGTTTTGGCATTTCTAATGAATCAACCATTTCCAAAGCTTTGGAACGAAGCGTAGCCATCCAGCCTGGTTCATTGCGATCTTTGGAAAATGCTTGAATATAATCTTGATTGAATGGAAGCTTTGTTTCTACAGTCATGATTACCCCTCCTTACCTTACGCGTTTTGTTCTGCAGTTTCTTCGTCTTCAATTCCTAATTCTTCTCTAATCCATTCGTAACCTTCTGATTCTAGGCGTTTAGCAAGCTCAGGTCCGCCTGATTTTACAATACGGCCTTGCATCATAACATGTACGAAGTCAGGAGTAATGTAGTTTAAGAGACGTTGATAGTGTGTAATAATTAAGCATCCAAAGGCATCCGAACGCATTTGGTTGATTCCTTTTGATACGACTTTCAACGCATCAATATCCAGTCCGGAATCAATTTCATCAAGAATAGCGATGTCCGGCTGTAATTGCATTAATTGCAGAATTTCGTTACGTTTTTTCTCCCCGCCGGAGAAACCTTCATTCAAGTAACGTGTTGCCATATTTTGATCAATATCAAGGTAGTCTAAGTCCTGATCCAATTTTTTGATGAATTTCATTAATGGAATTTCATCGCCTTCTTCACGTTTTGCATTGATTGCAGAGCGCAAGAAGTCAGAAGTTGTTACTCCGCTGATTTCACTTGGGTACTGCATTGCTAAAAACAGACCTGCACGGGCACGTTCATCTACTTCCATTTCTAAAACATCTTCCCCGTCAAGTGTGATGGTTCCTTCTGTTACTTCATATTTAGGATGACCCATAATGGCAGACGCCAATGTGGATTTACCTGTACCATTCGGCCCCATGACAGCATGGAATTCTCCACCTTTAATCGTTAGGTCTACTCCTTTTAATATCTCTTTTTCTTCAATAGATACATGAAGATTCTTGATTTCTAATACTGAACCTGACATAACTCATACCTCCAAAACTATATTTTAAATGAAATGAATAAGATATCCATTCTCAATTTATTCTCATTACAATCTTAAATCATTTCAAATTAATTCGCAACTGTTATTATCCGTCTTTTATAAGCTTTCAATGATGCTTTTAAGATTGATTTAAAAGCTCTTTCCATTTAAAAAGCTGATGCCCCTCGACATCAGCTTCTGTTATTTTTATCTCATGATTCCAGAATTTGCTTCTGATGAAATCATCTTCGCATTCTGGTATTCCTGTTCTCTTTCTTGTTCCACTTTTAATTTTTTATTCAAGCTTCGATCGTACTCTTCGTAGTTGACTCTCCTTGATTGCCCCATACCTTTTTCCATTTCCGAAGTGTAGCTTAAACCATTCTCAGTGGTAATAATAAATCATCCTTTCGGTTTGTTTAGCACATTCTATATGCTAACACAGGAATCATTCCCGCTCAAAATTGATTTAAACGTATATTTTCGGATAATTTATGAAAAATATCTGGTATAGGGAGAATAAAACCCATATACTTAAAATTCTTCCTTATTACTCTTTATTCTGCATCCGTTGGTGTTGGAATAACTGCACCGTCATAGTTTTCCAGCATGAAATCCTGAATTTCCTGCGATTGCAATACTTCCACTAATTTGTTCAAAGCTTCATTATCAACATCTTCTGAACGAACAGCAACAAGATTCAAGTACTCGGAATCTTCATCCTCCATAAACAAAGCATCGTCTAAAGGATTTAATCCTGCTTCAATCGCATAGTTTGTGTTAATAACAACCAACGCATCTTCTTCACTTTCGTAATTCTCCGGCAAGAATGCTGGGTCCACATCCGGATGGAAAGATAAATTTAAAGGGTTGTCCACAATATCATCAATTGTAGCCGCTGACTTTTCCACGTCCTCATCTAAAGTAATCAATCCATTATTCTCAAATAAAGTTAAAATTCTGCCTTGATCTGCAATCGAGTTACTTAAAACGACTTCCGTTCCCTCAGGAATGTCATCGATATCTGTAATATTTTGTGAGTAAATACCAATTGGCTCCACATGCACATTACCAATCGATTCTATTTCATAACCAGTATCTTCTACTGTCTGATCAAGGTAAGGCTGGTGTTGAAAGTAGTTCGCATCTAAAGTACCATCTGCTAAATCATCATTGGGGAAAACATAATCCTGGTACTCCTCAATATTTAATGTAATACCTTCTTCTTCTAACATCGGCCGGGCTTCTTCAAGAATCTCAGCATGTGGAACACTAACAGCTCCTACTGTAATTTCTGTATCAGAATCCGTATCGCTATCAGAAGATTCATCATTACCTCCACATGCAGCTAAAAGCAGAACGAGACCAGCTGCGATTAAAAACATCCATTTCTTCATTTTGTACGCCCCTTTTACTTTTTTATTATGTGAATCAAGTCAAACTTGAATACCATCTTTTATCACAATTAACGTTTATCCAATTTCCTTGTAATAGCATCTCCAATAAATTGGAAAATAAATACAATCACAACAATAATCACCGTACATACAAATACAACATCCCAGCTTCTACGCTGAAATCCAAAATAAAAAGCATAGTTTCCTAATCCGCCTGCACCGATTGCGCCGGCCATAGCTGTATAGCCGATTAACGCAATGGCTGTAACTGTCAGTCCGGATACGAGGGCTGGTTTGGATTCGGGAAGCAGTACTTTAAAGATAATGGTACTTGCTTTTGCTCCCATTGCTTTTGCAGCTTCCACTACACCTTTGTCCACTTCCTTCAAGGCAATTTCAACCAGCCTTGCATAGAATGGAGCACTTCCTAAAATCAGCGCTGGTAAAGCGGCAGTAGGTCCACGTATGGTTCCCACTAATAGATCTGTAAATGGGAACAATAACAGAATTAAAATAATGAAAGGAATGGCCCGGAAAATATTAACGAATGCAGCTACGATGACATTAACCGGTTTATTCGCCCAAAAATTCCCTTTTGATGTTAAAAATAATAATAATCCTAACATCAAACCAAGCACGGTCGTTCCAACCATTGCAATAGCAGTCATATATACGGTTTCCTGTGATGCCTCTATTAAATCTTCCGCTACTATGTTCGGAAATAATTCCTCAAGCATGCTGAATTACCTCCACTTCTATAACATCTTGTTCTTTCAAATATTTCATTGCCTCGTCCTGCTGACTTCCCAGCAGCTGAACAATTAACGTTCCATAGCTTCCGCCTTGTGTTTGCGTGATTTTCCCTTGCAAGATGTTCACATGGATATCAAACTGCTTCACAAGTTGGCTTATGATTGTCTGGTTCGCACTTTCCCCTAAAAATTGAATGCGCAATAGCATACCTTCCCGGAATTTTTCTGTCAATTCCGTCATGTCATCCTCTTCTTCATTCGAACCGGTCAGCTGTTCAACAAAGTTTTGTGTAACTTGCTGCTGCGGCTTCGTAAATACATCGATAACATTTCCTTCTTCTACCACTTTCCCATATTCCATCACAGCAACCCGATTACATATTTTACGGATTACATGCATTTCATGAGTGATTAAAATAATCGTTAATCCTAATTTTTCATTAATGCCCTGCAATAAGCGCAGAATTTGATTGGTTGTCTCCGGATCCAGCGCAGAAGTTGCCTCATCACAGAGCAAAACTTTAGGAGAGTTTGCTAACGCTCTGGCAATACCAACTCTTTGTTTTTGACCACCGCTTAACTGTGCAGGATAAGCATCTTCTTTTCCTGACAAACCGACTAGTTCAACTAATTCCAGTACACGTTTTTTCCGCTCCCTTTTCTCCACTCCTGAAATTTCAAGCGGAAACGCAATGTTATCAGCAACGGTGCGGGACCATAACAGGTTAAAATGCTGGAACACCATACCAATATCCTGCCTGGCAATACGTAAATCCGATTTCGATAAAGAAGTAATCACCTGATCGCCGATTTTCACTGTACCAGCTGACGGCTCTTCCAGTCTGTTGATTAAACGGACAAAAGTACTCTTCCCTGCACCACTGTAGCCAACTACGCCATAAATATCGCCATCTTCTACTTGAAGATTTAAATTATCCACGGCGACAACATCTTTATTATTTAAAGAGAATACTTTCTTCAGCCCTTCAATGGATATCACTTTATTTCACTCCTATATGTAAACAATCCTGTTTATCATGTATTCTTGTTTATTATTTATTCAACCATCAAAAAACGCCTTTCTGTAAGAGAACAGAAAGACGCTCAAATATTTGTTGTATCGTCCATTGTTCTCTTATCTTTCAAATGCTTGCAGGAGTTGGCACCTTTCCAATGATTGAAGGTTGCCGCGGTTTCTACGGGCCAGTCCCTCCACCGCTCTTGATAAGAGTTTTCAACTTATTTATGAATTGTTGCTATCGTAGCACGCTATTTACACCTTTGTCAACCAAATCCGCAGTTAATCACTTGGTATTTCAGCCTGCTTCGCTTCATATACATGTTCAATTATTTATCGTCTGGAATAATTCCGGTTTATACTTCATCAGATATTGATAAATATTTGCTGTTGATTGAAATGTGTACACTTTTTCCACGATTTTTCCGTCTTCCACAAAAGCAAGACACGGTACACTCTCAATTTTATGGTTCTGCATAAAATCAGGATGCATTGAAGCATTCATCTCGGTGAAAATATCTTCTTCATGCAATCTTTCTACGTTTTCCAGCATGGCACGCGCAACGCTGCATGTCCCGCAAAATGGTGTATAAATATATAATATGAGCCGATGATGGTTCATTTCTGCTTCATTAAAATGTTTCAAGTTTATTCTCCTCAATCTTTTGTTTCCAGCAAATGCTATATGCTTCTAACAGGTCCGCTGTTGTTTCATAAAAAAGATAACCACCTTCTTTATATTTTTTTATCCTGAGGAATAAATTCTTTCTCATCTTAACGCGTGAACTACCATTTGGCAAGATAATTGAGATCTATTCCAATTCGCTTTCCTGCCAGAATACTTGCCAATTTTTTCTTTGGTGTAGCGGCAACTTCACGGAATTCACTGCTCACATAAATATGTTCGGCATGTGGAAGTTCACCGGCTAATTGCTTTCGGAGCTTCATCCCGGATTCATCCTCATCCACCAGGATAAACACTTCTGTATCATCTAAATGATAACATTCTAACAGTTCTTCCAATTTTTCTACGCCAATGGTTCCATTTGTACAAACAATGGTGATGGTATTATCGTCAAGAATTTTTTCAATATGTTTTTTATCAGATAACCCCTCAACGATCATGACTTTATTGTAATCATCTTCCATCATCGTTTTGCACTCCTTATCGTAGCTAATAGGTTGACCATTCCTCAACATGCTGTTTCTATAGTATATGAAAAGAAAAGAGCTAACTATACACAAATGTGGAAAAGTCAGCTCTTTTTTTCACCGTTTTTTAGAGCCTTTTGAAAAATGCAGGTGTCGTGGTCCCTGTCATTTTCAGTATTTCTAAAATAGGTGCAAGTATGATTAAATTATCCTTCTATAAATTCTCGGTATGCATCTGCATCTAATAATTCGTTTAGCTGGCCTTCCTTCTCAACTTCAACAACAACCATCCATGCTTTTTCATGCGGTGATTCATTCACAAGTTCTGGACTATCCTCCAGTTCTTCATTCACTTCTACCACTTTTCCGCTTACTGGAGCATACAGTTCAGATACCGTTTTAACAGATTCTACACTTCCGAATGGCTCATCCAACTCTAAAGAATCACCGACTTCCGGTAATTCTACAAAGACAATATCGCCAAGCTCGTCTTGCGCAAAGTCTGTAACCCCGATACGGACTTTACCATCTTCTTTTTTCACCCATTCATGTTCTTTTGAATACAAATAATCATTTGGCAAGCTCATTTCGTATCCCTCCAACCATTCTTCTTTTCTCTTCAACTATACATGGAAGTCCGGTCTATTTCTAGCACTATTTCCAGAAAGATTCATATGTCTCTTCGTTAAACCCGACAGTCACTTGATTGCCATCGGTTAAGACCGGTCTTTTAATCAGCATCCCGTCAGAAGCTAAAATTTCCGCCATTTCCCGGGGAGATAAATCATTTATTCTTTCTTTTAAATGCAATTCACGATATTTTTTCCCGCTTGTATTAAAGAATTTCTTGGGCGGCAAATCACTTGTCTCCATCCAAGACAATAGCTCATTCACACTTGGGGGATTATCTACAATAGAAATGGCCTGATAATCGATTTGGTTTTCGTCCAACCATTTTTTTGCATTTCGGCAAGTACCACATTTCGGGTACCAATAAAAAGATAAAGTCATGGTTATTCCTCCGCTTCTACTGTTGATCCTCTTTGGTCGGTCCCATCACACCTGGAACCTCTAATCCGGCTTGTCTCAGCAGAACTGTCATTTGACCGCGATGATGGATTTGATGGCTGATTGCCATACGCAAAACGCTTCCTTTTGGAGCGGATCCGCCAAAGTCTACAAATTCATTTACTAAAGCATCGTCCGAAAGCACTTCTTTGGATTTCTCTACAATACGATTGGAAATATCGGCATAGGCTTTCTGAATATCACTTGCTTTTGTCGGAACATCATCCGGATCATAAGGAGATTCCAAATCAACCCCGACCAAGTTCATAAAGAAAACAGGCGTATTTACCAAATGCCAGCCCAGCCAGCCGAGACTATTATGTCCTTCTACAATGGACTGATCCAATTTATCATCTTCCAAAGCGTTTAATACAGCTTTTGTACCGTCAGCTGACTCAGACCATTCTGTTAAAAAATCATTTAAATTTCGATACATATTTGTCCCTCCTAAAGTTTGTTTCCCTATTATTTAGCGTACCATGAAACTTTATCTTTCATCCAATATATTGAATTATATCCGCTAAAAAATTGAATAGTTTAAAATGACAAGACAATCCATTATTAGGTACAATGTATAATGGATTTCGCTGTAAAACGTAACCGAGAGAAAGGATACATACGCATGACATTTAAAACGTTCCAAAGTAGATGCGCCGCCATCGCAGAGAATAAAACATTTACAAATATCATTATTGCCCTGATTGTATTAAATGCGGTCATTGTTGGTTTAGAAACATACCCAGTGATGAATCAGCTTTATGGTGATTACCTTTATTGGATAGATACTATATTGCTCTCCATTTTCACCATTGAAATCATCATCCGAATGATTGGCAGCTCCTCGCTTGTCCAATTTTTTAAAAACCCGTGGAATATCTTTGATTTTGTGATTGTAGCGGCCAGCATTCTATTTGTCGGTTCTAATTATGTCATTGTCCTGCGTATTTTCAGAATACTCCGGGTACTTCGTGCTATTTCCATTATTCCATCGTTGCGAAAAATGGTGAATGCACTATTGTTAACTATACCTTCTATGGGAAATATCATGATTTTGCTGACGATTTTCTTTTATATGTATGCTGTTGTAGGTACCATGTTGTTTCAATCAATTGCTCCAGAACATTTTGGATCACTTCATCGAACCTTACTGACTTTGTTCCAGATTCTCACGCTTGATTCTTGGGCGACGGGCGTTATGTATCCTATTCTGGAGGAAACCAGCTTCGCCTTGGTCTACTTTATTTCGTTTATCCTTATCGGTGCATTTGTTATTATTAATTTATTTGTCGGGGTCATCGTCAATAATGTAGAAGAAGCAAATAGGGAAAACCAACCTACACCGACAGACTTAAAGTTGGAAGCGATGGATCAAGAGCTGAAAGAAATCAAAGCATTATTAAAAGAAAAAACTAGAAAGGAATAAACCGTTGAAAAGAGGCTGGACGGCTGGACGCTCAGCCTCTTTTCAAGGGATTCAGACAATATACTTTTCTTCTTCAATCAGTTTTGCTGCAATTTCACGTTTCTTCTTAACCACATTAATCGGAGTGTGTCTGGTCAGCTTACGTAAGGAGGATAGCATCACACGCAGACTGTCTCCTTCTTCCACCGTAATCAGAATTTCCTTTGCAGCTGCTTCCATTCTGTTAAAAGCTTCCTGTACGTAGACTTCTGTATATAATAATTTTTGCTGTGCCTTTTCCAATCCGTCCTTAGAAATCGCTTTTTCCGTACGGAGAATGGCCGATTCCATATTAAATACTTCCGCTGTCATATCTGCTAACTTCACAAGAATTTCCTGTTCATTATCTAATTTTTTGCCATATTTCTGTGCTGCTAAGCCGGCTCCCAATAAAATCAACTTTTTCGCATTCTTTAATAAATATTTTTCTTGATCCAATGCTTCTGTACCCGCTTCCTCTGGCATCATCATCATTAACTCTTCTTGCAGTCCCTGCGCCTTTTCCAATAATGGCAATTCACCCTTCATTGCTTTTTTCAATAATGTTCCCGGTACAAGCAGACGGTTAATTTCATTGGTTCCTTCAAAAATACGGTTAATACGGGAATCACGGTATATCCGTTCTACTTCATATTCCTGCATAAAACCATATCCGCCATGGAGCTGAACAGCTTCATCCACTGCGTAATCCAGTAATTCAGACACACTAAATTTCGACATGGAACATTCTATTTGGTATTCCGCAATTGCTCTGGCCACTTCCCGTCCATCCTGCAATTGTTCATCGGTTAAAGCACCCATCCGCTGTTCAAATAAACCTACGATACGATATACAGCACTTTCATTGGCATACAGTTTCGAAGCAATGGTTGCTAATTTTTCTTGTGTGAGTGAAAAGCTTGCAATCGGTGTTTGGAATTGTTTACGTTCATTAGCATATTTCACTGCTAATTCCAGACTGCGTTTGGATGCTCCGATGCCGCCGACAGCAAGTTTATAACGCCCGACATTTAAAATATTAAAAGCAATAATGTGTCCCCGTCCTTTTTCACCGAGCAGATTTTCCACAGGGACTTCTGCGTCTTCTAAGACAAGCGTTCTAGTGGAAGAACTCTTAATTCCCATTTTCTTCTCTTCCGGTCCCGTTGATACACCAGGATATTCCCTTTCCACTATAAAAGCACTGAAATGCTCCCCATCAATTTTAGCGTAAACAATAAAGACATCTGCAAAAGCAGAGTTGGTAATCCATTGCTTTTCGCCATTTAAAATATAATGGGTGCCGGCGTCGTTTAGTTTGGCAGTGGCTTTTGCACCAAGTGCATCCGATCCCGAGCTTGGCTCGGTCAGTGCATAAGCAGCAATCAACTCTCCCGTTGCTAACTTCGGAAGATATTTTTCTTTTTGTGCTTCATTTCCGAAGAAAACAATTGGCAGTGAGCCAATCCCAACATGCGCCCCATGTGTAATCGAGAAACCGCCCGCACGAGAAAACTTTTCTGCAATTAAAGAAGAACTAATCTTATCTAATGCCAAACCACCATATGCTTCCGGTACATCCGCACCTAACAGACCTAATTCTCCGGCTTTTTTCAGCAGCTCAACAGAATGTTCAAATTCTTGATTTTCCAGATTATCAATTTTAGGAACAACTTCTCCCAATACGAAATCTTCCGTCGTTTTCGCAATCATTTTATGCTCATCAGTAAAATCTTCTGGTGTAATGATATCTTCTGCCGTAATATCCTCGACTAAAAATCCGCCGCCTTTGAATAACTTCTCTTTTGTTTCACTCATCTTAATTACCCCTCTTCAATTAGATTATAGAAGTTCAAATACACCCGCAGCTCCCATACCGCCGCCAATACACATCGTAACAATGCCAAATTGTTCCTTTCTTCGCTTCATTTCATGTATTAAACTGACCGTCAACTTCGTTCCAGTACAGCCAAGTGGATGCCCTAATGCAATCGCACCGCCGTTGACATTTACTTTATCCATATCCAGATCTAACGTGCGGATAACGCTTAAAGCCTGTGATGCAAAAGCTTCATTTAATTCGAACAAACCAATATCCGATAATTCCAGTCCGGCCATTTTGACCGCTTTCGGAATTGCTTCTACCGGGCCTACGCCCATTATTTCCGGTGCTACACCAGCTACGGCAAAGGAACGGAATTTGACGAGAGGTGTTAATCCTTCCGCTTCTGCCTTTTCTCTATCCATGACTAACACAGAGGCTGCCCCATCACTCATTTGCGAGGCATTTCCTGCCGTCACACTTCCTTTTACATGAAATGCCGGCCGCAATGTGCGCAATGTTTCTATATTCGTGTCTGCACGCACTCCCTCATCCATTTTAAAAGTAAAAGCTTTTTCTTCTATCTTATTGTTCTTCCCGACAAAACGCTCCTTCACTTCTACCGGAACAATTTCCTCTGTAAAAAATCCGTTCTCTATGGCTTGGGCGGCACGTGCATGACTTTGTACTGCAAAAGCATCCTGATCCGCTCTGGAAATGTCAAAACGATTGGCGACTTCTTCGGCTGTATGCCCCATGTTCATATAGTATTCCGGCGCATGTTCAACCAAGTCTGGATTGGGTTTAATCACATGGCCGCCCATCGGAATCATTGTCATCGATTCCGCACCGCCAGCAATAATCGTATCTGCAGCACCCAGCATAATCCGTTCTGCACCGGTCGCAATGGTCTGTAATCCCGACGCACAGTAACGGTTGATCGTAATTCCCGGAACATCGTGGCTTAATCCGGCGAGACCCGCAATATTTCGCGCCATATTCATTCCCTGTTCTGCTTCCGGCATTGCACAGCCAATCATCACATCATCCACCTGTCCCTGATAGCTGCCGGCCCTTTTTAACGTTTCTTTTATCGTTAACGCCGCCAAGTCATCCGGCCTGGCATTACGTAATGAACCTTTATTCGCTTTTCCTACTGGTGTTCTTGCACCAGCTACAATCACTGCTTCTTTCACGGACGTAGCCTCCTTTAAATGCATGTTCCTTTTAAACATCCTCTTTCAAAGATTAATTACGCAACGGCTTCCCTTTAACGAGCATATGCTGCATTCTCTGCTGTGTCAGCGGTTCTGCAATCAGGCTTAAGAATGCCTCTCTTTCCAAATCAAGCATGACTTGTTCATCAATCACTGCACCTTCACTAATTCTTCCGCCAGATAAGACGTAAGCTAATTTTTCAGCAATTTTCAAATCATGCTCAGAAGCATAGCCGCCATAATACAATGATTTCGCTCCCATCACCATCGCTGCATAGCCAGGTTCGCCGACAACAGGGATTTTTTCCCGGACAGGTTTTTCATAACCTGCATGATATAAAGACAATACACGCTTTTTCGCATCATAAAGAACATGATCCGGATTTTTGCTGATACGGTCATTTTTATTCAAATAGCCATTTTCCATTGCTTCTCTAGCAGAAGTGGACACTTTAGCCGTTGCTACCTTTTCAAACACATCGTTCGCAACTTTGGACAAGTCCATGTCTACTCCTTCAGGGAGATGACGCAATTCTTTTAAATAAAGCTCTTTTGTACCTCCTCCACCAGGAATCAGACCGACGCCAAACTCTACCAGTCCCATATACGTTTCCGGAGAAGCCTGAATCGCTGCAGCCGGCAAAGATACTTCTGCACCTCCGCCTAATGTCATATTAAATGGGGCAACAACGACTGGTTTATCCGCATATTTAATCTGCATCGTCATATTCTGAAACTGGCGGACCACCAAGTCTAATTCAAATATATTATCATCCTGCGCTTCCATCAGCATCATGGCTAAATTAGCACCAACACAAAAGTTCTTCGCCTGATTACCGATAACAAGTCCTTTGTAATTTTTATTCACTTCTTCAATAGATTCATTGACCATCTGAATAATATCAAGCCCGATCGCATTACTTTTGGAATGAAATTCTAATAAAGCAACATCATCCCCCATATCTATCAAACTGGCACCAGTATTTTTCTTGATAACATCCTTTTGTTCCTTGATAGCTGCCAAGGAGATTTCTTTCTGATTTACTTCTTTTAGCTGGTAGGCGTGCTCATGGAAAAAGTAACTATTCCCCTTTTCCTGTTTATAAAAGGTTTTATTTCCCTTCTCCAGCATATCCAACACCCAGTTTGGCACAGATTCATTTTCTTTCTGCATACGCTCCACAGAAGTGCATACGCCAATCGCATCCCAAATCTCAAATGGACCTAATTCCCATCCGAACCCCCATTTCATTGCATCGTCAATGGATACAATATCATCAGCGATTTCTCCGACTAAATCAGCAGCGTATAACAACACCGGCTTTATAATCGACCAGATAAATTCAGAAGCTTTATCTCCTTTTTGTCGTACAAGCGCTTTCATTTTTCTGTTTAATCCCTTTTCCTGTTTAGCTAATTCAGTCGCTGCTGTTTTCAGCTTTTTTCTTTCCTGATATTCGAGTGTACGTGGATTTATTTCTACAATCGTTTTATCCTTCTTTTTCTCGTAGAACCCTTTTCCGCTCTTGGCACCAATCCAGCCCTTTTCAACCATTTGTTTTAAAAAGTCCGGCACTGTAAAAATTTCTTTTTCTTTTGAATGAGATACTTGGTGGTAAACATTATCTGCTACGTGATAGAATGTATCAATCCCCACGACATCCAAGGTACGAAATGTCGCACTTTTTGGTCTGCCGATAAACGGGCCGGTAATCGAATCTACTTCCCCGACGCTAAGTCCCTGTTTTTCCATTTCCTGTACAGTAACCAGAAGTCCATAAGTTCCAATTCTATTCGCAATAAAATTGGGTGTATCCTTTGCTTCGACAACTCCTTTCCCTAGCACATCCTCCCCGAATGTTTTCATAAAGGAAAGTACGTCTTGTTTGGTATGACTTGTCGGAACAACTTCTAATAATTTCAAATAGCGCGGCGGGTTAAAAAAGTGTGTCCCTAAAAAATGCGCCTGCATATCTTCTGATGTAACTGCAATCATCGCCTCTACGGAAATGCCGGATGTATTAGAACTGACAATCGTTCCTTCACGGCGATGTGTGTCCACCTTTTTAAACAGCTCTTTTTTTGCTTCCAGATCCTCCACAATAACTTCAATGATCCAGTCCGCTTCTGACAATAACGCTAGATCATCCTCTAAATTGGCAGTACGAATCAAGTCTAAGCTTTTTTTAGACGTAATCGGTAATGGCTTTTGTTTCAACAGTTTCTTTTTACTATCGTTGACGAGTCGATTCCTGACCTGTTTGTCTTCCAACGAGAGCCCCTGTTTTTCTTCTTTGTCTGTTAAAGCATCCGGCACTCTCTCCAGCATCGTTACTGTTAACCCCACATTGGCTAAATGCGCAGCAATACCCGAACCCATCACTCCCGAACCGATTACAGCTACTTGTTTAATGGCATATGTCATGTCACAATCCTCCAGCCTCTCTTGAATGAATACTCATTCATTTTTAAGCCAAAAAATAAAGATATTGGCAATTTGCATATCTCTTATTATATATACTATAACGGATTATTTATTATTCCGCAATATATTTGCCAATATTTTTGTAAAGGGTTTCAAAAGGAGTTATTTCATTTGCTCCACTCGCAAGAAATGGATCACATCCCTCTCAAACATATACCTCATTCATTCCTTTCAAATTGGTTAGCACATACTTTAACATCTATGAACCTGGTATATTCCTTTTCATTTCTATGTCATCATACTGTTTTAAAAAATCAGTTTTCCTTCATCTATAATACGCTTCTTCCCAGGGAGTTCTCAAATATCGTAATCATTCCTATTTACAAAAACCAATCCTTGCGATATGATAGATAAAGTACTCGAGTGAGTACGTTCAATTGCAATTTAATACGAATGGAGGAGTACGATGACAGCACCTGTTGTGTCCATGTCTAATATTAACTTCCATTATGAATCTCGTAAAGTTTTGGATAATATAAATTTTGAAATCCCCAAAGGGGCTTTCATGGGATTAGTCGGTCCGAATGGCGGCGGTAAAACAACATTAGTCCGGTTGATTCTAGGCTTAGAAAAACCGGAAACGGGTGAAATAATGGTTTTTGGACAACCTATTCAAAAACTGAAAGACAAAGCACAAATCGGTTTTGTTTCTCAAAAAGCTGGTGCTTTTAATAAAGGATTTCCTGCAACTGTCTATGAAGTAGTTGCTTCTGGACTCACTGCACAGCTTGGCTACTTGAAATTCTTAAAGAAAAAGGATAAGCAAAAAATTCATGATGCCATTGCCCAGGTCGGCATGACAGAGTACACGAAGCAAAATATCGGGAACTTATCCGGCGGTCAGCAGCAGCGAATCTTTATAGCACGTGCCCTGGTCAGCGATCCTGAATTAATTATTCTGGACGAACCGACTGTAGGAATTGACTATGAAAATGTAAAAATATTTTATGAACTGCTCTATAAGCTGAATACCGAATTCAAAAAAACATTACTACTGGTAACACATGATACAGGCACAATGACTGAGTATGCGACAGATATTGTTTGTTTAAATAAAAGCATGCATTTTCACGGCAATCCGGATGAGTATGCATCCCTTACAGAAGCAGACTTTTCTCAAATTTACGGTCACCCAGTCAGCCTTGTTACGCACTAATTCATCGTTGGAGGAAAGACAATGCTTTTGGATTTTTTAACTTACCCTTTTCTAAGATATACGTTTCTTACCGGTATCTTAATTGGAATTATCGCACCACTACTCGGCACTTTTATTGTTGTGAGACGTCAATCATTGATTGCGGACGCACTCTCACACGTTACCTTAGCCGGTATATCATTTGGTCTAATGGCTGAAAAAAAATATGGATGGGTTGTTTCACCAATATACAGCGGGATGTTTTTCTCTGTTTTAGGTTCTATTTTCATTGAGAAACTGCGTACGGTCTACAAAGCCTATCAGGAAATTTCTATACCGATTATTCTATCTGCCGGTGTCGGATTAAGTGTCATTTTCATTTCCGTTGCAGATGGGTTCAATACAGACTTGTTCAACTATCTGTTCGGATCTGTGTCTGCTGTCACTGTAAATGATTTTTATGTTATTTCCGGCGTAACCGTCTTTGTTCTTTTTGTTATCTGGCTCTTCTATAAAGAATTATTTACGATGTCTTTTGATGAAGAACAAGCTACTATTGGCGGATTACATGTAAAGTGGATTAATTTGCTGTTTATTGTACTGACAGCTCTTGTCATCGCAGCATCTATCCGAATTGTCGGCGTATTATTGGTTTCTGCACTGATGACTTTGCCCGTTGCAGCAAGTATGCGGCTGGCTAAAGGTTTTAAACAAATGATTTTTCTATCGATTCTTTTTGGTGAGATTGCGGTTGTATTCGGGATTATCTCGGGTTATTATTTAGATATCCCACCAGGAGGAACCATTGTCATGACATCGCTCGTTATTTTATTCATCGCGATAGGATTGAAAAAGTTACGAAAATAAACGGAGGTTTTTTTATGAATCTTCAAGAAGCAATTACTGTGTTAAAAGAAAAAGGATATAAAACAACAGGAAAACGGAAAGATATCTTGGAATTCTTCTCTTCAGAAGATGGATATCGTTCTGCTAAAGATTTGATTGCTCATCTCGAAAAAAAATATGGTGCAGTCAGTTTTGATACCATCTATCGTAACCTGCACTTATATAATGATTTAGGGATACTGGAAAAAACAGATTTGGAAGGAGAAAAAAACTTCCGGCTGAGCTGCAGTCACCATCATCACCATCATTTTATCTGTACAGACTGCGGTAAAACAAAAGAAATTGAAGTCTGCCCAATGGACTCTGCTACTTCTGAATTGAAAGATTATGAAATAGATGATCATAAATTCGAAATTTATGGCAAATGTCCTGCTTGCCTTCATGCTTAAGAAAAACGATGGATTCGCCAAATAACGAGTGAATCCATCGTTTTTCTTACTTTTAACAAACTTTTTTCGACATTCCTATTTCTTTATCCCCAAAAGTTTTGTATACTACTTTTAGAATAATTATATTAGGAGCAGAGTAGTATGCGTAAAAGTAGTAAATTTCGATTATCATTATTGTTTATCGCGGGAGTCGTATTTATTGCGTTTGTTTTGATTATGCAGCGGCAATTCAACAATCCAGATTTTGATTATCAAAATGAAACAGCAGCAGTCAGCTCGACGGAAAACGATGATGAAGCAGAGGAAACAGATGCAGATGATGAAACAACAAACGCTTCTGAATCTGATGAAGAGTCAGAAGATACGGAGGAAGCGGAAGACTCCGAAGAAGACACGAACAATGAAGATGGAGAGAATCATCAGGTAACAGCAGATCAATTAAATATCTACAGCAATCCCAGTACAGACAGCCAAGTTTTAGCAACCTTGGGTACAAATGATAGCGTTCAGGTTATCGGGGAACAAGATGAGTATGAGTGGATAGAAGTCGCTTATGAAGATGTCACCGGTTATGTAAACGCCGGGTACTTGGAACCTGTTGAATAATTGGAGGAACATGCCTGATTAATGACATGATAAATATCATTTCTATTTTATATTCTTCCGGAAAAACCGAACTGTTTTCCCCTTTCATCGGATAGATGAGCGGGAGAAACAGTTCGGTTTTTAATTGTCTTCTTCTAAAAATAGCACGCTTGGGGTTCGCTGTTAATCAAGCACCGTTTCTAAAATCTTACTTTCTTCATGATCCAGCATATTCTTTAAAATGACCTCTTCTATTTCTTTATTCATTTCCGTTTCTATTGTTTTGGAAGCTGGTGCTTCGCCAACAATAAAGATTCGCTTCCAATCCCGGTCTTTTGCCTGCTTATCCAGCTTTGGGGCAATGCTTTTATACCAGCGGTATTGATTGGCTTCATAGCGGTCATTAAACAAATCTTTTTGTAAGTTCCCTGAACCGAGTCCTGTTGCAGACCTTCCTTGACGAGGGCCTTGTTTTATTTTCCATGTGTCTTCTTCCACATCTAATTCATATTCTGCTGTATCTTTTACTTGATTTAAATTCGTATCAATTAATTTCACCTGGTTTTGCTGCACAAGAATAATACCTGTCCGCGGATATTTTTCGGATAGAGCTTTTAATTGCTCTAAAACAGGGGTTTCTTGCCATTGAAATTCATTTTCCAAATGCATCTGGACACGTTCAGCAAACCATACTTCCCCATCGGCAGAAGCAATGATAATAACTCCGCGCATCAGATTTCTTTCTATTTCCCCTATAAAATCTTTTACGTACTTTTTCACTTTTTGGTAATTTTTAAGTTCTTCTTGGTCATCTGCTTCTTTTAAATAATGCTCAAAATTATTTAATCCATTCTTCAGATGAATTTTCCACTCTCCACTTTGCTGATCTGGATCGCTTAAATCAGTATTCAAGTACATCGTAAATATTTTATTTGCTCCAGTACCTCTTACATTTTCTAATTCTTTTACAACATCTTGTATATTTTTCATGGTAAGCCTCCTCCAAATCGATATCTATTTAATATGTAACCGAAATAGAAGGAGATTAAACTTTTGAATCTAAAAAGAAAGACAATATACATTTTTACACACAAAAAAAGGAAGCGGTCGAATCGCTTTCCTTTTTTGTTCTTCCTATCTATTCTTGTTCAGACGGTTCTTCCGACGAGGCCTTCGTGATTTTCACTCTTTTTATTTGATATCCATCTTTTTCAGCAAGCATAAATGTATACCCCTCAAATTCCATCACGGTTCCTACTTCGGCTTCAAGGTTGTGTGTGAAGAACCATCCGCCTATCGTATCTACTTCATCGTCTTCCAAATGAATGTCTAATTTTTGATTGATATCATCTAAACTGACTCTGCCAGCTACCAAATAAGTCGTATCATCGATGGTTTCAAAATCAGGTACTTCGTCTTCATCAAACTCATCACGGATATCCCCAACAATTTCTTCTAATATATCCTCGACAGTAACCAACCCTGCCGTACCACCATATTCATCATTCACAATTGCCATGTGAATACGGTCTTTTTGCATTCTTAAGAGAAGTTGTCGAATTGGTGTTGCTTCAGAAATATGGATGATTGGCCGGATATAATCTTCAATCGTCGCAGGTTCATCATTATTTAATTTCCCGGTAAATACCTCTTTTAAATTGACTAACCCGACAATATTGTCCTTATCTTCATCGGCAACAGGATAACGTGTAAATTGTCCTTCACGAATGATCTCCATATTTTCCTCAAAACTATCCTCCAGAGAAAAATAAATCATTTCTGTTCTTGGCGTCATAATTTCTCTGGCTACCCGTTCGTCAAAGTCAAAAATATTGTTTACATACATCATTTCAGATTGGTTGATTTCACCACTTTTGTAGCTGTCAGCCAAAATTAAACGCAACTCTTCTTCTGTATGCGTCTCTTCATGTCCACTCATTGGTTTTAAACCGATTGCTTTCGTTAATAACCTAGCTGATCCATTTAAAAACCAGATAAATGGAAACATTAGTCGATAAAACCACGTTAAAGGTCTTGCTGTCATTAACGTGACCTTCTCTGCTTTTTGAATTGCTAATGTTTTAGGAGCAAGTTCTCCAATAACAACATGCAAGAATGTAGCAATGAGAATGGAAATAATAATAGAGAGCGTCGTCACAAAGCCCGGTCCTATATGAACAGTTTCCAAAAGCGGATGCAGCATTCTTTCAAATGTCGGCTCTGCTAAACGTCCAATTCCAAGTGCTGTAATGGTAATCCCTAATTGACAAGCGGATAGATACTCATCCAGATGCGTGACAACGTTTTTTGCCATAGCAGCTGATTTTTTCCCTGCTGCAATATGTGGCTCCAGTTGTGTACTTCGAATTTTTACAATAGCAAACTCTGACATAACAAAAAAAGCAGTTAATGCGATTAAAACAGCAACCGCAAGTAAATTAATCATAATCGATATGTCCAATTAAGATCCTTGTGCAAATTCGCACAAGGATTTCACCTCCTGAAATTATAAAAATAAAATCATATTATAAGCTCTTCCGCACGCAAATGATCCAAATGAGCAGGGTCCATGGATATTGCTGCAGAATAATTATATTTAAAACACCATATTACCTTCCCATCGAATCACCTTCTCTCTTACTCTTCATTATAATGGATAAAGGTATTATATGTCTACTTGACTATGGAAACATACACAAAAGAGAAACCAGCATACAAGCCAGCTGATTTTAAATACTGGTTTATTTGCTGGTTTCTCTTATTAATTTTTCACCCTGTCTTTTTCGTCTCTTTGCAACATCTTTATAAAAGAAATCATCAAAATTATAATAATAACCACAAACGGCAATGCAGATGTAAGAGAGGCCGTCTGTAATGCTTCTAATCCGCCGGCGACTAATAATACAACTGCAATCGCAGTAATCAAACCGCCCCAGATGAATTTTGTAATCAGCGTCGGATTCATGCTCCCCTTGGAAGTCATACTTCCTAAGATATAAGTTGCAGAGTCCGCTGAAGTTACAAGAAAAGTAAAAATCAGAACAATTGCCATGAAAGAAGTAATGGTACTAAGCGGTAAAGTACCAAATGTTTCAAATAATGCTACCGCTAAATCATGGTCCACTGCTTCCGCAATCATTGTTCCATTATTTAAATCACTATATAAGCTGGTGCCGCCAAAAACAGCAATCCATACACAAGCAATAGCAGGAGATGCTACCAGAACACCAAAAATATACTGGCGTATGGTGCGTCCCCTGGATACACGGGCTACAAATGCACCAACAAATGGTGACCAAGAAATCGCCCACGCCCAATAGAAAATAGTCCAGTCTACTACCCAATCATCTCCTGTATACGGTGTTAAACGCAAGCTATACGCTACAAAGTTGGTGAAGTAATCACCCAAACCTAAAACAAACGATTCTAAGACAAATACAGTTGGTCCTGTGACAAATACAAAAACAAGCAGGATAAGACAAAAAGATAAATTAATCGAACTAAGCCATTTCATCCCGCGATTTAAACCGCTGACAGACGAAAGCAGATATATAAGCAGCATTGCCAAAGCAATGGAAACTTGCATCCAAACACCATCAGGCAGCTCAAAGACAGAGGATAAACCACCACTCATTTGCATAATTCCTAACCCTAGTGAAGTAGCTACACCCATAACCGTAGCAATAACTGCAAGTGAATTAATAGAAGTAGTTGTTACTGGATTATTACCAACAACCGGTTTAACAGCTGTGGAAATTAAACCGTCTTTTCCTTTTCGAAATTGTAAATAGGCGATAACTAGTCCAACTAATGCAAAAACAGCCCACTGGCTAATGCCCCAATTAAAAAAAGCGTATCCCATTGCTACTCTTGCAGCTTCTTCTGTTTGCGGTTCCAGACCCGGAAATGGCGTATCAAAAAAATGACTCATTGGTTCTGCTACTCCCCAGAACACAAGGCCGGATCCGAAACCTGTAGAAAACAGCATTCCAATCCAAGGGAAAAAACCAAATTCAGGTTTTGAATTTTTACTACCTAACTTTATTTTCCCGTATTTACTAATGCATATCCCAATCAAAAATACGACAAATACAAAGACAGCTATAAGATATAGCCACCCGAAATTATGTGTTGTGAAACCAAATAGTCTTGTTGCTACGCTTTGAAACCCGGTTGGGTTAACAGCACCGACAACAACCAAAGCTAAAACCACAGATGCTGATATAAAGAAAACCGGATTTAAGAAGCTTTTATTCTTTTTTCTCATACATCCATCCTTTCTATGTTTATTTGCTGCAAAAATGGGATATATACTACTATTCCCATTAGCTGATATGGTAAACTATATTAATTTTATCGTGAGAAATGGAAACTTTATAAAAAAAGGGCGATTTTTTGCACAAAAAAAGACCTCACACGAAGTATTTCTTCATGTAAGGCCTTTTTGATAGAGTTATTATTGTACACGACGTACTGTTCCGCTGAAGTTATCAGCCCAGTAACCGCTGTTCATATCTGCAACAGCAACACCGGTACTGCTTTGAGAACCAATGAATTTCCCGCCGCCAAGATAAATACCGACATGGCCATTCGTACCATTTGTATTAAAGAAGACTAAATCTCCTTTTTGCATATCACTCTCAGAAACAGACGTACCTGTACTCACCAATGCACCAGTGTAAGACGGGATAGAATATCCTGCCTGCGCAAATGCCCAAGAAACAAATCCGGAGCAATCAAAACCGGAGCTAGGGCTTTTTCCTCCCCAAACATATGTGTTTTGATATGTTTGACTCTGTGCAGCGCTAATTACTCCGCTGATTCCAGAACCTGTATTTCCTCCTGAACCATTGCCGTTATCACCTTGACCAGAATTATTTGACCCTTCTGATCCGCCGGTGCTACCTGAATTACCGGAGTCATTATTGTTCGAACCACTGGATCCGCTTGTACTATCATCAGAGTTGCTAGAGCCGCCAGAACTACTTGAACCGCTTGAATTGCTAGATCCACTCGTATTGCTTGTACCGCTAGAATTACTAGAGCTGCTTGAATCGCTTGAATTACTTGAATCGTCGGATTCGCTAGATTCACTATTTGAACTTGATTCATTGTTATCAGAGCTTGATTCCTCTGTATCAGAAGAGTCACTGTTATTACTGCTTTCTGTATTTGAAGATGTATCTTCTTGCGCACCGTTTGAAGCAGTTTCTTCTTGTTCCGGTTCATTTGCTTCGTCTTCAGAATCACTTGCAGCTTCTTCTTCAGCTTCGGCTTCTTCATCGCTGTTATCTTCCTCAGAACCGACGCTCGCACTTGCTACCAATGTTTCCGGTGCTGGAGCAGTTGCTACTTCCAGACGATCAGCTACATCCTGCTCGATAGCAGCTAAACGGGAATCTTTAATTTCTAAATCATCAATAAGTGCTGTTAACTCACCTTCTTTATCTTTTAAAGAAGTTTCTTTATCCTCAGCAGCATCTTTTTGATCAGTAATCGTATTATTAATACCTGTTAAATCTGTTTGTAATTGGTTTAATTCATCAAGTTTTGACTCAACGGATTCTTGTTTTTCAGCAACATCGTTTTTATCTTCTTCTTGTTGTTCCAGCAAAGCTAAATCAGAATCAGAAATCTTGTTTACTGCAGAAACACGGCTGACAAAATCACTAAAATCCTGTGCTCCGAATACTACTTCAAGATAGCTGATATCTCCGCCATTTTGTTGCAAAGCTACTGCACGTTCTTTTAAAATATCTGTTCGTTTGTCGATTGCTTCCTCTAATTCTTCAATCTCTTCTTTCAGTTCACTAACTTCATCTTCTCTTGTCGAAATACCTTCTTCTGTTTCATCTAATTTTTGCTCATTTTTTTCAAGAGCAGCATTTAAATCGTCAATTTCTGTTTGTAAATCTTGTAATTCTACTAAAACATCTGCTACTTCATTTTCTGCATCTGATAGATTAGATTGTACAGAATCACGATCGTCCTGTACCTGAGATTGTTCCGTTTCCAATTCTTCAACTGATTCTGCTTTTACCGGCCCCGCAAAAAAAACACTGCTCAAGCCTACTACGGAAGCCGCAGTTAATGTCACTACTGTCTTTTTCAACTTATATTCCCCGCTTTCGAATTTTACACCGCAAATATTTTATCTATGTATTTAGCTGGCACCGTACATTTGCGATTATTTATTTATATTATTTTCATTTCTTCTAATTTGTAACTTTGTAAATCTTAACATAAGAAAATGTCATGCATATTATAGAAATGTTACATTTATATTTCATTAACGACAATAATCGTTAAACTTCGTCATAAAGTATGTCTTAATCCCTGGTATGGCAATGTTTTTTATTCTAGTATTTTTGTAGTGCCACCCCAAGACAAATTTACCAAATATTATTTTCCTTATTTCATTCTCTTTATACAGATATGATACAATACATATTGTAACGGAAGAAAATATAGCAAACATAGATGATTAACATAAAAAGTAGGGATGGACGTGAAAGTTCAAACGATTATTGGAAATAGAGTTATCAAAACGGGGATTGCTGTCTTTTTCACGGCGCTTATTTGTAAGTGGTTGAATTTCCCGCCGACGTTTGCTGTGATTACTGCCATTGTTACGATTGAACCAACCGTAACAGACTCTATAAAAAAAGGGCTTGTCCGTTTTCCAGCTTCAGCAATCGGTGCAGCCTATGCAGTTATATTTCTTGCTCTATTTGGTAATTCACCACTTACTTATATGCTTGCTGCTATATTAACGATTTTCACCTGTTTCCGGCTGCGTCTTCACGCCGGATTACTGGTTGCAACGTTAACAGCCATTGCAATGATTGAAATTGTTGAAGATAGTTATTTTATCAGTTTTCTTATTCGGCTGGCAACAACAACAATTGGGCTGTCTGTTTCTACACTAGTTAATATGTTCGTTTTTCCGCCAAATTACTATCGCTCCCTTTATAAAAAAATGACATCTATCCGTACACAATTAAGTAATCATATGAAACGCTGTTATTATGAATTAATTTTTGCAAAAACACCGTTGGATTTTGGTATGAATGAAAAGGTGGGAAATATCTACAAGGAGCTTGAAAGTGCGACATTACTTTCACTCTATCAGAAGAAAGATTTAAAGTACCATCACGTCTTAGAAAAACATGAAGATGAATTAAAACAATTCAGGCATCAGCTTCATCATCTCCGTATGATTCAATATCACGTAACGAATATAGCAGAACAGCCTGCGGTTAAAATGGAATGGGAAGTGGAGAAGCAAAAACATGTATTTGATACTGTATGTTATTTTGCTAATGTATTGGCAGATAAAATCGAATTTAATAAAAATGAATGGGAAGATAGACGTGAGCAATTACATCAGATATTTCAGGAGACGTTAAAAACAGCACAAATGAGTGAAGCGGAAAAATTGCCGATAGAGCTGGTTGCGATTTATGAATTAATTTCTATTGTCGAAATTATTGAAGACCACTATACAATGGAATTTGAACAACTCGAACCAAAAGGGAAGAACTCCCGCCTAAAAAAACAGTAATCCCGTGTTTCGAGCTTTTAAGATTGGGCTGGTTGCAACATCCATTTACTGCCTGTACAGCCAGCCCCTTTTTTTACTATTTGCAGCCATGTCACCTTTATTTCTCTTCTACTTCTTCCTGCAGCGCAGCCAATTCCTTATCAGACATTCCTGTAATATTTTTTACCGACAAATAATCCATTCCCTGCTTCAATAAATTACGAGCAACTATTTTTCCATAACGCATAATTACTTTGGCTGCGTCACGGTTAGCAAGTGCTGCATTTTATTCTGCTTCCATTCTTTTCTCTTTTTCTTCCACGAGTTCTAATTTTTGCTGTTCATATTGTTTTTTTATCTGCTGATACTTCTGTTCTAACTGTTCCGTTCTTTCCTGAACAACTTTTCTTTTTTCTTCGGTTATTTCGATCTCTTTTAAAAATTGCTGTTCTATTATCTGCTTCTGTCTATCTTTATAAATCAGTTGATTTTCATCTATACAGCTGATATCGCTCCATGCTTTCATAGCCGCTGCCATATGCTTATCTGTTGCTGCTATTTTTTCTAATGCTTGATACATATTCAGATGAAAATAATGCTTTGTGCTGTCAACGACCGCCAGTAATAGTAACCATCCAGTTAAAGCGTCTTCTTTCCAGTTCAAGCTGCCTTCATTCCAACGGTGGATCAATTTCGGAACTTCAATAAAATGGCTTTCCTGCAAATTAGTTAGCATCATCGGTTCTTCTTTGTCCGTTAACCGAAATATAGAATGATATTTATCACTTTCATGAAATATCTCAAAATGCATGATGCTGATTGTAATAACTCCATCATATTCACCGAACGCAGAACTTGTTGCAAATTGCCGGCGGTATACATCAGACCAGAAATAGAAGGACTGATTTTCAGGAGCATCCTGATCCGGAAAAAGTATTTCTACATAAATGGATTCTTTATTTTCTGTTTCTACAACCAAGCTCAAATGAGGCAGTTCACTTCCTGTCATCTTTTCTTCTTGAAATGTCATATCTTTAATTGGCGCTCGTTTGGATTGTATAAAAAATGCGTTCAAGAAGGCGATTGTTATCTTCTTATATCTTTCATCCCCGAATAATTTTTTAAAGGCAACATCAATTTTTAAATCCATCAGCTGATGAAATTCTTTTTTTGGAATGGAATTTCGATACACTTCTCCATTTTCGCCAATTCGAGAAGGGAATTCCTTTATTTTCCAAGAGTGAATCATGGAAACACATCCTTTTGTTTAGTCGAGGACTTACTATGATGAAGGTCTAAATACAGTTAACCAAACGTACGTTCCTTTGTCAATGAATAAATAAAAAAATCTGCAAAAGGACTTTTTTAGCCTCCTACAGATTCTCTTTCTTCCGTTTTTTTATATACCAAATGCAGAAAAACAAAATTCCAACCATAATAAAAACATAGACAAAATTTGAATAAACATCCATAAACGCTGCAACACGATACCAATTATTCCCCAGAACTGCACCGACACCAATAAGAATGCTATTCCAAATAATAGAACCGACAGCTGTTAACAAAATAAATATACCAAAATTCATTCTTGCCATCCCAGCGGGGATAGAGATTAAACTTCTTAAAAGCGGAACCATTCTGCAAAAGAAAACGGTCCAATAGCCATATTTTTCAAACCATGCATCCGCCTTATAAATATCGGCTCTTTTTAAACGCAGTACTTTACCGTATCGATCAATCATTTTCTCAAGCCAAGCGATATCCAGTAACATCCCTGCACAGTACAAAAGCATGGCTCCAATAAGCGCTCCCAGTGTAGATGCAGCTAATACCCCCAAATAGGTTAAGACGCTGTAAGTGGTCATAAATCCTCCAAAAGGAAGAATAATCTCAGATGGTATCGGCGGAAATAAGTTCTCCAATGTCATCATTAGGAAAATACCCAGATAACCAAATTGCTCCATCATGGTTGTAACCCATTGTCCCATAATATCCTCCATTTACGCTTGTCCTATTTAATTAGAATATATTCTTTCATGCTGCAGTCTATGATTTTCTTTTAAAAAATAAATTTCCTATTTCCATCCATATGTTTTCTACTTTGTTTGATTCATTATTTCTGCTAATTGGCGATAAGAAAATGCTCTTGCTTCATAGGTAGGCGCCATTGTAAGAACCATGATTTCATCACATTGATAGGCTTCTTGCAGTGCCGTAAGTTTTTCTTGAACAAGAGCTTTATCCCCAATGATTTGTTTATCTGCAATTTTCGATTGCTCTTCCGGATCTGCCTGTGGAGAAGGGTCCTGCTCTTCCCTTTTGCGTTTTGCTTCTTCTGCCAATTCCAGCGCTTCCTGTTCAGTTGCAGCGCAAAGAACAGATACAGCAACGATAGTGGGCAGATTCTCCGTTTGTCTTTTATAACTGGCTACAATTTCCGGACCATTATCAGCACCCATAAAATGCCCAAAAACATAAGGTAATTTCTTTGTTGCCGCAAGTTTTGCACTACGCTCGCTGGTTCCCAGAAGCCAAGGTTCAGGCTGAACAGGCGGTACTGGTGCAGCTGTCACCCGTGAATAAAGATGTTCCGGCGAAAAATCATCTTGAAGAAAATGAAGTAATTCGTCCATATACGCAGGCATTTCTTTCACCTTTTCTAAAAAGTTCCCTGCAAGTGCAATCGAAGCTTCTGCTGAACCGCCCGGTGCTCTGCCAAGTCCTAAGTCTACCCGTCCTGGATATAGAGTAGCAAGCATCCGGTAACGTTCCGCAATATTATAGGGACGATAATTAGGTAATAGCACCGCACCCGAACCAATTCGAATATTTTCGGTTTTGCTGCCAATAATCCCCAGTAATATATCCGGTGCAGGACTGGCTAATCCTTGCATCCCATGATGCTCCGCGACCCAATAACGTTCATATCCGGACTGGTCCGCCAAGACTGCTAATTCCATACTGGCCTCCAGCGCCTGCTTTGCATCGGCATCTGCAAATAATGGAGATTGGTCTAAAATACTTAATTTCATTCTTCTTGCTCCCCTTTCCATTTTAATTGATCAACCAGCTTTTCTGCTGCTCGTCGGTAAAAATTACTCATCCCTGTCAAGCTCGTAATGAGTAATACTTGTTGTAAGTATGTATCATTGACAATATCTTTATCTAATTCCGTCTCGAATATTTTTTCCTGCTCCGCTATATATTCTTCAAAACCAGCCACATTTTTATCCATTAAATACATATAATTAGCGTAAAATTTCTCCAAATCAAAATCTTCATCCGCTATACGCTGATTAGCCTTTGCGAATGTTTTCCCGATATCTTTAATCGATAAAACACTTTTCATTTGATAAATCATACTGATTAGAAAAAGATGATCTTTCGAGTACTTTTTATTTTCTATTGGGAAAAATAATTTAGCTTTTGCATAATTATTTATCATCGTTTTCGTTAATACCTTATCTTCCTCATAACGTTTGGAAGAAGCATATTTGTTTTCAAACAGTTGAATGACCTGGTCCATATATAAATCTAAGTCAGGTATTTCTTCTGGTTTTAATTGGTTTTCTAAATGAAGACCTTCTAATTGTTTTTTTATATCCATAACATGTCTTTCCTTTCTTCTTTAATAGGATTATTTGTTAATAAAAGAAGCGGGAATGGAATCAATTAACATATCTACGTATCATTATAGACATAATCATACAAAATTCAAATGTTGACTACTTCATGAAATAGGTATATATTTATTACATAGTATTGAAAACTACATAACAGATCGGAGAGGTTAATAGTTGCATAAATTTATACGTGAACCAATGAATGCTTTTACTCACTTTATCGGAATTGTTTTATCTATTGCTGGATTAATATTACTTGTTGTCAAAGCAGCCCGGGTTGGTGTACCTTTAGATGTTGGTGCTGTGGCTGCATTTGGCATTAGTTTAATTTTGTTATATACCGCTTCAACAGTTTACCATTCTGTCATCGCAGGTCCCAAAACGATTGCTTTTTTCAGAAGAATGGACCATGCCATGATTTATGTATTAATTGCTGGTACATATATCCCGCTATGCCTGATTGCGCTGCAAGGAACAACTGGATGGGTTCTGTTTTGGGTCGTTACCGTCCTTGCGGTTCTCGGTGTTCTTTTTAAATTAATCTGGTTCCATTCCCCCAGATGGCTTTCCACGCTGCTCTATGTATTAATGGGATGGATAGCTGTTTTCTATAGCGGGGCACTTGCTCCAGTTATCGGCACTGGAGGAATGGTCTACTTAATCGCTGGGGGAATCCTTTATACCATCGGTGCAGTGATTTACTGGCTGAAACCGGAATTCTTGCGTTCCCGTTATTTCGGTTACCATGAAATATTCCATATTTTTATCCTGTTGGGAAGCCTCGGCCACTTCTTATGTATTTATCTGTATGTTATCTAAGAAGTTCAATAAAAGAAGAGCCTTGCAAAAATGCGGAGGCTCTTCTTTTATTGAACTATTTTCGTTACCATTTTGATTAATTCCTGCTGATAATTTTGGTTATCAAAACTGTCACTTTGCAGCAGCATGCTTTCATTTGCTGCGCCATTAATAAGGATAGCTGTCGCTTTTGGCTGGAAATCAGATGAAAATACTTTCTGCTCCTGCCCCTCAGATAAAATAGATTCTAATCGCAGATAAAGCGGATCCTCTTCTCCTTCATTTAATTTGTAGTACGGGATATTATCTTCTGTCCGGGCATTAAAAATAATTTCAACCAGTGCTACATTATTTTTAACATATTCATATTGATACGTGAGGGTGGCTTTTATGTAACCAAGCAGCTGTTGATAAATATCTGTCTCCCGCTTTACCCAGTCATCAATAAATTCCAGCTGTGCCCCAATTAAGTAATTTAACGTATGGTGAATCAACTCTTCTTTATCCGCAAAATGATAGGAAATTAACCCAGTGCTAATTTTTGCATGTTTTGCTATTTTAGCAAGACTTAATTTTACATAGCCAATATCATTCAATACGTCAATGGTTGCCTTTAAAATTTGTTCTCTCCGCGCTTCTGAGATAAATGTTTTTTCTTTCGTCACTTCGTATCACCCTCTTATCATCCTTACATACTGCCGTTTGTCCTCATCACGGATAATAGCTCCCTCGGCTGCTATGTCTTTTCGCAATATCATGGCTTCTTTTTCATCCTCTTCCTTCAGCGCCTGTTCTCTCGCAGCAAGCAGCCTGTTAACAGAATCAGGGAAATCAGGTTGATCCGGAACCCAGCGCTGATATTCTGCATGGTGAGGATCTTGATTTTTCCATGGAAACCGATGTTCCAAAAAAGCAGCTTCTATTTTCGGCTGCTTTACATCCGTTTGCGAACGATACCGTTCCTCGCCTTTTTGACCTAAAACAACAATCTCTTTTCTATCCATATAAATGGCGGAAATATCTCTTTTTTGCAAATTTACTTCTTTATCATTCCTTTTCATTGTAACTTCTTGATCGGTAATCGTCATTTTTAATGATTCACTAAACGCATACAGTGCAAAAAGGATTCCGGCAATCAAACCGACGATTACTCCAATAATCGATACCCAAGAGCTATTCCAGGATACAATCCATTCAAAGAACGGGCCAAACGGCACAAAAGGAATCTTGATCAGCCAGCTCGAAATAATTTGGATAAACCAGCCAATAATCGCTCCAAGAAGCGGACCGCCTATAATAATAATCCCTTTATCAAGTTTTGTTAAACCAAGTACGGTTTCATTTTGCATCGTTTATATTCTCCTCTGGATATATTTATAACTGAATTACTTTTTGATTAACTAATCAAATTTTAACACGAATGATTAATTCATGCTAGTAAAGATGAATTATATGGTATTTTAGAAAATCTTATCTTATTTATATAATAATAGCGAGCAGGTATTAACGTGTTCAACGTTACTATCTGTTCTATTTTATACTCCTATGAAGTTGGTTTAAAATAAATTTTGATGACAAACATCTCGCTACCCCACATTTTATGTTTCATGAAAAAACCGTTTTGAAAAAAATTAATCAAAACGGATTCATTCTTTATGAAGTACTATACCTTTTTTATCAAAAAATGTAATCATTTCGTGTCACAAACGCACCTGATTTTTGTAAAAACATATATTTTAAAATTCCTTATATATCCATTACCAATATCTTTATTTAATAACTAATCCGAAAAAATCCACTAAAAAGAAAGCAGTTCAAAAGGCATTGTCAGAAAACCCAAACCATTTAACACACCTGTAATGGGGCATGAAATTATACTGTATAGGAGGGACTTATCCAAAACTGAACCTGTAAGTAATAGAGCGGCAGTTACTTTAGATGCTGATTTTTTAGATGTCATAAGTTATCCCTCCTGCTAAACTTGTTCCCTCAAGCCACCCTTTTTGTGCTTATCTTGGCTTTGATTCTATAACATCTCCATTTTGATACACATCATAGAATCCGACCGTGCCAGTACCTCCGTTATCAATTAAATCTTGACTTTGTGCTTTCAAGGAATAAAATACTTTTCCATCTAAGTCTCTATGAAGTTCACCATTGCTGCTAAACACTAGATCCTCATTATCTAAGTTTTTCTCTGCGTAAGCAATCGCTGTTTCTACTGTAAACAACTCCGCTTGATATTCTTCAAGTAATACAGCCCATGTACCAACGCCGATAATTCCGTCCTGTACTAATCCATTCTCAGCTTGCAATTGATGAACTTGTTGGTCTGTGTGCGAACCAAAAACCCCATCCACTTCTGTTTCAAACCCAAAGTGATTTAACATCACTTGAATAAATTCGACTTCAAAACTTTTTTGGCTCCCATGTTTGACGGTAGGCTGTTGTTCAGGCGGCCAATTTAATATTGCTTCATATCCTGCTGGTACTTCTGATTCTGCTTGTTGAACCGATTCATTTTCTGGAGCTGCATCTACTGTTTGATTAATATGGGGTGCACCTGCAAGCGCAACTGTAACCGCAGGAACTACCGCTAACCATTTCTTCTTCAATATAATTCCCTCCTTGAAAAATTTGGTTGTTATCCAGATACCCCTTTCAGAGAATAATAAAGTGCTCACTTATAAACCTCTCTGTTTTTTTACATTGAGACCACCTCCTCCCCTGAGTCACTCCTTTTCGCATTATTGGAGTAATCTTGGATGATTAGCATTCATTTTATAACGATTGGGCAGCTTTCCGTACGTTGCTATTCTCCATATAAATTCCATGGGACCAATCTTAAAATATTGAAACCAAATAGTGCTGTATATCATTTGGATGATTAAAATTACGATGGCTATGTTCATTAATGTTGTTTGATGCACATGACCTTTTAAATCGAATAGACCACTAGCTGTTAAAATCAGAGCGGTTTGAACGAGATAGTTCGTTAACGCCATTCTTCCAACATACTTAAGAGGTGTTAATAACTTTTGAATTATATTGTGCCGGAGCAAGAGTGTTAAAGTAGTCACATAGAACGCACTTACAAAGGGCGCAGCAATGGCACCAGCTAGATCGATTTGGCCATTTTCCTCCGTTAAGAAATATTGAATAAAAAGTACTGCAGGCAAGAGACAAAGAGATGAAATTTGCACGATACGAAATGCTTTTTGATATGCTCTAATATTTTCAAAAATCCCCCATTGCCCCATGCATAAACCTAGTAGAAACATAGGCAAGATCATAAAATAACTTCCGCCAAGAAATACGGCAAGGATTAATAGTATGACAGCGATAATAAAGTTAATTTTCGGTTTAAACCTGTAAAAAGGAATAAGAATGAATCCGAAAATCGAATAAGGGAGCAAAGCTTCTCCTAATTGGAAAAATTGATGGATCAATCCAAAAATGGATAATACAATCAATCTTTTTATAAACAATGCAGTACTTTTATCACCTCGATTTACTGCTCGTGTCATGAAAATATAGAAACCAATTCCAAATAAAAAAGAAAAGATAATAAAAAATCGCTCGTATACCGCATAATTTAAGATTTGGCTCCAAAAATAGTCTGTTTGAAGGGAGGAAGGTAATATTATTAGTGTGATATTCGCAAATATGATGCCTAATAAAGCAAATCCTCGCAAAAAATCTAAAGTATCAATACGTTGTTTCATCATAAACTCATCCTTTACCTATTTCATATGTTGTCTTTACTATATCCCTTCATCCTTAAACTACAATCACATTTATCTTATAAAATCCTTAAATACGTGTTGGCTCTCACCAAAAATTATGGGTGACAAATGGATCGTTTGCTGTATAACCTTATATTACTTTTACTATAAGAAACCCCCTTTTAGATAAAAATCCAAAGGGGTAAAGTTTCACGACTTTATTTTAAGCATCGCGCCTTATAATAATTAAATAGCAACGTAGGTAAACATTTATTCTTTAAATACATGTCTTCATTGAAAGAACACTATTCAATTTGCACTTTTTATAAAAAGGGATTGATAAAATGTTAAAGGTTGCGAAAATATCAGTCGATAACAAGGATGTTTTAATTCATTTAAATCGGGAAAATATATATTAGAACGAACATTAATCGAAAGGATGGTTATTCATGAGAAATATACAATATCAGCCAGCAAAAAAGAGAGACATTGCTGACGCGCAAGAGGTCCACTACTCTAAAGAATTTAAGCAGGCAGATATTGCTGGTGGCTTTCGGAAACCCCAAGTTAATGAGGCAAAATCCGAAAACCCTAATTTAAAATAATTACCTTTTAAAGGATAAATATGTTCCAAAATCTATGGTGAATCGGCTAATTAACACAATGTTTGCCTATCGGTTGTCTAATACCACGATATAGCTTAACCATCACTGATTTTGGTGTTGATTAACAATATTATGTAAAACTTTGAAAAGGGGCTGTTGCATAATCGATTATGGATTATGCAACAGCCCCTTCCTATTTTTTTAACGTCTATTTATAATGGTGATTTTCCGCATAAACGGAAAACCTATCAAGTAAAACACGATACCGATGAAAAACATGCTTATAAAGGTCATTATAGTCACATCAGAGAACAGATTGACAACGGCATCAACCAGCCAACCTTCAAAAGCACCATATAGGATAACAACCATTAGAACTCCCAGTACAGTTCCTCCACCGGCTAATCCCGTCCGGTAAAATAATAATGCAATGAAATACAATACAGCCATAATCAAGAACATAACAAGGGTATCCACGACAATTCGCATGATCCAGTTATCTGTCAAAAGCATTGCCGGATGAACATAAATATAATTCGTCACACCAGCCGCTTGAAATATCCATTCCGTTATCTGCTGCAGGGTGCTTCCAATAAAAGCTATCGCCAAGGAGTATACAAACATAAAATAGAGCTGCATAACATACATATTTTTACGGGTCGCTCCCATTTTTAATCCGAACGGAACATTGCCTTTCACTAATTGAAATCCGACAATACCAACGTTAAAGTATGTTGCAAACGGGATGGCGAAATACATTTTAAATTCATCGACTCCCAATAATAAATAACAAATAATAGCTGATGCAATGATGATACCTATTAATATCGAAAAAAATATTTTAGCGGTTCGAACCACATCAACCGTATAATAATAAAACATGCCTTTTATTTGATTGTTCATGGATTATGCCCCTTTCTTCTTCTCTGTTAAATGAATCATCAGCTCCTGCACTGGCACACCTTCCACTTTCAGACCGGCTTCTTCTGCTTCTTTCCTGCTGCCGAAAGCATATGCCATGGAGCTGCCTGCTAAATCCGTACGCTGGATAATATCCTTATCCGATAAATAAGCATTCACCTTGTCCTTTGGTCCAGAAACAGCAACTGTCTTTGCCCGCAAATCTTCTGAGCTTTCCTGAAGAATAACAGAACCTTCTCTTAGAATAATTACTTCTTCAAACATTAAACTGACTTCATCAATCAAATGCGTAGAAAAAATAATTGTCCGCGGATTTTCCTGATAATCATCCAATAAAATGTCATAAAACAGCTTACGGGAAGGCGCATCCATACCGATATAGGGCTCATCAAATACAGTAATAGGTGCTCTGCTTGCCAAACCGACTGTAATTCCTAACGCAGACTCCATTCCTTTCGATAACGTTTTTACTTTTGCAGATTGTTTCAAATGAAACGTCTCTAATAATTCTTCCGCCATTTCCTGGTCCCAGCTTGGGTAAAAATAAGCAAAAATCTTCAATACTTGCTTTATCTTTAACTCTGGACTGAAATTATTCGCTTCTTTGATCAAACAGATGGATTCTGTCAGCCGCTGATTTTCAAATGGGTTTTCTCCATCAATGGTGATATCTCCTGAAGACGCTAATGTTTGACCGCTTAGAATATCCATAAATGTCGTCTTACCTGCACCATTTCTCCCAAGCAGTCCATAAATTTTATTCCCCTCCAGCGTAAAGGAAACCTGGTCTAAAGCATGACTTTCCCCATAGGTTTTACTTAATTGATTCACTTTAATTTCCATGTTCCTCATCCTCTCGATTAAGCATATTAATGAGTTCCTGTCTATCCATTTCCAATTTCTCCGATTCCCTTTTCATTGGGAGTAAATAATTCTCATAAAATGTCTGCTTTCTTTTTTCGATCACAATCCCTTTTGCTTCCTCTGTAACAAACATGCCCACACCCCGTTTTTTAATCAAAATACCTTCTGAGACAAGCTCATTGATCCCCTTGCCGGCAGTGGCTGGATTAATCTGATAAAATTTCGCAAATTCATTGGTGGAAGGTGCACGTTCGCCGCCATTCAATGAGCCATCGATAATCGAATCTTCAATTTGTTCTTTTATCTGCAGGAAAATCGGTTTGTTTTCATCTAATTCTTTTTTCATTAGCCTCATCCCTTAATTGGTTAATTACTTATGTAACTAACCATATAACATAATCGATATAAAGTCAACTTGTTATTTAAAAATAATCAGCTTATATTCGTGGTGAAACCTTATGTACAAAGGGATTTACGTACTTTTATTTTTTATTTTGAATCGTACAGCTTTTATTTAGAGAGGTCTATTTTTCACGCAAAAAAATAAGACCAGGTAAGGTACCCAGTCTTATTCTCTACTCCATTATTCCTCAACCATTTCCGACTGCACATAATGATAAACCAAATTCTCCGTATGTTTCAGAGATAATTCATGTGTGCGTTCAAACGCATGGGAAGCATCAATCCCCGGCCCAATCAGTCCATGAACCACATCGTGTCCGGAATGAATCGCTGCTGATGCATCCGATTGATAATAAGGATAAATATCTAATTTATATTCGATGTCGTTTGCTTTTGCAATTTCTGTGAGATGATTGCGAAGACCGTAATGGTACGGACCAGAAGCATCCTTTACACAAATGGATACCGTATATTCATCGGTTCTTTGTCCGTCTCCGATTGCCCCCATATCCACTGCTAAGTATTCGACGGTTTCCGGCGGGATATTGGAGTTGCCGCCATAACCGATTTCTTCGTTATTGGAAAAAAGAAAATGCGTTGTATATGGCAATTCCGTCTGATCTGCAGCAAGTTTTTCAATTACTTTGATCAAGATAGCTGCACTTGCTTTATCATCTAAATGACGTGATTTAATAAAGCCGGATTCTGTTATTTCTACTCGGGGGTCAAAGGAAATAAAATCGCCAACTTCAATACCCAATTGACGGGTGTCTTCTTCGTTTTTTACCACTTCATCCACTCGTACTTCCATATTTTCTGTATCTCTTTGTAATTCGCCGGATTTTCGATACACATGAACAGCTGTCTGATGCATTAAAATCGTACCGGTAATTTTTTCTCCGCCTACCGTGTGAATGGTACAGTATTCTCCTTCCACATAATTAAGCGGAAACCCTCCGATAACCTGTATTTTCAGGCGGCCGTCTGCTTTTATTTCTTTGACAATGGCTCCTAATGTGTCTACATGCGCTGTCAAAAAACGATGTTTAGAAGTATCTTTACCTGGGAGCGTTGCAATCAAACCGCCTTTCCGATTTCGCTTGGTTTGAACGTTACTTGCTGATAGTCTTTCTTCAATAAATTGAATCGCATCTTTTGTATAGCCGCTTGGACTTGGTATGTTCACCAAATCTTTGATTAATGTTTTTGTTTCTTCTATATTGGGAAAACTACACATTATATGGCCTCCTTCAAAATTGGATATGACTCCAAATCAGTCTATTATACAGTTTACCAGAAAACAGAACATTCGTTAAAGAAAGTCCTGACGCATATTTCGATTTCTTAGAACACTCTAAGCATTATCCTTTAGTGGAATATCGAATGGTACGGATACAAAAGAAAAATCCTATACTTTTATTTTCCCCAGAAAAACCATTGTCATTAATTGTTCATAGTTCAAAGAAATGTTACTTTTTTATTTTCATGAAACTTGTCGCAAGTAGTATTCTCCTATAAGCTTAAGGCTGAAGAAATTATACTGAATTCATTAGATAAAGGAGGAAAATGATGAAGAAATTTACAGGAGTACTGGCATTCGCTGCCTTGCTTTTCGCATTCAGTGCAAGCCCTGCCTTTGCTCATACACATCTCGATACGTCTGATCCAGAGGAAGGTTCCACGGTCACCGAGCCGTTAGACAATATAACATTGTATTTTGAAACAGTGATTGAAGATAGTGCTGTGATGGAGTTGCAGGCTGAAGATGGTACAGAAATTGCGCTTGACAATCAGACCGTCAATGACGATGAATTTTCAGCGGATGTCACAGAGCCATTAGAAAATGGAACATATACCCTCAGCTGGGATATTATTGGCGTAGATGGTCATCCAATGGAAGATTCTATTTCATTTGAAGTGGATGCAGAGGAAACAGCAGTGGAAGAAGAGGAAGACACGGAAGCTGCTGAAAATGGAGAAGATGCAACCGATGAACAGACAAATGAAAGTGAATCAGCCCAAGAAAGCGATGTACAGGAAGAAACAGCAGATGATACGAGCTCCAATACCTTGCTGATTACTGTTCTGGTTATCGCTATTGTCGCTATCATTGCTATTGTATTACTCAAAAGGAAGAAATAATGTATGTTTTTTGTAACGATTTTTACAGAAACGTTCTTATATCTTTGTCTTGCCTTTTTAGCAGGGAGCTTTCTCATTCGATTGCTTCCTGCCACTTCCCATATCAAGGTTAAAATATCTTCCAATCTGCAGCTTGCAGCTGTATGGGGGATTGCTTTGTTTGCATTTGTTCCTCTTATCCAGCTAATTAGCCACATTGCTGGCCGCTCTTCCTTAGGCTCAGCATTTGAAGATGTTTTATTATCCTTCCGAATTGGAAATGCGTGGTTATTTCTATTTATTATTTGTATACTTTTCAGTGTTTATATTGCCTCTGTCAAAGACTCAAGCAGTAAACAAACAGCATGGGTCGGAATGATTTTTACCGGCTTTGCAGCATTTGGTGTTGGCTGGGCGAGTCATGCCGGTTCTTTTGAGGGATTTCTCGGTGTATTCATACACGGTGTGCATATGCTGACAGTAAGTGCCTGGATTGGAACATTGATAATGGTCTCTTGGTTTGTACCAAAAAATATAGATTGGCTGCGTTTCATCAATAAGTATCACCCTTTTGCACTAACCTGTTTTGTTATTGTTGTCATCAGCGGTATTTTACTAGCACAATTCACCGTTGATCTCAGACAGTATGACGAAGCTTTACTTGTTTCTTATGGACAAAGTTTATTCTTAAAACAATTATTTATCATTCCGTTATTCGTATATGCCATTTTTAATGGAATCTGGATGAAGCGGCGTTTACAGGCTGATGCAAGCTTCCAGGCAAGACCTTGGATACGTGTAGAGTTCTTTATTATTCTATTTATCCTGTTGCTGACAGGTATTATGAATGAGCAGTCACCACCTCTTTATATGGACAGTCTAATCGAACATAGCGGCTACGCTCCCATACTCAATATGTTTTATAACGGGACCATGGATGGCGTTCGTATTGGTTTAGCATTAGAAGGATCTGTTTTCTTCTTTATTGCCTTAGCACTTGCCTGTCTCGCCGGCAGTATCTATATATTTAAAACAAAAAAACATCCGGCTCTTTCTTGGCTGGCTTCTCTGGTTTTTGTTGTCATGGGGTACTTTGCTTTTATTCAAAGTATTGTCATTAACTAAATGTCTTTTTCATAACAAGAAAATCCAGACAGAAAAAGTCTCAAAATGGATAAAATTGCATTTTGAGACTTTTTTCATGCCAAAAATCATTCATCTTAGAAAAAAGCATGTGTTCCAACTACATTCGGAACACATGCTTTTCATTATCTTAGTATCGTTACTTTTACGTCTTTTCTTCCCCAACTGTGTGCTTGCGATTCATCTGAATAAAACACATCAATTTTATTACCGTTAATTGCTCCGCCCGTATCACGTGCTACAGCTACGCCATAGCCTTCTACTTCTACAACACTGCCAAGCGGAATAACGCTTGAATCAACCGCAATTACTTTTGCACCTGCGTTTTTATTTAAATCAAAACCAGTTGTTGTAAGGCCGGTACATCCGCTACAGTCAGCTGTATAAGCTGTTGATGAAACGGTAAATGTTTTTCCGGAACTTTCTTCTTTATTAGAGCTTTCTTCTTCTTTACTAGAGCTCTTTTCTTCTTTTTCGGTTGATTGTTCTTTTGGCTCAGAAGATTTTTCTTTATCGTTATCTTTCGTTTCTTCTTTAGGTTCTTCTTTCTTCTCAGATGTATTATTTTCGGCAGAAGCCTCTTCTTTTTCTTCTTTTTCTTCTTTCTCTTCTTCTTCCGGTTCATTGGTTATTGTCTTAGATGCCACACTGGTTTCTTTTTCCTGATGAATCTTCGTTTCTTCCTCGTTCTCTGCTTCTTCTTTTTCTGCAGCTTTTTCTTCCTCTGCTGCAAGCTTAGCTGCTTCCTCTTCTTTTGCTTTTTCTTCCGCAGCAGCCAATTCTGCTTGCGTATCCGCTTCTAAAGAGGCTAATTGTGAATCTGTGATTTCCAGATCTTCTACAAGCGCTTCTAAATCAGATTGCTTTGTTTCCAGGTCATCTTTTTGAGCATTGCTGTCAGCAAGTGCAACTTCCATATTTTCTTTTGCTGTGCTTTGATCATCTTTTAAATCATTCAAAGCACTCATTTTCTCAGTTTCTTCTTTCTGCTTGTCTTCTAAAGAAGCGATGTCCGTTTCTTGCTGCTCAATTAATTTCGCATCGGAATCAGCTATTTTATTCACTGCATTGGCGCGTGAAATAAAGTCTTCAAAGCTCTGTGCACCGAAGAGAACTTCCAGATAATTGATGTCTCCGCCGGATTGCTGCACAGCTACCATCCGATCTTGTAATATCTCAAAACGTTCCTCTATCTTCTCTTCAAGCTCTTCCATTTCGTCTTCTAAAACAACAATATCGTCTAATAAAGCATCAATCTGTTGATCTGTCTCATCAATATCCTGCTGCTTCTCTTCTAATTCATTTTCTTTGCTTGCAATCTCACTCTTTAACTGCTCCAACTCTTCTAACACGGAAGCAACTTGTTGTTCAGAATCAGATAATTCTGTTTTAACGTCTGAACGCTGATCGCGAATTTCTTCAAGATCATCAGCAGTTTCTGCTTGAACTGGTATAATACTTGAACTCATGAAACCAACTATCATTACTATCGCTAGCAAAAATGATTTCTTCAATTCTATTCCCCCTGTTCCTGCATCACTACTACATAGCTCTCTCTCTGTAAAAGGACATTCGTCCCTTAGCTATTATGCAGCTTTGTGAATCATAGGATAAATTTAACACAAAATAAATTTCTAATGCAGTGTAACATCTACAGATTGCAAAGAGATTATAGAAATATTACATTTTTGTATCTTAACAGGGGGAATTCCTCTTTAAAGCCTGTCACACAAGTGCATCCAGTCGTAATATTACATTCCAATTACAAAACAGAATATAAATAAATTTCCCAAGGAGAATCCGGGTCTGTAAAGGTTTCTTCCAGAGTCAGACCGATATCATCTGCATTTTCAATTGGGACAGCTGATAAAATATAGTCTCCTCCCAAGTCCTTTAGAGCGTCTGTATCAATGGCCAAATCTTTAATTGGTTCATTTTTGTCCTTTGTATACATATAATTTTTTCCATGTTCGGCAACATACATGTACAGTCTTCCACCCCACGTATCAAAATAGTTTTGTAATTTGGGGCTCTTATCTAACTCACCAGCAATGACTTCACGGAAATCATGCTTATAATCCAATGGAAAACTATTGTTATACGTATCCAACGTGTAAAAACCATTAAATTGAGCGATGGCCGGATGTAATCCAATACTGACCACGCGGTAATCACTTGGATCTTCACCAATATACTCTTGAATAGATGTAAACAAGTCCTCTGAATAAAACTCTTTAAAGGTTGGTGTGTTTACTTCCCGGTATTTGAACTCTTCCGCCTGCCCGAATAGCAACAGACTTTGCCAAAGAATCAGTACAGCAACAAGCACTTTCCCGATTTTTCTCCATTGCCAAAGAATCAATAAAGCGAGTGCGAACGCTATATACCAAATCGGTGGATCCATAAAATGAATCCGTGCAAAATTGAATGTATTTAATACAGAAATATTCTCTTTCAGCGGATGCCAGCCTTCCCAGTACCAGAAAGCATACCAAAAGGATAAAGCTAAATTAATCAAAAACAAACTAAACAACCATTTTGGTTGCCTGTTTTTAAATAGAGCGAGCAAAACAGCTAATAAAATAACCGGAATAATAATATAAGCCTGCACTGCTTCATCATGCGTATGCCCATATAAAAAGTTCTCCCAGGCTAATTCATAGCTCCGTTCAAAGGTATTACCGCTTAACTCCAGTTCCTCCCGATGAGAAGTAAAGCTATCATCAAAAAACATCGATGTAATCAATAAATAATCCTTCATCACAAAGATGGCTGCCATAATGGCAATCGCTGCAAAAAAAGGACCATTCCATTTTTTTGTACGTATCCAGTCAATCAACCACAGTAAACCAATGATCGCCATAAAGAAAACAAAACTGATGACAAAGTTTGCAAAAAATGGAATCAGACACAGCAGTATCCACGTATGCTTCGGTGCTTCTGTTCTATATTTTCGAATCATTAAAAAAACATACAGCGCCAATGGTATTCCAGCGATGGAAAGGACACCGGACGGCCAGTAAGGAAGCATGGCAAAAGCAAGAGAAACACCAACCGTTATCCAAGGTGTTGTCTCTTTTTTTACAACAAAGCGAGTTAATAATAAATACATCCCAAAGAATGCTGCAAACCGCATAATAGCCTGACTGATGGTATAAGCTGTTATTGGTTCAAATAAAACATACAGCCAAAGAGCCGCATCGAACGCAGATGGTAAAGCACTTCTTGGCAGCCCGTCAATCGCATACGGCAACGGCACATCTGTTAACGTAAAAATAGACCCGCTTTCTGCGAGTACTTTATACCAGACAATATTAGAGTCCATGTTATCATGGACTCTAATATGTACATCTTCACCGTAAATCACATAAGGAGATAAGTAAGCAAGCAAAACCAGGCAGCCCACCCATATCCATTTATTGTGCATAAAATTGCTGAATGCTTTGAATGACATATTCCACATCCCCTTTACTTATTCCATAGTAAAGTGGTAGTCGTACTAAACGTTCACTTTCTATCGTTGTATATCTATCTTCCCCTGAGAAGACGCCGCATTGTTTACCTGCGACAGATGAATGCAGTGGAACATAATGTGTTGCCGTTACAATGTCACGCTGCTTTAAATATTGAATTAACTGTCCCCGAACTTCCAAATTCCTCGTTTTAATAAAGAAAATATGTCCATTGAACGCTCGATTTTCCGGGATAAAAGGAAGCTCTATTTCTCCTGCATCAGCAAGATGAGCCAGCCCCTCTTGATACATCTCCCACGTTCCAAGACGATTTTCATTTATTTCTTTCGCATGCTCCAGCTGTACAGAAAGATAAGCTGCATTCAGTTCGCTGAGCAGATACGATGAACCAATATCTCTCCATGAGTACTTATCCACTTCTCCGCGAATAAATTGAGAACGGTCTGTCCCCTTTTCTTGAATCATTTCTGCACGCTCGACGAAAGAAGGATCATTAATATATAATGCCCCTCCTTCCCCGCAAACATAATTTTTTGTTTCATGGAAACTGATTGTTCCCAGATGTCCAATTGTTCCCAAGGCCTTGCCTTTATAAAAACTCATTAATCCCTGCGCTGCATCTTCCACAACCCATAGACGATGTTTTTCAGCAAGCTCCATAATACTGTCCATATCACAGGAAACTCCAGCATAATGAACAACCACAACCACTTTTGTCTTTTCTGTTATTGCTGCTGCAATTTGTTCCGGGTCAACGTTCATTGTCTCCGGTTCGACATCGACAAAGACAATTTTCGCGCCCCGCAAGGCAAATGCATTTGCTGTCGAAACAAAGGTGTAAGAAGGCATAATCACTTCATCTCCTTCTCCTACCTCTGTGAGCAGCGCTGCCATTTCCAGAGCTGCTGTACAAGACGGGGTAAGCATGGCTTTTTGGACATGCATCTTTTCTTCCAGCCATTGTATACATTTTTCTCCGTAAGTACCGTTTCCTGATAATTTCTTTTTTTCGATAGCATCACGTATTGCTGTATCTTCTTCTCCTATATAACATGGTATATTAAATGGTATCATGGTATCACCTCATTATCAGAATACCTATCACGACAAAAGCAAAGCCGACGATTTTCTGTGTACTGATTGGCTCTCCAAATAAAAGAACCGACATAATAAAAACAAGTATAAAAGAAAGACTCATGAATGGATAAGCATAACTGATATCAAATTTTGTCATAGCTGCCATCCAGCTTAATGCCGCTAAAAAAGCCGCAATAAATCCGGAAAGTATCCAAGGGTTCCAGACGAGCTGAAACAGAAACATAAATTTATCGAGTAAGCCGTCCGGCAGTTCCCCTTGCCGATCCATTGTCCACTTAATAATTAATTGTCCGTAGACTGTAAACAGGACGGTTCCGGCAATATAAAAATAACCCAAAATTCCTCCCCCTAACATCGCTTGATATGTTTTTATTTCTATTATCTAAAAGCCAACTATTTTTACACGAGGACTAGAAGGAACCATTTACTTTATGATAAATATCCTTCCCCGCCCGTAATCGGAAGCCTAAACCGATAAAGACATTCAATGATGCCGGGTTGCTGGGGGAAATAGATGTAATCAGCTCTTCTTTTCCAGTTCGTTCAAACTGTTCTTTCACACAAGCTGCTGTAAAAGGTCTGGCAAATCCTTGCCCGCGGATATCTTTATGCATCGCTAAAAGCAGCACATTTTCTTCCTGATAAGCGAAGAAACCTTTTACCTGCCCATCCTGCTTATAAGCAAGAATCAACTTCTGATCAATCAAGTCCTTTACCCAATTCCGATAACGTAAATCAGCTAATTCATTGGGAACTTGAAAATCTCGGTGATACCTTCCACCTTGAAATGCTTCTTCTGCAATTGTTAATATGTCGTCCGCATCGTAATTCTCATGAAAGGTGACATCTCCTGCTGCAGCTTCTAAAAACTTATCACGATAGCAATACGGTTCCATTAATGTATCAGCATAATAAAAACCGTATTTTTGCAGCAAGGCTTTATCTGCAAGCGGGTCTACTTTCACCGTAAAATGCCCCTCAACACCTGCCGTCGCTTCGAATGCCGCTTCACTGTACTCGGTTAATTGAAATGTTTCAAGCGGAAAATTACGGCTGTCCCAAGGGGTTGGCTTTAAATATTCACTCATGATCTTCTTCCTCTCTCTCATCATACATTGTTCCTTTTATATCTTTAATTAAATAAATTGGCCTGTTTTTTGTTTCATTAAAAATCTTCCCGAGATAAAGACCGATAATACCTAATTGGAAAAATAATAAACCGCCGATAAAGAAAATCGACACCATGACACTGGTCCAGCCTTGAACAGTCTCATCCAAAAAGAAATAACGGGAAAACAAGTATAGTGCATAGACCAAAGACACTAATGCCATCAGAAAACCTACCCCAATCGAAAGCCGCAACGGTTTATTCGATTGAGACACAATCGCATCTGTTGCCAAAGCGAATAGCTTTTTCAGCTGATAAGATGACTTTCCTTCTTTTCTGGCGTCATGTTGCACTTCTATTTTTGTCTGCTTGTATCCCATCCATTGAATAAAAAAAGGAAAGTAGCGGTTTTGCTCCCGTAGTTTCCGGAAGCTTTCTACAACTTTTTTCCGGGAAATACTAAAATTGGCAATAGATGCATCTGTTTTCTTTCCGGTAAAATAATCATAAACCTTATAGAAACCTTTAGATGACCATTTCTTGAAATTTTTGTCCTGCCTCTCCACACGCTGTGCAAAGACAACATCATACCCGTCCTGTGCCCGCTCATACAGCGAGGCAATTTCTTCCGGGCGGTCTTGCAGGTCACAATCCATCACGACCACCCAATCCCCGGCTGTAAAATCAAGCCCGGCAGTGATAGCATGGTGCTGACCAAAATTACGGGAAAGATTTATTCCCTTAATTTTTTTGTCTTTCTGATGAAGTTGAAGTATTGCTCCCCAGGCATGATCCGGGCTCGCATCATTTACCATAATGATTTCATAATCTGCAGGAATGGACTGGATTGTTTGAATAATGCGATTGGCGAGCTCGACAAGGCAGCGTTCGCAGCCATATACCGGGACGACAACAGAAATTAAGTCGGGACGTTGGTTTTCCATTTTTGCAAATACCATTCCACTGTTTTTCTCAGCCCATTCTCTAAATCTACTTCCGGTTGCCAACCCAGCTCGTTTTGAATTTTACTTGCATCAATAGCATATCGCTTATCATGCCCTTTCCGATCTTCCACAAACGTAATCAAATCGGAAAAGTGCTGCAATCCATAAGTTTGCAGTAAATCAGGTCTCTGCTCATCCAGTAGCCGGCAAACGGTATGCGTAATAAGGATATTTTCTTGTTCATTATTACCACCGACGTTATAAGTCTCCAACGTTTTACCCTGATGATAAATCAAATCAATGGCTTTACAATGATCCTCGACAAACAGCCAATCACGAATGTTCTTCCCATCTCCGTAAATAGGTATCTTCTCTTTTGCCAAAGCCTGCCGGATAATCGTCGGCAGCAATTTCTCTTCATGCTGCCGGGGACCATAATTATTCGAACAAGAAGAAATAATCACATTCATCCCATACGTATGGCCAAAACTTTTCACTAAAAAGTTTGCACCGGCTTTCGATGCACTGTACGGATTCCTTGGATCATAGGGTGTCTCTTCTGTAAACTTACCAGACTCACCTAAAGAGCCATAGATTTCATCGGTTGAAATGTGATGAAACCTGCGCTCAGACAACTCTCCTTTTTCCTCCCAATCAGACCTTGCTGCCTGCAGAAGATTCAGCGTACCCACGATATTTGTATCAATAAATGGGCTGGCATCTTGAATAGAGCGATCTACATGAGACTCTGCCGCAAAATGAATGACGCCTTCAATATCATAGTCTGCAAATATCGCTGTCACTGTTTTCATATCTGCAATATCACCATGAATAAAATGATAATTCTTATGTTGTTCCACTTCGGTTACATTGCTTAAAGAACCAGCATAGGTCAGCTTATCCACATTAATCAACTGCTGTTCAGGATATTGCTTCTGAAAATATTGGATGAAATTCGAGCCGATAAAACCGGCTCCCCCTGTAATTAAAATAGCTTTACTCATTTTCCACCAGTCCCAACATCGGATGATGATCAATCGAATCCCAGTATTGCTGGCTATGTTTCCGATTGGCAATTTCCATTAAGTATTGACCATAATCGGTTTTTTCCATCGATTTCCCTTTTTCATACAGTACATCTCGTGATATATAACCTAAATAAAAAGCAATTTCTTCAAGGCAAGCAATTTTAAACCCTTGACGCTGCTGTGTTGTTTTAATAAATTCTGCCGCATCAAACAAGGACTCCTGTGTTCCTGTATCCATCCAGGCAAAACCTCTGCCTAAAAGTTCCACATGCAGCTGGTTCCATTTTAAATAGGCTTTATTCAAATCGGTGATTTCTAATTCACCACGATCGGAAGGTTTGAGCTTTTTAGCAATCTGTACTGCTCTGGAATCATAGATATACAAACCTGTCACCGCAAAATCGGACTTCGGATCGTCCGGCTTTTCTTCGATGGAAATCGCTTTTTGATGATGATCAAATTCAACCACTCCGAAACGTTCCGGATCTTTCACCCGGTAGCCGAAAACTGTTGCATGTTTATGGTTTTTAATGGCATTTCGCAATAACGTGGTAAAGCCCTGACCATAGAAAATATTATCCGCAAGAATCAGCGTTACATCATCTTTGCCAATAAAATCTTCCGCCAGAATAAATGCCTCCGGAATCCCTTTTGGCTCAGCCTGTTCTTTATAGGTAATTTGAATACCTAAAGAAGATCCATCTCCTAACAGAACCTCAAAACGAGCCATATCTTCCGGAGTACTAATAATCATCACTTCTTTAATACCGCCAAGCATCAAAACAGATAGCGGATAATAAATCATCGGCTTATCATAAACGGGCAGCAGGTGCTTATTCATACTATCCGTACTCGGAGACAGACGTGTTCCACTTCCTCCAGCCAGAATAATTCCTTTCATGATACACACCCTCCATCGAAATAAAATTTATTTTAATAACTTTTAAACATAGGTCATGCTATTATCTACATTATTCCTTTTAAAACCCTTTTGTAAACTTACATTCTCATTTCAAATTTGTTTCGAGAACAGAAGAGTTGTTGCAGATTTACCATGGAATTGCCACAATTGGGAGAAATGATATAGAAACAGGATCTATAGTTGAATTATTCTATTATCAACGCCTGTTTTTTTAGTAAAAAAGACCATGTTCTTTCTCTTTACTAAAACTTCAATAACATTATCATATAAAATCTCACCATTTCGAACAATGTTTTGATAAAATCATATTATATAATCAAAAAAGATACAATAAGGAAGATTTTAAATGAACAAAGAACAACTAGAGAAAAATATATACAAACACGCCACGGAGCTACTTACCGAGAAAGGTTATGTCAGCCCAATTGATATTTTGATGAAAATGGATAAATTGTCGAAGAAACAAGTAGAGGATTGGCGTTTTAAACGAATTCCCGATTTGGAAAAGGTTATTTCTCTCAATTTGGGAAAATTGAATTATTTTCTGCAGACCTTAAAAAAATATGGCAAAGAGCAGCAGTTAAAACCTTCTTTCACAGTCTATAAATCATGGGGAAAAGGCCCAAAAAAGACATTACGATTTTCCAAAACCGGCAATCCGCATATGGAGAAATTATATTCGACTCACTATGTGAAACAATCTTAAGTCTTCCATTTCAATGAGAATCGTTGTCTCTGATATAACAATAATCTAAAAAGACCTTCTCATCATTTTTTCTAAATGATGAAAAGGTCTATAAAAATGAAGATTCCACACCAAAATTATTATTTTTAATTGACCAGACTTTCTTCGTTGTTTGTTACTTGGTTTGCGGTTCTCCCCCTGTTTGCTTTTTTCCCGTGCATAAAATAGTACAAGATGCTAATACCAACAACTAAGACACCCATTGCTATATAAAGATTACGATATCCTAAGACGGGAATCAACATACCCAGCAAAGTAGGTGCAATGCCCGCTCCTAAGTCTGTAAACATATAAAAAGTAGATGTTGCTAATCCAATTTTTTCCTTGGGAGCAGATTTAACAGCAATAGCTTGGGAACTTGGTATGATTGTTCCATATCCCAGACCGATAAAAACAGCTGCTAATAAAAGCATGAAACTATTTGTTGTTATTGCTAATAACAACAAGCCAATAACAAAACAAAGAAAGGATGGATACATGATTTTGTTTTCTCCAAAACGGTCAAATATTTTCCCTGTAAAGGGACGTGACACCAACGTACTTACTGCATAAACCATAAAGAAGAAACTTGCAGCTGAAACAAGATTGATTTCTTGAGCATAAGCTGTCAAAAATGAAAGGACACTTGCAAAGGCAAACCCTACAAACACCACAACTAAAGCAATTGGTAATGCTTCTTTTTGTAAGTATTTATCCAGTCCTTTTACGTCTCCAGGCTGCCTTTGATCCGCTTGTTTTGAAAGAGAGTCCATTTTGATTTTTTTCGTAGTCAATCCAATTAGAAAAGCCAATGTAATAATCACCAGACAGAAAGTAAAATTCATTTCAAATCCTAGGTGCTGATTAATAAAAATACCTGCAAATGGTCCAATGGCAGATGCTAACGTTGTACTCAATGCATAATAGCCAATTCCTTCCCCCTTACGAGGCTCAGGAACAATTTTGGAAGCAATCGCTCCGGTGGAGGTAGATGAAATACCAAATGCAATCCCATGTAAAAAGCGCACAATCATTAGAATCACTAAGCTATGAATAGTGAAATATAACGATATCGTTGCAATGGAAACAATCAACCCAATCATTAAAATATATTTCGGTTGCCATTGATCAATATACTTCCCGGAATAGAGACGTCCGACCAACATACCGATAATAAAAATACCGGCAGCTAAACCGCCCATTCCTTCACTTGCCTTGTACTCTTCTATGGTAAATACCGTAATCGTAGCAATAAGAGAATAGTGAATAATATACATAAGAAAATTCACTAGTGTAATTGATATAAAATCCTTTGTCCAGAGTTTCTCTGACATCATAAACAGCCCTTTCTAAAAACAGTATAAATATATTATACACATCAGTAATATTACTGTATAATTAGAATTAATGATGTTTACATTAGCTATACTTATACAAAGGGTGGTAATATTGAATTTTGAACAATTACATTATATTAAAGCTGTCGTAGAATATAAATCTATTACACATGCATCTGAGGCGCTTCATATCAGTCAATCTGCTCTAAGCCAATCGATTGCAAATCTGGAAAATGAGTTAGGACATAAGCTGTTTACCCGGTCAAGAAGCGGTACGTTACCGACGGAAAATGGCAACAAGCTTATTCCATTTATATTAGAAATCTTGGAATCCGAATCAAAATTAAGACAAACTGTCAATTCCTTATCCGCAACATTACGAGGAACATTAAAGATTGCCACGACGCCATCCTTATTTATGACAGTTATTCCGCAAGCTCTTTCACTTTTTAGAAAAGATTACCCGCAAATTGATGTCCAAATTATGGAAGCGGAGAATAATGAGATTTTTCATCTTGTACAAACAAAAGAAATAGATATCGGCCTATTTTCTTTAATGGATAAGCATGAAACAAGTTCTGATATGGAAGTCTATTCCTTATTTTTATCCAGCAGCTTTAAAGCGATTGTACCCATTCATTCTAAACTTGCATTTCAGGAATCTGTAAGCTTAGAAGATATCCAGGATACACCTTTTATTTTATTTGACCGGGAATTTTATAACGTAAATATTGAAAAATTTGAAGCACAGCGGGGTCCACTAAATATATTATTTACGACGAAAAATCCAAGCGTCTTATTTCGCTCCGTATCTGAAGGATTAGGCTTTAGCATTGTTTCTGATCTAATGCTGCGAAATGATCCGCATTTGCAGGCAAAATCCATTGCTGCGGTTCCAATGGGTTATCCATTTAATGGAGAACTTCAATTTGTAGGAATGACTGCTAAAAATAATGAAAAAAAGCAGTTGACGGAGACGTTTATCTCCTATGTTAGAAATAATGGATACACTTCTTTTTCCAATTAAAAAAGCTTCGTTGAATCAATAAAAGAACATAACCTATTTTAAACAACGGATAGGTTATGTTCTTTTATTCCATGAAATGATTGTTGATTTTTGTCATACATTCTACAACACTTCCCTCCTTCCTGCCGGAAACGTAGATATAGGAAAATTTCTCAACTGCCAAAAAATATCATACACTTCCTGAAAACAGCCCCATACCTTTTTCCCTTCAGCTATGCTTCTTTCTTCCATTTCTTTTCCACAGATGACTGCATATTTGATGTTTTCTCTGTAATACCATACCAATAAGCAGCCCCAATGAAAACTGCTCCGCCGACAATATTCCCTAGTGATACTGGAATCAAGTTTGCTGCCATACCTGCAAACGAAATGGTCTCCGGATGGGGAATCATTAAAGCAGTGGAAAGCAACGTCATATTAGCCACGCTATGTTCGAATCCGGAAGTGATAAAGGCAAATAAACACCAGAAAATCATGATAAGCTTTGCCGTTTCATCTTTCAGTTTCACAGAACACCAGACCGCCAGACAGACAAGAATATTACATAGGATACCGCGGACAAACAGCTCCATAAAAGGTCCATTCATCTTTGCTCCTGCGGAAGAAATAATGAAATCAGCCGTTCCTCCCGTTGCCAAACCTGAATAAAAAAACAAACCTGCAACCAGAATCGCTCCTGCAAAGTTTCCAAAATAACTGAATACCCAAATGCGCAGCACATCGACTATCTTTGTCTGTTTCGTTAACAAACCAATCGTCATAATCATATTATTTCCTGTAAATAAATCCGATCCAGCCATAATAACTAAACTCAACGCTATTCCAAAGGATACGCCCATCACAATCGATGTGCCGGCAAAACCAGTCGGCCCAAGCATACCACCGATTGTAAAAATCAAAATAATACCAAGTCCAACAAAAAATCCTGCCAGCATGGTCAGCATAAGGTATTTACTCTTACTCTGATTCAATTGTTTCACCTTGGCAACAGCCGTATTACTGAAAGTGGTTATGGTCTCCATCATTTTTTGTACCTCCTTTTTGCATACATTTCTACCGTATTTCCTATCCGGCTGTCATACCGTTCTTCCAGCTCTTCTTTCAATGCCTTAGCAAGTGCAGGACTTGCACCCGATGTAGAAATGGCCACGATGAATTCTTCCTGTCTGACCACTGCCGGAGTGATAAAATCAGACCGTTTGCTTTCGCTTGTGTCATTGACCCACTGATTATCCGCAGCACATTGGCAAACAAATGCATTCACCAGTTGGTTATCTGTAGCTGCAAAGATGAGATGTGCTCCCTTTAAATCTTTTTCTTCAAATTTTTTCTTTTTCCATATCACATCATGGAGCTTAAATAATTCCTCTCGTATTCCCGGGCTAATAACCGTTATTTTAGCTCCTGTACCTGCCAGTCCTTTTGCTTTACGCAGAGCTATTTCCCCACCTCCGACGATCACTACCTTTTTTTGTTCCAGGTTTACCATTACCGGATACAGCTTCTCCATCACGTGCTTCCTCCATTCGCTTGATCAACGTTTTTTTCATCAACGGATCAAATTCTAAATTTTGACAGATTGCAAATGTATTCTTAGAAGTGAAAACCATCTGTTTTATTTTTTCCAGCAGCAAACCTGTAAATAACAAATACGGCATCACATAGACTTTTTTATATCGATAGGGAAGAAATGCCAATGCTTCTTCCATACTTGGTTTTCCAAGTTTGAGAAAAGCAGTGTACACAGGAATATCCAGTCTTTGTTCGATTTTTCTTCCAATCTGTTGCAACCCTTGAATCGGTTCAATATGGCTGCTTCCTCGGCCGACAAGCAAAATGGCTGTTCCCGGCTCATGATTTTTTGCTTGAATCCGTTTTACTGCCAGGTCCACCATATAAGGATGTGTCCCAAAAGGATTTGTCATTTTAAACGATATAAAAGGATATTTCTTCTGCACCGCGGCTACCTCTTCCGGAATATCCAATTTATGATGCAGTGCTGAAAAAAGAAGCACTGGAACAATTAAAAACCGTTTTGCTCCTTTCGCTATTAATTTTTCAAGTGTTTCCGCAATCGTTGGATTGGTTAATTCCAAAAATGCTATTTCCTGCGTCGGCACGTCGACTTCTTCCATCACGGATGCTATAAAACGCTTGAACTGTGTATTCCCTTCTTCACGACGGCTTCCATGACCAATATAGACTACGGCATCAAACATGTTCATCCCTCCAATTGATTCGTTTCAATTCCGCTTGAACCGCTTCATCAACATGACAGAATCCTTGCTCTATCGCATATTCCTTTACACTCTCTCCAATATAAGCAAATTGGAGATCCAATAAATGCTCCATATCACGCTTCTGCAACTCTTGGATAAAACTTGCCACAGCTGCTTTATTCGGAAAAAGAACCGTTTCCCAATCATCTTCAGACAGCATTCGTGTATGAATGTCATCAAAGCGTTCATCCACCAGCCATTCATGCGTTGGATAGCAATCCTGCTCGTGACGTGCATCTGTTTGTGATCCAAGCACGATTGCAGGCGCATCACTATCCTGTGCACGTTCTGCCACAATCCCTCTTGCAGCCAATGCTTTTCTTGCCTCTTCCGTCTGATATGCGATACTCCGCGGCAAATCACGAATATCATAATGCGCTTGTTTGCATTGTCGAAAGAATACATCTACACTGGCAGCGTTCGTAAACATTAGACGACCTGCAGCCATTATGGTTTGGAACGCTTGCTTTGTGAATGTGTGCACATTTTGTTTCAGAATGGGAAAGGAATACGCTTCTGCTCCACGTTCTGTAAAATAGTCTTCCAAAGCAAAGGAATTTCCTGTGGCATTGGCAATCAAAATCTTTCTTCCGCTGAACGTTTTGTTATCAAACCAGGTAAGTTTCTCTCTCAGTCCTACGACATTACCAACAATCATCATCGCCGGACTCTTGATATGCTCTTTTTCAATACTGGTTTGAATGGTTTCCAACGTCCCCTCCACTACTTTTTGTTTTCCTAACGTTCCCCATTGGATAATCGCCACTTTTGTATCAGCCGGCTTTCCCTGACGGATTAATTCCTTGCAATTCGTCAGCATTTTCTTCATGCCCATATAATAGGCAACTGTATCCCCCAGAAGCTGTCCGTCCTCATGCAACGCAGCATTACTTTGACAAGTATGCCCTGTTCGAAGGGTCAAACTGGTACTGTAATCCCGATGCGTCACAGGAATGCCGGCATAGGCTGCTGCTGCAATACTGGACGTGATGCCTGGAATAATTTCAAACGTCAGATGATGCGCCGCAAGTTCCTCCGCTTCTTCACCGACTCTGCCAAACACAGCAGGATCGCCTCCTTTTAAACGGACAACATGATAGCCTTTCCTTGCATACTGCACAAGCAGCTGATTAATTTTCTCCTGTCGCATCGTATGTCTTTCCGGCAGCTTCCCGCAATAGATAAACACGCAGGAATCTTTTGCATCACGCAAGAGCCTTGGATTAGCGAGGCGGTCATATAAAATGACATCCGCCTCGTTTATACGCTGCATCCCTTTTTTTGTTACCAGTCCTGTATCTCCAGGACCGGCACCGACAAATGAAATAAATCCTTTTTGCGTTTCCATAAGCTACACCACGATGTGTACATAACCGTCAATAACTTCTGTTTCATACGTTGTGACACAACCATCATCCGGCTCTTGCACTTCCCCGGTAACCAGTGAAATTTTCCGATTATGCAGCGGACAAAAAACAAATTCCCCAGAAACAATCCCTTCCGCTAAAGGACCTCCTGCATGCGGGCATCTGCTTCCAATCGCCTGTACCTCTCCATTACTTAGATGAAAAAGGGCAATCGATGCGCCGTTTACATGGACTTCCTTCCCGATTTGCTTTGGTAAATCTTCCAGTTTGATGATTTTTATTTTTTCTTTATTTGCTTCCATGATACAACCTCCTCTTTATCGCAAGAATGATTACGTTAGTATTCACTTTTTCACAATTTCATACATTTCTTTTTCTTTTAAACTTTTAAGCGTGCTGCTCCACGCTTCATCATACGTATTTTTTGCATGATGGAAACGTTCGACCAATTCCGCATTCTGTTTTTCATTTAAAAGCACTAATTTGATATTCTCCGCACCAATCCGGTCAACCCACGGTGCAGTTCGCTCATTATAAATACCTGTTTCCCGATAATATTGCATATAAGCTGTTGCCATTGTAATGACTTCTTCTTCCGTCTTCACCGTTGTAAAGGAATCACATTCACGGACTTCTGTACCGCCATTTCCTCCAAAGTAAAGCTGAAATCCATTCTCCACACAGACAACCCCAAAATCTTTCGTTAGTACCTCTGCACAGTTACGAGGACAGCCTGATACGCCCATTTTCATCTTATGCGGTGTATCCACCATCTCCAATTCTTTCTCAAGGCGAATACCCAGTCCTAAAGAGTCTTGGGTTCCGAAGCGGCAAAACTGCGCCCCGACACAAGATTTTACATTTCGGAGTGATTTAGAGTAAGCATATCCGGAGCGCATACCGAGATCTTCCCATACTTGCGGTACATCTTCTTTTTTCACCCCGTATAAACCAACTCTGCTTGCACCGGTGATTTTTACTAAAGGCACATTATATTTATTCGCAACTTCGCCAAGCCGGATCAAGTCATCTCCTGTTGTAGTACCGCCATACATCCGTGGAACCACAGAGAACGTACCGTTATTTTGAATATTTCCGTTCATTCGTTCATTGACGAAGCGGGAAGCTTTGTCATCTTCGTATTCTTCCGGTCTGATCATTCGCATATAATAATTGAGAGCCGGCCGGCAGACATGACAGCCTTCTTCATTTGCAAATCCAAGTACATTACGTACTTCTCGAGGCGATTGCAAACCTTTCTCCTTTATCTCCGCAACAACTTCATCCCGTGTTAATGTTGTACATCCACACATTCCTGTTTTCACCGCAGCCGGATCAAAGCTGTCTCCCAATGTATGAGATAAAATCCCTTCAACAACGCCCTTACATTTCCCGCAAGAAGCACCTGCCTTTGTACACGTCTTTACTTCCTCAAATGATTTTAAATCCTGTTCCAAGATAGCTTGAACAATCGTTCCTTTTGTAACCCCATTACATCCGCAGACTGTCTCATCCGGACTCATATCAGCAATCATCTCATCGACGGCGTCTTCTCCTGCTTTTTGCAGCACCGCTGCACTTGTAAATTCACTGATATCTGTTTCCTTCTTCAGCATACTGAACAGCCGCGTTCCATCTGAAGCATCCCCATAAAGGACCACACCAACCACTTTGTTATCAGAAACAAGCACTTTCTTATACACACCAGCAAACTGATCCTGTACAATAATCGCATCGGTATTTTCATCTTCTTCCATTTTCCCTCCAGAAAATAGATCACATCCCGCAACCTTTAATTGCGTAGATAAAATACTGCCTCGGTACCCTGCTGCTTTCTCGCCCGTTATATATTTTGCAAGTTCAACTGCCTGCTCATAAAGTGGTTCAACCAGTCCATACGTGACCCCGTTATGTTCTGTACATTCACCTACTGCATAAACAGAAGAAACAGAAGTCTGCATATGATCATTCACAATGATTCCCCGATTAACATCCAAACCAGCCTGTTTTGCTAAACCTATATTCGGGCTGATTCCAACCGCCATGACAACCAGATCACATTCTGTAGAAGTACCATCTGAAAAAGTAATACCTTCCACACGTTCTTCTCCGTAAATTTCCGTTGTCATTTTTTCCATTAAAAATTCCATTCCCTGCGCTTCCAAATCTTTCTTCAGCATCTTTGCTGCAGAGTTATCTAACTGCTGTTCCATCAACCACGGCATCAAGTGGACAACTTGCACCTGCATTCCCCTATCCATTAATCCTCTGGCTGCTTCTAAGCCAAGGAGCCCTCCGCCGATAACAACTGCTTTCTTATATTGCTTGGATACGTCCACCATATATTCAGTATCCTGAATATTTCGAAAGCCGATGACACCTTCCAGTTCGCTCCCCGGCACTGGTAAAATAAATGCACTGGAACCTGTTGCGATAATTAATTCATCATAAGAAATCTCACTATCTTTATCTGTTTTAATTACCTTCTCTTTCGGCTGCATTTCCGTTACTTTTTCACCGGTAAACAAGGTAATATCATTCTCTTCATACCATGGCCAATCATTTATTTTAATCTCATCGGCCTCTGTTTCTCCCTGTAAAACATGTGAAAGCATGATCCGGTTGTAATTTGGATAAGGTTCATCCCCTATAATTGTAATATCAAAAGTGTCTTTATCTCTTTTTATAATTTCCTCTATACACCTGACTCCAGCCATCCCATTTCCAATCATTACAAGCTTTCTTTTCATAATACAACCCTCCGAGGTATTGTGAATCATTTCACATATTGTAACAAAAATAATATTGTGAAGTTATTCACAAATAGTGTTAAAATATATAGCTACATCTCTTTTTGGAGAAGTAACTATCTTTACTGATAGTGTAGCATACTTCTTTTTTGAATTGTATTGATTTTTTGAACAGTTTGTGTCTGGATTTACCGGGAAAGTTTATAAGTATATTGAATCTTTCTTAGTAAAAAAAACTGAATATAAACTAAATATGAACTCTATTTTCATTTCTAATGGAAGAAATAATTTCTAGGTTTTTCTAAATTTTACCTAGACTTTCTAATGTAATATGATTTATCCTAAATATATAAATAGTCATATTCTATTAAATAAAGGGCAGTTTACTGTGGAAAAGAAAGAGAAAAAGTCTATTTTTAAAAGATGGTGGTTTTGGATTATCGTTGTCTTAGTTATAGGAGCAATTGGATCTAATCTAGATGAGGATACTACTGCAGATAACGAGACAGAATCCATTCAAACAGAAAACGAAAACAATTCAGCTAATGAAAATGATTCAAATGATGATAGTACAACTGAAGAAGAAAATACAGATTCAAAACAACCAGAAGAAGCATATGCTTCAGATGATATTGAAGAGGACGCTGCTGAAAATGAAGAAGAAACCAAAACAGATGATGATGTTCCTTCCGAATACAAAGCTGCATTAAATTCAGCAGAAAACTATTCTGATTTAATGAATATGTCTAAGGATGGTATTTTTGACCAGCTTACTTCTGATTATGGCGACCAATTCCCAGAAGAAGCAGCTCAGTACGCAATTGATAACATAGAAGCAGATTGGAATGAGAACGCACTGGAATCAGCCAGAAGTTATCAAGATATGGACATGTCTTCTGAAGCAATCAGGGATCAATTAACTTCTGAGTATGGAGAAAAATTTACTCAGGAAGAGGCAGATTACGCTGTTGAGAACTTGAATTAATTTAGAAAACAAAAATATCTTATCAAGCTCTCCACAAGTCATCGAGTTATTGAATCATTATTAACACATAATCCCCTCTGCTAACGACATTGTTAGCAAAGGGGTATTTAATGAATTCTATATATTCTAGAAAAACAAATATTACTTTCAAAATTTTCAAGCAGGGTATTATTTACAAAATTATGCGTTCTGTACTTAGTTAAAATCCCCCTCGAATATCCATTGATTTATCTTTTCTCTTTTTTATGCCATTCCAGAGCTCTTTGCTCCAGTTGTCTCACACAACTTCTTTTTTCTTACTATATTCATTTGTATTTTGATACTTCTGTGCTAATTGTTCTTTAAATACGTTATATTTAATTGCTTCTCCCTTATGAATCCTTAAATAATCTCTAAATATCAGATGTCTTTCTATTTCATTGTTGCCTTAGGATGAGTGCTTACGAAAAGTCATTAATAATAAAACTTTATCTTTACACATACAACAGCCTTCACTGTGAATAAATATCATGATGCATTCGGCTTTGAAATCGTAGCTCAAAACAAATATTTAAAACAAACTGACAAAGAAAATAGTACGCTGTTTTGTAGCAATTTAAAACCGCCAAAAACGTTACATCCACAGCGTTTTTGGCGGTTTTCGCTGTCAAAGGTGAGATGACATTATTTAATTGTCAATTCATAGCTTTCTGCAATTAAATCCCTGATATCATCTACATCTTTTGTATAATCCAACACAATACTAACCCAATTATTTTTATCCATGTGATATGCAGGAAAGATATTCTCATTTTCTCTTAATGAACCTATAAATTCTTTTCTGGCTTTCACATTTAATACATCAATTTGATTATCGCCTTTTATTCCTAACTTATCTTCTGTAATATCCATGATTAAGCCAAACCATTTTTTATTATCCTTATGCCTTAAAGCAGCAAAGTTTGAGAATTTCCTCCATGGATAATCCGGGCTAACATCATATTTTTCTTTAACATAATCAAAAATATCTTGTCTGTTTACCATCGATTAGCCTCCTGACTACTTATCTATAAATTAACTTTCCCTTTACGATGTAGCATCAAACTCTTTAAATCAAGCATATATCAACTTTTAAAAATATGGAACGATGGTGATGCTGTAAAGAAAAGGATAGTTGATGAACGAGCCAAAAAGGGTACCACTATCCGTGCTGCTGGGAAATCATAAGAAAAATATTCAAGTAATTTCTCACCATTGCGGGAGTTTTTTTAATAATGTCTCTCTTGATTGTTTAATATACTGATAGATTGACCATACTGCTTTGTAAAATGAAAAATAAGTTTCTTAACTTGGGAGGAATTGAAAATGGAAGCATTTGATATCTATACAGATGGGGTACACCATACAGTGGTCGCTAATTCTCAAAAAGAGGCTAATGAATACTTTGCAAAGGTTTCAAACAAGAAAATCATCTATTCTGAGCCTGTGATTGGTCCAGGTATAATTAATTGGTCCATATGCGACACTTCAGATTTTCATAACATTGAAAAACAGAACATTTAATTGTTAAAGCCCCACAAATTGTGAGGGCTTATTTTTTTAATGCCTGAACTCACCGTACATTTACCAGGCAAATGAAGCTGGTTATGTGGTTTTTGATAATTTTTAAGAGCATGTACCTCAATTACTATTGATAAAAATACGTGAAATACATAAAACATTTTGGATTAAAGCATATCAGAGTACATGGTTGAAGACACTAACACACATCTTATTTAATTAATCTAGGCACAATGATATTCAGAGTCAAGTTTTCATCTTCACTAAGTAAAACAATTAGCCCTTCCCATTTTTGCTCAATTATCGGATCATTATCATCTAATAATGCTCGTGCACCTAAGACTACTCTAACTTTCTACTCAAACATTGTTAACATCTCCCTTTATAACTACGGTTGTAACATACTATCTGGGAAAATCGTTCCTATCTCTCCTTTTGTTTTGATTACGCTTATCCCAACACCATTGTAATCACCTAATACTGCTACACCATCAGCAATATTCTTGTGTTCAGGCATATTCATTACGTATGCTCCAGCTTCCCCAATATCTTCTTTAGACCAATTTTCAGGAAACCATGCTTGACCAGTACCTGTTCGCTTCCCTTTAATCTTGTGGTCTGGTACATTACCAACCCTGACCCCATTAGGATAAGTTTTTTCAATATTATATTCCATACCATTTTCTTTAAGAAATTCTATATTATCTTGACCATGCCCACCACCACTCATTTATGTGTGATAATTATTCACAAAGAGTATTAAACCCTTTGTTCACTTTTAAAATTTCTATACATACAAAATCAACCTGACACAGTTAGTCTACTAATATCAGGTTGAAAAATGGAAATATTTTATACACTTCAATTCATATTACCATTCAATATTTTAAATATCTATGAATTATCTTTTACTGACCCACAGTTAACAATTAAAATATGCTTTCAAGAATTCAAAAAACGATGACCAAGTTTCCTCTAGCTCTCCTTTTAAAAGTAGTTCATCTCCACCTTCAAAATTAACTGTATAAACTTTATCTGTTACAGTATCCAACACTAATACAGCATTTGCTGACATTTCGCTTAAAACTAGAAACTGCTTAGGAAAACCATGTTCATTTCTTGAAATGAGTGTGTATGATTCCATATTTTTTTCTTCTTCTGCTATATCTAATAATTCAAATGGTACATACTCTTCCCAAAAAGGTCCTGCGTACTGAATATAAAAATTTTTAAAAGTCTCTGATACGTTTACATCTAGCCTTATTAAAGCATCCTGTACTTGATTAATATCCTCACGTATATATATTTCTTCCTCCAGAACTTTATCTAAACTCTTAGGCAAAACACTCATATTATTTTCCTCCTAAAGCTTCTTCTCCTATTATTTTCTAATAACTAATAGAATCTACTTTTTGAAATGCTTCTCTAGTCGTCTCATTCACTGGATAAAACGGGTTTAATTTTCCTTATAAAGATGTAGTAGATTTCTTTTAGTATTACTGATATTATGGTACCTAGTTGAAGCTTCATATAATAGTCCAATACTTTTTGTTGTGAATGATATAATGTTGTGCACGCAAATCCGTAAAACCTTCTATTCTATCCGCCATTTTCCGGATTCTGCGAGAAAAATTATTAATTCTGTGTTTTCCCAATGTCTTCGTATCAAAGCCCGCTTCCTTAAAGATTTGTGTTGGAAACTTTCCACGATGCTGTTCATCCATAAAATGTTGCTTAAAGACTTCAGAGTATGTGATTGCTTTGTTGGAGACCTTGTCCACATATGGATTCCTTCTTAGTTCTTCTATCTGTTCATCCTAAAAATAATGAACGCCTATGTAATCAACTCCCGCTTATAATCATAATAAAATGAGTATACGACAAAGAACCCTATAAAACAGAAAGGATAGGGTGTTTTTTACACGTTAGGAAAGTATAAAATTTTAACGCAGAAGCATTTCAATGTAGTAAAAATTTTTAGGTGCCAAGTATAAGTGCAACTAAGGCATTCGCCGAAAGACTTGCACTCAAGAGCATAAGGGATTCTAAGAAAGCAAAACACGCTTTCAAGGCTCCCTTTAACGAACGCCAAGTTTTCTTTATCCGTGTCTGTTTTATAGGGGCCAGTTTAAAGGTCTTTAGCACTTTAAGATGGTTTTTTAATTATATTGCTTTTAATACTTCATCTACAGAATTGCTAAACATATCTGGATCTTCATTTTTTATATCCCTTAATAAGTTCATTATTATCTCTTTTGAATTGTCTTCTAGCTTAGATAGCACACTACCGTATATTTTTCTTACTTGTCCATGATTTAAAATTCTGTAATGTAAAACTTCCATCCATTCTCTTGCCCTATCAATAACACTTGGGACAGCTATAGCAATTAAATATAACCCCTCTTCAATTTTTTCTTTATAAAGATGCTCTATACTATGTACTAATCCAAACATTATTTCATATTGTTCCGTATCATCATCAAATCCCATACATAATTCGGTAATAACTGATTGATCCTCTAAACCGATGAGATTACCTAATGCTTCTTCAAATGCGTCTATTTCTTCTTTAGATTGCAAAAGTCTATTTGTGTAGATTTTATTTAATTCTGATTTCACATTCATATACTCCACCCCGCTTACTTATTAAATAATTCAGGATATAACTCTCTATTCTTTCTAATCGCATTTAATAGTCCTGCTTTTATTTCAGGTGTGTAGACTCCTTGCTTCATATATATCCTTCTTGCATCTAATATTATCATAAGTCAGGGCATCACGGTAACTTAGGTTTATTTCATTTTTTTAGATGCATTAGTTAAAAATTCATTTAACTTATTACTCATATTTAAATTTACATTTTCTAATTTATTTCCTTCGACATTTATTCTTTTAAAGTTCATTATAAAACTTTTGAAAGAGTCAGATGCTAAATATATATTCTCTCCATCCATTTCGTGAAACCAAATATAAATTTTATTTTGTGTGTTATCTTGTATTCCAATGCAAACTAAATCTCCTCCTGGTAAACCTGCAATAGGAATTAAATCAGCTGGTAATAAATCTTTATAAAAATTTATCTTGTCCTCAATATTATTTTCATCATTATATAATCCATAAAATGAGTCTACTTCAAATTGTGTTAGCTTAATTTTATCTGATAAACCTTCTGAAGAAATAAAGTGATAATCTTCCTTGATATAATTGTAAACGAGCACATTATCCTAGCTCCCATTTTTCAAATTAATTCGGTATAAAATCTGAAATAATGTGCTCCGATTTTCAAGCTATTCTGGAATGTGCTCAACTATTTTCAAAATAATTCAGCTCCATACTCCAGAAAAAAGACCCTAAAGCGGGTCGTCAACTTTCGCATATTGATTTAAATCTACACTTACTTTGTAAACTACTTCTCGATGAAGCACGACTTTCACTTCTTTCTCTAATGTGATAAACCAATCTGTATCCTTCTCCAGAAATGCTTCAAAATACTGCTGCTGAATAAGAAGATGAAACGTATATCCTTGATCTAACCAATATGCTTCATGGCCAATCCATAGCCTCCATTCTCTATCATCATAATGAAAAACCAAGATCCCTTTTGTCATCATAAACTACTATCCTCGATAGCCAAGCGTACAACTTCATCATCAATTTGATTTTTCTTTAACTGGGCTCCAAACAGAAGACTATTCACTGTCAATGTGTTAACGACCCTCGGCCAGCCTTGAGAACGCAAACCAATAGCCTCTATTGCTGTATCCGTGAAAATAGGCATGTTTGCACCAGCTAAGTTGAGATGATGCTCTATATACTTTGCGATTTCCTCTTTCTCCAGAGGCTGCATCTCATACTTCATAATCAGTCGCTGCGCTAAGGGGCGATGGTGGTTTATCGATAAGCGTGTTTTGAGATAGGGAAGACCAGATAAAACTAAGATAAATGGGTTCGTTGAATCCATTTGAAAGTTAAATAGTAGTGCTAAATCCTGAAGAAACGAATCTTTCGCCAGGTGCATTTCATCCAGTATAAAAACGGGCGTCACTTTTCGTTCGTGTTTCAGTTGTTCCATTCCTTGTTGAATTTGACGAAATAAATCAACTTTCCGGAATTTCGGTTCTTCTCCAAGTCCATACGCTAAACCGCGATAAAAGTCCATCACTCCTCCTGTGGAAAGAGGGAAGTAGACGATATGATATAGAGACGGATGGAGCGATTCTTTAAAAGAACGCAACGTGAATGTTTTGCCGGTTCCGGCTTCACCTACGAGAAGTCCCATCCCTTTTGTTTCTTTCAAGTAATCAAGAGCGCCAAGTGCTCCTTGATAATCGGTGGATAAAAACGCATTTTCTGCACGTATATCTTTAGAAAACGGTGTTTGTGCCAAAGAATAGAATGTTTTATACATGGGTATCCTCCTCCAGCTCTTCCCGTTTGGTAAATGGAGACCGGACACGTTTGGCGTGGGCATTATCTTTCATTGATACGGGGACTGCCTCTGCTACTTTTTGGTCGTCCTCGAACACAAAAATACCTTTTTCATCAAAACGGACATCGATAGATTGTCCGATAAAACGTGGAGGCACCTCATAAAGCTTTCCGTTTAGCGTAATCGTGCTGTCTGCCTTTACTTTTCGATGCTCTCTTTTCAAGAAAACCGTATCCAGAATCAATGTATCCTCCAAGAAATGCACGTTTTCTAATTGACTTTGATACACTTCATGTGGTGTCTTTCCTTCTAAAGAAGCATGAACCCGGCGATGGTATTTCTCTTCTAACCAGCGCCAGAATCGCTCATTCAATTCCTCCAAAGAGTCAACGGGGTCGGCCTGCAGAAGAGGATAAAATCTGGTTTGGATCGTTTTAAAAATCCTTTCTACCTTGCCTTTAGCACGGGGATCATACGGTTGTGTGTGTATTAACGTAATCCCTAATTGTGCACAAGCATATTGTAGGGTTTCCGAACGATAGATTTTTCCATTATCCGCATAAATGAGATTGGGTTTCCCTCTTCGAAGCAGTGCTTCCTTAGTCACTACTCTAACACCATCAAATTTTTCCGAAGTAAAGAATTGGCCAAATGGCACCAATCGGGAACAATCATCAATGTACAGAATCAAAAATGTTTTTTTCTTTTTTCCATCTATCGAAATATAAGGACCATGCGACAAATCCGCCTGCCATAAATGGTTAACATGTTCATGTGCAAACCTTTTTCGCTCCGGGATGGCACTTATTTTTTTGCCAACAAGGTTGTGTTTTTTCAATAATCGGTTTATAGTAGAGTAAGATATATTATTTTTGTTGATTTCTCCTTGTTTGATGAGCTGTTCGTAGAAAACACTCACAGGCATATGGAGAAATTTTTTTCTTATATACAGGATTTGATCCTGATCTTCCGGCGTTAATCTCCTGGAATTCCCCCGATCTGTTCTTTTCTTCGGCTTTAATGCGATGAATCCACGTTGTCGATAGTGATACAGCCATTCCTTTATTGTTTTTTCTGCCACAGTTCGCTTACCATAATAAGGAACCGAATGCACCTTGCCTTCCAACTGTTCAAAATAAGTCTTGGCATCGATCTGTTCATTTAATAATGGCGCAATTAAGCCATATCGAAATAAAGCTACTTGTTCACGTTCTTTTTCTGTCATGGAATCTTCCTCCTTTTTGATGAGAAGGACGACCGGTCATCCATAAATTTATTCTATCTTTTACGACATCCTTTGAAAACGCAAAAGGTATGTGGAATCGTAATTATTTTTTTGGGTTTTGAAATACGGCTGGATTAATTCGCCATAAAGTAGGTCGATAAGTGATTCCAGCTCCTTCGTAAGAAGGAAGATTCGCCAATATGCATAATCCTTTTCAAATAGTTTAGAGGCTCTTTTTTTCCTTTCTCCATTGTATTTTTTCTCTTCTCCTCATCTACGAAATAACTATGTATCCAAGGAACCCCTTTTAAAAAACGTCGCACATGGAATGTACATAATTGACGGGGACCATTTCCTTTTTTGTTTTCCAGAACTTCTCTTATCCTTTTTAAAATCGTGTGAAGAGTGTATTGAAAATAAGGAAGAAGAAAGTCCGGCAGGATCGAAAAACTCATTTCACACAAAAGACATTTCAATCGGCAGATTGGAATACGTAATGTGGCATCTTCTGTGATTCCATTTCTCCAATAAAAACCGTGACGATAAACATTTCCTCCACCCGTACAATGACAATTTGGACATTGATCCAATACTGGAAATTCATTTTCTTTACCTCTTTGGACGTATTCCTCTATACTTATTTGAAAATCATGGGATAGAATCATTCAAAAACCTCCGAAGGAATTTGAACAAAAATTAGCACATTTCTTCAGAGAAGTACAGCAGTAAAGCCGGAGAAATTTGAAAATTATATTGCTTTTTTAGAAGAAATAATGTGCTCGTTTACAATATATCCTTATTTACTTTGCTGATTGTACTATGGATCTTCTTATTTTATTTACTGAATTTTCTGACTTGTGTTTAAGTCTAAATAAAAGTGAATAAAAAGGAAATAGGATGGCATAATATTATTATAACAATGGTAATACAAAACAGGCGTTTATCCTTATAAAAGGAAAACGTCCTTTTTTGTATGTTAACATAGGAAAATTTTCAATAAAAATCTAGAATAGTTTCGGCAGTAATGTTATTATATTTGTTACCAAATTAGTAACTTATTTCATAAATTGATCTGTTTCATGAAGATAGACACATTAAACAGCATTTCACCATAAACTTACCCTATTCTAAAAGACCTTACGAAATAATAAATAAAATCCTTTTCTTCCCACACATCAAGTAATTTACTTAATAACCCTTTTTTCAGAAATTTTCGTCAATATTTAGTTCTTTTTCTTCTATAATATAAGGCATATTCGTCTCATTAGACTCCCTTTTATCACGAAGGTAAGTATCCATCTCTGGTCCTCTATCATTGTTGTTACGATCAGGTTCATAATTAATATCTTCTGGTTGCTCATCCATCTCATTGTTGTTGTCTATTCCGCATGCTGATAAAACACTAAGGAAAACAGTAGACATTATTAAAAAAAGAATTTTTTTCATGATTACCTCCAAATATTTTTTTACTGATATATTTTAGTTTAAATCATCTTTCATTTTTTACCCCTTCAATTTATTTTTTATGAGTAGAAATAATTTCCATACATATTTTAATTTATTTATCGCAAAATATAAAAGACCTAAAACCAACCTCTAATTAGAGGATAATCTTATATGGAAGCTATTCAATGGTTTTTGGTTAACTCTACATAGGTGCTGCAGCCTGCAATATGATAGGCAGACAGCGCCTAGAGAGTCAGATACAAAAAATACTTTCTAAATGTAACAAACTTGAATAGTTACGGACATAAAGTGGCAATTTCATTAATAAGGAATGCTTTTATCCCTAATGACTATTAGCGAAACTTATCAGAACGTTTGCATCCGTTCTCCTCCATTTAGATAAGTCTGCGCCTGCCTTCTTGTATTCTGAGATGTTTTTTTACGGCTAGTAAGCACCGTGATAAAAATCCTGTCTATAATACACAAGGAGGCAGTTTTTTATGGACTGCCTCCTTGATTCATCGATTATCTCATATTGTCTATATTCAATCTTATTAGCTTATAACAAGAAAAATTATTCGTTATAATTTGCTGCTTCATCTTTTATTTCTGAACGCAAACCTTCAATGCTTTCTCTTCTTCTTTTGTTCTTATTTTCTACATCTTCTTTGTCTGCAGAGTTTAATTCATTTGAATGAGCTTTCAAATAATCTTCTGCTTCATTCATATTTTGTAGCGTATGATCGATTGTATTTTTTATCTTTTCCACGTTATCGGAACGATCATCTGGTTTAGGGTTTGTCATATTATCTCTCCTTTCCATTATATTCTTAATATATTTTGCTCAAATCCATAAGGAATATTCATGGGATTTATAAATGTCTTATTGAGTTATATAATGTTATTGGGGATATGAGCATACTATATTGGATAAGTTTATTTATTTCTATACTTTATTTTACGTTGTTAACTAAGTTATTAATCCATATAATATAAATAAGGATTATAAGGTTTAGGAATTGAGACATATTTAGCATTATGTTATATTCATTTCATAAGTTAGAAATAAAGGGGAATAAAATATGCTTTGTACATCTTTCCTGTAGTTTATTAATTCTTCTCTAAATCAATATATTATAAAGATAAAACTACGGGACGTTAATTCAGTTAAGAAACATGGAAACTGTTTCTGAATATTAAAAGTTCGCATGTAGGGAGATGAATATTATGAAACAAATTGGTATTGTTGGTGGTCTAGGTCCAGAATCAACGGTTGAATATTACCAATCCATTATTAAGCGGTTTCAAGAAAAGAAAGGGACGCTTCAGGTGCTCCCGGAATTATACATTAACAACATTAATATGTATAATATTTTTCAATACATTTCTGAATGGCGATTAGATGATTTAATTGCATATGTGGGGAACGCTGCACGTAAGCTTGAACAATTGGGAGCAGATGGTATCATTATTGCAGCAAATACACCCCATATTGTTTTTGATGAAGTACAAAAATAGGTAAAAGTTCCGTTGATAAGTATCGTAGACGCAACCGTTGAAGAAGCTAAAAAAAAAAGAAGTACAAAATATCGGTCTGCTTGGCACAAAGCTTACGATGGAACAAGATTTTTTCAAAACGCCATTTGAAGAAAATGGGAAACACATTTACGTTCCGGATGAAAACACACAGGAATACCTGCACGAAAAAATTGTAAACGAATTAGAAAACGGCATCGTGAATCCTGAAACGATAAACGATTTTCAACGAGTTGTAGATGAAATGAGGGAGCAGTATCAGATTGATAGCCTGATTCTTGGTTGTACGGAGTTACCAATGCTTTTTTCTGAAGACGAGTCTGATATTCCTCTTTTAAATACCCTGGACATCCACGTAAAGAAAGTAGTGGATTTCATGTTCGAAAATGAATGAACGGATTAAAAGAATTGAGGGATCAGAATGAAAGAATATATAGGCAACTGTGTAAAATGCAATAAAGAGGTTTACTGCAAAGACGGATTTTTAGATGGTGTACACAAACGAGGACACTTATATTGTTTTAGATGTGCAGGGGAATGGTCAACGTAATATTAAAATAATCAATAAAAAAGTTTACATTGCATATCTTATTTATTCCTAAAGCATTTTTTAATTTTCTGCAATGTTAAAAGGACGAAGAGCAAAATCTATCTCAAAATCTAATAAATCTAATAGCTCTAACAGAGTATTCTTTACTTAAAAGTAATCTCTAATGAGGGTTATTTTTTCATAGCATTATTTTATTTTCTACTTGTAATAATTTATTGAATACGTAGTTTTATGACATGAAATCACTTAGTAATAAATGTAAATGAAAGATATGCTGCTTCCAAAATCTTTCCTCGCCCTTGTCCGGCAGCAGAAAGCCCAAATAATTACTTGATTGACTCCATTAAAAAATAAAAAAGAGCATCTTCTTACAATGCTCTTTCCAACTATTATGTTCTATTCCAAAAACGCTGCTCTGCAATGGCGGAGATAAATTCCTCCTCAAAGTTTGGATTATTTGCAGCAAAAATGACTCCAGCTAAATTATTTCCTTCTGATGCTTGAATATAAGATTCTCCGGTAGAGGCAACACCAATTGGTTTATAATGTTTGTAAGCTACATGCAGGTATTCTGTAACGTCAGAATTGAATTTTGCTTGATTTTTGGAACTACCTCCTACAACATAAAGGGAGTCAATAAGATAAGGACTTGTTGTAAGAAAAGTTTTGTCAACTTTAATTTTTGTGCCATCAGCGCCGGTGACTGTACCAAGATTTTTACTTATAATTTCAACAAAAACTCCTTCTTGCTTTAATATATTAAGTGTATTTGCTACCTCATTACCAAAGCCATCACCAATCAGTACGCCTACTTTTTGCGTATATGCATAACGAGGTGTATTGGATTGGCTGAGAGAAGGATACCTTGTAGAAACAGAAACATTGGACCCGCTTGGGCGATTCACACCAATGTTATCGGCAACAATCGACGCCATCTCTTTATCAACATGAACAAGCTGCTTATCAACCATTTGCTGTCGGACAGATTCGCTTTCTACACTTCCAATTTGATAACTGAGCCCCTCAATTGTGTGCTGCTTTTCAATAGGGGTCAAACTGTTCCAAAAAATTCTGGGCTGCGAATAATAATCCTTGAACGATTCGCTTCTGGCTCTTATTTTGTAGCCTTCTACTTTCCCAGGATAATCTTTATAGCCGCCTTCTTCTGGAGGTACTGTGTATGGCGTATTATTTGCTAAAGAATTTTGATGATAGTTTACCTTGTCAACATCGATACGTTGTCTCATAGCACCTCGCCGCTGATTATTATGAAACGGACATATTGGCCGATTAATCGGTAATTCAACGTAATTGGGACTGCCAAGTCGATGTTGTTGTGTATCTCGATACGCCATTAATCTTCCCTGCAAAACGGGATCATTAGAAAAATCAATTCCCGGAACGACATTTGCAGGATTAAATCCAACTTGTTCTGACTCTGTAAAGTAATTATCGATATTTCTATTTAATGTTAACTTACCGATCATTTGAACAGGAACAAGCTCTTCTGGCCAAAACTTTGCAGGATCAAGAACATCGAAGTCAAATTTAAATTCATCCTCCATTGAGATTAATTGAACGCCTAGCTCATATTCAGGATAAGCTCCATTATCAATGGCCTCCCTGAGATCCCTTCTGTGGAAATCAGGGTCGAGTCCGCCTATTTTCAGTGCTTCATCTTGTAGCAGAGAGTGGACGCCAAGAACAGGCTTCCAAACATATCTTACAAAGGTTGCGACATCTTGTTCGTTAACAAACAGATACGTATTAATAGACCATGATTCCATCATCCGATAGCTTCTTAAAATGCCTCGATCAGACATGATCCACAGCACCATATGAAGTGCTTCATCGTTATTAGCTACATAATCCCAGAAACGGTCGTGGGCTCCGCTAGCTGTTGGTATATCATCAGCTTGCTTCGCTTGGTACGCATGCATTGCATCTGGAAACTTCATCGCGTCTTGATTAATTAATACAGGCATTGCAATCGTTGTTAAATCTACATTTCCTTCTTCTGTATACAGCTTAACACCTTTACAGCGCAGATCCCTCGCTGTATCATAAGACCCTTTAGCTCCTTGCACTGTAGAAAAACGGACCGTTATAGGCGTCTTTTTACCTGCCTCTTGTAAGAAACCAGCTTTTGTCACATATTTCATGGACTGATAACATTCAAACTCTCCATAAGCACTGTAACCTCTCGCGTGAACCACTCTTTCCGGTATCTCTTCATGGACAAAATGCGACATTTTTTCCAAAAACTCATAATCTTGACGTAAGGAAGGACCACGTATGCCGGCTTTTAATTGGTCCTGATCTTGTGATCTTTTTTTTCCTTCCTGTGTTGTCATTGGCTCCCCAGAATCTCGTACACGAAACTGATCTAACTGCTCTTGTTTGATATCTTTATTATCAGGTTTTTGGTTTCTTGATGATTTTTCATCCATATAATCACCCTTTCAAACGTTTAAGATGTACATACCATTTCTATACTTACGTTTTTCCTTTTAAATTAGAACTTCATTTTATTACAATGTAAGATTTCTAAACATTAACTGCCTTAAAACGCATCCTTTTTTTGTTTTGAAAATCACAAAAATTATTGCTGCGCCAGCACATTCTTTTAGTGATTTCATATAGTATAGGAGTCCATAAAAGGTAAAACAAGAGCATTTGGAGGATATTTAAAGTATATAGAGGGAGGTAATTTAAATGGATGATGCAAACTTTATAAGACAGGGGCTTCATTTGCAGGGATTACCGTTCTACGAGACAGACATTCCATATATTCAACAAATACGTTACACCATGTATCAGGCTCAAACTTCATTTCATGCATTTCCACATTTAAATATGGAAATACCAATTACAATTGTTGATAAGGAGTTGCTGCTATGACAGATATACCCTACTTAACTGCTACAGAACTTGGTCCGTTAATCAGATCACGACAACTATCCCCCGTAGAATTGACAAAAAATATTTTAAATCGGATTGATAAATTTGATTTGACACTTAGAACGTATATTACCCCGCTTCATGATTCCGCTTTAAAACAAGCAAGAGAAGCGGAAGAAAATATTATGCGTGGCGAATATAACGGACCGCTCCATGGAATTCCAATCGGTATCAAGGATAATTACTACACAGAAGGGATACGAACTACAGTTGGTTCCAAACTTTTTGCCGATTTTACCCCTCGTAAAAATGCAACGACGGTAGAAAAATTGTTAGGTGCAGGAGGAATTATGCTAGGAAAACAGAATCTACACGAACTTGCCGCTGGTTCAACTGGTACCAATCCATTCTTTGGTGACACACGAAATCCATGGGACATTCGGTACATGCCAGGTGGGTCAAGCGGTGGCGGAACTGCTTCCTTAGCAGCTGGGCTGGCAACACTTGCGACTGGAACAGATACATTTGGCTCCATTCGCTTACCCGCAGCAATGTGTGGTGTTTACGGATTAAAGCCGACCTATGGGCTTGTTAGTACGTATGGTGTTTTCCCCTCAGCAATGTCACTAGATACAGCTGGGCCAATGGCAAGATCCATTTCAGATTTGGCCCTCATGCTTCATTATATGGCGGGGTATGACGCAAATGACCCTGTAAGTCTTAAGGTGTCTATACCCGATTATACAGAAAACCTAAATAAAGGAATTAAAGGAGTAAAAATAGGTATTCCTACGTATTATCTCGAGGGATTAAACCCAGATGTAGAGAAGTTATTCCATCAGGCAATTGCAACACTTAGAAGTTTAGGGGCTGAAATAAAAGAAATTGTCATTCCTGAATTAGACATGTCAACAGTAACAGGTTATGTAACTGTCACTGGAGAAGCATCTGCTTTACATCACAAATGGTTACAAACGCATGCAGAGGATTATTCTGCAGACATACGAACCTTCTTTTTAGCCGGGACATTAACGAACACACCACAATACATCCAAGCCCAACAAGCAAGAAGAAAAATAGTTGAAGGATTTCAGAAAGCCTTTAAGGATGTCGATATATTGCTTGGCCCAACAATTCCTATGATAACCTCCGCATATAGTGAACAATGGGTAGATCAAAATTTAGAAGTTATAAGGAGATGTTTGCCTTTTACTGTTCCTGTTAATTTAACCGGTACACCAAGTTTGTCGGTCCCAATGGGCTTGGACAGCAAAGGCCTCCCATCCGGTATGCAATTTATTGGAAAGCCTCTTTCCGAAAAACTGTTACTTCAGGCAGGAAATGCATGGGAAAGCACGGCACCATTACATTTTACTATTCAGAATTAATTTAATGATAATTTCAACTCTTTTCGAATTCTTAGTGATTGACTTCTTATAGCGGTTCTTCTATCCAGCCACGTTTCATCATTACTAATTCCATCTTCAATCTTAAGTGCAACCTCCGGAATTAAAGACACATGTTTTATTCTTAGATCTTAGTTAACAATGATTACGTCATCCATCGAAATTCAACAGTGCTTATAAGTGCCTTTTATCTTTCATGCTGAATGTAGCTTTAAAATAAAGTTCGATCTAAAATACCTCACAAATCCTTATATTACCGTAAACAGAAGAATTCATTTTGAAAAAAAAGATCGATCAAAATGGATTCTTTTTTTTGTGAAGTATTGTTCAATTTTTATAAAAAAGCTTGATCATTTTCTTCCTTTGATATTCCACAATAGCGCCCGTTTTCGGAAGATTTATAGTGCTTCGGTTTCAGAAATTAACCCTTTTAAGTTTTCTACAGCTTTATTTGTCTTATCGCTATCTGTTGAGAGAAAAGAAACAATTTCATCAATACGTTTTTTGTAGTTTATTGGTTTTATCGGAAAATCTTGAATCATGGCTACAGCCTTTTTTTCATTGATGCAGTACACCTTGTTTTTCGCAAAGATAACTTGATTCAAGCAAGAAATACTTCGAAAACAATGGCCCATCACATATGAAATATCATCTTTATTAGCATTGCTCTCCATAAACATCAGGGAAAAAGAAGCTTCAAAAGAAAAGTATTTAACCATCGCTTCTTTAATTTTTTCGGGATAGGGTTCCGTTTTATTTTTTAATTCACCTAATGTGTCTTCAGAGTCAGATAAAACATTGCAAATAGCTAATTCCCCCATGTACATGACATTCAAGTAACCATGAGGGTGTCCTGTTTGATAATGAATGGATACTAGACCTGACAAACAGTCATCAATAACTTTACTGACTCGTTTAATATCACGAAAAATAAGATCTACATGGTAACCCTGTACAACTAACCAACCCCCACCATTTATCCATTCACCCCATTCACCTAAGGAAGTGATTAAATGCTCTTTTTTTTCGTCATTAAGATTTAATGCTGATTTTTCGATATCATTGGTATTAAAACCTTTTGATTCATCATAGTAAATTCCAATATCTATATCAGAATCCGAACTATGAGTTCCTCTCGCCCGAGATCCACCTAACACGATTCCTACCACACCTGGCAGTCCGTCTAGTTCTTCTTTTATGTCTTGAATTATATTATCGACAGTTGCCATTATGTTTCACTCCAAACTTATTCAATAATGGTGCGTTTATTTAATACTTTTTTATCAGGAATTTACCCTTTGAACAATGAATATCCATGTCTCTTTTTTATGTCTATTATACTTGTCCATAAATCCAGCCTCTATAATAAATACGGTTTTTTATAAAAATACCATTTTTCAGCATTGATTTTCAATAACCGAGCAATTTTCTTGAATAAGTAAACCTACTATGAGCTATTCTCCTTCCAAGCTTCTGCTACCTTAAGCATTTTATAACCGAATGGCTCCTGACCACTTTTGATTAAAAATAAACCAGTAGAGATCAACTGAATGTATCCCCATTCCCATATCCCTTGTGTGTCTACGCCAGTTAACTCCCTAAGCAAGGCACAACGTTTTTGACCAATTTCTAAAGGATCTTCTATTAAATCATCGAGCCACTCACGCATGAGAATGCCTAGGTCATAGGATGGTTCACCTATTAAACCGTCAGGGTCAATCAATTTAAATGAAGGTTGAGGCTTAGTTGAATCTTGAAGAACATTTCCATGGTGAGCATCACCATGAACTAAAACAGCTGTTGTGAAGTTTATATTGGTTAATCGAGATTCTAAAAAGGTGAGCGATTGATCGATGAGTGCCTTTGAACATGGCTTTCCAAGGTCTTTCCAGAGTTTTGGAATAAAATTTCTAAACCATTCAATAAGATCATAAATCGATCGTAATTGATGTGGTTGTTGTATGTTCTTCCATGAATATTTAATCGACGAACAGATGATTTCTATTTCTTCTTGGGTTGAGTATCCCAGTTGATGCAAAGGTGGACCTAAACGTTCCAATAAGATAGCTCTTTGGCTTATATCTTCTTTGATTAAACGTACATAACCATCCCCATTTGCAATCCGTAAAGCTTCAACTTCTTGCCCAATCACTGAGTTTCCTTCCATTTGAGGCATCATCACCTTTAGAATGGCATTATCTCCATCTTGGGTTGTAACTTCAGCCACAAAAGCTTCCGATCCTCCTTCAAGTGTTTTTTTGATATGTATGTCCCATCTTTGTTCCAAATCATGAATTATATCCTTTAAATTATGTAACCATTTTTCACCCTCATAACCCAAGTTTTTCGCTTTTTGTTGAACAAACTTTGGAACAAGTTCATTTTGTCTACCCATCATCTTTCTTTCCTTTCTTATCTTAAAACATATTAGAACAAATTCCCTGACCTTCTTTAATCCACTTATCTACATTAGATGTTCTTTTTCTTTTCGCCACAAAAACACCCTTTAGACAATCATATCCAAAGGGGTGAAGATTCGCAACTTTGTTTTAAACATCGCATTTTTTTACAAACGCCGCGACTTTATTTTAAATCTACACTGAAATAATTTTTACATTAATTCTGGAGAGATTAGAACTTAAATATATCACTTTTTCATATGACAAAATATAGATTTTCTAAAATAATAAATGATTTTTTTATAAAAGGACACAATAATTTTTGAAGATTACGATTGCTAATATATTGTCTTTTGGACTGATGAAAAGAAGATTGGGAGCATAAGTGCAACGGAGACATTCCCTCGAAAAATTGCTTTCCAGCGTATAAGGGGGTCTAAAAAAGCTGCATACACTTTTAAGACTGTTAACAAATGCTCCGTTTACTAATAAACATAAAAAAATAGATGTTTTTACAGAAGGGATAATGAGGGGACATTTCTGTCATGAAGGATATATCATTACAATTTCAAATTATGAACGGATGTACGTTTGTCCTGAGATAGATAAATACCTAACAATACGCAGAACAAAAGCAATCAGACTTATGAGGTGAAAAACTCAGAAGAATGGTTCCGGCGAGTGATTGTCTTGTTATGAGATTGTTAAAAAATGCCTTTATAAAGCGCTTACTTCCGGGGTTCAACAGGATTCTTTTTAATTAGGAAACTTATTATCAGCTTTTTACTGGATTCTTTCCGATAAGCCAGGATAGACACCTACCAATCAATTCCATTGATGAGATGGATTCGCTTTATATGACGAAGCAAAAGTTCTACGGATAGTTACAGCGTGACAAAACCATAATATAATTATGATATTTTTGATAAACTGGCAAATACTATAATAAATAAGTAAGAGAAGAGGGATTCTATGGACCATTTAAAAGCACTAGGTATTAAATTTGTTGTTATTGCGGTTGTAGTTTATTCCTTATTCGGTATTCTTTATAATGCTAACTTGATGAATTTGTTCTGGATCAGTTTACTTGTTACAGGTATTTCCTACCTTATTGGTGATTTATTTATATTACGAAAATTTGGCAATATTACAGCTACCATTGCAGATTTCGGACTAGCATTTGTTTCAATTTGGTTATTAGGAGATTTATTTCTCGCGGAAGGTATGCCTACAATTCTCCTTTCCTTAACGGCTGCTTTCTTTATTACCTGTGTGGAACCTTTCATTCATGTCTATATACAAAATCGATTTTCGGATGATCATCAAAAAGGGTTTGGAAATGGGAACCGATTACAAACCGAATTTGCAAAGGAAATGGATGCACAAATGATCAAAAGTAAAAAAGAACGAAAAGATAAATAATACTTCAAAAGTTGGACATGCTACCTAAGAATAATCTTACATGAACTTAATAGGGAGGATATCAATGGGAATTTTAAGCGGAAACCCTAAAGATGAACCGATGCATTACGGAGAAGTTTTTGCAGTATGGAGCTTCCTGACTACTGCTAAAAGTTTGGTTGCCGGTAACCAAATTCATTTAAACCACGCAGGTGATAAAGATCTGCAGAAATTACTTGACGAGGCTATACAATCTGGGCAACAAGAGGTTAAACAGCTTGAAGAGCTATTAAAAGAAAATGGAATTGGCTTACCCCCAACTCCGCCAGAACGTCCTAAAGCTAACTTGGAAGATATTCCAGTGGGAGCACGTGTTCAAGACATGGAAATAGCAGCTGCCCTGGCTAGTCAAACGGCTGGGGGGTTAGTTGCATGCAGTAAGATAATGGGTGAATCAATTCGTGAAGATATTGCGATGATATTTGGACAAATCCATACACAGAAAGCAACATTTGGAGCAAAAGTTCTTAAACTTAATAAGGAAAAAGGGTGGTTGATTACTCCGCCTTTACACCAGAATAAGACTGACAATTAAATTATCTACTTAAGAGAGGACAGATTTCTAATTTAAATTCAATTGGGTTTGTTCTCTTTTTAAATTTTCATACAGGTTAATTTACCTTACCTCACTATTTATTTTTCCCTAATCAAAAACAAAACTATATACTTGAAACCCGACTTTTCCTTTATAAAATGGTGTGTCACCAAATATTAAAACAATAATAACAGATAAGATTTTCCTATTTTCGGATATAGAAATCATATCTTAAAAAATGAATAACTTTTGCAAATTGACTATTCAACCTAAGGCTTGTACTCCAGAATATAAGGGATTCTAAGGAAGTAAAAATGCTTTCAAAATCTTTTATAGAGGAGATGATTAATTTTCTGAATATTTAATACAAAACTCACTTCTATCTCTTTTTAGATTGCTTTTTGACATTGATTAAATCCGTTTGTCAAATAAAAAATATAAAAAAAGGACTATCGCACTGTGAAAGCGATAGCCAATCGTCTCCAGGGAACAAAGGGAAAATAATCTTTCCCTTTACATGGATACTGTATGCTCATTATAGCCGATTTATATATTAAAAACAAGAAAGTTTTTATTTATATGTGATTGATTAATCTTTCTTATTATAAGATTTCGTTCCTGCCATATTAATTTGAAATTGATGATTAAAATAAAACTACGATGTTTCTAAAAGATGAAGTATTTAAATCAAAACTACGATGTTTGTAAAAGACAGTGAATTTTCATCCCTCTAGGTATGGTTATCTAAAAAGGTGTTTTTGTGGCAAAAAGACAAATACAAAAATATACGTATACATCATAATATGGTCTGGACTTGACGATTGCGTATTCAATGGTTCTAAAGTAAAAAAATCAATTTGATTATGCTCGGGAAGAAAGCGTTTATGATTAGAAAAAACAATTCCAATAAAATGGCTGGGTACCTGATTCCAAGTAAAACTGGTCACATTTTACCCGGTGTTCTTTTTCAATTATTGTTAAATATTTTATATCAATAAATAATATAATATTGATTTTTTGCTTTCATCATCGCCCATGATGACTGGAAGGTAGGTCTTGGAATTCCATCGCATAGCCTTAATCTTACTGTAGTTAACGAGGTTAAACCACCATCAATATAAAGAAAGCCTTCATCCCGTTTATTTATGAACTCATTGTATACAAAAAGATCACCGTTTGTGAAATATTGCGATAAGTAATTTATAGATTCTTCTAATGCTTTAAAACCTATAAATAATTCCTTTTGACTTCTTCTAAAGATGCCCTTATATCGTCCGGCAGTACGGAGGACACTTTTAACTCAATTAAATCTGATGAGATTTTTTCAAACCTCTGCTCTGCTTTTAAATCAATATTATAGAAGCTTCCCTTATTCCCTGCTTCACCAGCCAATTCACTTAATAATTCTTCATTGGATTCGATTAAATCAAAGATCTCTTTTTCAAAATCCAAAAATGCCTGTTTTTCCGGATCATTTCCTGTTTTGGCTATGGAAATGACAGGAGGAAAGAAAATAAAGGAAAAGATCATTAACAGTATGATTACACATTTAGCTGCCCAATAAAACATCATTATTTGACTTCCTTTCGTTTAATTAACTACAAAAGTTCTCCATGTTTATATGTTTGTTTCCCCCGTTCATAACTAATAAAATACTGGAAAAAATACGTTAAATGGTTCTCTTTGCCAGCATGTCTGTTCAGAGCTCAATCATCGGTTCTTCTTTACTCTTTTTAGAAACTTCTTTATAAGAATGAATACTATAAGAAACTTCCATATCATGGGCAACGGTTTCATCATAAGAAACAAGGTCATCCTTCGTCACTTCTGACAAGGCTGTTTTCCCCATCATTCGAATGCCTTCTTCCATTTCCTTTATAGAAGCATTGATAAAATTGACTAATGATTCTGACCCGTCTTGTCTATTGAAATCGTCCTTATATTTGCCGTCATACCAGACAATTTGAGTAGGCGGTTCGAAGGGAATCGCATTTAAAACTTGTTTATGAGAGATGGCAAATAAAGCAGCGGATCCTAAATAAACAGCATCTGCTCCTAATGCGATAGCCTTAAGAAACTGGCCCGGGGTAAACAGCCCGCCTGAAATAATCAGACTGACATCTTCCCTAGCCTTCTTTTTTTGCAAATGCTGCTGTGCCCGGTGCAATCCATGAATCGTAGGAATCCCAAAGTCCTCTGCCAATATCGGCGGACCACCGTGTGTTGCTGCCTGCCCTCCATCGACAGCAATATAGTCTACTTCGATTTCTAATAAAGCATCAATGTCCTCTTCTATTTTCCCGCCCGCGGCAATCTTTGCACCAATCGGAACGCCTCCTGTTACCTCTTTTAATTCCTGAACAAGTTTTTTAAAGTCCTCTAATGTTTGATTCTCAAAGAAATGATTATGGATAATTGCATCTTCTCCGTCATCTAAATTTAAAACTTCCCTAATTTCGCCCTCCAGTTCATCAGCCGGAATAACTACGCCCGCACTCATTAATGCTCCCTGTCCAAATTTGATTTCAATCATGGACGCTTTCTTAATAAGCCCATCTTCCTTTGACCAGCTTGTCTTGGAAAATTGCAATATATAGTTATCTGTTCCATCAATTTCTTCATCCAGAACACCTCCCTCACCGGAATTAAGCGCGGTGCCAACCTGGTTTACCGCATCTGCCAATGCTAATCTCACTTCTTTGCTTAATGCAACCCCGTAAGCCATGCCGCTGATCATTAATGGTATATCTAATTGCATTGGTTTCTTCGCATTTGGGCCGATTGTTATTTTCATATCTACTTGTTCGGTATATTCCGCTGGAAACGTAGCTACCTGAGCAGGTATAAAGGTCAGCTTTTCAAAGTCCGGCCATGTTTTTGAAGAACCAAGCGGCCGATTTAGCACATCCCCATATTCAGCTCGCAAGTTATTTTCAAAGGTGTCTTGGATTCCCATATGTCTAAAACCTGTTAGCATTTCAAGTACATTTTCTTGATAATCATCTTCCATCAAAACCTTCCCATATTTATTTACCAGTTTCTTCAACAAGTGGCGCCTCATTGTAAAAATCAAAAGACAGCTTATTAAAAGCAGGCTAAGCAAAATAAGAATAATTATATCGAGCATCTTCTATACACCTCTTTTCCTTCCGGATATCATATCCAGCTTGGTTCTGTCTTACTTTTAAACGAAATCTGTCAACTTATTTAGCCCGCAAACCTTAAGTCTCCTTGTTCTTCCCATTTTCTTCATATCTTTGCTGTTTCCATGGCGGATCGCCGTATTGATGCAATTGTTGATTGATTTTATAGATAGCATACGGAATCACAAAGGATAAAAGCGTACATAACAGTATTAAATAATTCGGTAAAGCTCCTGTAATTTGTTCCCACATAATATATTACCCCTTTCTAATCCTTTGATTGATTCGTTACGCCAATTCCCCGGATAGTGGCATCTACCGTAACATTTATTGTTGCATTTTGGAAATACTCTTCGCCTTCATCCCAATCATCTTTTATTTTTGTCCATTCCTGGTGATGCTTTTCCTGCATGATTTCACTGAATCCAAAGAAGTCTACCCCAATTTCCTCTTGTCCCTTTTTAATGATATCGGATACCCTTTTTTCTAGACTTTTACTTACCTTCTTATCTAGGTCATCCATATATTCTTTATTTAACAAGGATTTTCCGCCAAATGATTCCCCAATATTTCCCTCTAAATCAATCGTCACATCAATTGTCACATGATTTGCCTGATCCGTGTCTATTTTTATACTACTTTTTGCCCGCTTTATTTCATAAACCATCAAGTTGTTGTCGATTTCAAATTGAGCATAACCCCCTTTTAAATCGCCTGTTATTAAATTCACACTAAACGTATCCTGGCCGCTGATAAAACCAATTAATCGATTACTTTTCCCATGAAAGATAGCTGTACCGTTAAACATCATTCGACCATCCACCGAGCGGACTCTTGGAATCAGATAATTATTTTTTTCTAACATATTTTCATTCAAATCCCCTATTCGAATCGGCTCAATTAACGCTCCTGATTTATCCATATTTTCATTAATAAGTTCAATTTGCATAGCCGGGAGCGGTTCCATTTCGGATTCAATTTCCAAAATATCTTCCGCGTCTTCTTCGGAAATCACTACCTTTGTCTCCCTCCGCATCTCGGGGTCCCGGATAAGCAGGTCCATTGTATTGGCAAACAAATATGGTTCGCTCGCTAAGTCTGCAGATACCACGATTAATTTTAAATGCTCGTAAAAAGGGGAGTTGCCTTGAACGAGTGCCATTTCTCGGGTTATTTGAAATAAACTATGCCCGCTGAGAGATAAGTTTTTGTAAGGTTTTTCATTACCACTGCCCCCCTCACTGGGAGTACCTAGCCCTGCAGGAACCACAAACTGATTCGTCATTGTTACCAACGGGCTGCCTTCTGATTGTTGTTCCTCAGCCAAATCAAGAGCAGTACCGATCACAAACCCCCGCTCTTCAATATTAACCTCATCCCAGCATCCGGAAAGTAAACAACAAAGACAACATAGAAGGAATAGATATGTTTTATTCATTGCGCTTCACCCCTCTGATTTTAGCAACCACACTCAACAATATAAGAACTGTAATGTTTAAAATAATCATCATCCAACCCATTATGGATCCTAAAAAGTCCACTTCCACAATATCTTGCGGAAACATACCAACGAGATATATGATGGGAGTAAGAATAAAAATAATCTTTAGTTTCTCCGATTTTTTGAAAATCAAATTTAATGCCAAAACACCAATGTCCATGGCCATCGTTGCGGTAATAAAAATAGCCATGATCCATATAACAAAGAAAATAGATTCAAACCGTTCAAAAAATCCACCAGGGATTTCCACCACTTTAGCCAGCTCTATGACTGGATAAAGTAAATTGGAAGTAACCGCATTACCAAACGTGCTAATACACATGATAAAAAGAATCATATATAAGCCAATCGGGATGCACATACCAATTGCAGCTGCCTTTGGAGCTTTTTTGGGTTTATCAACCAAGGAAAGGTAGAACCATAAAATCCCAAAACCAAGGTACGAGATTCCACCTGTATTTTTCAGCACCTCCACATAACCATTAAGAGGTGTCTGAAATACAGGCATTAAATTCCCTATGTCAAGCCAGCCTACATTAAATACCACAAGCGTAAGTGCGATAAAAAGAATAATCGGCATAAACATCATATTGATTCGAAACAAAGCGACCCTTGAGCCGGAAACAGCATAGACAACAACCAGCAGAAAGGTCACTGCAATGACTTCGATTGGCGTTTGGTCAAATAAATATTGTTGCGATATATTACTAATTTTACGAATTTGATATGCAGTTATAAAAATGGAGAGAACAGCAAACATACTGGTCAAAATAATTGCCACTGGTTTCGTTACGATGTTGGATGCATAAGTAAGGAATGTTTGCCCTTGAAAGCCTGATGCGAATTTGGCTATTGCCCAAGTTATAAGGGTAGCAAATAATCCTACAATAAGTAAGGGAATCCAACCATCAGATCCTACCGTAACGGAGGCTAATTCTTTTGGCATCGAAAGAATTCCTACCCCAATCACAATGGATGGGATCGCAATCATGATTTCTTTTTCACTGATTCTTTCATCTGCATATTTAAACCTTTTCATTGCCGTTTTTCTCCTTCTCTTTTACTCATGAGCTGCCTATCTTTCGTCTGTAAAAATACTGGACGTCTTTTTATCATAGTAATCGGCGCGCGTAAAACAAGATCTTTCCAATCACTCTTGAAGTTCGGTGCAAAATTCGTCGAATACGGAACGCCAAAACTCATTAAATTAACAATATGGACGTTTATCATGATATAGCCGAGAATAATTCCATAAAGTCCGAATATAGCAGCTGAAAGCATAAATCCAAACTGCATAATTCGAAATGATATTGCAACTGCATAAGAAGGCAGCGCAAAGGATGCAATGGCGTTAAGCGCAACGACAATGACCATAATTGGACTGACCAACCCGGCTGAAACCGCAGCCTCTCCGATAACGAGTCCTCCAACAATTCCTATCGTTTGTCCAATCGCGTTTGGCAGCCGTATTCCCGCTTCCCGTAATAATTCCATCGTTACGGTCATCAATAATGCTTCTACAAATGGAGGGAACGGAACTTCATCTCTACTTGCCGCAATGGAAAATGCCAAATCGGATGGAATCAGCCCTGGATGATAGGAAACCAATGCGATATAGAGAGACGGCAAAAACACCGAAATAAACGCTGCGAGATAACGCAGCAATCGAAGCAACGTTGCAAGAGACCAGCGCCAGTAATAATCTTCGGGCGAATGCAGCGAACTGCCAAAGGTGGCCGGCACGATTAATACAAATGGCGTACGGTCAAGCATGATGGCAACTTTCCCTTGAAGAACCGCTGCTGAAACCTTATCCGGTCTTTCCGTATTTAAAACCTGTGGAAAAGGAGATAAAAAACTATCCTCAATCCATTGCTCAATATAACCGCTCTCCGGTGCTTCATCGATATCAATGGTATCCAATCTACGGTTTACTTCTTCCACCATGTCAGGGTTTACAATTCCGTCCATATAAACGACAACAAGATCTTTTTTGGAACGTTTGCCAACCTTATAATTTTTAAAACGCAGATTCGGATCAGCGATATATCGCCGGATTAGAGTCGTATTGGCTCGTAAATCCTCTACAAAACCATCCCTGGCACCACGAATTAATGTTTCCGACTGTGGTTCTTCAATGGCACGATTTTCCCCGCCTTTCGTGTCCATGATAAGCACTTGATCCATTCCATCTAGATAGAAAACTGTATTCCCGCTTAAGATTGCATTGGACACATCATCTAATGACTGTCCCAATTCAATGTCTGTTACCGTAATAACTTCCCAATGAATCACATCAAAAAGTTCCTGTTTGTCATTAGGCAATTCTGCAACATTTTTTATATCTTCCATAATATGATCATGGATGTAGGTGCTATCAACTAAGCCATCAATATAGACAACCGCTGTACGATGATTTGCATCGCCAATGGTGAATTTACGCATAACCAGATCATCCGGGTTATCTAGCATCTTCTTTATATTCCCCAGATTTTCAGTCAGGCTCGTTCCAATTTCCAGAGAGAAATTTTCCTCTCCATCTTTCTTCTTTTTAATGTCTTTACTCTTTTTTATATTTTTACGATATAAAGATCGAACCAATTATATCCCCTCAAGTCATCTAATAATACGTGTTCAAAAGGTCGGCTTATTAAAAACAGTCGGCTAAAATGGCAACGTCCTGAGAAGTTACTCATCCCATCAAAAACATTAGATTAGTGACTTTTGAACAACATCCTAAAATAGTTGCTCCTCTTCTTTTTCCCAATAAGACCAAACTTATGTATAAATATCATGCAGTTGCAGAATCTAAATCTATATTTCATATCGGAAGGAGTAATTGAAAATGGCAGAAAAGAAAGTTCATCTAACATCGGCAGAGATTGCTTCTGTATGGTCAGGGTATTTGAACGATACCATGTCGTTATGCATCTTAGGTTTCATGCTAAAGCATATCGAGGACTCTGAAATAAAACCTGTTGTTCAGCATGCTTATAACATATCCGAAAATCATATCGGGCAGCTTCATCAGATTTTTGAAGAAGAAAATTATGCAACCCCAATCGGATTTACAGATCAGGATGTCAACATGAATGCTCCCCATCTTTTTACAGATGTATTCTGTTTAACCTATATTACGCACATGGCAAGAATTGGGATGGTCACTTACAGTGGGTCTGTTGCGATGAGTGTCAAAAAGGAAATTCGGGAGTACTTCATACAGGGACTTAAGGAAACAGCGGATCTTTATGATTATGCTGTCCAGATTGGTCTTGAAAAAGGAATAAGCGCGAGGCACCCCCATATTGAGACACCTAAGGAATCGGATTATGTAGACAGTAAAAAGTATTATAATGGTCTAAATCCATTAAGTGAAAAACGGCCATTAAACGCCGTTGAAATAGCGCAGTTATATACAAACATCCAGACAAATGAAATAGGGTCAAAATTGTGTATGGCATTTGCCCAATCCTCCCCTTCCAAAGTCGTGCAGGATTTTATGATCAGGGGAAAAGACATTTCACAAAAGCATATTAAGATTTTCGTGGACAAATTAATGAAAAATAATCTTGGTGCGCCACAATTACCAGATGTAGCGGTAAGTGATTCTACAACACAGACTTTTTCCGATAAATTAATGATGTTTCATATGTCCTTGCTTATGTCAGCTGGAGTAGGCAACTATGTCACAGCGGGAGCGTCCAGTCAGCGATCGGATTTAGCTGTCAATTATGCACGTCTGTCCGGGGAAGTTGCCAAACTTGCGAAAAGCGGTGCAGATATCATGATTGATAATAATTGGCTTGAACAGCCACCTGGTACGAAAGATCGGGAGCTATTAGCGAAGAACAAAGGAAAAAGCTAATTCCATTTACTACTTGAATGACATGGAAAGAACATTGATATGAGACGAAACTTAAATGATATCCATTGGATGAAATAATCCTGCTTTTCTCTGACCAATATGGTAAGCAAAATGGAGGTAAAGACTTGATATAAAAGAATGAATAAAGTCAGAAAGGAGTTAAAATATGCAAAAAATATTCTCGTTTCCTTTATATGAAAATGATTTATCAGCTAACGCATCATATATAAACTCAGAGAGTACTAACTCAACGATAGCTCAGCTGATGAAGCATTTAGCTACTGTTTCTAAAATGAAAGGACATGATGTTTCTTCCCTAATGAATCCAAGGCAGGATTTAAGTAATTATCGTTCCGGCTTATTCACAGAGTTGAGCAGCTGCTTCATAAAACAACTTCCAACATTAACAGACCGGAAAGTATTATCGTGGTAGGTCAATCAACAGAGACAAAGTTAGCCCAAAAGAGTAAAAAGCTCGAAGCAGTACTTTGGAGCATTGCTTTACCTGGATTTGCTCAATTATTACATCGCCATTATGTAAAGGGTATTCTGTTTATTGGATTGGAATTCTTAATTAATGTCATGGGCAATCTTAATACCATCATTGTGTTGAGCTTTAATTTTAAAATTGAAGAATCAATCGCCCAAACCAATTATTTATGGTTAATGTTTTATCCTTGTTTATATTTCTATGCGATTTGGGATGCTTATAAAAATGCAGGTGGTGGAGAAAGAGCTTTTGCATACCTGCCGATTGCCTTTTCTGCCTATTTTATGACTGTAGCTTTAATTTTTTCGCCCAGTTTCGCTATTTCGGGTCATTTAATTGGTCCACTATGGCTACCTCTACTGTCCATACCAATTGGTTTAGCAGCTGGTGGACTTATCAGATGGATTTTATTAAAAATATATATGCGTAATGAAGCCAAAGAAACTGTCTAAAAATACGTTTAGATAATTGTACAACTTGAGGACAGTTTTATTTTAGAAATAATGGTAATCCTGACCGTACTTGCTATCAAAATTGGGTGTACAAAAGGTGTCATTTTAAGGCATCTTTTCATACACATCCGCTTCAATGAAAGATAGTAATATGTTCTTGAAAAACAGGAAAAATATACAAAATACATTTTTTGGAGGAAACTATCATGACATCGACACATAATGCCCCCTTATCATCAGCAGAAATTTCGCAGATTTGGACAACCTATCAAGAAGATACAGCTTCAATTTGTATGCTGAAATCCTTTTTAAAAACTGTCGAAGATCCGGACATTTCTGCATTGCTTCAACATGCTTTGGAATTATCTGAGTCACATGTTCCTAAGCTGACAAAATTCTTCACTGGCGAAAACTGGCCTGTTCCTCAGGGATTTACAGAAGCAGACGTTAATTTAAGTGCTCCAAGACTATACACAGATGGCTTTATGCTACATTACTTGCAAATGATGGGTATTTTAGAAATGAACGCTTATAGCGTCGCTATTGGCACAGCGGTTCGCTCAGATATCCATGATTATTATTCCGGATGTATGGCAGAAACCGTTGACCTTCATAAAAAGGCCAATAGCCTTTTATTGAAAAAAGGATTATTTGTCCGTGCACCTGAAATTACGCCACCAGATCGTATCGCGTTTGTGACTGATAACAATTTCCTTGGGAAATGGATGGGAGATACTCGCCCTCTGACCGCTCTGGAAATCTCGAACCTTTACGCTAATAGCCAACGGAATTTGTTGGGAAAGTCGTTGTTAATTGGTTTTAGTCAGGTGGCAAGTGACCCGGAAGTCCGTAAACATATGGTTAAAGGAAAGGAAATTGCCGAGAAACATGTAGAGGTTTTTAGTTCCAAACTCAATCAAGATGATCTTCCAGTTTCTGCTACCTCGGATGCAGGAATTACAGATTCAACGGTTTCCCCTTTTTCAGACAAACTCATGATGTTTTTTACAGGAAGCCTCATTGCTACTAGTATCGGTTATTACGGGAGCAGCATGAGCATGGATGCCCGAAAAGACCTTATCACCGATTATTCGCGTTTAACTATTGAAATTATGAAATACTCTTCAGAGAGTGCCAAACTCATGATTCGTAACGGTTGGATGGAAGAACCTCCGCAAGCAAAGAACAGGGATAAGTTAGCAAAAAAGGGATAAGAATTGGTAATTCCTATATAAAACGAAACTTCCCTCAATGGGAGTTTTCGACGCACAATTCTTTACGATGGGACGAGTAAGCGCAGTCCCAGTCCCAGGACGTCGCGAACTTAGTCTGCTGTTCTTCTCTCACTGCGTTAGCCTAAGTGATTCTGGGAGTTAACGTCCGTTATCTCCCGCCTAAATAAATTTATTTTTACGCTTTATTTTGAGGCGGGAGTTTTACGGACGGTTCACCGTGATAAAAAACAGAAATGTACACTTCTTTTTAGCAGCGTACATTTTAATTATCATAGAACGGTAAAGATGATGGTCCCAACAGAATTTAAAAAAGTGCTGCTCAACAACTTTGCCTTTCGTATTACCGCACAGCTTATGGCAGAAAAAGAAATGAGAACCGTAAAAATATCTTTGGGATATTGATCAAGCAATGCATTTTACTATAATTTGAATAACATTTTATCTTTTCTGATAAGAACCGACTCCCAATATATATGCTTAAATAAATGTCTAAGCAATCATTAATCCTTGTGTGTTAATCCAAATTAGGGGCGTGCGGGTTATGCAGCCTACTTGGCAAAACATCATTGAACTGACAAAGCAATATAGAGATATGAAAATGGAATATTGGTTAAATGATAACTTATTCACCTCCAGTTGGTGGATTCTTTTTGTGACAACAATTGGTATTTTTATTGTCTGGCTGTTTCTTTTAGATAAAAAAAGGATTATTGAGATTCTGCTATATGGATTTTTTGTAACAGGTACAGCTACAATGGCCGATGCCATTGGTGTTGCATTATTGTTATGGAATTATCCAATTACGTTATTACCTACGCCTCTGATTGTTGAAATACATAGAGTGCAGATGCCTGTTATTTATATGCTTATCTATCAGTATTTTCCATCCTGGAAATCCTTTTCTATTGCCGTTACTATAAATGCATTTATTTTCGCATTTATACTGGAACCGACTTTAGTATGGTTACAGATATATGAAACCTATCATTGGAAACATATCTATTCAGTCCTACCTTACATTTTGATAGCAGTTGTGTTCAAGTTCGTAGTGAATAAATTGAAGCAATCAGATCAAAATTATAAATAGCTGGATTCGATATATATAATGTTAATGGGTACGGAGAATTCATTATACAACAATCAGGTTCATTTAGAGAAAGCCCTGTCAATAAATTTCCTAATTCATTATACAATCCGTATGAAATATTAGCTAAAAGGAAAAACTGTTAAAAAATAAAAAAAAGAGGAGACTTTCCATGGATAATCATGTAACCGATAATACCGCCAGACGTTATAAAGCCCATGTCAGCATTCTTGGTACTACGCAACTTCATTTAAGAAGCCCCTCGATCATCGCATGGTGGAGTGCGGCTTATCCAGGATTTGGTCACCTGCTTTTATCAAAATACCTTCGTGGATTTGTCCTATTTATTTGGGAAGTATTTATTAATTTGAACGCCAACATTAATTTAGCTATTATTTATTCCTTTCAAGGAAAGTTTGATATGGCTACAAATGTGTTGGACTCTCGTTGGCTTTTAGCCTATCTACCCGTCTATTTTTTTGGTATTTGGGATAGTCACCGAACAACAATAGATATGAACAAAGTTTATATGCTGGCAGAGCGTGAAGATCATCACTTCAATCTATTTAGTATCGGATCGATGGAAATCAACTACTTAGATAAAAGAAACCCTAGGATGGCAGTATTTTGGTCAGCTTTTGTGCCGGGTTTGGGACAGCTTTATATACATAGACTTGTTACGGCTCTCTTCGTTATCAGCTGGACGGTTATCTTTTTGTATTTGTCACATTTCCTTGAAGCCATCACGCTTTTGGTTTTAGGAGACATCAGTCAATCAACCGCCGTTTTAAGAGAAGAGTTTTTGCTTATGTTACCTTCTATTTACGGATTTTCGATTTATGATGCGTATGTGAATACCGTGGAAAATAATAAATTATTTGAAAGAGAACAACGGATGTTTTTAAAAGACAATTACCAGGATCCCAATTTTCAAATTCTAAAGGGAGAGAAAGTGAATGAATAACAATGCAAATTTTCGCGACGCTGGAAAATAATATTCATGTAGAAATGGCCATTACCACCCTTGAAAAAAATGGAATTCCAAAAGCAAGCATTTATGCGGTGCCTCTTGATAATCGAAGCGAAGAACGTAAATTGTTTGATAGCTTACATAACTCTGATGGTACATCACTGATTGATATAGGGGTGGCACTTGCTACGGCTTTTTCTGTCTTCGGAACCAGTATCGGTTTTGTGTTAGCATGGGGACCGATTTATTGGGGGTTGATTTTTTCACTTATGGGATTTGTTATAGGAGTCACAATCAGGCTGTTTACAGAAAAAATTCTTAAGAAACGTAAAAGACTTTTAAAAGGAAAACACCCGGAGGTCATTCTTATTATTGAATGTGAGACAACAATGGCTGCGTTAGTAGAAAATATTCTATGGGAACATTTAGCATTAGGCGTAGCAAAAGTAAAGTAATGAAAATAGGAGTTTAACCATTTTACTTTTGCTTTATATCAAGTAAGGAGAGGACATTCATGGAATCTACTTGGAATAAAATTGTTGAATTATTACAGCAGTATAGAGAGGTAAGAACAGAATACTGGTTACATGAGAACTTATTTACCTTCAGTTGGTGGATTCTTTTGGTTACAACTGTTGGTATTTTTATTGTATGGTTTATTCTTTTAGATAAAAAGAGAATATTTGAGATTGTTACATACGGTTTTTTTGTTACAGCTGTGGGAGTTATCGGCGACGCTATAGGTGTTTCCTTATTGCTTTGGCATTATCCTAATACATTATTACCTGTCTCTCAGATTGCTGAAATACATACTGTACAAATGCCCATTATTTATATGCTTATCTACCAGTATTTTCATACATGGAAATCCTTTTTGATTGCCTCAACCATAAATGCCTTTGTTTTTGCATTTATACTGGAACCGCTCTTAGTTTGGTTACAGATATATGAATTGCATAGTTGGAAACATATTTATTCATTTTTTCCTTATATTTTGATAGCAATTATTTTCAAGTTCGTAGTTAATAAATTCAAGCGGCTGGATAAGTATTATGAATAAAATAGCTCCCTTTATCGGGCTCAGAGAATTTTTCGTATTTCTCTGCAGATAAAGGGAGTATCGTATGTTAACTGATTTGATGTTTCGTATTCTTTGTGTTATTTCAACTGAATAGTTCTTGCCAGCCTACTTACGAAGCATAGAAGGTAAATTTTGATTTTCTGGAAGCAATGAAACATAATTTTCCGGACCTGCTTCCCGGTCACGAAGCTCTTTTACAGCATCCTCCAGTACTTCGGGATGTTGCAACACATCTATAACGGTACTGGCAATTGCTTTCCCTGCATAGAGCATGCCTTTTTTCGCATAAGACGTTTTCCCTTGGGATACGACCTGCCATGTATGGAATGGCGTGCCAAATGACCACGTTGCTGCAGTCAACTGTGCAGTAGGAGTTACCCAGCTTACTGCGCCAACATCGGTAGAACCTGCGCCTTTTGCATATTCCGGAGCTTCCCGATAAGGAGATACTTCATGAATTAATGGACGCGCTGCAAGTTCCTCCGCTTTTTCTTTTCCTACAAGGGACGCAGCAAAAGCAACATCATCTTCATTTAGTGTTTGATAATATTTTCGGCTTAATTCCAGTTCTTCTTCTGAAAAATGCGGGCTTTCTAAAGCTTTCATATTTTTATGAAGCAATTTATCCAATGTCGCATTTTGAACAAGGTTAGAGCATGCACCTTCGATTTGGTAATCCATAGACGTTTCCGTCATTAATGCCGCACCTTCTGCAATTTTAACCAGGCGTTTAAACAAAACACGTGCTTGCTCTGCATGTGGAGCCCGTACAAAATAAGAAACTTCTGCGTCTCTTTGCACCACATTCGGAGACATTCCCCCAGTATTCGTAATAGCATAGTGAACACGTGCTTCATCAATCATATGCTCACGCAGAAAGTTGGCGCCGACATTCATTAATTCCACTGCATCTAGAGCACTCCGCCCTAATTCCGGCGAAGCTGCTGCATGAGAACTTACCCCTTTAAAGGTAAAGGTAGAGTGAATAACCGCTAAAGATGGTCCGTGAAATAAGCTGTTAGAATAGTGCGGATGCCAAGAAAAAGAAGCAGCCACATCATCAAACAATCCTGCTTTCACCATATACGTTTTGGCATATCCACTTTCTTCTGCTGGACAGCCATAATATCGGATGGTGCCTTCCAAGTTATTTTTCTCTAAGTATTCTTTGACAGCAACAGCTGCAGACATCGAACCGACACCCAGTAAATTATGTCCGCATCCGTGTCCGGGACCGTTTGTTTCTACCGGGTCGTGTTCTGTGACACCAGCTTTTTGACTTAGACCTGGTAAAGCATCATATTCCCCCAAAATGGCAATCACTGGACCGCCATTTCCAAAACTTGCGGTGAAAGCAGTTGGAATATTTGCTACGCCGCGTTCGACTTGAAAACCCTGTTCTTCCATGAAATCTGCCGAACACTGAAAGGATTGCTTTTCTTCATAACGAATTTCAGGCGTTTCCCAAATCTGATCGCTCACTTGGAAAAAAGCTTCCCGCTTCTGTTCAATAATCTCTTCTACTTCTTTGACAATATTTTCACTCATCGTTTGTATTCATCCCTTTCTACGATAGGTTCATCTTCTATTTTATAGCAAACCTAAGCAATATGTATAATGTTTGGATTTTTCATATTTTAAAGAATGAAGCATCTTGTTTGATTTAACTGGAAAAAGTGCTATTTATTTTGGGTCTACACCAAAATCTATGGGTGACACATTAGGTTAAATATGGTAATAGATCCAAATACATGAAAAAACACCCGTAACCCTGCTATAGTGAAAGTACCAACAACCAAAATAGCGAGGTGTTACCGGTGCAATTTCACTATATCAATAAATTGATTCAACTTCCAGAAATAAACGTAAAAAATATATTATTTGATGACAAAACAGGTGTTGTTTATCTATCTGTTGAGCCGATACAGTACGTTCAACCGTGTCCTTATTGCAGCAGCCATGACGTTCATCGGGATGGTGTATTATACCACCGTCATGTCCGCCATTTGCCATTGGCAAACTGGCGAACACTGCTTTGTATTCCAGCAGTGAATATGGAATGTCAGGAATGTAAGGCCCATTTCGTTTGGCAATATGCCTTTGTTCCGCCGAAAAAGCGATATACAAAAGCTTTTGAGCATCAGTTGATGAAACAAGGACAAGGCGTAACGGTACAATCCATGTCTGCTTCTCAATCCGTCCCTTATTCCACAGCGGAAAGGTATTTTAAAAATGGACTTCAAGCAGAAAGGAAGTATACCCAAATGACCTGCATTCAAGATGCGGTCCAGCGTCATCAATTGGTGCTTGGCATCGATGATTTTGCCGTGCGGAAAGGACACAGCTACAATACAGGCATTCATGATTTAAAAGGCGGCAACATGCTGGATATCATTTCTGGGCGGAAACAGGAAGACTTACAAGCGTTTCAACAAACATCTTCCTATATGCATCTATTAAACCCTGTCGCTGTAGTGATGGATTTAAGCTATACGTATCATAAATTTGTCAAAGAAACCTTCCCGCAAGCGATTCGGATTGCCGATCGATTTCATGTCAATCGTTATGTGACCGATGCAATGCATGCCGTGCGAAAAGAGGTGCAGCAAAAACTTTCTACACAGGCAAGGAAACAACTGAAACGTCATCATCAGCTGCTGGAAACACGCTACGACGCTCTGTCCAAAGAAGACCAGACAACGGTTCAAACCCTTTTAAACTATGATAACCAATTAAAAGCCATCTATGAATGGAAAGAAGCTTTTATTGACTGGTATGATTTGAGTTTAAACGCACAACAAGCGAAACAAATGCTGGAACAATGGTATCGACAAGGACATCGTATCCAGCATAAAGCAGTTGAATCCTGTCTCCAAACGATTAAAAACTGGGAAACAGAAGTGATTAACTATCACCGGATGCGCTTTACAAACGCTGTGGTGGAAGGACGTCACAATAAGATAAAAGCGATACAGCGCCGGCATTTTTTCACACGTAACCGGGATGTATATGAGAACCGTATTTTAGTTGAATGTAATTGGGCTTACGTGCAGGATATTATTTAATCGTCAACCATAGATTTTGGTGATGAGCCTTTATTTTTATTTGATACCATTACATATGAATCAAATTACCCCTTGGAGTCGAAGTACAATCTCTGCAATAATCGCCGATCCTATAAATGTTCCTAAGAATACGATGGACCCAATGACAATACTCTTCCAGCCTAATTTCGTAAAATCAGCTAAGGAATTACCAATACCAATAGCGGCATATGCTAAAAGCGGTGTTGTAAATGCTTGAATATCAATGGCACTTGCCCACTCAATAATTTGTGTAGAACCCGGAGTAATTGGCAGAGAAACGATGATAGAGATTCCCGCAACATAAAGAATTCCAGGTACAGACTTCCATGGCAGAATCATTTTCAACGCGAACCCGACAGCAGTAATTAATATAAGAATCAGCATCCCCATTGATGCATCTGCAGGAACGACCTCATAGCCAATCCAATTGCCAATTAATACGATAATTCCTGATAAAATTAATGCTAATATAGTATGAAATAGTTGTTTACTCATTGGTTCGCCTCCTTTTGCTCTTCCGTCTGTTCTTTGGCTTCCAATGCTTTATTGGATTTTCTGCCGGTGAGTAAGTTATACATTTTTTCCGCCAAAGGAAGCGCAATAAAAATAGAGACAAAGAAGCCTGTGGCTACAGATAAAATCATACTGGCTGAAGCTAAAGATTGAATTTCTGCTGCCATCTCCGGGTAAACAGCTGATAAGGAACCGCTTGATGCGGCCATCATACTGGCGCTGCCAACACCGGAAGCCATCGCAAGCGCTAACGGATTTAATGGTGTAAATGTTGCCAAGAAACTGGCCATTAATCCGAAAAACACAGCTCCAAAAATCGAACCGAATAAGTAGATTGAAAAGACACCTCTTGTTTCCGGAGAATTAAAACCAAACTTATCATTGATAATAGCCAAACTTCCCTCTCTGGCAATAGAGAACGTCATTCCAATCGCTTCCCGTTTGACGCCTAATAAAAGGGCAAGTGGAAGGCCTAATAAAACCGTGCCTAAATTTCCAATTTCTTGCAGCAGAATCGCCGGTCCTACTTGAATAATCATACTGAGTGCCGGCCCGATATTCAGACTTACTTTTGCAACAAGCAGGCCAATAAGTGCCGTTGTCAAGGTTTCCGAATGCTTAAATTGCTTTTCTTTAATTACGGGGGTAAATACAGTCGCAACACCTAAAATAAATGCATAAATCATCGGCAAAATAAGAATCATACCGGCTCCAACTTCAAATGAAAACGGACCAATTGATTCTGCAATCAGTACGATCAAAAGAACGAGACCATGGAGTCGCCAATCCTTTAAATATTCTGGAATTTGTTTCAACATGTTGTCTTCCTCCTAGCTTCCACACTTTATTTTCCTAGTAATTCCGGTAAATCACAAAAGCAATTGCTCCCTATTGCAGGAGTGCTTCCCGCACCATATTCTGCTGGAAAGCTTTGCTGTCAAAAAATCAACGGTGTATTGAAAAGACTGTTTCTTTTCAATACTAATTTCTGCTGTTTCTCCAATTCGACACTTACTTGAAAAAAAGCTTCCTGCTTTTATGCAATCATTGCTTTGATTTGGCTTACTATATTACGTTCATGATTCTCCTCTCTTTTATTCTTCTATTATTGCACGTATAAGAAACAAATTACCAGATAAATATACAAAATTCTCTTGCTTTATTGTTCGTAAAAACGAATTAATTTGGAAATATTTTGTTACAAATACTATAGTTGTTAAAAATAATGGATGTTACTTTTGCTTAACATATTCCCTAATGCTTCTAATTGCGATATAGACGTATCCGACTTTTCACGGCCGAATGCAATCACAAGGGATTCTAAAATAGCTATTGTTGGAATAATCGAATATTGCTTTTCACTGCTTTTAGTATGAAGAATAATAGAACTATAAGATGCAGCCGGTCCTGATAAATAATCCGTAATTAAAATAATCGGGATTTGGCAATCATAGCAAAATTTCGCAATTTCTACACTTAATTTAGTGTATGGAGCATTTATGATGAGAATAAGGACGTCATTTTCGGTAAGTCGAAATACGCGGTCATAAATCAGATCACTTTCATGACTAAGTTGTGTTACATCTGGATAAAATTCTTCTAATAAGTGGCCAAAATAAATTGCTGAAGCTTTGGAAGAACGAAGGCCAAGTATATTTATGTTCTTCGATTGAAGCATTAATTCAACTGCACGGTCGAATTCACTCATCATCGATTTCGTAATCGTTTTCTCTACTAAATCATTCACTTCTTTCCATACATCAGTCAGCACATGACTCTCTTTTGTATTCTCGAAAGATTTTTGCATATGCCACCAGGTTGTCCGAGATGCAGTCACCTCTTCATGAATTTGTTTTCTCAGCTCTTTATAGCTTTCAACTCCAATTTCCTTCATAACGCGCATGATTGTTGATACACCCACATTCGCTTCTTTTGATAGCTCAGATAGAGTATACATTTCAAGTTCCTCAAAATGTTCAACCATATAATCACATAATTGTTTCTGTCTTTTAGGTAAATCTTCTTTAACATGTAAGATACGCTTTAATACTTCTTGTTGTTGGTCATTCATCGTGTCACCCTTCTCTTTTCCATTAGAGTATATGGAAAAGTATATCATAGGAAACGGAGTTAAAAATACAAAAGGATTATTTTTATTCATTTTATTTAAAAATGATTTACTTTAATCCGTTTTTTATATTATTCTATATTTACACATAATTCCAATTTAAACAAGAGTATTTCAAATGGAGTGTATACCCGGCAATGGATCTAGAAGAAAGCGTACCTTGGTTATCTTAAAGAGAATGTATTGCAGGCTGGCCAAAGCATATAGAAATGATTTCTGAAATAGGTATATTATTAAGGCATCTTTTGCAATATGATTAAAAAGCTCCTGTACAAAGAACGGTTATTTATAAACAAACGCTGAATACGAATGATATGGTAAGTCAGCAGATAACTGAAAGACTTCATGATAAAATAAAGCCCGTTCCAAGCACTTAGCCAGTTCAACAATACATCCTCTCAGGTCACTAACGGACTGTTATTTTCCTATTTGTTTCTTTGATGTTTATAGAGTTTGTCCTATTACAAACATCCATGTGTTAAGAGGATCACCCCCAAGTAACCGTTGATATAAGAACTAAATAGAGTAATCGAACGGAGGTAAAGAATGGCATTATCAAAAGTTTTACCTTTTATTGAGAATGAAAGCTATGACCATTTATCATCAGAAGTCATTACGAAGGCCAAAAAAAGTTTATTAGATTTCCTGGCTTCAACCTATGCTGGATACCAATGTAAATCGGCTTCCATTGCTTTTCAATCTGCTGACTGGTTTGGTGACAAAGGATACTGTTCCATAATAGGGAGTGAAAAAACAGTTTCTCCATTAGCTGCAACATTTATTAATGCAACGTTGGCCAGTTGTATGGATATAGATGACGGACATCGAGAACCAGTCGGTCATCCCGGTTGCATGGTTATTCCACCAGTATTAGCTGTCATGGAGCTATCTAAAAAGAGTACAGGGAAAGACTTGATTACAGCTATGGTGACAGGTTATGAAGTTGGAATTCGCTGTGGCATAGTTATGAATTCCAACCATGAACAACTGTTTTATGGTTCTGGCGGCTGGGCGCTTTTTGGTTCCGCATCTGGTATAGCAAAAATGAAAAGATTAACAGGAAAAACTTTAGAAAATGCATTAACAATCGGCGAAGTTTACGGGCCGACAGCACAATGTGGAAAATCTATTGCCGCCGGTTCGATGACAAAAGAAAGTGTCGGTTGGGGAGCTGTTACAGCGCTTATGGGTGCATCCTTAGCAGAGCAGGGATTTACAGGTCCTGATAATATTTTAATAGATAAGCATTTGTACAACTGTAATATCGAAAACATCTTTGAAACATTGGGAGAAAAATACGAGATTAAAAATACTTATTTCAAACAATACCCTGCGTGTAAATGGGCTCACTCACCAATAACTGCAGCAATCCAAGTTATAGAGGAATACAATCCGGATTTGAAAGAAATCGATGAAATCATTATTGAAACATTTCAAAAGGCAACCACGCTTCATCATACGAAACCGCAAACAACAGAAGCGGCACAATATAGTATTCCATTTCTTGTTGCTACCGCTCTTTATTATGGCACTGTGGAACCTTATCATATATCTGAAAAGCATTTAAATAATGATATAATATGTAACCTTGCAACAAAGATACGTATGGTATCAGTCGATGACCTGGAAAAAGAGTTTCCAAGCAAGAGACCTGCTCGAGTAAAGATTAAAATGAAAAATAACAGTGTGTTTACCAAGGAAGTGAAGTTGATTAAAGGAGACCCTGAAAACCCACTGTCATGGGAAGATTTAATAAATAAATTTCATTTATGTTCCAAAGATTTTATTGATTATGCGCATAGAGAAGAAATCATTAACAAAATTGCTCATTTAGAGAATATAACTCATGTAAAAGAATTGACGCATCTTCTAAAATAATTCTTTATCCTTTGAAATCTATATATATGGTTTTTCGCTATGCTATTCATATATAAAGTGAAAAGGGAGGTATAAAATGGAACTCAGTGTGTGGAATATCGTGACAGATATCGGTTTAATATCTTTGCTACTCATGTTAGCAGTGGTTTTAAGAGCAAAAATACGATTATTGCAGCGTTCCTTCATGCCAGCAAGTATACTGGCAGGGATTTTAGGGCTGATTTTTGGTCCCAATGGATTCGGTATTATCCCATTTTCAGATTTTATAGGCGATTATCCAGGTATTCTGATTGCAGTAGTATTAGCAGCACTTCCTTTATCCACTCAAAATTTTAAATGGTCGGAAATCATGGGAAAGGTTGGATCATTATGGTCATATTCCCAGATTATCATGCTTTTAGCCTGGGGAGGCGGGCTCCTTTTTGCTCTTATCTTCCTTGTGCCAACATTCAATGTGCATAATGGGTTTGGCTTACTATTTGCTGCCGGGTTTATAGGCGGACATGGAACAGCTGCTGCTTTGGGAGATGCATTTGCTCAGCAAGGGTGGGAGGAAGCCACCGCTCTGGCTATGACCTCAGCCACAATAGGAGCAATACTATCTATTGCTGTAGGTTTAGCTTTAATCAAATCCGGTACCAACAAAGGCTATGCCAATTATATCAGCAGTTTCGACCGGCTTTCTGAAGAATTAAAAACAGGTCTTATCCCTAAAGCCAAACGGCATTCTATGGGAACAGACACCGTTTCCAGTATTTCCATCGAGTCTATGAGTTTCCATTTAGGATTGGTTGCTTTCGCTACAGCTGTTGGATATTATTTAAGTCAATTTGGCGAGTCACTATATCCCAGCCTGGTCATTCCTGCATTTGCACTTTCCTTTTTAGTAGGGCTAATGATAAGACAACTGATGCAGGCAGCGAAAGCAGACGATTACATTGATAAAAGCGTGATGTCCAGAATAGGTGGAAGTGCTACCGATTTTCTTGTCGCATTTGGTATCGCATCTATCAACCTGACAGTAGTTGCTGACAATATCGTACCATTTGCTATTTTACTTGCCTTTGGAATACTCTTTAACTATTTCTTCTATAAAGTTGTGTCAAAATATTATTTTCAAGAAAATTGGTTTGAAAAAGGGATCTTTACTTTTGGATGGATTACAGGTGCTGTAGCAATGGGAATTGCATTATTAAGAACGGTAGATCCGAAATTGGAAAGTAAAACGTTGGATGAATTCGGTCTGGCATACATTCCTATTGCACCTGTAGAAATCATGCTTATTACGTTTGCACCTTTATTTATCTTGAATGGTCAGCATTGGCTTTTTACAGTCATTACAATTGGTGCTTGTTTCGTCATATTCGTTTTTTCCTATTATAAAAAATGGGTTAAATTCAGAGATGAAGGAACAGGATAATATCTAAAAAGCCAACGCATCTAACTTTTAAAGAAGAGTTATATCACTGATTTGTAACATTTGGTAATTTTGAGAGTTTTTCAGACAAATGGTATCGATTCAAATGAGCAGAGAAAAAAGGTGAGATAATCCATTTCTCTGCTCGCTTTATAACAGCAACATGCGTGATCTTATATTTCTCCTGTTGCTCTCTCAGGTAAGGTACTTTACCAATGGAGTGAATGTGAAATTTAACAACTTCTTTGCTATTCTAAAGTTGACAATGATAGTTTATCTTACTCTTCTGGTTTCAATCTCCCGGATCCTTACTCACTTGGATATTTTTCCTGCAAAAACTGGACCGACTGCTTAATCAATTCTTTTAATACCTCTTCATCAATATCTGCTACCTTATTAATATACACACAAGCCTTCCCCGTTGTATGTTTACCGAATTCCGCAAGTAAGTGTTCCCGTTCTGTATCTCCCATCGCAAAATATAGACTGATTTTTGCTTTTCGAGGAGAAAAACCTACTAGCGGTGCATCTCCCTCATGACCCGAGTCATATTTATAATGATATTTTCCAAAGCCGATAATACTCGGCCCCCACATGGTTGCTTCAAAACCGGTTGCTTCTGTAAATATATCCAGCAGGCGGTATGCATCCTCCCGCTTTTTAGGCTGCTCCACTTGTTCAATAAATGCAATCACACTACTATCTGTCTCTTTTGTTTTCAATTCATACATTTACCTGCCCTCATATGCCTTCCTTAATGTTTTAACATCTAGTTTTTTCATTGGCATCATCGCCTGATTCACTCTGTCAATTTGTTCCTGTGTTGCATACTCGCTCATCATTTCATACAGATCTTTCGGAACAATTTGCCAGGACACTCCATACTTGTCCTTTAGCCAGCCACACTGTCCTGCTTCCGGAACTGCTGATAGTTGTTCAAAATAATCATCCATTTCCTCCTGCGTGTCACAGTTAACAAGCAGGGAGACTGCTTCATTGAATTGAAAACCATGCTCCAATGCACTATCCATTGCTGTCAACCAGACATTCTCAAGCATAAAATCAGAAAACATGACAGTTCCTTCTTGGTTCGGTTCCATCCCGGCAGGATACTTAGCCGATACGCCTTCTTTACTGTTTTTAAAAATGGATACATAATAGTTTACCGCTTCTTCTGCTTTACCGGCATTCTCTCCAATAAACATCATGGATGGCAATATAGACGGTCTTTCCTCCCCATCTGGATTAGTCAGAATAAGCTGCCAGGAAACGCCATACTTATCTTGAATCCATCCATATTTTTCACTAAAAGGGTACGTATCAAATGGCATCAGCACCTGCCCGCCATCCGACAGCTTCTCCCAAACTTCTTCGATCTGTTTGGACGCATGCTCATCTCGTGCGGAATCAAAATGAACCGTAAAAGAAATCGACGGATTAAATGAAAAATATGGACCAGCACTGATAGCCATGAAACGTTGCCCCCATAGATCAAAAGAAATCAAATCACAATCCCCTGATGGTGTATCTTTCACAACCACTTCACTGCATACTCGAGAATCTGGAAAAACAGACGTGTAAAATGCGGCAGCTTCTTTTGCTTCTTTATCAAACCAAAGATGCGGTACAATATTTTTTGAGATTACTGTCATTATTTTCCTCCTTCAACGTATCAAGATACTTTTACTATACCATTTTTATAGCTGATCTGTTTCTTTTCATTTGCTTTTTTGAATAGGATGTATCCCTTCTTTTTCAATGCGTTACGCTTTCACTAATCTGAAAATTATTTCTTTATTTTTCTTAAACAGATGCCTAGACAACAGGCCTTGTATCCTCTAATATAGGAACAATGTTTCGCGAAAAAACGAAAAAGGGAGTGTTGAATATGACAATGAAATTCTCTCGCAGTACGATTTTGACTGTATTTATGATTGGCACATTCGCGATTGGGATGACAGAGTATGCTGTTACTGGACTATTAACGCAATTTGCTGCAGATCTGGATGTAGCTGTTTCGACCACGGGATTACTGCTCAGCGTTTACGCGATCAGTGTTGCTATCTGTGGGCCGGTACTCCGGATACTGACAGTTAAATTTTCGCCGAAGCCCTTATTAATCGCACTTATGTCCATTTTTATAATAAGTAACATCATTGCGGCAACAGCACCAAATTTTGAGGTACTGCTTCTTTCCAGGCTGCTTTCTGCAACAATGCACGCGCCATTCTTTGGGCTATGTATGAGTATCGCAGTTGACATTTCCAAGCCCCATAAACGTACCAGCGCCATCGCTGCTGTACAAGGCGGATTGACAATTGCGATTATGCTTGGAGTTCCATTTGGCTCGTATATCGGCGGTGTTCTGGACTGGCGTCTGGTGTTCTGGTTTATCGCATTAATGGGACTCATCAATTTAATTGGTCTCATCATTATCACACCAAATGTAAAACAAAAAGAAGTACCTAAGCTGAAAAATGAGCTGACTGTTTTAAAAAATAAAAATGTCTGGATGCTGATTGCTGTTATTGTCTTCGGTTTTTCCGGCGTATTTACCGCCTATACATTCACAGAGCCGATGCTCCAAGAAATTGCGGGCTTTAATGTAACAAGTATTACGATTGCTCTCTTCTTATTTGGAACAGGTGCTGTGATAGGGAATTTTGTTTCCGGAAGTATTCAACCTGAAGTACTGACAGAACGTTTAATTCTAGCAATGGCTATTTTAGGAAGTGTCCTGATTGCTTTCACTTTCTTGTTGGCAAGCCCAATTTTTGCTTATATTGCCTGCTTCTTATTTGGTGCTGGGACATTTGGAACCACGCCGATATTAAACGCAAAAATTATTTTGGCAGCTACAGAAGCGCCAGCCTTGTCCGGAACCATTGCAGCATCAGTATTTAATTTATCAAACTCCATTGGAGCAACATTGGGAAGTCTCTTATTGACCAATGCATTTTCATTCAGAGAAATCACTTTTATCGCCGGCGGTATGATTTTCTTTGGAGTACTGTTGTTGTTTGTGACGCACAAAGTGGAGGATAAATCATTATTCAGGACTGTTGAAGAAGCATATGATTCTTAATGAATATCTGCAAAAGACGACCAACCTCTTATATATGCTGGTCGTCTTTTTTCGTTTCAGCTTCGTTTCCGTTTTCATACGCTTTATACCAATGATGCGGCTGCAATTCTTTCAACGTTTTAAATATTAATTCATTATTCGCATTCGTTACTGCCGCTTTCACCTCTTCTCCCCAGTAAAAAAGACGCTCCTGACAAACCCCGCACGGCGTTAAAATGAGAAATGCAGCTGTTTCATCTTCTCTGGCAACACAAATGGAATGTGTTATTTTTGTATTTAATTTATGAGCTTCCAAAATAGCTCCTGTTTCCATACAAAGTTCTGTCGAAGCATTGAGGACTTCCGGAGCTACACTTGTTAATACTTGACCGGATTCAGTATGCATTGCAGCTGCCCCGCCCCATCCGGATGGGTATCTCTTTTTGATTAAGTCTACTGCAGCTTGGTATAGTTGTTGTTCTACATTCATATAAATTTCTCCTATTTCCGTATTTTATCGTGTTTATACTTCTTTTATCATAACAGGACTTCTTTAAAACGAACAAACAAAGTTTTTAGAAAAAAAAACGTACTTTTCCTAATAAAGAAACGTACGTCAACAAATAGTAACCTTTTATCCAAGCTATTGATTATGAAATGAAAAAGCTTATGATAAATACAACCAAGAATCCTACTCCCCCAACAATCGTTTCCATCACAGTCCATGACTTGAGCGTATCTTTTTCCGACATGGCGAACAAGCGGTTAACAAGCCAGAAGCCGGAATCGTTTACGTGTGATAGGACAGTTGATCCAGATGCAATAGCGATCGTAATCAATGCGAGCATTGGTTGTGACGGATTAGCCATTTCCAGGATAGGTGAGACTAATCCTGCTGCTGTAATCATTGCGACAGTTGCTGAACCTTGAGCAACACGGACAAATGTCGCAATAAGGAACGCAAGCAATACAAGCGGGAATCCGGAAGCAGCCATGATTTCTCCCATCACATCGCCGACACCGCTTTCAATCAGCACTTCTTTGAAAACACCGCCTGCTCCTGTTATCAAAATAACAATTCCTGCAGGTTCCAGTGCTTTTGTTGTCATGGATTGCATTTCATTTTTCGTCATACCACGCCGTTTACCAAGAAAATACATCGATAAAAGTGTGGCTATGATTAAGGCGACAAATGGATGTCCAATAAACGTAATGACTTCTTTGAAAATACTATCATCCAGTAAAACGTCACCTGCTGTGTTGAATAAAATTAAAACCAACGGTGAAAGAACTAAGAAGCAAATTAAACCAAAGCTAGGGAGAGATTTCTTCTCTTCACCGGCTTCTTTTCTTGCTGCCTCTTCCTCTGCAATGTGTTCTGGAACATCAACATAAACTCTTTTTCCAATATAACGACCGAATAACGGCCCGGCTATAATCATAGATGGAATACCGGCAATAATCCCAAATAACATTACCCAACCTAAGTCGACGCCAAGTACAGAGGCCACTGCAATCGGACCAGGTGTCGGCGGGATAAACGCATGCGCTACTGCCAAGCCTGCTAAAAGCGGAATCCCGTAGTAAAGCAATGACTTTTTTGTACGCATCGCCAAACTATAAAGAATAGGAATCAGAATAACCAGGGCAACATCTAAAAATACAGGAATAGCTACAATAAATCCTGTTAAACCCAGTGCCCACTGGGCCCGTTTTTCACCAAATTTATCAACGAGGGTAAAAGCCAGACGCTCTGCACCCCCGGAAGCTCGGAGCACTTCTCCAAACATGGCCCCAAGTCCGACTACAATAGCTATAAATCCTAAAGTACCCCCCATCCCGTCTTCCATTACTTCTAATAAGAAACTCGGTTCCATCCCTGTAAAGATACCAATGAGGATACTAGCAATGAGCAAAGCTAAAAAAGCTTGCATTTTGGAATGCATAATTAAATATAGTAGAACAGCAATCCCTAAAATGGTTATTAATATTAAACCGGTTGAAGACATTTATTTCCCTCCCTTTTATACTTGCTTCTTACCACTCAGCTACACTATTATCTTGATGACGCCAAATCGGATTTTTCCAATTATGGCCTTGCTCCGCCATCTCACGTACATATTCCTCGTTGATTTCAATTCCTAAACCAGGGCGATCCGGAATATCAACATAGCCATCTTTATATTTGAATACGCTATCATCTTTTAAATAATCTAATAAGTCAGAGCCCTGATTATAATGAATACCCAGACTTTGTTCCTGAATAAATGCATTGTGACAGGTTGCATCTACCTGTAAACAAGCTGCTAAAGCAATCGGGCCTAAAGGACAATGCGGTGCAGCTGCTACATCAAACGCTTCTGCCATCGATAAGATTTTTTTGTTTTCTGTAATGCCACCAGCATGCGATAGATCCGGCTGGATAATGTCAGCATACCCATCTGTTAATAGATTTTTAAAATCCCATTTCGAATACATTCTTTCACCTGTTGCTATCGGAATGACGGTATGATTAGCAATGTCACGCAATGCTTCATTATTTTCCGGTAAAACAGGTTCTTCAATAAACATCGGACGGAATGATTCTAGTTCTTTAGCCAGCACCTTTGCCATTGGCTTATGAACGCGTCCATGAAAATCAATCCCTATTCCAATATATGGACCAACCGCTTCACGAATAGCGGAAACATTCGCTAAGACACGATCTATTTTTTCATAAGAGTCGATATATTGCAGTTCATCCGTGCCATTCATTTTAATGGCGGTAAACCCTTTATCAACTACTTCCTTGGCAGCTGCTCCAACGTCCGATGGCCGATCTCCGCCTATCCAAGAATACACTTTAATAGATTCTCTCGCTTTACCTCCAAGCAGTTGATGGATTGGAACGTTCAAATATTTCCCTTTGATATCCCAAAGTGCCTGGTCAATACCTGAAATAGCACTCATTAATATCGGTCCGCCCCGATAAAAGCCACCACGATACATCACATTCCAATGATCTTCAATCTGCAACGGATCTTTTCCAATTAAGTACTCCATGAGTTCCATAACTGCAGCTTTTACCGTAGCAGCTCGTCCTTCAATCACCGGCTCTCCCCAACCAGTAATTCCTTCATCTGTTTCTATTTTTAAAAATAGCCATCTTGGTTGTACTTGAAACAATTCATAATTTGTAATTTTCATAACTGTCTACCATCCTTTTGTGATTATCTGTATGACAAAAATTTTTTATTCTGCAGATACTTTCTGAACAAATATTTGTGCTTTTTCAGTCAGTTTCTGCACATATGCTTCATTTACTTCCTCTTTTGTATTCACAAGAGAACTGCCAATTCCAAATGCAACTGCTCCAGCCTTTTGAAAGTCACCAATATTTTTTTCGTCCACTCCCCCCGTTGGTACCAAGGGAATATGGGAAAGCGGTCCGCGGATATCCTTGATATAACCCGCTCCAATACTTGCCGGAAACACCTTTACCAAATCTGCTCCTGTTTCATAAGCTGTCAGAATTTCTGTCGGCGTAAATGCTCCGGGAATACTTACTTTTCCGTAGCGTTTTGTTATTTTTATGGTTTCTTTACTGACTGTTGGCGATAAAATAAAATCTGCCCCTGCATCGATGGCTGCTTTTGCAGACTCCGGATCTAAGACCGTTCCAGCACCAACTTTCATTTCTGCTCCAAATGTTTCCTTCAACTGTTGAATTCCTTCGATTGCACCCGGAGAATTTAATGTCACTTCAATAAGACGGACACCTCCTTCTTTTAGAGCTGCTCCAATTTGTAACAAATCTTCTTTCTTTGCACCGCGAATAATCGCAATAATTTTATGATGATAGATTGTCTCCAGTGTATTCATAAAGATTCCTCCCTATCGATTGACATCATCCTGTAAATTAGATTCCATAAATTCCTGTAGTTGCTTTCTAATCGGCAACCCTTCTATATCACCATCAACCTGCGTTACTAAAGCCCCCATCGCACAAGCGCGTTTTACCGCATCTTCCCAAACTAATCCGTCTAGCAATCCTGATAACAATCCTGCTGCAAAACCATCTCCCGCTCCAACTGGATCAACGACATAAGGAACGGCATAAGCATCTACAAAACCACTTATGTCTTTATTTGCATAGTACGCTCCCTTTTCCCCTAGTTTGACAACGACTGCTTCAGCTCCAAGATCTCTGCAATATTTACTTATTGCCACTGCATCCGTTGTATCAAATAAAAAATCCCCTTCTGATTTTCCTGGAAGCACAATATCCGATAAGCCGATGATTCTTTTGATTTGTTCTACGCCCCTCGTTTTATCGAGTAATTTTTTCCTGATATTTGGATCGAAAACAATGGTTACTTTTTCTTGCTTTGCCTTATGAAGAAGTGCAAAGACCGCTTCCTCACAAGATTGGCTTAAAGCAGGAGTAATCCCTGTTAAATAGAGATACTTTGTATGGGAAACATCAATGTTTTCCATATCCTCCGACGTCATTTTGCTGGCAGCGGAGTCTTTTCTATAATAAAAAATCGAACTTGTTTGCGCGTTTGTTTTTTCTTTTAGGAAAAGACCCGTAGATGCTTCCTTATCTTGCTTGACATACGTGGTATCTACACCTTCTCCTCTTACAGCGCTTACAATTTTTGCACCGAGTTCATCATCACCTACCCGGCTGATCCAGCTGGTCTGATGGCCAAGCTTCGCCAGACCTATTAACGTATTCGTTTCTGCACCAGCAATTCTTGCAGAAAAGTCATTTGCATACCGCAATTGTCCACTTGTCTGTGGAGAAAACAACACCATCGTTTCCCCAATGCTTAAAACATCCATTTATACACCTTCCTTCCTCACATACCCCAGCTTCGCGGAAATAGCTGCAGCTTTTTGTTGTAAATGTTTCATGATAGTGTCTTTCTGTCTCAGCATTCTTTCCTTGGGTCCGGCCACACTAACCGCTGCTTGGATAACGCCCTTCATATCAAATATTGGTGCTGCTAAACAGTAAAGACCGTCTTCATTCTCCTCATCATCAATGGCATACCCTTGCTGTTTATATGCTTGCAGTTTTTTCTCTAATTCTTCTTTGTCTGTAATGGTTTGATCGGTAATCGCTTTCAATTCAACAGTATTTAAATAATTCACCCGGTCAGCTTCATTCATAAATGCAAGGTAAGTCTTTCCAAGCCCTGTGCAATATAGCGGCTTCTGCCCGCCTGGATAAGCAGAGGTTTTGATGGAGCGGTTGCTGTCAATCTTCGCAACATAAACCAATTCTTTATCTGCTAATACTGCCATAAATACTGTCTCTTCTACTAATTCCATTAATACTTTTAAAGATGGATAGCCTAAAGAAGATATATCTAAAGATTCCATTGCTGCATTACCAATCGGAATCAGTTTTGGTCCTAAAGTAAAACGATTTTGCTGATTAACAGATAAGTAGTTTTCATGAAGCAGTGTTTTAATTAATCCTGACGTACTGCTTTGTGGCAGCTGCAGCGTTTCACTAATTTCTTTAGTGGTCATTCCATCCATATTTGCACTTAATAATTCAAAAATCCGTAAAACACGTTCCGCAGACTTTACTGACATATATTCACCCCTAATCACATATGTGATTTAAAATCTTGTATATGATTTTATATTTAAACTTTAACACGTCTTTTTTTAAATAACAACTTTGAATATATTTCCATCTGTCATACGAACTAAAAAGTGGCTTACTACTTCAAAATGTAGAAAGCCACTTTTTGTCATTCTAGTTACTTTTATAATTTTCGGGGAAGCACGATGTATTTAGGTTCAACCCCTGTTAGAACATCTGCCACATTCTGAGCTGTTTTGGTTTTTAATTCTTCCTGCGCCTCAACAGAGTGCCATGCAGCATGCGGGTTAATTAGTACTTGATCCATTTTCAGTAATGGATTATCAGCTGAGATTGGTTCTACTTCGAGTACATCCAATCCTGCTCCAGCTATTTCTTTATTATGTAAAGCTTGAATCAAGGCTTTTTCATCAATTAATGCACCTCTGGAAGTATTCACAATAAATGCTTCTTGTTTCATTAATTTCAATTGTTCTTCACCAATCATATGGTACGTCTCGTCTGTTAACGGTGTATGAACAGAAATAAAATCACTTTGGTGTAATAAATCATCTAACTCTACCAATTCAACATTGTATGCTCTTGCTACTTCTTCCGATATAAATGGATCATAGGCAATGACCTTCAAACCAAAAGCCTGGCTTTTCTCTGCTACTCTTCGTGCGATATTACCAAAACTTAATAATCCCAACACACGGTCTCGCAAGCGAAAAATCGGCAGGCCAGCTTTAAAATCCCACTCTCCACCTTTTACTTGTTGATTAAATAAAGGTACTTTTCTAGCTAATGATAATAATAAGGTCATTGCATGGTCCGATACTTCGTCTAACAGTAATCGGTTACATTGCAAACGGTAATATTCTTCTCAGCTGCTGCATCTATATCAATCGTGTTAAAACCTACTCCATATCTAGCTACAACCTTACAGTTTGATAATCTTTCAATCACTTTGCGGCTAATTGGAGCATACTGATTAATAATCGCATCTACATCTTTAGCAGCTTCAATAACGTCCTCTTCTGTTTTGCATTGCGCATGGATAAATTCAACATCAGGAATAGATTTTCGGATAACCTTTTCCTCTATTTCTACGGAAGCGTATTCATAATCTGAAAATAAAACTTTGCATGTCATTCTATTGGGACCTCCTTAACAAATCCAATTTATACATTGAACTATCACTTATATCATATAATAAAAACGCTTTTCCATGAAGCTATTTTTGAATTGAATATATTTTTTGATTCATTGCTTAAAAGGGAGCAACTAATTTTCAGACATCTCTTCCTTTATACGGAGAAGAGGTGCCTGAAAAAACACGTACTTACATCTCTTTCTTATAAGCAGCATACGTTTTCCAAATGTCATACCCTAACTTATTATAAAACGCAACCAGCCCCGTCCAATCAATCACAATACGGGAAATACCCCGTCTTCTTAAAAAATAAATTCCTGCTTCGACAACAGCTAAGCCATATCCTTGACCTCGTTCTTTTTCATCCACTCCTAAAGGTCCAATACCGCCTAACGCCTCTTTAAACAGAGGGGCCCAGTACACATTTTGAGCGATTAAATTGGATTTGACATCATTCATTCGGCAAAACCCAATTATTTTTTGTTCTTTCTTCAGAATCGCAAATTCTCTTCCTGTCCCGCCCTGTTGAAAGTAATGAATCGCTTCATACTCCCACCTTCCTGGGAAACAGCGATGTAAAAATTCAAGAAATAATTCCTTATCCTTCAGTTCTAGAATGCTCCATTCTGCCCCTTCAATATTGGGTTTTTCTATTTCATCCCTATTGCGATATTTTCGAATCATATCGTGTTCTGTACCATTGTTTTCATATCCCTTCCGTTCGAACCAGGATTGCGTTTCCTTCCATCCTTCTGGAATACCGGGAAAATAATGCCACGGATCGCGTCCCAGCAGGATTTGATTTACACCAGCTTTCTTTAATTGCGACTCAGCATTTGCTAATAATGTTGAACCAATTCCTTGATTTCTCTGACCTTGTTTTACAAGCAGCACTTGAATCCAACCGATTTTCTCACCTATACCAACATCCAATTTTTCTTGATATCTTTTGGCAACAATAAATCCGACAACATGATTGTTATCATCTACGGCAATAGCTGAAGCTTGTTTACATATATTTTTATCCTTAAAACTATTTTGATTAAATAGCTCTTTCCTCATAGGAAATTCACTTCCAATTTCCTGGTTCCACAATAAAACAAGTGCATCTATTCGCTCGTCACTCCAATTCACTAACTTCATAATCAATTGCCCCTTCATTTTGATGATATTCATACTGTCATAACCACTACAGCAGCAATTCATTTTCTTATTTCTTTATTTTTTCATTTCCTTTTTTGAAGAAATCCACCGCATCTCTTGTTTCATCCAGGTACTTCACCGTTACAGGGTATTGCAATGTAGCGACACTCATAAACAAAATATCCATGACCTGCAGTTGGGCTATCCGGGAGGACGTAGCTCCACTTCGGAAAATAGGTTCTCTGGTCGTCGATGTATACAGTTTGATATCCGCGTGCTCCGTAACAGGCCATTTCCCGTATTTTGTTAAGCTGATTGTGTTTATCCCTCTTTTTTTGGCAAGATGAAGCATATTAGCAATTTCAATGGTTTCACCGGAAAACGAAATACCAAAAACAACATCGTTTTTATCCATATTGGCAATGACTGTTGCCGCCATATGCATGTCTTCAAATACATAGGCCTTCTTATTAATTCGAATAAACTTTTGAACTGCATCTCGTGCAATCATGCCAGATGCACCCACACCAATAAATAAAATGTTTGATGCATCATTCATCAATTGCACGCCTGTCTGCAGTTGATCCATATCGATTAAATGCGCTGTTTCCCTGATTGTTTGAATACTGTTATTGGTCATTTTATCAATAATAGATAATGGTGTTTCATTTGGATCAATATCCCGAAATCCGTCCTCTTCTGTTCTTTGTAAATCCCCTGCGATGCGGATTTTTAAATCATGGAAACCTTTCAGATTCAAAGACTTACATAAACGAATCACAGCTGCTCCGCTTGTTTTACTGCGTTTTCCAAGCTCCTTTGCGGTTAATGAAATCACTTTATCCGGGTTTGTTAAAATATAATCGGCTATCTTTTTTTCAGATGGCGGGAGACTTGAAATCATTTCATTTATTCTCGTTATTCCACCGTTTACAAAAGGCAATAAGATCAACTCATTTCTTTTTCTCTCTTCTTATACATAGCCATATCTGTTGGTGCATGGAATCGTTTGGTCCGCGTCATCGTTCTTAACAATACAATAAATACTTTTCTCTCGTTTTTTGAAATGCTTCCAATTCTTGTTGACTTTCTTTTAAATAACGATCCGCTTCTCCAGCAGTGATATATTGTCTTAACCGCTTGGTTCCTGCCAATAAGTCAAAGAAATACTTCCCATTTTCATTTTGGGTGAATTGGAATTGGTCTGGATAGACCATGGCGATTGTTTCGACTAAGGTAACACCTGCTTGTAAAGCGTGAAGTGCATCGCGATTTTCGATATGAAGCTGTACACCACCACAGACTTCCCCTTCATATTTTTGGTAGGAAGGAACAAAAGAGATAGGTCGGACAAGCACTCCAGGTATATTTTTTTCATTGTATCCTTTCGCAAGCTTCTGTCCGTCTATAAAAGGAGCTCCAATCCATTCAAATGGTTTGGCTGTTCCCCTCCCTTCCGATACATTCGTCCCTTCGATAAGACAGGTTCCCGGATATAAAATGGCCATATCAATGGTAGGTGTATTCGGAGATGGCGGAACCCAGTATAGATTGGTCTCATCAAAATACATCTTGCGTTTCCATCCTTCCATTGGTATGACAGAAAGGTCGCAGAAGTAAGCGAACTCCTTTTGAAATAATAATGCCAATTCTCCAACCGTCATGCCGTGCCGATTTGGAATGGGGAGTAAGCCGACAAAGGAACGCACATCTGGTTCTACCAAATTCCCCTCCATATTTATCCCGGAAATAGGATTGGGCCGATCAAGAACAATCAGCTTCTTTCCATATTCCTTACATGCTTCCATGACACTGGCCATCGTATAAATATACGTATAATATCTGGAGCCAATATCCTGTAAATCAAATACAAGCACATCTACATCGGCTACCATTTCTTGACTTGGTTTCCTGGTCTTCCCGTACAAACTGTATACTGGCAGCCCCGTTACGTCATCGATAGAAGAGAATACTTTCTCTCCTTCTTTTGCATCTCCGCGAATACCGTGTTCCGGAGCATATAAAGCAACCAGGTTTATTGCCGGATGCTCCGCAAACAAATCGATGGATGGTTGAAGCTTTTCGTTTACACCTGTCATATTCGTAACCAGGCCAACTCGCAGACTTTCCACTTGTTTATATTCTTTTTCTAAAAAGACATCCAGACCTAAACGTACCAAGATCGACACCTCCATTTTTTATGCAAGGCTTTCTTCCATTTTCGCAAATGTTAAATCGACTCCCCACATGAGAATATATGCAATCACGCTGCCCCCAAAGAAAAAGAGGACAGCAGGAATAGTCATCAACGAAAGGTAAATGAGCGCAATAACGATGCCAAGAAGAAATACCGTTAGTAAAGGATGCCCGATTCCAATAAGCAGTGCCCATTTGATATAGTCCAGCGGCCGTAATTGAAAATGGGCAAAAAGCGGAAAAAGATAAAGCGCGATGACAGCCAATAACAAAAATAAACCAACAACCGCAAAGCTTGCCATCGTATACGCGATATGTTCCTGTGTCCGCAAAATTTGAAATTCCATTGTCATGAGATACCCCGTTCCAGCCAGCATATATCCCAACACATTAATTTTCAAAAACTCTTTTTTATAAGACTTCCAAAAAACCTGGAAGACAGGAATATCTTTCTCACCATGAACCCACTTTCGCACCACTGCAAACATCGCTGCCGTAGCTGGAAAGAATCCAAGTAACCCTAATCCAAGCAGGGAAAAAGCAATCCATAGTAAATTGAGATAAGCAAACCTCGTAATCCATACAGCAAAACGATAATATCCGGCAACAAAACCATTCATCACTATCCCTCCCGTCTATCTCAAACGTCATTCCCGGTCTCCCTTATTCTTTAATAGACCCGATTAATACCCCCTGTACAAAAAAGCGTTGCACAAACGGGTAAACTAATAATAATGGCAGCGACGATACAATAATCACCGCATATTTGATCAGACCAGCTGTTTTCACCTGATCCACCAGAGATTCGGCTGACCCGCCCGGATCATTCAACTGCATTTGGTTCACAACAAGAATCTCTCTTAAAATCAATTGCAATGGGTACTTATCACGATCCGATAGATAAATCAAAGCGTTAAAATACTGGTTCCATAAATTCACTGCATGGAACAGTGCCATGACAGCAATAATCGGTAAAGATAACGGCAATACAACCCGTAAAAAAATATAGAAATCAGAAGCTCCGTCGATTTTGGATGCTTCGACTAATTGATCCGGAATACTTTGCTGGAAAAAAGCTCTTGCGACCAGAATAGACCAGGCTCCTACCACGTTGGGAATAATAATGGCCCACATTGTATCCAGCATTCCCAGTGATTGGACAACAAGGTAAGTAGGAATTAAACCGCCGTTAAACAGCATTGTAAATAAAATAAACCAGAGGATAAGCTTTTTAGCCATTAATTCTTTACGGGATAATGCGTACGCACATGGCAATAAAACAAATAAGTGAATAGCCGTTCCTACGAATGTGTAAATAATAGTATTTTTATAGCCAAGCCAAATGGCATCATTGGCAAAGACCCGCTCATATCCTTTAAATGTAATATCTACCGGCCAAAGCCACATTCTGCCGGAGCTGACTGCTTGCGGATCACTGATAGAGGCACTTAGAACAAAGATCAAAGGATAGACAATCAATACTAAAATAATGAGAAGAAATATGGTATTGATCCAGTCAAATCCTCTATCTGAAAGCGTAAACCTTTTCATCTTCTCCCCCTCCTTACCATAGACTGTTCCCGCTGACCTTTCTGGCTGTATAGTTAAATACGACTAACAATGCAATATTGATTGCTGAATCGAACAGCCCGATTGCCGCCGCAAAACTGTATTGCCCTTCCAACAGACCTGTTTGATAAACAAATGTCTGGATGACATCGGATGTTTTGGCATTCAAATTATTTTGCATTAATAGCACTTTTTCAAAACCGACGGTCATAAAGCTGCCAATGTTAAGGATAAATAACACAACAATCGTCGGCAAAATGCTTGGTATATTAATATGGAAAATACGCTGCAGCCTGGATGCACCATCCACCTTTGCCGCTTCATGTAATTCCGGATTCACTCCGGATAAAGCAGCCAGATAAATAATCGAGCCCCATCCAAGGGTCTGCCAGACGCCAGACCATGTAAAAATGTGCCGGAACCAGCTTGGACTCGTCAGAAAATCAATCGGACTTCCACCAAAAACAACAATTAGACGATTTACTAAACCTGTCGTAGGGTCTAAAAAGATAACAATCATTCCTACAACAACGACTACAGAAATAAAATGTGGTGCATAAGTTAAAGTTTGAGCCCATCTTTTAAATATGCTATTTCTCACTTCATGCAGAGAGAGCGCTAGAATAATAGGCAATGGAAATAAGATTAATTGATAGGCACTTAAAATCAATGTATTTTTAAGTAATCTCCAAAAATAATATGAATGAAAAAATCGTTCAAAGTGTTCGAATCCTATCCAAGGGCTTCCCCAGATTCCAAGGTTGGCGAAAAAGTTTTTAAAAGCAATCTGCACACCGTACATCGGTATATAATGCAAAACGATAAAATACGTAACCGCCGGAAGTAAGAAGATATATATTTGCCAATTTCGGGCGAAGTTCTTTTTCACTTGGCCCAATTTGCTTTGGGCTGGTACAGAAACGTTATTTTTTGCTCCCTTCATGCTTCAACCCCCTTCTATTTATCAGCGGATGAATAGCCATCCGCTGATAAAGTGAAACATTCCAAAATGAAAACTTTTAATTTTCTTTATAACGCTCATAGGCAGCCTGCTGGATTTCCATATATTCGTCATAGCCCATCTCTTGAATGGTTTCTACATAAGCATCCCATTCAGAGAAATCATTTTCTCCCGTAATAAAACCAGCCTGCATTTCTTCTACATACTTTTCTAAATCCGTTTCTAATACAGCGATACGGTCATTTTCCTCTTCCGTATACGTAAATGCCGGCCAAATCTCATCGATTAAATACGGCTCTATTTGTTCCGCAGCTTCGACATCTGTTGGGGCATTCTCTGAACCGGTAAAGTATTCATCTGTGACGATGACAGGGTGGTTACCGCCCGGGTTGATAATATATTCAGCCAAAGCCTGTGTCAGGGTTAAACCATCCGGGTTATTCGTTATTTCTTCTGTCAGTGTCGGGCCTTCTTCTGTTTCTTCATAGGTTTCTCCTTCAATGCCCATAAAGAACATCTTTTGACCTTCTTCACTCCAGAAATAATCAATCCATCTTAACGTCGCTTCCGGATTTTCATTTTCACTTGTGATTAGAAAGTTTCCTAATGAAAGAACCGGAGATGTTATTCCTGTATACATTTTTGTACCATCCGGACCTTCTAATGCATTACCAGGGATAAACTGTTCTCCTACTTCTTTTCCGTATAATTCCATCGGGTTATAGAATTGTACAGCACCATAGCGGTCATCTGCCGCACTAGCTAAATGTTGATCGACCTCTAAGGAATAAATATTTTGCTCGATTAGCTCTTCTTCGTAAAGCTTATTCAGATACTTCAACATTTCTTTATATTGATCATCAATGGGGTAGAAGCGGATATCGTCTGAATCTGGATCACTATCAATTAAAGTGTGTAGCTGGCCACGGTTTTGAACACCGAACGCTCCAGAAATCCAGTGAATGATGCGGGACATTTCCGCCACACTGCTTAATGGAATTTCATCATTTTCTCCATTCCCATTTAAATCAGTTTCTTTCACCGCTTTCAAATATTCATAGAACTCTTCGGTTGTTTCTGGATTATCCATATCTAATTGTTCCAACCAGTCTCCATTCACCCACCCCTTAGCACCAATTAATAAGGATGAAAAATCTGGTGAGTATACCGTCGGAATGGAATAAATATTTCCATCCGGGAATGTTATTCCTTTGCGAATATCCGGATTTTCATCCAACACTTTTTTAACGTTCGGTGCATATTCCTCGATCAAATCATTTAAAGGGATAAATGTACCCTGACTCCCATAGGTTTGAACATCGGAAATAGGCAGGTTAGCAGCATAGAAAACATCTGGTAAATCGCCGCTGGCAAGTGCCAGATTCCTTCTTTCTTCCAACCCATCCGCCGGCACCATGTTCCAGGTGATATCCATATTTGTCATTTCTTCATATTCATTCAAAAGTAAAACATCATTCCAATCATCCGCTGTAGTGGCTGCTTTGCCGGCAAAGATTTCTAATTCAATCGTGTCTTCCACAATAGGCATGCCTTCTGTATTTAAGTTATTTAATGCTTCCTCACTGCCGCCGACATCTTCCTTATCATCGTTATTACACGCTGATAGCGCGATTAGCGGCACAGCGGCTAAGACAATGAATTTCTTTTTGATTTTCACAGGAAATACCTCCTTTTAATAAGGCGGAAAGAGGGAAGATTTCTTCCCTTTTTCCACTTGTGAGGCTATTTATTTACTGTCCTTCTTCATAACGTTGAAGCGCTTTCTTTTGAATTTCCATATATTCATCAAGACCCATTTCTTCCAGTGTTTTTACATAATTGTCCCATTCATCAAAAGATGTTTCTCCTGTAACAAATTGCGCTTCCATCTCAGCGACGTACTTTTGAATATCTGCTCCTAAAGAATCCAAGGTTGTTTGCTCCCCTTCTTCATAGAAGAAAAACGGCCAAGGCTCTTCAATGAGGTACGGCGCTATGTTTTCCGCATTTTCCAGATCTTCCGGCTGAAATTCAGGCGCTGTCGAATATTCCGGGTTTTCGATCACTGGATGTCCTCCGCCCGGATTAATGATATAATCTGCCAATGCTTCTTGAACCGTTAACCCATTGGGATTATTCGTGATTTCTTCTGTTAATTCCGGTCCATCCGGCGTTTCTTCATAGGTTTCACCTTCTAATCCCATAAAGAACATCTTCGCTCCTTCATCACTCCAGAAATAGTCAATCCACCTTAACGTCGCTTCCGGATTTTCATTCACATTGGTAATCGAAAAATGTCCCAGACTATTTACAGGTGAAATCACAGAGGTAAACTGCTTCTCTCCATTCGGACCTTCCAGCGCATTCCCAGGGATATAACGGCCGCCCACTTCTTCGCCAAAATAGTCTTTCGGATTGAAGAAGTTCATCGCTGCATATTTTCCTTCTGTTCCATTTGCCAGAAAATGATCGACTTCAATCGAATAAATATTTTGTTCAATTAAGCCTTCTGTATACAGTTTGTTCATGTATTCCAGCAATTGTTTATACTCATCGGCTGTACGGTAAAAACGCAATTCCCCTGTTTCCGGGTCTTCATCAATGGAAGGATGTAAAATCCCTTTATTCGAGACGCCAAATGCGCCAGTGAGCCAATGGAATAAACGGTCCATGGACACACTGCTTAATGGAATCACTTCATTACCATCCACGGATAGTTCTTTTGCTGCTTTTAAATATTCATAGAATTCATCCGTTGTTTCCGGGTTATCCATCCCTGTTTCATCCAAAATCTCTTGGTTTATCCATGGCTTATCATCCATCAAGGATGTTGGAGATTCGGGATCTCTCAACCGGGGGATAGCGTAAATATTCCCGTCCGGAAACGTGATGCCTTGTTTAATCTCGGGATATTCTTCCAGATAAGCCTTAATATTAGGGGCGTATTCATCTATCAAATCGTTAAGAGGGACAAAAATCCCTTGCTGGCCATATTTATATAAATCAGAATTAGGCATATAAGAACCATAGAATAGATCGGGTAAATCTCCACTGGCAAGGGCTAGATTTCTTTTTTCTTCCAATCCATCAACCGGAACCTGATTCCAGTTCATATCGATATTCGTCATTTTTTCATATTCATTTAAAACAGGTACATCATTCCAATCATCTGCCGCTGAAGCTGCTTTTCCAGCAAATACATCAATTGTGATTTCTTCCTCTACAATCGGCATACCGTCTTGATTCAGATTTTCGAGTGCCTCTTCATTTCCCCCGGCATCTTCTTTTTCATCCTTACTGCACGCAACCAGCACGAATAAAAAAGAGATACATAATAGAAATAAGATTCTTTTATTCTTTTTCACTCAAAAACCTCCCCCGTATTATTTTTTATTTCTTTTTAATCATCTTTCTCTCAGAAAAACGCAAGGTATTTCTGTAACAGGTATTGCATTTATCCACTTCTGACGTGCTGAGCTACAATTCGGTTTTCCCGCACGACGCCTTTATTTAGCTCATCTTCCCCTCCTCCTTTCATGTTCTACTCCTTTGTAATAGATAAATAGCCTGCCTTATCATGTTCCTATCCTATTTTGACCGGCAGTGTGCCTCTAGCATTTTCTTTGCCAAAAATAGCTCCGGCAGCAACCTGTAATGCAGGGTCATTCCATTCATAGGTATTTATAAAAGTAGGAAGCTTATTTAGGTAATAAAAATCATATGGATTCCGCATCCCGACTCCAATAATATTGCTATTTACGTTTACTAATTGATGAACAAACGGGATAACAGGGCTATTTTCTGTTACAGTTACTGTCCCTAAAATGATATAATCCACCTGTTTAGCTGCTTGAAGGAGTTCTGCCATTTCCTGCTTCCGTACATTCTCGTCATAAACTTGCACAGATGCTTGAGGAACGTATTCTTTTATTGCAGAGCCAAGTGATTTCTGTTGCATATTTTTATCTTCTACTTGTGCCATAGGGCCATAAGCTGGTTCCAACACAAGGATGTTTAACGGCTTCTCTCCTTTTAACGGCAATAACTGATCATTATGAACGATGGTGACACTTTCTCTATATACTTTTTGAGCTAACTGATGATGTTCCTTTGCCCCAACCATTTGTAAGGCTTTTTCTTTGTTGGATAACGAGGCGTCCTTCCAAGTTGTATACTTTTCTTTTAATAGCTGAATACGCTGAAATGAGGCTTCGATACTGGAAGCTGACAACGCTTCACTTTCAACGGCAGCAGTAATTTCTTCTATCGTTCTTTTTTGAACGGGATACGTATGAGACACCATGACAAAATCAGTCCCTGCCTGTAACGCTTTTACTGCACCTTTTTCGGTTCCAATGGTATTGGATATTGCCTTCATCTCCATGCAATCTGTCGTAATTGCTCCTTGAAAGCCTAACTTTTCACGTAAAAGGTTCACATAAACTTGCTTTGATAAAGTCGCAGGGGTATTTGCTTGCGGTTCAATGGCCGGAAAATAAACATGGGCAGTCATAACAGCATCCGCGCCAGCTTGAATACACGCTTGAAATGGAACTAATTCCACGTTTTCCAGCTGGCCCATCTCATGGGATATCACTGGTAAATCTAAGTGGGAATCGACACTTGTATCCCCGTGGCCCGGAAAATGCTTTAACGATGTCATCACTCCGGCATCCTGCAGCCCTTTCATCATTGCTTCTCCAAATGCTGCAACCTTTTGAGGATTTTCATTGAAAGAACGGACACCAATAACTGGATTCTGTGGATTATTATTCACATCTAAGACCGGTGCCAAATTCCAATTAATCCCCAGCGCTTTTAACTCTCTTCCAGTGGCTAAGCCGACCTCATAAGCATATTGTGGTTTATCCGTTGCGCCCAGCGCCATCGCTCCTGGAAAAGTCGTCATTCCTTGATGTATTCTGCTGACAACGCCATTCTCCTGATCCAGACAAATCAATAAGGGCTTTTCATACCCAGCAGCTTTTGCTTCTTTTTGTAAGCTTGATGTTAATGAAAGAACTTCATCCGGGTTCCCGATATTTCGGCTGAACAAAATAATGGAACCGACATGATAATCATGTATCAATTCTTTTATTTCAGGGGTTATGGTTTTTCCGTTAAACCCAACCACGAGTAACTGACCTATTTTTCTTGCTAACGCTTGTTTGCTCACAAAACTTCCTCCTTCATTCTATTTCACAGAAATTATGATAAATGACCAGCTGTGACAATACGGTGGTATAAATTTCTGCCTAGTGACCCTGTCTGCATCGGATACGGGCCTTCAAAATAGAGCCGTTCTTCTTCCAGCTCATCAATTTTATTAATGTCTCCATCAATGTATTGATTAAGACGGTACATCACTGTTTCTATCCGTGCGAGTACGCCGCCGTACCGAATCTCAATAATTTCCCAGCCGAATGGTTTGTTAAAAGAAAACCATAAGGTACGATGCGTTTTCCGCAATGTGTAAACGCGTTCTTTTACTTCTTCTAAAATCGGAAGCATCTCTTGAAGCTTCTCTCTATTTTGCTTATCATACGTTTCTTTTACGTTTCTGCCTAATTCTGCCTTGATGCTGAGCACGTGCGATAATTGCTGGTAGAAATGAAATAATAAGCTCCAATTCGCATTTCTTTTTGCTGCTTGTTCCAACTTGGCTGTCAGAATCTCATAATGTTTGTTTAAGGAGAGACCTTTGATATTCTCATCATATAAACCAATCAATATATCTTGCCATAATAATAGCTTGGATGGATTAGAAGTCTGTAGATTATCTTTATCCACTCCGGGTGTTTCATCCAATTGATTGAAAAGCATAAAATCATCCAAATGAGCTCCTGTACAAAAATGAAATCGTTTCTGCAAATGCTCCTCTGAAAATGACGCATGATAAGCATGTTCGGCAAATAATTGTAAGACCGGTAAAGCGGTCATCATGGGCGTTTCTGCGCCATTATCGCCCCACATTGTCACGAAAATTTCCTGAACCTTTTCCTTTTTACACGCACGTAAAGCCGCTTCCGTTGTGGCAAAAGCTTTGCCATAGTTAGGAGAGATGCCATTCCACGTCCACACGCCGCCTGCAAATACAGGGTTATCTTTTAACGCTTTGTGCTTCCGAATAAACGTACGATAAAATTGTTCATCATCGTGATAATAATCCCAGTAGACAAGCTGCGTGTCCGGAATCGATGATACAACTGACTCTGGAATTTCCGATTCTACATCATAATATCCCCCATGCTTGGAGCCGAGGCGAAAATACATATCACTCCAAATCATTGGCTGCAGTTTTTTTCTATCTGTAATGGCTGTTACTTCTTGTAAATGTTTATTCATAATATCGAAGCGCTTTTCATATCCATGTTTATCCAAATACTTTCCTAATCCCAACTGGTGTGCTTCATCCATACCGATATGAATTCGTTTCGATTGAAAAGGACGACTGGCAGCTTCAATAAGATGCTCTATAAAAGTATACGTAGCCTTGGATCCCGCCAATAAAATATCTGCGGTATCACGGATAGGAATGGCATAATTCCATTTTAACGCTTCTGTTAAATGAGCCAGTGTTTGAATGCATGGAATCATTTCAATCCCTAAATTCGCTGCATACTGATCACATTCCCTAAGTTCCTCTTCTGTATATCTTCCACGCATATAGCCAAAATATGGGTATTCCTTCACCGTATATGTATCTTCTGTATATACCATCAACGTATTTAGCCCCATCATGGCTATGTTTCGTAATAGGTTTTTTATCCCGTCCACCGTCATCACTGCATTTCGCGAGGCGTCCAGCATTGCACCCTGCATCGTAAACTGGGGATATTCAACAAAGTTAAAATCTTTTTCTGCAGCAAAATGTTCCAGCCATAATCCAAGCCCTCTAAAAAAGTGAATTTTTTCTTGAAATAAGATTTCACCTTCCTGATTTTCATTTTTCACAGAAAGCGGCCCTTTTCTTTGGCTCACTTGAATGCGGTGCCCTTCTTTTGCTAATTCAATTCCCAAATCCTTTAAAAGCTGCTCTAGTCCTTTTTCCACTTGCGATATATCACCTGTTAAATGAAGTTTCATACCCGAACCAACCTCGCTTTTCTTTCATTTGGCATTATTTATCCGTTTTAGAACTTTATCGTACCAATCTGAACGTCGCAAGCTGCTCCTTTTGGTTTGTATTAGAATATGCTACTGAAAATTGAAATAGAATATCAGATTTTCATTCGAAAAATTGTTATTCTGTTTTATCCTGAATAAGTGTTTATGAAATCTCAAGGGAATATAAAACGTTTCATGATTAAATGAAGCGTATCCAAAAGATATAACCTGCCGAAGCAATAAAAAAGATGGCAGGATACGTTCCTGTCACCTTCATTTTCGCTGATACATATTTGAATGGTAATGAAATTCATGTACGGCTTACGTTTTAAACTTCAATACGATGTTTAAAAATAATCTCCTGATTCATCCCTACTTCATCTTTTTTATTATTCCATTGCGTGCAATCTTAGAACGGGCATAATGGATAACTGGATTCTCTCCAATAACCGCTTTGGATAAGAAAGAAGAAAAAGCTAGCTTATCTATATTTACCTTTGCATTCCTGACTTTCCACCGTTCATGCTGAATAGCCCCGCGATATAAATGATTCTTTTTATATGTCCAGAAAACATAGCGTTCCAGCAGCCAATAATCAAGACTCTGTCTTTCCGGATAAAAAGCCTCTCCAACAGGCGTATAGCTTGCATGAAATACGGCAGGCAGGTTTCCTTTACGTAAGCTGTCTAGATGATAGGTATCTGCTGATTGCTTCATCTTCATAGCTGCATGGAGAAAAGGAGCTTTTACTATTTTCCCTCCGAAAACAACAGATAATTTATTCGTATCCATTGTAAAGAAATAAACGCCTTTTTCCCCTTTTCGCTTCACATACGTTCTTACATTCAGCTGCAACATTGGATGCTGATAAGGAATGCTTGGCAAATAACGGATCCGGTTCTTACTCACTTTTAAAGCAACGATACTGATCCACGCCTGCCCATCATATGTATCCAATTCTAGTCCCTCTGGAATTTGACTTGTCAAAGCAACAGGTGATACCGGCAGGTGAATAAATAATAGGTGCTCCCATTTTTGAATCAGAACCCATGGGGAAAGAGGAGGAGCACCTGCTTTTTGTGTTGTTTTTTTAATGATCATATGGATTTTTTCCTGTTCATGTTTTTTGGACGTATACATACATTCCTTATTCTGAACAGCTTTGTACTCCATTATTCGCTCTGCTTCAAAAATAGTACATCACGATGCCCATCCATTCACTTAGCAACAAACTTCCCTCTTCGCTTTAATAATACATATTCCAACGTTCCTGTCCCGACAAATATCCCGCACAAGATGAAAACAAATCCAATGATGTGAAACAAAGTAAGGCTTTCATTTAAGAACAGTACCGAACCAATTATCGCAAAAAGCGTATTCAGATTCATAAATAACGTTGTTTCTGCAGGTCCAACCTGCTTAATCGCTAAATTATAAATGATATGTCCAAAGGCCGTACATAATAGCGAACTAAAGAGAAATACCAGCCCCAGTTTCCATGAAAACAGCGGCGTTAAATCAGAAACGGGATTATCAAAAAACTGACTTGTCAGGAAGATAAAAGCCGAGCCAATGAACAGCATAAAGCCTGTGCTCAATATCGAATCAAAATCATCATGGTACTTGCCTATTAAAATAAAGCTGAAGGCCTGCACTAAGACAGCCAAAAAGACTATCAAATCACCTATCGCTATACTATGAAAACCGCCTCCTGAGCTCGTTGTAAGGAAAATACCAGCAAATCCTAAAACAAATCCAAACAAACGTAATTTGGGAACACGCTGTTTTAATAATAAAATCGCTAATAAAACGGTCAATAATGGTCCTGTCCCTAAAAGCAAGCTGCTGTTCACACCAGAAGTATACTTCAACCCGACACTTAGCAGCGTATGATGGAGGACAACATTAAATATCCCGACATAAAGGATGACCTTCCATTCTTTTTTATTCGGCCACCGGAACAGCCCCATAAATAAACAAGTAAGCAGCACCGCAGCACCTGCAACAAAAATTCGGAGAGCGGTCACTAAAATCGGATCGATATCGGTAACTAAAACTTTAATAGCGGAGAGGTTAAATCCCCAAAATAACATGACAATAAATAAAAGAATATGTATTTTTTTCAATTGAACACCTGTTTTCTATGTAAAATACAGAAAATTTTAAAATAAATATATCTTCTATTAAACTATCATATTGGGTGGGGAATTTCAAAAGGGGTATTTTTGATTTTCTCATTCTAAAATAAAGATTTCCATTTATACAATTGGTATCAAGAAATTTTTTTAATAAATTCTACTTCCCTTTTAGGTGAAACACCATTAGATTGTTACTAAGATTATGTATATATCCTTTCTGCTATTCAACCAATTAGACATTTTATATCTGTTTGCTACAGACTACCAAGTTGTTGGAATTGATTCTATAGAAGTTGAAAACGGCTTATATAGTTTTTTGTTATTTATAATTAATTATGTTCATTCAAAGCACAGTATACTTCAAATGTTAGCTTCTTTTGAATTTTATTATGGATATTTATAATTAACGTAAAATTATTCTATCTTGATGGTTGTTATTTTAAAGAAAGGTTACTCATCAGTCATCATATTTCAGATGCGAGAACCTTTCTTTATGCTAGAATTTCTAACTAAAGGTTATAATATTCTTAAGATAATTGGTTTATATACAATTTTGATTATGCATTACTTCCATGATTTTCACCCTGTCCAGCCGCTTTACTAATTGTATCAACAGCACTCTCTATGTCTGAAAGGTTATCGTGTAATAACATATAAATAGCTATTAGTTTTCTTTGCACAGAGCCTTCTTTAATCAAAGAAGCTATTATTTCTGGATTTCTTTCTATATCTCGAATTAGTCCATCGAAAAAAAGCATTTGACCATTAATCACTTCTAAAGAAGCTAATGAAGCATTAGCTTTCTCCTCTATTTCCATTAGATTTCTTTGCATTTTTTCCCTCCTAAAATTTTATAGTATCATTCTTTTGATGCCATAGCTCTATAAATTATATTTTATAGAAATCAGCTAAAATTATTCTGTTATTCTATTTGGTAATAAGTTCCACCTAATCATCACAGAATAATATTTGCTTCATTAAAAAAAAAATTTTTGAGTTTATAATTTAATTACCTAAATGAGAGATGTTCTTATGTATGCTTTCTATTATAAATCTGAATCAAATTTAATTTCCTCTAATTGAAGGTTTAGAATAAAAATCATATCTACAAAAGATAAAATGGATTTTAAAAAGTTATACAAGGATAAAAAAAAGGGAGTAAAGGCCGCAAACAACAAAAGCAAATTATCTTCAAACGTCTTGGTATATGCTTTTTTAGATGAGAGATAAAAAAATAAGAAAAGCTAACAAAAGATAATCCAGTCGTTTGCATCATCTTTTGTTAGCTTGATAGCTATTCCCAATAAAACATCCTTCTTACTTGCTAAGAATTACTTTTCGATAGGTACGCCAATCATGCTTCCCCATTCTGTCCAGGAACCATCATAATTTCGCACATTTTCATAACCAAGCAATTCGTGCAGGACAAACCAAGTATGTGCTGAGCGTTCTCCAATCCGGCAATAAGTGATTACGTTTTTATCGGGAGTTATTCCTTTTTCGTTGTATAAATTCTTGAGATCATCAGCTGATTTAAACGTACCGTCCTCGTTTGTTGCAAGTTTCCAAGGAATATTGACAGCGCCTGGAATGTGTCCGCTTCTTTGCGCCGTCTCATTCATTCCCTGAGGTGCAATCATCTCACCAGAATACTCTTGCGGACTGCGGACGTCGATAAGAGCTGTGGTGGTACGAAGTGCTTCAGCCACATCAGATTGCAGCGCACGTTTGGATGCATCAGCTGTGTTTACAGGATATTCAACAGGTTGAATTGTAGGAACTTCTGTTGTATAAGAACGATTTTCTTCCTCCCATTTCACACGGCCTCCGTCAATTAACTTCAATTTAGAATGACCAAACATTTTAATTTGCCAGTAAGCAAAAGCTGCAAACCAGTTGTTATTATCCCCATATAGAACAATGGTAGTATCTGGGGTAATTCCCGATTTCCCTAGAAGATACGCCATTTGTTCCGGGGATAATATATCTCTGCGTACTTGGTCGTTCAGTTGCGTCGTCCAATTCCACGCAATCGCAGTTTGGATATGCCCCGATTTATAAGCACTATTATCTTCGTCCACTTCAACAAGCTGTACATCCGAATCCTCTTTGTGTTGATCTGCCCACTCTGTGGAAACGACTGCATTCGTTTGATACTCTGCCATTTCTAAAATCCTCCTCATGTTTTTGCAGTTATCGTTATCTATAACATATAGTTTCATCATCGATTTCCCAAGTAACCTACCAGGGTTAATTATTCAGAACGAAGGTGCGGCATCATGTTACGAATCAATTGACTCCTTGAAAAGTTGATTTATGCTTGTCTATTGATGTCAGCGAACCCATGATGCTTACTACCTTACACTACTATTTACTTGTTATATATGTAATTCCACAAAAATGGAGTGTATAAACGTTTTGCCATGGAAAACGTTTAGCAAAGCAAAGTACAAACGCGATGAAAATATACGTATGTAACAAAGGAGGAATTCGGGGACAGCTATCACGACTAAAAATTTATATTTGTTAATTGGAATAATTATTATAGATATCCTAAACATCCTCAATTAATCGACTCACGAATGAAACGACTTCTAAAGAAACTAAAAAATGAGACTCCAAAAAATTTGGAAGTCTCTTGAATAACTTGCTTGATTTTTATTAAAATGCGGTCAAAATACGGTCATTTATTTTTTACCGCTAAGATCATTGTTGCAAAGGGGTTTGAGCGAATGATTTACATCATTCCGCCCACAATCCAAACAAATCCACAGATTTTCAAAAAGCCATTTCTTGTAAAAACTTTAAGTGATGATTAATTACTTAAAGCAAATTTATTTTCGTGTATATTCACAGTTGAATGCATTTTTTGTTAGTTTAAAAACTAACAACACGTATCCTTTTGACCATTATAGTAAAAAAACTTATTATTCCAGAAACGCACCCGATAGCAGAATAACACATGTAAATTAATTTTCTTAAGATTTTGATATGAAGTAATTTAAATGTCCAGCAAAAATTCCATCGTCCCTTTCATTATAACATTATTATATCACTATTTTGACATTTACCATAGAACTTCATAATAAATATTGTCTCAAATCCTTTTTAGTGAAAAGCGCCCTCTTATGGAATAGTAAAAATCGACAAACAGAATTATTTAAGACGGTTGTCCAGGGACTCAATTGCCAGTTTAATCGCAGTTAGACGACGCTCATTTACTGTTTTTTGAGGACTACCTTCTTTCGCTTTAGCTATCTGTTTTTCGATAGATGGAATGATACTTTGTAAAATATCTTTAGAAGTCGAAATGATTTCTTTATCATAGAAAAATTCCCTTTCATTCCAAGCGTTTTCGAGGCTTTCTAAACCGACTTTCACAGCGTTTCGTCTCTTTTTGACAAGGATTGTATTAGAACCTTTCTCGGTTATACTTTTATATGCATTTGAAAGTTTATTGAAGGTCGACTCCAAGGATTTAATGGACAAATCTTGAACTTCTCGGCTCACAGTCTTCATATACGATTCACCTTCCTTTTTAAAAATAATCCAACTGTTAAATATTTCTAATTAGACAATCTGGCCCGATTGTTGAAATAAAAGAAACCAACATATCTGCATAATTAAATCATACTTTATTTTAAAGAATAAACCAGCTAAAATAATTATGTAAACGAATAGAGATTTTATGCACTATCTTTTTTTTGGGTTTTAAAAGCTAATTCACAATCTTTACAATAAAGGTAACGAAAAACCCTTTCTCTTCATTTAAAGCCTTGCAACATGTAATCCGTCTTCCACACACGAAGACGTAATGATCTTCACATTGCAGAACCTATCGTTTATTTTGTAAACTTTTCTCTATCAGTTAACGTACAAATGACAACAATATGTTATAATAAAATGTAATAGACTGGCTTCGCATGAGGGGTTGGGCAGCAAGTCGCTTGTCGGTAGTCTTTGGGTTAATGGGAGACTTCCCGGGGAGGGAGGTGCTTGCCTATGGATATTGAAAGTACGTTAACGCTAATGATATCTTTCGGGATGTTAGTGGCGATTATCGTTTCTGATAATAACCATAAAAAATAACCCCTCCAATGCGTTCGCTGCGCGCTGAGGGATTATTTTTTATGATGCCGCCTAGCCCCTCTTGTTGGGGTTCAGTCTATTCGGCCGCTCATGTAACAGCATGGGCGGTCGTTATTATTTTATGACTTTCTATATTTATTATACCACATTTTTAACAAATGTACACTTTTACATGCTTAACAAAATATCCAAAAACATTTGATACCTCATTCATTTGTACATAGTCACGCTTTTCTGCTTATGAAGCTGGTTCATCATAAATTTGAACAAGTATTTGTTGAGGCATCGACCATCCTAAATCTGTATAATTTTCAATAAAATCCCATACGCTACTAAACCGTTTAATTCCATCCCAATCGATATTGTTTATGGTTTCTCTTATATTTTTTAGTATCTCATCAAATTTATCTGAAATTTACGATATTTTAATTTACTCTGATAGCTTTGGTATTTTAATTTGTAATGCTTGTTGAGTAGATGCTGCAATTTTCTTGGCAGAATCAGCAAACATTTTTTGATTTTGGTAATGTCGATTCAATAGGCACACCTCTTTTTAGTCTAATATTCTTCCAAATATTCAGCTTACACAAAGATAATTAACCAAGTCCTTTAAAGAACCATCAAAAAAATGAACGTATGCTTATTCCTTTGTTATTATAAAAGTCTTGGACTTTAATAATTTTGCCATTTTGTTCAACTCCTTCGCCTAGCTATTATTTTATCACCTTTCACTACTCCGCAAAATGGCCTGATTATTGAAGTAAAAAAAGTCAACATATCCGTATAATTATATCACACTTTATTTTAAAGAATAAATCAGCTAAAAATAACTATGTAAACGAATATAGATTTTATGCACTATCTTTTTAGGATATACCTCTAGCACATCAAAACAACTATATCATCTTCATAAATACATTTGAATACCAAAAAAGCCCGCCTCTCATTATTCAAACAAGAATAACAAGAAGCGGGCTTCTCTCTACAAGTTACTTATAATACGAGAGATGGACGCTTTCTGAGCGAATGATTTACATCATTCCGCCCATGTATCACCGTTGTTTATCGGGTTTTAATCTTTTATAAAAATCCTTTTATATAAGTATTTAAAAGATTTTTGTGTTTGTTATTTTATATAAATTGATAATGATTTTTAATTGTGTGGTGGTCAAAATATGGTCATTTGATCCAAAAAGAAATAGCTGTGTTTATTTATATATATAAATTTTCATTTTATTAATTATACCATAATTCGAAATAGAGGTCTTCTATCTTTTTTTATGCACTTCTTTTAACCGGACCGCAAGACAATATATTGTTTAGTTTAAAACTGCGGACCTGTTTTCTGTAGTAACAATATGCCAGAACCCGTTCTTCATCTATATCCACCACTCTAATAATACGTTGCGTTACATTGTTATCGCTATCCATATAATAAATCATGATTTTCTCTTTTCTGTCCATCGCACTTGTTAAAAATCCAATCATGTTTTATACCTCCATTTGACGAATACCCGTTCTCATTATACCATATACTATATACAAAACAAGAACAAGTGTACTGTTATTTTTTAACAAGAAAGGGCGGGTATACCTTAAATTAAAGGATGAACTTATTAGATTGGTATGATAAGCTTCTATAATGAAGTAATTAAATAATAAAAGGAGCATAGTAGCATGACAGAAAATTATAAGATATTTTTAGATGCGGTAAAGATGCACGAAGATCATTTAAAAGCAGAAATTAAAGCTTCGTTAGAACTTGAATCAGAGTCACCTTATATAGATGATTATCAAAAAAGAAAAACGATTGATGGTGATAATGAAATTGTCATTTTTATATCCAACAAAGAAATTAACGAATTTAACTACAATAAAGATATTGATAAACATTACCACAATCGAATTACCGGTAAAGCATTAAATCTTTGGTTAGATTACGTTATAGACAAGGTTAAAGTTTAAATAATGTGTATAGCCCCCACAACCAAGTGAGGGCTTATTTGTTTGCAAAAAAATACGCCCATGATGAGCGTATTTTTTAAAGTAATATTCTGTTTTTCAATCTTCGCTCCTTCTCCCCAGAAGAGCGTTACGGAGTTGTGAAAACCCCAAACAAAATACAAATAATAAATTATGAATTCTAATGCACACATCATGAATCTTTTGATATGTATGATTAAATTATATCATAAAAATTTATTATGTAAATATACAAAAGAATAATTAGTCTTAATTTTTTAACATAAAAAGGAGCCTGCAATATAAACAGCAAGCTCTTAATCTTCAAGTTACATCATATAAAGGATGGAGCTAAGGAAAAGAGTGATGACACCCTTCTGTAACCCTACGATGTAATTTTAGCTTATAAGATAAACCTTGTAAAGAGTTATAATGAAAGACGCCCGTTGTGCACACCGGACGCCTCATTGCAGAGTTACAGTTACTCATAAAGATGGAGGATTAGATTCATATAACTCTGCGGAAGAATTATAGCTTAAAATTTAAATCCCCCTTGGTGAAGTAAGGGGGTATTTCATTGAAGAACCCTGTACAAATGCTCCCCTAAATCTGTACAAAGATTACTCTTCAATATATTTATAGTCAAAACAATTAGTTTTTATTCCAAGATAAATCAAAAAAGGAAATTTAATTATTAAAGCTCCCACAGTGAAGTGAGGGCTATTTTATTAAGAATCTATTGGCTCAAAACGATTAACTATCTTTCCATTGTGTTCCACTTTTTCAAAAAACATAGAAGCTGGTCTGACGTATACATTCCCTTCCATATCTTTATATACTATCATTCGTTCGTTATTTTCCGTGTGAATTGCTTCTAAAAGCACTTCGTATTCTCTACCTTTAAAATGTCTATATTTTTTCATTTAATAACTTCCTTATTACTTCTTGTTTATTATGTAAGGTAAAACTTGTACTCCGCACAAAAGAATGTATAAAATAACTACAAAAACCCATGTTTTTTCATTTACTGCAAATCCTGCTGCTCCAGTTAATACCACATTTGCAATCGTATAGAATATCATTAGATTGCGGTGACTTTTATTTTCAGGTAAGCTTCTTAAATGTTGCTCAACGTGTTCATTAAGCATCTTATCAACATCTTGTTCAATCTGTGAAATCACGAAAGATAAGTAGTGTTCTTTTTCTTCTTTTGTCTTTACATAATATTCACTACCAAGAAGCTCTTTCAAAGTTTCTTCCTTTTGTATTTCAATTAAAAGTTCACGTAGCCGAGCTTTCCCCATTATTATCCCCTAAATTTTCTTTGATTATTTCAGCATATTTTTTTGCGTTACTTTTTATGTTATCCATTAAATTTAACCCCATTTGACTAGCTTCATCACCACTCAATTCACGAACTCCTGAATCTCTGAAATAGTTTTGTATTTCTTGGTCTAAATGTAGTTTGGATAATTGCACATCTTCACTTCCCATATATTTTGCGTCTTGTTTCCTATAAGGAAATTCAGATTCACTAGATAAACTTGCTATTGACAACTGGCAAAATTTAACCCCTGATACTAATTGAATAGTTCCGTTAGAATTATTAGTTAGCAAAAAACTTAATCTACCCTCATATCCTGGATTCATATAGCTGGCAGGGCTAACAACTAATCCTTTTAATTTAATACTATATCTTTCAAAAATTATTCCTGCCATATTGTTAGGTATTTTAAAATACTCAATAGATTGCACTAACACTGACTCATTTGGTTCTAGAATAAAATCTTCTTTGTTAATATCAAAAACTTCATAATCAGAATCTGAAACTCTATTCACTATAATATGATTAATATTAGATTTTTGTTTTTTTATTTGCGAATCAAGCGTTAAGTCAATAGTGGCTCCTTCGCAATTTTGTTCTAGAAAAGGAGTAACTAACTCATGTTTTACAGCCAACTCCCTTAAGTCTTTATCACTTAAAAGCATCTTTCCACCTCCTTGATTCCTTTTATTTAATTATGTAATACTTTAATATAATTTACAAGAAATTTTAACGTGAAAAAGTTTAAACTTAAAAAGCCCCCACAACCGTGAGGGCTTATTTTATACTTAAAATGTGCCGGCATTTAAACGTCTTTGCATCTCTTTAACTACTGTAGATGGGCGGCTTAGAACTCCATCTTGCGGAGTGCCTAGATGTTTTTGTAACGCTCTAATTGTTCCAGGTCCCAATTTGCCATCAGCGCCAGTACCAACTTTCTGCTGTAAGGCAACAATCACATTACTGCCACCACTACCAAATTGCACCGTAGTACCATACAATGCTTGGGTTACAGCGTTTCTAGGTTGTTTACTGATAAAACCATCAACCGGAGTGTTTAACGCTTCCTGTAGCGCTCGTGTTGTACTGTTACCCCATTTTCCATCCACATCAATGTCACCAGATGGATCAGGGTTACTCCCTCCATTATTACCGCCACCAGAAAGACCTAACGCCTTAGCAATGCCATTAGCATGTCCAAGGGCAATGCGATCAAGGTAAGCGTCTGATTTTAATTTGTTCGCATCAGCAGTTGTATCAATAAAGCCATTTTCTGTTAGGATACCGGGCATAGAAGATTGACGTAATACATGCAAGTTTGCGCGCTTTTTACCCCTATTATTGAAATCCACTTGCTTCATAACTTCTTCATGGACTCTATCGCGATAAGTTACAGTGTTATTAGAGACACTTCCATTATAAATATAGTCTTCATAACCAGTACCTCCACCAGCATTGATGTGAATAGATACAAAGTAATCAGCGCCCCAACTGTTTGCATCATTTGTACGTTGGTTAAGAGATACTGTCTTGTCTGTTGTACGGCTCATTCGGATACTGTGACCTGTATAATCACGATTTAAAATATTTCTTACTTTCAGAGCAATCTTCAAAGTAAGAGCTTTCTCCTGTAAACCATTTGCAGCTGCACCTGGATCTGTACCGCCATGTCCTGGATCTAAATAAATTTTTGCCATAATAAAATTCCTCCTCTAATATTTTGTATTAAAAAAACAGCTTGCCCGCATGAGCTAGCTGCTTATAAATTAAAAAGAGCAGCTTTTAACTACTCTTTATTTAAGCTTTGTTTTCTTATTTTGCTTGGCATCTTTAAGAATTCGATCGGCTTCCTGTGCTTCTTGAGAAACAGAATTGTTTTTCCACCATGTCCATATTGCCACAACGGCTAATACTACCGCTGACACTCCTTCATAAATTTCTTCCTCGGAAAATGGTAATGGGTTCCATCCAAAAGTGACTAATACCTGATTAAACAATAAAACTGCCAGTACCGCTAACCTTGTAATTGCTTGTTGCATAATATCCTCTCCTTAAATAAAAAATTCAAATACGATAACCACAACGGCAGTAACCAATCCCCCTGCCCCTGTAATGCTGATAAACCATTTCCAAAAACTAGATAGGTTCATCTTTTTTGTTTCGAGGTGATGACTTATCAGTTTATTAAGCAAGTCTTTTTGCTCTTTGTTATGGTCATCCATATTAACTTTCATATCATCTAATTTCTCAAAAACCTTCGCTTGCTGAGCTTCGACGTTGGTCAGTCGTCTTTCATGGTCCAGCAGTATTTCAGGAACTGCTACCTGTTTATCATTCATTTCTGCCAACTCCTCCGGTTGTGGCATGTTCGACCCCCTACTACATCAGACATTAAAAAGAGGCTAGCGTAGCGCTAACCTCATAAAAATAAGCCTTTCTCGGCTTTAATAAATGGATATCACAACCTTTCAAGGCATGAAAAAAGACACCTCATAACGAGATGTCTATGACTTTTCTATACTTTTTGTTTCTTGCCGGACGAACACAATTAAGTTTTTATTTTCGTCTATAACTCTATCAACTACACTATAAAGAGTCATATTTCCGACTCGATTCATTTGGTGAATGGCATATGACAAGAAGTAATCATTCTTCAATAAATCCTCTCTATCAAACTCATTAGTTACTTCTTTATTTTGAGTTATACCTGATTCAACATCAACGAAATAATTTTTATTACTGGTGTTTCGTAGCTCGAATAAATCAATTTTGTTAAAATAATCTATTTTCATTTACATCTCCCCCTACTACCTATATCGGCCTAGAAGAAGGAATTTTAAAGCATAAAAATACATTTTAAATTATATTTTTAATTAAATATTTATAGTACTCGCAACGTAACAGCGCAACCTCGGCTCTTATATTAGCAACCGTTGGAATACTATTCACTTCGAATAAATAAAGTTCACCATTTTCATCTATTCCAACGTCCATACCTAATGTCATCAACTCTGTGTTTCTTACTTCCTCTATTTTGTAAGGAAAAGCGTTTCCGAGGCCTTTAAGTTTTTTTAAAATCACTTTTTGCTTATCAGGAAAATTAGCAGTTAAGAACTGTTTAACATCAGCAATACCTCCACCTTGGTTTACGTTAGAGATAACCTTTTGACCAATGCCAATACGAACATAAATTTTAGCTATTTCCCATTTTCCCGACCCATTTTTTTCTACATGGATTCTGCAATCAAATGGGTCATCTTGCTGCGCAGTTCTAGAACAGATAAATTTTTGGATTATATGGTTCTTGTTTGCAATATTTTTTTCATAAAAATCCTTGAATACTTCTTCCGTATATTCTGTGTCACTTGTCCTAAATCCAACAACATACATATCATCTCTTTTGCGGACACGGTAAACTCCTTTTCCCATTAAACCATTAACGGGCTTTATTACCACCTCAGAATATTTGTCTATAAATTCTAAGATATCATTAAAATCAGCAATGTGTTTCGATGGAATAATATATTTATTAAATTTCTCATCTTCAGCGAATAGCTCTTGTAAACGATCTTTGGAAATTCTATTCAGACCGTTGTCTGTTAAATAAGCGTTCTTCCGCAAGTATTTAGATAGCTTTTTGCTTTTTGTTAATGAATATGGGGAAATATCGATAATTCTAGGCAATTCTGTTTTTATTCTTTTCCACTTATCCCCCACTAACAATCTACCATTGACAGAATTATTCTCCATGTCTACATCTTTCGGATGCATATATAAGATATCTAATCCTTCCCCTTTACATACTTTTGAAAATAATTTTGCCGTTGTACTAGGGTTTGTAAAATTACGCATAAAACCAATTATCACTTCATTCACCTACTATATAAATTATTAACTAAGATTATACCATAGTAGGGATTTGTAAGGATATACAGCAATCGAGTAGGAGGAGGTGACTAACCTCCGACCTCTCACACCACCATACGTACGGTTCCGTATACGGCGGTTTCATTTATGTCCAACGCTTCGTTAGATAGCTATTAGTTAGACTCTTCAAACCTTGTTCTGACCAGTATTGGTCACCAAGCGCTCTATGCAAGATAGGGCTATTGGCGGTTCGCCAATAGCTCTTTCTTGTGTTTGCCCATTCCCACGCTTTTCCTTTCTTGATTCCTTGTTTCACGAGATTCTTGTGTTTCGTTTTCACTTTCTTCCACTCTTTCCAACGTATCATTCGTAGACGTCTTCGAATCCATCCGTCGAGTTCCTTGAATATCGTAGGTGTTTCTGCTAACTGGTAGTATCCCAGCCAGCCTGCGAGATATTGATTCAGTTTCTCTATTCTGTCCCCCATATTCATTGATTTCTTTCGAGACGTTAATTCTCGGATTCGTCGCTTGAAACGTTTGATACTTTCTTTCGCAATCCGTATCTTGGGATTTTCCTTATGAAAGGTGAATGAGAATCCAAGGAATTTACGTTTCCATGGGCGGTCTACCGCACTTTTCTCTTTATTGACTTCCAATTTCATCTTCTTCTCTATAAAGTTGGTGATACTTTCCATTATTCGGTGTCCTGCTCTTTTCGAACGGACATAAATATGAAAATCATCCGCATAGCGCACGAAATGGAGTCCTCTTTTCTCTAACTCTTTGTCCAGTTCATCCAGGACAATGTTTGAGAGAAGCGGACTTAACGGTCCGCCCTGAGACGCTCCTTCTGTATTCGGATGTACCACTCCGTCTTCCATGATTCCTGCTTGCAGGAATCTGCGGATAAGCTGAAGGACTTTCGGGTCTTTGACCCTCCGACTTAGCGTCCGCATCAAACGGTCGTGGTTTACTTTATCGAAGAATTTCTCTAAATCCATATCAATCACCCAGCGATATCCGTCCTTCATATATGCCCTGGCTTTCCTTACAGCGTCATGACCTCGACGCTTTGGGCGGAAGCCATAGCTATTTTCCGAGAAGGTCGGGTCATATATCGTGGTGAGCACTTGTGCGATGGCTTGTTGGATAAAACGGTCTAACACGGTGGGAATACCCAGTTTCCTCATACCGCCGCCTTCTTTATGGATTTCGTAACGGCGAACTGGTTGAGGGTAGTAGGTACCCGTTTCTAGTTGCTCCCGAATAGAAGCCCAGTGTTCCATGATATGCGCTCGTAGGTTTTGTACGGGCATTCCATCAACTCCGTGACTTCCTTTATTGCGCTCTACACGATGCAGAGCTGTCATTAGGTTTTCTCGTGCTAGAATTTGTTCCAACATGTTATCTAACTCCTGCGTGAATTGTCCTTTCTTCTTGTGTGGCAATGTCTCTCAGCCCTTCTAATGTCCCCCGCGGGATTCACCGCTTCCTCCATTAGGAAGGTTTCATGTTTCTGCTTCTTCGAGTATTGCGTACGCGAAGTGGCAATTCTCCTTAAATGATTCAGCCCTTCCCAGATATTCTAGAACTATCTGGTACTACGGCTTCGGCTGACTTCTGATAGTTCAGTGAACATTCGCATGTTCAGTTACGGCATGTGTACCGCATTTCTATCAGACCTCCCAGGGTAAGTACACACTCTTCCTCCCCATATCCCTTCTTCATTTACTCTATGCACCCTTTGGCAGTAAGGGCTTTGACTTGTTATGCAGTCTCACCCAAGTACATCTAGCCTTCTATGAAGTTTGTGTTCCTAAGGGCGGGGGTTTGCCGCCGACTTCCTTCAGATTCTGGGTCACCCCCAGACACCCTTGTCTTGAGCTAACCACTACTACTGCCTTCGTGATTCGGGACTTTAACCCTAGAGAATGTGCACATGCCTGGCACACAGAAAAAGAGACTCCGAAAAATTCGGAAGTCTCATGAATAATTTGCTTGATTTTTAGCGAAATGTGGTCAAAATGCGGTCAATTATTTATTTATACCACTAAAACCGTTGTTATGACGGGGTTTGAGCGAATGATTTACATCATTCCGCCCATACCGCCCATTCCACCCATGTCAGGCATTCCGCCGCCTTCATTTTCATCCGGTCTATCTGCTACGACAGCTTCGGTAGTCAAGAACATTGCTGCAACAGATGCCGCGTTTTGAAGTGCATAGCGGGTTACTTTTGTTGGGTCTACAATACCAGCTTCAACCATGTTTACCCATTCGCCGGTTGCTGCATTGTAGCCGATACCTACTTTTTCACCTTTTAGACGTTCTACAATAATAGAACCTTCTAAACCAGCATTGTGAACGATTTGACGAACTGGTTCTTCTAATGCTCGCAGTACGATGCTTGCACCAGTTGCTTCGTCGTCGGTCAAGCTAAGCTCGCTTACTTTTTCATAAATATTTACGAGCGCTGTACCGCCGCCAGGAACCATTCCTTCTTCTACACCTGCACGCGTAGAGTTCAGTGCATCCTCAATGCGGAGTTTACGTTCTTTCAATTCTGTTTCTGTAGCTGCACCAACTTTAACAACAGCAACACCGCCTGCTAATTTTGCCAGACGCTCTTGTAATTTTTCTTTATCAAAATCAGAAGTAGTTTCTTCCGCTTGTGCACGGATTTGTGCTACACGGCTGGAAATAGCCTCTGGGTCTCCGGAGCCTTCCACTACAGTTGTGTTATCTTTTGTTACGACAACTTTGGAAGCACGTCCTAATTGTTCAATGGATGTTGATTTAAGATCTAAGCCGAGATCTTCTGTGACAACTTCTGCACCAGTAAGAACAGCAATATCTTCCAGCATTGCTTTACGACGGTCACCAAATCCTGGAGCTTTCACAGCTACCGCATTGAATGTACCGCGTAGTTTATTTACTACTAAGGTAGCAAGTGCTTCGCCTTCTACATCTTCTGCAATCATAAGAAGCGGCTTACCTTGTTGCACCACTTGTTCTAATACTGGTAATACTTCTTGGATATTTCCAATTTTCTTATCTGTAATTAGGATATAAGGATCTTCCAGTACAGCTTCCATTTTGTCCTGATCAGTAACCATATAAGGAGAAGCATATCCGCGGTCGAATTGCATCCCTTCCACTACTTCCAGTTCTGTGTTAAATCCTTTTGATTCTTCCACAGTGATAACACCGTCATTGCCCACACGTTCCATCGCTTCAGCAATTAGTTGTCCAACTTCATTGTCACCAGAAGATACAGATGCAATTTGCGAAATCGCTTCTTTGCTTTCAATTGGCTGAGAAATGCCTTTTAGCTCTTCTACTGCCAATGCTACTGCTTTTTCAATACCACGGCGGATTCCTACTGGATTTGCACCGGAAGTAACGTTTTTAAGTCCTTCTGTAATCATTGCTTGAGCAAGGACAGTTGCAGTTGTTGTACCATCACCGGCAACATCATTTGTTTTTGATGCTACCTCAGATACTAACTGTGCACCCATATTTTCAAATGAATCTTCCAGTTCAATTTCTTTTGCAATGGTTACGCCATCATTTGTAATTAATGGAGAACCGAATTTTTTATCTAAAACCACGTTACGACCTTTTGGTCCTAATGTTACTTTTACTGCATCAGCTAAGGTATCTACTCCTCGCAGCATTGCACGGCGAGCGTCTTCACTAAATTTAATGTCTTTAGTCATTGTTCATATTCCTCCTTCAAATTGATTCACGGTTTCATTTCATTGTTAAAACTTTCTCTTAAAGATTCATCGTATATTTTTAATCAGTTGACAACTGCTAAAATATCATTTTCACGAAGAATTAAGTATTCAGTACCTGCATAATTTACTTCAGTACCAGCAAATTTAGAGAAAATAATGTGATCTCCTTCAGAAACTTCTAGAGCAATGTTTTCTCCATTTTCCACACGCCCAGAACCTACTGCAATAACTTCACCTTCTTGCGGTTTTTCTTTTGCAGAGTCTGGAAGTACGATTCCGCTTGCAGTTGTTTCTTCTTGTTCAACAAGTTTGATAACAACACGATCTCCTAATGGTTTAATCATGTAGAATTGCCTCCTTAATCCCAAATCATTTTTATTTTTTATTAGCACTCTACACACTCGAGTGCTAACTCCAATTAATATGATAATTAATTTTTGGAAAAAATGCAAGTATGACGCTGCATTATTTTTTGAAAATAGGTCCGCTTTTTTTACACCAGGAAAGTATAAAATTTAACGCAAAAGCCCTTCGATGGGACAAGTAAGCGCAGTCCCAGTCCCGGCTTGGCATTCACCGATAGACTTGCACGCAAGCCTATAAGGGATTCTAAGAAAGCAAAATACGATTTTAACTCTCCTTTTAACGCATGCCACGTTTTTCTTTATTGTTTCATGCATGATTCTGTGTACTTCTGATTATAATTTTCCATAACAGTTGTGTTAGAATATACTTTATGATGATTATACTTGAAGGAGCGTTTTTATGACCCGAAGATATATATATGTCATACTTACATACATCATTATGCAATTCTCCGTTTTTCTTGCAGCACCTCTACTCGCATTTGTATTTGATATTGAACTTGCACTTGCCAGTATTTATTGGTCTGTATTCAGTTTTGCTGCCGGTATTGTTGTTGTTATCTGGCTTTTAAAACCGGAAATACAAGCCCCGAATCACCGTGATGCAGCTGGTGCTGGCGGAATTATTGGCTGGTCTGTTTTGGGGATTATTTTAGCTTTCCTTTCCCAAGGGCTGGCAGCCACCATTGAAATGGAATTGTTCGGAATCGATCCCGGTTCGGAAAATACACAAGGTATTATGAATATGGCCCGGGCAGTACCCATTTTTGTTGCTCTTCCGGCTATTTTTGCTCCGATATTGGAGGAAATCATTTTTCGGAAGATTATTTTTGGATCCCTTTATAAAAAAATGAACTTTTTCTTCGCGGCCATTATATCTTCTATTATTTTCGCCGTGATTCATTGGGATTTCTTGCATCTATTAGTATATACAGCAATGGGATTTGTTTTTGCATTCCTTTATGTACAGACAAAGCGGATTCTTGTACCTATTATCGTACATGCCGGTATGAACACACTTGTTGTTTTGGCTCAGCTGTCATTAGATCCAGAAGAAATTCAAAAGCAACTCGATCAATTACAACTCATATTCTTTGGAGGTTAACATGCATCGTCCATATTTAATTAAAGCCATTTTTTATATTTTATTCGGTGCTTTATTTGTTTATATTGGTGTTCTCAGTAAAGGAGACACTGTCTGGGACACCGTAACAATCCTGTTCGCGGGTATTGCGGCACTTACTTTTTATGCCGGCTTCCGAATGTTGCGGTACTACTTTAAAGTAAAGAATAAAAAATAAGAAAAAACTAGCTCTCACACTGCTTTCTCTTAGAAAAGCTGCTTGAGAGCTAGTTTTCTTATCAGTAAATAAAAACGGACTATTCTTCTTCTAAAGAATAATGTTTTAAAAAGTATACCAGTGATTGCAATTCTACCGTTAGATCAATATGATGTACACGGATATTGCTTGGGACAGTAATGCGTGCTGGAGTGAAATTAAGGATGCCTTTAATGCCTAAATCAACTAATCTGTTTGCAGCAGCATCTGCTTCTTCAGCCGGAATCGTTAAAATAGCAACTTCAATCCCCTTTATTTTATCTTCTAATTCATCCACATGATAAATGGGAACGCCGCCAATTTCCTTGCCTGCTTTGGATTCATCTGTATCAAAAGCCATTGTAATACGGATATTGTTGTTTTTTAAAAAATTATAATGTAAAAATGCAGTTCCCAGATTTCCAACTCCGATTAAAGCAACATTGGTAATTTCATGCTGGTCCAATGTACTTTTAAAAAAACCTAATAAATACTCCACATTATATCCATACCCTTTTTTTCCAAGCGCTCCAAAATAGGAAAAGTCTCTTCGAATCGTCGCAGAGTCTACTTTCACAGCATCACTTAATTCTTTCGAAGACACACGCAGCTTCCCCTGTTGATATAAATTATTGAGAAATCGATAGTATAAAGGCAAACGTTTTGCTGTTGCCTGCGGAATTTTATTTTGTTCCATTTGAAACGGCCTCTCTTCAGTTTCTAAGTATAGGAAAATGTATTATTTAAACCTTTTCATTTTTATTCAACATTAACATCCTCTACTATACAATTTTAACAGAAATACTGCCAACATGGCGAACTTTAGCTAATTTTATTGTCGCTTCTATTGGGATACGTTACACTTGTATAAGGTATGATTTCCTTTAACAGGATGATTGAAAAAGAAAGCCGATCAACAGACTATGCTGTACCGTATTTGCACAGGCTTTTTTCTAACTTAGAAAGGATGGCAATGATGATTTTAATGCAATTAAACGGAATCTCGAAATCCTTTGGAGCAGAAGAGATTCTTTCTAATATAAAAATGGAAATTAAAGAAAATGAACGTATTGCAATTGTTGGCCGGAATGGGTCCGGTAAGTCAACACTGCTCAAAATAATGGCAGGCGAAATGCCTTTTGATGGTGGCGAAATATTCAAACCGAAAGACTTAACATTTGGTTATCTTTCCCAACATATGACGTTAGAGTCTGGAAAAACCATTTGGAAAGAGATGCTGGATGTATTTTCTCCACTTCTCTCCATGGAAAAAAAACTGCGTGAAATGGAAACACAGATGGCGGATTCTTCCAGTATGGATGCGTCTGATTATCAGCAACTGCTCGATAAATATGACAAACTCCAAAATGATTACCAAACAAGCGGCGGTTATACGTATCAAGCAGAAATCAAATCTGTACTCACCGGTTTATCCTTTGGTGATTATGACTACGATACCTTGATTACAGATTTAAGCGGCGGGCAGAAAACAAGATTGGCGCTTGGGAAACTCCTTTTGCAAAAACCGCAGCTGCTTATTCTGGATGAGCCGACAAACCATTTAGATATTGATACGCTTACCTGGCTGGAAAGTTATTTAGTCAATTACCCGGGTGCTATCGTTATTGTTTCCCATGACCGCTACTTTTTAGACAAAACCGTATCTATTGTCTACGAGATTTCCAGACATCATTCTAAAAAGTTCCATGGAAGCTACAGCAACTATTTAGACCAAAAAGCGTTTGATTATGAACAAGAGAAAAAAGAATTTGAAAAACAGCAGACGGAAATCAAACGGATGGAAGACTTTATCCAACGGAATTTGGCACGTGCTTCGACAACAAAACGGGCACAAAGCAGACGGAAAAAACTTGAAAAAATGGAACGCCTTGAACGCCCTGCAGGGGACGAATCCTCGGCATCTATTTCTTTCCAAGTGAACCGTCAAAGTGGAAATGACGTATTAAAAATAAAAGAGTTAACCTTCCAATATCCGGATACGGAACAGCCGATTTTTAAAGGCATTTCCATGCATGCTAACCGCGGTGATCGTATTGCATTGGTTGGGCCAAATGGGGTCGGTAAAACAACACTGCTAAAAAATATTGTCGGTAAACAACGTCCTGATAAAGGCGAAATCCAACTCGGGACGAATGTTCAAATTGGCTATTATGATCAGGAACAGGCTAACCTTAACTCGAATAAAACTGTGCTGCAAGAGCTCTGGGACGATTATCCATTGATCAATGAGAAAGATATTCGTACCATTCTTGGAAACTTTTTATTTTCGGGTGAAGATGTCCTAAAATCTGTTTCGTCCTTAAGTGGTGGTGAAAAATCAAGACTGGCGCTGGCAAAGTTGAAAATGCAAAAAGCAAATTTACTTCTCCTTGACGAGCCGACAAACCACTTGGACATTGATAGTAAGGAAGTTTTGGAGAGTGCCTTAATCGATTTTCCCGGAACGATTCTTTTTGTTTCCCACGACCGTTATTTTATCAATCGGATAGCAGATCAAGTCGCGGAAATGCAAGCAAGCAGTATGAAAATGTATCTTGGTGACTATGATTACTATTTGGAGAAAAAAGCAGAAGAAGAGGAATGGCGGCAGTTAGAAATGCAAAAAAATCCACAAGAAGGAGACGAACCAGCTGTTTCTGCCCAAAAGCTCAGCTTTCAAGAAGAAAAGCAACGCCAGCGCGAAGAACGCAAACGGAAGCGACGCATTGAAGAATTAGAAACCATTATTGAACAAAAAGAAGAAGCAATTGCTGATATCGAATTAGAAATGACCAAACCGGATGTATTTGATGACCATCAAAAGACAATGGAATTAACCGATAAATTATCCGTTTTAAAAGAGGAACTGGATCACTATATGGATGAATGGGCAATGTTAGAAGAAAATTAAGTAATTGATATAATTTTCAGATTGTTGTATACTGAAAAGCAGACAAGACGATTGTCTGCTTTTTTATACATGAACCATTCAAAGTGATTAATGGAGGTAGTTATCTCGTGGGGATACCCGTCGTTACTTTTTTATTTTTCATTCTTGCCAGTTTGATGTATTATGCTGTCAAAGAAACAAGGTTATCTCAATCAGACAGGGAAGAAGTACGTTTCCATTCCCGTTTCCTTTCTTTTATACTCCTGTTTATCGGCCTGTTTAGCAGTGCTTGGCTTACTGTGACTGTTACTGCCCCGCTCGGCCGAAATTTCTCTGATGCTGTTTTCTCTTTTTCACATACGATGCATACGTTTATTCCAGTATTTATTTCCAGTTTCTTTTTATTTGGCATATGGATTAGTGCAGGATATCTATTGCCGAAATGGCTGGCAAAAAAGTATCCGCATTTTATTATGAAAAGATTCCCCAGATTATTTCCGGATTCCTTTTCAAAAACAAATATTAATGAAAGACAACCATCAGATGAGCAGCAGGAATCCCAAAATATTATCGAATTCAGTGGTAACGATGTGGGAGAAATTGCTACACATCGCACGGATTTAACTGTTTTACAAATAGATGCTACGTTAGAAGAGGTATTTTCTGTTATTCAGAAAACAGACTTCACACGAATCCCGGTTTACGAGGAAGACATTGACCAAATTGCAGGGATATTACATGTGAAAGACTTTTTCCACCATTTAAAATCAAATACATCACCCGCTTTCTTTTCTTTACATCATCTTATTCGTCCTGCTGCTTACGTACGAATGAATCAGGAAATGGATGCTGTTTTTAAAGACATGCGGGAAAAAGATTACAGTATTGCCATTGTGCTTGATGAATTTGGAGGGACACAGGGGTTAATTACTTTAGAAGATATTATCAGGGATATTACCAAAGATTTATTAGGGGATCACCATCCGATAACCATGGAGACAAAAGATATTTTCCCACTTTCTGGCAATCGCTACCTAGTTAACGGAGCTACAGACTTGTTTATATTAGAAGGCTCCCTTGGGGTGACATTTCCAATCGATACACCACATCAAACATTGCGTCACTTTTTAACCGAATTAATCGATTGGCAGTCTGCGAATCAAAAGAATACCGTATACTATAAACATCTTAAATTCACGGTACATTCCGTAAAGGATAATCAAATTGAATCGGTTATTATTACGGTGCTTGATCAAGATATCATGCATCATCAATTCATTGGCTAAGTATACTCATAATGAAAAAGCATGGAGAAAAGTTCATCTCCATGCTTTTTCATTTGCTTTTTTATCTGTCTAGCACTGATTTCAAGCCATATGGTCCTTGTCACTAATGGGAGTCATTTTATTTAAATAAATAATCATTCTGTATCGTTTCTTCCACAGCAACTCTATAAATGACTGCTACACCTAACATCGTTGACATAACGGAACTGCCTCCATAGCTTAGTAAAAGCAAAGGAATACCCGTAATTGGCATAATTCCGATTGTCATACCGATATTTTGAAAAATATGGACAAGCATTAAACTTAAAAATCCAAAACAGAAATATGCTCCAAATGGAGAATGCTTATAAATATTTAATCCGAGCGTTACCAATTTATATAAAAACATAAAGTATAGCAGAACAACAAAAGCAGTTCCCACGAAGCCAAAGCTTTCCCCTATAACAGAGAAAATAAAATCGGTATGGGCTTCTGGATAGTTCACTTCGACACTGCCTATCCCTTTTCCAAATAACTGCCCTGAACCGAGCGCCATTTGCGAACGTTCAAACTGGAAATTGGCATCTGCTGTTTGCTGTGATGGGTCAAACCAAGTCATGACACGGTCAATTTGATATGGCTTTATCCCAAGCGTTTCTTCGGCAAATCCAGGAAACTCAATAACAATTAAAAAAACAGCTCCAATGATGGCAACTCCTGAGAGAATCAACAAAAAGATTATTCTCCAGTTAATCCCAGATAAAATAATCAGTACGCCAGCTATAAACAGATATACCATCGCTGTACCGAAGTCCGGCTGCAGCATAATTAAAACTACTGGTATCGCAGCATATAATATTAATTTGAAGAGAAGTTGAAGGTCTGTCTTTAACGTACTTCGTTCATATTTTTCCTTATGTCTGCTGATAACTGCCGCTAAAAATAAAATAGTAGATATTTTTACAAATTCTGCCGGCTGCAGCGTCAATCCCGGTATCAGCGTATACCAACTTTTTGCGCCATTGATTTCTCTTGCAACAAACTCTGGGCTGATAGGAAGAAATGCAAGCAGTAAAACACCGGCTATATAAATGTAAAGACTGGTTTTATACAATTGCTCCAGATCTAGAAACTGAACAGCTGCAATTAATCCAACTCCTACTGCATAAAAGAACATTTGCTGAATTAAAAAATTGGTATCATACTGTTCTAGCTGCTGCGCACTATAAATAGATACAAAACTGATAATTGCAAACCCCAGCAATAATAAAATTAAATCAGTTTGAAAGTAATAATTTTGTTTTTTATTCATCGGATCCCACCAATTTTCCCCTGCCGCTATCCTTGATTTACATGTAATAAGCGTATATCACATGCATCACGGGCGGTAATTTCATCATGCGCCGTTATGCTACCAGACTCATTTGGTATGTTTTTACGGCTACCAATCCTATTCTAACATTAAAGAAGGATTTGCGTTTAAATCAAGTGCTACAAATTTTTCTTTTTCATATAAAATCGTTCCTGCAGCTGCAATCATCGCTGCATTATCTGTGCATAGATGAATAGGCGGAATATATAAATCAGCTTTTTCATTACGAAACCGATTCTTTAAACGTTCCCGCAAACCTTTATTTGCAGCGACACCGCCCGCTACAATAACCTGCTTCACATTATATTCCTGTGCTGCACGGTATGTTTTTTCCGTTAATACTTCTACAACGCTTTGCTGGAAACTTGCGGCGACATTTGCCGGCTCCAGTGTTTCGCCACGCTGTTCTGCATTATGAAGCTTATTAATAACAGCCGATTTCAGACCGCTGAAACTAAAATCATAACTCCCTTCTTCCAGCCAGGCACGCGGAAAATCAATCGTTGCCTTTCCTTCTGCACTTAAACGGTCTATTTCCGGTCCACCTGGATAAGGAAGCTTCAACATCCGGGCTACTTTATCATACGCTTCTCCTGCAGCATCATCTCTTGTTTCTCCAATTAATTCATACGCATAATGATCTTTCATCAGCACAATCTCCGTGTGCCCTCCGGAAACAATCAACGCTAAAAGAGGGAATTCAAATTCATTTTCCAAACGGTTTGCATACACATGCCCGGCAATATGGTGTACACCAATAAGTGGTTTATTTTTAGCAAAGGCCAGCGCTTTCGCTGCATTAACACCGACAAGAAGTGCTCCCACTAAACCTGGGCCTTCTGTTACAGCAATAGCGTCAATATCATCCCAAGTAACTTCTGCTTGCTGAACCGCTTCTTCCAGTACCATGGTAATTTGTTCCACATGATGCCTCGAAGCAATCTCCGGAACAACACCGCCAAAACGCTTATGACTTTCAATTTGAGAAGCAACCACATTCGAAAGAATATCTCGTCCATTCTTTACAATCGATGCAGCTGTTTCATCGCAACTCGTTTCTATGCCTAATATCACTGTGTCTTTTTTCATTTTACATTCACCCACATTACAATAGCATCTTCAAAATTATCCGTGTAATAATGCTTTCGAATTCCACCGGGGACAAGTCCGAACTTCTTATATAAAGACTGGGCTACCGTGTTCGAAACACGCACTTCTAAAGAAAGCCGTTCTACCCCTCTGCTTGCCATAAAGGTCATGATATAACCAAATAATTTCTCACCTATTTTTTGTCCACGCACATCCGGATGTACAGCAAAATTCGTAATTTGTCCATCTTCAAATACAATCCATGTACCAATGTAGCCAATAATTTTGTCGTCCAGGCAGGCTACAAAATAATATGCATGGTCATTTTCACAGAGCTCTTTATAAAAAATATCCATATCCCACGGTCCTGCAAAGGTCGCTTCTTCTACTGCTACTACTCCAGGGACATCTTCCAAGGTCATCTGACGAATCACAAATGTGCTCATAAGTTTGGTTTTTCCTTCTGCTGTTTTTGCCAATTTGCTTCCGCCTCTGCTAAACGGAGATAATTGGGAACCAGTGCATGCACAGAATCCGCTTCTTTTTCGCTTCCCAAAAGTGCTAAGTGAGACGCTCTCGGGAGCTGAAGTGACGTATCAGCAAAGATAGCCTTCTCTTGCAACTGCTCTGTAATCATTGCTTGAAAAGTATCTGTATCTTGGCTTAAGAATAAGACTTTTTCTTTTGTTTCTTTCAACTTTGCAAGCCATTCTGTCATTAAAATATTTTCTTCTTCCATGACTTTGTGAAGTTGTTGATTTTTGCTTTGATAGGCACCTGTATAAATTAAACCACGTCTGGCATCAAAAAAAGGACAGATAATGCCGTCAAATAAAATTCCCTGGTAAGCCAACGCCTCTAAACTGGAAACACCAATAACCGGTATATCCAGTGCCCAAGCCATTGTTTTGGCTGTAGCTAAACCAATACGGACGCCGGTATAAGATCCCGGCCCTTTTGCAACAACAATACGGTCTAATTCAGCAGGACTGATATTAACATCCTTCATCAGCTCTTCCACTGCCGGCATTAAACGCACCGAATGATTTTTAGCGATATTCGTGGTAATTTCACCAATGATTTGTTTATTATCTAATAATGCCACACTTAAAACTTGATTGGAAGTATCCATCGCAAGTATTTTCATAAAAAGCTCCTACCTCCATGCCTTGACAACTTGTTCAAAATGCTCCCCGAAAGGAGTAAGTATGATTTCACGCTGATTCTCATGCTCTGTATAATACATCTTTATGTCCAACCGCTCCTCAGGGAGAAAATCTTCAATAAAACTCGCCCATTCAATCACAGTGACACCATCCCCGAAGAAATAGTCATCAAAGCCGATATCCTCCATTGCATTTTCCAGACGATACACATCCATATGATAAAGCGGCAGACGTCCTCGATATTCCTTCACAATCGTAAAGGTCGGACTGCTAATATTCCGCTTAATACCAAGCCCTTTTGCCAATCCCTTTGTAAAAGCCGTTTTACCGACACCTAATTGACCTTCCAGGGTTAAAACATCATTCGGCTGTAATTTTTCCGCCAGCCAATACGCAAAATCCTGCGTTTCTTCTTCTGTTTTAAATACCAATCGCAACAATCCATCCACCTACTTTAAATGTGTATATCCGCTTTTCGTTAATTGCTTCGTTTCCCCTGAGAATTGAATCAGCACACGCGGTTCTTCTGCTTCAGAAACGTAGCCTATCTGTTGGACAGGCGTTCCCACTTCTGCAGCAATTTCCTGTACCTTTGGCCAATCTGCTTCTGACACTGTTCCTAAAAGTTCGAAATCCTCTCCACCTGAAAGTTTCCAATCATACTGCTGCTTTTCAGTAAACTGATGAAAGCTTTGGGAAACAGGAATCTTCTCTTCTATAATCGTAAGTTCTATACCGGAAGCTTCCGCTATTTCATTTGCTTCACTTGAAATACCATCACTAATATCATTTAAAGCCAAACGGTCCAGTTCTTGTAAACCTAACGCAAAAGCCACTCTTGGCTCTGGCAGCCGGTGACGTTTTATATAATAATCTTTGTCTTTCCATTCCTGCCCCTGCAGCAGCATTTCTAATCCGGCCCGAGAATCTCCCAACGTACCAGTTGCAAAAACAACATCCCCAGGGCGGGCCCCGCTTCGATACCTGACTTTATCCTTTGGCACATATCCCATCGCTGTAATGGAAATCATTAAGCTCTCACCAGAAACGGTATCTCCGCCAATCAAATCCATCTGATGTTTGGCTGCAAGATCACGCATGCCCTGATAAATTTCTTCTAACGCTTGTTGATTCCATTTTTTCGAAATACACATAGAAACCAAATAAAAGGCAGGTTCTGCTCCCATTGCAGCTAAATCACTGATATTTGCAGCCAGTACCCGATACCCCACATGAAATGGGTCCATCGTTTCTAAGGAAAAATGGATATTTTCAACAAATGTATCGACGGTTGTAACAATATCCGATGTACTGCGAAAAACCGCTGCATCGTCACCTATTCCTTTGACTAATGTCGGCTGCCTATAATCGTTTTGTTTAATGGCGTTAATAAATGAAAATTCATCCATGCTATCACCGTATCCTTTATTTCACATTAGGGAAACATCTTCTTATCAGCAAAGTGATAAGTTTAAATGTGTCCTGCGAACATTTATGAAGCTATTTAATCTACTACATATCATAGCAAATCAAAGACAAAAAATAAAAATTTATGTTACTAAAATGGATACAAATCATCACTTCGAAAGATAGGATGTTATTTATTCATATCATTTCATTTTCCATGAAGCAGAGTGTTTATAAACCATCCGGTTCATTCTGTGGATGAAGTGCCCATTTTGTTTTATGACATTAAAAAAACACATGTTTCTTAGCGGAAACCATGTGCTTGTCGATTACTATTATTTTAAAAAATCATGGCGGTCCGGACGGGACTCGAACCCGCGACCTCCTGCGTGACAGGCAGGCATTCTAACCAACTGAACTACCGGACCCAGATTATGTATTCTTTCTATCCAGTACTTCAATAGGGACGCTGGATCTTAATTTGGTTGCGGGGGCAGGATTTGAACCTGCGACCTTTGGGTTATGAGCCCAACGAGCTGCCAGACTGCTCCACCCCGCGATGTAAGTAATTAGTATTTTTTTCAATTCCTTAATTAAGGACAAGATTTATTATATCTTCTTTTAAGGAATAATGCAATACCTATTTTAAACTTTTTTATTTTTATTAGATTATTTATTAGTTTAGCCAACATGAACATTATTTATAACTGTTATTAATCATTAAAAATCGTACCATATCTGATGGTGCAAAACAAACATTATCATTAAAAGCATAGTCTGATATAATTTGATAATATATGATATTTAATTGATATCTTTCCCCATTTTTTAAAGAGCATAAAATAAATAAATGAGGTGTACATAGTTTTGACTTTTTTAACCCTTTTTATCGTGATCTTACTAATCATACTTCCAATTATTTCATACTTTTTATTTTCATTTAATAAAGAAAATAAACTTCAATTACGTTCTTATTACTTAATAGAAGCTATTATTATTTTATTACTAACAGGCACAGGACATATTTACTATTATCAGGTTTATAATTTGAACTTTTTACCGAATACTGAACTAAATACGATTATCTTTGCCTCATTAGGAGCATCGATGCTTCTTTATATTTTTGACAGTATCTACAGTAGAATTAAAAAAAGACAAAAACTACCTATCCAATGGATTGCTATTTTCTTTATTATCATGTTAATTTTTTTAACTTGGATGATTCCTTTAGGATACAAATATTTCTATGCAGACAGGCTGGAAATAAAAGAAGAAATATTTACAAATAAAGATACAGAGAAAATTATTATAGACAGTGATAAAAATATAATGGTTGGACTGATTGACTCATCATACGACCCATTTATACGTCCGCGTTCCGGCAGAACATATAGTAATTATTTTTACATAAAAAACAACGGAAGCACCCCATATAATGGTGATATTCATTTAATACTGTTTAACGAAGATAAGGAGCATATTGATGCAAAATTGTTTGAAAATGTAAATATTGATCCTCATTCTGATCAACTCCTTGTGGAAAAGAGAGAAAATTCATTTAAAAATAGTGTATGGAACGAGCGTTCATTTAATACGAAACAAAAGATTGATACCTTTGATGCAGTGATATCAAAATCTAAAAGTAACGATTTGTAAACGTAATAATTTATCACAGTGTAACTGGCTGAGACTGGGACTGCGCTGAACTACCTGACAATCCCCCAAGTCATTATTTAATACCAATAATACCCCCTCTATACAATCATAGAAGGGGTATTTATATTTTTATATTCTTTTACTAGTCTTTCTTTTTAGTGCACATATTTTTTTATGATAAGTGTCTGTAAAATCATAAACAATCCGCTGACAGTCCAATACAGTGGCAACGCTGCCGGCACATTGAATGAGACAATTGCAATCATAACTGGAGACACAAAGCTCATAATAGCCATTTGTTTTCGCTGAGCTTCATCCAGTCCAATGAGACTCACCCTTGATTGGATATAGTAAATAAGCACAGCAAAAACAATAAATAACATATCTGTCTCTCCTAAACTGAACCATAGAAATGACTGTTCAGCTATTTCCGGAGTGCGCATAATAGCATAATAAAATCCAATCAGGATAGGCATTTGAATAATCATCGGCAAACATCCAACGGCCATTTTAACAGGATTAAAATCATGCTTTTTATAAAGCTCACTTAACTCTCTTTGCATACTCATCTGATCTTCTGTACTGCTCTTCCCTTTATACTTCTGCTGGATCTGGTCCATCTCCGGTTTCATCACTGTCATTTTCTTTTGCGAGTCTTTGCTATTCTTGGACTGTCTGATAAAGAACGGCATTAAAACAAATCGAATAATGATGGTAATCAATACAATCGCGATTCCATAGTTACCTTGAAACAATGAGGCTATCTTTTTTATCAACAGAGAAAAAGGATATACAAAATAATGATCAAAAATCCCTGTGGACGAACCATCAATCGGTGCGGTATTAGCTCCGCATCCCGCAAGTACAACAATAAGCAATAACACTAAAATGATAAATCGATATTTTTTAAAGGCTGTGAGTAAGCCATTTTCTTCCATAATTGTCCTCCTCTTATTTTAAGCTCCTTTTTAAAATAAGAGGATACGCTGTCGTTTTTATCATCTTTTTCATCTATTCTTTTACATATCATGATAAGCCAGAGAATAAAGGGTTCATTTATAACGAAGTTTTTCTCCAGATGACTGATATCAATTTTCATATTCTGGTGTTTATTACCAATAACATAATCATATACAATCGGATGATTATGATGAAAATGAACAAAGTACATAATTCCCATCGTCATCAAGATAACTCCGAAATACATATAAAAGAAGGATGAATCTATAAAGGCATTATGAAACAGTTCCAGAAACATGGTTACTCACCTCCTTTGCTTTTTAAAATTTAATGATTCCTTACCATTATATCAAAAAAAGAGTGAATCATGGTATTCATTGATCTGGACAATCGTTGTAGTTGCTCCAGTAGTATATTTGACTGCTTAAGCAGACTTCTTTTTACACCATATTACAAATAAAAGAATGATCATACTCATCCATATGGCAGGGATAATCAAATAGAACAGAAAAGGCATATTCGAGTAAATCTGCTCAATACCATAATGCAAATGATAATTTGGGAAAATAGCCAGCCAGGGCATATCTTCTTTTGTACTGTTCATCAGCAAACCTTCGACAAAAAAATAAAGGATACTAATAGGTACACTGTACAAGCTCACCTCAACTGTGTTTTTTGCTTTCATTCCTATATAGGTTCCGATAATCAGTATCGTCATTAAAATCGGCAGAATTAAAAGAAGCAGCTTCAGGCTGGACATTATCCCAGTTCCATAAAGGAAGCAAAAAATAATCAATATACATGCCGTCGTTAGAAAAGTAAGCAGCATTTTGGAAAATATCAGTTCTTTTAGGGACATACCGGCTTGTTTCAAACGACGGATGGTTCCTTGCTCATACTCTTCCACCATCAAAGACCCTTGCATAAGTAAAGTAAGCATAGAGAGGATAAGAGCAAGCAGAAATGACAAAGAAATGAATTGTTCTTCGGAAGGAACGAAACTAAATACAGAAATAAAAACGATTCCTCCGATTTGGTTCAATAGGATTTGCCCATTCCAAGGCAAATCACATAAATCCTTATAAAATAATGCCCTAAAGCGATAAACAGAGTCATTCTTCTCCCCCATTGTCATAAATGCATCAACTCTTTCAATTTACTATAGTTGCCTTTGGACAGCGGTATAGTACTTTTAAATGGATTATCCAGACTGAGACTATAACTATTTTTACTCCAGATAATAATTTCACGAACCCGCTGTAAATTAACCAGATAGGATCGGTGGCAACGGAAAAAGCCAAATGGCAGCAGCCGCTCTTCCAACGCTTTAATCGTACTCGACGAAGCAAATTCTTCCTTATTAACAAAAAGAAACGTCTGACCGTCACGTGCTTCCACATAATCAATTTCCAAAGGATTAAAAAGGATGATCTTGTCCTCAATTTTCGCACTGATTTTGTCCAGTTGCACCTGCATACTTGTTACTTCAACTTCTTCCTCAGTATCTTCTTTCGTCTCTGTTTCTTCTATCTTCTGCTCTATTTGCTGCACTCCGCGGCTAGAATAACGATAAACTACATTCCCAAGACGAATGGCTTCTTCCAATGTCGGAGTAAATAATAATACAGCACCATCATTCTCTGCCAAATATTGCAGTAAATAATGAAGCACCTGCTTCGATTGAAGATCCAGCATCTGGGAAGGATCTTTAAAAATATATACGTCTGCCTGCTGGATAAGTGCCAAAGCAAATTGTAAACGATGTTGTTCAGATAATGTCAGATGTTTTGTCTTCTTGGAAGTGCAGGTATGTAATTCACATATATTCAAAATCAAATCTATATCCGCTTGTTGTTGATATAATTTACTCCAAAAACGCAGCATCTGCAACACGGTCAATCGTTTATACAATCCATCATCCTGCTGAAATAAATAGACATGTTGAAATCCGCCTTCCGGAAGGGTTATTGCCCCTTTTTTTATATCCTGAGGATGATTGAACAGCTCAAACAAACGCTCGATATATTCATTTTCACTTTGAACGGCAATAATGTCCCCTTGTTGGACTGTTAATTCCAGTTCTGGCAACAAGACCATATTTTGTTCAATTTTTTTAAGCTTGTTCATAGAAAATACCATCATTCGGCTCCTTTAATCTTTATTTGCACTTTTTCCTATTAATAAAGCAACAATAACAATCAAAGCAATATTAATAAAGCCAACGGGAATAAACCAATCCGGGGCTTTAAAATTCGGAAATACAGGTATAGCAGCTGATACCCCTTCATAAATAACCAAATATGGAATGACTGCCAACAATATCATGACCAACAATCCAAATACCTGAATATATTTTCTCAAAATAACTCTCCTTTCATGCAGATGCCCTAAGAGATTCTGTATACCTGCCCAAATACTATCTTCCATTTCAAGTAATAATAACAGAATTATCAATAAAATAGTATCTCAAACGAGCAGCAATAATACCAGAACAAAAACAAACTCTGCTTTATTAAAAATATCGCTCCAGAGATTAAAAGCCTTTCAAACATAAGAATAAAGATCAAAATCATATAAAGTGAAACTTCAATCAGTGAGGGTTTTTCGACACATGGATGTGCTAGCGCAGACGGTGCAACAACGGTTTTCGGTGGGGCGAGTAAGCGCAGCCCCAGCCCCAGTTCCAACCAGCTATACTGCGATAAACTTAATCGAAAGAAAATCAAACAATAATATGAGACAGTATTTTATTCCCCGGGTAATAATTCAGCGTAAAATATCACCCTTTTTCCTTATGAAAATATATGAAGTTCAGGAAGCTATTCCAACAGATTTGCATATAATGGAATATCATACATAAGGTAATTGCCTCTGTCTCAATACTAATAATCTGTCAATTCCTCCGATTATATTTCCGAATGCGGAAGACCTCAAATAGAAACATTCACTCCTCATATGATTTATTGACTTTATCATACAAAAGGAAAAGAACTACCGCATTAGAATTTGGATAAATAGAGGGAAAAATAGTATGAGTAGGAAATAAATAAAGATGAATGGTGCTTCTTTTAGAAAAATAAAGCATAACAGAGCAGTTAAATAGTAATCAAAAACACGAGTGGCATCTGTTTGAGGAGAATGGAGAAGAATAAGATTCATTTCTTAAAAGAAATCAAAAAAAGAGCAAAGCATGATGCTTTACTCTTATCAGTGTGCCTGGCAACGTCCTACTCTCGCAGGGGGAAGCCCCCAACTACCATCGGCGCTGAAGAACTTAACTTCTGTGTTCGGCATGAGAACAGGTGTGACCTCTTCGCTATCGCCGCCAGACTTACAGGATGTTAGTCGTTCAGTGTTGTCCACAGGACGTGAACGGTTTTAACTGAACATCCTTATTGTTTATGTAACTTGAAGATGTTTCCTGAAAAACAAGGACAAGTTATATTATATGCATTTCAGGATGAAAATGCAACACTTTTTTTAAAAAATTTGCACCCTGAAAACTAAATAAGAGTAACGTGACAAACAAAAACTTAGATAAGTCCTCAATCGATTAGTATCCGTCAGCTGCACGTGTCGCCACGCTTCCACCTCGGACCTATCAACCTCATCGTCTTTGAGGGATTTTACTCACTTGAAGTGATGGGAAGTTTCATCTTGAGGGGGGCTTCATGCTTAGATGCTTTCAGCACTTATCCTTACCACACGTAGCTACCCAGCTATGCTCCTGGCGGAACAACTGGTACACCAGCGGTGTGTCCATCCCGGTCCTCTCGTACTAAGGACAGCTCCTCTCAAACTTCCGACGCCCACGACGGATAGGGACCGAACTGTCTCACGACGTTCTGAACCCAGCTCGCGTACCGCTTTAATGGGCGAACAGCCCAACCCTTGGGACCGACTACAGCCCCAGGATGCGATGAGCCGACATCGAGGTGCCAAACCTCCCCGTCGATGTGAACTCTTGGGGGAGATAAGCCTGTTATCCCCGGGGTAGCTTTTATCCGTTGAGCGATGGCCCTTCCATGCGGAACCACCGGATCACTAAGCCCGACTTTCGTCCCTGCTCGACTTGTAGGTCTCGCAGTCAAGCTCCCTTCTGCCTTTACACTCTTCGAATGATTTCCAACCATTCTGAGGGAACCTTTGGGCGCCTCCGTTACCTTTTAGGAGGCGACCGCCCCAGTCAAACTGCCCGCCTGACACTGTCTCCGAACCGGATCACGGTCCTGGGTTAGAATGGTCATACAGTTAGGGTGGTATCCCACGGATGCCTCCACGTAAGCTAGCGCTCACGTTTCAAAGGCTCCCACCTATCCTGTACAAACTGCACAAACATTCCATATCAGGCTACAGTAAAGCTCCACGGGGTCTTTCCGTCCTGTCGCGGGTAATGCGCATCTTCACGCATAGTATAATTTCACCGGGTCTCTCGTTGAGACAGTGCCCAAGTCGTTGCACCTTTCGTGCGGGTCGGAACTTACCCGACAAGGAATTTCGCTACCTTAGGACCGTTATAGTTACGGCCGCCGTTTACTGGGGCTTCGATTCAGAGCTTCGCCCGAAAGCTAACTCTTCCTCTTAACCTTCCAGCACCGGGCAGGTGTCAGCCCCTATACTTCGCCTTTCGGCTTCGCAGAGACCTGTGTTTTTGCTAAACAGTCGCTTGGGCCTATTCACTGCGGCTCAGACTCAGCCTGAGCACCCCTTCTCCCGAAGTTACGGGGTCATTTTGCCGAGTTCCTTAACGAGAGTTCTCCCGCTCACCTTAGGATTCTCTCCTCGCCTACCTGTGTCGGTTTGCGGTACGGGCACCTATGATCTAACTAGAGGCTTTTCTTGGCAGTGTGAAATCCGGAACTTCGGTACTTCATTTCCCTCCCCGTCACAGCTCAGAAATGGGTCAGACGGATTTGCCTATCTGACTTCCTCGCATGCTTGGACGCACATCCATCAGTGCGCACTCCTTATCCTCCTGCGTCCCCCCATTGCTCAAACAATCATGAGGTGGTACAGGAATATCAACCTGTTATCCATCGCCTACGCCTGTCGGCCTCGGCTTAGGTCCCGACTAACCCTGAGAGGACGAGCCTTCCTCAGGAAACCTTAGGCTTTCGGTGAAAGAGATTCTCACTCTTTTTTCGCTACTCATACCGGCATTCTCACTTCAAAGCGCTCCACCAGTCCTCACGGTCTGACTTCTCTGCCCTTTGAACGCTCTCCTACCATTGTTCGCACTGAACAATCCGCAGCTTCGGTGATACGTTTAGCCCCGGTACATTTTCGGCGCAGCGTCACTCGACCAGTGAGCTATTACGCACTCTTTCAATGATGGCTGCTTCTAAGCCAACATCCTGGTTGTCTGTGCAACGCCACATCCTTTTCCACTTAACGTATACTTGGGGACCTTAGCTGGCGGTCTGGGCTGTTTCCCTTTCGACTATGAACCTTATCACCCATAGTCTGACTCCCAAGCGGAAGTAACTGGCATTCGGAGTTTGACTGAATTCGGTAACCCGGTAGGGGCCCCTAGTCCAATCAGTGCTCTACCTCCAGTACTCTATTGCTTGAGGCTAGCCCTAAAGCTATTTCGGAGAGAACCAGCTATCTCTGTGTTCGATTGGAATTTCACCGCTACCCACACCTCATCCCCGCATTTTTCAACATACGTGGGTTCGGGCCTCCAGTCAGTGTTACCTGACCTTCACCCTGGACATGGGTAGATCACACAGTTTCGGGTCTACGACCGTATACTCACTCGCCCTGTTCAGACTCGCTTTCGCTGCGGCTCCGTGTCTTCCACTTAACCTTGCATACGATCGTAACTCGCCGGTCCATTCTACAAAAGGTACGCCGTCACCCATAAACGGGCTTCGACTACTTGTAGGCACACGGTTTCAGGTTCTATTTCACTCCCCTCCCGGGGTGCTTTTCACCTTTCCCTCACGGTACTGGTTCACTATCGGTCACTAGGGAGTATTTAGCCTTGGGAGATGGTCCTCCCGGATTCCGACGGAATTCCACGTGTTCCGCCGTACTCAGGATACACTCCGGAGGAAACGCTTTTTCGATTACAGGGCTGTTACCTTCTTTGGCTGACCTTTCCAGGTCGATTCATCTAAAGCATTTCTTTGTAACTCCAATGGAATGTCCTACAACCCCAAGAAGCAAGCTCCTTGGTTTGGGCTCTTTCCGTTTCGCTCGCCGCTACTCAGGAAATCGATGTTTCTTTCTATTCCTCCAGGTACTGAGATGTTTCAGTTCCCCGGGTATGCCTCACCTACCCTATGTATTCAGATAGATGTCCTGTTCCATTACGAACAGTGGGTTTCCCCATTCGGAAATCCTCGGATAATAACATTTACTTACAACTCCCCGAGGCATATCGGTGTTAGTCCCGTCCTTCATCGGCTCCTAGTGCCAAGGCATCCACCGTGCGCCCTTATTCACTTAACTAAAGTTTTTGAATAAGATGGCTGATTACGGAATGTAATCATTTGTGTTGCTATATCCATAGCTTTTTGCCTTATTTCTAAAGTTTGATGTCGTTGTTACTCTTATTTAGTTTTCAAGGTACAAACGAGAGAATTGCTCTCTCAAAACTGAACCAAACAACCAAGTACGAATTCCGTAATATATCCTTAGAAAGGAGGTGATCCAGCCGCACCTTCCGATACGGCTACCTTGTTACGACTTCACCCCAATCATTCGTCCCACCTTCGGCGGCTGGCTCCTAAAAAGGTTACCCCACCGACTTCGGGTGTTACGAACTCTCGTGGTGTGACGGGCGGTGTGTACAAGACCCGGGAACGTATTCACCGCGGCATGCTGATCCGCGATTACTAGCGATTCCGGCTTCATGCAGGCGAGTTGCAGCCTGCAATCCGAACTGAGAACGGTTTTCTGGGATTTGCTAAAACGTCACCGCTTCGCTTCCCTTTGTTCCGTCCATTGTAGCACGTGTGTAGCCCAGGTCATAAGGGGCATGATGATTTGACGTCATCCCCACCTTCCTCCGGTTTGTCACCGGCAGTCACCTTAGAGTGCCCAACTAAATGCTGGCAACTAAGATTAAGGGTTGCGCTCGTTGCGGGACTTAACCCAACATCTCACGACACGAGCTGACGACAACCATGCACCACCTGTCACTTTGTCCCCGAAGGGAAAACTCTATCTCTAGAGCGGTCAAAGGATGTCAAGACCTGGTAAGGTTCTTCGCGTTGCTTCGAATTAAACCACATGCTCCACCGCTTGTGCGGGTCCCCGTCAATTCTTTTGAGTTTCAGCCTTGCGGCCGTACTCCCCAGGCGGAGTGCTTAATGCGTTAACTTCAGCACTAAGGGGCGGAAACCCCCTAACACCTAGCACTCATCGTTTACGGCGTGGACTACCAGGGTATCTAATCCTGTTCGCTCCCCACGCTTTCGCTCCTCAGCGTCAGTTACAGACCAGAGAGTCGCCTTCGCCACTGGTGTTCCTCCACATCTCTACGCATTTCACCGCTACACGTGGAATTCCACTCTCCTCTTCTGCACTCAAGTCCTCCAGTTTCCAATGCACGTTTGCAGTTGAGCTGCAAGATTTCACATCAGACTTAAAAAACCGCCTGCGAGCGCTTTACGCCCAATAATTCCGGACAACGCTTGCCACCTACGTATTACCGCGGCTGCTGGCACGTAGTTAGCCGTGACTTTCTGGTCGGGTACCGTCAAGGTACGATCAGTTACTATCGTACTTGTTCTTCCCCGACAACAGAGTTTTACGATCCGAAAACCTTCATCACTCACGCGGCGTTGCTCCGTCAGACTTTCGTCCATTGCGGAAGATTCCCTACTGCTGCCTCCCGTAGGAGTCTGGGCCGTGTCTCAGTCCCAGTGTGGCCGATCACCCTCTCAGGTCGGCTACGCATCGTCGCCTTGGTAAGCCATTACCTTACCAACTAGCTAATGCGCCGCAGGCCCATCTGTAAGTGACAGCAAAAGCCGTCTTTTAACTCCTCATCAGGTGATGGGAAGTGTTATCCGGTATTAGCTCGCGTTTCCGCGAGTTATCCCAGTCTTACAGGCAGGTTGCCTACGTGTTACTCACCCGTCCGCCGCTCGTTCCACGAACTTCCCTCCGAAGAGTTCCGTTCGCTTCCCGCGCTCGACTTGCATGTATTAGGCACGCCGCCAGCGTTCGTCCTGAGCCAAGATCAAACTCTCCATAAAAGTGTTTGAAACGTTAGCTTTCAGAAGTCAACTTCTGACTTATTTTTAAGAAAAACGAGGTTGTCTTTCTTCTTTCGTACTGGTTGTTTTGTTCAGTTTTCAAAGAGCAATTTGTATGTCGCATCTAAAAACAGCGACCTAATTAATATACCATTTTGTAAAAATAATGTCAACAACTTTTTTGAAAGAAATTGTTGAGTGGGCCTGGGTGGACTCGAACCACCGACCTCACGCTTATCAGGCGTGCGCTCTAACCAACTGAGCTACAGGCCCATCATTTCATGGAGCGGGTGAAGGGAATCGAACCCTCGTCATCAGCTTGGAAGGCTGAGGTTTTACCATTAAACTACACCCGCTTATATAGCGAAACAATTTATTCATTTTCTGGTCGGGAAGACAGGATTCGAACCTACGACCCCTTGGTCCCAAACCAAGTGCTCTACCAAGCTGAGCTACTTCCCGGTGGTGCGCCTGAGAGGAGTCGAACCCCTAGCCTCTTGATCCGTAGTCAAACGCTCTATCCAATTGAGCTACAGGCGCTTTATAATCGAACTTTTACATATTATCACATCTGTTGGAACAGTGCAATCATTTTAATTCATAACTGGTCAATTAATCTAGCAATTAACTTGTGCAATCAATCGACTTTTAATACTATAGCATGTCCATTTCTTTGTTGCAAGCAAAAATCCTCCAAAAAATATAATCAAACTATTCTTTCAAAAATCCTCCGCGCTTCTCTTCCATTTATTAAACAGCTATTTCCATAATTTATAATCCTTCATACTCTCTATCAAAAAATAGCTTCTTTCTATTCGCTGCCATACACTCTTTTCTTATATCAAAATAATTGTGCTTCCAAACCTCTTTCACTTTTAAATTGTTTCTTCTATATATAATAGTATGCAAATAAATCACTACTTGTTATTGAATAGTACTGAACAAAATGCTATAGTTGCAAGTAACACCCTACCTATAAAGAAGGTGACTTTATTGAATGCACAATTTAAAAAAGGGGTTCTCGAACTCTGCGTTTTAGTACTGCTTGATAAACAAGATTACTATGGTTATGAGTTAATCAAGCGGATTACGGATAAAATCGAAATATCAGAAGGATCGGTCTATCCCGTTTTACGCCGGATATTAAAACAGGGGTATTGTACAACTTACCTTAGAGAGTCCACCGAAGGGCCAAGCAGAAAGTATTATCATTTAACAGAGGAAGGGAAAGATTATCTCCTGGAACTGAAAGAAGCATATGATAATTTTACGCACGGCGTGGATTCGTTAATGAAGGAGGAGAGAAATGAATAAGTTAGACTTTTTAAAAGAACTCAAAGTTTACTTGCAGGATTTATCATCACAAGAACAAAAAGAAATCATTCAAGATTTTGAAGAGCATTTTGAAATGGGAAGAGCAGAAGGAAAAACAGATGAAGAAATTGTTCGTTCACTAGGTTCCCCACAACAGATAGCAAAAGAATTGCAACCTCAGGAAATAGAACAATACTCGGCAAATCAATCAGAACAAAGCCCTTCCCTTAGAATAGGTATGATTATCGGACTTTTATTCTTTAATCTTATTATTGTACTCGGGCCTGCTATTGGCTTTGCCGGTATCATTCTGTCAATATGGGTTGTTGCTTTTTCATTTGTTGCACAACTTTTTATAGCAGGTATCCAATGGATTATCCAACCTGTTTCATTCTATTTATTTGAATTATTTACTTCTATCACGCTTGCCGGGATAGGGTTACTCATCTTCACGGGGGCAAAATATATAACAAATGCAGCTATCCGTATATTTTCTAAATACATTGCATTTAATGTCCGCCTGGTGAAAGGAGAGAATCGCCCATGATCACAGTAAAAAGAATCACCATTTTGGCTGTTTTCCTGCTTGTTATCGGAATAATAGGAATGGCTGCTACTTTTTCAACTTATAAAGAATCTGCTTCCTATGAAGAAACAGAGTCCATTCCTTTCGATGCAAATGAACTTGAGGAAATTGAAGTAGACGCAAAGAATACGCAAATCCGTCTTCATCCAGCGAACGGTGAGGAACCAAGAGCGGAGTATACCGCAACAGGAAGAAAAACAGAAACACAAGAGCTTGATACCTCTAACGATGGAGAAAAATTGGGCATTCAAATTGAGGAAAACTTCTTTCCTTTCTTTCATGTCGACTTCATGTTTCAATCACATGCTACTTTAGACATTTTTATTCCTGCAAATATGATGGAAAAGATACATGTACAAACGACAAATAGCAAAATAACTGCTTCTGATTTACAAATCAATGAATTGCAGCTTCATACTAGCAACGGGAGAATTGAAGGAGAGAATTTAGAAACGCCTTCCCTCCATGTACAGTCGTCTAATGGAAGAATCGTACTGAATGATGTGCAGGGGGATGTTTACGGGAAATCTTCCAATAGCAGGATTATGTTAGAAAATATTATTGGCCAAGTAACGGCACATACCAGCAATGGAAAAATCGAACTCAATTCCATAGAAGGTGACACGACTGCGGAAACAACAAATGGAAAAGTGGAAGCTCAACATATTTCCGGAGAAATGAATGCTAAAACAAATAATGCAGCTATAAATATAGAAACAGTAGATTTTAATTATCCAATGGATTTACAAACAAGCAATGGAAAAATTACTATTATTTCGGAACAGGAGCCCGAGAACGCTACTTTCGATTTACGTACCAATAATGGCACCATCCGTGTATTTGATTCAAAAGAGTGGGATATCACTTACGGAAATGGCGATACATTGATTAAAGCCCATACGAGTAATGGCGGCATCACAATTGAATAATATGCTGTTGTTTCTCCTTCCAGTCCATGTTTCAAAGTTAAAATTACTGTATTCATTATGTTTACAAACAACAATATCCACGTAGTTTCTGTTAAGAAAATACACAATCCAAAAGGCTGCTCCTGATTATTTCAGAGCAGCCTTACTTCTCCCTTTATATTTTCAGGAATATGGACAACCCTAGAAACAAACAGAAGATAAAATTTTACTTTATCTCCATCCGCTTCACCACAGCTTCTCGTTCCGGCATGCCTCCTTGAGCTCCAATTTTTTCTACAGATAAAGAGGCTGCAGCATTCGCAAATTGGATAGCCTTTTCAATATCTTTTTCTTTGGCATACTCCGTCACGAAAGCACCATTAAAGGTGTCCCCCGCTCCAGTCGTATCTTTTACTTGCGCTGGAAAAGATGGAATGGTTTTCTTTTCTCCATTCGTCAGCATAAAAGCGACGCCCTGCTCTCCCCTTGTTTCGATAATTTTCCCTTTTATCAACGACGCGTCAATGGATTGCTCCATTTCCGAAAGTTCCAATTCATTGGGCGTCAAAAAAGTTACCTTCTTTATAACGGATTCTGGAATATCGGTAAATGGCGCCGGATTAATGACGACCGGAATATCATGCTTATAAGCAAGATCTACCGTATGCGCAACGGCTTCCATCGGTATTTCAAATTGCATTAAAATGATATCACTGGAAAGAATAATATCTTCTTTCTCCTTTAGCCTTTCTGGAGTTATATACTTATTAGCTCCCGGGGCAACAATAATCCGATTATCTCCATCAGATATAATAATGGTAGCAACGCCTGTTGATTCATAAGGAACTGTGGTAATTGCCTCGTCATTCGCTCCTTCTTCACGGAATCGTTCTTTTAAACTTTTACCAAAAGCATCTTCACCCACAGCCCCGACCATGACAACATCTGCTCCGAGTCTGGCTGCTGCAACAGCCTGATTTGCGCCTTTTCCGCCAGGGTAAGTTGTGAACGATTCCCCCATAACTGTCTCCCCTTGCGCAGGTATTTTATCTGTTGTTGTCACCATATCCATATTAATACTTCCAACAACACAAACTCTTGGATTTCTTTTCACACTACTCGCTCCTTTCCTTGGTTGATTGCCGTTTGATTAACTGGACAGTGTATTGTTCAGAGTCACATTCCTTTTGGTTATTAGCCATCTGGTCTATGATTATTTCTACAGCTCGCTTTCCCATTTCATAAATAGGCTGTCCCATTGTAGTCAGCGCCGGTGTTGTGATCTTCCCTATTTCAATTCCGTCAAATCCAATCACCGATAAATCTTCCGGTACACGTAAATGTAAAGCCTCCGCAGCTTTTAAAACGCCGACACCCATTAAATCATTCGCAGCAAACACGCCGTCTATTTCCGGATGTTTTTGTATTAATTCTTTTGTAGCCTGATAAGCTCCGTCAAAAGTGTATTCTCCTGGGACAATATAGTCTTTTTCACAAAAACCGGCTTCTTGCTGCATGACATCCAAATACCCTTTTTTTCTTTCTACTGCACTTGTTGTATCTTCTGGACCGCTTATATGTGCAATTTTTTGACAGCCGTTTTTCTGCAAATAACGTACTGCTTCTGCCGCTCCCGTGCGGTTATTAACCGTAACAGAAATCATATCTGCTATTTTTCTATCTAACGCGACCATCGGTACATCCACTTTATGTAAAGTTTCCAAAGGGATGGAGCTTGATACCATCACGACACCGCCGATTGTTTTTTGTAACAGGGTATGCAGATATTTGATTTCTTTCTCCCGATTATTATCTGTATTACAAAGAATAAATGTGTAGCCTGATTTATTTGCTGTATCCTCCACTGCACGTGCCAGTTCAGGGAAAAATGGATTCATTATATCCGGTACAAATAATGCAATCATGTTGGATGTACCTTTAAAAAGCGTCCTGGCTACATCATTGGGACGATAATCTAATTCCTTGATCGCATCTTCTACCTTTTCTTTGGTTTTTTCATTTATATACCCATTCTGATTCATTACACGGGAAACTGTAGCTACAGATACGCCGGCAAGTTTTGCAACCTCTCGAATTGTCGCCATATCATTCCTCCTCTAATTATATGTAACCCGTTACATACAATTGTAAAGCGATTACATTTTGTTGTCAATGTTTTCATTGTTGGTAGTCTTAAGTAAGCTTCATCCATTATAAAAACGGATAAACCAGGTTCATGGTTCATCCGTCCATTCTTTTGGAACAGCTTGTTTCGATCCACTCTGTAATCTTAAGAAGTAAAATATCCCGACAATAATCAGGACGCCGCCTATCATCTCCACTGGAGTAAGCATTTCCTGCAGGAGGATAACAGCCAGTATCGAAGCACCAACCGGTTCTCCCAATGTGGCCATCGAAACGGTTGTTGTATTGACATAGTTTAATAGCAGATTAAAAATAATATGTGCTCCGGTCGGGAAAATAGCGAGCATGACAAAAACCATCCAATCGTTCGTACTATAGCCCGTAAAGGCTAGCCCGCCAATTAGATTAAAAACAGCCACTGTTATTCCGGCAACCAAAAATACAAAAAAGCTGTACACCCAATGATTAATGGACTTTACATTCCGTTGACCAATCATTAAGTAAAGCACAACAGATATAACAGCCAAGAAAGACAGAATATTCCCCAGAAAAGCTGCACTGCCGCCTCCTAAACTTCCGCCTCCGACAATAACAACACCGATAAAAGCAATCCCCATGGCTGCCACGATACGCATATCTAATTTTTCTTTAAAGAAAATCATTCCTAAGATTAAAGCAATGGCAGGCTGTAGAGCTAAAATCAAGGTAGAACTTGCCACTGTCGTATGTTTTAAAGACTCAAACCATAAGCCAAAATGAGCGGCCAGAAAGATGCCGGCAAATACAATCGCCATCCACTCTTTTTGATTAATTTTTGTGAATGAATGTCGATATTTAAAAACCATCGGCAAAATTAATACACATGCTAAAAACATCCGATACATCACCATAATGGTAGAAGGTGCATCCGATAATTTCACTAGTATTGCCGATAACGATATGCAGATGATTGTAATTACTAAGAGGATATTAATGGTCCCTTGCTTCAATATTCCCCCTCCTTCTAAGTTTAAATGTTGCTTTATTAAGAAGAGATTCAACGTATATGTATCCCCGAGTTATCTCTTATATGAATCGAAAAAATAAAGCCATTACCAAAACAATAATAGCATGATGACTACATTTTTGACATCGATTTAACTTGTAAATCTTTCTTCAGACGAACCTTCTATTTATGTATATATTTTTTGTTGGAAACAGGGTCATTTACAGTGATCATATGATAAACTTTAATGAAATACAAACAAAGAAAAAGGAGAAATTATGCCAAATTTAAAAGATCAAGTCGTACTCGTAACCGGAGCAAATCGTGGACAAGGGAAAGATATCGCCAAACATTTCGCTTCACTTGGCGCAAAAGTTGCAGTTGGAGCAAGGAATCTGGAGGATGCCGAAGCTCTTTCAGTAGAAATCGGGAAAGATCAAAGTCTTCCTGTTCAATTAGATGTGACCAAAGAGGCGGACTGGACAGCAGCAGTCCAATCGATTATGCAAACGTATCATAAAATAGATGTACTCGTTAATAACGCAGGTATCTTCACGAAAAAACCTTTGTTAGATACCACTGTGGAGGATTTTCAACAGTTAATCCAGGTCAATCAGCTTGGGGTTTTTATGGGGTTAAAAGCAGTCGCACCCTACATGGAAAAACAGCAGAAAGGATCGATTGTTAATAATGTATCTATCTCTGCTTTTGCGCCTATTAATGAATCGGCAGCTTATGCAGCTTCCAAAGCCGCTGTTTCCAACCTTTCCAAATCTGCTGCAATCGAGTTGGGACCTAAGGGAATCCGAGTAAATTCCATTCATCCCGGCGTTATTGAAACAAATATGGCCAGCAGCGGTAATTTGAATGTCAATGAAGCGGAGGCTATCCCGCTAAAAAGACTCGGACAGTCCAATGACATAGCAAAAGTAGCCGCTTTTCTTGCTTCGGATGAGAGTGCTTATTGTAATGGTGCTGAAATTGTGGTAGATGGGGGACTTACTTTAGGAACCGATGTTTAAATAAAAAATAAGCCGAAGCTCACGCTGTATCTATCCACAGCACTGCTTCAGCTTATTATCCTCAATCAATTACCCTGTGATTTTCATCTACCTGCAACTTTTCTGTTTTTTCCGCAGCAGCAACAAATCCATCACCGTGACAAACCGTGCACGTATACTGCCACTGTTCATCATCTCTCAATAGACCTGTCCCATCACAGGCTTTGCAAGCATGTTCCTGAGATCCCATAGCTGACTTCCTTTCTATTGTTTTTCTTTAATCCAATTAATAATTCCGCCAGCAAGAAGGATGTCAAGATGCCGTTTTGTTAAATCATGCTGGACTGTAATCGTGCGATCTGTCCCCTGCAATTTAATATCAAATTGGCGCTGATTTTGAATCGTTTGATGGATATTTCGAAACTCCAGCACATCTTCCTGACGAACTAAATCATAATCTTCTTCATTGACAAAGGTTAATGGTAAAATACCAAAATTAATCAAGTTCTGCAGATGAATACGGGCAAAGTCTTTCACAAGTACGACCTTTAATCCTAAATAACGGGGAGCGAGCGCTGCGTGTTCCCGGCTCGAACCTTGTCCGTAGTTAAAACCTGCAGCCACCATATGGCCGCCGTCATCCCGCTTCTTCATTGCCTTTTCATAATAATCATCATCAATAATTTCAAATGCAAAGGTACTGATTTTTTGAATATTACTTCGATACGGTAAAACGCGTGAACCGCCGGCAAGGATTTCGTCGGTAGAAATGTTATCTCCCATTTTCAATAATACAGGAACATCAAAATTATCTTCAATTGGCTCAAAGTCCGGAATCGTAGTGATATTTGGTCCTTTTTCCAATTCAATTTGACTATTATCAGCCGGAGGTGCTTCCAGCATGCCCTGCGTCGAAAATTTCGTTGGTTCTTTTATTTTCGGATAAGGCATATCCAATGTTCTCGGATCTGTAATCACACCTGCTAACACAGAAGCAGTTGCCGTTTCCGGACTGCAGAGGAAAACACTGTCTTCTCTTGTTCCGGACCGGCCTGGAAAGTTTCTTGGTGTGGTCCGTAAACTATTTTTTCCTGTTGCCGGCGCTTGCCCCATACCGATACAGCCGTTACAGCCTGCCTGATGCATTCGGGCGCCAGCAGACAGCAAATTCGCAATATGTCCGTTTTCTACAAGCTGCTCCAACAATTGACGAGAAGTTGGATTAATATCCAGGGAAGTACCGTTGGCAATCTGTTTTCCTTTTACAATTTCACTAGCAATTGCAAAATCGCGATACCCCGGATTGGCAGACGAACCGATATAAGACTGATAAAGCTCTTCTCCGGCTACCTCCGTAACAGGTACCACATTTCCTGGACTGGACGGTTTCGCAATCAACGGTTCCAACGCAGATAAATCAATTTCTTCCTGTTCATCATAAACCGCTCCATCATCTGCTTTTAATTCAATCCACTCATCTTCACGTCCTTGCGTTTTTAGAAAATGCTTTATTTCTTCATCTGACGGAAACACCGTGGCGGTCGCCCCAAGTTCTGCTCCCATATTGGCAATAACGTGGCGATCCATGGCAGATAATTCTTTCACGCCTGGTCCATAGTATTCAAGAACTTTGCCTACACCGCCTTTTACGCCATGGCGACGCAACATCTCTAAAATGACGTCTTTGGCACTGACCCAATCAGGTAATTTCCCCTTCAATTCAATTCCCATGATTCGAGGCATTTTCACATAATAAGGTTCGCCGGCCATTGCCATCGTCACATCGATACCACCAGCTCCCATTGCCAGCATGCCCATACAGCCGTTCGCACATGTATGACTATCGGAACCTAATAAAGTTTTACCGGGACGTGCCAATTGCTGCATGTGAACAGGGTGACTGACACCGTTTCCAGGTCTGCTGTAATAAACACCAAATTTCTGAGCCGCACTTCTTAAAAACAAATGGTCATCCGCATTACGGAAATCTTCTTGAATCAAGTTGTGATCTACGTATTGTGCAGAAGCTTCTGTTTTAACCCTATCGATGCCCATTGCTTCCAATTCCAGCATAACCATGGTGCCTGTCGCATCTTGTGTCAATGTCTGGTCAATCTTCAGACCAATCTCTTCTCCAGCCTTCATCTCTCCTGACAGCAAATGATCCTGAATTAATTTTTGAGCTGCATTAAGCTGCATGATTTCTCCTCCTTATGGTATACTATCCTGTTTAGAATATGCTTATATAATTATTATTACACGTATCAAATAAAGTTAAACTGCATATTGTTCTGAAAAGACCATCAATTTTTCCGACAGGCATACGTTATGAAAAATAACTTACGCTTTATTTGGATTTTCGTTTCCTTCCGATTTCCGGCAAAATATAAGCACCGCTAATAAAACCAGCTATCAGAAAACCAATCACACCATTCCAATAGGGCTCTCCACCAAGAACGAGACTTAAAACAAACATGGTAACGGAGCTTATGAAAGCAAATAAAAGACCGTCCTTCCAGCGTTTTTTCACTACTCCCCGCTCCTTTCAGGTTCTTTACATATGTTTACCCTTAAAGAAAGCACAGGAAACGGGGAACAACCTTCTATATCATTCCAAATGAAAACTTATATTAAAAAAATGCATTTACAATTGCACTTATGGAACAACCCTTATATAATAAACGAAAATATGAATTGCAATAACCTCAAAGGGGAGTAGCATAATAGCAGCTGTCGTCATTACAGGAGAAATCCTCGGCACTGCTGGCAAGCGTTTTAACGGTTGCTTGCGAGACCTTTGTCCAAAAACAAGTGGGCAAAGGTCTCTTTTTATTACCTTTCGCCGCACTTACTTTAAGGAGGAAAAAAAGATGTCTAAACGAACGAAGCTTCTAAAGTCGCGAATGGTAAAAGAAGGAATAAGACAAGCACAAAAGCATGCCATACCTGTTATAAAGAAGGAAATTGCCAAAAGAAAAGGCACATTTAAAAAATAATGACACAATCCAGATACGCCTACTATGCATCCACTGTTTTATTTGGTAACAAAAATAAACGTGTGCACGTTCTTCAGCATCATAATGATTTACAACTGTATGGCATAGGAAGAAGCGCTGCTGTATTTAAGATAAAAAAGGAAAATAGAGTAATCAAGATTTTTTATCCGCAATTCAAACGAACAGCAATGGAAGAGAAGCAAAACTACGAAAGATTAAATGGAAGTAACTACTACCCTGCTATTTATGAAGCAGGTGTCAATTATCTGGTAATGGATTTTATGGAAGGCAAAACATTTTTTGAATGTCTTGCAAAGGGGATTCCCTTAAAACCTTACCATATCAAGCATGTGGACAATGGTTTGCAATATGCAAGGAGCGTTGGATTAAATCCTTCAGATATACACTTGCATAACCTGATTCTGACAAACGATGATAACGTGCGTATCATTGACGTGGCACGTTTTTCCCAAGAAAAAATATGTACGCAATGGGACGATTTAAAATGTGCTTACAGACAATATTATCAACGTCCTTTTTTCCCGAAAAAGGTCCCAAAATGGGTAATGCATACGATATCAAAGCTGTACCAGCTGTATAAATATAAACCTCAAAAAAGGAAAAGAGCGAAATGCTGACTCTTTTCCTTTTTTACCATCACTTGGCGATATTCTAAATAACGACAGCCATTTTAACCGTTTGAAAAGTATGATTCAACAATGTCTCGCTAAACGTTTTTACATACGTGAATCCATGCTTTCGGTAAAATGTTTCTGCTTGATGATTTCCCTTCTCCAAGTAAACCACTAGTTCATCGCCGCTTTGCAACGCCTTCTTTATTTCCTTTAAAAGCGCGCTGCCCAAGCCTTTGGATTGAAATGCGGGATCAACGTAGATAGCAGAAAGATTATTTTCTTGCTTACTTCGATGCAGATTTGCAAATGCCACAACCTCATTTTCCATTTCTCCGACGAAAAAGATTGTTTTCTCCAGTTTATGATGGAGTTGATCAGTAGAATACGCTTTTGCTAAAAATTGTTCTTGAACCGCCATCGGAATCAAATCTTTATAAGCCGCTTCCCATGCTGTTTGAGCGACCTGCTGAACGGCAGCAAAATCAGCTTTTACTGCTGTTCTGATAGTTATCCCCATTGATCTGCATCCTCCTTCTCATTCATATGCTGCTGCATAACATTTATTTTCACTTCCTTATACATCATCCGTACGTAATTTTGTCCACTGCATACTTTTAGTATATAGATCCTTTTGAAGATCTTCATTATACGTAATAGGAGAAGTCTGCTCTATCTTATTATCTTTAAAAAACGCGCCTGTCGTGTCTGCCACTTCATCCGATGTTGCTAGATAAATCGGAGTAGCTGCACCTTGTTCCGGATTTTTTGAAAATACCTTCATAACTGGACGTAGCCATTTCGGTGCCAGCCGTGTTGCTTGCGGCGTATAAATAAAGCCCGGGTGCAGCGCGTTCACCGTAACGCCGCTGTTTTTCAAACGTTTACTCATATAATACGTCATCATAAGCACAGCCGTTTTTGCTGTTTTATATGCTTGCATCCCTGCATAATCAGATGATGTTTGATGGACCGCATCTTCCGGATGAAAGTTTTTATCCTGCACGACAGATGCGATGTTAATAATTCTCGCCGGACTGGAAGCTTTCAATGTATCAAGCAGCAAATGCGTTAATAAAAATGGTGCCAAATAATTCACCGCAAAAGTCATTTCAAAACCGTCTTGATTAACCTGGTACTGGCCGAACACACCACCAGCATTGTTTATTAGAACGTCTAAGGTTGCGTAATGCTTCTGCACTTGTTCTGCCAGCTCCCGAATATCCTGCTGAGAAGACAAATCAGCAATAAGCAAATCAACATTCTTATTACCAGTAGCGCTTATTATTTTTTGACGCGCTTCTTCTCCTTTTTCGCCATTTCTGCACACTAAAATGAGTTGATAATTTTGCCTTGCCAGCTCAGCAGCTGTTGCGTAGCCAATCCCTGAATTTCCTCCCGTTATCAAAGCCGTTTTTCTTTCCATAAATATTCTCACCCTCCTTAAAATAATCAACTTCAGCACAACAGCGAAAAATAATATAGTTTGAATCTATAGCAATGAATCAACGTACTTCATCCTTAAAAGCCATGTTCTCATAATGTTTGTACAAAGCGTGAAATTTTCCGTTATAATTCTTATGCCATGGCTTTTTCTTGCCGCAAAAATGAAGAAATACGGTGTAGCGTAAAACATGGTCAATGTCGAAAAACCCATTGGTCTTTAACTTATAGTAACGGTAATATCGTGCATCATAATTATAAATTTTTTCATCCAAACTTTTGATTTTAGCAGAATACAGTGCATTCAAAATATCCTGATCAGGTAAAAGCAATCGTTTCCGATTCTTTTCGACAAATGTAAAGATGTCCTGTTCCTTGATCCATTTTCTTTGAAGAGGCAGGTTCATCAGGAGTACCCCAGAATTATAATATTCATCGATTTCATATGCATTCAGCCTTAGCTTGTTTACATCTTTGACGTTTATAAAACCGTGATAGGCAGCAGCATATAAATACCCTTCCATTTCCATGTCGTATAATTCCCGAACAGGGTTGAGAACAAGAATATCTGGATCAATATATAAAATACGATCCAAATTCGCAGGTAAAAATTTAAAAGCCAACAACCGGTAATACATTTCCGTAGTAAAGTGTTTGAGGGTAGGTGTGTCAGCAAAATAAGTCTCGTCAACTGTGAGGACTGTTAATGTGTGTCCATAATCCTGAATGTATAACTCCAATTTTTTCAATTCTTGTTCATCAATAGTGGAATGCATTACATAAATCGAAAAAGATTCCCCTGGATTATTGGAGAAAAGAGAAGTCAGCATGACCTTCAGAGGATGTAAATAATGACTGTTTAACGTAACCAGAATGTTCATACAATAATATCCTTTCCAGCTCGTTGCACTACACGAAAACGTAATCGTTCATCCTCCATAAGATAGAATACAATCATCGACTTCGATTTATTCGAAATAGTATCTAATGCAATTTGAAATTCTTTCCCATTTCCACCTTTAGATTGATGCATCATTTTAAATCTCTCCTTCGAATGAAAGCTTCAGAAATCCTTTCATATCAAATAGTTTCCTAAAAGGAACTAGGTTTAAATAAAGTGCCTACTTTTCAATAAGAGACTCTGGGGTTATTATAACTCTAGTAATCAAATGAATACAATCTTATTATTTGATTCATTTTATATAAATTTATACGGAGGGTTTTAACATGACTAGAATTGGAATTGTTACAGGAAGTACACGTGATGTACGTGTGAATTTACAGGTTGCGGAATGGGTCAAAGATTTTGCGGATAAGAAAGATATCGATGCAGAATTTGAAATTGTTGATATTAAAGAAAGCGGACTTGGTCGTTTTAACGAAGCTATTCCACCGCTTATGACCAATAAAGATTACGCAACAGAAGAACAGAATGCTTGGTCCAGAAAAATTGATTCCTTTGATGGATTTATCTTTGTGACACCGGAATATAACAAAAATTTCCCATCATCTCTTAAAGACCATTTAGATTATTTAGGTGAAGAATGGCATCATAAAGCAGCTGGTATCGTAAGCTACGGTTCTACCCTTGGTATTGCAGCTTCCCTTGCACTACGCACAACTTTATCTAACTTAAAAGTTGCAACTGTCGAACCACAAGGCGCATTCAGCTTATTTAATGACTTTGAAAACATGGCAACTTTCAAACCAATGGAAGTGCATAAACCAAGATTTGGTGAAATGATTGATGACGTTGTTGCCTGGTCAAATGCACTTAAATCTGTGAGAAAAGAAAAAAGCTTCGCATAAAGTGAAACGTCATTCTAGAAATTAGCGCCCATTATTCTCCGCCTCACTAAATAGAGTTTTAAACGCTATTTTGAGGCAGGAGTTTTACGGGCGATTTTTCAAAATAAAGAACAAATCATTTATTCAAAATATGAATGGAAAAGAGGCGAGCGTAAATATGAAACTGACAAACAAAAAAATCGTTATTATCGGTGGTTCTTCTGGTATTGGTTTAGAAACGGCAAAATTAGCTATTGAACAAGGAGCGGAGGTAGTGATTGCCGGCCGTTCTCAAGAAAAGTTGCAACAGGCTAAAAAAGAAATCGGTTCCAATATAACAGCGTATAGTCTTGATTTCACCATTGAAAAAGAGGTACAAGCATTTTTTGAAAAGATTGGAAAACTTGACTCGTTAGTCGTTACTGCAGGAATTGCGACATACGGTAACTTTACGGAAACGGATTCTGCACAAGATCGTCAATTGTTTGAAGGGAAATTCTGGGGACAGTATCATGCCACAAAATACGCTGTACCGTATCTGCCGGAAGATGGTTCCATTACACTCTTCTCTGGCGTCGTAGCATTTAAAGCAATGGAAGGTGCTTCGGCATTGGGAGCAGTTAATGCTGCCATATCCAGCCTGGGCCAAACGTTAGCCTTAGAATTAGCTCCTCTCCGCGTGAACGTTGTTTCTCCTGGAGTAATTGATACACCGTCCCGTTATGGTATGCCTGAAGAAGAGCGAAAAGCATTCTATAACTCCATTGCAGAAATGTTGCCGGTAAATCGTGCCGGTAAACCGGAAGACGTTGCTGAAAGTGTTATTTATTTACTGCGTAACGAATTTTCTACCGGGGAAATTCTTCATGTGGAAGGCGGACACAGATTAGTCTAATTTAATAAAATAATAGTTTCCTGTTTATGCAGGAATAGAACATGATATGCTCTCTTTAAATAGTAGATAGAGAAATAACGAACCTTCTCTGAAACTATTTAGAGAGCATTTTTTATTTCTAAACATATAATCAGATAGGCCGAAAAACTAACCTAATCTCCCGCCTAAAAAAATGAAATCGTCTAAAACCATCAACTTTCTTATTTCATAAAAAAGGGCCATACATGGTAATGGTAATATGTTACAATATCGACTGATAGTAAGAATCTCATCATGAAAGCAAGGAGGGGTATACATCGAAGCATTAAACAAAAAGCACCTGACACGTATTCAAATATGGGGAATATTTGTCGGAGTTATGCTGTTTATCTATGGATTGCTTCTATTTTTCACAGGATTTTCTGCTGGGCTTATTGCGCCTGTTCCTGGCATTATCCTGATGATATTAGGCAGTTTTTTATTTAAAACAGGAACACTTGCGAGAGATATCAAAAAAGATGCCTCAAGAATATTTATTTTAGAGGCTTTTTTAAAAAATCATCTTTGGTTCCTGCTGCTCACAAGCATACTAGCTAGTCTGATTATTTTGTTTTACCTTATATTTTTTATTTTTATTACATAAGAGGGGGTTAACATGAAGAAAATATTGTTTTTACTGATGCTAACAATCATCCTCTCAGCTTGCAGAACAGACAACATAGAAGAAAGCGCATTGGATTTGGAAACAAACTGCAGCTCTTTGGAGACGGATATAGAAGAAGAGTTGGAGAAAAGGGTTTCTCTTTTTAAAGGGGATACGTATGAACCTTTGAAAGAAAAGCTTAATGAGGATGTATTGACGTCTAAGGAAAATTTAGAAGAAGAACTGGCAACAGTTGCCTACTCTACCTGTATTGATGTGGAAGAATCGTCTATTGAAAGCTATGACAAGGTATACTTTTCAATGCTAGAATATTTTCATACTTACATGATGTCAAACAATAAGGAAGCCTTGACAATAGAAGAAATAAATCACAAAGGACGTGCTTTTACTGATTATGCAATAAATATTGTATTGGATGATGGTCGTCAAGCAGATATCTTTCGTTTTGATCCTTTTACTTATAGCGGTGATGTTTTATCTAAATTAGATGACGAAACCGTTATGGAATCATCGGAAGAATTGTATGCTTCTGAAATGAAAACAGATTTTATTGACAGGATTTTTTCTGGGTTAGAAAACCCGCTGAATGCAGCATTCTACAATATTCCAAACATCTTAGAAGAAAAAGATCTTGAAAAATGGGAGCCAGATCTCGATAAAAACGCAGATGCATCCAAATTTTGGCATCTACATGCCATTATTATTGATGGGGATATAAAGGAACAAAATCTATTAAGCAAGAAAGAAAACTGGCGAGATACCAAAATATATCCAAGTTATCGTACGTATAACATGATAGAACGGCTTGAGGATGTTCACGATATCTCTTCTGATATACCTTATCCGAAAGAAGCGCTCGAGAATGAGGAATGGTTCAAAGCAACGGATTATATGTTAGAAAACATGGAAAAAACGGTTAAAGATGGCCAATTTGATGAGGACTTATTCGATATATACCAATACATTCACGTCGGGGAAGGATACTTAGGCGAATTGAAGCTTTAGAAAATATGATGAATGAAAAACAAAAAGCATCACTTTCGGAAAGGAGCATTTTTTTGGAATACGTGCACCCAAGATACTTTAAATGGATTCATATCCTGAGCAAATTTCTCGGTATTGTCACCATCCTGTATGGCATATTCATTATCATTCAGAACTTTCCGTCCATTATCGGACCTATTCCCGGGCTCGCATCTATTTTGCTAGGTGTTTATTTATATAAAAATGGAATCGAAGCAAACCGTCTTTTGAAATCGGACAGAAAAAGCAAGCAGGCTTTTGAAGGAATGTTAAAATACTATGGCTTATTTTTAATGATGAATGGGCTGTTGATTATAGCGGCGATTATTTTATACACCATTTATATATATTTATAAAACGAAACTTCATTCAGTTGACATTTTACTGGTGGTTTTCCGTAATAAATAGAGAATCACGCCTTACTAAAAAAAGAAATACAAATCAATCTCTTTGAACACACTTTGATTTGTATTTCTTTTTTATTATAATCATTCTCTACACCTGATACACTACTTCCAGTCTGGTTTCAATCGATTGATTTCCCAGTTCAGGCAGTGCCTTTAAGCTTGATTCATCTGGTTAGCATTTTTCCTCCTGTGCTTTTTGTAATGAACGATTGATAGTAGAGACCACTAGTTGAATGCGGACAATACTTGGTGAAACAATGACTGCACCGACACCAGTAATGGTAATTGTTCCCTGTTGGTTATTGTGACATTCATACATTCCCCTGCCATTCTAAGTTGCAGCAGGATGAACCATTCAATATGATTAGAATACTTTTTATTCTTGGCAGCTCATTACTACATTAACGCACAGAGTTTAGTGTTTGTTCTGGGTTCAATACATAACGCACATATTCTTTCGCAATTGTTGCAAGTTCTTCATCCGATTTATGCCCTATACCATTTACTGCAAATGGCGGCAGATAGTTTGCACTGACAAAGTTAGCAGCCGCTTCCAGAGGACGTAATAATTCGGCTACGGTGAATGTAACATCCCCCTTTGCTGTATAATCTTCCTCAGCAACGCCTGTCGTTACAGCAACAATGACTTCTTTGCCCTGAAATTTGTCTCCGTTTGTTCCAAAAGCCCAACCATAGACAATGACTTCTTCCAACCATTTTTTCAGCAATGGAGGTGCACTGTACCAGTAGAAAGGAAATTGGAAAATGACGCGATCATGATTTTCTACCAGTTCGTGTTCTGTTTGCACATCGATTTTTTCATCCGGATAAGACGCATAAACATTATGAACTGTAGTATCAGGATGCTTTTTAATTTCTTCCACTAAATAACGATTACCACGGGATTCGGATAAATTGGGGTGAAAAACGAGTACTAAGGTTTTCATTTTATATTAACTCCTTTTTATAAATTGTTTTTGTTTGATTACTAGGGTTATAATAAACCCTAAGTTTCCTTTTGGGAAGAAGGCACTTTAATTAAACATAGTTACTTTTATGAAACCTTTTGTCATATAAAGGATTCCGCGGCTATCTTTTTAATAAAAGATTAAAATTGATGCATCAAGCTAAAGATAAAGAAAAAGTCATGGAGAATGAATTAAAATACTATCAAATCATTTAGTTCCCAAAAAAATCAACCCTGTCAAAAATAATTTTGCAGGGTTTTTGTTATCGATTAAACTTTTATCTTTTTTATTTTATGTTCAATCAAATGCTGTTAAATCAATATTTTTCTTTCATATGTTTTAGAAACACGCTAGTTATAGCATACTGCATATGAAGAAAAATGATTAATTTTTATGGATTACTTATTTTTCAGTAACTCTTTCACTCTCGGAATGACTTTCTCACCATACAGGCGAATTGTCTGGAAGCGATGCTTTTGAAGCTGTCCTCCCACACTATACACTAAATTAAATCGTTGAACGCCAACCGCTGGTATCATTTGAGCAATTTTCTGTGCAACAGTTTCCGGACTTCCAACATAATAAGATCCATACTTAACTTCGTAGTCAAATTGTTCTCTTTTCATCGGTGCGCCGCCTCGTTCTCTGGACACTCTGTCCATGGTGGCTTTTATATAGTCCCAAGCAATTTCTTCTGCTTCTTCATCCGTTTCAGCAATAACACCTAAAGAATGCATACCTACAGATTGAGGTGGATTCCCTAATTCTTGCGTTGTTTTATGATAAAGATCCACAAAAGGCTTAAAGCGCGTTGGATTCCCACCAATAATGGCTAACATAACAGGAAAATTATATTTTGCTGCACGGACAATCGACTCTGGAGTACCGCCCACGCCTACGACAACATCCAGTTTTTTATCCAATTTCGGATAAACTTGAACATGATCAAGGGATTGCGTGAGATTTCCTTTCCAAGTGACTGGTTCATTTTTAATTAACTCATTCAAAAGCGCAATCTTTTCTTCAAAAAGTTCATTGTAATTTCTTAAATCATAACCAAAAAGCGAAAAAGACTCTATATAAGCTCCACGCCCTATCATCATTTGAGCACGCCCATTTGATAAAGCATTAATGGTCGCAAAACGTTCTTGTAACCGCACTGGATCATCTGAACTTAAAACAGTAACACCTGTACCGAGTGTGATATTCTTCGTTACTAAAGAAAGCGCAGCTAAAACGGTATCCGGACTGGAGATAGAATACTCCTCGCGGTGATGCTCGCCTAATGCAATCGCATCAACACCATACTCATCCGCCAGTTTCGCTTCTTCCACAATGTTTCGCAATGATTCTTCATAGCTCATCCGTTCTTTTGTATCATCTTTATAAGCAATATCACCAAATGTATCCAGGCCAAATTGCAATTGGTCAACATTTATATTCATCGATAAACCCCCATATTCTACCCCTCCGTATAAATTTACATAAAATAAATCAGAGAATTATATTGTATTCATTTGACTACTAGGGTTATAATAAACCTAAAGTTTCTTTTTAGAAAGAAGGCACTTTATTTAAACCTAGTTACTTTTAAGAAACCATATGATATATAAAGGATTAATACTCTTATAAAGGAGAGATAATAAAATGGCCAATCAACCTACAGGCGAAAACTGTAAAGAACTTCAAGCAGCATTAGATATTATTTCAGGTAAATGGAAGCCGATTATTTTATTCCATCTTATGGAGAATGAGACATTACGTTTTAGCGAACTCCAACGAGCTATTCCGGAAATCACAAAAAAAATGTTAACTTCCCAATTAAGAGAATTAGAATATCATAACATTATCGATCGCAAAGTTTATCAACAAGTACCTCCAAAAGTGGAATATTCCATGTCGGATTACGGTCATGGATTAAAGCCATTATTAGTATCGATGAGAACTTGGGGCTTTAATCATTTGGAGCATTTAGAGAGTCTACACGGGAAAGACAATGAAAAAGTCATGGAAAATTAATTCCATTTATTACAGGAATGGGAGAAAAAAATGGATAATCTGATGTAAAAGGAATTCATTAAAAATGCCAAGTCACTCTAATAATGAGTGACTTGGCATTTTTTACGGACAGATTATTTATAACACATTCATTATTGTTTATGTTAAATAAACTTGGTACTACTTGATTCTTTTTAGGGGCTATACTTTTTTTATTCAACTTTCTCATTACATAGTTCGTTCAAGTTTAATGCCTCCCCTGCCATAAAACAGAATCAATGTTTATATTGGTTTACTCCTCTTCATTTTTAATGGCTCATAACCTAAAGTTATATCACTATGACAAAACTGTATTTCTCAATCCAAAAATGAACGGTTATACTGTTTCTCAAATACTTTCCTTAATAAATAAAGGATTTTTTTGTTTGAAGCATATAAATACATCTTTCTTTTTAATGGAGCCTCTTCTATAGGAATAAATTTTACACCTTTATAATTTATCTTTTGAACAACCATAGCTGGAAGATAGGAAATACCGGCTCCTTGAGCAACAAACCCGATAAGTGCATGATAAGGCATTTCCATAATGTCTGGTGATTTTTCTACATGATTTTTTATGAGATACTCTATTCTGCTGTATAAAGGAGTGTGGATAAAAGGTAAAATTTGTGTATATTTCAAGCATTCAGTTATGGATATACGTTGATTGTTAGCACATTCATATTTTTCCGGAACAGCTGCATAAAATTCATCATCAAATAGCCAAGTAGAAAACAACCCTTTTTGTTGAGGATAGTCCTGAATAATTGCACCATCGATTTCACCAGATTTCATTAACGGAATTAAATCGATTGTATCATCCGTGACTTTCGTTATTTGTATATTTAATTGGCCTGTATTGCCGAAATAATCAGGGTAATAATATGTTGCTAAAAAAGGATCGCTACCTATTTTGATATGTTGATTACTCATATGTTTAGCAATAGCAAATCTTAATTGATGAATAGTAGGTTCAATATCGTTGAAAAATTGTTCCCCCTTTACAGTGAGGGTAATCCCTTGTGAAGAACGGTTAAAAACAGAAAAACCTAATAACGCTTCCAGTCTTTTTATTTGCTTTGTTAAAGCTGGTTGAGAGACATATAGCTTTTCAGCTGCCTTTGTCATACTTTTTTCTTTCACGACAGTGACAAAATATTCAAGAGTTTGTAAATTCATCCTATTCACATCCCAAAGAGAGGTATCACTCATGTATTATGTAATTCTTATCTTATCTATCCTTTTCGAAGTAAGCGCTGCAACTTTTATGAAATTATCAGAAGGTTTTACTTCATTTATACCTTCCATGATAGTTATTATTTCTTACTTCCTAGCATTAACTTTATATATTTGGTTAACGAAAATCAAAGAATTAGGCATTATAAATGCTTTATGGTCTGGTGGAGGAACTATTTTAATAACAATAAGCGGCGTTTCTCTTTTCAATGAAACCATTTCCTTCATTAAAATATTGGGAGTATTGCTGATTGTCTTAGGGATTATTGGATTAAACCTCCCCCGCAAATATAATAATGCATTAAAACAACTAATATTTAAACGAGGTGAATAAGTTGGGTGCCATTTTACTTATAACAAGTATTATTTTTTCAATTATTACTAATGTATTTGTTAAGCTATCTCATGGTTTTAAAAATAAGACTGCAACTGTACTAGCCTTTTTATTTTTTGCATTTTGCATTTTCTTTTTAACTTTAAGCGTGCAATATATAGAGATTGGTATTGCTTATGCGATTTGGTGTGGGATCGTTTTAACTGGTATCACATTAATTGGAGTTATCTTTTTCAACGAATCAAAAAATATGGTGAAATTAATATCTATATTTATAATATTAATAGGTGTCATTATCCTTCAATTACAAAGTTAATAACGCAATATATAACGCTTCCTACTTTTGAGTTTAGCGATATCGGCGGACGATGTTGGCGATATACTGTTAAAAGATACTATGGTTTAAGAAGCACGATTCTCCCTAAAAATTAATAATTTTCCCAAATCGATACTTTGTTTATCCATCAGAATCATCATTTTCCGTGTTGTTTTTCTCCTCTTTCCTTATTATTGCACATTAAAACGGTATGCTTCCTTTTTCAACTAAATTAGTAGCCATCGTGAACTCAATTCCTGAATTTGCTCCTGCTATCAGTAATCAAAAACACCGATTTCCAAAGGGAACCGGTGTTTTTCGATTACTGATTATTATTCTTAAAGATTGTGTTTTTCCTAAACGCTGATTTTTTGAAAGTATACTTCATAAGAAGCGGATAGATAATAGCAGCAGATACGAAGCCAATAATCCAGGCTAAGTCGACTTGTATAAATGCCAACCCTGCAGCTATAAGCATCGCAATGATTGCAGCTTTGTTTGTTCCAGCAAATTGACCATCTTTTTTATATAATTCTTTTACATCAATGTGTTGTTTTCTAAGCAGGTAATATTCAACAAGCAAGATTGCTATCATCGGCCCCAAAAAGGCGGAATAAGTGAGTACAAACATGTCCAATCCTTTTGCATTGTCATCCTGAACAAGTATCCAGGGAAAGGAAACGGCTGCAAGCAGTCCTGTAATTATCACAGCTATCTTATAATTCAGCTTCGTAAATAATTGGATAACATATGTCGGTGTTACAATATTCGCCACCATGTTTACTGCAATGGAACCAAATACAATAAATACAGAAATAAATAATTCAATATACACATTATCAAATAACGCCGGCAAGCCGCGTGCCGGGTTTGTAAAACCAGTTGCACTTGCCAGCATCGCACCTACTGCAATCACAGAACCATATGCGATGACAATCGGAATGAAGTAGAGCAATCCTCTCTTTTTATCTGAATAACCTGTTTTCAGCTCTCTTGAGTAATCAGCAGCACTCAGGAAAATAGCTGCGTAATTACCTAGAAAAATCATTATAAATCCCCAAAAAGGAATTCCCCAAGAACCTGATGTGTTGATCCATGTGTCCCTTATCGCATCACTGTGGTTTGTCATTAAAATAGTAAATACCGTAATTACTATTCCCATCAGAACAACAGATGCAACTGATTCAACCCATTTAATACTCTTAAAGCCTTTCATGGAGAGTAAGATTTGGATAGCTAATAAGATAATAAAACCTAGCGCCACGTTATCCAGAGCGCCATTACTTATAATGATAAATATTTCATTTAATGCCGTACCGCCAATCCAGCTTTGAATGCCATACCATATGACTGCTGGCACAGCACGAAGCAAGGAAGATACAAGTGTCCCTTTTTCACCGAATGACATTTTTAATTGTGTTACATAGGGAATGCCTGTACGATACCCGGCGCGATCATTTAATGCAAACATAAGTGATATAATGCCAATCGCGATGATAGCTGCAGTAAAAGTTTGCCAGATATTGAGTGTTGCAGACCCGGCAACAATAACACTTGCTCCCAGTGTCATATTTCCCATATTCACACCGTCACCAATCCATAATGCGCTATATCCGAAAGTTCCCATCTCTCTATCTTCCGGTCCTAAAGGTTGCAGAGAATCCGTTTGTGCTGCTGCATCAGCATTTTCTAGCAGTTCATCATTGTTTACTTTCTCAGGCATTTTTCCAACTCCTATGTTTATAATATTTGTTTTCTTATCCATGAGTTATAATAGATGATAGTTCTGCTGGCGATCTTATTGGTGCTGGTCGGTGCGTTCGTTTCCAGTAAGGATTTCCAGTTGTCATCAAAAATCCTTTAACATCAAACACAATCTTTTCATGTCAATTTTTATAGAAATAAACTCCCTCTTCATCCCATTGGAGGTACATTCAATATAACTGAATAAATGATTGCTTTCAATGTTCCATTCCTACACCTACTATGTTTTAACTATACACAAACCGAAACATTAATGTCAATAAAGTTAACATGAATTGTTATATAAATTAACTTATTAGGCTTCATATCATTTAATTAAAAGGCTTTATCCACAAGTAATATAAAGAGAGTTGTTATTCAATAAGAAGATATAAACAGAAAAGAAATACAGCTGCAAAAATGATTTGAAAATATGTAAAGCAAAGACCATAAGAAAAACGCCAAAAAGCGTTAAATATCACTTTATGGCGTTTTCCCCATTCCTTTAAAAGAATTACTTCTCATCCGTTCTTGGTAATGGATAGAAACCATCATTAAATTGTTCCCATAAATCAGGCGGTAAATCATGATGATCTTCTCTATCAGGATCAAATTCTGACATAATTTCTTCTTCTTTACCATTTTGAATTTTATTAACGAAATGATGATCTAATAAAATTTCCCTGCCTAAGGCTAATAATTCAATATTATTTGATTCTATAGCTTCTAGTGCTTGTTCAGCCGTAAAAATGGAACCAATACCAATTAACGGCATACGCCCATCTATCCACTGATGCAGTAATTGAATTCTTTCTTCCCCTTGATATTTACCTTCACGCGTTTTAGCGTGTATATCCATTAAGGAAACATGTAAATAATCAAGCGGTTTTTCAATTAAGTTTTTCACTAATTCCTCCGTGATTTCCATACTTATACCCGGAGTTTCTGCTTCTTCGGGTGAAAATCTATAACCAACAATAAATCCCTCTGCTGCATAAGCTTTAACTGTATCAACAACCTCATCTACCACTTTCATTGGGAATTTCAATCTATTTTCTCCCCACTCATCGTCACGACGATTATAATATGGTGAAACAAATTGATGGATTAAATAATGATTTGCGCCATGGATTTCCACGCCATCAAACCCTGCTTCAATAACTCTGCGTGTCGATTCCCCAAATGCTGCAATGGTTTGTTCTATTTCGTCATGCGTAATTGTTCGAGCATCATGCTCCCCTTTTTCATCGAAACTTTGCAAAGTAACAGGGCTTGGAGCAGCTACATCTCCGTTCGGTGTTAAATACGGCAGTGATTGTGCCCCGCCATGATGTATCTGCACAATAGCTTTTGCTCCATTTTTCTTCATCGCTTTAGCTAACCGCTTCAAACCATCCAGATCCGAATCATGCGCAACGGAAGGTTGGCCCGGAAATGCTTTTCCTAAATCAGTCACATTACTGGCTGCAGAAATTGCCAATCCTACATCTTTCGAACGTTGCTCCATATAATTAATTTCCACATCAGAAATGGTTCCATCATCGTGTGAAGATACGTGTGTGAGTGGCGCCAAGACAAATCTATTTCTCAATTCTACCTTGTTAGGTAATGTTACTTTTTCAAATAACGGTTCAAACTTTTCATCCATTGCTATAATGCCTCCTGTAATACGAAACTTCATTGCTAGATATTTTACTTCATCAATTATTCGGGAAATAACGAAATGATAAGCAAAAAAAGCAACCTGCCTATCTTTTTTATACGTAAGACAATGTCTAACGTCAATAGATCCATTGTCCATGTTCTTAGATTCTAAAGGTTCCAGCTTGTTATGTTAGCTAGAACATGAAAAAACTCTATTAGATTCTATGGCATACATGTTATTCGATAATTTCCGATATGTCAACTTACATCCTAAAATTACTTCAATATGGAAAATAAGCCCTTTATCTGATTCTATTTATTGTTTCATAAAAATATATTATTGCACTAAACTGTTATCCGTACTCGTTTGTGCTCCCACACGAAAAAAGCACTCATTTACCATAATCGGAATGAGTGCTTTTTAAATCCCAAGAGCTACCAACCCTTGATATAATCGGCTTTACATTTGATGCGGTCGGTGGGAGTCGAACCCACACGGGTTATTCACCCACCAGGCCCTCAACCTGACGCGTCTGCCTTTCCGCCACGACCGCAAAGAATATAATATGGTGCGGATGAAGGGACTCGAACCCCCACGTCCAACGGACACTAGAGCCTGATTCTAGCGCGTCTGCCAATTCCGCCACATCCGCAAAATAAAAATGGTGAGCCATGAAGGATTCGAACCTTCGACCCTCTGATTAAAAGTCAGATGCTCTGCCGACTGAGCTAATGGCTCCTCTGTGATAAATGACTATTTATAGTCTCTATCAATAAAAAAATACTATTATCAGTAATAGTATCAGCATGTACTCTTTCTAAAAATAAAATGGCTGGGCCACCAGGATTCGAACCTGGGGTACACGGGATCAAAACCCGATGCCTTACCGCTTGGCTATGGCCCAACTATAATGGCGGTCCGGACGGGACTCGAACCCGCGACCTCCTGCGTGACAGGCAGGCATTCTAACCAGCTGAACTACCGGACCAATTGTTTATTTTGAATTTTTAAAAAGATGACCCGTACGGGATTCGAACCCGTGTTACCGCCGTGAAAGGGCGGTGTCTTAACCACTTGACCAACGGGCCATTATAAAAATGAAAATGGCGGAGAAGGAGGGATTTGAACCCTCGCGCCGCTTACACGGCCTACACCCTTAGCAGGGGCGCCTCTTCAGCCACTTGAGTACTTCTCCAATAATGGCTCCACAGGTAGGATTCGAACCTACGACCGATCGGTTAACAGCCGATTGCTCTACCACTGAGCTACTGTGGAATGTAAAGTAAACAGGTACTTGCTATGTAAAATCCTTATTACGCAACAACAAGAAATATCATACAATATATCCTGTTTTTTGTCAACAAAAGGTCTTAAATTTCTTAAAAACTTTTTTCAGCTTCGAAATAAGTACATACATTCCAAGCAATTTGACAATAACTGTGATGCACAATTGCTTACAAGACAAAGTGTCATCTCATGTCAGCTTAATTAATTTACCACGTATCATATGTATTCGTCAATACCTATTTCAAAATTAAACCCGAATTAATTTTCCCCTGCATTTTCCGCATCGAAATCTGGAAACATCTACTTTTCGAATTCGTTTATAAATCATTTTACATTTCTCACATTCATATGTATACCGGTAACGATTCTGCTGAGAAGGCAGCTGTTTGCAGTGTCGGGGAGATCCTGTTTTGGCAAGCAGCTCTCTAAATGCTTTATCCCGATGCTGGTATCCTTTTCCTTCAATATGCAAGTGATAATGACACTTATATGATATATTTTGGTTTTAACCCTATTTGTGGTTTTTACTATTTATATATATTAATTACTCAATGTTTCGACAAGATATCACCTCTTTTTCATGGTTTTAATGGAGGCGTTTTGATATAATTATTATTATTCAAATAGTTGAATATTTATATAGGGGGGTGTTTGTGATACATACTAGATTTGGTCTTAGGTCTTCCATTACCACTTTAAGGACAAATCAGAAAGTAAAGCAGTGTCATATAGTTATTATTAACGAAACGGGTTTGTATAAGGTACACCCTGTTTCTAACTTCCTGTATGAAAAGAAAGGCTCTAAATACAACACCTTAAAAACCAAGGGGCAAACAGTAGTTAGGTTTCTGAATTGGTTTGTTGAAAACCATTTTACTTTTGGAGAACTTGAAGCAAGATTATCCACACTTAACATTAATAAAGTGGAGTACTATATCAACTGGTTGCTTTCAGAGGGAAAATCAAAAACTACTATATTAAATAATCAACTTACACTTAAAGAGTTTATTGGATTTCTTATTAGAAACGGAATAATTATTAATAAAGAAACTATTCAAGAATACAATGAAAGACTTTGTAATAAGATCAGTTCCTTCTTCCAGTTATATAGGAGACCTAATCCTAGACAAACAGAGTTAGTCCATGAATTGAATTTAAACTACATAATTAGTTTTATCAGGTTAGCGATAAAACACACAACCCCAATAGCATTAGGTGTGTACCTTCAATTTTTTGGAGGGCTTAGGAGGGGTGATTGTGTAAACCTAACCAGAAGTAGTGTAAAGACAAAAGGTTCATATGGTGAATTTGGGTTAGAACTTGATATCCGAGAAAGGAATTTGAGAACTGACTTGAAGGATTTTGACGGAACAGACGGGGTTAAAAGACCAAGAATACAGGTGGTGTTTGCTAATAGATTACTACCTTTAATATATGAGCAGCACTCAAAGACATATGACGATATAACAGGTCAGGATGCTTTATTTGTGGATAAGAATGGTTTTCCTATGAGTGGACGTACATATCAACAACAATTTAATAGACTGAAAAAGAAATTCATAGAAAAGTTATTACAAAGCGAAAACCTAGAGACAAGTAGTTATGGGTTTTACTTAAACAATAGGAGATGGAGTACTCATATTGGACGTGGCACTTTCTCCAATTGGATCGCTGAAAGTACTGGTAATCCACTAGATGTGGCAATTGCACGGGGAGATAGCAATATTGAGTCTTCTTTATCTTATATGGAGCAAAGTGAAACCTTCTTGAATGGGGTAAATGAAGTGTTAAATAAAATGTATGAAAATGCTTGGGAATATGATTAAGGGGCGTTATACATGATTTGGACACAGGAACAACTTAATATGAAAATAAAAGAATTAGAAAACGGAAATAAACCTTTAAGTACTATGGAAGTTAGTAAATTATTAAGCATATCAACTAAAACAGCAATTGATTATTTAAAACCCGCAAATGTAATTAGGGTCACTAAAGAAAAAAATAACTATTACTGGGATAGAGAGAATGTCCTGAATTATATTACCAAACATGAAAACTACCATTACCTATTGAAAGACTCACCTGAATATGTTAGTTCTAAAGAATTAGAAGAGCAGTTTGGGGCTATATTAACTATTAGCCAAATTCAACATATCCTGAAGAAAAACAAAGATACTAGGATCTCTATGGCAGGTTTGGTTTATAAAATAAAATATCGTAGAGATAAAATTGAGGAGGAAATTACCACCGTTAAGCCTATAAATAATGAAAGAACTTTTACAACATTAAACGGAACAACATTAACCTTGAATAATGTAATGCATAACAAGGACTACATCCTGTATATGAATATAGTCAGAGAGTTAGGTTGTCCTAAGTGGTACGTTAAGCACCTTATTAAATATAAACAACTACCTAATTCAGCAGACTTCTCAACTACAGATAGTTCTAACTCCCATACTTATGTCCATATTAACGACTATCCTATTTTACTAGATTTGCACACCAAAAAAGTAGTGTTTGGCGATAGAAACTCCCTCTCTGATTTCAGTGAGGAAAAAGAGCCTATTGATCGTTTTAACAATATGCTAGGGAATTACAGTTTTGAAGACGACTTTCCAACTACCCACAACCTGTATTACGACTTTGTTAGTGACTACATTGCCAATACAAGAACTCTATATGTGTACAATTATGTTACAAGTTTGTCTAGAACATATATGAACATTAAACCCTTACTGACAAAAGAGATATTTCTGTACAGCAATAAGGAACTTGAAATGCTATTTTTAAATGAATCGTTACTGAAAAAGTCTAAGGAAGTGTTGGGAAAGTTTTTGAAATTCATTAAGACAAAAACGGAAACCAATTACTCCACTGTTCCAGTAGTTAGAACTAGAGTAAACCAAAAAAATAAAACTGAAACATATTCTAGAGAAGAATTTTACAATATGTATCGACAAGTGAATGATATAAATAGGCATCTTGAAAAAGCCATTAACAGTCAAACCTATTGCCAAGATTGGTTTTTACTAATAATGACATTTAGTAATGCATGGAGATTTCCAGACATCATTAAAATACCAAGCCCAAACCTAAACTTACTTAATACTCAACATTTAAGTTTCAACTGGTTTAAGAAAAATATATTGCCACCCGAGAAAAGCATAAGGTTGATTAACGACTTACAGAAGAATAACCGTTTCATCATAAATAAAACCAATGCATTAAATGAGTTATTTGTTCCTACTGACATGACTGTAACATTTGCAACAGCAATATCGTTGTTGGAATTGTTTAGGAAAGAAAGAGATTATGATACAGACACTCTATTCCCTAACTATATAAAACCTTCAAAAGATGTGAATTATTTTAATTACATGTTTGAAGGGGATGTGCCTTCATTTTCTTTTAAAAAGACAACTAAATCTTTATTAACATATAGTTATGTCACAGCAAGAAATATGGACAAACATGCAGGTGCTGCCAATGCTATTTCCACAAGATTACGTGGTCACAAAAATGTTGACACTATACAGCACTATGTGCTACCTACAGGTGACGATTTCGATGATATTTTCAGACATTTGTACCGAAGAGGACATTTTGGCTATCTGTATTCTTTAATGGTGGATTTATCCATAAAACAAGGTGAAAAGGAATTGAGTTTGGAAGAAAAAACTGAATCAATTGAGGAACTTATCAAAGTATTTTCACCAAAGGACTTAGAGAATTCTAGTGCTTTTTACTTTGAGCAAAGAAAAAAACTACTAAGTGTTTCACAACAAGTCATTCAACTCTCAAAAGAGGAACTAGATCAAAAATTAACAGGTATTCATAACGGGAATATGCCCTCCTACCGATTAGAAGGTCAATGCTTCGTTAGCGGGGAATGTAATCAACCTGGACGCAACTGTAGTTCTTGTAAGTACTTAATTCCTAAAGTGTCATTTTTGTTAAGTGCAAAGAACGAAATTGATGACTTAATTGAGGATTTAAGGATTACTGAGAAACAAAATTACAATAGACGAATGAAATTGACTTATCTTATTTTAAGTTTGTTAGCTGTTGTAAATCAATCAGTTAAAACATTTGGCAAGGAATATGCTAATGAATATTTTGACTTCGGTGACTTAAAAATGAGATTGTCTTCTGTACAAACTAAAATGTTGGAGTGATAATAATGGCGGATGAAGTTCATATATTTGACAACCACACCCTTCATATTGAAAATGACGAGAAGTTTTCGGTAGAAATGACTGACCATTATAAAAAACGTTTTAAATTCTACAAAAGAAATGGAATTATTGAAGGGTGTCAGTATAATGATAGAAGTTGGTTCTTATGGACATTGGGAACAAGAGGCACTAGGTTAAGACTATCATTTGATTTAGATATATTTTCCAATGTTAATGTCGTCCTAAAATGCTACACTCTACTCTTAATGGATAATGGCCTTACAGTAGGAACTATTGCCCGCAAATTGAAAATTATTAAAGAATCTATTTTCAAGACAAACTTGTATAGCGAAGAAAAAGTGGAGGACTTCTATGAGTATGTTTTATTGGAAGTACCTGAGTCCTTTAAGTATAGCCATATCACCTATAATATAGAGTTTTTTGATTTCTTCATGCCTGAACATGGTGAAAAGTTTATATCTCGTTTAATGGAGAGCGATGTTAAACCCTATCAATCAAAAACTAGAGCACTGCCTCCATTTGAAGATATTTTAGCGTTTAGTAATGAACTATATAATTTTTTCTTAAATGAAGAAACTTCCTCTGTCCTGAAAGAGAAATATCTTCCTATATTTATTTGGTGGCAACTAACTATGTTCATCCCAATGCGACCACATGAGTTTGTGCAGTTACAGAAAAGCGATTTTAAAAAAGTAAATGGTCAATATCAATTAACAGTTAAGAGAAGCAAACCAAAGTATCCAAATCACATCCCACCCCAAACGGAATTTCACATTACACAAGATATAGGTGAATTAATAGAGTCATATATTAACTTAAGTGAACATTATTGCACTGTTGATATATCAGCAGAAGAACGTTCCTATTTATTCCCCATGTACATGCGAGCAAGATACTACACCAAACATAACAAGAAAGTTTCTAAAATAATTTCGCATGGAAAAAATATTCATACTACAACTGACATGTTCAATTCATTGCTGAAATTCTTTTACAAAGAAGTAATTCAATCCAGTGATATTGAACAATTAAGTGCAAATTCAACTCGGCATTTAGCAATATGCAACATGAGAATGCAAGGCATCGACCCTCTAACTATTAGCCAAATGGCAGGGCATGCTAGTTTATACACACAAAACCACTATGCTAATCATTTAGAAACTTTTCTAGAAAGTAAAGTAAGATTATTAAGTGAACAGATAAAAAACAAGCAAATGAAAATTACCGATTTCTATACAAAAGAAGAAGCTGAGAACCTCCCTGTTGTTCAAAACCTTAAAACAGAAAGTGTTTTAAATAGGACGAATAGAAGTAATTTCCGACAAATTGAGGGTGGATATTGCACAGATTATAAAGGATTTCCTAATAACTGTGTTCCAAATTGCTTATTATGCCCGTTTTTCCTATTAGATGTGGGTAACAGGGAAAACACATTAAGACTACTTGACGAGACTTCAGGACGGCTTAATAAGCAATATAAAGATCAACTGGACACATACTATATTGTTTTCCAAAAACTAATGAGCAACATGAATCAAAACAAGGAACAGCAGAACACACCTATTGATTTAAACGAACAAGTAAACAGCGTAACAAAATCCATTAATAAGACAATAGAGGACATAGCGAGAACTGAAGCATTAATTATGCAAGAATCAGAAAAGAATCAGGGAAATGAGGAGAATTGAAGTGGCAAGACCTAAAAAATACACTGATGAAGACTTGCTAGAACTTTTAAGACAAACCCGTAGTGAGATAACCGAAGATTTAACGCCATACCTATTAGAGAAGCATACAGGGATATCTAAGACGGTATGGCGAACACGTATGGCAAAGGAGATAAAACAGTTAAATCATGCTTTCAATAACCCCTACAACGATTCTAGAGGCATCAATCCCCTTCCTTTGGATAACGTATTAACTATTTATGGGAAATACAAAGATAATGAAAAAGTGCTTCTAACAAAATTGAAGTCATATGACATATTTGTAAATAATATTTTAAAAACAGCTTCTAAAGTGAGAGGGCTTGAGGTAACACTTCAGCAAAAAGAAAGTGCTTCGGAGCAAAGAATTCAAGAACTGGAAGAAAAGGTGGATGTTCTAAAAGGAGAACGTGATCATTTCGAAAAGGAATATCTAGAAACAATTGGTCAAAGCGCATATAGAGAGCAGTACAGAACAAGAGAAACTAAAGAACCACTATCTTTGGAGAAAAAAGAAAATGCGGAGATAGTTGACTTTATCGGTAGAAACAGCGATTTGTTTGACTAGTTTAAAGTAAAAAATTAATACATCCCTATACTCCCTTTCATAGGGAGTTGTAGCTTTAAAATAAAGTTTGATCAAAAGCAACCCACAGAAACCCATTTTAGGGCAAATAAAAAGAATCCATTTTAAAAAAAGATTGATCAAAATGGATTCTTCTCTTGTGAATTAGTATACATTTTTTATAAAAAAGTTTGATCATTTTATAGCTGTGATCTTCTACAATCGCGCCCGTTTGTTTAATTCGCTTAAAATAAGTTATTTTTGCAGTTTGTTTTTTGCCTTTCCTTTCCAGAGAAATGATAAAAACTAATCTCAAATATAAGAAATGCTACAACAAGACCACCAAGGTATGGGGATGGGGAATCGATTGTTAAGAACAGCATTAAACTTATAGCAAAAGTTACGATACCAATAACTATTGAGTATTTAACATATTTTTTACTCAAATCGTAAACCTCCTTTTGTTCTAAACGGTGTAACTTTATTTTAAACCCACACCAGTACTATATTTACAGTGAACAACATAAACATTCTATAGAAGAAAATTATTTCTACAGGAGGTTTCCATGGATCAAAAGGATCAAAGTCGTCAATTAGACCAAATAAAGCAAATGCAACAAATGTTTAAGGCGAACATGAAAACTCAACCTTATCCCATGTACCCTAACTATGGGAAAATCACACGTTACGAAGAAATTCCGATAAGTTTACCTGAACAGCGCCAGCTGTGCCATCCCGGAGTGGAAAAACTTATGGTACCCCTCCCAATTATCGAAAACCCGAACTATGAAGGGAGTGAAAAGTTAACAGGAAAAGTAGCACTTATTACAGGGGGTGACAGTGGTATTGGTGCAGCAGCAGCAATTGCGTTTGCTAAAGAAGGTGCAGATGTTGCTATTTCATACTTAGATGAACATGAGGATGCAAATAGAACAAAAACGAGGATTGAACAACTCGGACAACGTTGTCTTCTAATGCCTGGTGACTTGCGAGACAAACAACAGTGTATCTCCATTGTAGAACAAACAGTAAGTACGTTTGGACGTCTCGATATTCTTTGTAACCACGTTGGTATCCAATTCCAACAACTAAGTCTGCTTGACATTACAGATGAGCAATTCGATGACACCTTCAAAGTTAATATATACTCTCATTTTTACACAACAAGAGCAGCGCTTCCTCATTTAAAACCAGGCAGCTCAATCATTGGCACTTCTTCAGTGGTGACGTATGTAGGTGAGCAGCAAATGATTGATTATACGGCCACAAAAGGCGCAATAGTTGGTTGGACGCGTGCCTTGGCTAAAAATGTCGTGAAACAAGGGATCCGAGTCAATGCCGTCGCCCCCGGCCGAATTTGGACCCCACTTATTCCAGCAAGTTTCTCGTCAGACCAAGTCGCTGTATATGGAGCATTTAATCCAATGGAACGAGTTGCCCATCCATTTGAACTCGCACCAACCTTTGTCTATCTTGCTTCTGATGATTCCCGTTTTGTTACTGGTCAAGTTCTTCATGTTGATGGGGGAGAATCCACACATTCCTAATGGAAGGGGGTTACCATTTTGAGATATGAATTTAATCCAGAAGTAAAGCTATTGCTAGTAAACCATTCAAATGAAAAAGTAAAGATGGTCTATATGGAGGATTCCTGGCCCATGCCAAAAATAGGACCGAGACCACCATACTATTGCTACCCAAGTTACGAGCTGAATTATCCAATTATCTAACATTTTATAAAAAAGCCTGCAGTAATGATTATGGAAAACCATTACTGCAGGCTTCTTCTATCATGTTACTGGATTAACCCTCTTTTACGGCTTTAAAATGACCTTAACGCAATTATCCTGATGATCATTAAAGATGCTATACCCTTCACTTGCATTCTCAAGAGGGATTTTGTGTGTAATAATTTCTTTGGGATCAAACTCTTTATTCATAATCTTTTCAAACAATTTAGGCATGAAGTGAATAACTGGGGCCTGACCCATCTTAAGCATAATATTCCTTATCCAAAAGGCACCTAATGGAAACGCATTGTAGTTGCTGCCGTAAACGCCGGTTAGTTGAACCGTTCCAAATTTCCTGACAGCTTTTGTTGAAATTTGAATAGGTCCAAGTGTTCCGCCTTGCAGCTTTAGTTTTTGTTCCATATATTCCAAAGGTGATTTTTTTCCATCCATGCCCACACAATCAATGACAACGTCTGCCCCGCCATGAGTGATTTCCTTTAAATACTCACCCATGTCATCGTTTTTGGTGAAATCAAACACTTCAACATTGTTGATTCGTTTTGCATGGTTTAAACGATAACCAAGGTGGTCAATAGCGATTACACGTTTTGCGCCTTCCATCCATGCGAACTTTTGTGCCATCAGTCCAACAGGGCCACAGCCAAGCACAATAACGGTATCGTCCTTTTTCACTCCGGCATTTACCACACTCCAGTAGGCAGTGGGAAGAACATCAGATAAAAAGAGAAGGGATTCATCTTCCAGTTCACACGATTTAGGAACAACAAAAGGGGTGAAATTCCCAAAAGGCACTTTTAAATACTCAGCCTGGCCGCCCGGGTGGTTTCCGTACTTTTCGGAATAACCGAAATACCCTCCTGAATCGTAATGCGGGTTGGAATTGTCACATTGGCTTTCCATCTCATGCTGGCAATAAAAGCACTGTCCACATGAAACATTGAAAGGAACAACGACCCGGTCCCCTTTTTTTACCTTTGTCACTTCAGGGCCGACTTCTTCGACAATCCCCATTGGTTCGTGACCAATGACATATCCGTCAGGTAACGGGATATTCCCTTGATACAAGTGTAAATCAGACCCGCAAATGGCTGTCGAAGTTATTCGAACAAGAACGTCATCTTTTTTCTCAAGCTTTGCGTCCGGTACCTCTTTAACAGTTACATTATTCGGTCCTTGATAGGTTACAGCTTTCATTTTCTTCACTCCAATCCAAAATAAATGGCTTTCAATCATTTAGACTGCCCGTCTCAAACGGAATGCATGATTATATATAGTATTTCACTTACTGATTTAAATTATTCGTCCTCATAACTAATAATATTGCAAACTGTAGGTTTATAAAAAAGTTCAATCAAAAATATTCTATAATCGTTGATTCTACACCACATGGTAATTTTGATTTTATAAAAAAGATTGATCAAAACGTAGTATTAGATAAGGAGTATACGTTAATTTTTAGAATCGAGTAGAGGGAAAAGCTAAGTAACTTCTCGCCCCTCTCACACCACCGTACGTACGGTTCCGTATACGGCGGTTCAATAGTTTGAGTGTACGAACTGGTATTGAAGAGCGATATCTTTATATCCTCTCGATGCCAGTTCTTTGTCTGTCAATGAACGGTGGAGTACATAGCTACCTGATATAATCCAGTAACCTTTTCTTGTATTCGACCATTCATAAGCTTTCCGTTTATCGATACCTAACTGAATTAGATTCTTTCGTTTCGTACGTGGATTTTTCCACTGTTTCCAGATATATTGTCTAATTCTTCGCTTCAACCACCCATTCAGATTCTTCATAAATCCTTTCATTTCTCCTATGCCATAGTAATTTATCCACCCTGTCATAAGTTGCTGGATTTCTTTTAAAATCCTATCGATACTTCGTCCACGATTACGTTTCGTGATTCGTCTGAGTTTCTGTTTAACGGTCTCTTTTGCTTTATAATGCGGACGAATCTGAACACCTTTCTTTGTGACGAGGAGACAGAAGCCTAGAAACTTTCGTTTCAGAGGGCTTCCAACCGCACTCTTCTCCCGATTCACGGTAAGACTTAAATCCATCTCGAGAAATTTCGTAATACTTTTCATTACGCGTTGACCTGCTCTTTTACTTTTTACATAAATGTTACAGTCGTCTGCGTAACGCACGAACCGGTGTCCTCGTTTCTCCAGTAAATGGTCTAACTCGTTTAAGTAAATATTACTGAGTAACGGAGACAGGTTCCCGCCTTGAGGCGTTCCTTCCTCTGATTTTTGAAAGATGCCGTCAATCATGATTCCACTTAATAAATATTGTCTTATCAAGCGTAGTACGCGTTTATCTGTGATCTGTTTTTCCACAAAATACATCAGTTTGTCATGATTGACCGTATCGAAATAGGCTTTCATATCCAAGTCCACCACATGTTTGTACCCTTGTTCGTAATGCGATTTTGCCCGTATGATGGCTTGATGTGCACTACGTTTTGGACGAAACCCAAAACTATTATCGGAGAACGTCGGTTCAAATATGGGTTGTAACACTTGGTTTATTGCTTGTTGAAGCATTCGGTCAATAACGGTAGGGATTCCAAGTTTTCTTATTCCGCCGTCTTGTTTTGGAATGTCAACCCGCATTACGGGTTGAGGTTTATACTTCCCAAGATACAACTGCGTTAATAGTTCTTCCCTGTGCTCCTTCAAGTATGGAAGCAGCTGGTCGTATGTCATACCATCCACTCCCGCTGCTCCCTTGTTTCTGACCACTTGAAGGTAAGCTTGATTTAGATTGTCCCTTGAAAGGATTCTTTCAAACAGATTGGATACACCATTTTGATTGTTCTTTTCACCATGAAAGGCACTATGCACTTCGACATACCCTTCATGTTCCACATTATCTCTCTGCCGATAGCCAGGTTCTCCTGTTTTCTGCAGTTCTCGCACCTTTCACACCTCCTAGACTTTTCAAAATTACGATTGTTCGGTCCTTCATGTTTTGGCCTTTTCACACTACTACGACCTCTGCTGACTTCTTGTGATTCACCAAGATGTCACCACCTTAGTTGTGTTGACTCGTTATTCTTCAACTTGTTCATCACCCTCACAAGACCTCCCCCGGTAAGAGTGAGAACTTTCCTCCCATATAACTGCTAGATTTACTGTATAGGTTTCGGGCAGTATTGGACTTCATCTTGTAGTGCAGATTTATCCGACCTAATCCAGCCTTCTATCTAATTTCTGTTCGTCAGTCCAGGAGTTTGCGTCTGACTTCCTTCAGCCACTATCTCACAATAGCCACCTTGTCTTTCGCTAACAGTTCCTACTGCCAAGCCTGTAGTGGACTTTCACCACCAAGTTCTCACCCATGCAGGGCGCACACTCAGAAACAGAGGTAGCTTAAGGCTACCTCTGTTTGCGTTCCATCAACAACCACTGATTTGTCATAGATGGTTTATGGTCATTCTGTTCAGGAATTAAATTCATAATGTGTATGCCCTTAAAGACACCCTTAACATTATTGTTTGTATTGGGGTTCTTCTTGTTCCATTTCGTGAACCCGAGGAACAATACTATCAATAACCATTTGTGTTTGTTGAGCTGCATTTTGATACATTTGTTTCGCTTGTTTATTTTCAGTTTCAAGAGCAAAGGTTTCAAAGCTAGCTTGAGCACTTTTTAAGCCAGCTAATGTTTGGTTTACTTGACTTGCTACCGTCATAAATCGACTACCTCCTTATGGTTATTTGTTCAATCATAGAATGTTGATAAAGGGTACTTTTTATGTTATCAATTTTTACCATTAATAATTTTATAAGGTGGCTTTGCATAACAGGGGATGGAAATAGTTTTTATAATGTCTGTATGGGAAGTGAAGATACGACGTAAATGTGTAATGACAATAAAGTTATTTAATTTCGAAGCCTAAAATACGCATTACACCGTCCTCAAATATGGACGGTGTAAAAATAAAGTTGTTTAATTTTTAGTCAATTGCAGAATAACGCTTAATAGATGTAACAATAAAGTCGTTTAAATTGATAGTTGTTCCACAATCGCGCCCGTTTCTTGAATATTCTTTTTTGATATCAGCTGGTATTACTACAGAATGAAAAGGAAGTAATCAAAAAGATGGAGCTTGGCATCACATTTCCATCTTTCATTGTTCTGATACGTATAGCATGATCTTTTTCACAATGAATCCAACACCAACACGCCCGGTATCACAAACAACATCGGTAGCCATACAGGTCCGAGAAGCACACCAAACAATGTCAATGTCTTAGAGTAAATTAGACCAACGGTTACAAAATAGCCGATAATACAAACGGTAAAAATGGAAACAAAAACCCCTTATAAAGAGCTTGGTTGGGACTATCTTCCAAATAAAGAAAGGAAGAAAGATTACTTTATAAAAAAACTGCAAAACATGGGCTATGAAATAGAAATCCAAGAAACCAAATCAGCTTAAACCTAATAATAGCCAAATTTTTAAAAATGGGTGATCCCATTTAGGGAGAGTGTTTTTTTGCGCCATTTTTAGCAAAAATCCCATTTTCGTATAAAAGCTGACCGAATCCGGGGAGTGCGATGGACCAAAGCAATTTTTCCATTCATATCGCCTTACCCTTCCCTTTTCCGTATGACAGATTGCCTCTCAATCCTATTTTGTCTAAACGGACCCACTGAAATTAGAGTCTTCTTTCCAGCTTTCTCATTTAGCACTTTTCTAAAACGGGGAATTCATTCGATTATAAGGAACGTTGAACATCGGAAAACTGAGGTGGTTGTTCCAGCCATTTATTCTTAATGGCCAACTCTGCACTATTTTTTGCATAACGTTCGGATCCTGTTATTAGCTTTCCAAATAAAAAAGCTAAGTCAGATCTTTGAGATTGCCCCAACGCTATACCATAATCAGAAATACCAATGCCAGCAAGAAATGCAACATGTGCCATCATCAATTTATCCGAAAAAGGTGAAATGGTTGAGTCGGTCACTTCAAAATCCGGAAAAGAAGGGGGATCAAGGTTTTCGTTTTCAATTTTTTGGTTTAAAGACTCTCTGTGTCTGTCTGTAATGCCTTTCCCTTTCAACATATGATCTCTAACTTCTTGGGAATCGGCAACCTGGCTGAAGCCTAACAATAGGTATCCGCCAATAGTATTCGTTATTGTGCTTTTATAAAGGTGTCTGATTTCTACGGCATTTAAGGGCCTATCATTTGTGAAAAGACCGATATTCAAATAATACTTTTCGTCTTGAATAAAACTTGAATGTTCAGGATACGACAAATATGGAGCATGAGAATACACACCCTTATCTAACATTAATTTCGTCGATTGATCCTGTAACTTGATTGTTTTCATCAAAGCTTTTTCAAAAAAATTTAATGTCCTTTGATCTGAGGAATAGGAGTAATACGTTCCATAATTTGTTAATCCATAGTTCGCCATATGCTTGACGTAGACCAAACAGAAGGTGTCAGAAAATAAACGGGGTACATCCGAATTCACATCATCTTTCGTAAACCCTTCAGGGATGGGATATCCCTCACTTGTAAAAATTTCTTCAATGGATTGAAGATGTTGGACACTGAGGTTAAGTGCGTGCTCTATTACTTGCTTCATCTGTTTATCTACCATTTTTTCGGTAAAGTGCTGAAGAACACGCTGGGATAAACTTGCACTCATATAAGTCGACCAAAGAGAGCCAATTTCTACAGATGTTAACTTATTCTTAGAATTTTCCATGTTGTTTCCTCCAAACATACCATTTACGGTTATTATTTACCTCCTCTCGTGAAATGTTCATTCAAAAACTCATTATTCACAAGCCGGTGTTGCATTGTGAGGCTGAGGTGAAGTTTCCCAACGAAACAAAGAGCAGAAACCATCTGCACTCTGAGGCTAACCACCATTGCCTATTTGCTCCGCAAAATGGCTCGTTTGCGGTATAACCTTATATTACTTTTACCATAAGAAACCCCTTTAGACAAATTACATTCAAAGGGGTAAAACTTCGCAACTTTTTTGTAAACATCGCGACTTTATTCAACATCGCATCTTTTTTATAAACATCGTGACTTTATTTCAAACCCACAGCAAGCGAAGCGCGGTAGAGGTTTTAAGATACTCAACATTTTATTTGTCCAATTTCTTGACATAGATCCAAAGTTTGAATTAAACCTCTCTGTCTTCTCTATTACATTATATGTCCCTTGAAATTTATGACATTTAATCCAAGCTATATAATCACTTATTGAACTGTTTAGAATAACTATTAAACGCACTTTGAGCAGCCTTAGTTTTACTGAAAGAAGCACCTACTCTAACACATTCTTCAACAAACTCCTTTGAGTCATCTCTAAACGGCTTCCCTATTGTATGCAGCTCCCAATGCACCATTTCATGCAAAAGACATTTTAAAACCTCTTCATTTGAATATCTTTTATTTACTACTTTACTCATTCTAATGAACTTATCACCAGTTTTTTTATTATAGTGATAACTCGCTAGTTTCCTTCTCCAATTTCTATTAACAAGTTCAATTCGTATATCAAATTCTCGATCCCAATGCTCTTTTGCAAATCGCTGAGCATAATTAACTAAATCCCCTTCCGTAAACCTGCAAGACAATTAATAACAACCTCTTCTCTCTATTGTACAATTCCATAGTTTTCTCATTTTTTCTATTGCAATGTCAGTTCTCGTATTCTTGTGATAATTGGGAACTACATAATAAAAATCAAGTGGGTCATATCCTAGTATTTCTAACATATACCGAACAACATTAACCTTAATGGTTTCCTCATTTGTGTCTTTAAAATGATTATATAGTTTTTTTACGCTTTCTATTTCAGCCGTTTTCCCCATATAAACACCCCTTGCTAAGTTATTTATTCGATTATATTGTACTATCAAATGAATAAACTTTCAGCAAAAGCTAGTCAAGTATGTGATAATCATCTAAATGAAGAAGTAAAATATAAACATGAAAACAGTTAAGACCACAAACAAAGTTAAAACCAAACTATATCTCGTCAAATTTGTTGATATAATAGCATTTAAGATTAAAACCACGAAAAATCATGTCATAGATTGAATCAACTCATGTTTAATAATACCATGAAGTTCTTCTTTTTCAAATTCCAATACATATTTCGGATTGATTTCGATTAACCGTTTACTTGGGATATATCTTCCACCAGTTGTTCGTAAGCGGGAATTAAAACGCACCTTATCATGAAAGGATTTATTAAAAAAAGTTTCTGACAGCTGTTTAACCAATTGATATAATTCTTCATCAGATATTTGATTCATGTGTTTCTTCTCTCCCTTTTTAAATAAAGCACGAACCCGAAATGATTCTTTCTACCTTAAGCATTTTCCATCGCTTATTTTTGTCCATTCATTATTATATGTCATTGAAATTCTTAAACAAATAATGAATCTAATAATGACTCATTTTAACATAACAAACTTAAATCAGGAACTTTCATTCTCTTCCATCATCACACATTATTATTCTCAATTAAAATGAATAATTGATAATAAATAGAATCATAAGTACGTCTGCTTATTTCTTATTAATAGAAAATAACAGAAAATAAACCTTCCTTGCTTATTGTTTTCAAATACGGTGTTCACTGTTAAAAAGGACTTCTATATAATGATTAAAAAATGTCATATAAATAACACAGAATATTAATAGCAATCTACTATTTATTATGTTATTATAATAATTGTAGTTAATTTACTAGGAGGGGAACAATTTATGAGCGATAAAAGAAAAATGACCACTGCATTTGGCGCTCCTGTACCAAATGATGATGATTCGAAAACAGCCGGTAAACGTGGTCCATTATTAATGGAAGATTTTTGGTTCCTTGAAAAGCTTGCACACTTTGACCGTGAAGTTATTCCTGAACGTCGTATGCATGCTAAAGGTTCCGGAGCTTATGGAACATTGACCATTACAAATGACATTACAAAATATACAAAAGCAGACATCTTCTCGGAAGTTGGCAAGAAAACAGACATGTTTATCCGCTTCTCTACTGTAGCCGGTGAACGTGGCGCTGCTGATGCAGAGCGTGACATTCGCGGTACTGCTATGAAGTTCTATACAGAAGAAGGAAACTGGGATTTAGTTGGTAACAATACGCCGGTCTTCTTCATGAGAGATCCAAAACGTTTCCCTGACTTGAACCATGTGGTTAAACGTGATCCAAAAACAAACATGAAGAATGCTGATGCAAACTGGGATTTCTGGACAAACCAACCAGAAGCACTTCATCAGGTTACCATCGTCATGTCTGATCGTGGTATTCCAAAATCTTTCCGCAACATGAACTTGTTTGGAAGCCACGCATACAGCTTATATAATGAAAATAATGAGCGTGTATGGGTTAAATTCCACTTCAAAACAGAACAAGGAATTGAAAATCTTACAAATGAAGAAGCTGCAAAAGTGATTGGTCAAGATCGCGAAAGCAATCAGCGTGATTTATACAACAACATTGAAGAAGGAAACTTCCCTAAATGGAAAATGTATATTCAAGTAATGACAGAAGAAGAAGCAGCGAACATGCCTTACAATCCGTTTGACTTAACAAAAGTATGGTATAAAGATGAATTCCCGCTTATCGAAGTCGGTGAATTAGAACTGAATAAAAACCCTGAAAACTATCATGAAGAAGTAGAACAGGCAGCATTTGCTCCTACAAACATTGTTCCGGGAATTGGATTTTCTCCAGATAAAATGTTACAAGGCCGTCTATTCTCTTACGGAGACGCACAGCGTTACCGTCTAGGCGTAAACCATTGGCAAATCCCTGTTAACTATCCGAAAAACGCGAAAAACTTCCATCCATATCACCGTGATGGTGCTATGCGTGTTATCCCTTACCAAGGTGGACAAGTCAGCTATAGCCCGAACCAATATGGAGAATGGGAAGACAGCAAAGAACATCAAGAGCCTGCATTACAGCTCGGCAGAGATGTAGATGCTGATTACTTTGACTTTGATGTAGACGATACACTTTACTACGAACAACCAGGTAAACTATTCCGCTTAATGTCCGATGAGCAAAAACAAGCGCTCTTCCAAAATACAGCGGATGATATTGCGCCTGCATCCAAATCAGTAAAACTTCGTCACATTAATAATTGCTATCGTGCTGACCCGGATTACGGGAAAGGTGTTGCAGAAGCAATCGGTATTTCACTTGATGAAGTGGAAGCTGCAAACGAAGAATCAGTAAAATAATAGCAAATAAAAAAGGAACTTCCCAATACAGAAGTTCCTTTTTTTATTTATCTTACTTTCTTCTTTACTGAATCATGGAAAGCGCAATCCTTCCTTTTTGAACGTTGACATCATCCACCCATACAGTAACAACATCACCGACAGAAGCAACATCCATTGGATGCTTGACGAACTGCTTAGACATTTTAGAAATATGCACAAGTCCGTCCTGTTTCACACCAACGTCAACAAAAACGCCGAAATCTACCACATTCCGGACAGTTCCTTGCAGTTCCATCCCAGTTTTTAAATCTTCCATATTCATGACATTTTTCTTTAATAAAGGCTGCGGGAAATCATCACGCAGGTCGCGTTCCGGTTTGCTTAATGCCTCAATAATATCCTCTAAAGTCGGCAAACCAAGTTCTAATTCTTCCGCAACAGCTTGTTTATCGATTCCTTCCATTTCTTTCTGCAAAGGTTCTGTACCCAAATCTTTTTCATCAAAAACAAGTTTGTTTAATAATGCTTTTGCTTGTGGATAGGTTTCCGGGTGAATAGGGGTGCGATCAAATGATGTGTCCCCATCTACAATCCGCAAGAACCCAATTGCCTGCTCATATGTTTTAGCACCGAGCCTAGGAATTTTCTTCAGCTGCTTACGGTTTGTAAATTTTCCTTCCTCTTCCCGCTTCTTAATCACATTATTCGCTACGGTTTTACTTAAACCAGATACGTACTGGAGAAGAGACGAAGAAGCTGTATTCACATTAACTCCTACCTGGTTAACCGCTGTTTCTACAACGAATGTCAACGAATTGGACAATTCTTTTTGACTCACATCATGCTGGTACTGGCCGACACCAATCGACTTTGGATCAATTTTTACCAGCTCAGCTAATGGATCCTGTACCCGTCTGGCAATCGAAACAGCACTTCTTTCCTCTACCTGCAGATCAGGGAATTCTTCTCTTGCCAGAGCGGAAGCAGAGTACACGCTTGCTCCTGCTTCATTCACAATAATGTATGGAATATCCAGGTTGTTATTTGTTAGCACATCCGAAACAAATTGTTCTGTTTCTCGGGATGCTGTCCCGTTCCCAATCGCAACCAGTTCCACACCAAACTGCTGAATGATATGGAGGACAACTTTTTCTGCGCCTTTCACATCTTTCTTTGGAGCGGTAGGATAAATTACATTAATTTGATGAACTTTCCCAGTCTCATCCACAACAGCTAACTTACAGCCTGTCCGGAAGGCCGGGTCAACTCCAAGAATTACTTTCCCTTTTAACGGTGGTTGAAGTAATAGGTTTCTTAAGTTCACAGAAAAAACTTCAATCGCCTGTGCCTCTGCTTTTTCTGTCAATGCACTGCGGATTTCTCTTTCCACTGACGGCTCAATCAACCGTTTATAACTATCTTCCACGGCAGCTGTTAACAGTTCCTTCATGTTTTGTGGACAAGCATTTTTGATCACCTTTTTTTCCAAGTAGGAAATGATTTTATCCACAGGCGCTTCTACCTGCACTTTTAAAATCCCTTCTTTTTCACCGCGGTTTAATGCAAGAATACGATGAGACACCAAAGAACGGATGGTTTCACTGTATTCATAATACATTTCAAATACCTGTTTTTCATCCGCTTCTTTATTTTTATCTTCAGACTGCATGGTTCCTTGTTTCATCGTAGTATTACGAATAAATTCACGGTAAGCCGGTTCATCTGAAATCCATTCCGCAATAATGTCATTGACTCCTTGCAGCACTTCTTCCACTGTATTTAGTTCATGTTCCTCTAAAAAGTACTGTGCTGCTCGCTGTTCTAGATCCACTGCTTCCTTCTGTTCCCAGATAACCAGCGCCAGCGGCTCTAACCCTTTTTCCTTGGCAATGGTGGCCCTGGTACGACGTTTTTGCTTATAAGGACGGTATAAATCTTCTACTTTTTGAAGCTGTGTCGCTTTTTCAATGTCATTTCTTAATTCATCTGTTAATTTTCCCTGCTCGTCAATAATACGAAGCACTTCTTGTTTCCGTTCAGACAGGTGAAGAACATACGTCCATCTGTCCTGTATTTCTTTTATTTTTACTTCATCCAACCCGCCTGTTGCTTCTTTTCGATATCTGGCAATAAACGGAACTGTATTCCCCTCATCCAAAAGAGAAATAACTTTAGAAACAATATTATTTTGTACACTGGTATCTTTTGATACAATTTCAATTAGCTTTTCGTCTGCTTTCACTATATTTCTCCTCCTTACTATCCTTCCTTATTGTATCAAAATAAACAAGTTCGTGCTTTCTGCATATTAAAAAGATTGATCTGTTATCCATAACAAATGAACCCGTGTCCATGTTATTTCATACAAATCAACCTTTTTCCCCTTTATATCTAATTGCCATTAATGTTGTATCATCCTGTCTGGTATGATGGATGTTTTGTTTATAAGCATCGGTAATCCGTTCAACATTATAATCTTTAAAATAATAAGCTGATAGCTCTTTATCCTTCACGCCGTCCGAAAACACAATAAAATTGGTTCCATCGTTTAACTTCTCTGTCATTACCTTTACTCCTCGATAACGCGAGCCGAGATATCCAGAACTTGGAATATTTCGCTTCTTTTTACATCCTTGTTCCAAAATAATGATACCTATATTCCCAATGGAGGAAAAAGTAAAGGATTGGTCGATAAAGTCTATTTTCAGAATTCCCATTACGGCTCCACGCATGCCAACAAGCTGTTTATTACATAAATCAATAATTTCTTTGACTGTTTGATGCTTATGCTGCTTCACAATATCGACAACAACTTGCGAGGATTCTTTTGCAATCTCTCCGCTTCCCAGACCATCTGCGAGCACTCCTAAAAATAGCTGGTCTTCTTCTATAAAAAAGTAACTGTCTCCACAAAAATGATTACCTTTTTTAGATTTTTGATAAACGGAAACATCTACATATTTACCTGAAATCAATCGAATACCTCCGTACTTTCTGACTGCATGGTTTCTCGTAGTTTTCGGAGTGCTCGTCTTTGAAGACGTGAGACATGCATTTGGGATATACCCAGCATTTCCCCCGTTTCTTTCTGACTCATATTTTTAAAGTAGGTACATTCTAAAATGACCTGTTCCCGTTCGGATAAAACAGGAAGGATTTTTTCAAGCATCATTTTTTGCTCTGAATTCTTAAAGCTATCATCATCATTGCCAATTAAGTCAAGAATAGCAACGGTACTGCCGTCTGAATCAGCTTCAATTTTATGATCCACAGATAGTGCCTTATAACTTTTGCTCATTTCCATTGTTTCTAATACTTCTTCTTCTGGTACACCAATATATTCTGCAATTTCTTGAATGGTAGGAGATTTTTGATTTTTAGCCGTCAGTTCATCAGCACTTTTTCGGATTTTCGGTCCCAATTCTTTAATACGGCGAGGGACATGCACACTCCATGTTTTATCCCGTATAAATCGTTTTATTTCACCGATAATGGTTGGGATTGCGAATGATTCAAACGACTTACCATAGGAAGCGTCGTACCTCTTAATTGCCCCAAGCAATCCAATCATGCCGACTTGCACAAGGTCTTCATGAATGGCACTGTTTTTGGAGTACTTCCGGGCAATGGATCCAACAAGGTTCTGGTAGGTTAAAACAATTTTTTCCTGTATTTCTTCATTTGCTGGATCTTCTTGAAGTGCACGTATCCATTGGTAAACCTCATCTCCCCCTCTATTGAATGGTTGAGATTTGGTCGTCATCCATGTCCACCTCTTCTTCTCTATTGTATTTAGTCATAATAACCATTACACCATATTTGTTGTTAATTTTTACTTCATCCATTAATGCTTCAATTAGGAACAGGCCGAAACCTCCTTCTCTAATTTTTTCAACTGGTTCATCGTTTTTATATGGTCCCGTCTCATTCTTTACCTCTTCCAGATCAAAACTTCCTCCACGATCTGCTACCATGATTTCCATTCGGTCATCATATACGCCAAAGCCAACTGTGATTTCACCGGACTCTTTTTCTTCATATGCATGTTCGACAGCATTTGTAATCGCTTCTGATATAGCAACTTTCAAATCCTCAATTGCATCATAAGAAAAACCTACCCGATTAGCAACGCCTGAAAGCGTTAAGCGCATCACTCCAATATATTCCGCTTTTGCCGGCACCTTCATTTCGATATAATCAAATGCTTCCATTACTCATTGCCACCTCGAATCGCTGCTTTAATATCCATAACACCATTCAGACCAGTTATCTCAAAAATGCGATACACCCGTCCCTGGACATTTTTTAAAGTGAAATGACTCCCACTTTCCTTTGAAGCTTTCAAAGCACTAACAAACACACCTAAACCGGTGCTGTCCATATACGCTACATTTTCTAAATCCACTTCAATTTCATTACCACTCTCTTGGATTAAAGGCATTAATGATTTTTTTAACTCCGGGGCTGTATAGGCATCAATCTCCCCGCTCACTTCTAAAACTTTTACTTGGTTCTCTTCTTGTACATTAACTGATAAATTCATAATAACCCCCTCTGTCATCACAAATATAGATTATAGATAGATGACGATACAATGATAAAGTAGAACTGCATTCATCAGGGTTCCATCTCCCTAACGGAATGGCAGTCAAATGAACTGAATTTATACAGGCGCTCCATCCTCACCCACCAAACTTTCTATCTGATGAATAATGATAACAGCAGTCCGTTGTCCCGTTAAACTGCGGGAATTTCATTTTCTCTATCAAGCATTAACACTAAACTAATATATTGTATTCCCTGCATTTATAACTTTAAACCTCTTTACGAAGAACAATTAATGTAAAATCATCCCGTAACTGGAAATCTTGAAGTTTTTCAAAATACTGATACACGTTATCCACCAGTTCTTGCGCGGGTAAATCAATATATTTCCGGATTACTTCCAGCAGTTCCTCCGTTTCAATAAAACGATCTCCATCCCTGCATTCTGAAACACCGTCCGTCAGAAAGATAATTAAATCATCTTTATCAATATCCAATTCATATTCCCGATACTGCGCATCAGGCATAACACCAAGCACAATGCCTTTCGCCCGGACTTCTTCAAATGTCCCTGTTTCAGCGCGGTAAATATACCCCGGTTCATGACCTGCCGAGGATAACCTTAATTTACTTTCCTTTGGCAGATAGTGTGCATAACACATCGTGATGAACATGCTGGAATCAATATTTCTTTCGACAACCCGATTCAGGTTTTCTAATACTTTATTCGGGGACATGGTCGCTTCCGGATAGCTATCCATTGCATATTTAATCATGGACATGCAAAGTGCTGCCGGTATTCCTTTTCCAATCACGTCTGCAATAGCAATTCCAACAGTGCCATTACTTCCTTTCGTAAAATGATGGTAATCTCCATTCATCTGATGAGCAGGAACGCTGACAACTCCAATATCCAGTCCGTTAATTTCCGGCTTTTTAGTTCCCAGTAAAGTCTTTTGCATATTCGCAGCCACCGAAATCTCAGAAGTCAGCACATCTTTTTCCTGTCTTAAATAATCTACTTCCTGCAATGCCAAACCATAGAAAACAGTTGCTTCCAATAAAAATTCCATGGAAAGCTTGTACTCCTCCATCAGTTCCGGATAAATATGTTCCATTGCCTGGATATGCAAATTAATTAATTCTTCAGGTAAGATATTTTTTTTAATAAAATCTTTACTGATTAATTCAAGGTCATATAACGCTTTTTCGTCTTGTGTTTCAATATACTTCTGTAATAGTTCTTGATATTTTACCGTATTTTTCTCAATGGTTTCTTTCACGATGGTTACTCCCCCTATACTCAGAACCTTTTATTCTCTTTTAAGGCTTTCCCCAATATTGGTAATTCAAGTGCGTGTGCCTTTAAACGCACTGTTATTTTCTCTTTATCACACCTGAATGGTCCGTGCTGCATTCACTGTTTGAAACAAGGAAAGTTACTCAAATGAAAAGACCGGAGGATGAAGCGGAAACTATCTGGTCCATTTAATCACTTTAATTTGCGTTCCTTCCCCGACTGTGGATGCTATATCAAAATCATCCATCAAACGTTTTACTCCAGGTAATCCAGCACCTAGTCCTCCAGAGGTTGTATAGCCATCTTGCATAACACGGCTGATATCTTTTATTCCTGGACCAACATCAACTGCAGTCATTAATATTCCTTTTTGACTGTTCGTATAGATGTGCTCAAAACAAATTTGTCCATTTTCAGCATATAAATAGATATTACGAGCTAACTCGGATACTGCAGTAGCAATTCTAGCCTGGTCGACGGTCCCAAAGCCGACTTCTTTCGCCATTTCCCGGCCAAGCTGTCTTGCTCCTACAATGTCCCACTCTTTTTGAATGTTGACACAGGATCGCGGATTCATATACTAACCTCCTAATTCCTGGTGCAGCTTCACTAATCCCTGTTCTAAATCTAATGCAGTTGGGACTTTTTGCAAGTGTATTCCCAAATCGATTAATGTCATTGCAACAGCCGGCTGTATTCCGGTTAATACAACACGTGCCCCCATTAAATCTGACATAGATACGACATCACCCAGCACCTTAGCAATGAAGGAATCAATAATCTCTACAGATGTTAAATCAATAACAACACCTGATGCATCTGTTTGATGGATTTTCTCTAATAAGTCTTCTTGAAATTGAATAGCTGTCTGATCATCAATTTCCGTCTGAATAGAAATTAACAAATAGTTATGTAGCTTTAAAATAGGTATTCGCATTCCGTTATTCCTCCTTAAGAGAACGCATAATATCTTCTATTCCCTTGCCTTTTGCAGGCATTTCAACAACTTCTCTGTCCGTAATCTCAAGCGCTTTTGTAAAACCTTTTTGCAATGTGCTTCTGGTCGGGAATTTACTTAAATCAATTCCGATATTTACAATGGTTTGGGCGATTTCCGGACGGATTCCGACAAGAATACATGTGGATCCAATCAATCTGACTGCTTCTGCTGCCTGAATAATATGATGAGCAACCATTGTATCCACAACTGGAACTCCTGTAATATCAATTAATACAACTTCGGAGTTGTGCTTAATGGTACCTTCCAGCAAGTTTTCCATAATCAATTTTGCCCTGTCAGTATCAATGGTACCGATCAGCGGCATAATTGTTATTCCTTCCATCACCGGAATGAGCGGTGCCGATAACTCTTGCAGTGCTACCCGTTGCAGAGACAGCATATTTTCCCAATTTCCTGTGTATTCATTAACTAGTTGGCGGATTAAAGGTTCTACCCACTCATCCACACTGGTTAAGACATTTTGAAAATGGTTGGAATCTACTTGGTCTGCTTGTTTTAATAAAAACTCAATTGTGACACGACGAAAAACCTGCAGTCCATCAGTGATGTAACTCAACGGCCAGCCAAGATTGATTATCTTCTCCGAGAATTCCTCCACTAACTTGGAAGAGCCTTCATTCTGGATACTTGCAAAAATAACATTTACAAATTCCCGGTTGGTATTTACATAGAGTTCATCGGAAATACTTGCTGTATAATTCCCTGATTTCATTCGTCCGATTTCATCCATCCAACTATCGACAATAGAATCACTGTTTTTGATAATTAATTCTTTCAGCTTTTCATCCATAAGTAGTACCTCCATTTTTTCTTTTTCGATAAATTTCTTATTATGATGACTGTTTTTTATTCTTGCTGTATCAACTAGAAACACAAAACTACTATTTAAAAAGCACTGTATTTATCCCTTTTTAGTATAACATAAATGGTATATATCTAGCATTGCTGGAAATAAGGCGGGTTCTATCAATCATTTTAAAATATCCGTTAAAATTCTTCTACATCGAAATATTTATTTCTTGCTGGAACACAAGAATAATTCTCGTAACTCCTTGGCACTATAAACCGTTTTATCTGGTTTTATCGCATTTTTTGGCATTTCCCTTTTACGATGGTTCATCCAAAATGCCTGCCAGCCAACTTGTTTAGCTCCAACCATATCATTAGCAAAGGAATCACCGACATAAACGGTCTCTTCTCTTGTCAACGCAAGCTTATCCTCAATAAAATGAAAGGCTTGCTTCGACGGTTTGGAATACCCGATTGTGTCTGAGATAAATAAATGTTCTTCGGGAATCCATTTGCTTAATTTTAACTGATTGATTTTCATCTTTTGATGTGCTTCTGTCCCATTCGTCAAGATAGCCAGTTGTTTTTTCTTTCTAACAAGATCATCCAGTAATTCTACAACTTCATCAAATAACGCTATTTTTCCTTGTTCTTGAACATAGATATTCTGAAACGCCAAAGCTTGCTCAGCTGTTATTTCTATTCCCACGTCCATACAAGCATCTTTGATGCGGCGTATATGCATTTCCTCCAGCGTCATTTTACCTGCCATTTGATCATCAAATAACGCATCACTATATTTCCGGCTTATCAGATAAAGATTATCCAGTTCCTTATCCGACAAAGGTGCATTTAATACTTTTTTACATGTTGTTCTGAATGTTGCCGCCTGGTCATATAAAGTATCATCCATATCAAAAATAATTGTGTTCAACATGATCAGCCTCCCCCATTTATCTTACTATAAAGTAAAACGTCATTCATTGGAAAATTTCCTTTCCTAACCCCCCTGAATAAAGCTGCGTCTTTTCATCCATTAAAAAAAGACAGTTCTCTAAGAGAACCATCTTTTTATCATAGTTACAGAAAAATCATATTAATTATTACTGTACACATCTCGTAAGCCAAGGCTTATTTCTAATGCTTGATCGATTTTTTCCATCATTTCTTTATCTAATTTGGTAATTTTATCCGTTAACCGCTGCTTATCTAATGTACGAATTTGTTCCAACAGAATGACTGAATTCCGATCAAATCCATAACGCTTTGCATCAATCTCCACATGCGTAGGCAGTTTAGCCTTTTGTATCTGTGCAGTGATAGCCGCTACAATAACAGTCGGACTAAATCGATTACCTATATCGTTTTGGATAATAAGAACTGGCCGCACGCCACCCTGTTCTGAACCGACCACAGGGGATAAGTCAGCAAAATAAACCTCGCCTCTTTGAACGATCACAAGTGTTACACCCCGATCACAGAGCGCTCTAGAGTTATTTCAGCCTCCTCTTCAGCTTGAAAAGCCTCTGAAGCAATCGTTAGATTAATTCTTGCCATTTCCTCATATCCGCGCTGCATTGTTTCATGAAAACGTTGGAGGTGTTCTTCTTTTTTATGGTTTAAATAAGTTTGAGTTGCTTCACATATAAAGTCGTTTAAATCAGAACTATTCTCATATTTCATCAACCCATCCACCTCACTCAGTAAATTCTTCGGTATTTTCACTAAAATTTCTTCTTTATTTTCAGCCAAATCCTAGCACCCCCGCCAACAATTAACGTTCGTTATTCAATTTAATAATATGATAGCATTGTCATCATACATTTGCAAAGGGGTTATGGCGAAATTATAAAAAAATCATGTAAATTTGTCGTTTTGCACCTTAAATTTTGAGCTATATATTACTTTTGAGCATTTAAAATGAATATTTATACCCTCATCTTGATTTTGGAACAGGTGTTAAGAATTAGATCCTGTGCCATTATTCAAAACGGTTATTAAGATGTTGCCTTTGACGAGAGTGATTTGCTCCATCCATCAAAACCGTTAACAACTTTTCGAACATGCTGGAATGAATGTATTTATGCAATGAAATAAATACCTGTCTATTAATTATATGCCAATATGTTAAAATCATACCTCAGAATCAAAAACAGCCCATACAAAAACAGGCCCGGTATTTTGAGCCTGCTTTTGTCTTCGTCGTATCATTTGCTTAACTGTCCCTGCACAGATTGTGCTACTTCAATCATTTCTTCTTTCGTCAACTCTGTGCTGGCCACTTGGTATTCGACGCCCTGGTAATTCCACGTTAATGCATTTCCCTCTAGCGCTGCAACGGTCGCTCCCAAATTCACAATGTCTCCATTTACTACTTCTGGACCAGAGCTTACTGGAGCGGTTTCTCTGACTTCCTGGACAAGCGTGAAGTTCTTCTCTCCTTCATAGGTCGTAATAATACGTTCCCCATCATCTAAGGAAATTTCCTGCTTATCTGCCACTTCTGCTCCAGCTGTGAATGTAGGATACAGCTCGCGGACTTCCTCTGCTGCTGTTTCCATTGCTTCTCCTTCTTCTGCGTTGGAACTTTCTTCTCCTGTCTCTTGTTCCATATTCTTATCCATTGAAAAATCATCTTCCGCAAAGGTTGCATCTAAATCAAATCCGTGAAACGTCACATTTACCAGTGGTTCTCCATCTTGATTTAACACATTCACCATAGCCGGTGTATGACTGGACTTATCAAAATAAATTTCCTGTGCCGGTAAATTATTGTTGCTCTGATAATTTGTCTTTGTCCGGAAAATATAATGGTCGTCCGTCTCTTCAAATTCCGCTTCCGGATCATTTATTACATCACTTACAAGCGATTGAAGTAAATATGGCTGACTGCCGTTTTCCGGCCAATCCGATTGGAATTTAAAGCTTTTTTCCAAGGCAGGTGTCAACACAAAGACACCATCCGTATTTTTCAAAATCACTTGACTTTCGTTTTGATCAGCTTCATTTTCAAGCTTCACACGATATTGGTCATCTGCCTGATACCAGATGTCAATTAGAAAAGTTTGCTCCTGTTCCCCTGTATTCATCGTCATATCCGCTGTTGCTTTATACGCATCCAAATCTGCCACTGTTTCTTGCAATTCTTCTACAACATCTTCCTGCGTTTTTTCCCCACATGCTGCCAATACCAAACTACATACACCTAATAGTAAAACGACACTGAAAAAACGTCTGTTTATCATTAGCATATCTCCCTTGTCTCAATTAACAAAGGGAACGATTTGTTTGTATAAAACAATACAACGTTTTAAGAAAATGTACGGATTGCTTCCGGAATACCCTGAATAACGTCTCCTGCGAGCAAATCCTGTTCCGAGTGTTTTTCTTGGACTAGCAAGTCTGCAGATTTTCCGTGCAAGAAGCAAGCATTGGTTATCCCTGCAAAAATAGATTCACTTTGCATGACCATCGCTAAAATCATTCCGGTCAATACATCTCCGCTGCCGCCTTTGGCAAGTCCGGGGTTTCCGCTTGACTCCACGGCCTGGTTTCCATCCGGACTCGTTATGATGGTATGCTTTCCTTTTAATACAAGGTAACAGTGATAACGTTTTGCAAATGCTGCGCTATATCGGAAAGGCTCCATAAGTAATTCTGGAACAGATATATCCATTAATGCCGCAAGTTCTCCTGGATGTGGTGTTAAAATAAGCGGAGCCTGTCTTGAACCGAAATCTGTTAAATACGATTTCAAATGATAAAGGCCATCAGCATCAATAATGACTGGTCCTTCAAATGGAAGCAGTGCCGGAAAAATGCCTTTTGCCGTTTCTTCCTTCCTTCCTAAACCAATTCCAACAGCCACTGCATCAAAACCGGATAAGTCTATATGATCGATTCCGGCGATGTTGCCATCTGTTTCTGGTGTCGCGATATACATTGCCTCGGGATTATTTCCTGCAATCATAGAAATAACATTCCTGACAGACGCTGTTGTTAATAAACCGGATCCTGTTCGCAAAGCAGCCTTGGTCGTCATAAGGATGGATCCCGGCATTGGATCACTCCCGCCGATAATCAACCCTCTTCCATGGTTTCCTTTATGCGAATTTACTTCCCTCTCTGGAAAAGATTCCTGAAAACGAGAAGACGTCCACAAGCATTTTTGCGTATGCGTCTGAAATAGTTTTTCAGGAAATCCGATATCAGCAACAATCCACTCCCCATAATAAGAGGATGTGTTCTGACAGACTGCGGATTGTTTAACGGCACCAATCATAATCGTAACGTCTGCTTCAATGGCTTGAAAATCTGAAGAACCTTCATCTGCCGGAAGTCCGCTTGGGATATCGATGGAAATAACGTATGCATTTTGTTTATTTACTTGGCTGGTCACCGTTAATATATCTCCTCTTAATGCACCACTCACACCAATACCAAGCATAGCATCAATAATCACATCTGCTCCTTGGAGAACCGTCTCTATGCTATCTGCATCATAACGCTCCACCTGGCCGCCAAATTGCCTATAAACCTCCCTATGATAAGCTGCATCTCCCGTTATTTTTTCATCTGGTGCAACCTGGATGGTTTTGACCTGATAACCTGCTTCTGACAGGACGCGGGCAATGACAAAACCATCCCCGCCATTATTACCACTGCCAACCAAAATAACGATTTTTTCTTTTCCAGTCAGCCGCTTCTCTATTTCTTTACTTGCTTCTCTCCCTGCATTCTCCATGAGTATTTTTCCGTCAAGTCCAATGGTGCTGATGGTTTCCCGGTCAACCTTGTACATTTCTTCCGCGGTAACAATATACAAATTCGTTCCCTCCTACCGCAATAAAATATATGAGACAAACTATGCGTTTATGCATTTTTAGAATGCTATTATGTTTCTATATCCGGTTCTTTTTCTAATAAAACCTGTGCAATAGCATACTCCCTGCTGTGGGAGATAGACAAGTGGATATGAATATCATTCATTCCTTCTGCCTGCATCTCTGGTGCACCGTTCGCATGATTTCTAATTTCGATTTGTTGAAAGCTCAGTTTTCCTATTCCGGTACGATTTGCTTTAGCCAAAGCCTCTTTGGCAGCAAACCGGCCTGCTACATACTCTATCCGCCTATGAGCTGATAAAGTCTTTGCTTTTTCCTGTTCTGCTTTTGTTAAAATACGCTCCGAAAAACGGTTATTTTTTTCAAGCAACCGTTTAATTCTCGCTAACTCAACGATATCCACACCTGTTCCAAGTATCATTGTCACTACTCCTAAATATTATTCCATGTATCGTTACGCCTTTTTAATGGTCATAATCAATATAATTACTTATTATATTATATAGGATAACTTAATCAGTTTGAAGCGTTGGCTATGGGAGGCAAAATATGTTTATAAGAACGGAACGAAGCATCAAAGAATTTTTTCAATTATACCCTATCGTAACCATCATTGTCGGGATTAATATATTTCTTTGGTTCATTATTGATTTTCTACATTTACAAATCGGCCAATATATCCGATTTTTCGGTGTAGGCATTAATGCTGGTATTGCACAAGGAGAGTGGTGGAGAATCTTCACACCGATTTTTCTGCATGCCGGCTTTATGCATATGCTGTTTAATTCCTTTTCGCTGGTGCTGTTCGGTCCAGCACTGGAGCAGATGCTTGGCAAAATCAAATTTATTTTAGCTTATGTTGGTACAGCTGCCACAGCTAATATTGTGATTTACTTTATCGAATCGCCTACTTATGCTCATTTAGGAGCATCTGGCGCGATTTTCGGTTTGTTCGGAATATACGTCTATATGGTTATTTTCCGCAAAGATTTAATCGATCAGTCCAGCAGCCAGATTGTTGGTGTGATTGTAGCTATTGCACTGGTTATGACTTTCCTGCGGGGCAATATAAGTATACTTGGGCATTTATTCGGTATTTTCAGTGGTTTTATCTATGCACCGCTGCTCTTAGCAGGAGTGAAGAGTTATTCACCTTGGGTACGGCCGCGGCCGCGAAAAAGAAAATATGTTGATGACGATGATGGCCCGCAATTCGATCCAAACCGGTGGAACAGAAAAAAGAAAATACCAGAGGGCATCCGTAAAAATATGCTATGGATCATAGTCGCTATTATTGCTATCTTATGGTTATTAGGACAGGCGAATATTTTATAAAGTCAGCAGCTGGACATGATTTTTCATGCCCAGCTTTTTTCATATAGATGAAAAAGTTCTGGCTGACGACATAATAAATATCAACCACCTTGTATGCAGCAGAGAGCATAAAAATATCTTTACCATTATTATCGGCAATCAAGTACAAGCTAGTAGCAGAAGCATCAAAGAAACGGTATAATGAAAACAAATAATAATTTATATCTACATTATAGGGGGAAAATAATGAATATTATTCGAGCAGAAAACTATAAAGAGATGAGTCAGCTGGCAGCCAAAAAACTAGTAGAACAAATAAACGAAAAATCAGACAGTGTCCTTGGTTTAGCAACGGGATCAACACCAGAAGGATTATATGAAGAAATCATTAAAGCGCATAAAGAAGATAATATTTCTTTTAAAGATGTGACAACTTTTAATTTAGATGAGTATGTCGGACTTAACAAAGATAACCATCAAAGCTATTACTACTACATGCATCACCTCCTGTTTAATCATATTGATATCAATGGCGGCCAGGTTAATCTGCCAAATGGAGATGCACATGATTTACAGGAAGAATGTAATCGCTATGAAAAAGCGATTAAACAAGCAGGTGGCGTAGATATTCAAATTTTAGGAATTGGTTTAAATGGGCATATTGGTTTCAACGAACCAGGAACACCTTTCTCCATGCAAACCCATATTATTGATTTGGATGAATCTACCCGCCAAGCAAATGCACGCTTTTTCGATTCCATTGATGATGTACCATCACAAGCCATTACAATGGGAATCGATACGATTATGCAGTCCAAACAAATTATTCTTATCGTATCTGGTTCACAAAAAGCAGAAGCATTAGAGAAATTAGTGAATGGACCTGTAACAGAAGATTTTCCGGCTTCTATTTTACAACAGCATGCGAATGTAACCATTATCGCTAATCGAGATGCACTATCTGAACTCTCTAAATAAATAATGTAAAAAAAGAAGTATTTACTTTAAATAACGAGTAAATACTTCTTTTTGTCGTTGCTCCACTGCCCCAGACTATTCTCTTTAGACTTCAATCACTCGTCTCATCGACATACGCTCTATCCGTTCGCTCTGTTCGGATACCTAAAATAAAAGGATGAGGCAATGTTCTGCAAGAACGATGCTTCATCCTTTTATTTACTGACGTTGATTAACGGTCATCTCTTCTTTTACGTTGGTAATTCCCTTTACCTTTGCGGTTTCTACCGCCCTGATTTCTGCCGCCTTGATTGCGTCCACCTTGTCCGCGTCCGCCATAATAGCGTTTTTTATTGTTACCGCGGTTATTATTATCATTCTTAGCTTTTTTCACACTAATTGGTGCAGCGGAAGAAATACGTACTGGTGTATCTCTTCTTTCTTTCGTCATCATGCTTATCGCCGCAGCAATAACGGTAACGGAATCATGATCATTTAGTAATTCTTTTGCAGCTTCATAATAAGGCTTCAAATCTTTTTGATCAATTGCCTTTTTCACTTTATCCACCGTTACTTGCTGCTGTCCGCGTTGTGCATCCTGGTTAGTAGGAGGCGTTAAACGCTTCATTTTACTTTTTGTTGTTTTTTCAATCAAGCTCAGGTGCGCCATTTCTCTTGGTGTAATAAAGGATATAGCTTCCCCGGTTTTTCCTGCACGGCCGGTTCTGCCAATGCGGTGAACATAACTTTCCGGATCCTGCGGAATGTCAAAGTTATAAACATGTGTTACACCGGAAATATCTAATCCGCGGGCTGCTACGTCTGTTGCTACAAGAACATCCACTCGCCCTTGCTTAAATTTATTCAATACAGACATACGTTTTCCTTGGGTTAAGTCACCATGGATTCCTTCCGCTCGGTAACCTCTTGCCTGAAGTCCTTCTGTAATTTCATCCACACGTTTTTTTGTTCTTGCAAAAACGATAGCTAATTCCGGAGAGTTAATATCTAAATGATTATTTAACGTTTCAAATTTAAATTTCTCTGGAATTTCAATAAAATACTGATCAATATTCTCTACTGTCATTTCTTTTGCTTTTACCTTGACTTCTTTAGGCTCTTTCATCAGTGTCGTCGCAATATCGCGAATTTCTTTTGGCATCGTCGCAGAGAAAAGCAATGTTTGTCTCTCTTCCGGAATACCTTTTAAAATCTCGCGGATATCGTCAATAAAGCCCATATTAAGCATTTCATCTGCTTCATCAAGAACAGCTGTATGCACTTCATCAATACGAATCGTTTTACGACGCATATGATCCATTAAACGTCCCGGTGTTGCCACCACAATTTGTGGACCACCTTTTAAAGCTCGAATTTGGCGATCCATTGGTGAACCGCCAAAAATAGCAAGTGCCCGTATACGTTTGAATTTAGAAAGGCGGTTAATTTCTTCAGCTACTTGAATAGCCAGTTCACGCGTAGGCGCAATAATTAAACTTTGTACCTTTCTCAGTTTTGGATTGATTTTATTAATTAAAGGAATACCAAATGCTGCAGTTTTCCCTGTACCAGTTTGCGCTTGTCCAATCACATCGTTTCCTTCCAGCGCATATGGAATCGTCTCTGCTTGAATCGGGGTTGCTTCTTCAAACCCCATTTCTTCTAAAGCTTTCATTATTGGCGCAGAAACACCTAGTTCATTAAATTTAGTCACGTAATCGTCGACTCCTTTTTATTTTTATTGCAAAAGAGGCCTTATAAGTGCATGTTCAAAATAGCCACGGCAATCAGCTTTTACAGGATAGGATGACTTCTGCAGCCGCCACACTTGCTTTCGAGTGAGATGCGTCATCGCAACGCTCTTTGTTGGAACGAAAAGTTCCAATCCCGAGACAAGCATGTTCTTAGCAGAATGTCACTATCCAGCCGCTTCTTATTCGAGGGCTTTTGAACCTCATCTATAAAGAAAGTAGTTATTAAGAGTTTCTCATACTTTTCATCTTATTATACAAATCAGTAACAATCTCTGAGCAGCCCGGAAAAAGAGGCAACCTGTTTTTATGCATCATCCTGCTTCGATACAGATGTATTTTCATTACTGATTCACTACCTAAAAATTGCTGATTGAATGACCATACCACTCCACATCAGCAATTAAACGAATAACGTATTTTAGTTCGTATTCATTATCCATGTTTAAAGTATTAGAAAACCTGGCATTCTACAACCTTTTGGGTGAATGCCTCCGTTGGGGTTTCTATGACTCATCCCATTAAAATCGTTACTTTTATACAAACAGAATAACGCTGTATGTTCCTGTTTGCCAAAAAAGGCATAACCAATTTCAATAAGGTTAAGAGGCCTCCATAAAAATGCTCTACTAATGATACCATATTTACATAACAGATATCCAGTGTACTGATTAAAATGATTTTTTTTTCGTTACGTGATAAAATGTAGTTAGTTATGTATGCGTATGCACTAGGAATTTCCAGATTCATTTTATTTGAGATGAACCTCTTCCCCAATGAAGAATGTATCATGCGCCCACATTCAGTTCTTCACTTTGAACACACGCGAAAGAAAAATACATCATGTTGAAAATGTGAAAAGGGAGTTATCACCATGCGTCATTCCGCATTTAACCCTAAAGCTGCAGTTGTTATTGGGGTTTTTTCTATATCTACAACAGCAATTTTTGTCCGGCTTGCCACAGAGGCACCCGCTTCCATCATAGCTAACTATCGCCTTTTGTTTGCCGTTTTACTCTTATTGCCATTTATTTTATTTCATTATAAGCACGAATTTAAACGTATTTCCACAAAAAATTGGTGGCTTTCCATTCTTGCCGGAACCTTTTTAGCGTTCTATTTTATTTTGTGGTTTGAATCACTCCATTATACTTCTATCGCCAGCAGCGTTGTACTTATATCACTTCAGCCGATGCTTGCTTTTATCGGAACATACTTTATTTTTGGCGAACGTTTTTCATCTGGAGCCATCATCAGCATATTCATCGTCTTACTTGGCGGATTGATTATAGGTTCCGGAGATTTCCAGTTGTCAGGCAACGCATTGTATGGAGACATGCTTGCATTGCTCGGGGCTATTGCGGTGACCATCTACTTTTTATCCGGTCAGCATGTCCGGAAAAAAGTTTCATTAATCACCTATACATTTATTGTCTATGGAATCAGTGCCATCATATTAACACTGTTTAATGTCATCCGGCAGGAAAATTTCTTCTCTTATCCCGCTGATCATTGGTGGATATTTATTGCTTTAGCTATTATCCCGACCTTTTTAGGCCATTCTCTTTTTAATTGGTCCTTAAAATGGCTGAGCACATCCACGATTTCCATGGCTTCCGTATTTGAACCGATTGGCGCAAGCATCCTTGCTTTTCTGATTTTAAATGAAGCGCCGACCTGGGCACAGTTCCTTGGTGGAACCATCATTGTATTTGGATTATTTTTGTTTATCCTGAGTACATCCCGAAAAGACAAAGTAACTATTTCAACAAAAAATTATAAATGAAAACATACGAAGCAGGTGAATCAATGACCATTCAATTAATGACCGACAGCTCTGCTGATCTGCCTTTATTCTTACAAAATAAACTTCACGTGAAAATCGTTCCGCTATATCTTCATTTCAGTGACGGGCAGTATAAAAGCGGACAAACAATGGATATTGAATTATTCCATCAGAAAGTAAAAGAACTGGGAGAAGTGCCTCGTTCAGCAGCTCCCAGCCCATCCGATTTTTATGAAGCATATAAACAAATTCCGTCTGAAAAACCGATTCTGATGTTAAGTATATCCAATGAAATAAGCAGTACTTATGCAAACGCTGTGGCCGGAAAAAAGCTATTATTAGATGAAGAACCCGGCCGTGTCATTGAAATTCTTAATACAAAGACTGCTTCCTGCGGCATTTGTCTGTTGATGCATGAAGCAAATAGAAGAATAGAGGCAGGAAGCTCCTTTGAGCAGTTAGTCGATCATCTGAGCGAACGCATTGAACAGACTGCTACCCTGTTTGTATTAAAAAGTTTAGATAACCTTGTTTTAGGTGGCCGGTTAGAGAAAATGAAAGGAAAGATTGCAAAAACGTTAAACATAAAAATACTGATGAAAGCAACAGATGAAGGGAAAATCGATGTCGCAGAAAAAGTACGCGGCGAAAAGAAATCTTTACAACGATTCGTTGATCAAATCGGAGAATATACACAAGATGCAGAGAATAAAATCATTACCATGACTTACTGCCGAGACAAAGAAAGAGCGCTCCGTGTACTTGAAAAAATCCGCAGTAAATATGCTTTTTACGATGCTATTTTAGAGGAGTCCGGTCCACTTATATCAACGTACGGTGGGGAAGGAGCCCTTGTTATTTCCTTTTTTAAAAAATAATAGAAAATGCTGGGAGTTTATCCCAGCATTTTTTCATGCAGTTGATTCCATTAGAAAATCATAAACCATATTATTTAATGTGTCTTTATCCGTTCCCAGGCAAATTAAGTGTTTGGATCTTTCAAAGAAGACAACTTCTTTTTCCTTCGAATGGATTTCTTTATCCAGATAATAAGCTGTTTTATAAGGAACCATACCATCAAGCTGTCCTTGGGCAATTAACACGGGCGTATTTACTTTATCCAAGTATTTTCTTGTAAAACGAACCAATTTCATAAACTCAATATGCGCTTTAAACGGTACGACTCCTGCTTTCTTTTTATAATGATGGAATAATTGATTTTCTTTTAAATGACCGCGCAACCCGTCCCCTATGATGCCGGCAACATCTAAGCCTATCTGTTTAAAGGATAAATATTTGCCGGAAGTGGATAACAGCACAAGCTTGGTAATGTCGTATTTTGCTGCTAAATAGGAAGCAATCATTCCACCCATAGAAAATCCGATAATATAAACGGTATCGAACTGTTCAACAAGTGTTTGTAATTCTTCTTCCGCTGCCTGAATCCAGGCCTCATAAGAAGCATCTTCCAAATTTAATTCTGCTCCATGTCCCGGCAAGGTTGGTACTTTTATATGCCAGTCCGAGCTGTCTCTTAAATAATTTGCCAATGGCTCCACTTCATAGGGCCCTCCTGTATACCCATGAATAATTAAACATCCTGTCATAATTTTCTTCTCCTTTTACAAATTTACGCACTTCATGGAATCGCCTCCTGTGATTGAACCAGGAGGATAACCTTATTTTTTCTGAATTTGATTGATATATACTTACATGAATCCTTTTACAAACGTACTAAATTGTTTGACGATAGGTGATACTTGATGGTAAGTGCTTGCCAATTGGCCCACCTTGCTGATCACCGTGTCAAAATTAAGCGGATTATTCTCATTCGTCCCGCCTGTACCAACAGCCGCTTGTGACTGGGTTTGTTGCTGGGACATTAAATATTGTGTTGGCAATTCTGGCTTTGAAAACAATTCATATGGAGTAAGCTCTTGCCTCATGTTACGTTGACTTATATTTGAAGAATTTGGTATATACGGATGATTTCTATTCCATTCATTAGGGGGCGCATTTCTTTGATACTGCACATTTCTCACCTTCTTTTGCTTTTGATGTTTTCGATTACTGCCATTTTATGCAAATGAAAGCGTATATGTGCATTCTCTTTATTGATCTCTAAACACATTTTCAAAGGAAAACGCGTCATTATTTGAATTATTACCTAATCCTAACTCATATCGAATTTTATTCTTCTGCACTCCTTCTATTTTCTTCCCCTCAATAAAAAGTGTCGGTGTTCCAAAAACTTTCATTTCTTGCAGTTCTTTTAAGTATGCTTTGTTTTTGGTAACATTTTTCAGTTCATAGGTAACATCATTTTCATCCAGAAATGCTTTTACCTTCTCCGATGCCTGATTGTCTTCACTGAAAAACAATGTGACCTTCTTCATAACAAATCCTCCTAATTAATCCCTTCTCAAACATTTATCTTATAATTAATTACCCTCTTTTTTCACGTGTAAAACACTTCATAATATAAAAACTTTCATTTGCTTGTGTTCGAATAAACTTGTCCATTTTTATATTTTGTACTTCCACATTTTTTATACGTCGCTATACGAACTCCTCAATATAAAACGAACTTTCACGCAATGGGAGTTTCCGGACCGTTCTCCATGATAAATTTCCCAAACGCAAAAAAGAGGACAGAATTGCCCCCTTTTTTCCTTTATTTATTTTTATCAATCGTCTTCATAGTCAACTTCCAAGGAAAGAATATCTCCTGTTTCAGCATGAATATCGATGTCTGCTTCTTTCTGCCCATTAACAAGCTCCAGCTCATAAACATATTTGCCATCATCATGATCGAATTCCATTTCGACAACTTCCCCATCAAATTCTTGTTTAGCAATCTCAATTGCCTCTTCTTGTGCTATGAAGTTGCTCCTGTCAACATGATTCTGTTCATTTTCTTTGTTTGCTTTTTGCTGGTCTGCTTCCATGTTTCTTTCTTCATCTCTGTCATCATCGTCTTTTTCTTCATAAACAACTTCACCGGAAGCGGCATCTATGACCACATCATATTCTTGATTGTCAGCGATAATTTCCGCTTCATAGTAAAGGTTATTTCCTTCTTTATCTAATTCTAATTCTTTAATGGTTCCTTGATATTCCTCTTCCAGCTTTTTCGTTGCCTCTTCCATTGTTACGTTTTCTTTTTCTGTAATTTGTACTTGCTCTTCATTTGGTTCTGAGGCTTCTGATGCTTCTGTATGATAAATTCCTGTCCCGACAATTCCAGTCAATGCGATGGCTCCAACGATTATTCCAATTTTTTTGTTCATTTGTTTTTCCTCCTTATTTCTTATTAACTACATCTTAACCAATAATAATGACAACACCATTGGAATAAGATTAGAATTTCATGAGAAATACGTTTGCGGGGAAAATGGTATAAACAAAACCTGCACTAATTTGGATTTTACCGTTGTTATTTTTAATGGAACTTTTTTATTTATTAATTACTTCAACATATTGCTGCACATAATTTGCTGCTGACTCTCCTGCCAGCTTTCCAAACACAGCCCCTGACATTAATCCGGACCCGCCAGGATAGTTCCCATAAAAAAGCCCTCCTATCATTTCTCCTGCAGCAAAAAGACCTGGTATTGGAGTCTCTTCCTCATCTAACACTTCACTATGCTTATTCGCTTGAATTCCTCCAAACGTAAAAGTAATTCCACAAGTAACCGGATAAGCATAGAATGGTGCTTGTTGAAAAGACAAAGCCCAATTGCTTTTCGGGGGCGTTATTCCTTCCGTCCCTTTACCATCTTTCGTTGCCGGGTTATATTCCCCGTCCTGTACAGCTTGGTTATAGCTTTGTATCGTTTCTAAAAATGTATCTTTATCCACATCCATTTTTTCAGCCAGTTCTTCGATTGAATCAGCTTTTATACATGTAGCTTCTTCTAAATCATACTCCGCTCTCAACAATGGACGAACCTGCTCATCAAATAATTGAAATGCTTTCTGTTTTGGCTGACGCAGTGTTTCTTTTCCATATTTCGCATAAGTATAATTTCTAAAATCAGCCCCCTCGTCAACAAAACGTTCTCCATTTGCATTTACAATTAAACCGAGAGGATAGGAAGATTTTTTGTAAATATCACCTGGTTTTTTATAATCTCCAACTTTAGGAGCTTGAAAATCTGTCGTATGTGCATGGCAGCTTGACCAATCACCATAAGGTTGTGCCCCTGCTTTCATTGCCATATCAAGACCGTCCCCTGTATTGAATTCACTTCCACGGACGATCGCTTCTCCCCATTCTTCTCCAAGGTATTTCATCCTTTTTTCCTTGTTTGCTTCAAAGCCGCCGCATGCCAAAACCACTGACTTCGCCTGAATTTCCTTTCTCACTCCGTTTTCCTCAACAATGAGACCGCTTACTTTATTATTTGCAGTTTCTAGTTGAACTGCTCTCGTGTCATAACGAATTTCTACCCCAAGTGATTCTAATTTTTGAAATAATGCCTCGACTAATCCGATACCTTTGCGATATGTTTTCACAGGTAATCCGCCCCAAAACTGCTGGACGCCATTATTATCAAATGACTGGTTTTCATTTAATTCAAAACCTACTCCTTGCTGCTTCATCCATTGAATGGTCTCATAAGATTTTTCAACTAATTGTTTGGAAAGCTCCGGATCGCTTTTCCCTTCTGTTACGGAAATAATATCTTGATGAAAGTCAGCTTCTTGATATTCCGGCATGCTTATTTTTTCAAAATCCTCTGAAGTTAAATGTGATAAAATGGGCTTTAATGCATGTTTATCTTGATAAGCAAAGCGAATTGCTCCATCTGTAAAGAAAGAATTTCCACCACGTTTTTCCTTGGGACCACGTTCCAAAATAAGGACATCCATTCCATTTTCTTTTGCAGCAACTGCTGAACAAAGTGCTGCATTCCCAGTACCTACAACAACGACATCACATTTTTGGTTTTCGTTTTTATTCATATTGTCCTCCCTTAAATCATTTATAATCTACACTGAGTATAATGCTTTTTTACACATAAATTAAATACTGTTTTTTTAGCACATATGATAAATTATTTTTATGACAGGAGTCTGTTCAGGACTTCATTTGTGAAAGCTTCGGTTCCTTTATCTCCTCCTAAATCCGTTGTAGTTATGCCTTCTGCTAACGTTTGATACAGGCTTTTCTCAATGATTTTTCCTGCTGTTTTTAACTTGGAATCAGCGTATCGTTTGCTCATCCATTCCAATAATAGAGCAGTGGAAAGCATCATGCCGATTGGATTCGCAAGGTCCTTTCCTGCTATATCTGGTGCGGATCCATGAGCAGCTTGCGCCATCGCAAAGTTTTTATTGGCATTGATAGAAGGCGCCAATCCTAAACTTCCAATTAATTCACCAGTTAAATCAGATAGAATATCTCCAAACATATTTTCCGTTACAATGATATCAAAGTCTGGCATTCGCCGGACAACGTGAGCACACATGGCATCCATATGATAATCATCTACTTCTACTTCCGGATAGCTTTTTGCAATCTCTTTGCATACTTCCAGAAACATGCCTGACCCCATGCGAATTACATTTGCCTTATGAACGATGGTGACTTTCTTTTTACGCTGCATGGCTTTTTGAAAAGCAGCATGAGCAATTCTTTCAATAGCTTGCCGGGTAAAAACGCCAGTAGTAAGTACAACATCCTTGGTAACCTGAAATTCTCCGACTCCTTGAAACATATTCCGATCGACGTAAAAACCTTCTGTATTTTCCCTGTAAATAATCAGATCCGCTTCTTTCACTACTCCATGGATACCAGGTAACGTTTTTGCCGGGCGAATATTCGCAAATAAATCAAATTGACGTCGTAATTCCCCGCTTGGGTTACGTATTGCTTTAAACTTTTCCGGATAAGACGCAGAATCATGCGGGCCTAAAACCCAGCCATGACATTGCTTTAAAGCAGCAATTGTCTCATCAGGAAGCGGATGTCCTGCTTCGCGAATCCCTTTCCAGCCAACCAAAAGTTCGACCCATTTGATTTTTACGTTTTGCTTTTCAAGAGCGGCATTTACTAAACGAGCAGTTGCCTGTATGATTTCTGGACCAATCCCGTCCCCTTCCAATAAACCAAGTTTATATAATGTCATACTTTTCCTCCTTTTCCCGCTTTGGCTTTTAACATACTTTATCTTTTGGTAAGCGTCTAATACTATTTTCTTTAGAAAGATGATAAAAAAATTTAATCTTCTTCATTCCATTGTTTTAAGTAATTTACAAAATGCTTCACGACGGTTAAATTTTCAAATAACTGGTTATACACAAGCCAAGTTTCCCTTGTAACCAGTGTTCCGTCTTTAAAATAAATTGCCTGCTGATATAAATCATCATCTTGTTTCAAACATATCCCGGGAACAATAGCAAAACCCAAATTGTTTTTCACCATTTCTTTACAGGTCTCCAGCCGATCTACTTCCATTTCGATATTCGCAGGTTCAGAAAACTGATCTGCCCACCAGGTTGTGATACTCTCTTTTAATGAACTGTCTGTATTATAATGAATCAAGCGATATTCTGGTAAAGAATCCATATTTATTTTTTCTTTAGAAATAAGATACAATGCCTCGTTCTTTAAAAGTATTTTTTCTCCGTGCCATCCTCGAATGTTTCTTAAAATCCCTACATGTACACTGGAGTTATTAAGGAATTCAATAACTTGTGTACTCCAACCCGTTTTAACATTAAACCGAACATTCGGATAATTATCCGAAAACTCCTTTAATACTCTTGGCAACAAATATTGGGCAAAATTGCTGGATACACCGATTCTCAATGTTCCGGATACCTTATCTTTCATATTGCTCATTGTATCTTTCATAAATTGAAACTGCTTAAGCATTTCTCGAGAATAATTGACTAAGTATTCTCCTTCCGATGTAAACTCTACCCCTTTTTTTGTTTTAAAAAATATTCTTACTCCCAAATTCTCTTCCAGATTCCTCAACCGATAACTTAAAGAGGGTTGAGATACATATAATTTTTCTGCCGTTCGAGTCATATTTCTTTCTTCGTAAAGCGTTTTCAATAAAATCCAATCTTTTTGTTCCATCTTGTTCCTCCTCTGGATTTATTTAAATCTTATTATGTAGAAAAGATTATAGGTTATCAAGTTTTTTTATGAAGTTAAATAAAATATCATTATTTTACTTATTCTCTGAAAGCGTTTACTATAAAAACAATCATTATTGGAAAGGGATGAATCTTTTGAAAATAAAACTTATTTATATTTTATTACTCTTGTTGAGTGTTACACTCTTAGGCTGTAACACCATGGAAGTATCAGGAACGCAGCAAAATGAAGATGGAAGCACTTCTTATGATGGAGAAACAATTTCATTTGTTGTTCCTTTTCAAGCAGGGGGAGGGACAGACGTTTTTGCTAGATTTATGACCCCTTACTTCGCCAAACATATAGAAGGAGACCCTAGAGTTCAAGTAGAAAATATTCCTGGTGGTGCTAGTATTACCGGAACAAATGAATATGCTAATTCCCGGTCACCGAATGGGTTTAATATTCTTACCTCCAGTGCATCATCCCATGTTCCGTTTATATTGGAGCAATCTTCCGTAGATTATGATTTAGAAGATTTCACACCGTTAATTGGTGCTCCATCAGGAGGGATTGTCTATACAAAACCTGAACTTGCAGAAGGCGGAATGGAAAACCTGACTGCTTTAGAAAATGAGCTATATTACGCAGGGATTTCACCTACTGGTTTAGATTTGGTAACCCTGCTTTCTTTTGAGGTTTTAGAAATGGATGTTAAAGCTGTATTAGGATATGAAGGACGCGGGCCATCACGAGTTGCATTTGAACAAGGGGAAAGCAATATTGATTATCAAACCACTTCCGCCTACAAAAGCAATGTGGAAAATACAGTAGAAGAAGGGAATGCGGTTCCTTTATATAGTTTAGGGCATGTCGATCAGGACGGTAATCTTATCCGTGATCCACAATTTCCGGAGCTTCCTACCATCGAAGAAATTTATATTGATATCTATGGAGAAGAACCAAGCGGGGAAGCATGGGAAGCTTATAAACAAACTGTGGCTGTCTCCTATAGTTTAAATAAAGTCATTTGGGTGCACAAAGATGCCCCAGAAAGTTCCGTACAAACACTGCAGCAAGGGATGGAGAACCTCGTTGAGGATACTGGTTTTAAAGATGAATCGGAAGATATTCTTGAAGGATATGATGCTTTTGTGGGAGAGGAATTAAATAACCAAATTGAACAATCTTTCTCCATCTCACCAGATACAAAAAAATGGATTATCGAATATCTGCAAGTCCATTTTGATATTGACATTAACAAGCTATAGAGAGGAGAAATTTCATGATTGAAAGTGCAATGGAAGCCTTATTAATTGTATTAGATCCTTCAAGGCTAATCTATATGTTTTTAGGTATTGGCATTGGCGTTATTGTTGGATTATTACCAGGTCTAAGCGGGACAGTTGGCATGTCTTTACTGCTTCCTTTCGTTTTCGGACTTGAACCATATGTTGGAATGGCTCTTCTCATTGGAATGATTGCTGTCATTCATACAGGAGATACCTTCCCTTCTATATTATTTGGAATACCAGGAACTTCAGGTTCTCAAGCGACCATTATGGATGGATATCCGTTAACCAAAAAAGGAGAAGCCTCCCGGGCAATGGGTGCATCATTTTTCTCTTCCATGATTGGCGGTGTTATTGGCGGCATTGCGCTTTATTTAACGATTCCCTTTGCCAGGCCATTAATTACCTCCTTCAGCTCACCAGAGTTATTCATGTTGACGATGTTAGGTCTCAGCATGGCGGGATTATTAGCGGGAAAATCACCGATAAAAGGAATTATCTCCGGGATTCTTGGTTTACTTATTGGTGCAGTAGGAAGCGCCCCGGCCGTTCCTGAATACAGATATACATTTGATACGCTTTATTTAACACAAGGGATATCTTTACCTATTGTAGCAATGGCTATTTTTGCATTCCCAATTCTTATTACAATGCTGACAGACAAAGGAAGTGTATCCAATCATGCGAAACTGCAAAGCGGTATTTTAAAAGGCGTTATAGACACATTGAGAAATAAATTTTTGGTATTTCGAAGTGCTGTGATTGGTGCTTTAATAGGTTTTATTCCTGGACTTGGCGGAAGTGTTGTTGATTGGATTGCATATGGCGCAGGACAAAAAACAGTTAAAGATAATCACTTTGGGAGTGGTGACATCCGTGGTGTGATTGCGCCGGAAAGTGCCAATAACGCAAAAGAAGGCGGTTCTTTAGTTCCAACATTGCTTTTTGGTATCCCGGGAAGCGGAACGACAGCTATTCTGCTCGGCGGACTGACTCTCATGGGGCTGGAAGCAGGGCCTAAGATGCTGTCGGATGATCTTCCAGTAACCTTATCTATTGTTTGGACGCTCGTATTTGCAAATATTTTTGGCGCATTATTATGTATGTTGTTAGTTCGCCCTATTTCCAAAATTAGTTTAGTTCCGGGTGAAAAAATTGTCCCCTTTCTTTTAGTTTTACTAGTCGTTGGCGCCTACCAAAGTACAATGTCATGGGGAGACCTGATTGTATTTGTTATTATCGGCTTGCTTGGATATGTTATGACTATCTTAGATTGGCCGCGTCCTCCGCTGCTTATTGGTTTTGTACTTGCTCTGCCTGCTGAAAGATACTATTGGATATCTATTGAAAGATATGGATGGGAATGGCTTATGAATCCATTAGTCATCATCATTGCTGTTGTTATTATGATTCTTCTTGCAGGCGGGACAATCATGAAACGTGTAAGCAACAAATACGAAAGTAAGGGAGGAATGTAAAATGAACAGAGATTATCTCAATCTTATTTTCAGCGGATTTCTTTTTCTCTTATTTACACTTACTTTGATTGAAGCATTAACATTCAGTCAACTGGCACAGTTTTTTCCACTTTATATCTCTATTGCCGGAGCAATATTAACGTTTATTTACTTCATCACACAAGTGCTGACAATTTATAAGCAAAAGAAAGAAGAAGGAAATGTAACAATCATCCCTTTGTTGCAACCGCTTAAATATATTGGATGGATAGTTGGTTACTTACTACTTGTTTTTCTAACAGGATTATTACTGGCAACTACTATATTCTTATTTATATTCTTGATTTTTGAATCAAAAATGAAACTGATTTCGGCAGGGATTTCTGTAGCTTGTGTACTTATCGGTATCTCCTTGCTGAGTTCAGCTCTTGATATCTATTGGCCGACAAATTTATTAGGATTTTAATTATATAGGGAGGATTATTTGTGAGAGACTATGAAAAAATACGTTCAGCAATCATTCGCGGCGGAACAAGCAAAGGTGTTTTCATTTTAAAGAATGATTTGCCTGCCGATCCAGAATGGAGAGACAAAGTAATTCTTTCCATCTATGGCGGGTATGATGAAAGACAAATTGATGGGCTAGGAGGAGCTGATTCACTTACAAGCAAACTGGCAATTATAAGCGTTTCTCCTCGTCCAGATGCTGATATCGAATTCACATTCGGGCAGGTTGGTATTGGAACAGGAAAAATTGATTATAACTCCAATTGCGGTAATATTCTAAGTGGCGTAGGACCCTTTGCTGTCGATGAAGGTCTGGTTGCTGTACAAAAACCATATACAAAAGTACGTATTTTTAATACAAATACAAACACGATTATTGAGGCTAATGTACCCGTCGACTCTGGAAAATCTATATCTAAAGGAAATTATACTATCGACGGTGTACCTGGAAAAGGAGCGAAAATAGTTTTAAATTTCCTCCATGCCGATGGCTCGAAAACTGGGAAGCTCTTTCCTACAGGTAACCGAAAAGAGGTCCTCCATACGAAAGCTGGAAATTTTGATGTCAGTATCGTTGATGTAGCTGCACCAGTAGTATTTGTTCAAGCGGAACAAATGGGACTTCGTGGAACTGAGCTGCATCCTGACTTAACAGCGGATCAGCTGCATACTTTGGAAACAATCCGTTCATCTGCGGCTAGAGAAATTGGATTTGTTACAAGAGCGGAGGAAGCGACAAAAGTAACTCCTTCCAGCCCTAAAATTGTTATTGTTTCCCCGGCCCAGACATATACCACTATAGCTGGAGAGACCATAGAGCATCAAACAATTCATTTAACAGCTCGCGCGATGTCAATGCAGAAAATGCATAAAACATTCCCAGTTACTGGCGGGATTTGTACAGCAACAGCTGCAAAATTAAAAGGTACCATTGTTTATGAATGCTGCAACAATCCTCATCATGACGAGATTATGATCGGTCACCCATCTGGTTCGATGGAATTTTCGATTAGATGTAAGGATAAGGGGCAACAGGTGGAATTTGACAAAACAGCTGTGGCAAGGACTTCCCGCCGTCTAATGGAGGGATATGCTTATGTTCCAAAAGAATTATTCCGGAATGAAGCGGAATCCGTTTATTAATTATGACTGGAACTAAAATCATAAGAACAAAATTTTAAAACAGCTTATTAATGCTTCATCCATAAAAAATCCAAACGTCGATTTATCACATCACATTCAGTGAAAATCCGTTTGGATTTTTTTATGATATTTTTAATCATCTATATCAATTTCCAACGAAATAATATTACCCGTATAGGCATTAATTTCAATCGTTGCTTCGTCTTCTCCATCAACCATTTCAATCTCATAAACTAAAATGTCGTCATCCGAATCCATTTCCAGATCAATGACTTCCCCGGAAAATTCTTTTTTGGCAATTTCCATTGCTTCTTCATGGGATATCACAGCATTATTTTCTGTCGATTGATTATTAGAAGAATCCGCTTGTTTTTCTTCATCTGTTTCCGAGTTATTCTTTGATTCCGGATTCTCCTTAACGTCTTCCTCTTGATGCTCCTTGTCTTTTCCAGTCGCTTCCTCTTCATTTTTCGCCGTTCTTTCCACGGTTGTCAGATCAATAATCTGCCCTGTATCTCCATTTAATTTTAAGGAATAGACGCCTTGGTCTTGCGTAACTTCCATCTGATAAACCGGCTCACCGTTCTCAACATTCAACGCAGGTTCCGTATGTTGACCAGGATATTGAGCGCTGACAAATTCACTGATTTCCTCCGAGCTAAGATCCGGATTAGAAGATGTCGCGTTTGTCTGATATACGGTTAAACCAACGATACCAAACACAACCAGGCCACTAATTGCCCAGATTATTTTCTTCCGCACGTCTTATCCCTCCTTCCCCTATAGTATAAACGGTACTTTTTATGAATCCATGATAATTCAATTAGAAATTGATGAGAATGAAAAAGTTTATTTTACAAGTGTCCATATAAATGTAGAACCTTGCCCAACTTCACTTTCCACAGTGATTTCCCCGCCGTGTATCTCAATAATTTCTTTGGCAATCGCTAAACCTAGTCCGGTTCCTCCAGTTTCACGATTTCTCGCCCGGTCAACACGGTAGAAACGGTCAAATATCTTTTCCTGTTCTTCCGGAGCAATCCCTTCCCCATCATCTTTAAATTGAATTTGGATTTTCTCTGTATCTATACGCATCTTTATCAAAATAGCTTCTTCACTATATTTCAATGCATTTTCAATTAATATATAGGGAATTTGTTTGATTTGATCGATATTTCCAAAGGTTGTATAGTTGCCTGCTTCTGCATCAAAATGGATTTTCCGATCGGGATATGCTTTTTGGAATGTCTGGATAACCTGTTCTATGATCTCCCGTATATTTACTTCTTGTTGCTGGCTCTCATTTTTATGCTTTGCTAATAATAGCATCTGTCCTACAAGCTTTTGCATACGATCAGCCTCTGAATCGATTGCGCTTACTGATTCATCTAATAATTCCGGACGCTTCTTCCCTTGACGCTCAATAAGCTGAGCGTAACTTTTTATAATTTGAATCGGCGTTTTTAGTTCATGGGATGCATTGGACACAAAGGCTTCCTGCTTCTCAAAGTTTTCTTTTAAGGAATCAATCATTTCATTAAATGTGGTTTCCATTTCATAAATCTCGTCTTTGGAACGTTTTTTTACGTCACTTTTTTCCCAATTCTCATCTTTGAAACGACTTTCTATATCAATCTTCTGCCAATTTTTATTATGGATGTTCCGCCGCATCGTATCTTTTAACTTTTGAATGGGGGTTAACAGGAAACGACTCAGGACAATACTTGCTATAACCGTTGGAATCAATAGCACAGCACTGGAGAAGAGAAGAACGTATGTTAATGATCCTATTGTTTCATCAAAATAAACCAATTCATTCGCTATCTGAACAGTAACAATATCGCCATTTTCCCAGATGATTGGCTTTTCAATCATAGCAAAATTATTCCCTGCTTTATCCTGAACAATATCGCTTGTCTCTGATGTTGTATAGTTTACTCTTAAATCCGTATAACGTTGTGATTTTGTTTGTACAGGCATCACATCATTTTCTGATTCATTTATCATTCGTATGATTCCGTTCGCTGGTAGGTAAGCTTTTAATAAATCACCCATTTCCTCTTCCGATAAGGAGTTATTTTCAGCAACGGCTTCTACTAATGCGTCTGCCTGTACGTGGAGCTGGTCAATCTCCCCATTGGAAGCAGCCCGGTAAAACAAAAAGTAAATCGCCGTATGTGAAATAGCAATCACTAAAAACATAAAGACAGATGAAAATAAAATAATTTTTTTACGTAATGTCATTGGCTTGCTTCCTTAATGGAGTAGCCTACTCCGCGTACCGTTTGAATATATGCTTTATCATATCCTTTATCTACCTTTTGGCGCAGGTAGCGGATATAGACATCCACTACATTTGTTTCCCCAATATAGTCAAAACCCCAGACTTTTTCAATTAACTGTTCGCGCGTGAGTACCCTATTTTTATTTTCTAATAAACAAACTAATAAATCGTATTCCCGCGGGGTCAGTTCAATTGGTTCATCTGAACGAGTAACTTCATACGCCGCCGTATCTACTTGTAAATCCCCCACCTGCAATGTCTCCTTATTGGAGGTAACCTGCACGGTTTTACGTAAATTTGCACGAATCCGGGCCAGCAGTTCTTCAATTTGAAACGGTTTTGTAATATAATCATTTGCCCCAAGATCAAGACCATTTACTTTATCATATACTTCATCACGCGCAGTCAACAAAATTACCGGAGTATTATTTTCCTGCCTGCGTATTCTTCTTAACACTTCTAAACCGCTTAATTCAGGTATCATAATATCTAATAAAATAAGTGCCCATGTTTCTGCTTCTATATATTCCAACGCTTGTTTGCCATCTGCTGCTACCGTTGTTTCATAGCCTTCATAATCTAATTCCAACTGCAAAACACGGCTGATTTTCTGTTCATCCTCTACAATTAATATCCGTTCTCCCATTAGCCTACTCCTTTCATTAAAAATGATGGTACAAAAAAACTGTCCCCAAATAGCTGCATGAACAATAACGTTCGTTAACCGTTCTACTTCATAAATTAAAACTACCTTTTCATAGGAGTTTTACGGATAACTTATCTAAAGAAAACGGATTTTCGTTCAATCGCTTTGGAGACAGTTTATCTCATGCATGGATAAAAATCACATGCACAACTGCTTAGCCTAAATGCTGTTTTAAGAAATCTGTAACAGATTCCGGTGTTTTCGTATCGGCACTATGCTGATGTGCAATTTTTTCTCCATTTTGAAATAGAAGAATGCTTGGTATACCCATCACTTCATATTTTTCAGCTAATCCGGATACTTCATCACTATTTACTTCATACCAGTCATAGCTTTCAAATTCTTCCATAACTTCACCAATAAACATATCCATCCGCTTACAATCCGGACACCAGTCCGCGAAGAATTTTATGATAACAGGTTTTTCACTTTGAATGATTTCTTGAAATGCTGCTTCTGTTTGAATTGCTTGCATGATTATCTCTCCAATCCTTATGTTATTTATATTCTAATCTCCCTAATGCCAATGCTGCAATTAATCCGCCTATAAATAAAAGAACACATACAATGATACTGCCGATACCTGCAGGAATACCTGGAAATACGATGGTAACGGCACCGATAACAAGTCCGATAATAATGGCATAGGTACTTGTGAAATAATTTCTTAAAAAGTAAGCAATTATCTTACTCATGGTAATAAATCCAAGTGCAATCCCAGCACCTGCCACAATGATAACAGAAAACTGAAAATTACTGATTGCAGCCATTATTGTCGGGTATACACCGAGCAACATCATGATCATCGAGCCACTAATCCCCGGAACAATCATGACACCGCTGCCGATAAATCCTGCTATAAACAATAAGATATAGGTATTTGTACTAATATCTTGTATAACCTGTCCTTCATTCGGATTTAAAATTCCTAATCCACCAACTATAACGAACCCGATAATCAGCAGTATATACTGCTTTCCCTGAAATTTTGTTTTTCCTTCTGCTTTTTGGTATAAGTAAGGAATCACACCAATGACCAGTCCCAAAAAGAAAAATTGTGTCTGCATTGGAAAGTGCTTAAATAACCAATCAACCACTCTGGCAAATAAGAAAATGGCCGTGACCATTCCAATCCCTAAAGGTACCAGAAAGCTCAGATGCTTCTGCCAATCCTTACTGAAAAAACCGCTGATAGCTTCAATCAAACGTTCATAAATACCTAACAGGACAGCAATAGTCCCCCCGCTTATACCGGGGACAACTTCCACTGACCCCATTATTAAACCACGATATAAATTTCTCCACTCCATGTATTCTTTTTCTCCTTCATATTCATCGCTACGGAATCATTTTATCAAAAGTAATCCGAAAAAGACACTTTGTGAAAAAGATTTATTACTATTTAAAAGTTTCTTTTGAAAAAATGACGAAAACATGAATGGATAAGTACTTTTATCATGACGATATTACATAAATCCTTTATAATGACTGTATAAATTAAAATACACAGAGAAAAACTATAGAATAATCCTTGTTTATTTTCATATGTATGATTGTGTCCATTTTTTAGGGGGAAGAAAGATGAAACGGTATTTAACACTAATCCTGTTTGCTTTAAGCATTCTGATTATCTACATTGGCTCCAAACTGCAACTTTATTGGAGCGGCGTTGCTGCATGGGGGCTTGCTCTAGTGTGTCTTATTTTTGCAGTATACTATTCGAAGTACATTCCAAACGAAAAAAACTCCCGAAAGAAAAAGAAGGAAGTATAAAATCTCCCGTTTTTCATTGCGCTGACGAGGAGATTTTTTATATGATGCATTGCCCCGTTTTTCATATATGAACGCTTTTCAGATGCAATGAAAATGCCTCTGAAAGCATCCGCCAGACTGATAACACGAAGTCCTGTCTCCAAAACTGCCATCCGCAGCACCTATACGTTACTGCAGGCTGGTTATCATTTGAAAAGCTAAATGAAGATCATGGCAGTTACCTGCCTGCAAAAATGATTGGTGCTACGCTTACTCGCCCCACCGAAAATATTGGCAACTTTTTGAACACACATTATAATGAACATTAGAAGCGTACTTCTGACAGTAGAATTGGGGGCTAAGTCAACATGGTAAAAAAGGAAAAAGAAATCACTGCAATCCATTGTCAAAATGAGTATGACCCTTTACATCAAGTCATTGTTGTTCCGCCGGACTATATGAAAATTACAACCGTTATCAACGAAACCCAAGCTTATTATGCCAAAGATAATATCAATATAAACAAAGCGATGGAACAGCATGCTTTATTTATAAAAACATTAGAAGATCATGGATCAAAGGTAATTGTGCTCCCGCCGAAATCGGACTTAAATGAGCAAGTTTTCACACGGGACATCGGTTTCGTCCTCCACGATCATTTTTTTATTGCTACGATGAAACGGGATATTCGGAAAGCAGAAAGCAGTATTTTAAAGAACCGGCTGGATGCCGGCCAGTTAAATTATCATACTTTCCCCGGAACCACAATAGAGGGCGGAGATGTGATCATTGATAACAATCATATCTGGATTGGACTAAGTCAACGTACAGAACAGGCAGCTGTTCACTATCTTCGCGAGCAATTTCCACATATGGAGGTAACAGCTATTCCATTACAGGAGAACATTCTGCATTTGGATTGCACATTGAATATCCTGGAGGATAAACATGCGTTAATTTATCTGGATGGAATAAGCAAAGACGCCTATCACCTATTGAAGAAACACTATACCTTCATCGAGGTAACCAGAGAAGAACAGTTTCATATGGCACCAAATGTCCTGTCTATTGGAAATAAAAAAATAATCAGCCTTCCTGAAAATAAACGGGTGAATGATATATTAACAAAACTTGGATACCATATTATAGAAGTTCCATTTTCTGAAATTATTAAATCCGGCGGCTCATTCAGATGTTGTACACTTCCTCTTTTTCGAGACCACAGCTAAACACGCACTTCAAACTGCCGAAATTGCCGCACTTTGCAGCTGTTTCGGCAGTTTCTTATTTAGTGGAAATGCTGCTCCCTTTCTGTCTTCTTTCAAACTTTTAATTACTCTATTCCTTCAAACATCTTTTTTCTTTCATCAAAAAAGAGTATAATGAATAAGTACGGGAACATTTTTTATAACTGAATTACTATTTTTTGAGAATTCTATTTTGTAAGAGTATACATGCAAGAATTTCAGATTAGGAAGGTTTGTGACAATAATGAGGAAAGATACGAATCAGACAGATGTCATTTTAATCGGCGGTGGAATCATGAGTGCCACGATTGGTTCCTTATTAAAAACACTGCAGCCTGAATGGCAGATTAATGTTTTTGAAAAGCTTGGCCAAACAGCACAGGAGAGTTCTGATGCATGGAATAATGCCGGGACAGGTCACTCTGCGCTTTGTGAAATGAATTATACACCGGAACAGCCGGATGGCTCCCTTGATACGACAAAAGCTGTAAAAATAAATGAACAATTCCAATTATCAAAACAATATTGGTCTTACCTTGTTGAACAAGGCGTGCTGGATAATCCAGATGAATTTATTCAAACGTTACCACATATCAGCTTTGTAGAAGGTGAAAAAAATGTGGAATTTCTAAAAAAACGGGTAGAAGCACTGCGAAACAATCCATTATTCGAAGGTATGGAAATCACAGATGACGAAGAAACATTGAAAGATTGGATTCCACTCATGATGGATGGCCGCGATAAGCGTGAACCTATTGCTGCCTCAAAAATCGATTCAGGAACAGATATTAACTTTGGCAGTTTAACGCGGAAGTTATTTAATCAACTGGAAGACCAGGGAACAAGACTTTACTTTAAACATGAGGTAGAATCGATTGCCCGGACTAAGGATAACCTTTGGGAAGTGAAAGTGAAAAATTTATTCAATGGCAAAGTTTCTTACCACAAAGCGAAATTTGTGTTTATTGGAGCTGGCGGCGGAAGTCTTCCGCTACTACAGAAAACGAATATTCCGGAATCAAAACATATCGGCGGCTTCCCGGTAAGCGGATTATTTATGGTTTGTAATAACCCGGAAGTTGCGGAAAAACACCATGCAAAAGTGTATGGAAAAGCAAAAGTTGGAGCTCCGCCAATGTCTGTACCACATTTGGATACCCGATTCATCAATGGAGAACGTTCCTTATTATTCGGCCCTTTTGCAGGGTTTTCACCGAAGTTTTTAAAAACTGGTTCCAACTTGGATTTGTTTGGATCCATCAAGCCAAATAATTTAACAACGATGCTTGCAGCCGGTGCGAAAGAAATGGGACTGACGAAATACCTTATTCAGCAAGTTCTTCTCTCAGATGAAAAAAGAATGGAAGAGTTACGTGAATTCATCCCTGATGCCAAGGCCGGAGAATGGGATATTGTTGTCGCCGGACAACGCGTACAGGTAATTAAAGACACGGATGCAGGCGGAAAAGGCACCCTTCAATTCGGTACCGAAGTCATTACTGCAGAAGATGGTTCGATCGCTGCTTTACTTGGCGCTTCACCAGGTGCTTCCGTTTCGGTTGATGTGATGCTTGATGTTCTGCAACGCTGCTTCCCGCATCATTTTAAAAAATGGGAACCTAAAATCAAAGAAATGATTCCGTCGTACGGTATTTCTTTGTCAGATAACCCTGACGTTTTTGCAGATTTAAATGCAAAAATAAATAAAAAGCTGCAACTGGAAGGAAGAAAAGAAGTATTATTAAGTTAAATATTTCAATTAAAAACGCCGATTCTATATTTGGAATCGACGTTTTTTCTTTATTTCACAATACTTTTACCGGGTCCCAAGATACGGCGTTCAATATAAAGGATGCCAGTTCTTCTTTATATTTCTTAATCTCTTCCGGAGTATGTTGAAACAGTATCATGCCTCGTGCTGTAGATTCAATTAATGAGATAATAAACTCGCTATAGTAATCGGCATCGATACCTGTACCAATGTCTCCCCTCTTTTTAGCTGCCACCAGGTAGTTTGCCACAAGGTCATATAGAGGACGATAAATCACCTTCCATTTATCGATATCTCCACTTCTGGTAATACCTGCATACACAATCGAAGGAATTGTCTGATCCTCTTGATTTGTTTTAAAAATACGGTTGATTGCCAATCGTAAGTTATAATCCAGTCCAGCGTCTAAATCTCCATATTCAGTGAGGTATTTTGTATAATTCGAAATAATTTGCTGCGCCAGATCCGGCAAGACATCCAATTTACTCTGATAATACAGATAAAAAGTACCTTGAGCAATCCCAGCTTCCTTTACAATTTGGGAAACGCGTGTATCCTCCAAGCCATTCTCCTTAAAAATCCGATAAGCACTCTCCAAGATACGTTCTTTTTTATTTGACGTTTTCGCCATCTCTACACCTCCTTTTTTAAACTGACTGATTGTCATTCATTTATATTTATGATACCATACTTCTAGGAAAAGTTGAATACTAAGAATAAAAGTATTGGTTAAAATACGGTGTACCTGTTATTCAAAATGTACGATATTATTTTTAACATATTCTATCATTCATTATTCAGGAAAAGAGGAGAATTTTTGTGAAAAAGGCTTTTAAAATTACAAAACAAGACATGAAAAACATTATTCGTGTTCCTTCTGTTCTTATTTTGATTATTGGATTAGCAATCCTTCCTTCTTTTTATGCTTGGTTTAATATAAAAGCATCCTGGGATCCTTATTCAAACACAGAAGGAATCCAGATTGGCGTCGTCAGTGATGATACCGGCACAGAAGTGGAAGGCGAATCCATTAACATGGGGGACGAACTGATAGACAATTTAAAGGAGAACGATTCATTAGGATGGCAATTCGATGATTCGATTGAAGAAGCAGATGAGAAGGTTTATAAGGGAGAATACTTTGCAACCATCCACATCCCAGAGACTTTTTCGGAAGATGTAACCAGTATCCTTGATGATGAGCCTAAAAGTGCAAATGTACAATATAAAGTAAATGAAAAAACCAATGCTATTGCTCCTAAAATGACGGATACCGGAGCTACGCAAATCACAGAAACGATTAATGATACATTTGTACAGACAACAGCTCAAACATTACTGGAAGAATTTAATAATGCCGGGATTGAACTCGAACAAAATCTTCCTATCCTGGAGAAAATTAAAAGTGCTGTTTATAATCTTCATGACCATATAGATGATATCGACGAAGCCGGAGATATGATTGTTCAATTAGACGAAGATCAGGATAATATCCAAAACTATGCAGATACATTGGACAGCTTACAGGATTATGAGTCAAATATCAGAGAAGGCGGAGATCAGATTCTGACAGTTCAATCTCACTTGGATGATATTAACCGGCTTGGAGATGCCGTCGTTGAATTAAATGGGTCGATGCCCGATATTGAAAATGCGCTCACCCGAATCAGTTCGATTCAGCAATATTTCCCTGCTATTAATGAGGGGCTGGAAGATGCTTATAATGCAAGCATTACGGCCGGCGATACGTTAGCGGATGTGCAAGAACGGATTCCAGAGATTAATCAGCAAATTCGTGATTATCAGGATCAAGTTGATCGCGCGCAAGATACTGTAGATAAGGCCGAACAGACAACAGATGAAGTTGCAGAATTGATTCATAACCGGGTCAACGAGGCGGAGGAAATAATCAATGGGCTTCCTTCTTTTGACTTAGAATCAGAAGAATCGACGACTCCTGATTTTGTAAATAACATAAAAGACTCCGTGGATGAATCTAAACAGCCGTTGGGAGATATCTTAGAAGAACTTGGTGATTCTGGTAACCTGGAAACAAATGAGTCTGTAGAAAAATTAAGCAATACTGCTGACGAAACAAAAGAACAGGGAAATGAGCTTTCTTCTGAACTAGAAGATATGCTTACCAAAATAGAAGAAGATAATTATACAGAAGAAGATATGAATGCTTTAAATGAAGCAATAGACAATTATCAGTCCTCTTTCGATGGCGTCAAAGAAGATTTAGCAAATGCAGAGTTTGTTCCAGACACGACCCAAGACGACGAGAACGAGGAAAATCCAGAGAATAAGGAAGATGATGCTGAAGAAGATACAGAACAGAACAATGAAGAAACCGAGCAATCTGATGAGGATGCAGAACAGGACAGTGAAGAAGCCGAGCAATCTGATGAAGATGCTGAACAGGATAGTGAAGAAGCCGAGCAATCTGATGAAGATGCTGGGCAGGACAGTGAAGAAGCCGAACAATCTGATGACGATGCTGAGCAGGACAGTGAAGAAGCCGAGCAATCTGATGAAGATGCTGAACAGGATAGTGAAGAAGCCGAGCAATCTGATGATAGTGCAGATACACAGCAACGGGATGAGGAAATTGATCAGGTAATTGGCGACCTTCATGAAGATACGATGAACGCATTTGATGAAATTTCTACTGTGTTAGATCAAAATATAGATCTTGCAACTAGAAATATCCAGCAACTGCCGGAATTAATTGCCATGAAGGAAAATCCGGACAGAGCAGAATATGCAGAAGAGCAAATTCAAGCAGTCCAGGAGAGTATTGAAGGTCTGCAGTCTTCTATTACAAGTACGCAGAACTCGCTTGATTTATTAGAAGCTCCAGAGAATAAAGAGGAATTGGATTCTATTCGAGACACACTTGAAGGCGACAGTTCTCAATTAAATAACGTGATCGACTATCTGGAAAATGGCGATTTTGACCTTGATCAATTAGAAGATGTGAAAGATGATGCAGTAAATAATCTGGAATCATTACAATCCTTTAACGAAGACACATTGGATCCGTTTGTGAATGATGCTTTCACTACTTTAGAAAACAGGTTAAATGATGCAGATTCCAAATTAAATGCTGCATTGGATTATACCGATTTAGCATCTGATTATTTATCGGAAGCAGCAACTGTAGTTAATGATTCACAGTATTATTTAAACCTTTTAAATGAGAATTTACCGTACTATGAAGAAGAGTTCAGCGATATCTCTGATACCGTCAATCAACACTTCCCTGAATTTAAAAATGGTGTAGATGCAGCAAGCTCTTTCTTCCAGAATGATATGCCGCATTTAGAAGATGAAGTAAATAATTTAGCTGGTTTTGTGAATAATGATATGGATGACTTAATTGAACAATATAAACAATTAAATTCCCTTGTACAGGATAATTTACCCGAAGCTCAAGAGTCCATTGGTGAAATGGCAGACTTTATCCGTGATGATTGGCCCGGATATAAAGAAGATATTCAAAATGCCTATGATCGGATAAAACAGATGGAAGACGATCAGATTATCGAAGAATTGATTGGCGCATTGCAAAATGACCTGAGTGATGAGACAGAATATTTCTCTCGTCCAGTGCAGCTGGATGAAGAAAAACTCTTTGCAATTCCAAACTATGGTTCAGCCAATACACCATTTTATACTGTGCTTGCACTTTGGGTTGGTGCATTATTGCTTTGTAACTTAATTACCACAGAACTAAAAGATAAAAATAGAGAGGAATTCAGCTTACGGGATATTTATCTCGGCCGGATGACGTTATTCTTAATCGTCGCCATAGTTCAAGCAATCATTGCCTCCCTTGGTAATATCTTTATATTACATGCTTATATGGCACATCCTTTTTACTTTACACTCTTTAGTGTGTTGATTGCGTTAGCGTTTATGATTATTGTATACACGCTGGTTTCCCTATTTGGAAACGTCGGAAAAGCCATCGCAATTATCTTTATGATCTTGCAATTATCGGGCGGCGGCGGAATGTTCCCGATTCAAGTAGCACCGGAGTTCTTCCAGGCTATTCATCCATTCTTGCCGTTTACGTATGCCATCGATATTCTGAGAGAAGCAACCGGCGGAATTGTATGGTCTGTCGTATTTAACCGATTTGCAATGCTGGCCATTTTCCCAGTTATATTCATTCTGTTAGGATACACCTTCCGGCCATGGATTGCACCAAAGGTTCATAAAGCTTATTTAAAAACAAAGAAAAGTAATATGGTTGATTAATACGAATGGATTCACAACCAGCTCTGGCGCTCGATTTTAGAAGCGCCCGAGCTGGTTTTTCATGCGTTAAAGTGGAAGAGACAACACAGATTATCTTAAAGAAACCTTGGCGAATGCCCCATTTTCGAATAAAATGGATAGTATCCTGTTTTTTAAAGATAATGTCTAATGGGGTCTGAAAATGTAAATTGACAATGGGGGTTTATTGTGAAGTATTTCATTATGATTTTGCAAATTGGTATTTTATTTCTTTTTAATTATATAGGAGAGTTTATCCAAAACTTTTTTTCACTCCGTATACCTGGCAGTCTTATTGGTATGTTGCTCCTTTTCATCCTGCTTATTTTAAAAATTGTTCCATTAGCATGGATTCAATCCGGCGTTGATTTCTTGTTAAAAGATATTCCCTTTTTCTTTATCCCGGTTACTGTAGGTGTTATTGAGTACTTAAGCTTTTTTTATGGTAAGGGCAGTCTCACCATTTTATTAGTTATGATAAGTACCTTCATGGTTATCGGTATTAGCGGAATTGTAACGAATTTCTTTCTTAAAAAAGAGGTGACGTCCCATGAGTAGTTTTTTTATCGGGATTACGATGATTGCAGGAACATTATTCCTTTACCACTTTTCTAAGAAATTACACAGCAGGAAACCAAATCCGTTCACCATGCCTATATTTCTGTGTACGGCAAGTATTGTCCTGTTTTTATTTTTAACAGGTATACCTTATGAAACATATATGATTGGCGGACAGTGGATTGATTTGCTTCTTGGTCCTATTGTTGTTTCGCTCGCAGTTCCTTTATATAGGGAAATTCATTTAATTAAAAAATATGCCGGCGCAATCAGTATCGGCATATTTGCCGGTTCTCTAACTGGTGTGATTACTGGAACATTGGGGGCGAAGCTGTTTGGGTTTGAACATTGGCTGATACAGTCGGTGGCTGCCAAATCCGTCACCACACCCATCGCTATCAGTATTACAGATACAGTTGGCGGAAATGTTTCACTGGCTGCTGTATTCGTTATGATAGCTGGTGTCAGCGGAGGCATGTTTGGTCCTGTTATTTTGAAAGTGTGCCGAATTCATCATCCAATTGCCAAAGGACTTAGTATCGGAACAGCTTCCCACGCGATTGGCACAGCAAAAGCATTAGAAAACGGAAGAATCGAAGGAGCGATCAGTGTTTTATCGATGACCATCAGTGCTGTGGTGGTTTCTTTTCTTGTTCCTTTCCTTTTAACCTTCATGTGACCAAGTATCATGATGTATTTGGTTGCATCGATAATCGATTTATTACGTTATGTGAAATCTTGAAAAAGAAAAATGCAGGCAGATTTCACGATAAAAAAGTATTCCTTTTCTAAATTTCAATTATAAAAACGCGGAGGAAATCAATTGTGCTCCTCCGCATTTTTATTACTAAAAAATGATTATTTGTCATTAGCTTTAGGTTTTGTCCCTTGAAATATTATATAATAGGAAATCCCAACCAAAACACCCATTGTGATTGCCTCGTAAAGCCACCCATATTGGAAGCCATTAAAGGGTTCGAAATTTATTATGATAACCGAAAATAGACAAGTGATAATAAATAATAGCAGGTATCTAACAAACGTATTCACACAATACTCCCCTTACGATTTCTCATATTGTATTGCTTCTTCAGTAAAGATACTTTTTAACCAAAACTCACACCAAAATACTGACATAATTGTTATCCTTTCCCATTAAATCATATGAAATTTTACTTTTCAATCATTCAAATACTTCCTGTTACTGAAGAATTCTGATTATTATGTTAAAATAAAATAAATGGCATATATGCAGAAAGAGGCTTGAGATATGCACTTCTTAATGTTTTTTATTTTAGGCGGGATAGGTGTTGTTTTGATAGTCGTTTTATCGATATCCGCTTTACTGCGCTATTTTAAATCTTAAAAAAGAAAATGCAGGCAAATTTCTTAATGAAATCTGCCTGCATTTTGTTTTTTATTTTCTTTTTGCTGCTTTTTCACGTTCGTTCTTATTAAGGATTTTCTTACGGAGACGAATCGTTTCCGGTGTCACTTCACAATACTCGTCATCACTTAAATACTGTAATGCTTCCTCCAGCGACATTTCTTTAGTTTTACGAATCGTTGCTGTCTGGTCTTTGGTTGCAGAACGCACGTTCGTCAGGTGTTTTTCTCTCGTGATATTAACTGTTAAGTCATTTTCACGGTTGTGCTCCCCAACAATCATGCCCTCATACACTTCCGTACCAGGCGTAATAAAGATAACACCGCGGTCTTCCAAGTTCATAATACCGTAAGTGGAAGCTTTTCCTTTTTCAAGTGCAACAAGCACACCTTCACGGCGTCCGCCTACTTGTCCTTTAATAACAGGTTCAAATGCATCAAATGTATGGTTAATAATTCCGTAACCACGTGTTTGCGACATAAATTCGGTTGTATATCCCAAAAGTCCTCGAGACGGCACTTTGAACTCAATACGAACTTGCCCATTTCCCTGGTTAGCCATATCGAGCATTTCGCCTTTACGTTCTCCTAGGGATTCCATGATAGAACCGGTATGCTCTTCCGGAACATCTACTTGCACACGTTCCATCGGTTCACATTGGACGCCATCGATTTCCTTGATGATTACTTCCGGTTTTGATAATTGCAGTTCATAACCTTCACGACGCATGTTCTCAATAAGAATAGACAGATGTAGTTCCCCGCGTCCAGAAACCGTCCAGGCATCCGGTGAGCTGGTTGGTTCTACACGTAAACTTACATCGGTTTCTAATTCTTTTAATAAACGTTCCTCGATACGACGGGAAGTAATATATTTTCCTTCTTTCCCTGCGAATGGACTGTTATTGACAACAAACGTCATCTGCAAGGTTGGTTCGTCAATACGTAACCAAGGAAGCGGATCCGGATGCTCAGCCGGACATACGGTTTCACCGACGTTCAGATCTTCCATTCCAGCCAGTGCTACAATATCTCCAGAAACAGCTTCCTGAATTTCAACCCGTTTTAACCCGATAAAACCAAATAGTTTGGAGACACGGAAGGATTTTTGTGATCCATCTTCTTTTAATACTACAACCTGCTGCCCTACTTTGATAGATCCACGAACAACTCGTCCAACACCAATTCGTCCGACATAATCATTATAATCTAATAACGTTACTTGGAATTGCAGCGGTTCTTCTCTTGTATCAGCCGGTGCAGGAATATGCTCCATAATGGTGTTAAAGACTGGGTCCATTGTTTCCTGCTGATCATCTGGTTCTAAACCGGATGTTCCGTTTAATGCAGAAGCATAAACAACCGGGAATTCCAATTGGTTATCGTCTGCGCCAAGTTCAATAAATAAATCTAATACTTCATCAACGACCTCTCCCGGACGAGCATTGGGACGGTCCACTTTATTTAATACCACAATTGGTGTCAATTTTTGTTCCAAAGCTTTTTTCAATACGAAACGTGTTTGCGGCATCGTTCCTTCATAAGCGTCAACGACTAAGGCAACACCATCAACCATTTTCATAATACGCTCAACCTCACCGCCAAAGTCGGCGTGACCCGGTGTATCAAGGATATTAATCATCGAATCTTCGTATTTTACAGCTGTATTTTTAGCTAAGATCGTAATCCCGCGTTCACGTTCTATATCTCCAGAGTCCATCGCACGCTCATCGACGTGTTCATTTTCCCGAAAAGTTCCAGAATATCTTAATAGTTGATCCACTAATGTTGTTTTTCCGTGGTCAACGTGTGCAATAATCGCGATATTACGAATATCATTTCTTAATTGCATAAATAGTACGCTCCTCTAACATATCGAATGTAAAACCAATTTATTATATCATATAATGTAGAACATTGTAAAATTGTTTTTCTTTATTAGCATGTGTCTATTTCACATGAATTATTATAACAGGATATTCTGTGTTAAAATGCACAAAAGATTTTCAAAAAGGATGTTTTTTACATGTGGACACAGATACTCATCTCCTGTACACCTGTAGTTATCGTTATTCTCATCATGTTTTTTGCTAGTAGAAACCTGGAGAAAAAAGACGATGGAACAGTATTCAACTTCTTCCGTTTAACTTACCGGCGCAGATTCAAAAGAAACCTATGGGCTATCCCATTTGTGGTTGCCGCTTTGCTCGTCATCTTTTTCCTATCAGAATTTGCAACAATGTATAATATAATGTTGATTATTTTTTTCACTATATTGTTTCTTATTGAAATCTTCTACAATTACCACAAATGGAAAAAAGAAGAACGCAACGCTGCTACATCACAAGGAAACTGATTTATAAGATACCCTTTCTAAGCATAAAAGAAACTCAAAAATGACGTCGCATACGGTCAAATGGACAGTAAATATCCACTTTATCCTATAGAAAGACTTCTTTCGCACCTGTTCTGTTATCAGGCATAGAAAGAAGTCTTTTCTTCACTCTCTACGATTTAACTTTTTTATTCCCTTTCGGCTTATTGGAAACCGGAAGGCACATGGTAAATTTCGCTCCGCCTAATTTTTTCGATTGTCCAGCGTAGATTTTACCATTTGACTGTTCAATAATCGCACGGGCGATAGCCAGTCCCAAACCAGTTTCTCCCCCTTTTCCTTTGATAAACCGGTGGAATATCTTGTCCATATCTTCTTCAGAAATTCCTTTTCCATCATCCTCAATATCAAAATAGATATCATTCTTTTTCTTATACACATGAATGGATACCTCTTCTGAAGCATACCTGATGGCGTTAAATACAACATTGGAAACAGCCCGCAACAGTTTTTCTTCATCTGCATGCAACGTGATCGAACCATCCACCTTCTGATGAAGATCCAAGTTATTTTCATTAACGATCGGCAATGCTTTGCTCACAATTCCATCAACAAACGCCTGTACATCAATTTCTGTTTCTTCATACACATCCGGCTGGGAGTCTAATTTGGCAAGTAAAATCATTTCATTAATGATTTTCTTCAGCCTGTTCACCTCTGTAACCATGACATCTAATCCTTTTTCCGTATCTTTTTCATCAAAGATACCGTCACGGATTCCTTCTGCATAACCTTGAATCGTCATCAATGGCGTTTTCAGCTCATGGCTTGCATTTTGGAAGAAGGTTTGCTGCGAGTTCATATATTGCTCCAGTGTCTGTGACATCTCATAGACACTTTGTTCCACTTCTTTTATCTCTCCGGTAGCCCGAATTCGCTTCATTTGATCAAACTGGCGATTTTCTACCTTTTTTAATTCTTTCTTCAACAAGGATAACGGGGTAACCAGCTTATTCGTCATATAATAACTTAAAATTACCGCCGCTAAAGCACCAATTAAAAATACCCAAGCTAAGCGGAAGAAAAAGTTCTGCTGTACTGCTCTTAAATCATTGATGGGAGTTAATAAAATCAATTCCATCCCTGACTGTTCTGGAGAGAAAATGATTCGTTGCGTTACAAAACGATCATTCCCGTGCTGCCAAAGTGTTTCATCACTATTCTCAAAATCATTTTCCTCGAAAAACTCATTCACGACAGAAATAGACATGGTCGAAAATAAAACCGTATCTAAATTCCTGTCATATAAAAACAACTGCAAATCCTGATCTTGTAAAAAGGCATCAATATTTCGATATTCACTTGCGTCCTCATACTGTTCCGAAAGAAAACTGATCAGTAATTCACCCGTTTCTTCAAGCTGGCGCTGTTCATCCTGTATGAGCACATCTAAAACAAGGGAGTAAATAACCAGCCCGGCTGTTGTCATGATAACAAGCAGCAACGCTGTGAACGCAGCATTTAATTGCGATTGTAATTTCATTATTATGCTTCCTCATCTTTTCTTAAGCGATAACCGAATCCCCATACGGTCTCCAGAGGAATATCTTCCATCTTTTTACGGATTCGTTTCATTAAATCATCTACGGCACGGTCACTGCCAAAATAATCATCGCCCCATACTTTTACCAGCAGTTCTTCCCGGGAAAAAGCACGGTTGGGATTCTCCGCCAACAACAGCAGCATGTCGTATTCTTTTGCTGTTGTTTCATATTCTATCCCTTCAAAAAATACTCTGCGTTCATTTTTATAAACAAGAAGTTGATCTACCTTTACCCGGTCATCCGCTTCCTTATCAACAGAATTCGGCTGTACCCGTTTAAACAATCTTTTGATACGAGCGATAAGTTCCCTTGGGCTGAATGGTTTTGTTAAATAATCATCACTACCTAGCTCCAGACCTAGAATTTTGTCAATTTCCTCATCTTTAGCAGAAATAATAATGATGGGAACATCACTTTCATTACGGATCTTCTTACAAAATTCATAACCGTCCATTCCCGGAAGCATGATATCTAACACCCACATATCCGGCGGGTTATTTTCCCATAATGCCCAGCCATCTTCCGCATTATCCAGGACCGTTATCTGGTACCCTTCTTTTTTCAAATAAGCATCCACAATATCTTGTATATTTTTATCATCTTCTACCAACCCAATGTGATAAGACATGTATTTTCCACCTCTTTCGCCCTGTACTACATTGTAGTTTACCATCTACAGATTTGAAAAGACACTGCTCCAACAAATTCCCATAATACCGGCAACTGCGGCATTATGACATATCGTATTATTCTTATTTTTATGTTTATTATAAAAAGCAGAATGGGTAATTCTAATAAAAAGGGGATTAACCCCTTTATTTACAATTTTTTATTTTATACTATTTATTTTCACATGAATACCCCATATCTGACAAACCGGGGATAAGATTACACAGTTTTTACACAATTATACCAAAGGATTACCCTTGCTCCATACTATAATGAAATTAAATCAAATAACTTGGAGGTGCTTTACAATGAGTAATAATGATTTTGAAAATGAAAGAAATAATGATGTATCGAATGATTTCGAAAATAAAAATGACCCTTCAACGGATGAAGCATCGACAGTGCATACAAATAAATCGGAGCAAAATAGAACAATAGACGAACAACAGACAACATATGCTGCTTCACCGGAACAGAAGCCGCAAAGAGCCAAAAAATCAAGACGTTGGTTCAGCGGTTTTTTAGGTGGAGCAGTTGGCGGTATTGTTTCTTCCATACTCGTTATTTTGCTCTTAGGGAATCAATTATTGCCGGCTTCTGAAGGCGTTTCGGACTCATCAGGAGGAGAAAGTGCATCATCTGATACTTCCGAATCCATTGTTCCTACAATTGCTTCTGACGACGCAGATGTCTCTACGGATATTTCAGAAGTATCGCAAGCTGTTGTAGGAATCATTAATATGCAACAGCAAAGCTTATGGGACGATAGTGAGGAAGCAGGAACTGGTTCTGGCATCGTCTATAAAAAAGAAAATGGAAAAGCATATGTTATCACGAATAACCATGTGGTAGAAGGCGCTGAGCAGCTGCAAGTAGCTCTGGATGATGAACATCAAGTAGATGCGACCGTGCTTGGAACAGATGCTTTAACCGATTTGGCTGTGCTTGAAATCGATGGAGAATATGTCGATACAGTAGCTAATATGGGTTCTGATGAAGATGCGGAAGTCGGAGAAACGGTTATGGCTATTGGTAACCCGCTTGGAATGGAATTTAATAATAGTGTCACAAGAGGGATTATCAGCGGATTAAATCGTAATGTAGAAGTGGATACAAACGGAGATGGCGCTCCGGATTGGGTCACAGAGGTTCTGCAAACAGATGCAGCTATCAATCCTGGTAACAGCGGCGGCGCATTAGTGAATGAGAACGGGGATGTCATCGGAATTAACTCCATGAAAATCTCTCAAAGCCAGGTAGAAGGTATCGGCTTTGCTATTCCAATTGATGAGGCATTGCCAATCATTGACAAACTGGAAACAGACGGCGAGGTATCCCGCCCATTAATCGGCATTTCCACCGCCCCATTAAGCCAGGTACCACCGGAATATCAACAAGAAATTTCGTTGCCTGAAGATATAGAAGGCGGTATGGTTGTTGCTAATGTCCAATCTGGTTCACCAGCAGATAATGCAGACTTGCAGCAATTTGATGTCATTACAAAAATAAATGGCAATCCTGTCACATCCATTATTGATTTGCGGAAAGAATTGTTTGATCAAGGTCAAGCCGGAGAACATGTAGAAATCGAGTTTGCTCGGGATGGAGAATTGCATTCCATTACCTTGAAAATGGATGAATTGAAAGAAAACCAACCGCAGGAAAACCAACAAGGATAAAGAACATCATGAAGAGCAGTTTACCGGCATTTTGCTGGCAAACTGCTCTTTTTTTATGTTAAATGAATAAAGCGTTAAAATCGTTCATGAAAATGAGGATAATCAACTTAATCCTCTACCTATTCCTTTAAAAATCATATATAATGAACTATTAAAGCAAGATTTTTCCTTATCTTGCAGAATTATTGAGAGAGGAAGTGATTTTTTGATTTGCCCATCGTGTAATCAAGAAACGGAGGAAGGAAAGTTTTGTACGAATTGCGGCTCCCCATTGCACCAACAGGGTGAACCGGAAAGTACATCAACAGAAAGGAATGCAGAGGTACATACGGAAACACCTCAACAAGAAAGTGCTACAACATCCGAAGCGAGTTCCGAAGCATCTCAGTTCAATGCAACGTTCGAGAAAGTAAAAACAGGGTCCAATAACTACTGGAATTATTTTATTACTCGAATTAAAAACCCAAACGTTGCTTTTAAAGATAATGAGTCGCATGTGACAAATTCTATTATTACGGCAATTATATTGTCACTTGCTACTGTATTATTTTTTTACGGAATTCTTAATACATTATTTAACGATACTCGTTCCTTTGGAAGTAATGAATCATTAAGCAATTATGTACCTTTTTTCTCCACTATCCTGAAGGGAATACTTATTTTTATCATTCTTTTCTTTGCCGGACTCATTGCGAACTTTACTACATTTAAACTTGTAAAGCACCCTATTTCTTTTATACATCAATTTACTCGTTATACAGGGACTCTTGTACCATTTACTGGTTTATTTGTTGCTTTAGCTATATTATCTCTGTTAGGAATTGTTAAGATTGATTTATGGGATATACTTTCCAGAGGAATACAAATTATAGAAACAGGATCGTACGGAACTTTTCCATGGGGCATAGCCTTTATCACTTTTTTGTTTATCATTATAATGTATGTTAACCCTTTAATTCATATGATGTATGCACTTATCCAAGAAAAAACAAAGCTGAGTTTTTATTTTACGATTGTGTCATTTATAATAACCTTAGTTATCGTTGGAGTTTTGAATAACTTTTTTATTACGGATACAATTACAAACATAATTGAACCCATAGATTGATATCTAAATTTTCTTTAGAACCCCCGGACAAATGAGCTTCCTGATTAGGAAACAGTGTCCGGGGGTTATTTTATTCCATCACTCTTCTTCTTTATCCAGTGCATCTTCATACGCTTCATGATTGGGCATAACTCCTGTATACTTCCCTTCTATATCTGCGCCTAGAAAGTCTTCCACTTCTATATTATCGGAACTTTCTTGCCCATCTTCTGGAATTCCGGTACCGTCGTGATAATCCGGGGTATAACTGGAAGTTCCATATTGCTGTACATCTTCCCAGCTGTTCTCACCGCCATCTTCCCTTACTTTAAACGTTTCTTTGGGGGTTGTTTCCCCATGGAATGCCCACTGCTCGGCATGCTGCTTGCAACAATCTGCAGTTGGTAAAGCTTCCAGCCGTTCCGGTTCAATATTTCCTCCACATACCTTGCAAATTCCATAAGTTCCTTCTTCCATCGCATGAATTGCCTTATTGATGTCCTCTAGTTCCGATTCAGCATGCCGCTCCAGAGCACTATCCTTTTCCCGTTCAAAAAGCTCCGTTCCTGTATCAGCAGGATGATTATCATAATTGGATAATTCACCTATTACCTCCTGACTGAACTCATATTTCATTTCTGTCTTTTCATTTACCCGTTCAATTAACTCCTCTTGTCTTGCAAGCAGACGCTGCTTCAGCTGTTCCATATTTACTTTCATTATTTTCTCCCCCTTCTGTCCATCCTTGAGCAAACTGCTGTTTTTATATCATGAAATCATTTTATACTATATGTAACCAGCATAATTCGATTCACGGCAATCGTTACCAAGTTTCGTTTGATCATTAAAATATATTTTATGCTATTATTAGATAAGTTGTTCCTTTAAAAATGGTTGCGTTTTGCCAATTTTCGTGACAAGCTTAAGATAAATATTTTTACAAAGGAGACGGATAAAATGGTAACTGCATCAACAGCATCAATCGGTTTTATTGGTTTAGGCGTTATGGGGAAAAGCATGGTTAAAAATTTGATGAATGCCGGCTATAGCCTGCATGTTTACACCAGAACAAAATCAAAAGCAGAAGAACTATTGGAACTTGGCGCAGATTGGCATGAGAACCCGGCCAGTGTAGCTCAGGCAAGTGATGTGATTATTACAATGGTTGGTTATCCGGTGGATGTACAAAATGTTTATTTTGGAGATCAAGGTATTTTAAATCATGCCAAAAAAGGGGCTTATGTCGTTGATATGACTACGTCCAAGCCCAGTTTGGCAATTGAAATTTACGAAGAGGCAAAAAACAAAGGTTTCACCGCTTTAGATGCACCAGTTTCCGGGGGAGATATCGGTGCAAAAAATGGAACGATGGCAATTATGGTTGGCGGAGACAAGGAAGCCTACCATGAAGTCGCTCCGATTTTCCGTGTTCTCGGAGAAAGAATTACGTTACTTGGACCGGCAGGAGCAGGACAGCATACAAAAATGGCCAACCAAATTGCGATTGCAACAAATATGATTGGCGTTTGTGAATCCATTCTTTATGCAAGAAAAGCCGGATTAGATGCAGAAGAAGTACTCGCCACGATTTCTACCGGAGCTGCTGCAAGCTTTTCCTTATCCAATTTAGGTAAAAGAATGATTGAAAAAGATTATGAGCCCGGATTTTATGTAAAACATTTTATTAAAGATATGGAGATCGCCTTAGAATCAGCTCACAATATGGGAATGCCGGCACCTGGGCTGGAGTTGGCACTAAATCTTTATAAAGATTTAGCTGATATGGGCGAGGCAGACAGCGGAACGCAAGCGTTAATTAAATTACTCGCACATGAAGCAGAAATGACACTATAAGTGCGTGTTCAAAAAGTCTGATAAATAGGACCAAGTCGGTTAAGAACGCGACGTCCTGGGGTTGCGATTACTCACCCCATCGAAAAGCGTTGTCGCAACACCGACACTAGCACGTCCTGGGACTGCGATTACTCGCCCCACCGGAAACATTTGTGCGTCGGAAGTTCAAGGCGACGAGCTTTTTCCAAACGGACTTCTCGCGTGTTGTGGTGACTTCTACGTTGCCCACACGACGTGGGCGTTCTTAGTAGAAGTTCCTCTATGCCCTATATACGTGAGTATTGGAATTTGCTAGTCAACGCAGAAATTCGCCGCGTCATTTTTATTGGATTTTTTGAACATCCTCTATAACAAAATACTTTTCAGCCATTTTAAAAACCTCGAATGTCTCTAGAAAACATTCGAGGTTTTTTCATTCGTTTATATCATTCGTATTCGAATTAAAGACGAACAACGTTTGCAGCTTGTGGGCCACGGTTGCCTTCTACAATTTCGAATTCAACATCTTGACCTTCTTCAAGTGTTTTGAATCCTTCAGCTTGAATTGCAGAGAAGTGTACGAATACGTCGTCTCCGTCTTCACGCTCGATGAAACCAAAACCTTTTTCTGCATTAAACCATTTTACTTTACCAGTCATTAACATGACCTCCTTATACAAGATATGCAAAGTCATTGAAACTAAATACTTTTACACCGTCTTGAAAAAGAGATCGTAAAGTATTCTTGTAACTCCAATTACCTTTTGCAATTATTATTTTAACCCCTTTCATAAAAAATTGCAAGTAAATATCAACGTATACTATCAAACAAAATTCGACGTTTTTCAACGGAAGAAGCGTTTTCATATAGAGACAGCATCTTCGTTCATAAAAACCATTTATTTTTATAAATGCTAAAAATAGGAATTCGAAAATCGTTCCCTTTCAAAAAAGATAAGATGCTACCATGGTATACACTTCTTCATGAATGAAACTCCCTTTATAAGTTCTATAAAGAGAGTTTCATATCAAAAGATTATCCCTGTTTTTTCCCGCACAAAAAGCTTATAAAATATCCAGACTGACTACGATTGCCACCAGCAATTGAATTAACAGTTGAACATTGATTGCAACATCAATATCTGTGGTTGTTATATTGACGTCTTTTGATTTTTCAACAATGGTTTTTTGACGGTTGCTTTGTTTCGTTTTCATCACTTGGTCTAAATCCTGGAAAACAGCCTTTGCCTTATCCGAATCAGCTAATGTTATACTGAGCACAACGGCAATAGCTACTTCAATCCCTACTTGTAAGTTGATTGCTGCTTGCGTATCTGTGGTTGTTACCGTTACTCCTTCAGAGTCCTTGATAATAATCCATTCCTCGGAAGACTGCTTTGTTAAGCTTTGTTGTTTGGCTGCTTCGTCTACATCTGCTTGATTATTTTGATTGTCATCACAGTAATCTAAGGCTCTCCACTCTTTTTTTTGCATCATTTTTTTCAACACTCCTTTCTACACCATATTTGGATTACAGAATATCAATCATGATTACCAAAGCAATGAGTATTTGTAAAAGCAACTGAATATTTACTGAAATATCCGTATCCGCAGTTGTCACGGTTGCATCTTTTGTATTATAAATAAATATTTTTTGTTTATTTACCTGACTGGCGCTGATTGTTTGCATTAATTCTTGTTCTATTTCATCTTCATCGGAAGAATCGGCAATAGATAAACGAATAACAATGGAAATGGCTAATTGCAGCGCGGCTTGCAAAGATGCACCAATCTGCGTATCGGTTGAACTTACTGTGATATTGCATGATTCTTTGACCCAGATAACTTCTGCAGATTCCTGCTCCATATACGAATATTCATCTCCAGTTTGAACAACATTGGTCTCCCCAAAATTCGGGCTAAAGGAATTGTCATGATAAGCTGGTGCTGATTGATAATTATTTGTGTCACAGTCATAATCATTTTCTTTCGGAGGACACACATAGTCGTCTCTATATAAGTCCTCATGGAAACGATTGGTATTTTCTGTTTTACTTCTGTAGACAGACATCGACTAACACTCCTTTCTTCAAGTTCTAAATTAATTTATGGTATTGATAACTATACTTCCTGTACACCCGCACAAAGAACACGGAAAATAACAAAATCACCTAGTCCAAATTTCAGGACAATATGCAGCATAAAAATATAATATGCTCCTATAAAAAATGTGAAGAAATAATGGATTTTCTTCACATTTTTATAGAAATTATTCTGATTTGGATTCATTTCTTTTTTCCTGAAATTCCTCTACCTGTGCTTTTAAATCGGTCACCATTTCTTTTAACATTTCACGCTGCTTCTCAGATAGGTTATTTTTCACCTCTTCCGGTTTGATCCCATTCTTCCGGAAGACACTATCCACCATCACTTCAACTAATTTATCAGACATCACTGGTTTATCGGATGATCCGCTCATTTGTTCAGCCTCCTTCCTTCATAGATACTTTATCTTATGGAAGAAAAGTTCATATTGACTATGCTTCCGACTAAGTCCATTTTACAAAGTTGGACACTATACGGACACAAACCTTTAATGATACTATTCAGGGGCTGGAATCAAGTTAAAAAAAGTGGTAGAATAATGAGTTGCAAGACGAAAAATGAATAAACGAAACCAGACTCATTTGTATCTTGCAAATATAAATGAACAGGTGGTAAACAAATGGAAACAAATCAGGAATATCAAGTTTTACTTTATTACAACTATGTGCATATTGAAGATCCAGAAACTTTTGCGGCTGAGCATCTTCAATATTGTAAAGAACTTGGATTAAAAGGACGTATTTTAGTAGCTGAAGAAGGCATTAATGGAACTGTTTCAGGTACGATAGAACAGACAAATGCATATATGGAGCATATGCATGCTGATTCCCGCTTTGAAGATATGACATTCAAAGTAGATGCGCATGATCAACATGCTTTCAAAAAAATGCATGTACGTCCAAGAAATGAATTAGTTACGCTGCGTTTAGAAGAAGATATTAACCCATTAGAAACAACCGGCAACTATTTGGAGCCGAAAGAATTCTATGAAGCATTACAGGACGAAGATACCGTTGTATTGGATGCCCGCAACGATTATGAATATGATCTGGGACATTTCCGCGGCGCAATCCGTCCAGATATTAAGACCTTCCGTGAATTACCGGATTGGGTCCAAGAAAACAAAGAAATGCTTGAAGATAAAAAAATTGTTACGTATTGTACAGGCGGTATCCGCTGCGAGAAATTCAGCGGCTGGCTGAAAGATGAAGGATTTGAGGATGTCAGTCAGTTACATGGCGGGATCGTGTCGTATGGAAAAGATCCTGAAGTGCAAGGTGAATTATGGGATGGACAGCTTTACGTATTTGATGAGCGTATCAGCGTTCCGGTTAACCAAAAAGAACATATCATTATCGGAAAAGATTACTTTGACGGAGAACCTTGTGAACGCTACGTAAACTGCGCCAATCCGGAATGCAATCGACAAATGCTTGCTTCTGAGGAAAATGAACATAAATATTTACGCGGATGTACACACGAATGCCGTGTAACATCACGTAACCTTTATGTGAAAGAACATGATTTATCCACCGAAGAAATTCAAGAACGCTTAGCAGCTATTGGCGAAACACTTCCGGAGCAAACAACCGTTTAACCATATAGGATACAAAACAGGCTGGAGAGTCTATTCTCCAGCCTGTTTTGTATTATTTCTGATAAACGATTATCCAGTCAGTGTCTGATTTTTTCATCTCTACCCCCATGTAACCTTCTTCTATCAGCTTTATTTGGCCACCAATATCCTTTATATCTATTTCCCTTTGTTCTTTCGACCCGGTATCTTTTAATGCTAAATCATTGCAATAAATATAACGCAGCTTTCCGCCATACTTTGCCTTTACTTGATAAATACGCATTCCTAATGCAAATTTATCCTTCATACTCGGAATATTCCCGGGCGCAACGGTCGCTAAAATATAGCGAAACTTGGTTGTATCTAATTGCTCCATCATAAATTCGCCCATTTTAGTTTGTAAATGATTGCCACGGTAATCTGGATGTACATTGGAAATCTCCGAATAGATGATTTCTGCAGCATGTTCTTTTGTCAAACCAATATCCTTTCCTAACCCTTCTTCATCTGCAACTGGATTCAGAAACGCGCGGAAAGCAATCAGCTTTTCCTGATGAAAAATACCAACCATCAGCGGCTCTCCTTCTAAAATAGAACGGAACTCGGCTTCATCTAAGGTTGCTAATCTTGCTTTATCTTCCAATGCTTCATAAACTACCGTTTGCAATTCTAAAATATCGGGTAAATCAGTAGTAGTGAGGTAACGTAAAAAAGCATCTTGTTCTGCATTTTTTAGCGGCATCTTTTTTATCATTTCAGTCACAAATAAACGTCCTTTCTTGTTATAATACAAATGGCATTATTTTGATGCATCTACATCTTATCATTTTTCGAGGTGGGGTATACAATATGACAACAATCTATGATTTTTCAGCAAAAACAATTGACGGGGAAGAAAAACAGCTGTCCGATTATGAGGGGAAAGTGTTGCTCATCGTAAACACAGCTAGCAAATGCGGCTTCACCCCTCAGTTCGAAGGTTTACAAAAGCTGCATGACCAGTATAAAGAACAGAACTTTGAAGTACTTGGCTTTCCATGCAATCAGTTTGGTCATCAAGACCCGGGAGCAGACGAAGAGATTAATCAATTTTGTCAAAAAAACTATGGGGTCACTTTTCCAATGTTTTCCAAAGTTGATGTTAAAGGAAAAAATGCACACCCGCTTTTTGACTTCTTAACAAGTGAACAAAAAGGCATCTTAGGGGAACAAATTAAGTGGAATTTTACGAAGTTCCTGATTGATACAGATGGAAAAGTGGCAAAACGATTTGGTCCGCAAAAAAATCCGGATACAATAGAAACAGATATTGAAGCGCTTCTAAACTAGAAAACAGCTGGGGAAGGATTATTTCCCCAGCTGTTTTCTAGTTACTAAACGGACGCCTCTTCTTCATTTTTATGGAATTCTTCTTTCATTGCTTGGACCGTATCTTCACTTGCCAATAAATCATAGCCTGTTTTTGCCAGAGATAATGCACCTTCATACAAAGCTGCATGGCCATCTTCTGTAATGGTTTGATCCGCAAACTCTTTCGTATGCGCAATAATTCCAGCTTTGTTTAAGCCGATATAAGGGTGAATTGCCGGTACCACTTGGCTGACATTCCCCATATCAATTGAGCCGTAGCTTTCTTTTGAACTGTAAACAGGAAGCCTGCTTGTCTCTTTTAAATTGGCTGTAAATAAATCGGATAATACTTTATTTGTCGTCATATCATCATAGCTTAATTCGTAATTGGATATATTCAATGTTGCTCCTGTCATTGAAGCAGCACCTTCTGCAATATTTTTTACCTTCTCTACTACTTCATTAAGGTAAGAACGATCTGCCGCCCGAACATAAAATTGGGCAACTGCTTTATCAGGCACGACATTGGCAGCCTCTCCCCCTTCCGCAATCACACCATGAATGCGGACATCTGATTTGACATGCTGTCTTAATGCATTAATACCGTTAAATAATTGCAACACACTGTCTAGTGCATTGATTCCTTCTTCCGGAGCAGCTGCAGCATGTGCTGTTTTTCCATGATATTCGAATTGAATCGCATCCATGGCCAAGGAGTCGCCGCTTTCCTGCGACACATCATTCGGATGTAAAATCATCGCTGCGTCGATACCATCAAATACACCCTGCTCACTCATTGGGACTTTCGCTCCGTTTGTCTCTTCTGCCGGTGTACCAAAGACATGAACCGTTCCGCCAATGTCATCAATAATTTTACTTAAAATGACGCCAGCGCCGACACTCATTGTTCCAATCAGGTTATGTCCGCAGCCGTGCCCAACTCCCGGGAGTGCATCATATTCAGCCAAGTAGGCAATCGCCGGACCTGGCTTACCACTTGCATAGGTTGCTTTAAATGCAGTATCACGGCCAACAATTCCTTTTTCGACGTCAAATTGATGTGCTGTTAAATAATCTGTCAGCAACTTCATCGATTCATATTCTTGATCTCCCAGTTCCGGATTATTAAAAATCGTATCGCTTAGGCTCGTTAAATCTTTGATTACTGTATCTAATTCTTTTTTTAAACTTGCTTTCATATTTATTCCCTCACTCAATGTATATATATTAGTTATTATGTATATTTATAACACACCAAAACAAGCTTATGCAATAGATGGTATAGAAAAGTATCTATTCGGATAATTAAGACAAGATATGTTTTTTTACATTGTTTTGATTTAAGAATGTAAATGAACAGCCATTTTAAAATGGTTTATAAGTATTTCAGACCTTAGAGGCGTATTCAGGATGATATAGCAGTTTATTTAAGCTATTTTAAATATTTGCAGAATTTTATCACTTTTAGAGGTTTTATTCCATTATAGCCCGTTTGAATAGATTGAAACATTTCTGTAACATGAAGTAAATAATTGACTTATCGATTGGATGAGTCTTATGGAAGATGTTCAAAAAGACTAGGAAAAACGTTCTTCTGCCATTTCAGACCGTTTCCACAGTTTTTTGGGCGTATATTTAATAGAGGAGGAACAACGTATTGAAAATTCTGCAATGGATTGATAAAGCTTTTATGAAGCTGGAAGAGTTTATTCTGAGCTTCTCTATCATCCTGATTTCCTTCATGATTATCGGTAATGTGATTGCAAGAGAAGTTTTTAATTCCGGCGCTTTTTACTTTGCTTATGAAGTTAGCCAATTTGCAATTGTGATTGCAACGTTTATGGGAATTGCTTATGCAGCAAGAAAAGGGAGACATATCAGTATGTCCGCATTTTATGATTTTGCCCCATTTAAAGTGCGTAAAGTAATGATGATTATCATTAACCTCGTTGCAGGTATTTTTATGTTTATACTTGCATACTTCTCCTACAGCTTTGTGATATTCGAATATAATACAGGAGCTGTTACAACGTCCCTGGAGCTTCCAAGATATCTTATGGGTATATTTATCCCAATTGGTTTCTTATCAGCAGGTATCCAATATTTACGGAATACTTATATTAACTTCACTCAAAAAGCAAAAAGTACTGTATATATAGGAATCGACGCTCCAGATTATAATGATCAGAAGAAACGAGATGTCACATTAGAGGATATCAATTTGTAAATGAAAAACGAATAGAAAGGATAAATCTATGTTAGCGACATTATTATCGATAATGGTTATATTACTATTTTTGAATTTTCCGATGATGATTCCTTTAATTTTAGCTCCTGTTGTCGTCATGCTTCTATTTAATCCAAATTTAAGTATGGATTTATTGATGGGACAATTATTAACAGGAATTTCATCCTCTGTCTTATTATGTGTGCCTCTATTTATTTTTGCGGCAGATATTATGACTTCAGGGAAAACATCTAATAGATTGTTAGATTTCATCGGTTCCTTTATTGGTCACATCCGTGGTGGATATGCTGTAACAACAGCCGCTGCTTGTTCCATATTTGGCGCTATATCCGGATCTACCCAAGCAGCAGTGGTGGCAATCGGACGACCAATGCGGGAAAGAATGCTGAAGGCAGGATATAAAGATTCCAGTGCCATTGCTTTAATCATTAATTCAAGTGATGTTGCCTTACTTATTCCGCCAAGTATCGGTATGATTATTTATGCTTTAGCAGCAGGATCGGGTGTATCTGTCGGTGATCTATTTATTGCCGGGATTATTCCAGGTATCATGGTGTTTTTAGCTTTTGCAATCTATAGTGTGATTTATGCAAAAGTAAAAGATATCCCGCTGGCTAAACGCCAGGGCTGGAGAGAGCGGTGGAAATCTTTTCGTAAAGCATTACTCCCATTAGCTTTTCCCGTTATTATTGTCGGCGGGATTTATACAGGCATATTCAGCCCCGTGGAAGCATCGGGGATTGCTGTCCTGTATGCATTTATTCTGGAAGTTTTCATTTTCCGGACGATTTCATTTAAAAAGATTCCAAGTATCGCGCTGTCAACCGGATTGGTTACATCAGCCGTATTTATACTGGTAGCAGGCGGACAATTATTCTCATGGGTGCTCGGTTACGCAAGAATCCCGCAGCAAGTATCCGAAGCAGTATTAGGAACAGATCCAAGCGCTATTTATGTACTTATCATTGTCAGTATCTTTTTCTTTGTAGGCTGTATGTTTGTTGACCCGATTGTAGTTATTCTTGTACTAACACCAATATTTGTACCTGCAGCAGAAACAGCAGGAGTGGATTTAATCCATTTAGGTATTATTATTACCTTCCAGGCAGCTCTAGGATCTGCCACACCGCCATTTGGTGTTGACATTTTCACAGCCAGTGCGGTATTCAATAAACCATATCTGGAAGTAATCAAAAGTACACCACCTTATATATTGATCCTTTTACTGATCGGTGTACTGTTAATTTTCTTCCCGCAATTATCATTAATACTCATTCATTAATGAAACAGGTATATTCCTGTTTTATATAAAAACTTTTAGGGGGTATTTATTATTTGGAATAAAAAAAACGTATGGATGCTTTCCGCTATCTTGACACTCAGCTTATTATTAGCAGCATGTGGCGGAGGCGATGGTGAAAGTGACGGAGCATCAGGTGATGGCGAATTTGAAGAGCAGTCCTGGCAGTTTGTAACAGAAGAGCTGCAAGGCGAAGTACAGTATGAATATGCGGCAGAATTTGGAGACCGAATCAATGAAAAAACAGATGGGGCAATTACTGTTGAACCATTGGAATTCGGCGCTTTGGGAAGTGAAGTAGACCAGGCCCAATTACTTCAGCAAGGCGGCGTGGAACTGGCGGTAATGTCTCCAGGCTTTACAGGGAACCAAGTGCAAGATGGACAAATTTTCTCTTTGCATTATTTTTTCCCATCTGATCAGGAACAGGTACAAGAAGTATTAACCAACAGTGAAGCATTGAATCAAGATTTACGTGCAAAATATGAAGAACATGGTATTTCACCGCTGTCTTACTGGACAGAAGGAGCAACGGCCTGGTCCAGTAATGTTGGGATTGAATCTCCGGATGATTGGAGCGGTTTAAATATTCGGGTCCAGGAATCACCACTTATGCGTGAAAGTTATGCTGCATATGGGGCAACAGTTCAATCACTAAGCTGGGATGAATTATATACTGCATTAGATCGTGGTACAGTGGATGCACAAGAAAACCCGATTTTCTTTATCCAATCTGCAAGTTTTCATGAAGTACAAGATACCGTTACTATATCAAATCATAATAACTATGTTGCGATGACAACAGTTAATACGGATTGGTATAATAGCCTGGATGATAATGTAAAAGAAGTGGTCGACGAGACTGTAACAGAAATGCAGGATTGGGTCTTCGAGGAACAAACCACCCAAAATCAAGAAGGCATTGATATGATTAATGAGGATACCGACAATCCGACCGAAGTTATCGAATTAACAGATGAACAAATTGAAGAATTTAGAGAAGTTGCAGAACCTGTGCATCAATACTATCGTGATGAAGTTTCCGATATTGACCCGGAAATATTTGATAAACTGCAGGAAGAAATCGCAGATGTCATGGATGAATAATGTATAGAAAAGGCTGAGATCTGCTCTCAGCCTTTTCTATGTTAGATTAATATGCTCTTGCCCAATAAACTAATTCTTTCGCTTCTTTGCCACAGCATACACACTTATCAGATACACTTTCCGGCTCAAATGGAATACAGCGGGAAGTAGCTGATGTTTCTTCTTTAATCTGTTCTTCACAAGCAACATCTCCACACCACATTGCTTTGACGAATCCGCCTTTTTCGATTTCCGTTTTGAATTCATCCATATCCTTCGCTGTATGTGTCATTTCTACACGATGCTCCAAAGCACGACTATAAAGGGATGTTTGTACTTCATCCAATAAGGCAGTAAGACGCTCTTCTACATCGGTTAATGCAACAAATTCTTTTTCGCCTGTATCGCGGCGGACAAGAACAACCTGTTCTTTCTCAATATCCTTTGGTCCCATTTCGATGCGAACTGGAATACCTTTCATTTCATATTCATTAAACTTCCAGCCTGGCATTTTGTCACTGCCGTCAATGTCTACACGGGCAATACCAGCTAACTTATCACGTAAGTCATACGCTTTATCCAATACCCCTTCTTTATGCTGAGCAATTGGAACAATCATTGCCTGTGTCGGTGCAATTTTTGGAGGAACGACCAATCCGCGGTTATCTCCGTGTACCATAATCAATGCTCCCATAATACGGGTCGATAATCCCCAGGAAGTTTGATGAACAAATTGGCTTTCTCCATTTTCATCCAGATACGTAATATCGAATGCTTCAGCAAATCCCGAACCAAAATGATGGGATGTGCCGGATTGCAATGCTTTCCCGTCATGCATCAATGCTTCAATCGTTAAAGTAAATTCGGCCCCTGCAAATTTTTCTTTATCTGTTTTCGTTCCTTTCAGAACAGGGATTGCTAAATATTCTTCTACCAGTTTGGCATAAATTTCAAGCATTTGATTGGTTTCTTTAGTTGCATCTTCATCTGTTGCATGTGCTGTATGCCCTTCCTGCCAATGAAATTCAGAAGAACGCAGAAATGGCCGTGTTGTTTTTTCCCAGCGGACAACGTTGGACCATTGATTATACAATTTCGGTAAATCACGGTAGGAGTGGATATTCCTTGAATAATAATCACAGAAAAGTACTTCGGAAGTCGGACGCACCGCAATACGCTCAGTTAATTCCTCATCTCCTCCATGTGTTACCCAAGCAACCTCAGGAGCAAATCCTTCAACGTGATCTTTCTCTTTTTGCAATAAACTTTCAGGAATAAAAAGCGGAAAAGCCACATTGGTGTGTCCAGTTGCTTTAAACATCTGGTCCAACTCATCTTTGATATTTTCCCAGATGGCATAGCCATAAGGCTTAATAATCATGGTTCCGCGTACTTGGCCATAGTCTACAAGCTCAGCTTGTTTCACAACGTCTGTATACCACTGTGCGAAATCATCTTCCATCGCTGTAATTTTCTCTACAAATTGTTTATTTTTCTTACCCAAAATGAAGCACCTCTTTCTTATTTTGCTTTTCTATTATTTGAAAATTCCATGTGAACGCAAAAAATCCTCCATCCAAAAAAGGGACCGAGGCTTCGTGGTGGTACCACCCTTGTTTATATATACGCTGTGGCCACTTCTTTTTCAGACACATCCAGCACATATATACACTTCATTGGATAACGGTCCAAAAACCGCGCCAATTTCAGAGCTGTATCTCCTTATATGGCGAATTCAGGAGGCAGGTTCCCTTGTCTGTCTATGAAAAAGTCTCAGCTTTCTTTTTCTCTCTGTGTTAGACATTTACAATGTACTATTCTCCGTCAACATTTCAGCTATGTTTTTAATATATATTTCTCATGGGTGAAAGTCAAGAAGCGTATAACTTTTTCCTGCTTTCTTACCTGATTAAAACCAAACGGCGATAAAGAACCAGACAATCATAATCAACTGCAGAACAACTTTTGCAACCGATCCGCCTAAAAAACCCAAAAAAGAACCAATGGACGCACGGATAGCTTCTCTTGCTGTTCTCCGCTGTATCATTTCAATCACGAGAACCGTTAAAAATGGGATATAGATAATGCCAAATGGCGGCGTAATAAATGAACCGACGATGACCGCTACAGCAGCTCCTCTTTCACCGGCTTTACTGCCACCAAATTTTTTCACAAAATAACTGTTAGCAATAATATCCGCTACCAACAAAATGACTGTAATAACAATCATCCCTGTCCAGAACCACCAGGTCAGAGAATCATTATTGATAAGGAAATGATAAATGAAAAAGCCGACCCAAATAACGATAACAGATGGAATCACCGGAAAAACAATCCCCACAAAACTTACGATAAATAATATAATGATAAGACTCCATAATAAAATGTCCAATGCCTGCACGCTCCTCTATCAAAAAACTGTACCTTTTCCAGCATTCTCTTTAAGCACTCTTTTTAAACATACTGGATAGCCGCGTCTCTTCTTTCGATAGAATTCTGCGATAGTTTTCCAGATGTTTGTATATGCACAGTAATGTCAAACCAATTACCACCAGCGCCGGTTCGAATCCGAAATAATAATATGTTGTAATCAAAAACGATAGATACATACACAGAACACCGACAACAAGGTAGTCTGTTGCAAAAGTAAAGAATACTAAGATAGCAATCCCGATAACAGCAACCCGCCAATCAATTGCAATCAGTGCACCGACTAAGGATGCTGTCCCCTTCCCGCCGCTGAATTTCATGGTAATTGGATAATTATGGCCGATAATAACAAATAAAGCAGTTAAATAGATAGATAAAGATACTTCTTCAGCAGGAATCCCTTCCTCTCCTACAATAAATAAAACCAGCAAGATAGCAAGCGTGGCTTTAAAAATATCAATCAAAGCAACAATCACCCCATATTTCCATCCTAGCAAAATGGTGGTGTTCGATGCCCCGGCATTCTTGACGCCTTCTCCCTTAATATCACATTTTTTAAGTTTCCCAATAATTTGTGAACCATGAATACAACCAAAAACATAGCCTATCAGACAGCTAATAAGGTAATACATGTTTATTACCTCCAAATTTCAGTACTATTTTCTTTATTATATGTCCTATTCCTGTAAGAAATCAATTCGCTAATGATATCCTGCAGATAAAATGGAATGATATGCAGTGTGGGAGCTTTGCCTCCCCTGTTCAAACGGGGCACAACAGATGGTTCATACTGCAATAATCATGGTTCTTAAGTTGTTCAACTCTTCTTTCAAAGAGGCTTCGTGTTATCCTAAATAGGAAAGAATATTTCACTAAAGGAGTTCGACATAACGAATGAAAGCTTTCAAGCATTTTACGCTTTCCTGGGTTGCCATTATTCTTTTTATAGGCTTCCTTTTCTGGCTGTATCAGCTGACAGACCCTGCTTATGACCGGGCAGAAGAAGGGGAAACAATAACAGATCTCCATCCCGAAGTCCAGGAAGCGGTAGAAACATTAATGGAACGTGCTGATGATATAGATATAGAGGTCGTTATAACAGATGGTTTACGTACAGATGAAGAACAAGAGGCAATGTATGCAAGAGGCAGGGAAGATGAAAGAGACATTATAACGCATGCCAGAGCTGGGGAGAGCTACCATAATTATGGGCTGGCTGTGGACTATGCCATTCGAGACAATGACGGAGAAATTATTTGGGATATCGATTATGACGGAAATGACAATGGCGAATCAGACTGGTTTGAAGTTGCCGAAATTGCAAAGGATTTAGGGTTTGAATGGGGCGGGGATTTCAACCGTTTTCCAGACTATCCTCATCTGCAAATGACATTCGGTTTGAGCATTTCTGAACTGCAACGAGGATACCGCCCTCCTGTTGAAGATGAATAAGATAGCAGCTGTCATATATATTCTGCAAAATTATTAAAAAAAGAAATTCAAGCGCCATACCATCTGCCTGAATTTCTTTTTGAAACATCTACTTTTAAAAGAGATGAAGTTCTTTTATTTCGTTCTTTGTTTCATCGGTTCCCAAATCATACAATTTGCGATAAATGGCAATCAGATATGCCTCATAGTTATCCCGTTTTCTATCTACAGGCCGCTCATCAAACGGTTTCCCCACAAATTTAACTGCATCTTTGGCATTTTTATCTTTTCTCGCAAACAGTACTTCTATTTCTTTTACCTCTTCCTGTGTCGCATATATTTCATACTCAATCCCGTTTTCAGGCAGCGAAACCTCACTAACTTCTTCTGTATCAACAGTGACATAGTATTTCTTTCGTGCCATTTTGGAAAACCTCCCTTATAGAAATATTACCTATTTTGGAAGGTCTAAAACTTCTCATTTGAATGAATAAAAAACATCCTCTAACAAAGACAGCGAAACCCACTTCATTTCTCTGCATCCACATATTGTGAAGTCTCATCACTTCCGGAAGCTTTTTTAAATGCAGAAAAAGAGTTATATTCCTCGTCCTTCCAAATCCAGATGCCTTTTTTGTCCTGTTCCCGATAATACATATTCTCCCCCAGATAATTATCTCTGTTTTCTCGAAAGAAATTCGCAATGAAAATACGTGATGGACCAGCCGTAAATTTATTTTCCTTTATTTCATTATCATGTACATTATACTGTAGCAAAAGCTGTCCGCCGTCTAAGTCTTTCATGTCATTGTGATACAGGGTATTATTCATCATCAGCGTATTGCGAGTGCCGCCTCTCTCTTCATCATAGCCGCCTATAGCTATTCCAGTATAAAAGTTATTCGAAATCAGATTATCTGTCATTTGAATATTCTCAGCATATTTCCCGGCGTGTTCTGAAGTAGCTTCAATCCCTATATCATTCTCATATAATTCATTTTTCTTAATCAGGATATCTTTTCCGCCATCTACATAAATAGCCGCCGCACTATACTCGCCGTCGTACGCCGGATTTGTAAACGAGGAGACATGGTGGACCGTATTATTCTGTACCGTCCCATTACGGACATAATCCGCAGCAGGATTATTGGCAACCCCTTCATATCCTATCAAATCAATTCCGATATTATCACTGTACTGAATCGTATTTCCATCTACCGCAAACCCATCAATATCTCCATTTAATACAATGGATTCACTGGTGCCCAGCTTTAGATCCTCCACGATATTATCTATGATATTTATATCCTTCATCGAGTCAGTACCATATACCGCAATTCCATGTCCATTTCCTTCTTTATGCCATGTTTTTATTCCTTGGACAGTATTATTCTTCACGGTAATATGACTGCTGGAACCAGTGATAAAAATCCCCATTACTGTTTCATCCATTATACCTGTTGTTACATTTTTGAAAGTTAATCCTTCTATGTTTATGTCATTTTTTCCTTCCAGAACAACAAGCGCAAGATTACCATCTGCAGCATTCAGATTCTCACCATCCAAAATAACTTCTTCCTCTTCATACGCTTGAAAGGTGATCGGCTTGTGCTCCGTGCCGCTGTGCTGGACAACTAACGGCTCTTTATACGTCCCTTCCCGGATATACACCGTCGTGCCTGCCTCCGCTTCCGCACTGGCTTTAGCAATTGTTTGAAAGGGACGCTCCAATGTACCTTCATTTCGATCGCTTCCATCCACCGCTACGTAAATTGCCTGATCTGTAGAATAAAACGAATAAACAGCAAATAAAACACCAGCAGCGGCACACACTGCAATCATAAATAAACCCATTCTCTTCATGACCTTCTCCTAAAAAACTTATTTCTTTTCTTCGTTCTGATTCTCCTCAGCACTGTCCTTATCCTTCTTCTCTTCTTCACCAGGAAGCGGATCAATTGTATGCTTATATCCATATCCTTTGGACAAAGTAACTAAAGATAAAATAACAACCATTGCAACTACAATGACAGAAACAGCAATTACTGCTATATAAGACCCCATGATATACCTCCATTGTTTCTTCTTATCTTCTATCCTAGTGAACTCTGTATCCCTTTTCAATCTATTTCTATCATATTAACTGCAAAATCATTTATCCACCTTTATTTATCGCAGTTTGACTGGCTATAAGATTCCTACTTCAAGAAATGAAGGAAAATTATGATTTCTAAGTGAGAGATAGATCAGCCAGTAACTGTCGATTCATTCCGGCTTACAGGATGCAGGCCATCAAGGCGCCTGGGACAGGACGTCGCAATGTTTGCACTAGCACACCTTGTGCGTCGAAAACCCCACTGATTGAAGTTTCCCTTTATATCACAGAGGGACTTTGATATGTATTACAAAAGAAGAACCAGCCAGATATCGTACCTGACTGGTTTTCCTCCTTATTAATTAATGTTAACTTTTAGCTTTTCCTGTTTAAGAAGCCTCTGCTAACTCTGTTTGATGTTTTGTTTCATATTTACGCGCCCAGCGGACAAGCAGATACGCAAATGGTGTATCCACCGCTGCCACCGTAAACTTCCATATATATTGCGATACAATCATTCCCAATAACACGGAGGTCGGGACAACTCCCCAAAAAGCGATAATGATAAACAAAATGGTATCAAAGAGCTGACTGGTCATCGTTGATAAATTATTACGCAACCATAACTTTTTTCTTCCATGACGTTGTTTTAAAGTATGAAAAATCGAGACATCCAGATGCTGGCTCACAAAATAGGAAACCAAGCTTGCCAGAATAATCCGGAAGCTCCCGTTGAAAATTTCTTCAAAAGCAGCCTGTGACTGAAAATCCGCAGCTGGTGGAAGCTGAATGGAAATATAGATAAATATCATCGCAAGCACCTGTGTGAGAAATCCGGCCTGAACCGTTCTTCTGGCCGCTTTCTTTCCATAAACCTCCCCAATCACATCCGTCATCAGATAAGTAATCACATAAACAATCGCTGCTGCCGGCAATACAATACTTCCCATTTGAAATAGTTTGACCGACAAAATATTCGACAATAATAACAAGCCGACAAAAATAGCATTAAAATAAATATACATTACCCTGTTCCCTTCTCTCCAAAGGTTCAAGGATCTAACGTTTCCCTCTATCGATTATCTACCTTCTCCGGATACATATCGTGTTGCATCAACCGGTTTTCCGCCATTGTTTCAAATTTCGTACCCGATTTTCCATAGTTACAATATGGGTCAATGGAAATGCCCCCGCGCGGTGTAAACTTTCCTCTTACTTCAATATAACGCGGATCCATCAAATCGATTAAATCATTCATAATAATATTGACACAATCCTCATGGAAATCACCATGGTTTCGGAAACTGAATAAATATAATTTTAACGATTTACTTTCTACCATTTTGATATTCGGAATATAGCTGATATAAATGGTTCCAAAATCAGGCTGATTGGTTTTGGGACAAAGTGTTGTAAATTCCGGACAATTTAATTTAACAAAATAATCCCGGCCAGGATGCTGATTATCAAATGTCTCTAACACTTCCGGGGTGTAATTAAATGCATAGGAAGTCTCCTGATTTCCCAATAATTCCATTTCCTGCAGTTCTTTCTCACTTCTTCCTGCCATGTTGCTCCACCTCCTTTGATGTACATCTGTATTTTTCTTTTCATGCTTTTAAACACAAAAAAGCCATGCCCCTAAGGAACATGACTGGATAATCACAAATTGTCCTTAGTTTTTTAGAGAGGGTTTACGCTAAGAACCTCTACCTGTTAATTGAAACTAACATTACCAATTATAAGAAGGAACCTTTGGGATGTCAATCTTACTTTATATGACAACTGCCCGTGAAACCTCCCTAATCATTGCATAGTATAAGACATATTCCAGGTATCAGCTTCGAAACCCGGAATATATCTATTACCTGTTTTCTTCCCCGTCTTCACCAATAATCCGCACTTCACGCTCTAACTGCACAGCAAACTTTTCTTTGACCGCTGCCTGGACAAATTCAATTAATGAAATATATTCCGATGCTGTTGCATTATTTTTATTAACAATAAAACCGGCATGTTTCGTGGAAACTTCTGCTCCTCCAATTTGCTTCCCTTGAAGATCACTGTCTTGAATCAGTTTTCCGGCAAAAAAACCAGGAGGACGTTTGAACACGCTGCCGCAAGACGGGTATTCAAGCGGTTGTTTGGATTCTCTTTTGTATGTAAGATCATCCATCGCTTCTTTAATTTCTTCCTTGTTACCGGGTTTGAGAGCGAATGTTGCTTCCAGGACAATATATCCATTGTCCGGAATATTACTTGTGCGGTAGCTCAAGCCTAATTGGCCAGCAGGTAATGTAAGCAGGTCACCATCTTTTGTTGCAACCACGGCACTTTCCAAAGCATCTTTAATTTCTCCGCCATACGCCCCTGCGTTCATATACAATGCTCCGCCAACTGAACCTGGAATTCCACAAGCAAATTCCAGTCCGGCAAGTTCTTCTTTTAAAGCGTAACGAGAGGCATCAATAATTCTTGCCCCACTCTGGGAGATGACGTTCTCTCCTTCTCTCCAAATCGACGACAATTGCTGCAAGTTCATCACAATCCCGCGGATGCCTCCATCTTTCACAATCAAATTAGAACCATTTCCCAGCATTGTAAATGGTACATTTTCCTGGTTGGCAAAACGGATAATCGCCTGTACCTCTTCATACGTTGATGGAGTAATATAAAAATCCGCCGTCCCGCCTAATCTGGTATACGTATGTTTCCTAATCGGCTCATTCATCAGGACATTATTTTTATCTGTATGTTGACTTAATTGTTCATAGAGATGATGGTATTTATTCATGCTATCAATCCTTTTATCTGTCAAAAACGATGTAGCTATTTTGACTTTGTTATTCTTACTTGTTCTTTCGACTGTATGAAAACAGCCGCTGCGGCCGTCCATTTTCATATAACGGAAGTCCTTTTAATAAAGTGAAACTTATATTGATAAAACAATCCTATACTATTGTAGTTGAATCTGATTAATCTTGCCACAAAAAGCTATGAATCAATTTATCAATTTGCAAACTTTCATGTAACGCACTGTGTGTGAGATGCGGATCATCAATAATGGTCTCTTTAAAATTTTTCTCGGGTATCATATACCTCAATGTTTTCACACTTTCCGGCACAGCAACAGAATCTCCGGTACTAGCTATACTGTACACATTTACATCTGCCGGAAACATATTTTCCCGCAACATATTTAATGCATGCGAATCCGGCTTCAAGTCCTCCGCCGCCGCATCTTGATGAATTTCAAAATATCCTTGGTTATAAATACCATCAAACGGACTGCCGATTGCAACCAGTTTATTGACTGTCGGATATTCATTTCGTGTATATTCCATTGTATATTTCACTGCTAAGATACCGCCCATTGAATGTCCGATTAAGTTCACTTCTTCCACTCGATAATTATTCTTTAGATGAAGCAGCACTTTGGCGACCCATTCCGTACTATCTTCAAAGCTGGCACGATTATCTTCTAAAACAATCTGCACAAATGTCGGCGCATATCTTCCATTATTTAAGTTATAATCGACGATATCTCCATTTTCTTTCACATAATAGATAAAACCTTTATTTCCCCATTGGTACATATTTTCAAAACGGTCAAGCATATGGGAAAACGATCTTTCCGTCCCTTTATAACCATGTATAAAAACAGTCGGTGCTCCTGTATATTCTCCAGCTTGCGTCTTATCCTTTTGATAAAAGTAAACACTCAAAGCAGCACCGCTGACAACGAGTACACTTAAAATAATAATAACAATCTGCTTTTTCATCTATTTATTTCCCTCTATTTCTTTTGTAAATCTGTGTTTGTATCATAACCAAAAGCACGTAGCTATTATAACATCGTTCCTTTTTCGGAACACCATTTCTTAACCTTTATATATATTTTTTTTTACGATATAGGTATGTTATTTACTCAGAAACAATAAATAAAGGAATATAACAAATACAAAAGAGTTTGAGAATCATGTGTATTTTGTAAAACGAAAAGTGCCAATACAGATTTCTTCATATTATATGTCTTGTTTTATAAACCCTCATCTAATGAAAAAAAGCAAATAGAAACTGCATGTTAAAACAGCTTCCATTTGCTTTAAATCTTAGTGTGCAATTAATTCATGTACAATCTCATCTTCACCTAAATCAGATGGATAGTAAGTCGGCCAATTGTCCATTTCTTCTAATACCTCTTCATTGTCATCACCCATGAACAAGTGGAAATGCCATGATTCACCAGGAGCAATTCCATGGTCACTAAATTGAATATATGCCGGCAGGTTTTCGTCATCTTCTCCCTCTAGTTCGAAAATATAACGAACGCCGCGGTTTCCAGCTTCATATTCAAGAATTTCATAGCTGTCATAAGCATACGTTCCTGTGTGCTCTTCGCCATTTTCGTAAAAAGTGATTTCATCTCCATCAATAACGATACGCTCTACATCTGTTTCGTAGCCAGTAGTATAATAATCTTTATATTCATCCGCTGTCATATCGTCACTTTCTTCTGCTTTATGCTCAAATACTTCATCTAAAGCACCATCTTCTAAATATGGATAGACGGATTGCCAGTCTCCTTCCCAATCACTGAGCGAGCGGGCGGTCTTCTACTTGCTCGTCCTCAAAATACCCTTCAGCGATCTGCTGGCTTTCCTCATCATCTCCATGATGATGGTGATGTCCATGCTCATGGTCATCAATCGTAATTTCAGTAACAGGAGATTTAGCAACCGGCTCGTGCTCATCATCATAAAGAACAGCAAGGACTTCCTGTCCATCTACTTCCGCGTCTCCCATATAAGAGTCTTCATATTGATCTTCTGCTACTGTCCATTCCTCGTCAGAAGAATCACGTATGTACCAATGCCAATGATCCAACCCTTCTTCTTCCGTTACTGCTTCTAATTTAAAAACATCGCCTGTATGGTAATGGTCGGATAACCCTTCGATTTCTATATTTTCTGGTACATCATCAAAAGAAACTTCTTCATCGCCATGATCATGATGATGCTCCTCTTCTTCACTCACTTCTTCTTGATTATCTGTTCCTTCCTCCTGACTGTCTGCTTCTCCATCCCCGGATTGACAGCCGGCTATAAATAGAAAACTGATAAAGCCTAAAATTATTCCTAATTGCCAAAATTTCTTCATATAGATGCTCCCTTCTTAATACGTAATGATTACTTTTCGTAACGATTACGATTTAAATTATACATAGGAGCCCATTATTGGTCAAGAGGTTTTTTCGCTTTTTAAACATTTATACTCCACTTTCGCACCTAAGAAGAAGCATATACCCCTTGCTGTTCAGGATGAATATAATCTCTATTATCATGCTTGCTTTTCGTTCAATCATCTTTCTATTTGTTGAACAGGAAAGGCTGTATAGACTGCGCTCCAGCCAACCACTCCGCTTTCCGACGTAGCGATTGCCTTATACCTTACCTTCTGGTCTTTGTCAATAGCTGTATGGAAGTAGTAATGATCAACAATTACAAAATAACAGACTACCTGTCACTTTTAGACAAAAAAGAAATCTAAAGCCAAGGATTGCCTATCCCAAAGCTTTAGATTTCTTTTTTGCTCCCTTATTTGACAATCAGTACTTTACATGGTGCCTGATGAACAACTTGACTGCTGACACTTCCCAGAATAAATCTGCCTACGCCTCCAAGACCTCTGCTTCCCAAAACAATCAAATCGATATCCTTTTCTTTGGCATAATCAATTAATTGTGCGCCTGGGTTACGGAAGGTATAATCCATCAGAATCTCTGCCTTACTGTCAATTCCTTCTTGTTTCATTTCTTCGCGAACTTTTTCAATAGGCGGACGCGCCTCATCCGCTAAATCATTCATAAAACTTCGAGCCAAAGCAGCATTCATCGTTGGACCGCCATTGGAAATAACAGTTGCCACATGTATGACTGCATCCTCCGCTAATTTTGTCTGATTTTTTGCTTCTTCTACTGCTTTTTTACTAAGGTCGGATCCGTCATAAGCTACTAAAATATTAAAACTCATTCCTATTCCTCCCGATTTTGTATTGTATTCCTACTTTTATCGTAACACATTTATCTTAAAACGTTTACATATTCACAAATATGTTAGAAAAACGTCAATTTATGTATGCCAGGCTTTCCAATTTTCCCATCCTGTGCGTGAAATTGGAAAGCCTTCGACAAAATAAGCCTTTACTTTAACGGGTAATAATGCACTTCTTCTCCGTGCATACTGCATATATAAGAAAATCCGCAATCTGTTAATATCTCTTTAGCGTCCTTAAAGTAAGCAGCAATTTCTTCCGGACGATGTGCATCAGAACCCAGCGTGATGATTTCGCCACCAAGATTACGATATAAACGTAATATATTTTTACTTGGCAACGGTGCTTCCATTCCATATTTATAGCCTGAGGTATTTAATTCTATCCCTTTTCCTTCTGAAATAACCAGCTTTAAAATGTCTTCCAGAATATCCACCGGCACATGCTCCCACCCGCCAGATACATATCTGCTGACTAAATCAAGATGGCCTAAAATATGATAATCTTTAAATTTCTTTATACACTCATAATACTCTTCAAAATAAATACGATACGCTTCATCCACAGTTCTGTCCTCAAAAAATTCGCCGGAGTGCAAATCATTTCTATCTGTCGAATGCATCGAACAAATGACAAATTCCGGATTTAATTGTTTGATAAAATCAGAGGTTTGTCCAAGAACATGCGGCTGCACGCCTACTTCAATCCCTTTTCGTATTTGAATGTCATTTTGATATTTCTCACGTAATCCTTCTAATTTTTTTTGGTAAGCTTTCGGATCAAAGCTGAAATCCCATTCCTCATCCGGGTAGTCCACATCTAAGTGCTCTGTAAATGCAATCTCTTTGAGTCCTTTTCTAATCGCTTCCCGAATCATGTCCTCCATCTCTGCATCACAATCTGCCGAGAAGTTCGAGTGCATATGGAAATCGTACATAAAAGTTATGCCCCTTTCATTGACTTTTTTTCTGAACATTACTATAATACTAAATAACTTTAATTAGATAAAGCATTAAATTAGTAAAGTGATTCATTAGAAGGAGAATTCTATGAGAAATAAACAAATACTTCATGATATGTTTTACCCGAAACAATTTGCTAAAAAACGTCATGTCATCCATAAATTAACCAATCGATTCACGACATTCGGCTATCAACAGGTAGAGACACCTGTTTTTGAAGACTATGATTTATATAATGATGTGCAAGGAACCGTCGATACAGATGATATGTTAAAGCTGATTGATTCATCTGGCAAAGTACTTGTTCTGCGACCTGATGCAACGATTCCGATTTCCCGGTACTATACAAACTTGGAGAAGGAGAGCCTATCCGGCAGACTCTCTTATGTATTGGATATTTTCCGTTCCACAACAGAGGAACGTTCCCGCACACAGGCTGGTGTCGAATTATTTGGAGAACGTACCCCGGAAGCAGATGCGGAGTTGATTGCTCTGGCAGTTACCAGTTTAAAAGAATTAAAGATTCCTTCTTTCAAATTGGAGATCGGCCATGCAACGTTTTATAAAGAACTGCTGCGTGAAGCGAACCTCACCGCAATGCAGCAAAAACAACTGGATCAATATATCCAATCCAAAAACATCTCAGAAATTGTTCCTTTTTTAAAAGACCTGGGGCTGGAAACTGCGTTAATTGAGAAACTCCGTAAAATTCCGATGTTATATGGAGACGCCAGCTTTGTTATTGATGAAGCAGAAAATATCATTTCTACAGATCGCATGCGAGAAGAACTGAACTATTTATCTAAAGTGTATCAGCTTCTCCAAGACTATCAGGTTGATTCCTACATTTCGATCAACCTCGGGCTGATTAACCATATGAATTATTATTCCGGCATTATATTTCAAGGCTTTGCAGAAGGACTCGGTCAACCTATCATGATGGGAGGACGCTATGATTATTTAAGCCGTTCTTTTCACCGGGAAACACCTGCAATCGGATTTGCTTTTGAAGTCGATTTACTTGTTCATCTGCTGCCTTACACTTTTACAGAACAAGAAATTATCCGGATAAATGATGAAGGAACGGAACGCAAGCGCGCCATTCAGCTTGCTGCATCGTTAAGAGCAGCAAATCATGCTGTTATTATCAATACGTCAGAAAAATCCAAGGCAAACACTGCATCGCCGGAGATACTCGTAAACTCTGACAAATTGGTATATAGTAAAGAGCAAGAATCCAAGGAATTTCAAACGGATCAGGAATTTCTGGATTGGTTTGTAAGAAAGGATGTTGAATAATGCAGCCAGTCACTATCGCTTTAGCAAAAGGACGTCCTGCGAAGCAATCGATTGATTTATTAGAAGCAGCAGGCATTCATTTTGAAGGGTTCCATGAAAAGACCCGTAAACTTGTTTTTTTCAATAAAGATAAAACCTTACGATTAATCTTTTTAAAAGGGATGGACGTCCCAATCTATGTAGAAAAAGGCGCTGCCGATATCGGGATTGTCGGCAGAGATAATATTATCGAAACAGAGGCAGATATTTATGAAATCCTCGATTTAGGGATTGGAAAGTGTAAATTTTCTGTTGCCGGAAAAAAAGGCGTATCGCTTCCAGATAATCAGTCGTTAACGATTGGAACCAAATATCCCAATATCGCTAAAAATTTCTTTGAAAAGCGCAATCAGTCCATTGAAACAGTTCATCTCAACGGCTCTGTTGAGTTGGCACCGTTGATTGGGCTTGCCGATTACATCGTTGATATTGTCGAGACAGGAAATACCTTGCGTGAAAATGGACTGGAAGTATTAGCAGACATTGAAACCATCAGTACAAAATTTATTGTTAATAAAGCAAGCTTTGTAACACGTTCTAAAGAAATTCAGGACGTACTTAAAAAATTGGAAGAGGTTGTGGGTGAAGAAAATGCAAATTCTCCGTTATGAAACGTATAAACAAAATATAGCGAACACCGAAAAAGAAACACAGTTGATGCAGAAAAATTTAGATGAACAGGTTTTAGAAATTATCCGCGCCGTACAGAGTCGCGGAGATGAAGCAGCACTTGCATATACCCAAAAGTTTGATAAGGCTGATTTGTCCTTCTTATCTGTTTCGGAAGAAGAATGGCGTACAGCTGATGACAAAATAAAAACGGAACAGCCAGCGCTTTTCAAAGCATTAACAGAAGCTGCAGAAAACATTCGTCAGTATCAACAAAGAACCAAAGAGGAAGGTTTTCAATTCAGTCCACAGCCTGGCATTCGCCTTGGTCAGAAAGTAACGCCGCTGGATCGTGTCGGTGTTTATGTTCCAGGAGGAAAAGCAAGTTATCCCTCTACCGTATTAATGGATGTTATTCCAGCTGTTGTTGCTGGTGTCGAGCAGGTTGTTATTACCACCCCTCCCCGTCCTGACGGAAGCATTGATCCAGTTGTTCTGGCCGCGGCGAAAATTGCCGGCGCAAACGATGTTTACAAAATCGGCGGTGCACAAGCTGTTGCAGCATTAGCTTATGGTACGGAATCCATTCCTAAAGTAGATAAAATTGTCGGCCCTGGCAATGCCTTTGTTGCCCGTGCGAAAAAATGGGTATTTGGCGATGTTGCCATTGATATGATTGCAGGTCCGAGTGAAATCTGTGCTTTGGCTGATCACACTGTTCCTGCTTCTTATGTTGCTGCTGACTTATTATCGCAGGCAGAACATGCCGAAGATGCCACATCCATTTGCGTAACGACAGATAGGAAATATGCAGAAGCAGTTCAAAACGAAGTAGACCGGCAAACTTCTTTATTAGAACGAGCAGATATTATTCGAGAATCCATCCAGGCAAATGGAAAAATCATTATCTGTGATGATGAAGAACAAGCAATAGAACTGATTAATTCCATTGCTCCTGAGCATCTGCAATTAATGGGCGAGCGCGCGGAAGAACAAGTTGAAAAAATCAAGCATGCCGGAGCAATTTTTATTGGGGCCTATTCCAGTGAGCCATTAGGGGATTATTTTGCAGGTCCGAACCATACCCTGCCGACAAATGGAACAGCGCGTTTTTCTTCTCCGCTCGGTGTGTATGATTTCATGAAAAAATCAAGCACGATTTATTATTCCAAAGAACGGCTGCTGGACCATGCAGATTCCATTATCACGATTGCAGAGGCAGAAGGCCTTACTGGTCATGCCAATGCCATTCGAATTCGAAAGGAGAACGACAATGCGTCAAGCTGAAAAAGAACGGCAAACAAAAGAAACGAAGATATCCCTTGCACTTAACCTGGACGGAGAAGGGAAGTCCGAACTAAACACAGGTGTCGGCTTTTTAGACCATATGCTGACGCTCTTCACAAAACATGGCGGACTGGATTTGCAAGTAGCCTGTGATGGAGATTTAGAAGTGGATCAGCATCATACAGTAGAAGATATCGGTATTGTTCTTGGCCAGGCATTTCAAGAAGCGCTAGGAACAAAGGAAGGCATTAAACGCTATGCCACAGCAACAACGCCAATGGATGAATCACTCTCTACGACTTCCATCGATATTAGCGGCCGCTCCTTTTTAGTCTACCGGGTAGATGGATTAAAAGATAAAGTCGGCAATTTTGATACAGAACTAGTGAAAGAATTTCTGATTGGTTTTACCAGCCATGCCAAAGTGACGCTGCATGTAGAAGTACGCTATGGAACGAATACACATCATATGATTGAATCGATTTTCAAAGGATTAGGCCGCACCATCCGCGAAGCTGTATCCATCGATCCAACCATAAAAGGTATCCCTTCTACCAAAGGAAGCCTATAAAATCTTAAAAGGAGCCTGAGATATGATTGCCATCATTGATTACGGTGCAGGGAATATTAAAAGCCTGCAATTTGCATTAGATAAATTAGGGAAAACCTCTAAGCTGACCATGGACCCGGAAGAAATTCATCAGGCAGATTCTATTATCCTTCCCGGCGTTGGTGCCTTCAAGGATGCAATGGAAGCACTCGAACGTTATCAGTTAGACACCTTATTGAAAGAAGAAGCAGCAAACGGCAAACCGATTTTAGGAATTTGTCTCGGGATGCAGCTTTTCTATGAATTTAGTGAAGAGAACGACGGATGTACCGGTCTTGGCCTGCTATCCGGTTCCGTGAAACGTATTTCAGATAACGTGAAAGTTCCACATATGGGCTGGAATACCCTTCAACCTAATCAGTCTCAAAGCTTATTACATCAGCTTGGCGATAACCCGTATGTGTATTTTGTTCATTCGTATGCAATTGATGAACTGGAAGAACATACATTGGTTGCCAGCGCAGATTATGGTGGACGCGTACCAGCGATTGTACAGGATAAAAATATTACAGGTATGCAATTTCACCCGGAAAAGAGCGGGGATACCGGTGTTGCATTATTGAAAAATTATGAGGAGATGATTTCATGATCATTTTTCCAGCAATAGATGTGAAAGATGGCAACTGTGTTCGCCTGAAGCAGGGAGATTATAATCAGCAGACAACTTATAATGACTCCCCTGTAGAAACAGCAATAAAATGGCAGGAGGCTGGCGGAACCTTCCTCCATATGGTCGATTTAGACGGAGCCAAAACAGGAGAAGCCAAAAACCAAGAGGTTATCCTTCAAGCCATTCAGGCGTTATCCATCCCTGTCGAAGTCGGCGGCGGTATTCGCTCCTTAGACACGATAAAAGAGTATGTGGACGGCGGTGCTGCTCGGGTTATTCTTGGAACTTCGGCTATTACCGATTGGGCTATGCTCTCAGAAGCGATTCGGTTATATGGGGATAAAATCGCTGTTTCGCTCGATGCACGAAACGGTTATATCGCAACAGATGGCTGGACAAAGAATAGCGATAAGAAAGCTGCTGACCTTGCGAAAGAATTAGAAGCAGCCGGCTTAACAACGATTGTATATACCGATATTTTAAAGGATGGCATGCTGCGCGGTCCGAATCTGGAGGAACTGCAAGCCATGCAGGAAGCAACCAATATGAATATTATTGCTTCCGGCGGAGTTTCCCGGAAAGAAGATGTGACGAATCTGCAGGAACTGGACCTTTATGGTGCCATTATTGGAAAAGCGCTGTATGATGGAAGCCTCCAGCTGGAAGATGTCTTAAAGGAGGATAATCATGCTCGCTAAACGAATTATTCCTTGCCTTGATGTAGACAAAGGACGGGTTGTCAAAGGAAAGAAATTTCAAGATATTAAAGATGTCGCCAATCCGGTAGAATTAGCTGCCCGTTATAATAAGGAAGGAGCAGATGAGCTCGTTTTTTATGATATTACAGCTTCCAGTGAAGAGCGGAATATCTTCTTAGATGTGGTTGAAAACGTGGCACGCGAAATTGCTATCCCTTTTATGGTCGGCGGCGGTATTCGGACCATACAAGATATTCACAGTGTGCTCCATGCTGGTGCGGATAAGGTCTCGATAAATAGTGCAGCTGTACAGCGTCCAGAGTTAATTACGGAGTCCTCTGATAAGTTTGGCAGCCAATGCACTGTGCTTTCGATTGATGCTAAAAAAACATCAGATGGTGCGTTTCACGTATTTATTAACGGGGGAAGAAAAGATACGGAAATGGACGCCGTGGAATGGGCAAAACAAGGAGAAGCGCTTGGCGCTGGTGAACTTGTTGTCAATGCAATGGACGCGGACGGTGAAAAAAACGGCTATCAAATCGAATTGACCAAAAAAATTGCAGATGCCGTTAATATTCCTGTCATCGCCAGTGGCGGAGCAGGCAAACCGGAGCATTTTGCAAAAGCTTTTGCAGAAGGAGTGGATGCAGCGCTTGCCGCATCAGTCTTTCATTACGAGGAGATTCCTATTCAGGAATTAAAAAATTATTTATCCTCACAAGGAATACCAATGAGGAGGAGAGCATAATGGAGATTTCAATCAAATACGATGAAAATGGACTGGTTCCGGCCATCGTCCAAGATTACGCAACAGGAAAGGTGTTAACCTTAGCTTATATGAACGAGGTTGCTTTCGAAAAAACATTAGAAACCGGCGAAACATGGTTCTACTCCCGAAGCCGCAACGAGCTCTGGAATAAAGGAGAAACATCCGGAAATAAACAGCTGGTTAAAAAAATTTCGGTCGATTGTGATCAGGATGCTTTAGTTGTTCAAGTACAGCCGCTAGGACCTGCCTGTCATAAAGGAACGACGACTTGTTTTGAAACAACCTTACTAGAAACGGAAAAGCCGTTATTCGCTATGGTCACTGAGCTGACGGACAAAATTAAAGACCGTAAAGAAAATCCGCAGGAAGGTGCTTATACAACCTATCTGTTTCATAAAGGTCTCGATAAAATCCTTAAGAAAATCGGTGAAGAATCAACAGAGGTTGTCATCGGGGCAAAAAATAATGACAAAGAAGAGTTGACGAATGAATTAGCTGATTTATTATATCACTCGCTTGTATTGATGGAAGAGCAAGGTGTCCGTTCGAAAGATATCAAAAAAATATTAAACGAGCGTCATATTGAAAAAGAGGGACAGCATCGTGAGTAACTTCTGGAATCCATTAATTAAACAGCTGGAACCTTATATTCCTGGAGAGCAATTAGATGACCCTGCAATCATTAAATTAAATACAAATGAAAATCCCTTTCCTCCTTCTCCAAAAGTTCTGACTGCGATTGAAGAAGAGGCAAAAACAAAATTACAACTTTACCCTTCTCCAACGGTAGATGAGCTTAGGGAGGAAATAGGCAACTATTACGGTTTAAAAAAAGAACAAGTCTTTATCGGCAATGGATCAGATGAAGTACTTGCACTTGGATTTATGACATTTTTTGAACCTGGAAAAGCCATTAAATATCCAGATATCACCTACAGCTTCTATCCTGTGTATGCCAAGCTATATCAGCTGGATGTGGATGAAATAGCTTTAGAGGAGGATTTTACTATCTCTCCCGAATCTTTTTTTCATTCTGAAGGCGGAGTGATTTTTCCAAATCCAAATGCGCCGACCAGCCTGTATCTGGAACTGGAAGCTATTGAAGCAATTTTAAAAAACAATTCGGACCAGGTTGTCATTATTGATGAAGCGTATGTTGACTTTGCTGAAAAATCAGCAGTTTCCTTAATAGACAGTTACCCGAATTTACTGGTTGTGCAGACGCTGTCTAAATCCCGGTCGCTTGCCGGTCTGCGTGTAGGCATGGCAATGGGGCATCCGGACTTGATTGAAGGATTAAACCGGGTAAAAGATTCGTTTAATTCCTATACCATTGACCGGTTAGCCATCGCCGGAGCCATAGAAGCATTTCGAGATACGGCTTATTTTGAGAAAACACGGAAGGAAATTATAGCAACAAGAGAATATTTTCGGCGGGAATTAGAGAAAAGACGCTTTCACGTTCCTCCTTCTCAAGCGAATTTTGTGCTCGCTTCTCCAGCAGATATAGAAGCGGAGAAACTATTCACCGAGCTCAAACAAGCAGGCTTCTTAATCCGTTATTTCAATAAACCAAAACTGGAAAACTATTTGCGCATCTCTATTGGAACAAAAGAACAGATGACGAAGCTGTTACATGCTATCGATAGCATCACAGAAAAATAAGGCATTCATTTTTGGTAAAATTCTTATTTAGCTAAATAAATGATATATATAGAAAGCCATTAGAGAATATTACCTAATGGCTTTCTCTGTAACGAAATAAAAGGTTTTAATTTTTTCCAGAAGTGAATATATGAAATAAGAGATTATTTTAAATGGACTCGATGCGAATGCCGTATTGTTTTTGAAACAATCTACCTTTCTATGATTGTTTAAAAACAATAGACAAATCTACTTCTATTCAACAAAGGAGAATGGTAATGAGTACAAATATTTATGGAAATACGCCTCCTTTATTAGGCGCTAAAAATCTGACAAGTACAAAGGAAAAGGATTATGATACCGATGTATTGATTTACGGAGTTCCTTGGGAAGGTGCCTGTACATGGGGAGATTATACCGGCTGCGAACTTGGTCCAAAGCAAATTCGCTTATCTTCCGCCAGATATAGCACATATCTTCCGGAACTCGACCATATTAATGTAGAAGATCATTTACGTTTAGGAGATGTCGGTGATGTCGGCATTATCCCTCATAATGTCCCGGAAACCATGGACCGCATTGAAGCTTTTGCAGAGGATCTCTGGAAAACCGGTAAGTTCCTGGTCGGAATGGGCGGAGATCACGGTATAACGTATCCGGTTGTCAAAGGATTGACCAATACCGGGAAAAAAGTCGGCATTATCCATCTCGATTCCCATTATGATAATATGCCGCACCATGAAGGCGATAAATTTGCAAGGAGCACCCCTTTTATGCGTTTATATGAAACAGAGGGTGTACGTAATGAAAGCTTAATTCATACAGGAATCAAAGGTCCCCGTAATAAGCCGGAAACGGGTAAATACGCAAAAGACGCCGGCGCTGTAACACTGACCATTAACGATATTCGTGAACAAAGCGATTTGAAGAAATACGCGAATGAAATCTATGAAATGGCTTCTAAAGATGTCGATGTTGTCTATTTGACGATTTGCAGTGATGTACTTGATTTTGCTTTCAATCCGGGCGGACCAGTGGATGGAAATGGTTTGACTTCTTACGAGCTGCTTACAATGATTTATGAATTTGCTAAGCGTGGACTTTGCGGGATGGATTTTGTGGAAGTTTATCCGCAGCAAGATTTCAATCAGAATTCAGCACACTTTGTATCTACGGCCGTGTTGTATGTACTGGCAGGTCATATTCATGGAGGGCACGCTTAGAAAAATCAGTACTTACGAAGCTTTTCGCTAAAACGCCTGGTAAGTAGTAAGGGGGGAGTTTTCCCCCTTTATGACTTACCAAACAAAGGAGGAGTTTTACTTGGCGCAATCAAAAGTTGTGGAGAAGCTTAAAGTCATTGGCCCCGGCGCGATTATTACCGCTTCTTTTATCGGCCCGGGTACGGTAACTACTGCAACACGTGCAGGTGCAGGATTCGGTTTTGCATTATTATGGGCTGTTATCTTTTCTATCCTGGCCACGATTATCCTGCAGGAAATGGTAGCCAGAATTGGTATCGTAACAAAGCAAGGGCTGGGAGAAAATATCAGGGAATTATTCCAAAACCAAGTTCTGAAATTTGCATCTGTGTGGATTGTACTGATTGCCGTATGTGTAGGATGTGCCGCATACATAAGCGGGGATTTATTAGGAACCTCTCTGGGTGTTTCGTATTTAACCGGGGTGCCTGAAAATTATGTAGCGCCAATTATCGGAATTATCATTTTACTCTTGAACTTACTTGGCGGATATAAGTTTATCGAAAAAGTAATGATTGTTTTAATTATCATCATGAGTATTACATTCATCACAACCATGTTTGTCTCTGCTTCAGATGTTCTCCGTGTTCTTGAAGGGGCTTTCCTTCCCTCTATCCCAGAAGGATCAATTCTGATGATTATTGCTTTAATCGGTACCACCGTTGTTCCATATAATTTCTTTATTCATGCATCCACCGTAAGCGAAAAATGGAGTCATGTGAATGATTTAAAAGCAGTAAGGACAGACACGATTCTTTCCATTACCGTAGGCGGGCTTATTACCGCCGCGATTTTAATTACAGCTGGTGCATTAATTCAAGGGACAGAAGTGACCAGTGTCGTTCAGCTTGCTTCTCCGCTGGAACCTTTAATGGGAGACCTGGCTCCAATCTTTGTCAGTATCGGCCTGTTTGCTGCTGGTTTCTCATCTGCTATCGCTTCTCCAATGGGAGCTGCTGTAACCGTAAGCAGTTTTATGAGATGGGAAGGCGGATTCACTAATAAAAAATATAAAGCCGTTTTCAGTGCTGTTATTATTTTAGGCATTATCACTTCGGCTATTGAGTTTGAACCGTTAGAAGTGTTACTTGTCGCCCAGGCGTTAAATGGCATTATTTTACCTGTTATTGCGATCTTCATTATGGTTGTCGTGAATAAGAAAAACGCAATGGGGAAATACGTAAACCGGTTATGGTTAAATATTCTGGGCTGGCTCGTCACTGCCGTAGTTATCTTTCTTGGTACTTACAGTTTGGTAGATGCGATTAATACATTTTTATAAGAACAAAAAAGGAAGTGCGTCCTGCTGGGAGGAGCACTTCCTTTTTGTTCTTCAGATGTTCAAAAATATTTACAGTTGTTCTTCTACATCTGCAGATTCAGTCAATTCATCTACTTTATCTGCATATGCTTCCTGTTGTTTATTCTGTGCTACCATTTCTTCAATCTGGCCTCTGATTTCATCCAGATCTTGCATGTCCTGGTCGCCCATCTGTGATTGTAATTGTTCGTACATTTCTTCTACTTCTTCGTCTGTTACATCTACATCAAATGCTTCGTCCATATATTTTGTAGTTGCTAAATTATATTTGAGTTGCTGTTCAAATTGATCTTCGCTTAAATTCAATTCATCAAGAGAAGCCTGAAATTGGTCTTCCCCATTCGCTTTCATTGTATCCATTTGTTCTTGTACTTCTTCATCCGTTACTTCGACACCTTCGTCATTTGCTTCCTGCATAATCAGTTCTTGTTCTACCAAGAAGTTAATGGTTTCATCTTGCAGTGCTTCTTGATCTGATACATCCTGACCAGATTGATTCATCATTGTTTTCACTAATGAATATGCGGTATTGTAGTCTGTCCCTTGCAATTCTTCTCCATTCACAACGACAACAGGCGTATCTTCTTCTACAAATTCGTCATCGGAAAATTCGACCGGCTCCGGTTGTTGCGGTTGCTGTTGGTCACCTTCTCCTTCGCCTTCACCTTCTTGCTGTTGTCCAGCTTCTTCTTGCCCTTGGTCACCTTCTCCTTGTTCGTTTTCGCTATCGTCACTTCCGCATGCTGCTAACAGCATGGTTATAATCATTAATATGCTCAATGACAGTTTCTTCATGAAAACATCCCTCACTTTAAAAGTTTGTCATGTTTCATTCAATCATACATGCTTCTATGATTTCAAGTTTTCGAGTTATAAATTTTTCACGAGAAATTATCTATATGACTTCGGTTCCCGATTAAGCGCGGGAATACAATGATTTAGAAGCCTTTATCTTTTTAATCATGATGAATAGGTTTCCACATGGAAGATATTTGAAAATCTCGTATAGAGGGGTTTTCATTTTTTACCAATAAAAAAGTGCAGCAAGAAAACCAATCAGTATCGAAACGAGCGTATACACCGAACCAATAACGACTTGTTGCCCCTTTGTAATAATCCCCGTACTAAAAGCTAGGAAGGTAGTCGTTGAATGTATTGGCAAGATAAGCATACTCCCTACGCTGAATATAACTAATAAAGATAATGCCCGGATATCCATGCCTGCAGATACAGCATAGGACATCACAATCGGGAAAATCACAATCAGGGCAGCGGAAGGAACAATAAAAAAGAAACGCATGATTGCTATTAATAAAATGATAAATACAGTTTCTAAGATAACCCCATCTGTTTCAGGCAGAAAACTGATTAGAAAGTCCGCGATAACATCTGCCGTATGATTTTCTGATAAAACCATACCTAACGAAAAAGACGTTCCAAGCATCAAAAAGTTTTCCCAATCAGCTTTACGCACAGATGCGTTTGATATCAGCCCAATCGAGGGGATCGAATAAAATGCAATTAAAATTAGCGGTGGTATCAATACAGGAAATATTTCGCTATCCGTAAATATCCACAGACAAATCATTGCTAAAAAGCTACTGAATACTACCCAGAATTTCCAGGAGGTCTCCGTTTTTGAAGCAGTATTTACAGAGGCCGTACCTTCCTCTGCAATAAACTGTTCCCCGGGAGAAGTATATGTTAAGTATTTCCACGTAAAGATGCTCATGATAATCATAATTGCCTCAAGCGGAACTGCCATCGCTAAAAACCATTCAGCCCATGATAAACTGCCAATTTCGTAATCATTCCACAGTTGATAGGCAAGTACCGGAAATCCTCCACCTGTAAATACAATCATGGTTGCATGTTGATTCATTATCCCAATCACAGCCATGGTGTATCGATGGAAGATGCTATGCTTCGAAAATCCAAATAGTCCGTTTAAACTGCTTAAAATAGGAGAAAGCACTTTAAAACGGGCCACAGCAGACGGCAGTAATATGGGCAGAAGCAAAACAATCACCGGCAATATAACAATCATTCGAAATACGCCGCCTTTACTTAATTTCATAAACAACTTTGCAATAAATTGATCGACTTTCACATCCACCAGCACTCCGCTGATAATCGTTAAAACGATGACAAAATAGACAGCTGGCGTCATAAAACCTGCAAGAGCCTGCTCCATCGTACCGAGAATAGGCAATAAAACCATTAAAGCCAATATCAGCATGCTGCCTGCACCGACCGGGATTGGCTGTAATACCCATAGATAGACCGAGAAGCCAAGCAAGAGCAACGTAAAACGCTGCTCTTCAGTGAGTTCTTCCGGAAAAATCCATGTATTTGTTACCGCAAGCAAAATAAAACTTGCGCAAATCATACCATGCACAATCATGGATTTCTTAATTATTTTTCCCTGCATTTTTATTTCCTTTTCTTCGTTTGGAAATCAACGGGACGAACAAAGATAATGCAGCAAGTGCTAAAATACCGGCAGCAATTGGATCTTGCCAAAAAATAGCTAAACTCCCATTGGATATCGTCATGGATTGACGGAATGATTGCTCGAGCATTCCTCCAAGAATGAATGCCAATATAAAAGGCGGAGCAGGAAAAGAAAATAACCGCATGAGAAATCCGACAACGCCGAACAATAATAACATGTATAAGTCAAATGTATTGAAACTGATAGCATAGACGCCAATCATACTAAACATAATAACCAGGGAAATTAACAGCGGTCTCGGAACCATTAATATCTTTGCTATGTAAGGGATTAATGGCAAATTCAAAATTAGCAAAAAGATATTCCCGATATACATGCTGACAATAACTCCCCAAAAAATATCCGGCTGGTCTGTCATTAATAATGGTCCGGGCTGTACCCCCAAGACTAAAAATGCGCCTAATAATACTGCAGTTGTCCCGGAACCGGGAATCCCTAAACTTAATAACGGTACAAATGCGCCGCTAGTTGCAGCGTTGTTCGATGTTTCGGGAGCAGCCAGTCCTTTGACAGCACCTTTCCCAAATTCTTCCGGATGTTTTGATATTCTTTTTTCCGTAATATAGGAAATAAAAGATGCAATCGTTGCTCCAGCTCCAGGAAGAACCCCTAAGATAAATCCAATTAGGGAATGCCTGGACATAGGTCCACTCATATCCTTCCAATCTTGTTTTGTTAATTTTAAACTGCCAATTTTATGTGCATTTTGTGTTGATGTATCTTTTCTGTTTAATATCAACGTACAAACTTCAGCTAAGGCAAATAACCCAAGGGCAATAACTAAGAAATCAAGACCGTCCAGTAAGTTTGTGTTTCCAAATGTGAAACGCTGCATACCTGATTGTGCATCAATTCCTACTGTAACAACCATAAAACCTGCCACGGCTGATATTAATGCTTTTACCGTGGAACCCTCTGACAAACTCGATATTGCAGTTAACCCAAGTAACATTAAGGCGAAATAAGCTGCCGGGGAAAATGAGATAGCAACACTTGCCAACATAGGCGCCAGAAGCATAAGCAACACTACACTAACTGTTCCGCCAACAAATGAGGAAATCGCCGCTATCGCCAAAGCTTTTCCAGCTTCTCCACGCTGCGCCATTGGATACCCATCAAAGGAAGTTGCCACCGTTCCGGAAATTCCTGGAGCGTTTAACAAAATAGAAGATGTAGATCCTCCGAAAATAGCACCATAATAAACGCCGGCCATCATAATTAATGCAACGGTAGGCTCCATTCCAAACGTAATAGGTATCATAACCGCTATTGCACTAATTGGACCTAATCCAGGCAGCATCCCGATAAATGTTCCTATAAATACACCAATCATCACAAAAAATATACTTTGCAGACTAAATGCCGTCTGTAATCCTGTTACGATTCCTTCCATAGCTCCCATTTAAATTTCCTCCCCCTTTAAAAAGGTAATACGCCGGATGGTAAAGATATCTGCAATAATGACGTAAATACAAAATAAATAAAACTTGAAAAAGCAATCGATACAATGCCATTTACGATATGACTTCTGTATCCTAAAAATATAGAACAGCAGAAAATAAAAAGAGCAGACACAATGATAAATCCAAGTATTTCCAGTAAGAATATATATATAAATATAAGTACGCCTACCCCAAGAAGCATTCCCACCTCTTTTTTTGGAATGTTTCTTTTTTGACGCTGTTCTTCTGTCTCTTTATCTTTTGAAAAAAACAATAGAATGGATAAAATCACTAACAGCCACCCTAAAGCTTTTGGAATAACATCCGCATCCACTTCTGTATAGGCATACACCGGCAACTGATAAGAAAGAATCAAATAAACAACAGCAACAACAAGTAAAAGCAAGCTCACGCGACTGTTTATGGACTTCAACACCCTTATCACTCCAATCTGGTTAAATGGCAGCAAAGCCAATGAAACAAATGGATATCGAATCATTGGCTTTGATCATCTTATTCGTTATTTAAGCCTAAATCATCTAACAATACTTGAACCTCTTCTTTTTGTTCATCTAAAAATGCTTTATATTCTTCATGTCCCATATATTCTTCATCCCAGCCAAACTGGTCGCGGATTTCAGCAAAGGCTTCCGAATCACTTAATTCTTTGAATTTATCTTCATAATAAGCGATTGAAGCCTCATCCATGTCTGGTGGACCAAAAAAACCTCTCCAGTTAACAAACGTTTCGTCAATTCCCTGCTCAATCGCTGTAGGGAAATCCTCAATGACTTCTCCTTCTAACCTTTCTGGAGCAGTAATACCTAATACTTTAATATTGTCAGCTTTTACTTGTTCCACCGTTTCTGCCATTCCTGTGGAATATACATCGACACTTCCATTCAACAATTGTGTCAGTGACTCCCCGTCTTGTGCAGAAACATATTTAATTTTCGTGATATCCACTCCAGCTGCTTTGGCAATTTGCACAAATTGAATATGGTCCATACTGCCGGGAGCAGATTCACCAACAACCGTTACACTTTCCGGATCATCTTTCATATCTGCAAACAATTCTTCTAAGTTATCCCATTCAGCATCTTCGCGAACAGCAAATGCGCCATAGTCTGCAATCAAGTTAGAAAGTGGTGTAAAATCTTCATGACCATATTCCGATTGTCCATTCAACGGAATTAATATAATTGGCGGTGAAGCTACAAACAACTTATGTGGATCACCTTCATAATTAGCGATATAAGACCAGCCAACTGCTCCTCCTCCCCCAGTTTTATTGACGACACCGATATTCTCTTCAATCATTCCTTCTTCACCTAATACTTGAGCTACCATCCTGGCAGTTGTGTCCCAGCCGCCACCAGCTCCCGCAGGCGCAACAATCTCTATACTTTCCTCCGGCTCCCAGCTTTCATCCTCACCGGAAGCATCTGTTGCCCCTTCCCCACTGCCACAAGCAGCGAGTACTAAACTTAAAAATAATAAAGTAATAAATAACAGCTTTTTCATTCCTTTTATCCCCTCTCTTTTTAATTATCTATCTTAATAGACACTATAGAGGATTCATTATATAAATGTAAACGTTTTCAAAATTAATCTCAATGAGTTTTTTATGTTTGTTTTGTTCATTTTGTTCATGGTTTTTTCATCGATAGAATATAAAAATGCAGGGGTATCATTCCCCTGCATTTTTATATTCGGTAATATCTACGCTCCGGTCTGCCGACAGCTCCATATGCCAAATCCGCTTTTATTTCTCCCAAGGAGGTAAGGTACTCCAGATAACGTCTGGCAGTTGTGCGTGAAACGCCTATGTTTTCTCCCATTTTTTCTGCCGCCACACCGTCTTCCGTCTGATCAATCATTTTTTTTATTTTATTTAATGTCAATGGGTCAATCCCTTTAGGCGTTCGTTGTTCCTCTACTTCGATATGTCTTTTTAAGCCGAAATGGTTATCTAAAAAGTGCTGGCTAATTGTCTCCTCGTTATTAAAACGCTCATTAAATAATTGGTAACGTTTCATGGATTCTATCAGTCTTTCCTGTTTGATTGGCTTAATCATATAATCAAATACACCTCGACGGACAGTCCGCTGAATCATATTTTTTTCAGATGCAGCAGAGATAATAATAGCATCCATATCGCTTTGAATCTTTCGTAATTCCTCTAAAATCTCTAAACCAGAAATATCTGGAATATATAAATCCAAAATCACTAAATCAATCGTATATTTGTTAGCAAATGCTATTGCTTCTTTCCCGTTTAATGCTTTTCCTACCAGGTTTACGTCATCGAGATGTTCAATAAATCCACTATGGATTTCAGCGATACGATAATCATCTTCCACTATCAATATTTGTATCATGCATTCCTCACCCCGTTTTTTTAACTTGATATTTTGGTAGAAATATCGTAAAAATCGTTCCTTCATTCAAATTGCTTTTCACTTCCACTCTCCCGTTCAAGTTTTCAATCGTTTCATTGACAATTGCTAATCCATATCCACGCTTCAATGTGTCCTTTGTAGAAAATTTACGGTGAAAAATACGATGAATATCTTTTTGTTCGATTCCACTTCCATTATCCGCTATTTCAAAAATGTAGTCATTGCCAATGTCAGTAGAGAAAAAATGCACGGTTCCATCTGCTTGGCTACGAACAGCTTCGAACGCATTATCAATCACATTTCCCAAAATTGTAATCAGGTTGATCGGTTCTATATCATCCACAATCCGGGACAACGAACTATAATCATCTATGAAGAAATGTACTTTCAGTTCAGATGCTTTCCCAATCTTCCCCAGCAAAATAGCCTGTACCGTTTTATCATGAATCTGGTCATAGACAATTTTATTTTGAATTTCTGCCGTTTGTGTTTCTTTTTGGATTAATTCCACTGCTTCATCATAATTACCCAGCTGCAGCATTCCGGATAAAACATACAGGCGGTTTGTGTATTCATGTGTTTGTGCTCTAAGTTCTTCCGAGTAACTTCTTATTTCACTTAATGTATCAATCGTTTCTTTCAATTCCGTTTTATCGCGGAAACTTAATACTGCTCCATTTACTTGATTTTGATTGGAAATGGGAATCATATTAAATATAATATGTCTATCGTTCACTTCTACTTGTTTATTACGGCACGTTTGTCCACTTTGAATCAAAGAAGATAATGCAAGCTCCGGCAGTATTTTTGATATTGGTTGATTATAAAATGTTTTTTGTTTCCCGTTCAGCAATTTCTCAGCCGAATAATTCATTAATTGAATCATTCCATTGTTATTGACTGCAATGATCCCTTCATGTATCGTCTCCAAAATGGCGTTTCTCTCACGATATAACGAAGTCATTTTATATGGTTCAAACCCCATTAACTGACTGCGAATATTTTTGGTCAACAACAGTCCACTGATTGCTCCAATAAATAGAACAATCATGGACGGGATAAGTAACTTTTTAATATTATCAAAAATCGTCGCATTGACATCTTTGATCATATACCCGACAGATACAATCCCTACAATGTCCCCTTCGCTATTACGGACAGGGGTTTTCCCCCGTAATGACGGCCCCAGGCTCCCCTCTGCTCTGGAAACATAGGATTCACCATCTATCAAGGCGGCATCATTATCTCCTCCTACCATGTTTTTACCTAACTTGTTCGGATCCGGGTGAGAATAGCGAACGCCCTCTGTATTTCCGATAACAATAAATTCAGCTCCTGCTAATTCTCTCATTTCTTCAGCAATTGGTTGTATCGTCTCGGCTGGAAATGCATCAGAAAAAGCCTCACGAACCGCAGGAATACTGGCTACAATTTCCGCCGTCTGTAAAGCCTGTCCACCTATTTCTTCCTCCGTCGTTTCTACTTCCAGATAGCTGTAAAAAGCGGTAAGCAATAATGTCACGAATAACGTTAAGCCAATAATAAGTACTAGAATTTTCGTTTGCAGGTTCACCTGATTTAACCATTTTATAATGATAACCATCTCATAAGGAAACGCTTACTTAATAATTTAAAATACACGTTACAAAAGACATGCAGTTATTTTTTGTATATTTATACTGATACATCTATTATACTACCATTTTTTATTTTATCTATATTTTCCAAAAATAAAATAGTAAAAAAGTCGAAGCCAGATAAAATTTATTCTTTAAAGTATGAAAACTACCCAATAGAATTGGGAAATTTCGCTAAAAAGCTCTATACCTATAACAGAGTATTGCTGCCTCAGTCGAGTCCTCTATGACAAATAACAAAAAATATCCCCCAATCTGTTGAAAGCAATCATACACAGCTTTTAACAGACGAGGATATAAAAAGTATTGGTACACTTAAATAATCATAAAGTCTTTCTCTTTAAGATAATAATTAAGAAGGTTACTCCTCCAACGATCTCAATAATAATGGAAACCACGCCCTGCGCGTTAAATACATGATTCATAATAAAATAGGCACCCGTTAGTATTAAGAATCCGATGGCAAGCGCCATTGGAAATATATATCTATGGTCATATGTTTGTGCCAATTGATAACTCAACGTTGCAACCAAGAAACCAAAGAAAGTAAGCGGTCCGACTAAAGCTGTTGAGATGGACATTAAAATTGAAACTAACACAAGAACATAAATAACACTAAATTTATGATTCAATCCCAAAGAGCTAGATATCTCTTTTCCGAGCGATAATACATTTAATCGCTTCGAATACGCAATCAGAAGGAATGCCACAATGATTACGATAGGAATGGCAATCGGAAAATATGCTTCGTCCGCATTATTAACAGAACCAAATAGCTTTGCCTGCAAAATATCAAACTCGGAAGGGGCAAGCAGTTTTCTCATAAACGTGGATAAAGATCTCAGTCCCGTTCCAATAATGATTCCAACTAGAAGCATAAGTTGTAAATTTCCGTACTTACCAGAAAGTAACCACCCATACAGTATTAAACAAGCCGAAACCATAATAGCTACTTGAAATAAAAATGATCCAGTACCCATATAACCTATAAATGCAGTGGTACCGAAGAAAAACATGGTGCTCGTATGTATTGTGGAATAAAGTGCTTCAAATCCTAAAAGCGAAGGAGTTATTACCCGGTTATTCGTAATCGATTGGAAAGCAACGGTCGCCAAACTCTGACATACTGCAGCAATAATCATGGAAACAATAGCTACCATTCTTCTTTTAGCAACTGGGATAAAGGAAGGAGAGTCTATTGGAACTGGATTGTTATAAACTAAAAGTCCATACGACGAAAGAAGGCCTAAACCAATCAACGCTATTAACAATATCCAATAACGTCTTTCCTCTTTTTTAGAACGAAAAGCTTTCGATGCTCTATCTTTATTTGGAAGGCTAGAATCCATTTTGACATTTTTTTCATTAGTATATTCCAATTTGTTATCCTAGCCTCCTTCTTCTTAATAAAATAACAATAAATACGACTGCGCCCACTGTTCCAAGTATCAAAGAGACAGGTACTTCAAATGGCATGATAACAGTTCGAGATATGATATCAGCGGCGGTTAGGGAAGCCATTCCGGTTACACATACCCAGGGCAAGTTACTCCTTAAGTCATCGCCTCTAAACATGGAAACAATATTTGGGACAATCAAACCTAAAAAAGGTAAGTTTCCTATAACAGCTGCAACAATTCCAACTGCAACAGCTATAAGAGCCGTACCAATAAGAACAATTTTATTATAACTCACTCCAAGACTTGTTGTAATATCTTCTCCTAAACCAGCTAATGTCAGTCTATCCGCATAGATAAAGATAAGAATCGTAATTAAAACAATCAGCCATAAGTATTCATATCTTCCAACTTGAATCGATGCGAAAGAACCAACAAACCAGGTTTCAACACTTTGCGACATTTGAAAAACGAGTCCGACAAACGTGGAAACGGCAGAAATGACCGCTCCAAGCATGATCCCAATAATGGGGACAATCAAAGACGAACGAAGTTTCACTCTTCTTAAAAACAAAAAGAAAACCATCGTTCCGATAAAGGAAAAAATGATTGCTCCTGTCATTCTTTGAACTAAAGATGGAGAGGGAAATAATAAATAAACAAAAATTAATCCCAAACCTGCCCATTCAATTGTCCCTGTTGTAGTAGGTTCAACTAAACGGTTCTGTGTGATAAGCTGCATAACGAGTCCAGACATTGCCATCGCAGCTCCTGTAAGCATGAGTGCTGCTGTCCTTGGAAAACGAGTGATGAAATACATCTCCATCCCATCTTCCCGTCCTCGCATATCATAAACTCCGACAAGCATTGAAATAATACCTAGAATAATAACAATAATAATTGCTACTATAAAAGGCTTCGTCCATAATTTTTGATGATTAGAATGCGGGGGCTGAGAATTTCCAGCCCCAGACATTTTTTGTATTGTATTTTTTAGCACTATAGTTATACTCCTCTATACTACTCAGCTAAACGATCTGCAAGATCTTCAAATAATTCAATGAATGTTTGTATGGATTCATTTGTATACGTGTCTGCCGGTGCATAAACGATCTGTCCTTCAGAAACAGCAGTTGTGTTTTGAAGAGCAGGTGCATCATCGATTACATCCTGGGCAGGAATAGAATCACCTGCATCTGATATAGCAGCGTCACGATCCATTACGAAAAGCCAATCTGGATCTGTTTCTGCAATAGCTTCAACAGATACATCATCACCTTGGTGATCTGCAGAAGCTTGGTCAATTTCTAAAGCTGGTGTCCAATCGAAAATATCATACAATGGACCCCATACACGGCCAGAATGAGGAGCTGAAAAATTAATATCTCCCCCAGATACTATAACACTCATAATCGTATCCTCTCCATTATAAGCAGATTGAGCATCTTCAATTGCTTGGTCAAAATCAGCTATCAATTGTTCCGCTTCTTCATTTTTATCAAAAATTTGTCCGAGAGAGGTTGTAATATCCTTAAATCCATTTTCTAAGTTTTCTCCAGGCGCGTCTGCTTCCTCGGAAACATCAAAATTAAGATCAATCACTGCTGCATCTGGCACTAATTCTTTGATATCTTCATAAAACCCGCCAAATCGTTGGCCCACAATAACAAGATCAGGGTCTGCAGCTGCGATAAGTTCAAGATTTGGTTCACGATGGTTTCCTATATTTTCAATGGATTCATCACTTGCATAAGGTATATCCTCAGGTATTAAATCTCTTGGAGCAGCTGCTAATTCAACTCCCCAATCAGATAATGTTTCAAAAGTTCTATTATCTAAAGAAACCACATTCTCTGGGTTTACTGGAACTTCAACGGTTCCATGAGCATCCGTAATTTCGACCGTTGCATCTTCAGAAGACTCCTCCGTTTCAGCAGAATCACTTCCTTGGTCATCAGCCTCTTCGTTTTCACTGCCTGAATCGGAGCAAGCAGCCAATACCAAAGCAAAAATTGCGAAAATTGCTATAATAAATGTTGATTGAACAAAATTTGATTTTCTCATTCCTTCTACCTCTTTCCTTATGTATTTTTTTGAAAAATAAGCTATTGAATTGATTCCATGCATATCTGGTTATACTTTGCGCATGATTTAAATAATAATTCCTTTTTTACTATAGTGCATCGCTATAATCTAATGCATTGATAATGATAATCAATCTCAATTAGCTTGTTTAAAGTATACCAAATAAAAAAGCGTTGTCAACTGTATTTTGAAATATTTCATTTTTTAACTTATACCTTCATTCTCACCTATGTAATGATAAAAGAATTCGGATAAGAATCGTTACTTAAACATCAGAAGAATACATCTTTGAAAAGATACAACCATCTGTTTAAAACAACGTTTCACATCGCAAAACATGCGTACTCCCGATGAAAGAAGCACGCATGGGTTAGCTAAGTCATTTACAGTCTGTCATGCCCGACAGCTGCCATAGAAAAATTGCTTTCTTGGAAGTATTCATTAAGAAAGTATGAAGTTTGGTTATTTATAAGTAATTACTCGTGTAATTTGACATGAAAGAGAACTGCGTAATTAACTACTTTTACTTATATGAGAATCAAAGTATACACAAAAACGACAACCATTTTGCATATGAACTGGAATATGCATATCATAGATTTCGTTTAGCGCCTCTGAATTAATAATTTCGTGTGTTGGGCCATCTTTTACTAGACGCCCTTCTTTTAAAGCTACAATCTGATCCGAATAAACCGAAGCAAAGTTAATATCATGCAATACAATCACAACCGTTTTACCCAAATCGTCGACAAGCTTGCGTAATATTTTCATAATTTGCACAGAATGCTTCATATCCAAATTATTCAATGGTTCATCCAGTAAAATATATTCGGTGTCTTGAGCAATAATCATGGAAATAAATGCACGCTGCTTTTGACCGCCAGACAGCTCATCTAAGAATTTATGCTGGATATCTGTTAAATTTAAGTATTCAATTGATTGATCGATAATTCGCTCGTCCTCCGCATTTAAGCGTCCCTTCGAATATGGATAACGACCAAACGATACTAATTGGCGAATCGTTAATTTCACAGTTAGGAAATTTGATTGTCTCAAAATGGCAATACGCTTAGCGAATTCATTGGATTTCATGTTTTTCACATTATTTTTATCTAATAATACATCTCCCGTGTCTGCATCAAGCAGCCGGCTTACCATAGAAAGTAGCGTTGATTTCCCAGCGCCGTTTGGTCCGATAAACGATGTAATTTTGTTAGGCTGAATTTGAACCGATATGTCATTTACGATAGATTTATTGCCGAACTTCTTTGTCAATCCTTTAATATCAATCATGCCATAGCCCTACTTTCTTTAAGTATTAAATGAAGAAATAAAAGTAATCGAAAAAAGAATGAATTATGTAGCTACATACGAAATCTTCATAACATACCAATCTTTTCTCGGCAGGAGTTCATCAAACATCCTTAGCTTATATTTTATACAAATTGAATCCAGATAATAATTATTATCATTTTCTAATTGTTCTAAATAAGAATGATATTCATTATCAATTAGATGACAACACCTAGTATACCAAAATTTCAGCCATCGTCAATGCCCTATCTATATAAATATGGTGATAAACAAAAAAACTGCCTAGAGCGGCAGTTTTTTTGTTTATTTCGTTCAATTTTTTGTCAAATTCATTGATATGACTCGTTTTATAGAGATTTTCTTTTTATTTATTGAAGCCTTAAAATTGGCTTTTATACTTTATTCATTCTCACATCCATCACCGGTGCAATAGGATGTTTTGTTCTCATTTGGAGTCAATGATTGCAAAATAGGCTGTTCTTGTTCTTCCTGCAAAACCTTTTCAAGCACTTGTGTGAACGTTTCCTCCGGCTGTGCACCGGATACGGCATATTTTTCATTAAAAACAAAGAAAGGAACGCCCTCTACCCCCAACTGCTTTGCTAAGTCGATATCTTCATTGACTTTATTACGAAACTTTCCACTGTTTAAGACAGCTTCTGTTTCTTCCTGGTCAAGCCCGGTTTCTACCGCTAAACGAATCAATGTATCTTTATCACTCAACAGTTCAGAGTCAGTAAAATAAGCCTGGAAGAAGCGTTCTGTCAGTTCTGCCTCTTTTCCATTTGTAGCAGCTAACTTGGCAACCCGATGGGCATCAAATGTATTACTATATTTCATCGTATCAAAGTGGTAAGTTAAACCAACCTCTTTTGCCTGGTCTGCCACTTGCTTATTCATTGTATATACTTGTTCTAACGGCATTCCTTTCAGCTCAGAAAATGTTTCAGCAAAGTTTTTTTCAGGCATATACCGTGCAGCGGGATCAAGCTGATAACTTCTGTACTGAACCGCTACATTATCCCGATGCGAAAACTTCTCTAAAGCGTGTTCAAATCGCCTTTTTCCAATATAACAAAACGGACATATATAATCAGACCAAATTTCGACTTTCATGTATGTTCACCTCAATTTCCTTATTTATTTTAGCATAAGGAAATCTGGGAACAAAGTAATCTGCACGCATTTTCAGCCATCGTATTTTCTTGTCTCTTCTAGCGTTCCATCTGTTCGATAAAGACTTAAAGACGTTCCTTTATTTTTGGCGATAGCTATCGCTCTTTCCACAGCTTCCTCTTTCGTATTAAAAATTTCACTTGCCTGACTGGACCCGGAAGATGCTACGGCCCAGCCATCACCCTGTTTATACACCTCTTGCCCTTCTTCCAGGCGCTCCGGATTATTTGTTTTTTCTTTTCCTTCTTTCGAACGCTGTGTTGGTTTTCCGCCTTTTTCATAGTTTTGGATTTCTTCTTGATCCGCATTTTCATACCATTCTTTCGCTTGTTCAATGGCTATCGGAATTGCCCGTTCTTCCTTATAACCATCATCAAGCATCGAATTAGCTATATCAATTGCTTTTTTACGCACTGGTTTCTCCAAATTTTTCATAGAGCTCGGATAATCATTTGTAGTCCAAACCATGGGATTACCTCCTTTTTATATGGCATTTTCCCTTTCTCACATACGTCAAACATCTTTATATCAAAACGATTCTTTCTCCGTATTCCCTCTGAATTATCTATAGAGACTCCCTATGATAACAGTTTATAACCATAAAAAAAGATGCGGCCGGCTCCGCATCTTTTTGCTGTATTACGCATCTAACAGCGATGTTCCATTAATGGATACACGCTTTGTATTTTTTAATTCATCCAAATTGACTGCGCCGATACCAAACATTGTCATCTTCAACTCTAATTCCAATTGTTCCATAGTTTGGATAACTGCTTCTTCTGATTCTGTCGCCGCTTGCAGCAGATGCCTTGCATAACCAATCACATCTGCGCCAATGGTAATTGCTTTTGCCGCATCTACGCCTGTTTTCATCCCGCCGCTGGCAACTAAAGGCGCCTCAGGCAGCTGACTGCGTACGGATACAAGGCAATCTTTTGTTGGATTTCCCCAATTATTAAATGCTTCCGCAGCAGCTTTTTTTAATGGATCTTGCGAACGGAGCTTTTCGACTTGACTCCAGGATGTTCCGCCGGCTCCGGCAACATCGATATAGGAAATGCCTGCATCATAAAGCCTTTTAGCAGCTTCACCATCAATACCAAAGCCAACTTCTTTCACGCCGACCGGAGCGTTCACCTGTTTACAAACCTGCTCGATTTTCGGGAGCAGATCTTTAAAATTTAAATCTCCGCCATCCTGAACAGCTTCCTGTAGGGAGTTTAAATGAAGAACGATAGAATCAGCCTCTGTTTTATCAATAATACGCTGGCATTCTTCTGCTTCGTAACCATAATTCAGCTGTACTGCACCTATATTCACGATTAAGGGTACAGTCGGGGCTTGTCTGCGGATCAGGAAAGAATCTTTGTGCTGATCACTTTCTAAAAATGCTCTTGTCGAACCAATTGCAAGTGCCCAGCCTTTTTTCTCCGCCGCTAAAGCTAAATTCTGATTAATCGTTGTCGCCAATTCAGAACCGCCAGTCATGGAACTGACAAGAAATGGTGCCTGTAGATTCTTACCCAAAAATGATGTTGCCAAAGAAATGGCATCAAAATCAATTTCCGGCAAAGCATTATGAAGAAAATGGATTCCTTCCAGTCCCGTAGATTTATTCACGCCTTCTACGTTTCCTTCCAGACAAAGGCGGATATGTTCTGTTTTACGTTGATTTATACCTTTTTCCATGAATGTCCCTCGCTTATTTTAATTTATCATTCTATATTTTTCAGTGGAGAGAGCTTTCCTTTCCACCTTTCACCAGATGCAAGTATACATACTCTCGTCCCTTTAGTTATCATTACATCTAGTGTACTTGTTTCCAGCCATAAAAGAAAGATAAATGAATATGTCGTCATCTCTCTTTTATTTATGAAAAAAGTCAGATGATATCTGTTTTTTCTGTTATAATAAAATTACTTATTTATGTTTTGGGAGGAAAAAATGAACAAAGAAGATGCAAAGGCTTTAGCTATAATGGCGCACCGAGGACAAACCCGTAAAAATTCCAGTGAACCTTACATAACTCATCCTATCCGTGTAGCAGAACGTCTGGAAAAAGAAGGATTTTCAGACGATTTAATTAGTGCTGCCTATTTACATGACGTTGTAGAAGACACAGACATCAGCATCGAGGATATCAGAAATCAATTTGGTAAACGAATTGCCACCCTTGTCGCTTCCCATACAGAGGACAAGTCCCAGTCATGGCAGGACAGAAAACAAGCAACAGTCGATCATTTGAAAGATGCTCCAAAAGAAGTTAAATATCTGATTATCGCTGACAAATTAGATAACCTCATTGAACTGGAGAAAGAATATAAAGAGCTTGGCGATGCCATTTGGAAAAAGTTCAATGCAGGCTATAACCAACAAAAGTGGTATAATCAAGAAATCGCCAAAAATATGTACGCTCATTTATCGCCTGATGAAATCCCGTCTTATTTTAATGAGTTCGAACAGGTTGTAAAACGTTTTTTTTAGAAAATCTCGTTGTGCTTATACCGTAAAGAAATAAAATGGTTTCTTCACGGCCAAATAATTAAATAAACACCTTTTTCTAAACACAAAGTGGATAGAAAAAGGTGTTTATTTTCTTATCGTGCATGCATTTCATTCGGATGCGTTCCACTGCGGAGATTGCGATCCAACGCATCGATTATTTTGATGTCTTCTTCATTCAATTCAAAATCAAATACATCCAGGTTTGCTTCAATTCGGGAAGGTGTCACTGATTTTGGAATAACAATTAACTCGGACTGTAAGTGCCAGCGAAGAATAATTTGTGCAATTGTTTTCCCTTTTTTCTCCGCAATTTGTGTTAATGCTTCATCTTCTAATACATCTTTTCCGTTCATAAGCGGGCTGTACGCTTCGACATAAATGCCATTTTCTTTGCAGAATGCACGCAATTCTTTTTGCTGCAAGTATGGATGGCACTCTACCTGATTGACAGCCGGCACTACCTCACATTCATCCAGCAGGCGCTGCAAGTGCTCCACTTCAAAGTTACATACGCCGATAGCTTTTGCCTTGCCGTCTTTATATATTTTTTCCAACGCTTTATACGTATCAATATATTTATCGTAATCCGGTGTCGGCCAATGAATCAAATAAAGATCTACGTAATCTGTTCCAAGTCTTTCCAAGCTTGCATCAAAAGCCTTTAATGTCTCTTCATAACCATGGTCTGCATTCCAGACTTTTGTCGTAAGAAAGATTTCTTCACGCGGAACACCACTATTTGCGATAGCTTGTCCTACGCCTTCTTCATTACCATATACTTTTGCGGTATCAAGCGAACGATAACCAGACTTTAATGCGTGTTCTACAGCAGGAATAGCTTCTTGATTCTCTACTTTCCAGACGCCAAAACCAATTTGCGGCATCTCTAAACCGTTATTCAGTGTCACATACTTCATATTTTCAGATTACCTCCTGCAAATGATTATTTATTGGATTTGTTATTATCATTTCTGTTTTCAAATCCGTAGTGCATTCAGTTTACAATAACAGGGATACAAAGCAAAGCAATGTGCTTATTATTTTTCAAGCATATGTTCACTGAAAAATGGCGCAAATGATTGCCGTTTTTATGCTTCACCGCTTAAAAAACAGTTGGCCGTATGGTCATTTACCATACCGATTGCCTGCATAAAAGAGTAACAAATCACCGGCCCAACAAAAGAAAATCCTCTCTTCTTCAGATCCTTGCTGATTTGTTTAGATAAATTTGTTTGAGCAGGAACATCTTCATGCTTCTCCCAATGATTCACGATTGGCTTTCTGTCCACAAATCCCCATATATAATGATCAAATGTACCAAATTCTGCTTGAACCTGCTGGAATGCCTTGGCATTTTTTATGACCGATTCCATTTTACGTCTGTTTCGGATGATTCCCTTATCCTGCATTAATTCTTCCACTTTTTCATCTGTGTACGAAGCGATAATATCAACATTAAAATGATCAAACGCCTGACGATAATTTTCCCGGCGTTTTAAAATGGTAATCCAGCTTAAACCTGCCTGGGCGCCTTCTAAAGTCAGCATTTCGAATAGATAGCGGTCATCCCCGAAGACAGGGCGGCCCCATTCTTCATCATGATAAGTAATATACACAGGTTCTTCGCTTACCCAGGCGCATCGTTCCTTACTCATCTTCTTCACCAATCGCTACTTCATTCTTTTCATAAGAAATCCAGTCACTGAAACTGCCTGGATACAACTTAACATTTTTAAAACCGGCGTTATCTAAAGCGAGAATATTGGGGCATGCAGAAACACCGGAACCACAGGAAACAATAATTTCCGCATCTTTATCTAAGTCGGAAAAATGCTCCTTCAACTGTTCTTCATTTTTCCAGCTGCCATCTTCTCTTAAAACATCCTTCCAAAAATAATTTGCTGCTCCTGGAATATGGCCTGCCCGGGCATACATCGGTTCTTCATCACCTAAATATCTTGCTCGTGCCCTAGCGTCGATTATCGTTGTTTCCGGAGATCCGATTTTTTCTTTGACCTCTTCCATATCAACGTACCGGTCTTCTTTCTCCTTTTTTCGGAAGATTGTCGGCTGCAGGTTGGGAACTTCTGTTGTCAGCTCTCCTCCCTCGGCTACCCAGCGATCTAATCCCCCGTCTAAAATATACACTTTTTCATGGCCTAAATAGTCCAGCAGCCACCAAAAACGCGGTGCAAACATGTCATTTCCCTGATCATACACCACAACTGTCGTATCATTGGATATACCTAATTTCCCAAGTTTGTTTGCAAATAATTCCCAGTCTGGTAAAGGGTGATTCCCGCCATGTTTCCCGGCTTTTTCAGATAAATCTCTATTTAAATCCATATAAACAGATCCAGGTAAATGGCCTTGCAGATAAGCCTTCCGCCCAGCATCAGCATCCATCAAATTAAATCGTACATCTACAATAACAAGGTTATTTTGTGCGAAACGTTTCTTTAACCTTTCTACGCTAATGATGTTTCTCAAAATCTGCCCCTCCCGTTTTTTATTTTTTCTAATCATATCACTCCTTGTTTATTTTAACAGAAAAAAATATATTTGAAGCAATGTTTAAAAGAATTCTAATACGGATTTATATGATGGATATGGTAAAATATACAAAGCAGCGTAAAATAAGAATGGCAGTCATTTTCGTGCAACTGCCATTTTCACGAACCAACATATATCCAGAAGGAGGCTTTTTCAATGAGAGAACAATTAATACAACGCTTAGAAACATATGCAAAAGTAGATACACAATCAGATATGGATTCGTCTTCTACCCCTTCTACTCCGGGACAATGGGATTTAATTAAACGCTTGGAAAATGAACTGAAAGAAGTTGGACTGGAAGATGTATCGTATGATGATAACGGGTATCTCATGGCGACTTTGCCAGCCAACACGGATGAGGATATTCCAACAATCGGTTTTTTGGCGCATGTAGACACAGCAACAGACTTTACCGGAAAGGGCGTATTGCCAAAAGTCATTGATTATGAAGGCGGCGATATTGTATTAAACGAAACTTTACAAGTCATTCTTTCTCCAAACGATTTTCCGGAACTTTCGAAATATAAAGGTCATCAATTAATGGTAACGGATGGAACAACGTTACTTGGTGCCGATGATAAATCCGGTATCGCTGAAATTATGACAGCAATGGAATACTTGGTTCATCATCCGGAAATCAAGCATGGAAAGATTCGGGTTGCCTTTACACCTGATGAGGAAATCGGACGCGGACCGCATAAATTTGACGTGGAACGGTTTGGCTGCGACTATGCTTATACCGTTGATGGAGGCCCCTTAGGTGAACTGCAATATGAAAGTTTTAATGCGGCAGCTGCCAGAGTAACGTTTTACGGAAACAGTGTCCATCCGGGAACGGCGAAAAATAAAATGGTTAACGCCGGAAAAATGGCAGCTCAATTTATTTGCAAATTCCCTGAAAAAGAATCTCCAGAGCATACAGAAGGATATGAGGGGTTCTATCATCTTATCTCTGTAGAAGGTGATGTCGAAAAAAACAATGGTGTACTATATTATCCGTGACCATGACCGGGAAAAATTTGAGGCCCGCAAAGACACGGTGAAACAGCATGTCGAGGAAATAAAAAACGTATATGGGGAAAAAGCAGTTCAATTAGAAATGAATGACCAATATTATAATATGCGTGAAAAAATCGAGCCCGTAAAACACATTGTCGATATTGCGGAACGCGCCATCAAGAATCTTGATATCAACCCTATCATTCAACCTGTCCGCGGCGGTACAGATGGTTCGCAAATTTCATTTATGGGATTGCCGACGCCAAATCTCTTTACCGGCGGGGAAAACTTCCATGGTAAATATGAGTATATTTCGATTGATAATATGGAAAAAGCAGCGAATGTTATTGTTGAAATCAGCAGGTTATTTGCTGCAGAAAAGCTAGATACGTAATGGTAAAGGAAACTTCATAATGCAAGAATTTTTGTGATAACAAGCAGGAAGCCTATTCTCAGGCTGCCTGCTTGTTTTCGCACCATCCACTAATTAATTGTTCACTTTGCTTTCATTTTCACTTCTATGCATCATATAATATATACGTAGAAAAAAACATTCGCAGTGGCTTGATACCACAATGGCCTCCTGTGAGATGTTTATAGTAAAACTTTTGACGTGCCAGAAATTCGTTTGGCAGTATTTCCATCATCTTTTTCATATTATATCCACAGGATGATAGAAATGAAATCTAGTAATAGACTAGTCAAAAACGATACATTTTCCAATACTATTACATATAAGGAGCAATCATGATATGCGAAGATTTCATTGGATGATGCTTTTCACGGCTTTCTTCCTGCTTATTGGCTGTACATCTCAGCAAGAGGAAGATAGTCCAGCATCTGGACAAACCACACCTGAAGAAGAAAATACGAACGATAACGAGGAAGTATCAGAAACAGAACCTCCTGATGCCGTATTACAAAAATTTGATACAGGCGAAGAAGTTGCCCAATTAAAGAATGCGCTCAATACCATTGGCTATGATTTAGAAGGCAGCGAAAATTTTGATGAAGCATTGACCTGGGCGTTGACGGATTTCCAATTACAGTCGGATGATCTATTGGCTTCCGGCATCTATGATGAAGCTACCAGTGAAGAAGTTCTCGCTCTTTTTGAAGATGGAGATACGATTGAGCCAGGAGAAGGCTTAGCAATGCCACCTGAAGAAGCAGAAAAAACAGAAGCCGGAACTGACATTGTCGGCAATCCATATGATGAGTTGGCACTGGTGAATAAAGATTTTGCTCTTCCAGGTGATTATACTCCAGAAGACTTGATGGTACCTGATGTACCTTTCCCCTTTACGGAGGATTTACCTAAAAAATACATGCGCGAAAATGCAGCACATGCCTTGGAAGAATTATTTGCAGCCGCGGAAGATGAAGGTCTGGAGCTATTTGCCCAATCAGGTTATCGTTCTTTCGATCGGCAAGAAGATGTTTTTGCAGCAAATGCAGCAGAGAACGGCGAGGATCACGCAAACACCTACAGTGCCCGCCCCGGAGAAAGTGAGCACCAAACCGGGCTGGCTATGGATGTCACCAGTGCCGAAGTCAATTTAGAATTGGAAGAAGCATTTGGTGATACAGAAGAAGGACAGTGGCTTGCCGAAAATGCTCCGGAATACGGCTTTATCATCCGTTTTCCAGAAGGAGACGAAGATATTACCGGATATCAATATGAGCCTTGGCACATTCGCTATGTCGGCGAACAAACGGCTAAATATATCACTGAACAAGATATTACTTTAGAAGAATATTATGAAGAACAAACGGAGTAAAACGTTGAAGAACCCCCGCTGGAAAGTTGATTGTCAGCGGGGGTTCTTCATCCAATTAACTGCTCCCCAAAACGCTTCAGATCATCTTTACCTCAGCAATATGTTAAAATAGATATAGAAAATTACATGCAGAAGGGTTGATTATATGAATAATAACGAGTCTATCAAACTAACCGCTTTATCTTCCAAAGGTGGATGCGGATGCAAAATCGGGCCGGCTGATTTACGGCAGGTTTTACAGTCCTTCTCTCCTGCGACAGATAATCCTAATCTGTTAGTGGGGCTAGATACCAGTGACGACGCAGGTGTTTACAAATTAAATGACGAGACAGCCATTGTTCAGACACTCGATTTCTTCACTCCCATTGTCGATGATCCGTATTCCTTTGGGCAAATTGCTGCTGCAAATGCTCTCAGCGATGTCTACGCAATGGGCGGAAAGCCGATTACCGCACTAAATATTGTTGCTTTTCCAATTGCTGATTTAGATAAACAGATTCTTTCCCGTATTTTGGAAGGCGCAGACAGTAAACTGAAAGAAGCTAACACTGCTTTAGTCGGCGGACATTCTATCGATGATAAAGAGCCCAAATTCGGATTAGCCGTTACCGGAACCATCCATCCTGATAAAATCCGCACAAACAGCGGCGCAAAACCCGGCGATGTGCTTATTTTAACCAAACCAATCGGTGTAGGAATTTTAACCACTTCGATTAAAAGAGGCTTATTACAAGAAGCAGAAATAGACCGTGTAACAAATATTATGGCAACACTGAATAAAACTGCTGCCGAAACAATGGATAACTACGAAGTACATGCCTGTACCGATGTGACCGGATTCGGTTTGCTTGGACATGCTTCAGAAATGGCAAAAGGAAGTAATGTCGACATCCGGATTTCGAATCAGCAAGTGCCTGTTTTACCAAGAGTGAAAGAGCTTGCTGAAAATGGCGCTGTGCCAGGTGGTACGAAGAATAACTTTAACTATTTAAAAAAAGATGTTACTTTTACAGAATCACTGGATCAGATTGATCAGTGGATTTTATGTGATGCAGTCACCTCCGGAGGTTTATTAGCATCCGTGAAAGAAGCAGACGCAGAAAAATTGCTGGCAGATCTCCGGGATAAAAATATCGAAGCTGCCATCATTGGCCGCGTTATAGATGAAAACAATGGGCATATCACTGTTGAAGAATAATTCGTTTATATAGGAAGTGAAAGTATGTTTCAGGATATAGAGCTACTTGATTTATTAAAGAAACAACAAGAAGATTCTTTTTGTTTGGTGGATGTGCGTTCCCCACAGGAATTTGCTGAATTCCGTATACCGGGAAGTATTAATATTCCTGTTTTTGATAATGAAGAACGGGTAGAGGTTGGCAAGATTTATAAACAAGTCGGTCCCGAAGCAGCCAAAGAAAAAGGGTTAGAGATTTTTTCTATCAAGTTGCCGGAATTTATTGCCGCATTTCAAGCACTTGGAAAAGAAAAGATTGTTTATTGCTGGCGTGGCGGTATGCGCAGTAAAACTGCTGCAACGGTGGTTGATTTAATGGGACAGCAGGTTTCCAGATTGCAGGGCGGCATTCGCTCTTACAGACAATGGGTCGTAAACAAATTAGAACAACAGCCGTCCACTCCCAAAATGTTCGTGTTAAATGGTTATACAGGTTCTGGTAAAACGATCTTATTACACCGTTTAAAGCAACAAGGTTATCCTGTCCTTGATTTAGAAGGAATGGCAAATCATCGCGGATCCATATTTGGCCAAATTGGTCTGGAACCGAATAATCAAAAAACCTTTGAATCATTATTGGTTCAAGAACTGGAACGTTATGGCCAAATGCCATTTGTTCTGTTAGAAGGCGAAAGTAAACGGATTGGTAAGGCAACGCTGCCTCCTTTTTTACATGAAGCAAAAGAAGCAAGTATGCAGCTATTCATCCATTTGCCTTTGGAAAAACGAATTGAAAATATATTGCGTGAATACAATCCAGATGAGCATCAGGCGCAAGTAATCGAAGCTTTCGAGCGAATTCGCAAGCATATTCACACACCTGTAGCGAAACAAATCGCTGATGACTTGGAGCAAGGAAATTTCCAATCCGCCATACCGCTGTTACTGGAATATTATTACGATCCAAGATATGAGCATACACTTCATCACTATCCGGAAGACAAACAAATGCATATTCATGCTGATAATCTGGATGAAGCCTTGAACGCAGTTATCAGCTTTATCAAACAAGAAGAAAACGTAAATATCAAACTGTAACAAAAAATGAAACAAGCCCGGCTCCGATTGATTGTTTGGAGCTGGGCTTGTTTTATGTGCAGATCAATACTGGTAACATTAACTTGTGGATGAAGCCGTTGAAGCAGATCCTTTTTCGTCAGCTTTCACACAATCGATAGCGATCACAAGAGCAATCAGACTGGTTTCCATCTCTTCTTCCATTACTTGTACTTTATAACTATCTCCCCAAGTGAACCATTCCTTGCTCACTTCTCCGATGATTTCACTATGTTGATATACCTGAAAGTTCATATCCCACCAGTTTCCACGTACTTCAATCCCTGCTGCATCAATGGTATAACGTGCTTTCAAGAAGGAAAGTTCCTTCCTGATTGTAAACACTTCTTGACCATTCACCTCAACAAAAAATTTAGGTAAAAAGCTGAGCGTTTTTTTCGTTATAAGCGCAACCTTTTTTCCTTCAGCATTCTTGATAGAAAAAGTCTTAGGAACTCGCATAAAGCTCCCTTCCACGTAATACACATCTTTTTCATCTTGATCCTTTACAGTAAATTTTTCATTTAAACTGAACACTTTTTGCTTGATATAGAGTTGGTTCATACTTTACCTCCTTGCTATCTAGCTGCATAGATGCCATTATTCTTTTTAACTTTAACGCAGTGTAACTAGCTGTAAGATTCCCTCTTAAAGAATTGAAGTTCCCCTTTATATAACTCAAGTATGCAGCTATTATGTATTACTAACATTCCCTCTACAAAGTTTCATTTTTATAGAATACACACAATTTTAATCACATGACATTTTTTCCGCAAATAGATAGAGTAGCGTTAGTTATGCCTTGAAAAAAAGTCGATCTCAATCGATATATCGTCTAAGAGATGGTTTATTAGCGCATTCTTGCTACAAAAAAAGAACCTCCTCACAAGTTCAAATAACCTAAGAGAAGCGTTCTTATTTTTATCTATCATATCAGCACAATTAATATATTTATACTGCTTCACGAGCCTTATTTTCATTTAATTCCGTAATCCCATTATTAAAATTAAATGTAAATAAAGATCTGCTCTCCTCATTTTCTAAAGCTACAATATTCATTGCTTCTTGAACAAGTTTTTGCATAGTATCGAGCTCATCATCACTAATTTCTATTAATTCAGCAAACATTTCAACTGACTCTCGAGAGATAGATGCTATCTCAGCAATTGATGCTGTTATCTGCTGAGAGGTAGCAGTTAATTCTTCTGTACTTGCAGAAGAATTTCCATTACTTTCAGCGATAACCTTCGTTGCGGATAATATCTTTTCAAACATTGCTCCCACCTCAACAATAGTCGTATTTGTATCGTTAAATTCTTTTGTGCCCTGTTGCATTGACTTGACAACTTTTCCCGTTTCCTCTTGGATATCCTTTACAATCGTTGACACTTCCGAAGAAGAATGGCGCGATTGTTCGGCCAATTTTCTAACCTCTTCAGCAACAACAGCAAATCCTTTACCATGTTCACCGGCATGAGCTGCTTCAATTGCTGCATTCAAAGCCAATAAATTAATTTGTTCTGAAATCCCTGTAATCATGTCGACAATCGTGCCAATTTCGTGAGACTTTTCTCCGAGTATATTTATTGCGTCAGAAGTTGTATGAATCGTTTGGTTAAACTTCTTTAATTTTTCTAAGGAATCATTTAACTTCTGGTTCCCTTCTTTTGTTAAATCTAAAGTCATATTCGATTGTTCTGATATTTGATTTGTCCTCACTGATAAATCTTCGATAGCCTGCGCCATATCTTCCATAGATGCGGAATTTTCTTCTGTAGCAACTAATTGATCTTGTAATCCTCTATCCACTTCATCAATAGCTGCTCTGACAATATCAGCTTTTTCAGAAGCGTATTCACCAGTTTCGGAGAGTTTTTCTCCTTTTTTATGTACCGTTTTTGTATACGATAAAAATTCTTCACTTGTCCTGCTGAAAAACTCAATAAATTGATTAATTATAGCATAATCAGGAGTGCTTTCTTCCATCTTGCTTGGAATATTTCCTGCCAATATTTCTTTTATTCCATTGATTATTTTTTTATTATGATGAAAATCATTTTTTAATAAGAAATATCGGGAAGCAAAATAAACGGATACCCCTATTAAAATAACAATAATACTCAGTAAAATTACTTGCATGGTAGCTAAATCTCCTTATTCTAAATTCATTTTTCGTGCCTATTCTGGATTAGACACTTTATATAAAGTGAAACATCATTCGGCAGGGGTTTTTCAACGCACAGTTCTTTTTGATGGGACGAGTAAGCGTAGTCTCATCAAAAACTGTTGCCGTAACGCCTTTATGATCTACATCCTGTAGACCAGAATCAATCGATCTGTATGCGATAAAAATTCTAAAGCTCCTTCATAAGGATATAAGTTCCATCTGCTATATGTGATGGTATACCGTTCAACTTATTATTATCACGATATGGATGAACTATATAATTTCCTTTTATATCTTTATATTTCTTCATAAGATGATATTTTTCCATCACGCGTATCGACTTCGAATTCGTCGCTTCACCGTAAACAGCTTTCACCCCTTGAGATAATGCTTTTATTAACAGTCTGTTTCCTAATTGTTGAATAATTTCATGGCGATGATGTTCTGCAGTCACGCCTAACATGAACAAGTGTAATAATTCTCCATCTTTCAGATTTTTTCCATGTATTTTTTTATAATCTTCCATAAAACGTTTATCTACATCTTCCAAAACGTGTAAAATTACGTTCATATCATAAAAAGACCCTTCAAATATATCTGCCCCAATAATCTCTGGTGCATTTGTATCACCTGCAAGCACGCCAACAACATTGTTATTTGCATCTTGAGCGATTACACAATATTCCTGCTCTATTGTAGATTCTAAATAATCCTTGGTAAATTGGAAGAAATCAGCGTATCTAATATTTAATTGTCCTACCATCGGTTCCTGTACCCATTTCCCGGAAATGTCTACTCCGATAAACGAACGAGCTAGACAATCCGCTGCTTTCTGAATTAAATCCTTTTGCTCCCTTTTTACTATCTCATATGTATATATTTCTTGTAATGTTTGCACTTGTTGACTTCCTTTCAAAATTATAAAAACTCATTTATTAGACAAAAGATTAAATAGCATGTGGTACTTCATCTATAAATGTTCCTGTAAACTCAATTCTCTGAAGGACATTTCTGATTTGCACTTGGGCAATTTTAGATGATGGCTTTACGACAAGAATATCCTTAAAGCCTAAAGAAGAATAAAATTGCATCGTTTGTTCCAACTGTGGTACAACTTTGGATGGGACAGGTGTTTGGTATGTCCCATCAACAACAAACGTATATTCTTGCCTTGTTACTTTGCTAATCGTGTCCTGCAGATCAATCATATAACCTTCTGCATCTTCCTCTCTCATTAATCCCCAGATCTGGACATGAACTTCTTTCGCTGCTTCTTTAATTGCCATTTTATATTTCTTTTTATCTACAACTAACATTCCTTAATCCCCTTTTTTCTTTGTATTAAGCTATAATGAATGATGCGCTTTTGCATGTCTTTTTATTGAAATCTAATACGCAAGAGCTACACCAAATAGAGATAAACTAGCAAATACTCGCTATTATTCCTGCCCATCCGACTATATCCTTTAAATAGGTATTTAGAATCAAAAAGCATTCTTGTTTTTAAATAAATGTACTTTTCAATTTTAATAAGTACTAACGACGCATACTATTATACCCATAAAATTATAAATAACAAGCTATTATTTATAAAATACGTGTTTTTATATTTTTTTATTATTAAAAATAAGCCTAATGACCTATTTTGTTTTTTGTTCCTTTTATTAAAAGTATTTTTAGAAAGCGATATGTGAGCAAATAATAAATATCACTACTATGCAGAGGTATCAACTTGAATACTTTATTTACCAACGTGGTCTTACCCGTTTTATATTAGCCAAAAATCAATATTTCCCAATACATGACTCTCACATTTAAACAAGCCGCTCAAAAATTACATTCTCCCAAACAACTACATCTGCACCTATCTCTCACCTGAAACCAACCTTCATCTCGTGCATAAAAATAGACATCTTGAACAAATTAGAGGTAATTACAACAATGAGGTGTTCTGTGCTATGTCCTATCGTAAATTGCGAAAAAAGATGAATCATAAAGAACAACATACAGATTCCGGAAACGATGCACAAAAAAGCATTGGCACTTCTCTTACTGAAAATCTGAATATCATCAAACAAAAAACAGGAAATAGTCCTGATATTGTGATTCGCACCCTCCCTTTTGGTCAGGAACCTGAAGTGTCTACCGCTATTGTTTACGTAGATGGATTAGTGGATAATCCAACCATTAATGAGTTTCTCGTACAGACTTTGGAAGACAGCGCACAAGAAAAACTACATGAAAAAGATCTGTTCGCGTTTTTTTCTGAAAAAGTAGTCGCAGTCAGTAATCTGGAAACTAGCAAAGATTGGGATGTCTTATTTCAATCATTACTATCCGGTGACACGGTTATTCTTCTGGACGGAAAAGAAGAAATATTGATTGCCAGCACCAGAGGCGGAGAAAGACGTATGGTGGAACAAACAGATTCAGAAATAGCTTTACGCGGATCAAAAGAAGGCTTCACAGAAACAATCACCACCAATATCACGCTTGTGCGACGCATTATTAAAAATCCTGATTTATGGGTAGAACCGATGAATTTAGGAACACAGACAAATACAGATCTTTCACTAATGTATATCAACGGCATCGTCAATACTGACATATTGGAAGAAGTCCGTCAGCGCTTAGGACATGTAAACCTCGATAGTATTCTGGACTCAGGTTATATTGAACAAGTGATTGAAGATGAAAGCTCTGGAGTATTTCCAACCGTTATTCATACAGAAAGACCCGATGCTGTTGCTGCGAATCTTCTGGAAGGAAGAATTGCAATTTTTGTTAACGGTACACCTCATGTGTTGATTGTTCCTGCTGTTATGATTCAGTTTTTCCAGACACCGGAAGACTACTATGTACGGTTTCCTATAAGTACATTGATTCGGCTTTTACGTGTCTTTATGTATTTGATTTCATTGATTGGTCCTGCTTTTTATGTGGCAGTAACAACTTTTCATCAGGAAATGATTCCAACCGACTTGCTGGTTATTATCGCCTCCCAGACCGAAACCGTACCTTTTCCGGCTATCGTGGAAGCATTGATTATGGAAGTCACTTTTGAAATTTTACGGGAAGCCGGTCTGCGGATGCCCAACAAAATCAGCTCGACGATATCCATCGTCGGGGCACTTGTTATTGGACAAGGTGCCATTCAGGCTGGCATTGTCTCTCCGGCCATGGTCATTGTTGTGGCGATCACAGCAATTGCCAGTTTAGCTACGCCTACGTATGACATCGCTATTTCTGCCCGGTTGATTCGTTTTGCTTTTATGCTGGGCGCAGCAATTGCCGGTTTTTATGGCATCATCCTCGGATTGATTTTACTGGTTGTACACCTTGTCAGTTTGCGTTCATTTGGCATTCCTTATATATCGCCGCTTGCACCGTTCAATTCAAACAGTATTAAGGATACGATTTATCGCGGGCCACTGTGGTCATTCAATAAAAGGCCGAAATCCCTTCATCCCGAAAATGCAGTTCGCCAAGGAGAAGACCAAAGGCCTTCACCACCTAGAAAACGAGGAATGGTCAAGGCGGAGATGAAAGAAGGAGATACAAAATGAGAACTAAATGGATAATTCCCTTTTTCATGGCTGCCTGTCTTTCCTTACTTTCGGGGTGCTGGAGCAGTATAGAATTAAAAGAATTGGCCATCGTTTCTGCTTATGCCATTGATAAAAAAGAAGACGGTACGTATGTTGGTACATTTCAGCTCATTAATCCAATGAATGTTCCCGGTGCACTGCAAGGGGGCGCTGCCGGACAAAACCCGAGTATAACCACTTACACAACGACGGGCGGCAATCCTTTGGAGCTGACTGACCGCGCATCAAAAAAAATTTCCAGAAATCTCTATTTTGCGCACACTAGTTTATTGGTCGTCAGCGAAGAGCTTGCCAGAGAGGAAGGACTTTCGTCTCTTCTCGATGCAATGGAACGCGGACTCGAATTTCGAACAACGACAAAAGTGATTGTTACGCGAGGAGCACAAGCTAGTGATTTCGTCAAAATATTAACAGCTATCGATCAAGTACCTGCTGAAAAAGCGGTTAAATCCTTAGAATTCACAGAAGAACTATACGGAGAAAATATAGCAACTAATTTGCAAAAATTTATTAAGTCTACAGTATCGACAGGAAAAGAACCATTGGTCAGCGGCTTCACGATACAAGGCGATGTGGAAAAAGGGCAAACGATGGCACAGCTGCAATCAACAGGTGGTGCTGCAACGATTGAAGTAGATGGTATGGGTGCTTTTAAAAAAGGGAAATTGGTGAACTGGATAGATGGAGAAAAAGCAGAAGGAACCCTTTGGATATTAGACCAGATTCGGCAAGCTCCTGTAAATATAGAATGGGAAGACCACAAAGACGCCATTTCCTATAAAGTGATACGTCAAAAAACGAATGTATCTGCACGAGTAACGGACAATAAGCCGGTCATCTCGGTCAATATCCGTGCAGAAGGCGACCTTCGTGCGATAGAAGTGCCGGTCGATGTGACCGATCCGCATGTATTATTTCAAATCGAGAAAATATTGGAACAAAAAATTGAAGAAGAAGTCAAGGCAGCTATTCAAGAAGCACAAAAGGCAAGAACAGATGTCTTCGGATTTGGAGAAAAGCTGCAACAATCTGATCCGGATGAATGGAAAAAGCTTGAACCAGATTGGCAGGAGGAAATTTTTCCTGAACTAGAAGCAGACGTAACCGTGGAAGCCTTTATTCGTCGTACTGGGATGCGAAACAGCCCATATCTTTTTGATATCGAGAAAAAAGGCGAGTAAAAAGGAGGAGACTTGCAGATGGAAAAGGCAAAAATCAGTGCAAGCCAATTATTTATCCTGATGGTTTTATTTCAACTGAGCAATTCTTTGCTGATTCCTCTTGCAATGGGGGCGGGACGCGACAGCTGGTTAGCCATTCTTGTCGCTTCCGCCGTAAGTATCTTCTTATTTTTTGTTTATTGGGCACTTTATCTGTATTATCCCAAACTTTTGCTGACAGACTATACAGAGAAAATCATTGGCAAAATTTTAGGACGAACTCTAGCTTTTCTATATATCCTCTTTTTCTTATATACCGCTGCAAGAGTATTGCGGGAGTTTGGTGTCATGCTGCTGTCTTTTGCTTTTGCAGAAACTCCTTTATTCGTCGCCAGTACCCTGATGATTCTAGTGGTTATTTATACGGTTTATAAAGGCATTGAGGTCATCGCCAGGACAGGAGAGCTGCTTTTTGTTGTCATGTGTCTGCTTGCAGTCTTTCTGTTCCTGCTTATTGCCATCTCAGGGTTGATTGAGATTTCGAATATAAAACCTGTCCTGGAGGATTCGCCCAAAGTATTGAAAACAGTGTTTACAGAGACATTATATGTCCCTTTTGGTGAAATCATTGTATTCACGATGATTTTCCCCTATTTGAATCAAGCAAAGAAATTGAAAAAGACAGGAGTAACGGCAATAAGCGCCACTGGTGCTGTACTTGCTCTAACCACCCTTTTGAATATTAGTGTCCTTGGCGTACCTCTCATTGAGCGTTCTCTTTTTCCTTTATTAACAACGATCCAATCCATTGAAGTCGGCGGTTTTTTGGAACGTCTCGATGTGATCTTTATTCTTGTGCTTGTGATTGGGGGTTTCTTTAAAGTATCAGTGTATACTTACTGTGCCATTATCGGAACAGCAAATTTATTTAACATCAAAGAACCATCCAAATTAGCCTATCCGTTGGGAATGACAGTATTATTTGTATCCATGATTATTGCAAGCAATTACTCTGAGCATCTTGAAGAAGGACTAAAAATATTCCCGCTCTATGCACAGCTTCCTTTTCAAATTATTTTTCCTGTGCTTCTGCTTATAATCGCCTTTTTTAAAAACAGAAAATCGTAAGCAATTCAGAGTGGTGCAAATATAACCAAGACACACAACTATAAATAATATGATTGGAGCGTAAAAAATGAAAATCCTCGGTATTTCACTGCTTATGTTCATCCTTTTAGCAGGTGTATCCACAGGAATCGATCTCTTAAACGGATATGAAGTACCCGCCATCAGATCACTTAATCCGATATATGTTATGGAAATCCCTGAATTAGCAATCATGTATCTGCTTCTACTCCTCTTATTTGTTGATCCTGTCTCGTCTTTTTTGCAAAAAAGACGTAATCGGAAAAAATGACATGCTACAATCAAATAATCAAATAATTTTATTTTTTTCTACGAATCTATTGACAACTGCCTGTACCTTCGTTTAATATTGTCTTCAATCAATTAAATGTTGTGGCGTTGATGAAGAGGAGTAATTACAGGTGAACTCTAAAGAGAGCTGATGGTTGCTGTGAATCAGTGAGTATCCTTGTAATGAATGGACTTCGGAGCTCCAAACCGAAACAGATACGGAGTAGGCTTTGGCGGAATGGTTTCCCGTTACGGAAACTTAGAAGATAATGTTCTTCTTTTAGAGTGAGCTGCTTGTCAGCTAATAAAGGTGGTACCACGGTCCCTCGTCCTTTTATATATGGATGAGGGGCCTTTTTGATTTTTGGAGAATAATAAAAAAGATATGATAAGCGATGATGAAGAGGAGTACATAATCTTCCATGCATCACAGAGAACTGATAATTTGGTGGGATATCAGTATGCAGGGATTATGGAATGGACTTCTGAGTGTTTTTCCGAATAGAAGTGCATCTGCACATGAGTAGGAAAAAACGTATTTCCGACGTTACACGGATAGGGTATCGGCAAAGTCCTGTACCTGATAAAGATAGAAAGCGTATGCTTTCTAAACAGAGGTGGCACCGCGGCCCTATCGTCCTCTATAAGCACATAACTGTGTTTATAGAGGATTTTTTTATTTCAAAAATATAAAGGAGAGATCATCATGACGGCACATGTCACGCAACAAACATACCCGATCGATGGGTTAATCCCTATTCAAGTTTATCAAAACCTGCCCAAAGCAAAAAAATATCTATTAGAAAGCAGCTTTCCCCGTGAAGAAAAAGGACGCTATTCGTTTATCGGGATTCGCCCTTATCAGGAAATCATCGGACGCGGGAATGAAACAACACTTATCAGCACTTCCCATGTAGAACCGCTGGTTGTCCATCAGCATGCATTGCATTTCTTGCAGGAAACGATGCCGAAGCTTGCTTTGTCTCTTCCTATCCCCTTTTACGGCGGGGCAGTTGGTTATATAGGCTACGATACGATTCAGGCTTTTGAAGATACTGGGCAGACACCCTTTGATGACCGGAATATGCCTGACATTCATTTGATGCTTTTTGAAGATACAATCGTTTTTGATCATGAAGAGAATAAACTGCATCTGATTGCTATTGACCGGGACGGCGGCTCAGAAGATAATCGGGCGCGGCGGATTCAAAAGATGGAACAGTTTATAGAACAAGCAAGAAGCACGGATCTCCCTGTTCCGCAAACCTATGCGTTTATACCGGAAATGGAACAAAGAAATTTTGAACGGAATGTGGAGATAGCGAAAGAACGTATGCAAAAAGGAGATATTTTTCAAGTCGTTTTATCGCAGCGGTTTTCAAGAGAAGTGGAAGATGAGCAGGAATTTGGTCTTTCTTTTTATGAACAACTGCGGAGACATAACGCTTCCCCTTACATGTTCTATATAGATTTTCAGGATTACACGGTACTGGGAGCTTCTCCGGAAAGCTTAATAGAAACCAACGGCAGTCAAGTCGTTACCAATCCGATTGCCGGAACACGAAAACGAGGAGAAACGGAACAAGAAGATCAAGCATTAGCAGAAGAACTGCTTGCAGACGAAAAAGAACTGGCAGAACATCGGATGCTGGTTGACTTAAGCAGAAATGATTTAGGCCGTGTCTGCGAGATAGGCAGCATTGAGATACCGGTCTATATGACGATTGAGCGTTACCAGCACGTGATGCATATTGTTTCCGAAGTAACCGGAACATTGCGGCAGGACTATTCAGGAATTGATGCGCTTATCTCCTGTTTACCGGCCGGTACGGTATCGGGGGCGCCTAAAATCCGGGCGATGCAAATCATTAATGAACTGGAAACCGTCAAACGTGGACCTTATGCCGGCGGAATCGGTTTTATCAACTTTGAACATGACGTGCATATCGCACTTGCTATCCGCTCTATTATTATCCAGAACTCCAAAGCATATTTTCAAGCCGGTGCCGGCCTGGTACATGATTCCGTTCCGTACAATGAATATATGGAAACCATTAACAAAGGACGATCTTTTATGGAGGTGCCTGAACTTGATTCTATTAATTGATAATTATGATTCTTTCACATACAACCTGTTTCAATATGTCTCAGAGTGCGGCGTACACGTAGAAGTTATCCGCAATGATAAAGTAACACCGGAAACGATTGACACTTTAAAACCGGAAGCGATTATTATTTCACCTGGACCTGGCACTCCAAAGGATGCAGGGAATTGCACGGATATTGTGCAAACGTACTATAAGCAGCTGCCGATACTGGGAATCTGCCTCGGACACCAAGTGATTATGGAAGCGCTGGGCGGAAGAGTGATTCAAGCATCTACCATTAAACATGGAAAAACATCACTGATTGAGCATGATGACACCGGGCTTTTCCAAGGGCTAAATAATCCTGTGGAAGTGATGCGTTATCACTCTCTTGCAGCGGAACACAACACTGTGCCAACAGAATTACGCATTACAGCAACCGCTATCGATGATGATGAAATTATGGGAATAGCCCATCAAACCTATCCTGTCTACGGATTGCAATTCCATCCTGAATCGATTGGAACACTGGATGGAAAACAAATTATCTCTCATTTTGTTGAGACACTTGCAAAACAGAAGGAGGAAGTAATATCATGAAACCAAATTTTAATCAATTACTGGAAGGCAATGATTTATCTTTTGAAGAAACAAAGGCATTATTTAACGCTTGCTTTCAGGAAGATGTTTCCGATACCGAGTTATCCGCTATTTTAGTTGCATTAAAAATGAAACAGCCGACTGCACAAGAGTTGGCAGGCTTAGCTGACGTGATTCATACCAACTCCCCTTTCCAGTTTGATTTAGGTATTCCGGCAATGGATAACTGCGGAACAGGCGGTGACAGATCGAACAGTTTTAATATCAGCACCTGTGCGGCATTTGTTTTAGCCGGCGCCGGTGTGACGGTCGCTAAACACGGGAATCGCCGTATTTCCAGCCAGACCGGAAGTGCAGATGTATTAGAAGAGCTTGGTATTCCGCTTGATTTAACCAAGCCGCAAATCAAATATATCCTGCAGGAAAATCAAATCGCCTTTTTATTTGCGCAACATGTTCATCCGACGTTGAAGCAGATTGCCGGTGTACGTCAAAAACTTCGGACCCCGACCATTTTTAACTTAGTCGGTCCTTTGACCAATCCGGTTGCACTGCAATCACAGCTGATTGGTGTTTATTCGGAGGAAGCACTGCCAATCGTAGCAAAATCGCTGCAGACGCTCGGCAGAAAACGTGCTCTGGTCATTCATGGCGCGGGTGGAATGGATGAAGCCTCCATGCAGGGCGAAAACAAATATATTTTACTGGAGAATAACGAATTAAAAGAAGGAACGATCCATCCGGAAGATGTCGGGTTATCCGTCTATACGAACCAAGAAATTGAAGGCGGCGATTCCAAACAGAATGCCGACATCCTGCGTTCGGTATTAAACGGAGAACCAGGCGCTTACCTAGATACGGTGCTGTTTAATGCAGCGATTGCATTATTTGCCACTGGACGCGTTGATTCGATCAAAGATGGCGTGGACGTTGCCAGAAACAGCGTATTCTCCGGAAAAGCGAAAGCAAAATTAGATACGTTGGTGCATTACAGCAAGGAAGCCAAACAGGAGGTAGTCTAAATGACCTTTTTAGAAAAAATTATCGATAAGAAAAAACAGGAAGTTGCCGAACGAAAATTACAATCCTCCGGGAATGACACCCGGAAACATCCGATTTATCCATTTCATGACAGCGTGCAGGCAGCAAACCATATGTCCATTATTGCAGAAATCAAACGGTCTTCCCCTTCTAAAGGAGCAATTCAAATGGATGTGGATATCCTTAAGCAGGCAAAACAATATGAAGATTCCGGTGCAGCTGCGATTTCTGTTTTAACGGATGAAAACTTTTTTCACGGCTCCCTCGATGATCTGAAGGCAGTTAGTGAAGCTGTTTCCATTCCCGTCCTTTGTAAAGATTTTATCATTGATGAGATTCAAATTGATGATGCCAAAAATGCGGGGGCATCCATTATATTATTAATTCTTGCTGCATTGCCGCTCGAACGGTTTCAGCGTCTGTACCATTATGCCACAGAGCAAGGGCTGGAAGTACTCTGTGAGGTGCATAACGCAGAGGAATTAAGAGATGCATTGACCGTCAGCCCAAAAATTGTCGGGGTTAATAATCGTAATTTAAAAACCTTTGAAGTTGATTTACAAACAACGCCGGAACTGATTCAACAAATCAATGCGAACGGGCTGACAATCATCAGCGAGAGCGGGATGCGTACGAAAGCAGATGCTGAATTAGCCAAAGATGCCGGTGCTAATACAATCCTGGTCGGTGAAACGTTAATGCGTTCCGATAATGTGGAAAAAGATATGCAGGCATTGCAGGTGCCTCTCTCTCCTTCCCCGAAAGGAGCCTCCTGATATGCTCGTCAAAATCTGCGGAATCACCACTCCTGAAATAGCAGAGGCTGCCGTCCATGCAGGTGCAGATTTTTTAGGCTTTGTTTTCGCCAAAAGCAAACGGGAAATTTCCACAGAACAGGCTCGAAAAATAATTGCACCACTGCCTGAGCATGTAAAAAGTGTCGGTGTTTTTGTCAATAAAGATACGAAGGAAATAGAACATATCGTACAGGAAACCGGGATTGATTTTGTACAATTGCACGGAGAAGAAACAGCTGAAGCGGTTAAGAACTTTTCTGTTCCCGTTATCAAATCGCTTCCCGGTACAACAGATGGGTTACACATTGCTGCACAATATGATGCAGCATCTTATCTGCTGATGGACAGTCCTCCCCTCCCCCATGCACATGGAGGGAACGGAATTGCTTTTAACTGGTCCATTTTAAAAGGAAATCATTTCACCGACCGATTGATGTTAGCAGGTGGACTGACAGCAGAAAATGTTGCTGAAGCCATCCGGGAGGCAGGCCCCATTGGTGTGGATGTCTCCAGCGGTGTGGAAACAGACGGAGAGAAAGACCCAGATAAAATAAAAGCTTTTATTCACGCAGCGAAACAACAATAGAAAGGAATAGATACCATGCAAACATATACATTTCCAGACAGTACAGGTAAATACGGAAAATTCGGAGGCAGATATGTCCCGGAATTACTGATGCCGGTTGTCTTAGAACTGGAAGAAGCCTACGAAGCAGCTAAAAACGATCCTTCTTTTCAGGAGGAACTAAATAATTACCTGACAGAATATATCGGCAGAACCACGCCTTTGTATGAAGCAGAACAATTAAGCAAGCACTTGGACGGACCCAAAATCTATCTAAAACGGGAAGATTTAAATCACACCGGCGCGCATAAAATTAATAACACGATTGGGCAGGCCCTTTTAACTTTACGAATGGGCAAAAAGAAAGTGGTCGCTGAAACAGGAGCCGGCCAGCACGGTGTAGCAACAGCAACTGTCTGCTCTCTGCTCGGTTTAGAGTGTATTGTTTTTATGGGTGAGAAAGATATTAAAAGACAGAAATTGAACGTGTTTCGTATGGAACTTTTAGGCGCCAAAGTGGTTGGCGTTTCTCAAGGCAGCGCAACATTAAAAGATGCCGTGAACGAAGCATTCCGCTATTGGGTAAACAATGTTCACGACACCCATTATATTATTGGCTCTGTTGTTGGCCCGCATCCATTCCCGCGTATTGTCCGGGACTTTCAATCAGTGATTGGTGCAGAAACCAAACAGCAGAGTCTTGAAAAACAAGGGAAACTTCCAGATGCAGTCGTTGCTTGTGTCGGCGGAGGAAGTAATGCCATGGGCATGTTTTATCCATTTGTAGAAGATAAAGAAGTTGCTTTATACGGAGTCGAAGCGGCAGGAAAAGGCGTGGACACTGATGAGCATGCAGCTACGCTCACAGGCGGATCTCCCGGCATGATGCATGGTACCTTCACGTATTTACTGCAGGATGAAGCAGGTCAAATTCAGGAAGCAGCTTCGATTTCTGCCGGGTTAGACTATCCAGGAATTGGCCCGGAACACAGCCATCTGCGTGACAGCGGCCGGGTGACCTATCCTTCGATTACAGACGAAGAAGCATTAGAAGCTTTCCAATTACTCGCGAAATTAGAAGGAATTATTCCTGCCCTGGAAAGTGCACATGCTGTTTCCTATGCATGCAAACTTGCCAAAGAAATGTCTGCCGATCAGTCACTGGTTATCTGCCTGTCTGGACGCGGAGATAAGGATGTTGAACAGGTCAAAGCAAAGCTCGAGGAGGATTCCGATGGGAAAGCATAAATTAGAAAATACATTAAATAACATCAAAGCGACTGGAAAGCCGCTGTTCATTCCTTATATGATGGCTGGTGATGGTGGCATAGACCAAATCAATGAACGCATTCAGTTTTTAGATGAATGTGGTGCATCGGCGATAGAATTGGGGATCCCCTTTTCAGACCCGGTAGCAGATGGTCCTGTGATTCAGGATGCCGGACTGCGTGCGTTACAAGAGGGGACAACATTAAAGCGGGTTCTTGATGAAGTAAGGAAACAAAAAGAAACTCGGAACATCCCGATTATTTTGATGACCTATATCAATCCGATTTGGAATTATGGGTACGAGCAATTCGCGAAAGACTGTGATACTGCAGGCGTAGACGGGATTATTATTCCTGATATCCCTATGGAAGAGGAAACAGATATTGCAGCTGCCCTTACTGAGCAGTCCATTGCCTTTATCCGTTTAGCCGCAATGACAAGCCCAGATGAACGCCTGAAGAAAATCGCCCAGGAATCGGAAGGCTTTTTATATGCTGTTTCTGTTAGTGGTACTACCGGCGAACGTGCACAGCACGAGGAAAGTACGCTTCATTATCTGGAGAAATTAACCAAGTTCAGCTCTGTTCCTGTTCTGGCCGGCTTTGGAATTTCTAATCCAGACCAGGCCAAGCACTTAGCCGCTTATTGTGACGGTGTCATTGTCGGCAGTAAAATTGTCCACTTATTTGCAGAAGGAAAGCAATCGGAAATTAAAAAATTAATCGGTGACACCGTTCAATAAAAGAATTGGACTTATTTTAGCTGTTGTTTTGCGATAAATGTATGTTTGCATTGATATAAGTGTCGAGACAACCAGTTTCTGACCGCATATAATATATTAGAATCTAGACAACGTTGTCCTTGATTCAAACCATCACAACAACCCATGCCTTGAGGGAGCTGTATGCCACACACAGCTCCCGTTTTTTTATTAATCCTCAAATCCAAGTTGATTTAAATTAACATATTGATATTGATTCACGGAGTCACCAGCCTGAATAATGCCTTGATATACATTGTCTCCGGTTTCCATATCAAACACGTTTACGGAAATATCGGTCACTGTAAGCTCAGAAAATGCAGGAGACACAATATAAAAGTAGCCATCATGAATTTCTGTTAATGGATAACTTTCTTCTTGATTTAGATTCATATCTCCGCTTAATACACTTTCATCAAAAATAACTTCCTGGTCTTCTAAATTTGCATCAAATTTTGTTAACATATAATTTTCTCCGCCACGCATCCCTGAATATACAGCATTATCATAAATACGGAGTAATTCTTCTTCGATTCCATTTTCACCCGGAAGCTCCATTGTCTTGAAGCTATCATCCTCTACATTATACAATAGCAGTTCATACGTAAGCGGTGCATCTTCATCTTCAATAATGGAACCTTGCTGATTTACTTTATATTCATTAGACGTGTAGAGATAATGCATTTCTCCATTAATCAAACCACTGTCCTGAAAATCTAAAGAAGCATGTGCCCCTTCTTTTGAATCCACATTCTGTTCAGGGTATTTGATATCATCTAGCGTTTGCGTCTCCATATCAATGACAAGAATAGCAGTTTCGTCACCTAAATCATAAGCTGTATCATCTTGTTCTCTTTCCATAAATACTTGAATATATAATTGGTTGTTATCAGCTGTAACGGAATGGACTCCGTACATGTTCCGTTCAGTTTCCAAAGCAAAATCAAAGGAATGCGTTTCTTCCGTTTCTTTATCTAGTAGTTCTACTTCCAACTTATTCTGTTCCATATCCTCTCCAACTAATTTTTCCTCATCAACATAAATCAGCTGATTTTCCATTTCTGTAAAATTTTCACTCCAGTGATTTTTCCCACGCATAAAGTCAGGATACTGTTCTATATATCTTTCTATTGGCAGATCTGGATAACCTCTTCCAAAAATCATTCCGCTAGACTGATCTACCCGTTGTGATCCGTCTACTGATAACTGAAAAATGTCAGGTATTATACTTCCGCCAGAGCTATATTGTCCATCTCCTAATATAAAAGCATCTTCCATTACCGCTTCATCCCCAGATATTGTTTTCCAATTAAAATGAAGTTCTTCTTTTCCCATCAGATAAAAAGCCATGAAGATTACAGAGATGAAAAGAATGGCAATATATATTATGGAATAGCGTTTTAAATGGTTCATCTCTATCACACCCTTATCTTTCTATTTAACAAATGATTACTGAAGAAAATAGATATTACGGAAAAAACAACAGCTGCTGCAAATTGCATCCATACCAGCTCATTTTCGTAAAAATATCCCTTCATGGCGGATTGCAAAATATACGGAGAGAAGACAATAACCAATCCTGCTATTCCGTAAAAAGCGGCTATAAACACACCCTTAAAACGATAGCTGCGCTCAATGAGAATCATCGTAAACAGGACAATGACAAAGGCTGTTCCAAAACCGTAATGAACGATAAAATCACCAAAATGTTCCGGAAGCAAAATTTTAAAATAATCAAAACTCCTTAATATACCCTGAATGGTTAGATCCAATCGATAATCAACCGGGATAATCCATTTTAATATAGTTTGTAAAACCGGCAGAATAACTATTTGAAAAGCAACCAATCCAAATACAAAAAGAAGAATAGCTGCAGCTTTGGAAAAGAATAACTGTATACGCTTCACCGGCAGCATCAATAAGCGATAAATAAATGTGTTCTTTCCAAGCCAGTCCCTGTACCAGATAAATAAAATGTAAATAAATATGGTTACTGCTGCAATGATAATAGGTAAGGTAAACATAGAACTTGTCAGAATATCCCCTATAGAAATATAACCATAATCTTGTAGATACTGTTCTTTGGACATTCCATGTTTGATCACATTATCAGTAATTTCAGATTTCATGATAGAACTATAAATAACAACACCGGCAGCCTGTATCAACAATACAACTGCAAGCAAACTTAGATAGATTGGTAAGAACCGCCGGAATTCAAAATGTACCAGTTTTCCAAAAAGCTTCATCCCTGATATACCTCCCTCATCACGTCAATAACAGATTTCCCTTCTTCCTCTCTTATTTGTTCTGTCATAAATTCTTTTTTTACCACACCGTCCGTTAATAACACTGCTTTATCAATTAAATGCTCAATATCCCCAATTTCATGTGTTGTGATAATAACGCCGCGATCTTCTACCAGGTGACTGGAAAACACATCGGTAATCTGTTCCCTGCTAAAGATATCAATGCCGGAGAAAGGCTCATCCATTAAGATATAATCTGCATCCATCGCCAATCCCATCAATAAATTGACTTTTGCTGTATTTCCTTTAGATAATTGGGAAATACGTTCCTCTTCTTTCAACTTAAAAAAGTCTAAAATTTCTTTTGCCCGTTCCTCATTCCAGTTTTGATAAAAATCTTTCATAAATTGAAAAGCATCCCTTATCCGCATTTTAGGCAAAAGCGTCATTGTATCGGGAATATAAGTTATTTTTTCCATTATTTTTGGAGACAATTTTTCACCATCAATGGTTATCTCTCCTTTTTGATAAGGAGTTAATCCCATAATCGATTGCAGAATGGATGTTTTTCCCGCCCCATTGATTCCAATTAAGCAAGTAATCTGACCCTTATCTGCCTCAAAAGTAATCCCATTTAAAACGGTTTTTCTTCCATATCGTTTTTCTACATCTATCAATTTAATCATTCTCTTCCTCCTCACCAACATCACCCAGTTTTGACTGTATCAGCTCAAAAACTTGATCCTTTGGAATTTGCAAAGAAGTGACACGGCCTACAAACTGATTAACTGCCTCTGTGATTAAACTTTCACGAATAGCTTTAATACGATTCATTTCTGTTGTAATCATACTCCGTTTATTTCCATCCGTATAAATCAAGCCTTCTTCCTCCATTTCTTTATAAGCTCGCTGCACGGTATTCGGGTTTATTTTTAATCGCTGTGCTAATTCTCTGCGCGAAGGAATTTCTTGACCGGACTGCATTTCACCAATGGCAATTTGTTCTTTAAAATACCTGATCACCTGAATATACACGGCCTCACGCTTATCAAACTGGATAGCCATCCAATTTCTCACCTCATTCTACTTAGCATAAGTGTTTACTGTATTAATACATTGATACATATTATAAGTGTATTATATGTATAATACACTAAAAACACAACCATTTTTTTAATGATACATTAATGATTCCATACAAAAGAAATCCTTTCTCCAGCCAAATATGATAAAATAACTAACTGTACGATATTTACAGGAAGGAAGAATTTCAGATGAAATTAGCTACATGGAACGTTAATGGAATCAGAGCCTGTGTTCGAAAAGGGTTCTTGGATTTCTTTCATGAAATAGATGCAGATTTTTTCGCTATACAGGAAACCAAGCTGCAGGCAGGACAAATTGAATTGGATTTAGAAGGATATTATCAATATTGGAATTATGCGGAACGAAAAGGATATTCTGGAACAGCCATTTTCACAAAACATAAACCACTTCATGTTTCTTATGGCTTTCAAGATGGGGAAATAGAACCAGAGGGAAGAATCATTACATTGGAGTATCCGGCATTTTATCTCGTCAATGTCTATACACCCAATTCCAAGCGGGATTTAACTCGTTTAGAAGAGCGTCTGGAGTGGGAAGATAGAATGTTTCAATACTTACAAGAGCTTGATGCGAAAAAGCCGGTTATTTACTGTGGGGATTTAAACGTCGCTCATCAGGAAATTGACTTGCGAAATGACAAAACAAATCATGGCAACTCCGGATTTACCCGGGAAGAACGCGAAAAAATGACGCGGATACTGAGCAATGGCTTTATAGACACATTACGCTTTTTCTATCCGGATCGAGACGATATTTTTACATGGTGGTCCTACATGAAAACTATCCGTGAAAGAAATATCGGTTGGCGTATTGATTATATTATCGTTTCCAGCACCTTGGAAAAATACTTGGAAAGCATGGAAGTCCATGGAGATAGATTAGGCAGCGACCATTGTCCCGTAAGCCTGGAGATAGACTTGAGTGGACAATAAATAATGGTTTTTAATCAAAAAATGAAAAAAAGCTTACATCGAACGCCTCAAATAATTGTGGCATTAAAAACAGCCCGATGATTAAACCTAATAAAAACACAGCAATAATACGTATCTTTTTTCGCATGTACTCCATACCTCTCTTTCATGTAGTAAGATGAAAAGGGAGTGCTGCTGCACTCCTTTTCTCTTACCAACAGCATTATCCTCGGCCTTGTTAGAAAGGGCTTACCATTCCCTGTCATTTCTTTTGTAAATAATCCACCATACCAAGTGCATCTAACTGTAAATCTACGTTAATCATTTGATACACTTCATGCGCATCGTCAATTCCCTGCTCACGGAGTTCTGACTGAACATGTTTCAATAAACGCTTTGCTATCTCATCATACTCTTGCCCTTCTGCAAAGGCAGCTTCTCCTTCTTTCACAAAGAGATCTAACCATGATTCGACCTGGTTCAGGGCTTCTTCTACTAAATCCGTTTCCCCAAAGTGTCCAAAATAAATATAATCCAATTGTTTATCTCGAAATCTCTGTATGGACGCTTTCATGGCCTCTGGATCAAAATGGTTCGGAGAAGTTGTCGGTAAAAAGAAGTCCACCCCATGCGGAGATAACTGCTCATATTGAATGCCGGCTGTGTCTCCGGTAAACATACCGTTACTTAACGGATCATAGATTGCCAGATGATGTTTGGCATGCCCCGGCGTATCCCAAAATTCCAAGATCCGTTCATCGGAAATTTGCAATGTATCGCCTTCTGTTTTCTCTACGATTCTATCTTCATCCACTGGTATAATTGGATCATATAATTCCGAAAAACGTTCTCCGTAAATTGCCCGTGCGCCAGCTGCCAATTTTTTAGGTTCAATAAGATGCCTCTTCCCTCTTGGGTGAACGTATAACGTAGCATTCGGGCAAATTTCTAATAAACGTCCTGCTCCACCGGCGTGATCTAAATGGACATGTGTCACGATAATATGTTGCACATCTGCTAATGTATATCCCATCTTTTCCAGCCCATTTTTGATATAAGGTATAGAAGGACTCGGTCCTGTTTCCACAATGGTAAGTTCTTCCGATTCGATAATATAAGCCCCTGTTCTGCCGCTCACACCAAAATCAAAACCGTCAATAAGTGAAATACCATGATGAAGCTTCATCGTTTTTCTAGCATGCAACTGCATAATCATCCCTCATTTCAGCAATATATATAACATAACCTATTCTTATCTTAACATTTTTTCAAATCATTTCTGTAAGATTTTGAATCATTTTTTTTCAATATTTATCGCAGTGTTACTGGCTGTGGTAACGCTTCCCATCGAAGAGCTTTTGTAGAGGCTTCTTCAAAGAAGTCTCCTCTGCTGCTTAAAATTTCTCTTGGCCTTTTAAAGAAAAATAGGAAATAGGGATGGTTTTCTTTGCTTGATATCTCACAATAGGGTACATTAGATGGAGAATAAGCTTTTATCATGAGGTACGTCTGTAAAAACTTCTTCAAAATGAAGTTTCGTTTTATGAAGACGTGAAAAGAGCATGAACATAAAGGATGAAATATGATGGACAAAAAGAATGTAGATGATTACCTGCAAGAGGGAATGTATGGAACACGGCTGCCAAAAGAAAGTGAACGAAAAATATATCTTGGTACGTTACGTGAACGTGTTGCCTTTGTTTTAACCATTGGTGAAGTGATGTCTAATAAAGGACTTGATGAATTAGAGCGTCAGTTAAACCAACATAAAAAGGCAAAACTTCTTTTAAACGGGAATATTTCCTATCGCTTTTTAAAAGAAGAAAAAGCACTTGCCGATCACCTATCGATTCCCCACACAACCGTAAGCAATCAGGAAAATGATACGGAAATCGGCTTGGTACTCACCTATCCCTACGCTGTAGATATAGAGCATATTTATCTTGACGATATAGTACAAGCAACAGTAAAACAGAAAGAGGAAAAAGATCCTGAAGATAATTCAAAAGGAATTGTCGCTAAACTGAAAAATCTGTTTCACTAAGCTGCTGGCGTAAAAGAAACCCAGGCATCCAATATTTTGATGGACGCCCGGGTTTCTTTACATGATTTGATGAATTACTTATCATCAAAACGAATATGTTTCATTCTAAATGGCGTGATAATCAGAACAACAATCAATACCAGCCCCATGTAGCCAATCAATGAATAGAATTTAGAAACTAAATCCGTAAAGCCGACAAAACTTAGTATAAAGCCAGCGACCAGTGCAGCCGCTAAAATAATATTAAATTTCTTTGTTCCTTGTTCGGCAAATCTGGTAACGAAAGCAAAAAACATACTGATTGCTGTATTGAAAATCATCCCGAACAGGACAATCGCCATAATCGTACCTAATATTGGTGAAATATTGTTTACTATACCCAGCATTGGCATTTCGAAATGACCTACCTCTTCAATTTTGGCAAAAATAGCGTAATAACTGAGAATAATAATTGCACCCAGTCCTAATCCGCCAGCTAGTCCGCCGATTAAAGCTGTTTTTCTATCCTTTTCTGCACTTCCCATCACAAGAGCCATTGCCGCCCCAACCGATGTATTAAACGTTGCGTAGTTCAGGCCAGCTACAAACCAGTTCGGAAAAAAAGGTCCATGGCTTCTTGCTGTACTATCCAGTGATGAAAAAGAACCGTCCATCGTGATAAAGCTGTAAACAGAAATGATAACAACAAAGATAAGCAAGAAAGGCGTAATACTGCTAATCACTCCAACCACTTTATTTACTTTCAACATACCTGTTAAGAGAACCAATATGGTCATTAAAACAGCACCTGTTACACCAGGCAGACCAAACTGTTGCTCCAGGTTCGCTCCCGCGCCAGCAAGCATCACGACCCCTACGCCAAATAGCGTAAAGACCAGTACGGCATCGATGATAACCCCAATAAGATTAAAACGGAAAATCTTTTCAATGATTTTAAAATCACTTATCTTATAAATCACTTTATTATAGGATGTTGTTTGCGCTCTGCTCCCCAGCCAGACCAGCATCATCCCTACATATGCGAAAAGAACAGTTGAAACCAGTGCAGCTAAAATCCCCCATGCTCCAAAGCTGGTAAAATACTGTAGTACTTCCTGACCGGAAGCAAATCCCGCACCAACAATCACCCCGATGAATGCGCTTGCAATAACGAAGATTCTCATCAATTTTCTCATGCTTTCCTCCCCTTATTCCCTTTGCTTTTAAAAGTATTAGATGCAATCTTTTTATGTATATACTAAAATAAATATAGCGTATTTATTTTGTTGGCTCTTCATCCAAATCTATAGGTGACCAATACGTTCTAGTTTGATAATAGCGACCGCTCATCTCGTTCACTTATTTATGGAATCATAGCCATCTTAGATTTTGGTATAGATACTTTATTTTAGTATATAAAAATAGAACCTATGGGAAATAATAATTTTTTTAACAAAAAAAAGCAAGTATACCAATTATTTATTTTTTTCAAAATAATACAATCGTTTTTTTTGATACGAATGACTATGCTTCTTCAAAAGGAGTGCATTTTATGGATTCTTCGCAAACGCAAAAGAATAAAATGGCAATACTGCAACAGCCCTTTTCTAATTTAGACGATCTTGCTGATACCATCAGCGAGGTATTAGCATGCCCTGTCACTATTGAAGACGCGAATCATTATGTTCTGGCCTACAGCAAACATACGGAAAATATTGATGAAGCAAGAATAGGCACAATTATGAACCGGAAAGTCCCTGATAAAGTCATCAATGGACTATGGAAAAACGGTGCAATGCCAAAATTAATTGATAGTGATCAGCCTGTTGTTATCCCTGAAATTCATGATATCGGACTCGGGAATCGAATCGCTATTTCTATCTGGAAAAAGAACGAAATATTAGGTTTCATTTGGGCACATACTGGAATCAAAGAATATGCTGCAAATGATTTAGAGATACTAAAGGAAGCGGCACGTCAAGTAAAAAAATATATCTTGCAAAAACTGCCTGATAGAAGGAATACAGAAAAAGCTTACAAAGACTTTTTCTGGCAACTGTTAACAGCAGATTTTGTCAGTAACCATACCGTCCAGTCTTATGAAAAACAATTTAATATCAAACTACGAGATGGTCTGGCGATCGTGATTTTTCATTTTGAAGATAATATAACACCACAAATTGAAAAGCATGCATCCTATCTTTCTGAAACAATGACGCAGGTCAATACGATTTTCCGCTTATTTGACGATCAGGATCTAATTTTATTAATCCGTTTATGGAAAAAGGACGATACATCGGATAAGATATATCAATTTATCGAACATTTCCAGGAAAAGATTAGCACACAGCTGCAGCTGACTTCTCTGCATGGAGCAGCAAGTCAAATTTATGATTCCGCAAAAGATATGACACTGGCTTATGAAGAAGCCCTTCAAAGCCTGTCATTACAAAAACAATTTCCTGCAGAACTGGCTTCTTGTTTTCTATATGAAGATTTAGGAATATTCCAATGGGTGGATATGTTGAAGGAACAACGCCAAAAGCGTCATCATACAAATAAATACATTCATCAGCTGCAGCAATATGATAAACGTCAGCAAAGTCATTTATTATACACGCTGGAAAAATATTTAGAGAATGATTCCAATGTACATCGTACAGCTAAGGATTTATTTATTCACCCGAATACCATGAATTACCGTTTAAAACGTATTCAGGAGATTAGTCATCTTGATTTAAAAAATCCCCATCAAAAAATAGCGGTTTATTTAGAATTATTAGCTGATAAATTGACGCTTTAATTTGCTGAAGTCAAGTAAACAAAAGCATTTGTGCAAATACACAAACGATAGAGACTGAATTCATTTATTTTCATAATGAAATATCACAAAGGAAGCGTTATCATTATAAATATACATGATAAACAAAGGGGCGAATAAACATGATTATTGGGGTTCCTAAAGAAATAAAGAATAATGAAAACCGTGTCGCTATGGCTCCCTCCGGAGTCGTTCATCTAGTGCAATCCGGGCAGACCGTTCTGATTGAAAAAGAAGCAGGTCTGGGAAGCGGCTTTACAGATGAAGAATACAAACAGGCAGGCGCAGAAATAATCACGGAGACGAAGAGCGTTTGGGACCGCTCTGATATGATTATGAAGGTAAAAGAACCGCTCGAATCAGAGTATACCTATTTCCGGGAAGGTTTAGTATTATTCACTTATCTTCATTTAGCTGCTGATGCGAGATTAACAGAAGAACTGGTCGCAAAAGGCGTCACTGCCATCGCTTATGAAACCATTGCTGTGGGGAACTCTCTCCCGCTCTTAACACCAATGAGCGAAGTAGCTGGACGCATGGCAACACAGCTCGGCACACAATATTTAGAGAAATCCAAAGGCGGAAAAGGCATTCTGCTCGGTGGGATTCCTGGTGTCAAACGGGGGAAAATAACGATTATCGGCGGCGGCGTCGTTGGTACAAACGCTGCACACGTAGCAATTGGGCTAGGAGCGGATGTAACCATTATCGATTTGAACCCGCAGCGCCTTCGTGAATTAGAAGAAGTGTTTGGGTCCAATATTCAAACATTAATGTCTAATCCATTAAATATTGAAGAAGCCGTTAAAACCTCTGATGTTGTTATTGGTTCGGTATTAATTCCCGGCAGAAAAGCGCCAAAACTTGTTACAGAAGAAATGGTTCAAGCAATGCAGCCAGGAAGTGTGATTGTGGATGTTGCGATTGACCAGGGAGGAAACTTTGAAACAGTAGATCACCCTACAACGCATGAAGATCCGATTTATGTGAAGCATGATGTCCTTCATTATGCTGTTGCTAATATCCCCGGCGCTGTTCCGCGTACTGCAACAGTCGGGCTGACGAATGTTACCGTTCCATATGCAGTGAATATTGCAAAACAAGGTGTAGAGAAAGCTATTCAAAATAGCGCACCAATTGCCAGTGGTGTGAATGTGATGCATGGACACGTAACAAATGAAGCAGTTGCCAATGATTTAAACTATGACTATGTTGCTGTTGAAAATGTTTTAAAATAATTAAAAGCTCAAAAGCTGTTACGCTGGAAAAAGCGTAGCAGCTTTTTTCATGCCCTCTCGTTTACACTAAAATCTTTCTAATCGTCATTTTTATACCAGTCTGTTAAACTTACCATATACAGAATGGAGGGATTATTTTGCGTTTACAGAATCAAAAAGTTATCGCACTTGTCGATCATGATTTTGAAGATTTGGAGCTGTGGTACCCTGTTCATCGTTTGCGTGAAGAAGGTGCTGTGGTAGATTTAGTAGGCCAAGCTGCCAAACAAAAATATATTGGGAAATATGGTGTTCCTGCTGAATCAGATTATGCTTTTTCTGAAGTAAATCCGGAAGATTATGATGCCATTCTGGTTCCAGGCGGATGGGCTCCGGATAAATTGCGTCGTTTTCCTGAAGTTATCCGTTTTGTCCAGCATATGAATGACTATCATAAGCCTATCGGTCAAATTTGTCATGCCGGCTGGGTATTAATTTCTGCCAATATTTTAGAAGGCAAAACCGTAACCAGTACACCGGGAATTAAAGATGATATGACCAATGCCGGCGCAACATGGGTGAATGAGCCGGTTGTATCTGACGGACACCTCGTTTCCAGCAGAAGACCGCCTGATTTACCTGATTATCTGCGTGAATTAATTAAAGTGATGGAAGCCTATCAACATTAAGGGAGTATTTATATAAATGAAAATTATGTCCATTGAACCAACACCTAGTCCACATTCGATGAAAATCAATGTAAATGAGACGCTACCTCCGGATGAGACGTATAATTACAACATCAAAGATGATTTATCCCAAGCTCCGAAATATGTCCAGGAGCTGTTCGCATTAGGTGGGGTTAAAAATATTTACCGTGTCATCGATTTTATTGCGTTGGGACGAAACCCTAAGACACCCTGGGAAGAACTTCTGCCACAAGTTCGCCGTGTGTTGGGAGCAGATGAGGCTTTTGATCAGACGGAAGAAATATCTCATGCTGGTGAAGCTCCTTCTGACACATTTGGGGAAGTCCATGTTTTTATTCAGATGTTTTTAGGTATCCCTATGCAAGTAAAATTGCAAGAAGGAGAGACAGAAGAACGCTTTGGACTGCCAGAACGTTTTTCCAATGCGGTAATGGAAGCTTCCCCCGCATCTGAAAATGTCCTTATGGACCGAAAATGGGAAGAACAGCACCCGCGCTATGGAAATCTGGATGAAATCGGACATGATGTTGTAGAAGAATTAAAAGCAAGTTATGATCAGCATCGATTGGATACACTTGTAAAAATGGCTTTGCAAACGGACGGAAGTACAGGCAACGTAACGAACTACTATCAACATGTGCCGATAGAAAAACTGGATAATCCGGATTGGCGTGAACGTTATGCTGCACTGGATCGTCTGGATCCAACATTGGAGGACCTTGCCCTTTTGGAAAAGGCCATCCACGATGAAAAAACGTCGATTCGCCGATTAGCAACTGCATATTTAGGCATGCTGGAAGATAAAGCTGCCTTGCCATTATTATATGAAGTATTAGCTGATAAAGCCGTGAATGTCAGAAGAACTGCCGGCGACTGTATCTCCGACTTGGGCTTTACAGAAGCGATTCCAAACATGATAGAAACATTAAAGGACAAAAGCCGGATTGTCCGTTGGCGCGGAGCTATGTATTTATATGAAGTTGGAGATGAATCTGCCATTTCTGCTCTGAAAGCAGCTGCAGACGATGAACCCGAGTTTGAGGTCCGTATGCAAATGAAAATAGCGCTCGAACGTATTGAGGGCGGAGAGCAGGCAAAAGGTTCTGTCTGGCATCAAATGACACAGGCAGCAAAATCAAAATAAAACACTTCATTATAAGCATAAAAGCTGGTTCAGAGAGTACTCGCGTTTGAACCAGCTTTTTCATACATTTACGTAAAACAAAGGGATTTGGAATTACATGACACAAACGAAACATATTCTTTATATATATTCTTTTCCTGCGCAAATCACATGCTTCCTCCCAACTCGTTTAGTAATGATAGGAAGATACGAAAAAACATTTTTATCTTGGAGCGGAATTACGGAATCATATATTTTCCATTTTAATTGCTTTACGTACAGAAAGCGTTTTCTTATAATAGTAATATCGGAGTAATTGAAGGGGGAGTTTACAAATGGACACACAAGAAGGTACGTTGCTATTTGAACCAAGTACAACGCAAGTAGAACATGCAAATATTACTTCTTACCGCACTTGGTTACAAGAATACAAACACATCCAGACAAGTGACTACCATCATTTATGGAAATGGTCTGTGGAGGATATCGATACATTCTGGGAATCTATTTGGGAATATTTTAACATCCAGTCGCACCAGCCTTATCGAACGGTGCGTTCCGGTAATCAAATCATTGGAACAAAATGGTTTCCTGAAGCCACCATTAATTACACAGAACATGTATTTCGAAATAAATCACTGCGCAGTCCAGCTATTATTCATACATCTGAAAATCGAAAGCTGCAGGAGATTTCCTGGGAAAAACTGTATCAGGATACGGCTGCACTTCAAAAAACATTGGTAAAGCAAGGTATTCAAAAAGGAGATAGAGTTGCCTGCTATGCACCAAATATCTATGAAACAATCGTTGCTTTTCTCGCAACAGCCAGTTTAGGAGCCATCTGGTCCAGCGCTTCCCCTGACTTTGGGACACAAAGTGTCATGGATCGCTTCCAGCAAATTGAGCCGAAAGCAATGATTACAGTAGATGGTTATACGTATAACGGGAAAAAGTTTAATAGATTGGAAGTTGTAAAGGAGCTGCAATCCGTGCTTCCTTCCCTACAAACGACTATCACCATCCCTTACTTAGATAACGAGGCAGATTTTAATGACTGTGTTCATCCTATTTCCTGGACAGATGCAACTTCGAGTGATGAAAATTTGGAGTTGACTTATACACCAGTGGCTTTTAATGACCCAATCTGGATACTATACTCTTCCGGCACAACTGGAAAACCGAAACCTATCGTACACAGCCAGGGAGGGATTTTATTAGAACACTTAAAAGCTCTGCATCTGCATATGAACTTAAGCCCGGGCTCACGGTTCTTCTGGTTTACTACAACTGGCTGGATGATGTGGAATTTCCTAGTCGGCGGATTGCTGACAGGAGCTACAATTATCCTCTATGACGGCAGCCCGGTTTATCCCGACAAACGCTCGTTGTGGCGGCTTGCCGAACAGACAAAAATGAATGTTCTTGGCACCAGTGCCAGCTTTATCACATCTTCCATGAATGAAAACCTGTCGCCGAAAAAGGATTTTGATTTATCCCATTTACAAAATATCAGTTCAACCGGCTCTCCACTTTCTCCAGAAGGGTTTGCCTGGTGCTATACCGATGTAAAAGAGGATATTTATGTTTCTTCCGCAAGCGGAGGTACTGACGTATGTACTGCTTTCTTACTGGGATCTCCTACTCTCCCGGTCTATGCAGGAGAAATTCAGTGCCCTGGACTGGGAGCAAAAATAGAAAGCTTTGATGCGGATGGCAATGCGTTAACCAATGAAATCGGTGAGCTTGTCTTAACCGCTCCATTTCCAAGTATGCCGATTTATTTCTGGAATGATGAATCCGGGTTACGGATGTATCATAGTTATTTTGACACCTTTTCCGGCGTATGGTGTCATGGAGATTATATCAAACTAACTGATAGAAATACGGCTGTTATTTATGGAAGATCGGATGCGACGATTAATCGGGGCGGAATCCGCATTGGGACGAGTGAAATTTACCGTGTGACAGATTATGTTACAGCTGTTGAAGATAGTCTGATTATTGATTTACCAAAAGGAAATGGCGATTCGATTACGCCGTTATTTGTTGTTGTCAAAGACGGAGGGGAATTGACAGAGGCAATCAAACAGGATATCAAACAGCAGCTGCGGACCCATTGTTCACCAAGGCATGTGCCGACGCATATTTATGAGGTTAAAGAACTTCCGCAAACCTTAAATGGAAAGAAAGTTGAAATTCCTGTTAAAAAGATTCTGATGGGGCAGAACGCTGCCACTGTGATTAACAAAGGTTCGCTAATTAATCCGGATAGCTTGGATTACTTTATTGAGTTAGCTAAGGAAATCTAAAAAATGCTGGAAGATTAGGTTGAAAAGGAGCTGTCGCAAAATGCATATTATGCATTTGCTGACAGCTCTTTTTTCTATATGAGATTGCTCTTTTTAAGATTCATTATTTTATTTATGGTGATAAAGGGAAAATCAATCGTTTTTTGACGCAGTTAAATAAGCTTCACCTTTTTTAAAATTTTTTAAGCGGTCTTTAATGGATGATAATAAAGATTCAGGCGATTAGCTTGGATTTTTGTATGTGTTTTATTAAGATTATAACCAAATGCCAGAATCAATAGCTCGTTTCGTACATTCCCTGTTCCTCGCGTACGAAACTTTTTCAGTTGATAATCTTCCTTCAACACGCCGAATGTTCCTTCCACTTGAATGGAACGATTCATACGGTACAGTGTGCCTGTTTCTGTTAGAATATTTTCTTGCGCGGTTTCCCGGTAAGCCAGAAATTCCTTGGCTACATGCAGTTGGCGATTCCCTTTGGCTTTCGTACATTTTTCTTTGAACGGGCACCCTGTACAGTCTTCACTTTCGTACACCGTTACTTGAGATTGGTAGCCTGTCTGCGAGGTTCGCGTGTAGTTTCGAATGGCATGTAATTGCTGGTCATTGGCGCAGGTATAGGTATCTGTGCCTTTGTCATAAGTCATGTTTTCCCGATATTTGATATCTTTTTTGAAAGAAGCTTTTTTCTTGCGCTCATGATTTTGCGGCTTGATATAGGCCATCTGTTCTTGCTTCTTTAAATACACATAATTTTCTTCGCTTTCATATCCAGAATCTGCGACGATATGGCGATACGTAAAAGGAAGGTGCTCCTTTAAATATTGAAGCATCGGAATCAATGTTGTCGTGTCGTTTCGATCGGAAAACGCATTGATCCCAACGATAAATTCCGCATCCACGGCAGCCTGGACATTGTAAGCTGGCTTGAGTTGGCCATTCCGCATATGATCGTCTTTCATCCGCATAAACGTGGCATCATGGTCTGTTTTGGAATAGCTGTTTCGTTTCTCTCCCATAATTTCGTTGGAAGCATCATATTGTTCTTTGCGCTGAAGCATTTCCTTTACTTGTTCATGGTAACGTTGAAGGACGTTTTTTCTTTTCCCTTTGCCATATACAAACGTGATGTTCTCTTCTTCCTGTATTTTCTCCAGGAAAACAAGCACTTTTTTCAAATCTTCTAAAAACGTCTCATAGGGGCTTGTGAAGAGCTGACAGTACGTCGTATTGATCTGTTCCAGAAGGGCTTGCCATTTGGCGTACATCTTCGCTTCATGTTTGGTGATTGCCTTTTTCCATACGAAAGAATACCGATTGGCATATGCTTCGATTTTTGTGCCATCGATATAGAGTGTTTCTCCGGTAATGGCTTTTTGTTCGTAGAGCCATACGACTTGTTGAAAGAAGAGCTGTTCCATCACGGTATCGGTCAGATATTTTTGCTTGAATCGACTGATGGTCGCATGGTCAGGAGCTGCATACCCCTGAAGAAGCCAGCGAAAATTGATATCCCGGCGGCAAGCTTTTTCTATCCCTCGGGAAGAATAGATTTTTTGGGAAGCTGCGTAGGTAATGACTTTAAATAGAATGACTGGATCGACTGCCGGTTTTCTCCCTTTTGGAGAGTATGCCTGTAATAGTTCTCTATAATCCATCCTTTCACATAAGAGGCAGTGGAGCCGGACCGAATCATCTAAAGGAATCATTTCTTCCACGTCCATCGGTAAATATAATTGATAGTTAGCGGAAGTTTGCGTATAATTGAATTGTATTATTTGTTTATTAGTCATAAGTTAATAATACACGAGAGCAGACCCTTTGTGGTCTGCTTTTTTGTGTATACAAAAAAAACTGTTGCACGCTCAGTTTCCTGATTGTGCAACAGCCCCTTTTCTTTCTTTTTTTATTTAATATTGAAACAGTGATAACACATATGAATATCAATAAATAATTTAGGATTTCATTAAAATCAGTGAATAAAATGAAAGCTATAAAAAGTCCTATGAGCCCTATGAAAATGATTAATCCTACCTCTTGAATTTTAATTTCAAGCTCCCCTTTCTATTCGCTTCATCAGTGTCTTCAAAAGCTGATTATTAACTTTTTAAGGATAAATAATCGCCATCTGGTCAATTAAAAGTAATTTTATGATATTTTCCGAACATCTATATCCTTTTTCTGTTTCAAGTTCATTGAAAATAGAGGTGTTCATCCTTCCACCAGCATCTTTTTCATGTGAAACCGTGTCAGCAAAACACCGTTTCGTTCTACATTTTCTGGTTCCATTACTTGAAAGCCATATCTTTCAAAAAATCCCTTTGCTGTGATGCTTGAAAATGTCCAGATTGTCGGAATGCCTTCCTGCATCGCCCATTTCTCTGCCTTCATCCATAAAGCAGAAGCAACGCCCATACGCTGCCTGTCTTTGTGTACATACAGTCGGTCTAAATAACCGTCGGCGCGTAGATCAATAAAGCCGATAATCTTCCCTTCTTCCCTTGCAACATAGGTTTGATTTTCTAGAAGGGAATGTTTCCATTCTTTGCATACATACTCCTGTTCCTCTGCAGGAGCCCAAGCAGCAACTGCTTCTTTACTATAATCCGCACGGTTTATTGTCTGTACAGTAGTATAAAATAAATCCACCATTTCTTCTGTATCTTCTGGTTGAAATCCTGTTATTTGTATTTTCTCCACAAAATCACTATCCCTTTTTACAATTAAATCGGAAAATCCTTTCCCCAAACATTACATCATTAAGAGAATAATTGCCGGAATCATTAAAACCAATGAAGCAATGGTTAAAATACCCATAGTTAATAATAATGTCCCGTATTTACTCAATAATTTATTCACATGATTCACCGTGACATCGCTGGAAGACATTATATTAGATGCCTCCACGCCTGTTTGATAAAAAAGATAGCCGGTAATAATCGCAACAACGCCGGAAAAGATGCCGGCAGGATTAGCATCCAGACTAAAAATAGCCGATATCGCACCGAATATAATCGATGTGGCCCCTACAATTTTCCCCCAGGTGGCAATTCTTTTCACCGTATCCATTGCTAAATGGTCCATCAAATCTCCTCCTTATCGTCTCTTTAGTATTCTATTCACCTCCAATCATTCCGTAAAACATTTTCTTTCATTCGTCCATTCCCTTTTTGAAGCTTGTGTATTTCAAAACGAACAGGGATATACCGGCTTTGCTGGTTTCCAGAAAACATAAAAATACTGACTGCGGCTACACTTGCCGGCAATCAGTATTTTTTCCATTCCATTTAAAAACCACTGTAAGAATCTCGATGAAATGCTCCGTAGGCTCGCTGCAAATATTTATCCGGAATAGCTTCTTCTATAACTGGAAATACTTCTCTCTCTTCAAACCGGACATTTTTCTCTAATAGCTCCCCGAGACGGTGCATCTTATCATATGGATCTTCTCTGTTTTCACGAATAGCATAAACAAGGCTGCGAATTTGCATATGCTGAAAAAGCATCTCTTTCATTAACTCCGTTTCCGGTTCTTCCGCATACGCATCATAAAGCGGCAGCAAAATTTCTTCTTCATCCCGAAAATGGGATACTGCGTCCTTTTCCCAATAGTCAACCAGGCTCCTGAAAGATTCCCCTAAAGATTGGTCCGTCTCTTCGGTACCAGCCTGCTTTAATGCCATCGCTTGTACCAATGCATGATGATGGTGATGGGATAATGGTTTCAATGCATCATGACGCTGCTTTTTCATAATCATCCACCTCCGACACTGTCTGCTTAAGTTTTCCCTTTATTTTAAAACGGGAGAATGCTCTCTTTTAAGTATAAACCAAACCCGGTCCGCTTTTATATCATTTCACCTTGCTACTGCATCTTTTTTAATGAATAAACTTCCTGCAACATATGCAACGAGAGCCAGCACCATCGAAGTGACAACAGAATGCATGCCAAACGGCTGCGGGTAGGTTGTTTCAAAGATAATATAACTGATGACACCGGTAAGCATCGAAGCAATCGCTCCATACCTGGTTCCTCTCTTCCAATAAAGACCAAGAATAATCGGCCAGATAAAGGCAGCTTCTAAACCGCCCATGGAAAATAAATTCAGCCAAATAATTAAATCCGGCGGCTGCAATGACATGATAACAACAATTATCCCTATACATGCAGTTGTACCCATACTCCATGTACGGATTGTTTTATCACTTGCATTTGGACGCACGTAATTTAAATAAACATCCTTTACAATTGTCGAACTTACCATCAACAACAAGGAATTCACCGTCGTCATAATCGCTGCCATTGGTGCAGCTAAAACAATTCCTGCTACCCATCCCGGCAGAACAGCCTGTGCCAACTCCGGCATCACTGTATCCCCGACTTCAATACCAGGAATAACAGTTCTTCCAAACACACCGATTAAATGCATATTTAACATAATAAAACCGACCACAAACGTACTGATAATAATACCGCGATGCAGCGCCTTTGTATTTTTATAAGACATCGCACGAACTGCAATTTGCGGCAAGGCGACCACACCGACGCCGACTAGGATCCAGAAGGAAGAAACATAAGCAGGTGTCAAGCTCCCATCTGCACCAAATGGCGTAATCAGATTGGGATTCTCTGCAGTCAAATCATGCATAATTTGCGAAACGCCGCCACCTGCAATAATGACGGCAACAAGTAAAATAAGCGTTCCTAAAAACATAATAATACCTTGAATGCCGTCTGTGATTGCTACAGCTCGAAAACCGCCGACGACAACATATACGATAACAGCTAGCGAAAAAATGCATAACGCCGTAAAATACGATATCCCGGTCAACGATTGAACCAGTCTTGCCCCGCCGATCCACTGAGCTGACATCGCCGAGAACAGGAAAATCAGAATACTGACTGCCGAAAGAATAACCACCCATTTGGATTGATATCTTTCCTTTAAAAAATCCACAATCGTAACTGCCTTATACTTTCTTGTTACAATCGCAAAACGTTTTCCTAATATCATTAATACAAAATAACCGGAAGCAAGCTGTGTCATCGATAGCAGCACCCAGCCAAGCCCTTCGTTATAGGCCGTGCCCGGACCACTTAAAAAACTGCTCGCACTGCCATACGTCGTGACAAGCGTCATCGCCAAAATAAAACCACCCAGGCTTCTTCCGCCCAGAAAATATTCCTGTAAAAAGGAGTCGGAACGGTTAACAAATTTCCCTGCTCCAATCCCGATGATAAAAATAATCGCTATAAATAAAAATAATGGTACAACCGCTTCCCAATTCATGTTTTTTCTCCTCTGCTCAAAAGCTGGGATGTCACCCTGCTATTCTTCCTCTTCTGTTTCCAAAGACATATCTTTAAAAAAGAATTTCACCACGAATACCGTTAAGATCATCATGATAATAAAGCCTAGAATGCAGCTGAAGAAAAACCACGCCGGAAATCCAAAAATGTAATGATAATCTTCTGGAGACTTACTTCCCAGCCCGTAAGCAAAACCATACCACCAGATAAAATTAAAAATAACAAGACCCATACCAATCCACGCTTCCCGATTGGCCGTCTTATAACGTTGATCTGTCCATACGTTTCTTTCCATATCAAGACCCCTGACTGTTGTGAAAAGTGAATGTTATAAAGTAATACGATGCTAAAGCATTGCTTCAGCCAACAAACGATACGATTTTTTCTTAGCTTCAAAATCAAACGTATTATTGATGACCATAAATTCATCCGTCTGATATTTCTCCTGTAACTCGAGTAACTGCTGCTTTACCGTTTCCGGCGTACCAATAATGCATCTTTCTCTATTCTTTTTGATTATCTCTTTATCTTCTGCACTTAGTTTTTCTTCCTCCCTGCGTACATCCTCGGGAGACGCTACCTTGGTTCCTAATCCCTTACTCACATTCAATAACCATTTATCCTGCGTCAGCGCATGCTCCTCCGCTTCTTCTTCCGTCTCTGCACAGACAATGAAAATACATACCATCGACGCTTGCTCTTCTCTATCCACAGAAGGAGTAAAGTTATCCCGATACGCTTGTAGTGCTTTTACACCATTTCCCGGATAGATAAAATGCCCAAATATAAAACCTGCTCCTAAATGAGCTGCATGTTTCGCACTGCGCTCTGACAGTCCTAACATCCAAAGCGGCGGCGCCTGTTCAATACGTGGACTTGCTTTTACTAAACGAAAATCATGATCCCGTGGCAAAGAATTATGCAAAAAACCTTGCAAATCAGTAACCTGCTGAGGAAATTCAGTTAAACTCCCGCTTGGACTATCTATCAGCGCAGCTCTTGTCTGTGGTGAACCTCCAGGAGAATTCCCCACACCAATATCGATTCGATTGGGGAAAAATGCCGCTAATGTTTTCCCAATCTCAGCGACTTTATAAGCACTATACTGCGGCAGCAAAATCCCGCCGGAACCTACACGAATACGATTTGTGACAGAAGCAATTCGCGCCATCACAATTTCCGGAGCTGAAATAGCCAGTCCATTTGTATTATGGTGTTCCGCTACCCAATAACGATGATAACCGAGTTCTTCTGTCCATTTTGCCAGCTCCAATGTATGCTGCAATGCCATTTCCGGTGTTTGCCCCATGGAAATCGGGGATTGATCTAATACACTTAATTTCATGATAAACACGTTCCCTTTCCAGCTTAAACAGTTTCTATGAACCATTAAAAAGCATAAATACGATCCATTCAACATTTATGCTTTTTCATTGAAATCCTGCTATTCTTTTTTCTCCCGGATTCGAATGGACAGCAGCATACCAAGCAATGCTGTGACAGCCATAATAATCAATGCATACGTCGTCCCCCAATAGGTTCCTACCTGTTCCGGCGCATCCATAACGGCAGTTGTTACACTGATAATCGTTGTCAGAATCACAACACCAAAAGCCATCCCTAGTTGACGGACCGTATTCACAATCGCTGAATTATGGGCCATTTCTTTTTCATCGAGAACATTGACACTGACAGAAACCAACGGCATCAGTGATAAACCAAAACCTATCATAAAGAAACAATAATAAATCATGATTAAAAATGGGGAACCGTCGATATGCACCGTAGCCATAAGCACCAAGGACAGCAGTGTAAAGGCAAATCCAGCAACAGCCAAAACCCTGCCCCCATAGCGGTCATATAAATTTCCCGACACCACTGAGACAATACAAAGTAAAATTGTACCAGGAACCAATAAAAAGCCAGATAAAAAGGCACTTGTCTCCAGAACGTTCTGGGCAAACATCGGCAAGATTGTTTCTGCCGATAATAACAGCATCATATCCATAAAAATAAGCACGACAGTTAACAAAAATGTCCGGTTTTGAAATAGACGGACATTGAGCACCGGAACATCATCCGCCAATTGCCGCCGTACAAATAGATACAATAAAATAACACTGATGAAGAATGGTAAAATCACGACATAGAAATCCATTCCGGCAGTACTGATATTACTGATACTAAAAATAAATAAAGAAAAAGCCCCTGCCGAAAGTATCACAGAGAGAATATCCAACCGCGCGGCCTGTTTTTGCAGCACATCCTTCATATAGAATACCGCACATCCCAAAAGAATCAGCACCAACGGCAGCATAAACCAATGAAGCATACGCCAATGAAAAACATCAATAATCATCCCGGTCAAAGATGGTGCGCTTGCCGGCGCGACATTAATAACACCCCCGAGCAATCCGAGAGCAAACCCTCTTCTCGATCTAGGAAATACTGTAATTAAAATTGTTTGAATCACAGGCAGTATCACACCTGTCCCAACTGCTTGAATAGCTCTGGCAAGAATCAGTTGTATAAAACTTTGCGAAAATGCACCAACAACAAGGCCGGCAGCCATGCAAAGCAGTGCAAAAATGAGCAGCGTTTTCGTTGAAAATCGATTCGATAAATAACCGGTCAACGGAATAAATACAATCGTTGTTAATAAATAAATCGTCGTCAGCCATTGTACTTCCGTGGCATTAATCTGAAATTCGTTCATAATCGCCGGATAAGATGTAATCAATAGAAACTGGCAAAACGTTAATAAAAACGCTGTTGCCAGTGTAACGATAATAACCCCTTTGTTTTCTACCTTTTGTTGCATGCTTCCTCCTTATCGGGTGTGACGTCATATGTAAAGTGTTAACGAAACTGCTTCACCATCAAATAATGTGGAATCCCATCTTCCATAAATTCCTCCGAAGCTGTTTCATAGCCCAATTTATGATAAAAACCTTCTGCATGCGTTTGTCCATGCAGTTTCGCGCGCGGCAAACCATGTTCCTGCACGATGTCTTCTAAGCACTGTACGATAACCTTGCCAAGTCCGTATTGACGATAAGGCTTCAAAATACAGATACGCTCTAATTTCCCGACACCTTCTACTGTTCTCACTCTGCCTGTTCCCACAGGCTGGTTATCGTAATATACTAAAATATGATCGCAATCCGCATCCAGCGAATCAAATGCATCAAATTCCTCTTCTTCCGCCACTTCCTGCTCTTTTACAAAAATTTCTTTTCGAATCTCAAAAACTTTCTGTAAATCCTGTTCCTCAGTTACTTTTTTACAGTTCATTGCTGTTCCCCTCTCTGAATCTATTTGCGTTTAATAAAAATGATAATTGCTCTTATTGTAAAGCATCTGCTTTTTGTTGTAAATGCAACAAATATAATTACCTAGCTTTCTTTTTTTACATCTTTGAAAAAGTCTCCCAGCCATCATGTGTCGGCTAAGAGACTTCTCCAGTTATTCTTCCTCTTCCACTTTATGGAATATCGCTTCCGGAATCATTTCAAATCCTTCAATCACCGTGTTCTCTTCCACTTCAATCATCAAACAGAGCTTCCCGTTCAGCGTTGTCTGGCGGACATAACGCAAATCTTGCGGGCATACTTTGATATCCGCTGCCTTTGTTTTAATTTTAATCGACTTTGATGTATATTTCGGTACTACACTGGTAGCCTTTAACTCATATTTTTCATCGTCAATCACCTTTTTAAAAGCGGACTCGACTTTTTCAGAATCGATATCCTCCACACCGCTGCTGGTTAACACTTGCTCTACGTCCTTATAATCCAGCCTTGGTGCATCCGGTTCTTCGTTTTCTTCCACCACGCGTTGAATTTCATCATATACATTCGCAAGTGTGTTCGTATTAATCTGCTCTCCTGCAACATCTTTGACAATTTCCTCGAATACGACCTTATCATCCTCAGCTGTGGTTGCTTCCTCCGCATTCAGCACTTCTTCAATAAAATGATAATCCAGCTCAAATGGTTTCGCCGCCGTATAGAGCACATGGTTCACATCTGCAGCACCACCTGTGAAAGCAGGGAATAAGAAACCGCCGATCGGTTGTTTTAAATTAATCACCGGATCTACCACAAAATGATATTTAAACTCCTTCTCCACATAATCAAAAAGCAGTTCTTTTTTCGGATCCATCGTTTTATTGATACTGCATAAAATAAACGGACTCGAATACACCCTGTCCCTTCCGCTTTCCTCAGACTCTTCATTACTCCGCTTTGTAGGTTTTGCATATTCCCCATGAATAAATGTAATCACAATATCCATTTCATACTGCTTATCCTTCAACATTTTCGCCACAATTTCCAGCATTTGCGACTTCCATTCCTCTGTGTCATTCGAGAGCATCGCCTTATGCAGGATAAGCTGACTGCTGTCTTCCACATCCCGCTGAAATTTTAATTCAAACAGCTTCTGGTCAAGCTGCCCTGTCAGCACCTTTTTAAAATTCGCCATGAACAAATCCTTCTGCTCATCCTCCAGCATTTCAAACGGCGTACTTTCATAATGATAGATTTCACTCGATTCTTTCATAATATATACATTGAAAATATCCTGTATCTTTAATAAATCATTATTTACTTTGAATTGTTTCTTAATATCTGCAATATCTTGTTTATTCAAATTGGATTCTCCTCTGATGGTTAAATCGGGTTATTATTTTTGCTGTCTGATTTTCAACAGCGTCTATCTATTTTATCATAAATTCATAGAGGTGTTCTTGTATTCATTCGAGAATTTCAGGAGAAAAAAATAAGCCTTCTTCATAGATAGAAAGCTTATTTTTCAAATTTCGTTATTCATTTGTATTTTTATGTTGATAGGCTAAAACATCTTTTGTAAAAGTGATAAAATCATCTACATGATTCACTATAATAGCTTCCATTATATCAAGGTTAAGCGCTTGATAATCATGTACAGCAATATTTCTAAAACCTACCATCGCTTTTAATTGGCTTGCAATCGGTTGACTAATAATATGATGCGCTTGCAATATATCAAATGCATCTCTGCTCGTTTGAGGCAAGCCCAATTTTTCTTTTGAAATAATATGCATCGCTAAGTCAATAGCCGCCTCACAAGCCCTTTGAATATTTAAAATAATAGAATCCTGCTTCGTATAATCTTGTAAATTCTCCGCATTCTTATCATAAACCTCTTTCACACGAAGGAGGCATCTTTCAATCACTGCTATTTTATTAAAAATAACATCATTATTATTCGCCATACACAGACCTCTCTTCTTTAATCCTGTCTAAAATTGGTTTACGCGCTTCATTCAGTTTCACATAAGAACTTAGAGCCGTCATTCTTTGCTGATAAAAATAATTCCTGTCATTTGTATAGATGAGCAGCGCTGTACTATATATCTGTGCTTGAAATACCGTTGAAGCATCTTTTAAGTTGATTAAATCAACATCTATTTTTAATATATCAGCCAGTTCCTGGGCTGCCATGAATACATCATAAGCTGGCGGGGAATCGTCTTTACACTGAAATGCAATATCCAAATCACTTTCTTTATGCGTAGTGCCTTTTGCATAAGAACCAAAAATCAAAATAAATGCTGGATGAAATTTCGCAACAAGAAAATCTTCTACTGTTTTAGCTATTTCCTGCCGCATAACCATCGCTCCCTTTGATTACTTTTTTATTATTATACCATTTTGATACATAACGAACACTTTTCTTTTATTATTTCCAAACGAAATTATTTTAATATAAATCTTGATACAAACCTGCGAACAGTATATAATGTTTATTGTTGGGTTGATTTTTACCCATGAGCCATTTTATAACGGGGCTGTAGTTCAGCGGGAGAATACTTGTCTGGCAGACAAGGGGTCACGGGTTCGAATCCCGTCAGCTCCATTTTAAAAAACACGCTTGTTTATTCTAATTTTAGAATGAGCAAGCGTGTTTTTTGTTTATCCTAAAAATTTCAAGTGCATATGATGATATTAGTCGCTCTTTTCTATTTATCAGATGATGCATATTCAAATCTAACATAGCCAATTTCAGAAGCATTTTTCATTAATTCGAGATTTAGCCAAGAGGCTAATTTATGAAATTCTACCTCATTATTAAATGGAAACTTACTGTAATGTTTACTGTTTAACTCTTCCTCTGTTACATTTGATAATATCTTTTCCCATCTTTCTATCAGAGAGTTGATCGTTGACTTGACGGTTTCTACATTTTCATTAACATTGATATCCTCTTTGGTTAGCGTACCATCACCAAAAGAATGATTAAAAACCATTTCCCACCAAAATGTGATATGCCACAATGTCCAAGCAATACTTGGTGTACCAATATCATACGTTTCCGTTTCCGGTAAGTCAGCATACCAATTTCCATCTACTTCTTGAATATACAGTCCACTATTAGGCGAACGCCACATATATTCATCCTGACTTAATGAGGAAAGATGGTATTCGAGAAGTTGTCTAGAAATACTAAATTGAAATTGAATATTATCCCGTAATGCTGTATAGCTATTGGTCATCATAATACGTCCCTTCTAATCTAATTAAAATTATAATTCATGCTATCTTTACCTGCCATATACACTTTTTTATATTCTTATTGTTTCACAAATGCACTCTACAAGATGAAAGCCTAATATTTTAAGACCGATGTTTTTTTAACTTCTGCTGTAGGTACTCTTCTGATTTTCCTTTAGGGATACTTAAAGTTTCCCAATTCTCACTTTTTAATTGCTTACCAATATAAACAAGCTGGCCAACGTGATAAGCGTAATGAGCCATTTGCCTTTCAATTGCTTCTAGCACTGTATGTTTCTCACCTCGAATGGTTATATTTTTTAATAAATCTTGGTTTTCTAACCCATTCAATGTATCAAAAAGCGTGTTCCATCCTTTTTCCCAAATAATTATCATTTCTTGTTTCGAAGAGATGTTATCTTTAAATTCCTGGTCACGATTTCTGAAAGATTTCTCTCCATCTGATGTTAAAAAGTCAGACCATCTAGATACCATATTTCCACTTAAATGTTTTGCAATAATTGCAATGCTATTTGAAGTCTTGTTTAATTTCCAGTGTATGTCCTTTTCTGATAATTGGCTTATTGTATTATCTCCAAGACTTTTCACGCTCTCAAATCTTTCTAGTACAATCTTCAAATATTCATTTCCAAGATTCATAAATACTCCCCTTTGTTTTTGTACAACAATCTAATCCGTTTATGTTATAAAAGGTATTTAAAATCAGTCTTTTAATCTAATTTTAACATACAAAATTATGTTCATTTCATATGGTAATTTGAACAACCATTAATCAAAAAGTACGCTTCCTATTATTGCATAGAAATGAATAGCGGTTAGATTTATACTATATTTAAATATCAGAAGGGAATTAAAGTGTTAGATAGCTTGCATAAACAACTGCAAACATTAATGCCGATTTCGACACCGCTTCCATCGTTATTGATTTACTGTGGATGATTGTATTGCCTTCCATACTAGGTATACTTCTTTATGAATTTAAGAAAGGAAATGTTCAAGCTTTTAGCAAAAAGCTTGGACCATAAGTTAAAAGAAATCCATTTTGAAAAAAGGTTAATCAAAATGGATTCTTTTTTGTGAAAAGGTTCGACAATCGCGCTCATTTATTTAACGAACAACACTTTTAGATGATAATCTCACTCAGGAATCTAATATCTCTAGCTTATCTTCTGATTCCTTTATTTTAAAGCTCCCTCCACCATCATCAATTATAACAGCGCCGTCTTCATCTACGCCTTTATGCTCAAAATCATAATTACTTAAAATGTTTTTAAGTCTTTCTGTATCCTTCAAGTCCACCCTGTATATTCCTGCATTCTTATCTTCAAAATTCAATTCATCTTCTAAAAAGTCTATCAAATCTTTATCTATTTCTCCTTCATTTTTTCCGCTACTAAATACCTCTGCTATTTTACTCAAAAAACCCATTTTTTTATTTATCCCCTCTTAAATAAGTTTTTACAATATATCTCGATTCGGACTCAATAATTTTAGCAATCGCATCCGTTAATTGAACAATGGGAAGGTTGGTCCGATTACTTTTCAGGCTTCACTATTTAAATTAATTACAAATTTTCTTTCACTCTTCTCCTCAGTCACCGGATTTGCTCCGTATGAGTAACCTCATCTTCAAAAACGTGAAACCAGATAAAATTCTAAAATAAGCAATCGTACTTTTAGGTTACGGGCTCTCATTGTTTATGGCAACGGGATAATTGTATTATTCTGATAACGCAATTTTTATATGAGCCAAGTGATGTTCTTCGTGCCAGGCTAATTTCGCTACTTTTGTTGCAACTGTTATCTCATCACTTTGCTGGAGAGTAAAAACGCGATCTAATTGCTCTTTCGTTAAGCTATCTCCTAAAGCTACAATGCGCTCATTGATACCTTCCAGCATTTTAATAGAACTTTCTACAGGCAGACTTGTATCCGGTTCATGCGCCCACTTGTCTTGATCAAAAGCTGGTACTGCTGGATTTTCATCTGTTAAAGCCAGTTTCAAGCGTTGATACATGTTCAACTGAGAATCTGCAATGTGATGAACAAGTTGACGAACTGTCCAGCTGCCATCACGATACGTTCTGCTTAATTCCTCCTCATTTAATGTGTCGACTGTTTCTCTTAAACGACTCGTATAATTTTCTATTTCTTTTAAGTCTTTTTGAACATTTTCTAAAGTTACTTCGTTTGGAACTTCTAATTCTCCAATTGGAAATCTTACATCCATGTTAATCCCCTTCCTTTTTCGTTAATTATTGTATAATTCTGTTTACCCTATTTTAACATACAAGAATTAATCCTAAACGTGCGAGTCGAGTGTATGACTCATTTTCTCAACAAAAAAACCGAAGTTAACATACTCCGGTCTTTTTTGAGATGAGATAATGAAGCAAAAATACGCTTCCTCTGCACAAATTAATCTATTTCATTATCGTCCACAGTAGGAATTAACCTGTATTCCCAATGCGTTTTACATTCATGTAATTTATAATTTCCTTCTATTTCATCTTTTGACATATATCCGCATTGCTGATCCGTATTAAAAACATCTTGCACTTCATCGTCTGCGGCTCTATAATGACTCAAATCTGTATTAACCATAATCCATGCCTGATCAACACTTTTATCATATCCTGACTTCAAATCATAAATCAGTACACCTTGGTCTCCTTCATCCTTCACCACTCTGATTTCACTTTCATTATCTTGTCCATTTTCTCCCGCAGTCTCCATAAACAATTCAAGGATATCTTTATTTTTCAACTCATTATTACTGTATACAACATCATCTTCATTGGGAACATATTCTTCCAAAGGCTCTTCTTGGTTCTGTTCCTCCGCTGATTCACCTTGTTTTTTTCCTTCCCAATCTTCAAAGAAATTCGTTTCTGTTTCTGGGCTGGTAAGTGATGAATCTTGTGTACTTTCTTGTCCAGGTACATTGTCATTTTCGTTTTGCATCCCATCATTATCTGATGACATGTGATTGGACGCAACATCCGAATCCTCCGTTACATTTCCACATGCAGTCAATATAACGAATACGAATGTTAACATGCCCATTAGAAATATCGTATTATTTTTCATTTAGAAGCTTCCTTTTTTTAATGATTGCATGAATTCATTTACACTGCTTACCATCTGGTCTGGCTGAACACTAAACTCCAATGCCTGATAATTCGGCAGCCAATGCACGCCAATCGTATATACGCCAGCTTCTTTCCCAGCCTGAATATCCGCATCACTGTCGCCTAAAAATACAGCATCCGTGTTTGTTACGTTCAGCTGTGCCAAAGCCTCATTCAAACCTTCTGGATGTGGTTTGGGTATTGTCACATCATCTCCGGTTATCATCACATCAAATACATCATGCATATTCAGACAATCTAACGATATACGCAGACTTCTGCGTGCTTTTCCAGTTACAATCCCTAATGTATATCCTTCACTTTTTAAAAATCGAAGCAAATCGTTCATCTCCTCGTTCTCCACAACAAGGTCCCGATGCTTTTCATTGTATTTTTCATAATATAATTCAATTGCTTTTTCATGATTGACGTTTGCCAAATTTTCTCTGATAATTCCCGTTTCGGATGGACCGAACATTGCTTTCACTTCATCGGAAGTAAGTATCCTGTTGTCAAATTCCTTAAATACAGCTTGAAACGCGTGAAAACAAACTGGCAACGTATCAGCAAGTGTCCCGTCAAAATCAAAAATAACTGCTTTCATTATGACACATCCTTTTCATCTTATTATCATATAAGTTTTATACTTCATTTAACGCAATAACCTCTCCACTGCTTGCATGCACGCCATACTGACAATCTATTTTGCCGCATAATATATATTGTTTTTGCTCGAAATCATAGACATAATAAGGCTTTAACTCATATAATGTTTTCAATTTTTGATATGCTTCTTCCTTATCAATCACAGGCTTTTCCGCCGCTTGAAATTGGTCAAACATATCAAGCATGGATTTATTATCTACATAATTGACAGCTCGACAGCTGGCTGCATCAATGATAACAGTGAGTTTTCTTTGAAATACTTGCTTGTCCAGTTGATTTGTCCGTAATATCGCATAAATATATCCTTTATCACGATGCAATGTTTTAAGTATCCAATTTCCTGAATCATCGGGATATTCCTGCAGCAACAGGTCTTTCACCGCCTGTATACACTTCTCTTGCTCATTTTTGGTAATTGGATAAGCATCCGGGCTTGGCTCCTGCACAAATGCTTGTTCTGCCGTTACCTCTTCCGTCCAGTTTATTTCTTTTATTTCAATTGGGTTTTTAACTGTGTTATCGAAATAAACCGTTTGATCCATGTTCAGATAAGAGCTTCCATCACCAACTTCAAATGGCAGCGTCGTCATTTGGGAATTGGTGATAAACACTTCCTCTACGACGTATACAGGAACTCTTTTTTCTTGCTCATATGAAGGAAATTCAATCAGCTTTAATTGTTCCTTTGCTATATTTTCTACCTTATCAAAAGAGAGTGTATAAGATTCTTTTCTAATCAATGCGTTCGAAGGAAATTGCCCATGAACAGTAAAAAAAGTCAGCTCCCCTGCTTCGTTATATTTTATCTCCACATAGCCAGATGGCGAAATCTCTATTCCATCATCCATTACTGTTTTAAACAGAAGCCTGCCTTCCTCTTCTTTATGAAGCGCCAACTGATTTCCATACATTAATCCAGTTTCTTTTTCCATCCAATTTATCATCGCATCTTTTCCAAGACCTGCAAAACAAATTCCATTTTCCGCAAAAGTCTTATCCATCACAAAAATAGCACTGACAAATTTCCGGGAATGGACATTCATTTCAATTACCGCTGCGCCCTCCGGATTCGTATCGTCCTCTGGCTTTTCTGTATGATTTGGAAGCCATTCCATTGTTAAGGTGTATACTGTTTCACCAGAAAGCGTCACATGCCGGTTAATTGTATATCTTTCTAAATAGTAATGAGCCAAACCAAATTTCTTTTTTGTCATATCCGTTAATTCTTTTATTCTATTATCCATTAATTTCCCTCCATGATTGAGGTGTATACCTTACCAATGGTCATCCTATCATCTGACCTCGTAAATTCGTAAATATTTATTTAACAAATTGTTTATAAATCAGTATAAATAATAAAACGATTATCGAACAGCCAAAAATTCCTGCAGCCAGCATCCCAAGTCCGATGCCAAACCAAGGATCTCCAATTGCAGCTACTGCAAAACTAGCTGCAAATACAATAATAGCAATCGAAAAACTGATGATGGAGGCCAGATACGCTCTCCCAGCATAATGAAGCAGGTAAACACTCAGCAGACTAATCAGTAAGGTATACAGAATCGCAAGCGTTAAACTGTTCACTGCTCGATCAAGCAGTTGCATCAACTGATGATTATCTGTTGATTGAGGTGCATCCAGTTCGATCGTTTCTATATCATGAGTTACTGTATCAATCGTCATCAACTGATACTCAGCCGGTTCTGATGACCAGTTTGTATTTTCCAAAAATGCGATTTTATTTTCTTCATGAAAAAATACTGGCGAGTCTACCGCTGTTCCCAAATCTGTTAATCTCTCTACATCCTGTGTCTCCATATCCAATAAAAACAATTCATACTCGAAAAGGGAGCTTTCTTGCGTTTCCTCCGATACGTCTGTGAATACCAGCTGTTCCCCGTTCGGCGACAATTGCGGTTTATTAAAAGTTTGAGAGTTTGCTATCTCTTCCGAAACAACAGATGGACTTTCATTTACCGTACCGTCTTCCAAAGAGTAGGAAAAGATTTGTTCTTTCTCTCCATCAAATGCGCTAAAATAAATCATCTGCCCGTCAGGAGAAAGGGAAAGGTGATCCATAGAAGGATAATCGGCGTCTGTCAGGTTTTCTATAGCGCTCCCATCTGTCTTTACGGAGAACAAATCAAATCCAGCGCTCGATTCCGATTCCGCTCCCTGGTTAAATCCCTCTGCGTCGATTGCAACGAAAAAAAGGGTTTCCCCGTCATTGGAAAAAACACTGTCCATCACGTGAATGGAATTGTCTGTTAGTTGTTTTTCTTCGCTTCCATCCTGGTTCATCACCTGAAGTATGTTCATACCTTCTGGATTTTCACTTAAATAAGCAATCTTGTGTCCATCCGGCGAATAGGCCGGGCTACTATCCTTCCAATCAGCTGCATCGGCTATTTTCTCCACACCCGTACCATCAGGATTGGCTGTATAAACAGCTTCTTCCCCGTCTACATAGTACGAAAAAGCAATTTGCGAATCATCCGGAGCCACACTTATTTCTTCTCCAAGTCCGGTAAAATAGCGATACGGATCATCATCTCTCAGAACACCATAGAGTATCGTTCCCGCTAATAACACAAAAATCATACCAATTATGGTCAAAAGAATCCGCTTTCGTGTCATAACTGCTCTCCCCTTTATTCAAAATTTCCGAAAAGAAAATTTCTGCAAGATTGGGTTTTATGTATATAAATCTTCTTTTCTTTATCACTTATCCTTGACGAACAATCTCCAAAAACTGCTCCATTCGATAAGCGATAAAAATAAGCGCCCCTGCCCCGGCACCTATCATGATACCATCTGTGAAAAAGCCGATAATACCTCCAATTAAAACGAATGTTGTAACTTGTAATTTCATCATATAGTGTCTTGCACCCCAGTGTACCTATTTTTTCTTTAGTACGTTACTAAAACTTCTAAGCGTCTGTTTTATATCATAAGAGTAAGATATGAATGTAGAAGCTGCGTTTTTAATTTATCACGGAGAACCGTCCGTAAAACTCCCACTGCGTGAAGTTTCGTTTTATAATGCCTATTCGTATCTCGTTTTTTGGATTACTTCTAAAAAATAGAATCACTCCTTGTCAATTTTACCAGTATATTCACAAGGAAATGATTCTATTTATTTTTCTCCAGGAAATAACACAGCAAGGACGATAATATCATTTTTATCTTTTTCATAATACACTCGGAATTTCCTAATAACAATCCGTGATAAACCTTTATAAACACCAAATTCTTCTACATATGTTTGACCAACAATTTCATATTTTAGAAATTCCTCAATATCTATAATCAATTTCACAATAAATTCCTGTGTCTCTTCTGCTGTGAAATGTGTACTTCTATATTCTAACAGTTTTTTTCTTACAGTCGGCAGTCAAATTATATTTGGGGTACCCACTATTCGAAATCCTTTACAGAAAATGAACGTAATAACTCAGAAGTTGACATTCCTTTGCCCTCTTTATATTCATTTTTACTTTCCTGAATCATCTGTTTAAGTTGAGGATTTTTTTCCGCATCCAGTTTAATGGAATCTTCTTCTTCCTCCTGCAATACGAGGGTGAATTTTCCCTTACCGGCGATAGAAAACTGAAAAACGGAATTATCTCTATCCATATTTTCTATGCGCTTCATAAGCTCTTCTAAAGATTCAATGTATCCCACAAAATCACCACCACTTCGTATTTTCTTTATCATAACACATTGAAGCTTTTTCCGTATCTTGAAAAGAAACAGATTCTTTCTCGTTGATATGAATATAAAAATGAAGAATTTGAATCACATTTTCTATGAAGTACATTTCACTTCAATTCCCCATTTTTTACTAGAACCAATTAATACGGTCATTTCTTTCCATATATAACTATTACTTATCCAAAAAGATAATTTTTTGGTATTTTCCTTATTTTTCTTTCTATGATAGGATAAATTCATATTTACTACCGAGCATTTATCCTATGATGAACTAGTCAGATTGAGGTTAGCAATGTTTATTTTTATTTTATTAGATGTCATCGTACCCATATTGATATTGACGCTGGTCGGCGTTGTTTTGCAACGGAAATTTCAATTTCATCTGAAACAATTATCTACGCTGATTACATATTGCCTCATGCCCGCAGCTGTATTTGTAAATATCTATCAGATTCATATTGAAATGGACGTTGTTGTCCAAATCATCAACTATGTCATCCTGTATAGTTTGATTCTGATTGTCGTGAGTCATATTATTTCAAAAATATTGAAGTTGGATAGGGGGGAAAGTGCAGCTCTAAAAAACAGTATTTCATTAATGAACTCCGGCAATTATGGGTTGCCAGTAAGTCAATTGGTTTTCAGTCAAAATCCCATCGGCTTCTCTGTTCAAGTTTTTATTTTGATTTTCCAAAATCTTTTAACGTATTCTTACGGGATATATAACTTATTATCAGCAACCAAAACAATCAGAGGCATTATGCAATCCTTTTTAAAGCTGCCTGTATTTCATGCACTTCTATTAGGTGTGCTATTTCAGTTATTTTCCATAACGATTCCACAAGCTATTATGATACCGCTTGATCAGCTCGCGGATGGTTTTGTTGCCATCGCACTCCTATTACTCGGAGCACAATTAGCTAACATTAAGCTGCATTTTTTCCATCGGGTAATCACGTGGTCTTTGATTGGAAGACTGGTGATGGGGCCGTTATTAGCATTGTCTGTTATCTATCTGCTGCATATTGATGGCGTTGTTGCACAATCGCTATTTATCGCTAGTTCCTTTCCGACCTCCAGAAATACATCAACGATTGCAATGGAATATCAAATCAAGCCGGAATTGCATGCACAAATCGTTTTATTTTCAACTCTTTTCAGTATCATCACCGTAACCGTTGTGATTTATTTGTCTTATATTCTGTTTTGATTAATGGAGGAGGTTTTTAAAAAGGCGGGAGCTTATAGGAAAATTTGCGTACCTCAGCAAATAATTCTTTCTGAAATAACGTTTAAAATGATGTTATAAAACGAAACTTCCTTCAGTAGGAGTTGTTGCTTTTCTCCCGCTGAAGGAGCCTAAGTGATTCAGGGAGTTAGCGCCCGTTACTTCCCGCCTAAATAAATTTATTCTCTCTTTATTTGGAGACGGGCGTTTTACGGGCAGTTCTCTGTGATAAACTAGTCCTCACCTCTTTTTGCTGATAGAAACAGAAAAAAGCAATGCTGCCTGCAATGAAGAAACAAATGGAAGGGATTATAGCTGCGCCAAACGTAAACAGGTACAACAAGATTGCTGCTATCATATAGAGAAAACCAGGCTTTCTAGAATATTGACTCCGTTGAATTAGGGCAATTAATGCTAAAATCAACGAAAACCCGCTTACAAAAACAGGAAGTAAGCTCAAAGAAAGCAGACCATTGATAAAAGCGTTGGAAAAGAAACTTGTTAATAATGTCGTCACCCATCCTTCTCCATCTCCTTGAAACAGACGAAAGCCAAACGCCCCAATTGTCCAGCGTGTCACATTCAATCCGAAATTTGATAAAAATGGTATCAAACTAATCATCAATACTGTCATTGATCCTAAAAGAAAGCCGGTTATTCCCGCTGCCTTCTCTAATCGTTTCATCATCCTCACCCCAAAATATACTAGTCTTTTCATTCATGAAAAACGATAATACTATTGCGGAAAATGCTACATGGATATAGAAGACAAAAAATTTACTACAGTAAATATGGAGGAATCATTACTTTGATAATTAATATAGTTTACTATTATTAACAATGTCGCAATTATTATATTTCCTATTAAATATCTTTTAAACGATTTTATTGAAGGCTTCATGAATTTTCACCCATCTAAACTACTAGTCTTCTTTATTCTGCTATGTTGTCATTTACATATTAGGTCAATAAATCAAACTACTAAGGCCTCATTATAATCAGACCGCCGGCCAATTCCACTTCAATATGCCGAGTATGAAGAACAAGAGATATATCTTGCCGCGCATTTGGATATACTACTCCATATAATTCTCAATTAAATAATACGTCCTATCTCTTGTTTCAAATGCTTCATAATCCACATATGCATACCTTTCAATGGTGTGACTAGCTGGCATTTCAGCAAGTGTTTGCTCTTTGGTTTTAATCCATTCTATAGGATTGCAAACAAATTTATTTCTCCACACCCTGAAATGCATAAGGAACAGCCCTTTCCAATAAACTTCTAATCCCCGCTTCATGGTAAGGCATCCTTTTATCTGCTTCGTCTATACTTACCCATGCAGTATCCGCAATTGTTTCCGTATCCTGTATTGCAATGTCTCCACCAACTACCATCGCTTCAAACGTAAAAAAGATGGCATGATGATTGTATTTTTCCATAAATGCTTCATTTACAGCAAGAAGACCCTCTGGTTCAATCGTTAATCCCGTTTCTTCTTTCACTTCTCGGACAACTGCTTCTGATAAGACTTCCCCCGCTTCAACCATTCCCCCAGGCATCGTCCAATCATCATGCTTTATATTCTTTACCATGAGCATCTTCGCTTCTATTTCATCGAAAATAAGTGCATAAACGACATCTACCCTTTCCATGTTCACACTCTCCTATCCATGAATTTTTCTAACAACGAAACCGCATAACCATCCATCCGATCCGTCATCAATTCAACCGTTATATCCGTTTTCCCAAAGACTTCCCATCCAGGATACACTTCCGGCTGCCCTTCCAAAACGTCCATTAAGGAAACAATATCCCAATACACATCATAAGAAAAAGGATGTCTCATCTTCTTTTGATAAGCAGATAAAAAAGTATCTGCAGCTTCTACACTATAAAGCATAGCGAGGTTCCAACGACAGTGCCCCACGTCAATACCTGCGGGCCCGAGACAGCCATTAGCCCAATCTACCACACCACTAACTTTATTATTTATCCATAATACATTCGTCGGATGAAAATCCCGATGAATAAATTTTGGCGTATACGCCGGCTCCGGGAGCATTGCCACCTCTTTTAATGCCTGCCATACTTTTGGTTTACCTGACCAGATTGGCACTTCTATTTTCTCTGCTTGTTGATAACGTTCATGCTTCCATGGAAAGCGCTCTATCGAATGATGATGGATTTGCGCTAATGCTTCCGCAAGCGCATGCAGCCATATACCTTGATTAACTGGCAATATATCTACTTTTCCAGCTACTTTGCTCATGACAAGAAGCGAATCGCCGATAATTTCTCCATTCGGGTCAGCAGCTATACATTGCGGTGTTTCAATAGATAAGGATGCTGCTTCTTTTAAGCTGTCCGCCTCTTGTTTGATATCCTTTGCCGTAAAACTGTTCTCTTCATATTGACGTAATACCAGCTCTATTTTCTCATCAGCCAGCTGCAGAACAATCGTATACATTGTAGCTGTGGTACTGCCTTTCAATGAATAAACATCATGAATAACTGCCTTTTGTTCAAAATGAGAAATAATCCATCGCTCTAGCTCTTTGGGAATAGAAACCATACCATTTCTCCTTTATGCTATGAAAAATCCCCGTTTCTTAAAAAGTAAACGGAGATTGTTCATGTTTTATGATATTTTCCTTCTCCATCTTTAGTAAGGCGCCCTGAAGAAAGGCCAATTTTAAATTGCTGCTATCATATATTATGTAAGGCGATCATTTTAATTTTAAAATGAATCACACTTATAGCGGGGAATACAAAATCAATGATGATTTGTAATGGAAATATATCCATTTTTGATTATCTATGAACTCTCTCTCCAACCACTTTTTCTGCTTGTTTCACCGCTTCTTCCAAATTATCGTTTATAATTGTCGTATCGAAAAACTTTTCGAGGGATTTTTCATATTCAATTCTTTCGATTCTTTTTTCGATATCATCTTTAGAATCCCCTCTTTTCACCATTCGATCGATAACATCCTTATCATTTGAAGGCTTGACAAATACTAAATACACATTGTCTCCAAACAATTCTTTAAATCGAATGGCGCCATTCACATCAATATCCTTAATAATCTTATGACCTTTATTCATACTCTCTTCATACTTGTCTTTGATTGTCCCATACCAGTTTCCATGAATATTTTCTGCTTCAATAAATTTTCCATTGATTCTTGCTTCATTAAACTGATCTAAATCAAAAAAATAGTAAGGATTCCCGGAACTTTCTCCTTCTCGCATTTTTCTTGTTGTAACGGAAGGAATATATTCTAATTCCTTAAATTTCTTTAATATCTCATTTATGATAGAATTTTTGCCTGCGCCCGCATAACCGGAAAAAACGATAATTTCTCCACTCATTCAAAACACTCCTCTATGTTGATATAAGAACATGATACATGAGATTGTGCATATTTACACGATATTTTTTTATATTATTATTTCCTTTTTTTGCTTGCTTCTAAGAGAATTTGTCTCTCACAAAAATATATCGATACATATATCAAATAATAACTGCTTTGATTATGTTTGATAGACAGAAATGACATCGTATTATTTTTCGTAATGGAAGGTACCCAACTCTAACTAAAATCAGACAGAGATGTCTAAGGTTATGGTATCCTTCCTTTTGTCCATCGTCAAGTTCATCTTGACTTACGGAGATAACTATTGAAAAGCCAAAAATTTTTGAATAAACCTCGATGATGTCAAACCCTGATTACCTGACCAGACTACTGTTTACCAAAGAAAAAATGCACCGATTTCAAAGTAAAAACAAATTCCTGCATATGTTATCATGTCCTTTAGAATGTTTTACTTCGAGGAGTGATGAAATTGCCAACATGCCAGCATTGCCACCAAAAATGGACGTGGAAACAAACAATGAAAACAACTACAACCCTGGATACTGCATATACCTGCCCCCATTGCGGGGAGAAACAATACGCCACTAAAAAATCAAGAATACAATTTTCACTTTTAATCCTAATTCCTTTAGCAGCCCTGTTTCTAAACTTTTTTAATATACCAGTATGGTTTATTTTCAGCTGGCTGATTTTGGGAAGTATTGTTATTATTAGCCTTTTCCCTGTCGTGTTAAAACTGACAAGTACGGAGGAATTTTTCTTTTGACTTTCGTTCATGTTTTACTCACTCCAACTAAGGGAAAACTTTCCATAACCGCGTTATAAAGGAGTTGAGCAAAATGAAAACATTTAGTGTCACACCGAATGCAGATGAAACAAGTTGGTTTGTAAAACTGGAAAATGTCGCACCGGAAGAAACGTATGCCTCAAAAGATGATGCGCTTGCTGCTGCAGAGCAAATGGCGAAAGAAAATACACCAAGCAAGGTGGAAATCAGAGACAAGGATGACAACATCCAAGACGAAAAACGATTCTAGCATGTTACATTCCAGCCGTATAAATAATCGAGTAGGAGGAGGTGACTAACCTCCGACCTCTCACACCACCATACGTACGGTTCCGTATACGGCGGTTTCATTTATGTCCAACGCTTCGTTAGATAGCTATTAGTTAGACTCTTCAAACCTTGTTCTGACCAGTATTGGTCACCAAGCGCTCTATGCAAGATAGGGCTATTGGCGGTTCGCCAATAGCTCTTTCTTGTGTTTGCCCATTCCCACGCTTTTCCTTTCTTGATTCCTTGTTTCACGAGATTCTTGTGTTTCGTTTTCACTTTCTTCCACTCTTTCCAACGTATCATTCGTAGACGTCTTCGAATCCATCCGTCGAGTTCCTTGAATATCGTAGGTGTTTCTGCTAACTGGTAGTATCCCAGCCAGCCTGCGAGATATTGATTCAGTTTCTCTATTCTGTCCCCCATATTCATTGATTTCTTTCGAGACGTTAATTCTCGGATTCGTCGCTTGAAACGTTTGATACTTTCTTTCGCAATCCGTATCTTGGGATTTTCCTTATGAAAGGTGAATGAGAATCCAAGGAATTTACGTTTCCATGGGCGGTCTACCGCACTTTTCTCTTTATTGACTTCCAATTTCATCTTCTTCTCTATAAAGTTGGTGATACTTTCCATTATTCGGTGTCCTGCTCTTTTCGAACGGACATAAATATGAAAATCATCCGCATAGCGCACGAAATGGAGTCCTCTTTTCTCTAACTCTTTGTCCAGTTCATCCAGGACAATGTTTGAGAGAAGCGGACTTAACGGTCCGCCCTGAGACGCTCCTTCTGTATTCGGATGTACCACTCCGTCTTCCATGATTCCTGCTTGCAGGAATCTGCGGATAAGCTGAAGGACTTTCGGGTCTTTGACCCTCCGACTTAGCGTCCGCATCAAACGGTCGTGGTTTACTTTATCGAAGAATTTCTCTAAATCCATATCAATCACCCAGCGATATCCGTCCTTCATATATGCCCTGGCTTTCCTTACAGCGTCATGACCTCGACGCTTTGGGCGGAAGCCATAGCTATTTTCCGAGAAGGTCGGGTCATATATCGTGGTGAGCACTTGTGCGATGGCTTGTTGGATAAAACGGTCTAACACGGTGGGAATACCCAGTTTCCTCATACCGCCGCCTTCTTTATGGATTTCGTAACGGCGAACTGGTTGAGGGTAGTAGGTACCCGTTTCTAGTTGCTCCCGAATAGAAGCCCAGTGTTCCATGATATGCGCTCGTAGGTTTTGTACGGGCATTCCATCAACTCCGTGACTTCCTTTATTGCGCTCTACACGATGCAGAGCTGTCATTAGGTTTTCTCGTGCTAGAATTTGTTCCAACATGTTATCTAACTCCTGCGTGAATTGTCCTTTCTTCTTGTGTGGCAATGTCTCTCAGCCCTTCTAATGTCCCCCGCGGGATTCACCGCTTCCTCCATTAGGAAGGTTTCATGTTTCTGCTTCTTCGAGTATTGCGTACGCGAAGTGGCAATTCTCCTTAAATGATTCAGCCCTTCCCAGATATTCTAGAACTATCTGGTACTACGGCTTCGGCTGACTTCTGATAGTTCAGTGAACATTCGCATGTTCAGTTACGGCATGTGTACCGCATTTCTATCAGACCTCCCAGGGTAAGTACACACTCTTCCTCCCCATATCCCTTCTTCATTTACTCTATGCACCCTTTGGCAGTAAGGGCTTTGACTTGTTATGCAGTCTCACCCAAGTACATCTAGCCTTCTATGAAGTTTGTGTTCCTAAGGGCGGGGGTTTGCCGCCGACTTCCTTCAGATTCTGGGTCACCCCCAGACACCCTTGTCTTGAGCTAACCACTACTACTGCCTTCGTGATTCGGGACTTTAACCCTAGAGAATGTGCACATGCCTGGCACACATACAGAAAAGGAAGCGCTTCTCCAGCGCTTCCTTTTCTGTATATCTTTAAAAAGAATGCAATTATTGAAAATGGATTAAACAGGACTCGCCTCTGTCGCCTTCGTTAGCTCAAAAAATGAATCCTATTATTTTCCCCAAACTTCCTCAGCAACTTCTCTTACTAAACGCAACTTATTCCATTGCTGCTCTTCCGTAAGAATATTCCCTTCTTCCGTTGATGCAAAGCCACATTGCGGACTGACGCATAAACGTTCAATCGGGACATACTTAGAAGCTTCTTCAATACGCTCTTTAATTTGAGCTTTATCTTCCAAATCTGGTAGCTTCGAAGAGAATAATCCCAATACAACAAGTTTGTTATCACTTACATTGACTAATGATTCAAATCCGCCTGCCCGTTCGGTATCAAATTCTAAGTAATATGCTTTTACTTTTTCTTTGCCAAATAAATGTTTGGAGATTGCATCATAAGCACCGGATGAAAACCATTTTGAATGATAGTTTCCACGACACACATGTGTTGTAATAATTAAATCTTCTGGTTGATTTTCAATTACTTTATTATTTACATTCACATATAGCGAAGCAACTTCCTCTATATTCGAATCATCATCACGGCTGGTCCAATGGTTTTTACCGACAAGCCTGCCCCATGTGCAATCATCCAGCTGCAAATTCCGGCATCCCGCTGTGTATAAATCCTTCACAACCGATCGATAAGCGGATGCAATATCTTCTACTAATTCATTTAAGTCTGGATAAATGCGCTTTGTCGTTTCCACATTTTCCGGGCGTTGCAGCTCTGATAAAAACTGCGCCGGAGCAGGAATCGTCTGTCTCGCCACTGCCTTTTCATCCGCAAATTGCTGAACGAATTGAAAATGCTCGACAAAAGGATGATGTTCGCCGCTGATTTTTCCTGTTAAACGAGCTGTTTCTGCACGTGTTTCTTCGCCTTTAAATTGATAGCCTTGGTCGATCTCCTGTTTTTTTACCCCTTGCAAGCCCCACATAAAATCGAGATGCCACCAGGAACGTCGAAACTCTCCATCTGTAATTGCTTTTAACCCGACATCCTTCTGTTTCTGGATTAAATCTTTAATCGCTTCATCCTCAACTGCTTTTAACTCCTGCTCAGAAATACTTCCTTTTGCAAATGCTTTACGAGCTTCCTTCAATTTTTCCGGACGCAGGAAGCTTCCCACATTATCAAAACGGAAGGGTGTTTCGGTACGTATACCTTCTTTACTTGCCACTGCCATTACTAATCTCTCCTTCGTTTCATTGGTTGAGATTAGTCTATCATGGAAATCCTATTATCAGATAACACCTAAAATCTATCGTTTAGTATAGCTTTTGTCTATATCCATTACGGTAAACTTTTTCTCTCTTCTTCAATACTGGACTGCAAGTACGCAATATAGGTTTCCGCCATCGGGCTAAGCTCCATATCTTTATGAACAATATAACCAACATGAATCACTTCATCAACTTTCAAAGGTACCGCAATAATATTATCGCCATTCAATTTTTGACTGATAACTCCTGTTGATATCGTATAGCCGTTCAGTCCAATCAGCAGGTTAAACATCGTCGCCCGGTCCCGGACATGAATATTTTTGGGACGGGTCAGCGTGCTTAATATCTCTTCCGAAAAATAAAAGGAATTGTAATCTCCTTGTTCATACAGCAGATAAGGGTATGGCTCTAAATCTTCCAACGTGATATAATCTTTTTCCGCAAGTGGATTCTCCCCGCTGATAAACACATGTGGTGTTGCTTCAAATAGACGATGGAAGGCTAAATTCCCTTCTCTTAAAAATTTGCGGATGATTTGCTCGTTAAAATCGTTCATATACATAATACCGATTTCGCTATTTAAATTTTTGACGTCTTCAATGATTTCATATGTCCTTGTTTCCCGGAATGTAAAGTCATATTCATCCCTGTCATAATCTTTTAGCAGACGGACAAAAGCGCTGACTGCAAACGCATAGTGCTGGGCAGACACGGCAAAATGATGCTGAGGTGCTGCATTGTTGGAATAACGATTTTCCAGTAATTCAGCCTGCTCCAACACTTGTCTGGCGTATCCTAAAAATTCCGAACCCTCTTTCGTCACATGAATCCCTTTATTTGTACGTGAAAAGATTTTAACACCGATTTCTTTTTCCAATTCTTTCAACGCATTGGACAGGCTTGGCTGACTGATAAACAGGGCTTGAGCTGCTTTGGAAATGGAGCGGCTTCTTGCTACTTCAATGACATATTTTAATTGTTGTAAGGTCATATTTTTATCTCCCTTTTACCTGTATCATAACTATATTCTAACAGAAAAATATACGTATGATGCCGCTTATTAAAACTCCCTGCCAGTTTCACTTTATATATGTCATCTGTATCCAAAATTTGAAGCATACTTTCTTTATCATCCATTATGATAAAAATAATTGATACGCATATCTCTCTCCATTTACAAACGGCAGATGAATAATTCCCTTAAACGCAAACCCTGCTGATAAAATAACTTGTTGCATGGCTCGATTTTGAGGGTGGGTATCAATCCGTATTTCAGATAACCCTTTTTCTTTACATAAAAGTAGCAGCAGTTTTAGAAACGTTTTTCCATAGCCTTTTCCATTTATCTCTGGATTGATAGCAAATTTATGAATGGTCGCATAACCTCCTTGCGATGTATCCCAACCACCATAACGTATGGATGAATAAGCTGGTTCTTCTTCATCTGCTATGATTGCTGTACCAATGATTGTTTGATTAATTGTAAAAACATAATTATTTCCTTTTTCTATCTTATTTTTGATATCTGCTTCTTTGGGAGCATCTTCATTGGACCATTGCGGCGACCCAGATGCAGCCAGTTTATTCCGTGAATCGTTGATAATTTGCATAACCTCTTGAAAATCTTGGAGGCTTCCATTTCTTATTTCAATATTCATATTTGCCACCTTCTTTTATTTTTCACTTTACATTAAAACGATATATGAAAGGAAGAAATCAAAATAATAAGCGATAAAGCAGTAATCCTCCCCTATATTATTCCATTAACAAAATAAAAAGCTACTTCGTGAGCTAATCGAGATTGGCTCAAAAATAGCTTTTACAAATGATGACAGGACGTGATTACTTTTTATAAAACAGATGGTACCAAGCATAAGCAAACAGCGCAACACCAATTCCCATATTCCAATTCCATATACTCGCATCAAAGTTTAAGTAATAAAAAACATTTAAACACATAATTACAATTCCGAAAAGAAATAGCACAGGAAATACTATATTTTCCAAACGATATTTTCTTACAAAGATTTGAATCACTTCTATCGCCTCCTTCGATAACTTCTATAGCATACACACATATACATTAATAATATATGATTCTACATATTATTGTAATAACCTTCACAATAATTCTTTATTCTTTTTATACGAGCATTTTAATGAAATAAGGTTAATTAAAAAGAAAATGACACCTACACTTATCCCCATTATTAGAAATTCATACCAGCTTGCATTGTTGGATATGATTGTATAAATAAGATAAAGTATCGCATAAGTGATAGTAAATGAAGCTGACCTGGATATAAGGACTTTTATTTCTCTTTTATATTGTGTTTTCGTCGCAATCTCGGCATATTCCATCCCAGACAGTATATACCTAGCTAACGTATAAAATAGAAATACTGCTATACCTGCAAATAGCATAAAATCTACGTCTAGGGCAATAAAACGATTAATAATCAGCATCATGCCAAGAAAAAGCACAAGTACGACTGCTCCTTCAGCTACAAAGTATAGCAGCTTCTTTTCTTTATATTCATCATCCGGCATCAAAAAAGATATCCATGTTTTCATTGATCTTCTACCTCCCAAAATAATTCATCTAATGTTTTACTCAACTCTTTTGCTATCGAAATACAAAGTTGAAGCGTAGGGTTGTACTCCCCTTTCTCAATCAAACCAATTGTTTGTCTTGTTACACCAACTCTTTTCGCCAGTTGTTGTTGTGTCATCGATGTTTTTATACGTGTTATTTTCACATTATTTTTCATTATCCAACCTACTTCACAAAATGTAATGTATAAATTGCATTTGTTAATTATACATTACATCACATAATAAATAAATGCAATTTTTTTACTATAAGTAAAAAAGTCATTTGCAGAGCTCCTTTCACTCTGCAAATGACTTTACTTTTAATGAAACATATTTATTCCTGCATTCTTTGCCTGTTTAATCCATCATCCGCTTCTTAAATGTTACAACAGTTAACAAGCATGCTGCTACGGTCCAGGCTCCAATAATTGCAAATGGCTTCCATAACTCTGCAAATCCTGCCCCTGCATCTTCCAATTGTACAATTTCCTGCAGCTGGAGTCCCGGGGTATATTCTAGTACTTGCAAGAAGCTATACTGATCTGCAAATACAATAAACATATTTCCCATCCCAAATATGAACATGACCGGAAGAATATAGACAGATGCTTCGAGGACACTTCTTGTAATCAAGCCCATCCATGTCCCTATAGCGATAAAGAAAAGAAGGGAAAGAATAATTCCTGCAATTAAGATGCCTCTGCCTGAAAAAGAGAAATTCATAATAAACATACTGATTCCCATAATAACGACGGTAATAGCAATAGTTACCGCACTTTTACCAGCTAATATTTCTGTCAATGTTGCCGGAGAAAGCATCAGACCGCGCAATGTATTTTTCTCTTTTTCTTCCGCTATCATCGCACACTGCAAGAAAGTACCTACTAAAGCAAGCGACATGCTGATGACAAATAAATACATCTCTATTGCCACATTGTCCATCCGTCCATATATAACAGCAAAAAGAAGCGGGAATAATGCTGTGGATGAAACATACATATTTCGATATAAATCCTTCAAATCTTTTTGAAAAATAGCTATAAAACGTTTCACAGAAAATGTCATACTAGTTCCCTCCCCGTTACTTCAACAAAGATATCTCCTAATGTTGGTTCTTTTGTATAAATACGTTCCACCATTTCCCGGGAAATAAATTGTTGAATTTCCTCAGCACTCGATGCCTGAAGTGGAAGTTCTAATTGCCGCCCATCTTTTAATTCGATACCAATGATCTCTTCCCGATACTGTTTCTTTAGTTGTTTCGGTTCATCTAAAAGCTGGACAATCCCTTTATTTAAAAAGGCTACCTGACCGCATAGGTGATCTGCTTCCTCCATATCATGGGTGGTCAGAAAAATGGTCGTTCCCTGTCGATTCAGTTCTTTCAGGCCATCATGAATATGTTTAGAGTTAGCAGGGTCTAGGGCGGATGTCGGTTCATCTAAAAATAATAACTCCGGCTTATGCAACAGTGTCCTTGCCAGTAATACGCGCTGTGTCATACCTTTGGAGAGTTTAGAAACCTGTGTTTTTTTCTCTGTTCCTAGATTAACTGCTTCCAATGCTTCATCAATTCGCTTATAAGGCGTATCGTATAGATCTGCATAAAGCTTTAAATTATCATAAATGGTTAGTCTCACATATAAACCACTATTATCTGTCACAACACCAAAGCGTTTTCGATACGCAGGTGTATTTAACGTTGAAACAGGCACCCCAAATACATTCGCCGTACCTCCGCTCTGCCTCATTTGTCCAGTCAAAATTTTTATTGTTGTTGTTTTCCCTGAACCACTGGGCCCTAGAAAACCAAATGTCTCTCCTTTTTTCACCTGAAAGGATACATCGTGTAACGCTTGTTTATTGCCAAAAATCTTTTCTAAAGATGTCACTTCAATCATATTCTCCACTCCAAAAACCTCCTGTATCAGTTAAGTTGCCTGTGACTATAGAATAGCCACTTTTCAACAACAACGCAGTATATTTTCGATGAATGGAGTATATGGTATGTTGAATTGTACTTATTCTACCCCTAATAATTCCTTCAGCTCGTTTAACTTTGATTTTGATAACGGGACCTCCGAACTTTTTTTATCAACAAGAGACAAGCTATAGCTATTTCTTGTCCATGTAATCACTTCTCTTATTTTTTGAAGATTCACTATATAGGAGCGATGACAGCGAAAAAATCCCTGATGAGACAGGCGCTGTTCCAATTCTTTTAAGGTAAGGCCTGTCGGAAATCCTTCTCCACGGGTATATAGATAGGATTGTCCATCCTGGCTTTCGATATAATCAATTTCCTGCGGGTCAAATAAAATAATTTTATCCTCTACTTTTGCGGAAATTTTATTTAATTGAAAAGTTTGCTTTACTTGAACCGCTTCTTCTGCTGTTTCCGTGCCATCTGTTTCTATGGTTTCTGAACGTTTATTTCCCTCCGTTTCCACTTCTATCTGACGGATTCCTTGTTCATCCAAGCGATAGACAGTATCGGCAATGGTGATGGCACTCTCCGTACTTGTTGTAAAAATCAGTACCGCCTTTTGCTGCTCCTGCATCAATTCGACAAATTGATGCAGAACACGTTTGGTTTCTAAATCTATATTTACTTCCGGCTCTTCAAGAATGACAACTTCTGATTCCTGCATGAATATTCTTCCAAACTGAACACGCCGTTTTTCGGAACGATTGAGCTGGTGTATCTTCCATTTTGCTTTTTCTTCCAGTTGAATTTGCGAAAGAACTTCTTTGATTGACGCCTTGCTTTGAAATAAAGAACCTATAAAATTTAGATATTCCTGCACTTGCAGCCGTTCATAAACCTCTTCTTCATACCAGCAAATACCTAACGATGAAAAATATTTCTGTTTGTCCGCTTGTAATGTCTGATGCTGAATCTGAATCGATCCACTTCGAACGTTTTCTTTTCCGATAATCATCTGCAGTAATACCGAACGAATATTAACGGTGGATTGAACAGCTTTTATTTCTCCAGATTTTACTTCGATATCTATCTTTGGAAATAATATTTGGTCTCCCTGACGATATTCCATACCATTTATTCTTAACATGCTTTAACCTCTTTCTACTAATAACTTTTCCTGTAGATCAGCCTGTAATCTGATGATTCATTCATGACAAATTGCTCCATCTCTGATACAGTAGAATCAAAGAAAATGATGAAAAGCAACTACTAGGGGAGCCCAACATGGCGGGCTGAGAGGAAAGCATGCTCACTTTCCGACTCTTATAAACCTGATCTGGTTAATACCAGCGTAGGGAAGTAGTCAATCCATTTATGATTACTCTCAGTATACCAAATCAGGCTTCCCGACAAAGCCTGATTTTTTTATTTTTTTACAAAGTAGTTCCCTTTTCATTTTCCTAAGTAAAAGGAGATGATTAGATTGAAAAAACGTACACGCTTACTAACAATGATGGCCGTACTGGTAGCTATTGGAACGATTGGCTCGCAGTTACTCTGGTTTCCTGCCGGTGTTGCCAGAGCTTATCCTGTCCAGCATGCCGTTAATGTGATTGCCGCCATTATGCTCGGTCCAGGTCCTGCGGTGATTGTCGCATTGATGATCAGTCTGCTCAGGAACCTTTTAGGATTGGGGACACTGGTTGCTTTTCCGGGAGCGATGATTGGAGCTTTTGTTGCTGGGGTATTGTATCAAAAAACGTATAAATATCCGATGGCAGCTTTAGGAGAAATCATTGGTACAGGAATAATTGGTTCCTTCTTTGCTGTTCCTATCGCTAACCTGCTTATGGGAAGTTCTGCAGGGGCTTTTGCTTTTATTCCGCCGTTTATTGTAAGCAGTGTCTCCGGTGCATTGATCGGGTGGTTGTTAGTCAGCCGTATCCCGGCACGGCAATTTTCTTTAACAAAATAAATCTTTAATTCTATGAAGGAGGTTTTTATAATGAAGTCGGTTCGTTGTGCATTAACCATTGCCGGCACAGATCCTAGCGGAGGTGCTGGTATTCAAGCTGATTTAAAGACATTTCAAGAACTGAAAACTTATGGGATGTCCGTGATTACATCCGTTGTGGCGCAAAATACCACAGGGGTCCGTTCCGTAGAGCATATGCCAATTTCTATGATTGAGGATCAGCTGGATGTCATTATAGAAGATATGCCGATTCATGCGGTAAAAACAGGAATGATTGCAAGCAAGCCCATGATGGAATTAATCGTTAAAAAATTAGAACAGGTTGATGCTCCATATGTAATGGATCCAGTAATGGTCGCTACCAGCGGAGATTCTCTAATAGATGAAGAAGGTCGTAACTATTTACGACAATACCTTCTCCCTTTAACAACGCTTGTAACACCAAATATTCCAGAAACGGAATTCCTGACCGGGTTATCCATTACAACCGAGGAAGATATGAAAAGCGCGGCAGAATATCTCGTTCACGAATATGGTGTCGATGCTGCATTAATAAAAGGTGGCCACCTAAAAGGACAAGCAATTGATTTTCTTTATGATGGAAATAAAATGCACAGTTATGCTTCCGAACGTATTGACACGAAAAACACGCATGGAACAGGATGTACCTATTCCGCCGCTATTGCTGCTTATTTAGGAAAAGGTTATCCGCTGCCAGAAGCAGTGAAGCATGCCAAATCCTTTGTTACTGCTGCCATTTCAAAATCATTTGAACTCGGGGAAGGAAATGGCCCGACAAACCACTGGGCTATCCGGGAAAATGCAGGAAAGGAGATTATTCATGAATCCTGATATTATCCAGCAAGCCAGAAACAACACACCGCTTGTTCATCATTTAACCAATCAGGTTGTCGTCAACTTCAGCGCAAATGGCCTGTTAGCTTTTGGCGGCAGCCCGGTGATGGCAAAAGAACTGCAAGAAGCCGCAGATATGGCAAATATTGCAGATGCACTCGTCTTAAACATCGGAACGGTTTTAGAAACGGAAGTTCCTGCAATGATTGCAGCAGGAAAAGCTGCCAACCAAAAAGGAATCCCGGTTGTTCTTGACCCTGTTGGTGTGGCTGCTACCCCATTTCGACAAAAAGCAGTCGCAAGAATTTTAAAAGAAGTACGTCCAACCGTTATCAAAGGGAATGCGGGCGAAATTGCATCCTTAGTTGATACAGAAATCCAAATGCGCGGTGTTGATTCTGTCGGTGAAGGTAATATAGATGAAATTGCCGAAAAAGCCGGAAAAAAATTTAATACTGCTATTGTGATCACTGGAAAAACAGATGTGATTTATGCAAATCAACAGTTTATTTACAATCAGACAGGGCACCCGCTTCTCGCAACGATTACCGGTTCCGGATGTTTATTAGGTTCGGTTATTGCGGCTTGCCTTACTACTTCTTATGATATGTCCGAACAGCTCCGTGCAGCACTTTGTTTTTATGGACTCGCTGCAGAGCATGCAGCAGAACAGCCGGATGTCAAAGGCTCAGGAACTTTCCTGCCCAATTTTATTGATGCTTTATCTTGTACACCGAAACAATTGAATGGAGGTTCAAATAATGACATGGAATCGAAATAGCTTAAGAAAATATTTTATTATGGGCAGTCAAAATTGTCACAGAAATCCGGAAGCTGTGTTACAAGAGGCGCTCGCTGCCGGTATTACTGCATTTCAATTTCGGGAAAAAGGAAGCGGATCATTAAATGGGGAGGAAAAACTGCAGCTTGGCAAACGTTTAAGAGAACAATGCCGTAAATATGAAGTCCCTTTTTTCGTGAATGATCATATAGAGTTAGCCGCGAAACTGGAAGCAGATGGCATACATGTCGGACAGGATGATACACCAGTACAAGAAGTCCGTGCCAAGTTTCCCGATAAAATCATTGGTTTATCCATATCTACACAAGCAGAACTCGACCAGAGCCCGCTTGATTTAGTCGATTATATTGGTGTCGGTCCCATTTTTGCCACCTCTACAAAGGAGGATGCAAAAGAAGTTGTCGGGCTGGAGTGGATTCATACCATCCGCAGCCAATTTCCAGCTATTCCAATTGTCGCGATTGGCGGAATTCATGTAGAAAATGCTCACTCTGCTATTGAAGCAGGAGTTGATGGTGTTTCCTTTATTACGGCGATTACAGAAGCACAGAACATTCAAGATGCTGTAGATAAATTATAATGAACATTTTTCCTTTTTGCCTTCTAGTTATTCAGCCCATTCTGCTCACAAAGAGGCGCAAACAAGGCAAATGCCTCATATACTGCTCCAGAGTATGAATGAAGGCAGAGGAGGAAAATAATGAATCATTTTCGACCACAACAGCATCCAAACGGAGCGGAAAACAAACAGAATAACCTGCCCGGACAGATGTTAAATAACTATTTCCAGCCAGCGCCACAATATGATGACGCCAATGGCTTTTTCACAGAAGGACCAAACGGGGGAGCGGGTGGACCGGGCAGCTATTATCCGGAACAGCAACCCGTTAATAACCTGCCGCCTCAACACGGCCAGCAAAATCATCCCGCCCCAGAACGGATTGACAACTTTTTTCCTGGGGCACCAAATGGAGGAGAAAACGGAAATGGATTTCCATTTCAGGATTTTATTACAGAACAACTTCAAGAAAATTTATTTCCAGAACCTCCAAACAATAATGGAAATGGAAACGGAAATGGAAACGGAGGACCTCCTCCAAATTGGCCGCCAGCACCGTCTTTTCCTAATGCGCCGGGAAATGGAAATAACGAATCACCTTATGGACAGCAACCCGATCCGGCAGCAATGGGCGGAATGAACAGCCAGCCTCCAATGGGACCGCCACCTAACTTTGTACCGCAAAAACAACAGGTGCAAACATTCGCAGTAGATCCAGGCGGTATCAGGCATTGTATGTTCCGTTTCACCTATATTTGGCCAAATCATGGTAGAGGTTTCTGGGCATTCCCAACGTTCTTAGGAAGAAACTCGATTGCCGGTTTTCGCTGGAATGGATTCCGTTGGGTTTACTTCGGAATGGACTTAAATAGCATTGAATCCTTTCAATGCATGTAATATGTTTATTTCCCACACTAAAAAATGGACAGCTGAAAGGCATTGCCTTCCCTGTCCATTTTATATGTTTTACTTATATGTTTTGTCTACTTTTTTGCGCATTTCCCGCTGCCAGACAAGTCCCTGTTCAAGTGCCATTTTCTTAGCAATTTTCGGTGCATTCCACAGTGGCGGCAGAATCAATAATGATACCGGCACTGCGGAAATAACAATCGAGTTCTGAATCGATGTAATACTGTCTTCTCCAATGGAAAGAATTGCTGCCGTAAAAGCACCAAAAAGAATAGCCCAGACAACACGCAACCAGCGACTCGGATTATCATGTCCGGATAACGTTGCAGATACTGTATAAGACATGGTATCCGCTGTTGTAGCAACAAATACGATAGATACCAACAGGAATGCAACGCCCATCACAACTCCCATCGGCAGTTGATCTGTAATTGCCATAACTGCTGCCGGCATACCGCCTTCTGCTAATGGTCCAGAAACCGAGCCTCCATCTTGCATTTCAAAGAAAATCCCGGTTCCGCCAACAATGGAAAACCAAAAATTCGTTACCAATGGTGCTACAACAGACACCGCAATAATAAGCTCACGAATCGTTCTTCCTCTGGAAATACGGCTGATAAATACGATAAGCATCGGCGCATAACCAATAAACCATGCCCAGAAGAAAAGTGTCCATCCGGAAAGCCATTCGCCATCTCCACGATAAAACATCATCTCAAACATATTTTGGATATGAACACCTGTACCTCCGACAAATCCATCAATAATAAACATAGTAGGTCCAATAATTAGAACAATAACACCAAGCAGAATGGTAAATTGCACATTCCAGTTACTTAAATGATAAATCCCTCTGTCTACTCCCGTTGCTGCTGAAATTGCTGCTATAGCAACTAAAACAATCACGACAATAATACTGACTGTTAATGTGTTCGGAACATCAAATAAATGATTTAATCCATAAGAAATCTGCAGACCTAAAAATCCTAATGGCCCCAAGGTTCCTGCTGCAGTTGCAATAATAGAAAAAACATCTGCTGTTGTACCAATAACACTTTTTTCAAAAATCTTATCTCCAAAAATAGGGTATAATAATCCCCGCGGTTTTAAAGGATACCCTTTCTGATAGTGAACATACATCATCACAATAACAGCTAAGGTACCAAGAATTGCCCATGCAAGAAAACCCCAGTGCATAAATGCTTGAGCAAATCCGCCTTCTATAAAGTTAAATTGTCCTCCACCGAATAAAGGTGGTGTGTCCATATAATGATACATCGGCTCTGCAGCCGCCCAAAAAACTCCTCCGGCAGCCAGCAATGTAACTAATATCATAGCTACCCAGCCAAAATAACTGTATTTCGGTTTATCCTGTTTTCCTAATTTTACTTTTCCGTACTTTGATACGGCTAATCCCAAGCCGATAGCGAAGTTAAGGAATAAAAGTATTTGCCAATAAGCGCCGAACCAATCAGCAGAATAGGTAAATAACGTATTCACTGCATTATCCACCATATCACTGTTAATTATTGATAGAATGATAAATAGAACTAAAAACCCTCCGCTGATATAAAAGACCGGCCAATCTAAACCTTTCCCCTTCTTTGACTTCACATTTTACCTCCTGTTTTGTGTAAGTGTCTATAACAGCATAGAAATGATATTATAAACTGGAATGAAAGTCAGCACTTCCTAAATACTTGACAAACTTTCATCCTCTCACTTGTTTTTTAAACACATATTTTTATATTATAGTTTCGTGTTGCGAACAACACAACTATCAATTTAAGTATCTATTCAGCGAATAGCTTTGAATATTGAAGTATACCCTTATTAAATATTCTTAAACCCTTCTCAATCCCGAAAATAAAAAAATCTCAGAAAATGAGCTTGTTGACGTAAAAAAAATAGTTCCAATCATTCTTTGGACGATTGGAACTATTTTTCAGTTCGTTTAGTCTTCGTATGCCTCATCTTATTTATTTTGCTTGAAAAGTAGTTATTAAGTCGACAAAGGCATCTACAAAAGACTGCAGAAATTGAACCGTATCTTCATTATTGATTTTTCCGTCTTCATCCAACAACGTTGCAACATTCGCCAAATAAGCTTCCGGCTGTTGAACGACAGGCATATTAAAAAATACAAGCGATTGTCGCAAATGATGATTGGCACCAAATCCACTTAAATTTTTAGGAGAGTTACTGATAATTGCTGCTGGTTTATCATTCCAGACACTATCCTCTTTAGGACGGGAGCCAATATCAATGGCATTTTTTAATACACCAGGAACAGAACGGTTATACTCCGGCGTTACAAATAAAACAGCCTCAAACCCTTTCATATTTTCTCGGAAAGTTGTCCAAACCGCAGGAGGATTGCCCTCATCGTCAAAGTCTTGATTGTATAATGGCAAATCGCCAATCGGGATAATTTCTGTTTCAACATTATCCGGAAATAGGTCCATGACATTTTTGGCAACCTTCCTGGTAAAAGATTCTTTTCGTAATGATCCTACTAACACAGCAACTTTTGTCATTTTTAACACACTCCTATTTATTATTAACTCAACTTTCGCACCTAAGAATAAGCATATAAACCTTGCTGTTCCAGGATGAATATACTCTCTATTATCATGCTTGCTTTTCGTTAAATCATCCTTCTATTTTTTGAACAAGATGCTGAACCTTTTAATCATGCACCACGAAAAATGTGTTCTGTCTGATTTAACTTTATTGGTTCAACTATATCACCGCATAGAATATCCTACTAGCGGAGGCGGACCGTTTTGACTCCTGAGGGATCAGCACCATCTGAAGATCTACTTTTGCCAAGTGCTCTTCTTGGCAAAAGTTAGCTGAAGAGCGTGCCCCTAGGAAAGCAAAACGGTCCGCCGTAGCGGTCGCCTTACACGTTATCTTCTTTTCTTTGCCAGCCCCTGTTCCTATGAAATGGAAGTTACTTTTTAAACGGCGAAAGTTTCGTATTTAAAGTAAAACATATCCTTCTTATATACTTTGAAGCGCATAGTTATCAAAACAAAACTGCACTCCATATAAGATTCAAACGAAAGTGGTACATATGCATGTATTTTTATGGTGTAAATCTTTTTGCTTCACTATCTTCCGGATAATGCAATTGATTTGGATCGTAGCTTATTAACTCAATCAGCATGCCCCACGGGGCACGGCCATAAACAAACTTCCCTGTTCCTTTTTCTACATCGCCTAACAGTTCTCTTGGTTCTGTTAATAATTCACCGCCTGCTTCCACAAATTGTTTTGCTGCTTCCTGAATATCATCAACATAGAATGCAATGTGCTGCACACCAAGGTCAGAAGCTATCACAGGTTCTCTTTGTTCGGTGTTTTTATATTGAAAAAGTTCGATACCGGAACCATTATCAAAAGAAAGAATACGTATATGAATAACTTTCGCGCCTTTTTTAAGCCCTAATGTTTTTTCAACAGTATCTCCCTGCTGCGGTTCATCACCTAATTTTTTATTATCATAGGAAATGTTTGCATGAAAAGCTTTTTTAAAAAATGTAGTAGCTTCTTCCACATCAGGTACTGTCACTCCTACGTGGTCCATACCGCGTGTTACCTTTGCCATGATATAATCGCTCCTTTCATTTCATACATCAAAACATCGATTACCTTCTACTATTTGCGTGTGCATACATGTTAAATCCACGTTATTTTAAAGTCAAGCAACAAAGGTTTTGAAATGTAAACGCTTCGTCTGTTGCATTGGAAACCAGTTATCGTCTTCTTATTCAACAAGCCTTTTTATATTTTGCATATCCTTCTCGCTCATTTGTTGCTGTAAACTTTCATTCATCAGCGATTGCATCTCCTGAATATATTGTTCTCCTTTTTGGAGCAGCAAGATATCAACTGATCGTTTATCATTGGCATCTTTCTGACGTTCCACTAATGGCTCTCCCCGATATCGTTCCAGTCTTGTAACTAAGCGTGATAAAGCACTGTGACTAAGCCCTACCTTGGGAACTAATTCAGATAAGCGCATCTTTTTTTGCTCTGATTGTGCCAGATAATACATAAGATAAAATTCTTTTATTCCTAATTGGTATTGATTTTGAAGTGTAAAATCCATTGCTTTCAGTATACGGTCATGATATTTGGTCAAATTAATCCAAGCATAAAACAACTCATTATAATTCATTCTAATAACCCTTTCTAATCTTATGGTTTGACTTTATTATAACACAAATTATATTATATGTATGCACACGCAAATAAAAAAGGAAAAGGAGTTTTTATGTGAGTCATTTATTCAGCCCTTATACGATTAAAAATCTTTCACTGAAAAATCGTATTGTTATGTCACCGATGTGTCAATATTCCGTCACGAAAAAAGATGGTGCTCCAAATAATTGGCACTTTGTTCACTATGTCTCCAGAGCAGTTGGAGGAACGGGCCTCATTATTATGGAAATGACCAGCGTTACTCCCGAGGGACGAATTACCAATGAAGACCTCGGTCTATGGTCAGATGAACAAATACCGCACTATCAACAGCTTATTAATGAAATTAAAAAGTACGGGACCAAAGTCGGAATTCAAATCGCGCATGCGGGCAGAAAAGCAGAAGATGCTAACCAGCCGGTAGGACCTTCTGATATACCTGTAGAAGTTTTACCAGAGGAAACGAAGAATGGAGAACTTAAACCACCAAGAGCTTTAACGAATCAAGAGGTCAAAGAAATTGTTCAGCAATTCAAACAGGCTGCTGAAAGAGCGGTAAAAGCCGGGTTTGATACCATCGAATTGCATGGTGCGCATGGTTATCTTCTGCATCAATTCATGTCACCAAGCATCAACAATCGTACAGATGCGTATGGAAAAGATCTGGCACTGTTTGGAGAAGAAATCATCAAAGAGGTCAAAACGGTAATGCCTGCAGATATGCCGCTAATCATGCGTATTTCTGCCATTGAATATATAGATGGCGGTTATGATTTACCACACGCGATAAATATGGCAAAACGTTTTAAAGAAGCTGGTGTAGATGTTTTTCACATTTCAAGCGGCGGAGAAGGACCTCCCGGGGAACGTAAACCACAAAATACGCCGGGTTATCAGGTTCCTTTTGCACGCGCATTTAAAAACCAATTGGATATTCCAGTTATCTCTGTTGGAAAATTAAGTAACCCCGAATTGGCAGAAGCAACCATTACCAATGGAGATGCAGAACTTGTAGCCATTGCAAGAGGTATGCTTCTTGATCCGTATTGGGGTTTGCACGCAGAGAAAAAGTTAACGCATAAGGTCACCCCGCCTACGCAATATGAAAGAGGAATAAGGTAAGCAATAAGAAGGCTCCTTCCTGAGAAGGAGCCTTCTTATTGCTCTATTTTATTTTCTCCATTGAAGGAAAACAAACTTTTGAAACACTTTTGTTGTGCCAAAGAAAAAGAACGTTTGGGTAACCAGTTGAGTTAGCAAACCCATCGTGTTTAAATAATGCGATGTTTTCATTCTAATTTTAGGAATTAATAATCTTATCAACCGTTTCTTCCACTTCATCCCTGGACATTTTTTCTTTGCCGCTCTTCAAAGCTTGTAATGTTTTATGGGCAAGTGCCAGCGGAATCCGGCAGAAAAGCAGGATATTTTTCGTAGTGATTTGCGTCATATACTGATCTGCTTTTTGCAGGTTCGCTTCTGCATACGCAAACATTTCTTTTTTAGACCAGTCATTCGGGAAGAATCCGACACCACGTTCCGCATCTTCATCGACATTGCGTAATATATTCACAGCTTGCAATCCACGCCCATAACCAATTGCCAGGTCGCGGTCTGTTTCCGTGCCATCATACCACTTCCAAATATCAGACAGCATCACGCCAACAAGGCCTGCAACATAATATGTATACTCATCTAAATCTTCCTTTGTTTGCACATCCCAATCTTTACCGACCCATTTTGCCATTCCTTCTGCCATTTCACTTGTTGAATCTTTTACTTTCTGCTCTATATCATCCGGGCAGAATGCAATCCAGTCTGCTAAGCGTAATGTGACTTCCGGCAATTCTTGTTCATATGGAGCTACCAATTGTTCATACGCATTTCGATTAAATACCGATTCCTTCAGTAAATGGCTTGTCTCCATTAATAAATGCTGCTTTACTTCCGCATCCATTTCCTCGTGGTCCTCTATTTCATCAACAGCACGCATGCAGAGGTAAGCTGAACCAACCGTTTTCCGCAACGTTTTGTTCAACAATTTGATGGGGATATAAAATGTTCTGCTCGTCTGTTTTAAAACCTTCATTGCATCTTTTTCCAGTGTTGCTTTATTACTCACCCAAAACGCCTCCTTATTTTTCATGCGATACATATAAGTATAACAAATAAGTACCTTTTTTTCCTTTAAAAATGTGGAATTCTCATTAAAATTTCACGAAAAACACTTGTGCTAGCTATTTACTTTAGGCTATTATTGTAAATAGTGTTTTAAAACGATCGATGACAAGATAATTATAGATAAGGCGTGTTGTTTATGAATAAAGGTGTATATTTATTGATGACCATTTCTTTTGTAGTTGGAATGGTTGAATTAATTATTGGCGGTATTCTTGATTTAGTTGCAGCTGATTTAGGTGTATCGTTAGGAAAAGCAGGTTTATTGATTACCATTTTTTCACTCGTTTTCGCGATTGCCTCTCCTATTTTGCTTTATTTAACCGCCTCTGTGGAACGAAAAAAGTTGACGATTATTTCTTTATTCATCTTTTTACTGGGAAATATACTTGCTATTTTTAGTCTGAACTATACGATGATTTTTATTAGCAGAATTATTTCTGCAGCAAGTGCTTCCTTATTAATTGTCCTCTGTACCATGATGGCTTCCTCGATTGTAAAACCTGCTTACCGCGGACGGGCTATTGGCATCGTAAGCATGGGAGTGAGCGGATCGCTGGTTTTCGGTATCCCATTTGGTTTAATACTCGGTGAATCATTTGGCTGGCGTGCACCATTTGTGCTCATTGCTTTTTTAACAATTGCTTCTATTATATGTGTGCGTTTCTTTATGCAGCCCATTCCTTCTGTAGAAAAGCCTTTACCGATAACAACACAGTTGAAATTGATTCGGAACCCAAAGATTCTTTTTATATTGTTGACGACATTTTTTGTATTAGCTGGACACACCACGTTATATGGCTATTTAAATCCATTTGTAAAAGACTTTATGGAGCTGGATGGTATTTGGTTAAGTGCTGTTTACCTGATCTTTGGTATTTCTGCTGTCAGCGGTGGTGGAGCCGGTGGGACATTATCTGACTTGTTCGGACCAAAACGAACGATTCTCACTGCGGTTATTTTATTCGTGGCTACGATTTTAATCATACCTGTTTCGTCATTCCACGTTGTCTTATTTCTTGTCGTACTAATTTTATGGGGGATGCTCAGCTGGGCTGTTTCCCCGCCTGTTCAGAGTTATTTGATTGAGACATCTCCGCAAAATTCAAGTATCCTGGTCAGCTTAAATAATTCTGCTTTGCATTTAGGAATTGCTGTCGGATCGTTTGCAGGCAGTATTGTCATTGAACAGGCCAGTGTGGATAAGAATGCCTACGTCGGCGGAGCAATTGTCGTTTTAGGTCTGATTACAGCTTGCATAGCACTTAAAGGATACAAGCGCCCGCCGGTTACCGCAGATTAAAGATGCATCTATCCGGACAAAACCGGGTAGATTACGCTATATGTCTCTATAGGTACCGCCGGACGTGACTTTTTCATTACGCTTCCGGCGGTACTTTTTCATTTTATTTGTTGTTCGAAACAACATAACGTTCATATATAAGATGTTTTTTGTTTCTCACTACGCACGTTTTTCTCCCTCTTTATAACAGCTCTTCTGTAAATGACAATTGGGATGATCCCCAAAACAAGACCGGCAAACGCCCCCATTTCTGTTCTGCCAAAACTGTACCCAATACTGACACCCAAACTTAAACAAATCATAAATAATGCTCCAAGATGATAGATGCGCATCGATACGTCCCCTTTTTTTCTATTATATGAAAAAAACATGGAAACGTCCGGAGTACGCATCCATTTTATCAATAGCTTTTCAAAATTCGACGATTTTTTATTCGTTTATTCGCACGCAAAGAAAGCGTTATCATCAAACAGACGCTAGTCTATTCTAAAAATTCACTATTGCCTTACTTCCTGTTTCATGTTTAAATAAATTAAATATACAATAGAAGCGTAGAGGTGATAAGATGGAAGATAAGGTTTCAGTAGGATTATTAGGTCTCGGTGTTGTTGGTTCAGGCGTTATCCACCTGATTGAAGATCACCAGGAAAAATTAGCGCACCAATTAGGCTGTAAAGTCGAAGTGGTTAAAGTACTCGTGCGTAATATGGAAAAAGCACGGGATATTGATGTGGATGAAAGCATTTTAACAACAAATTCCGACGATGTGCTGGAAAACCCGGATATTGACCTTGTCATTGAAGTGATGGGCGGAGTTGACCATACCAAAGAATATATTTTAAAAGCTTTTTCAAATAAAAAACACGTGGTTTCGGCTAATAAAGATTTAGTAGCTGTGCATGGTCCAGAATTAGAGGAAGCGGCAGTAAAAAATCATTGTGATTTTTATTATGAAGCAAGCGTTGCCGGCGGTATTCCCATTCTACGCGGAATTAATGAGGGGTTATCCTCGGACCATATTCAAAAAATCATGGGGATTGTCAATGGGACAACCAACTATATTTTAACGAAAATGGATGAGGAAGGCGTCAGCTATGAAGATGCTCTTGCCGAAGCACAGCGTCTTGGTTTTGCGGAAGCAGATCCGACCTCAGACGTAGAGGGGTTAGATGCTGCCCGAAAAATGGCTATCCTCGGCCGGTTGGCATTTTCTACGCCTGTTGATTTACAGGATGTTGTTATCGAGGGTATTCATGGTATTGATTTAAAAGACCTCCGTTATGCTGCACAGCTGGGATATACAATGAAGCTTATTGGTTTTGCCAACTTTTTCGATCATGAATTAGAAGTGAGCGTAGAGCCTACTCTATTGGCTAAAAATCACCCGCTGGCAAGTGTTAAAAATGAATATAATGCGGTATATGTTTATGGGGAAGCCGTCGGGGAAACGATGTTTTACGGTCCCGGAGCAGGAAGCCTGCCAACAGCGACAGCGATTTTATCCGACGTTGTTGCAGCCATTAAAGCAATGCGCCTGGGCGTATCCGGAAAACAGTCCAACGATATGCAATTTCCAAAAACACTCCGTCCAAAAGAGAAACAGCATGGTCAATATTATATCCGCTTATGTGTAGCAGATAAGACTGGCGTGTTCTCCGAAATTTCATCGATTTTTCATGCACAGGACATTAGCTTCCAACGCATATTGCAGACACCTGTAGATGAAAAAGACTCTGCTGAAATTGTTTTAGTGACACATGATACACCATATTACCAATTTGAACAAGTACTGCATCAGTTGGAATCGTTTGATGCAGTAAATGAGATAAAAAGCTACTACAGAGTAGAAGGAGATGCATAAGATGGCTTGGAAAGGGCTCATTGAAGAATATCGTGACTTACTACCCGTCACAGATAATACACCCGCTTTATCATTATTTGAAGGGAATACCCCTCTTTTTCATTTTCCAAATCTATCAAAGGAACTGGGAATTGAACTATATGGAAAATTTGAAGGCTTAAATCCAACCGGATCATTTAAAGACCGCGGCATGGTGATGGCTGTTGCTAAAGCAATAGAAGAAGGTTCAAACTCTGTTATTTGTGCGTCCACCGGAAACACCTCTGCTTCTGCTGCTGCGTATGCGGCGCGTGCAGGTTTACGTGCGATTATTGTTATCCCGAAAGGAAAAATTGCCCTTGGAAAACTGGCTCAGGCTGTGATGTACGGCGCTGAGATTGTCGAAATAGAAGGTAATTTTGACCAGGCATTGCAACTTGTCCGCAAGATTAGTGAGGAATCAGCGATCACACTGGTAAACTCTGTCAATCCATACCGTTTGGAAGGTCAGAAAACAGCAGCGTTTGAAGTTTGTGATCAACTGGATGAAGCGCCGGATATTCTGGCAATTCCGGTTGGTAATGCAGGAAATATCAGCGCCTACTGGAAAGGCTTTAAAGAATACCACACTTCAAAAGGAACTGCCCTTCCAAAAATGTTCGGTTTTGAAGCAGAAGGTGCAGCTGCTATTGTTAGAAATGAAGTGGTGGAAGAGCCGGAAACAGTGGCTACAGCAATACGCATTGGCAATCCGGCCAGCTGGGATCTTGCTGCTCAAGCAAGGCAGGAATCAGATGGCATGATTGGTTCTGTCACAGATGATGAAATTGTGTCTGCATTTAAATTGCTGCCAAGTAAAGAAGGTGTTTTTGCAGAGCCTGGGTCTGCTGCTTCCATCGCTGGTGTCATTCAGCAGGTGAAGGCAGGTACGATTCCACAAGGAAGTAAAGTTGTGGCTGTATTAACCGGTAACGGATTAAAAGATCCGCAAACGGCTATTGACCAATTAACCATTGATCCTGTCACGCTTCCAAATGACGAAACAGCTATCCTTGATTATTTAGGAAAGATGATAACATCATGATGCCGTTTCGCATCTCTGTACCAGCAAGCAGTGCTAATCTGGGCCCTGGTTTTGACTCCATGGGCCTGGCATTAGGCCTGTATATTCATTTGGACGTAACAGATTCGGACGAACACGCTTTTTTTGCACACGGTTCTTCGGAATCAGCAGAAAATCATTTTATTTGGAATATCTCCAAACAGGTGGCAGAACGATACGGGGTAACGCTACCTCCTTGCAGCGTGCAGGAAACAAGTGAAATTCCGCTGGCCAGAGGCTTAGGAAGCAGTGCTTCGGCTATTGTTGCAGGGATTGAACTGGCTAATCAGCTTGGAAATCTTCAATTAACCGATGAGCAAAAGCTCGCATTTGGAACGGAGCTGGAAGGACATCCTGATAATATTGCTCCTGCGATATTTGGAGGATTAACGATTTCCACCATGCTGGAACATGATATCCCTTCCGCCCGTTTACATGATATGGAATTAGATTTAATTGCATATATTCCGGAAGTAGAGCTGAAAACAGAAGTTGCCAGAGATTGCCTGCCAGATACATATGAACGCAATTACGCGGCAAGGGCAAGTGCAATGAGTAATTTGGTAGTTGCTGCACTTTACTCCAAGGATTATGTACTGTTTGGAAAAATGCTCGAACATGATTTATTTCATGAGCCTTTTCGCAAGGTACTGATTGCACATTTTGATATGATTCGCGACAAAGCAAAAGAGCTTGGAGCATTTGGTACAGCTTTAAGCGGGGCCGGACCAACCATGCTGTCCTTTGTGCCAAAAGGAAAAGGAGAAACAGTGAAACAGGAAATGACCAAGCAGCTGGAAGGTTATCAAGTAAAACTGTTAAAGATTGATACAAAAGGGGTTTCGATTTCATAGAATGATATAATATATGGGGCAAAAAATGTGCAAGCGCATATGGGAGACGCTTGCACATTTTTATATGATTTCATTATAAACCAGACCCTGCTCATCGTCCTTTTGGATATCAATAATTTTTAAGCGGTTTTCATCTTTCACAAAGACGGTTTTATAATATTTTTCCCCGTCTATTTCATAAAACATAACGCGGGATCCTGGATTATCTGTTTCAACCACAACATCATATTCGCCTTCCTCTATTTGTTCTTCAATTATTTCCTGCTCTTCGTATTGGTAATTGGCGCTTGCACCCTCATTCGCAGCTGTTTCATGATCCGATTCGTCTTCCGATTCTTCAGAAACATCGCCGGCTACGTCTGATTCATTCTCCTGTGCTGTTTCCTCGCTTTCATTATCCTGATGATTTACTTCTTGCTCTGTATCAGATTGGCAAGCGCTGACTATAGCTAACATACATAGTAACCCGATAATCTGCAGTGATTTTTTCATTTCAATCTCCTCCCATCCTGTTCCGTTTCCTTTTTTAACGGAATTGAAACGTTTTATTTCTGACGTTGTTTTACAGCTTCATTCGTGAAATAAATACCATTGAAAAATTTTACGTTATCCTGTTTCGTATTTCAACTTTTCACAGTAAAAAATCCTGCAATGTGTCACTCCGTAGACTTCTTTATGTATGGATAAAAGATATGGAAAAATAAAAGAAGCAGAAAAATCCGTCATAACAGATTTTCCTGCTTCTTTTATCCACGCTGTATTAGCCCTAGCCCATTAAAGCTGTCATCAAAGCTTTTTGAGCATGCAGACGATTTTCAGCCTGTTGGAAGACAACGGAATGCTTTCCGTCAATCACTTCTGCCGATACCTCTTCACCACGATGCGCCGGCAGACAATGCATAAAGGTAACATCCGATTTTGCTTGAACGAGCAGTGCTTCATTCACTTGAAACTTCTGAAATGCTTGTTCACGCTGCGTCTGTTCTGCCTCTTGCCCCATGCTAGCCCATACATCTGTATAAACCACATCAGCATCCTTCACAGCTTCAGCCGGATCATTACTCCATTCAATCGTCGCACCATGTTCAGATGCAAATTGTTTCGCTGTTTCGGTAATCTGTTCCTCCGTCTTATAATTATCCGGTGTTACGATAACAATATGCATCCCCATTTTTGCAGCACCAATCATTAAAGAATGCGCCATGTTATTACCATCACCGATATAAACGATTTTTTGTCCTTTTAGCACCCCTTTGACTTCTTTTATCGTCTGTAAATCAGCTAATACCTGACACGGGTGGTAAAGGTCAGTTAAACCATTGATGACAGGAATACTAGCATGTTTGGCCAGTTCCTCCACATCATCCTGATTATAAGTACGAATCATAATACCATCTAAATAGCCGGATAACACCTGTGCCGTATCTGCAATGGTTTCTCCTCTGCCAAGTTGAATATCATTCGAGTTTAAGAAAATCCCTAATCCTCCAAGTTGATATATTCCCGCTTCAAAAGATACACGCGTTCTAGTAGAAGATTTTTCAAAAATCATGCCCAATGTTTTCCCTTTTAATGGTTCAAAAATAATGCCTTCGTTACTTTGCTTTTTTTGATAATCTGCCAAGTCGATTAAATATTCAATTTCGTCTTTTGTATAGTCTGCAAGTGTTAAAAAGTCTCTGTTCTTTAACTGTTGATGTTGAGATTGGATTTGATCTACGGTCATGAACGTACACTCCTTCCAAAAAGTAATTACGTATTATTATGCAATAAAAAGAATAATTATACAACAGTTTTTTAAGATTTTTTTATTTTTTATATGAATTTTCGTTTTATAGAAAGAGAAACAATGCATTATCATTCGGATGATTGGCTATTGATTGTTTCGCTAATAACATATTAAAAACAGCCAAAACGCGCATGTTCATACGAATTCTGGCTGTTTTTTATTTTATCCAACGAAAAATATACTTCAAAGGCGAGCAGCTCATCCTTTCACCTGAATCACCGCTACTTTCAAATAATTTCCCTGCTTAAAATGCTTATCTACTGCAAAATCACCAGGCAGCGAAAACTCTTCCAGAATGGTATATTGCTTTTGTTTCGCCTGAAAACCGCGCTGAATCATGTCTTTGAATTTCTTCATGCCAAATGAAGCCGTGTTCGTGGAAGCAATAATGACACCGTTTTTTTCCAGCAAGTCAATCGCATTTTCAATCAGTTCCGGATAATCTTTCGCTGTCCGGAATGTTCGCTTCTTAGAACGCGCGAAGCTGGGAGGATCAAGAACCACCACATCAAATGATAATTGCTTCCGTTTTGCATATTTAAAATAATCAAATACATCCATCACGATAATATCCTGCTGTTCAAAATCAATACCATTCACACTAAATTGCTCAATCGTTTTGTTTTTACTGCGTTTTGCTAAATCAACACTGGTGGTTTTGGCTGCACCGCCTAATGCAGCTGCAACGGAAAAAGCACCGGTATAAGAAAAGGTATTTAATACATGCTTATCTTTGGAATATTTATCACGCAATGCTTTTCGAACCTCACGCTGATCTAAGAAAATACCGACCATCGCTCCATCATTCAGATAAACAGCATAGTTCATGCCATTTTCCTTCACAATCAGCGGAAATTCTCCTCTTACACCTTTAACAAAGTCATCATCTTCTACATACTGTCCTTTTGTATCAAAACGTTTCTTTTCATAAATTCCCTGATAATCACCCAGCTCATCAAAAACTTGGATAACCCAGTCTTTAAACGCATAAATTCCTTCACTGTACCACTGCATCACATAGTATCCGTCAAAATAATCAATGATTAAGCCGCCAATTCCATCTCCTTCTCCATTGAACATACGAAAGGCCGTTGTTTCCTCGTCTTGATAATAAGAACGTCGTTTATTCATTGCAGTGAGAAGCTTCTGTTTAAAGAAAGCCTGATTGATCGTGTCTGTCTGCTTCCATGTCAGCACCCAGCCCATCCCTTTATTTTGGCGTCCTGTATACGCCTGTGCGAGAAATTCTCCCTGCTGCGTGTACAGCGCAATGATTTCTCCTTCCTGAAGTTTCTGAGCCCCTTCAATCGCTTCTTCTAAAATCAATGGGTTTTGCTGTTTGATATTTTTTACATAGGCTTGTTTTACTGTTACTCGCTTCATTCCTTCACCCTTATTCCTCATCAGTTTTTAGGCTCTTCAATCACTGCAAAAACACAGGTATCTCTCAGTTCCCCATTTTCTTCTATAACATCATTTCTTAAGATTCCTTCCAGCTCAAATCCGGCTCGTTCCGCCACTGCTTTGCTTTTCATATTTTGGGGATCACAACGGATTTCCACACGATTTGCTCGCAACTCCCGGAATGCAAAAGCGGTCAACCCTGTTACTACTTCTGTGACGTAGCCATTTCCACGATGTTTTGTATCAATCCAATAACCAATCTCAAATTTCCGTACATCCCAATTGATACGGTGAAGCCCTGTAGAAATCACAAATTCTCCCGTTTCTTTGTCAAAGGCGTGAAATCGTAAATCTTCCCGGGAAAGAAAGTTCAGATAAGCTTCTTTTGTTGTCTTTTGAACACCTATCTCTGTCTGTTCTTTTCGCGCAAACGGCAGCCATGGTCTCAACTCATTGATAGATGCCTGCATTGCCGTATAAATCGGCTTCCAATCTTCTGGCTTCGGAGCGCGAATGATTAATCGTTCTGTTTCAAATTGATCTGGAAACATTAAAAGCATCGGTTCCTCCACTATTTTGCACGTCCTCTCCATACCTGTATCTTTATTTTTCACGCAGCTTTAAGTAAAATTCGCTTGTATTGCCTTTTTCATATAAATTTGTTGTGGACGTAGCGTACTCCAAGATGGTCGCTGAAAAAGACAAGGATTTTTCAGGAATAGTCACGTCAAAATCATTTTTATAGAGCAGTGAAGTCACATCATGATATGTTTCACTGGTTACATCAAAGGAAAAGGCAACCTGCTTCTTATGATTCACTTCTGTTACTTCCACATTTCTTCCTTCCAATACTTCTTCGTTGACTTGAATTTCCATGTATACATTCCTCCTTAGTCTAATCCTACATGCGGACTGCGGCGCTCTACAAGTACAACGTCTCGCCATTTGCCATCTTCCATCTGTCCAATCTTTTCACGAACCCCAACCCGTCGAAAACCCATCTTTTCATGCAATTTCAGGCTTCCTGTATTTTCTGGAAAGATTTCCGATTGCAGTGTCCATATCCCTGCTTCTTCACTTGCTTCCATCAATGCCAGCATCAGCTTTTTTCCAATACCTTTTCCCATGCTGTTTTTATGCAGATAAATACTTACCTCGGCCACTCCCTGATAAGCTTCTCTGGCAGAGATAGGCAATAACGCCGCCCAGCCGAGCATATGCTCACCCTCCCGGACAACTAACCTGCATTCCGATAAATGGTCGTGATTCCAATCCTCCCAAGTCTGCCAATCCGGTTCATTTATTTCAAAGGTCGCATTTTGTGTTTCCATGCCATGATAATAGATTTCCAAAACCTGTTCCCAATCTGTCGGCTTCATCTGTTCAATCACATAATGCATACATGCAAACTCCTTTTCACGGTAAATAGTGATTTATATCTTACATGGTTTTCGCAGGGAATTCCAGTGGATGAGACAAGTTCTTCAACAATCTGCTACAATATATTAAAAAGCGTAAATAAAGGAAGTGAAGCAATGAAAGTCTACGTCGATGCTGATGCCTGTCCTGTCAAAAATATAATTATCCAGGAAGCAGGGAAAAAGAATATCTCGGTTATTCTGGTTACAAGTATCTCCCATTTTTCATTACAAGAATATCCGGACTGGGTGGAGACCGTTTATGTAGATACCGGTGCAGATGCTGCAGATTACCGGATTATGAAGCTTGTGGAAAAAGGAGATATAGTAATAACGCAGGATTATGGACTTGCTTCTCTCGCGCTGGCAAAAGGATGCCATGTCCTGCATCATAAAGGGTTCGCTTATACGAATCATAATATTGACCAACTGCTGCAATCCCGTTATTTAAGTGCGAAAGAGCGACGAAGCGGAAAACATACCAAAGGCCCAAAAGCATTAACCGAAGAAGACCGGGAGAAGTTTCTCAAACTTTTTCAAAAATATTTATAAAAAATCCTTATAATCAACAAATGACAAGTATCTGCCAACTTCTGATTATAAGGAATTTTCATTACCCTAAAATACTTTATTTCTATACCATTAAAAACCGCTTAAATCGGTCCGCCCCAGCCAATTAAATGACTGATCACCAAAGCAATCCAAGACACAACAAGAGCCATTATGACAAACGGAAAAATATAACGAATCCACCTGCCATAAGGCACCTTACACAAGCCGAGCATCGCCATTAAACCGCCTAAGGTCGGTGAAAATATATTGGTAATACCATCGCCGATTTGGAATGCCAAAATGGTTGTTTGCCGTGTAATATCTAACATGTCCCCAACAGGAATCATAATGGGTAATGTAACTAATGCCTGGCCGCTGCCACTTGGAATGAAAATATTAATAATCGACTGAGAAATGGTCATGAATACAGCTGCCAGCGTAGTCGGTAAACCTTCCATGACGGAAACAAGGCCATGAGCAATCGTATCGCTGATATTCCCCTGGTTCATGACCACTTGGGTCGCCATGGCAACACCAATCAAAATAGCTGCTAATGCGCTGGGCTCAAGTGCTTTTGAAAAAGCTTCCGCAATTTGATTGGCATTCATACCTGCAATAATCCCGCAGGTAATCCCAATCATGAGAAATATCGCCGCAACTTCATTAATATACCAGTCATTCATAAATATTCCTGTCAGCATCAAAACAAATCCTGCAATCACCACAAGCAGCATTGCTATATCCTTTTTACGCATCCGATAGGATTCAAGCGGCTGACTCAGTTTCATATCCTGTGTATCAATACCATGTGCCAAACTATGTTTCTGATCCTGTAATATCTTTTTAAAATATCGAATATTATAATAGGCTAATAAAGATAAAACGACAATCACCAGGATACTTCTTAAAACCCACCCTGAATATAGCGGCATTTCTGCTATTCGATGTCCTACCCCTAGTGTATAGGGGTTGAATGGAGAAAGACCAAATCCGACAAGTACTCCTCCTATTCCAATACCCGCACCGAGTACAGCATCACCGCCTATGGAAACACTTAATAAAACAGCGATTGGAATAAGGGCAATATTATTTTCAAGCCCGACAAACATTCCAAAAAATCCGTACACAAATGTCATAATAGCAACAATAAGGAAACGTCTTTTTAATCCGACTTTGCGAACCAGTGTACCAACTGTGTTTTCAAGCATTCCCGTTTTTTCCAAAAGGCCGAACATCATGGCTGCCGCAAAGGTTATAAAGACGATATCAGCCATTTCCCGGAATCCTTCAGGGATTGCAGTAAATAAATCCATAATACCAACTGGATTATTCTCTACATATTCAAATGAATCAGGAACTGTTCGATTTGTCCCATCAATGGTTTCCCGTTCATACGATCCAGATGGAATAATATAAGTTAAAATAGCTGCAGCAACAACAATAAAAAATAACAACGCCAGCGGATGCGGAATGCGGTCCAATAATTTTTTCTTTTCTTTATCGTGATTCTTCTTCATATTTATGCTCCTCTTGCTTTTAAGTATGTATGTTTGCTATTTCTAACACTTTCCGAAATCTATCCTCCTTGTTATTTACCAAATCTTTTTGATGCATCTATTAAAAACAGCCTCTTTCCACAGGAAAAAGGCTGTTTTTACATTCGCCTTATCTCCCAAAATAAACATGCATTATTTTGCAGGAATTGGCACCTTTTCTTTTCATAAAGAGGTTGCCGGACGTCATTGGGCCTGTCCCTCAGTCGCTCTGGATAAGTATATATTATAAGATTGTAATGTTACTTTAATGGGGAAATTGTATACTCGCTAAACCATTTTGTCAATGTAAGAAAGCAATTTTAACGGCTAGTTTATTATCCTTTTTAAATGAAAGACATTTCCTTACACTATACTTCCCCGGTAAATCCAGCATAATTTGTAGAGAATAAATGCTTCACGGGATCTTCCGGGTCAGCGATTTTTTTCGCATGATTAACAGCAATTGGTCCTTCATTAAATGCCCCGGCAATTAATCCAAGCTTATCTGGATAATGTGCAATATCACCGATAGCAAATACGCCTTCCACAGATGTCTGCATGCTGGAATCAACCGCAATCATGCCATCTATCATTTCCAATCCCCATGTGGTGATTGGCTCGAGGTTAATTTGAAATCCATGGTTAACAACTAATCGGTCGACCTCTATCTCCTTCTCCTTTGTTTCGTCCTCTAAATGGGTAAGTATCACCTTTTCAACTTGCCCGTCCGTTCCATGCAATGCTTTTATTTCATATGGTGTCATTATATCCACACGGGAGTTTTTCAATTTGGTCACACTGCTTTCCAGCCCTTTAAACTGGTTACGGCGATGAATGAGCGTGACACTTTTGGCGATGTTTTCAAGTTCTAACGCCCAGTCCACCGCGCTATTACCACCGCCAGAAATAAGAACATGTTTATCATAATAATCCGCCAGCTTTCTGACTGTATAATGTAAGCTTTTCTCTTCGTAATAGACCGCTTCTGGATGATCCAGCTTCACGGAATGCAATGTTCCAAAACCGGTTGCCAGTATAACTGTTTTTGAATAATGCATATTTCCGTTGCTGCTCAGAAGTTGAAAATGGCCATCTTCCATTCGCTCCATATCCACAACTTGTTCGCCTAACACCACTTCCGGATCAAATGTCATTGCCTGTTCCACAAGCTGTTCCGTTACTTCTTCTCCGGTAGCATGTGCAATTCCACCGATATCACGGATCACTTTTTCCGGGTAAAAATAAGGCACTTTTCCGCCGAGATAAGGAAGATATTCTATAATTTTTGTCTTCATTTCCCGCATTCCGCTATAGAAAGCTGAAAATAAACCAGCTGGTCCACCACCAATAATCGTGACATCGTATATTTCCTCGTTCATAGTTACGCGAGCTCCTTTCTATTTTTAATTGGTTTTCATCAGTAAATAAACAAAATAAGGTGTACTGACAATCGAAACAACAATTCCCACAGGTATCGTTGTCGGTGCCAATATATTACTTCCAATCATATCTGCAGTGACTAAAATAAATGCCCCCAATAAAGCCGAGATCGGAATCACATAATGATGCAGCGGACCGACCAGTCTACGGACAATATGCGGAACAACCAGTCCTAAAAAGGCAATTGCACCGCCAGCTGCTACGGCTGCACCTGCTAATGCGACAGCAATTAATAACAAGAGTCCCCGTTCTCTTTCTACATGTGTTCCGAGGCCGGAAGCAACATCGTCTCCTAAGTGAAAGACATTTAAGTTTCTTGCTTTTTTCATCGCAATTGGAATCAATATCAGCATCCATGGCAATAATGCAAAAACAAAATTCCAGTTTTCGTTCCAAATCTCTCCTGTCAACCAAATCGTTACCTGCCGATAATTTTGCGGATCCATTCGTAATTGTAAAATTGTCATGAGAGCACCAAATGCCGCATTCACTCCAATTCCAACCAAAACAAGCCGAATGGGTGTGACTCCTCTTTTCCAAGCAATCGTATAAATCAAAACAGCTGCCGTAAACGCCCCAATTAAAGCAACAAAAGGCAGCATATAGTTGTTTAAGGCGCTGTCTGTCGGGATAGCTCCTTGAAAGAAATATAAGAATACAACAATCGCAAAACCTGCCCCTGAATTAATGCCTAAAATTCCTGGGTCTGCAAGGCCATTCTGCGTGATTCCCTGCATAATGGTTCCGGAAACAGCTAAACCTGCTCCAATTAATAGAGCCAATATAATTCCTGGCATCCGAAAGTTGAATAATACCAGTTCCTGTCTATCTGTCCCCTGCCCCATCAATGTTTGTATTACTTCCTTCGGGGAAATGGAAATAGCTCCCAAGTTCAAACTGACAAAGGAAATAATAATCATTCCAATAATAAGTATGCCGATAATCATCCAAAATCGAAGCCGCTTTTGCTTCTCTACTGCGTTCATTTTTTATCACCCCCGCTGCCTCTGGCTAAATAGAGGAAGAATGGCACACCGATAATAGATGTAATCGAACCTACCGGTGTCTCAAATGGGGCATTTATCATCCGTGCAATAAGATCTGCATTCACAAGCAATAAAGCGCCAAACACTGCTGAAGTTGGTATAATCCAGCGGTAATCCGTTCCGATAATAAACCGGGTAATATGCGGAATAATCAGCCCGACAAATCCGACAGCACCAGCAACAGAAACAGCAGCACCGGTCAATATTAAAACCACCACGATGCCCGTAATTTTAATCAGCGTGTTATTTTGACCCAGCCCCGTAGATAAATCATCACCTAAACTAAGGACAGTGATAGACTTCGAAATAGTTAATGCCAAAACCACTCCTACTACTCCGGCAAAGAGAAGAATGGTTACAGCATTCCAGTCTGCACCATCCAATCCGCCTGCAAGCCAAAAGCCCATATCTTTCTCCAACTGAAAATGCAGCGAAAGAATAGAAGAAATAGAGCGTAATAACGTTCCAATTGCAACACCAGCCAGCGCCAGCTTAATCGGTGTTAATCCGCTGCTGGAAAAAGAGCCGACCAAAAATACCAGGGTTACTGCTATTCCAGCTCCGATAAAGGTAGCAAACGTTAATCCAATGTTGGAAGCAGCCGGATAAAACGCTAATATAATCACCAGCATAAAGGCCGCTCCATCTGTTACCCCCATAATGGATGGTGATGCAAGCGGGTTACGCGTCATTCCTTGCATCACTGCTCCAGACATAGCTAAAAACGCACCTACCAATACAGCAGCTAATGCCCGCGGAATCCGCAGTTCCCAAATAACCTGATGCGCCTGCACTCCTTCACTGAATTGAAAAATTGCCTGCCAAACCGTATGTAAATCAACTTTTGTTGCACCATAAGAGATAGACATGCCAATCGAAAAAAGAACAAGGCTAACTCCGATGATGTTTATCAATCCTTTTGTTATTTTCGAAGAACGTGAAAAGAATTTCATTACTTGTATACTCCTAAGTTTTCTTTTAAAATATCAAATACCATATTAACATTTTCGAGTAAAATAGCATATTGACTTTCTAATTGAAAGTGATTATCATTATCGGTAGATGTTTATTATAACATAAAAGGAGAAAAAACAATGAACAAATTCATGCAAAAAAATTACTTATTTATGCTCATACTTATCACTTTATTATTTCTTGCTGCTTGTGGCAATAATGATGATAACAGTTCAGATGATTCAGATAGTTCCGGCGATACCGATGAGTCTTCGGAAATGACTGTTGATTCCGATATGGGAGAAGTGACCGTCCCGGCAAATCCGGAAAAAATTCTTGCTCCCTACAATGAAGATACATTAATAGCACTTGGCGAGACTCCAGTTGCGAAATGGGCAATCGGTGAAAGTATTCAGGACTATTTAGAGGAAGACTTGGCCGATGTAGACACCATTGAATGGACGCTGCCATTGGAACAAGTTCTCAGCATCGAACCAGATCTTATTATTTTGGATCACACCTTAGATAATTATGAAGGTTCTTATGATGATTACGCAGCAATTGCGCCAACCTATGTATTATCCGAAGAAGAGGAAAATGATTGGAAAGTACGTTTACAGAAATTTGGAGAAATTCTCGGAAAAGAAGCAGAAGCGGAACAAACCTTAGCAGATTATGATGAAAAGGTAAATCAGGCTAAGGAAGAACTTGATGAAACATTAGGTGACGAAAGCGTCGCAATGATGTGGGTGACAGGCGGTGAGTATTTCTTATTTGAAGAAAATCGTCACACTGCAACCATGATTTACAATGAAATGGGCGTGGAAGTTCCTGACATCGTAGAAGAGCTTGGACAAGGCGGAGAAGCGTGGAACCCTATTTCCTTAGAGAAACTTTCGGAAATAGATGCCGATCATTTGATAATTTTAGGAAATGAAGAGGATGAAGGAATCCAAGCATTGGAAAACAGCAATGTCTGGAATAACACCGACGTGGCTCAAAATGATCAAGTATACTATATAGAAGATGAAAGTAACTGGACCAACAATGGTTTTGTAGCTGCAGAAAAGACGATAGATATGTTTGTTGATTTATTTAAATAAGACGTCTTTCAAAGGCACAAAGCAGCAAACGCTGTTTTGTGCCTTTTTTACTGTTCAAATTATTGTTGATTTTGTCATGTAATCCGAGTGCAACAGCCATGTTGCCCTATTTGGAATACCTTCTTCTCCACTAATTGAAAACGATTATCATTGACTATTATTCGTTGGAGAGCTAGAATAAAAGTAGTATTCTATACGCACCTTTTTTTAGGCTGGGGAGGCGTTTTAACATTGAACTCATTAACAGCAAGTAACTTAACACTTGGATTTGGTGACCGGATAATCATAGATGAATTAGATATTTCCATCCCTAAAGGGGAGATTACTGTTTTTATCGGTCCAAACGGCTGTGGTAAATCAACATTATTACGTTCTTTGGCACGTTTATTAAAGCCAAAGCAAGGCTCTGTTGTTTTAAACGGGCAAAATATTGCTAAAATGCGAACGAGAGATGTCGCACAAAATCTAGCCATTTTGCCGCAAGCACCAGCAAGCCCAGAGGGATTAACGGTTTATGAGCTGGTTAAGCAAGGCAGGCATCCTTATCGAAAAATGATGAAGCAATGGTCGCAAGAAGATGAAGAAGCTGTGCAAAAAGCATTGGAAGATACAAATATGGCTGATTTAAAAGATCAATCTGTTGATTCCCTGTCAGGCGGACAGCGCCAACGTGCGTGGATTGCGTTGACCCTCGCTCAGGATACAGATATTATTCTGCTGGATGAGCCGACGACTTACCTTGATTTAATGCATCAAATTGATGTACTGGATCTTCTGTTTGAACTAAACGAGAAAGACGGTCGTACTATCATTATGGTATTGCATGACTTAAATCTGGCAAGCCGTTACGCAGATCATATTATAGCGATAAAAGATAAAAAAGTATACGCTCAAGGCAAACCGGAAGATACTATTTCAGCAGACCTTGTTTCTGCCGTCTTCCGTATGAGCTGTAACATTGCCCGCGACCCAATCTTCGGAACACCTATGTGCATTCCGCATGGGCGGGGAAATTGTTTGATTAAAGATGCTATACAGGAAAACCCGATACATCAGCCGCCAAGAGCGCTATGATATTCATAAAAAAAGCCCGGACAATGGTTACGTATTCTATTACTAGAATGCAAATTTGTCCGGGCTTTTTTCTTCGCAGCGATAAATATCCATCTTATTAAAAAATTCAAAAGATGAATCCATCTTTTAATGACAAACACTGCTTTTTCCGTTATACTATAATCAATAAATATCGAAAGGGTGAACAAAGAGAACATGAAGTATTAATCCTGTTTTTTTAAAGAATGAATTCCATAAAAGCATCACAACAGCTGGAAGGCTGTGCTGTTTGTCATGCTTTTATCGAACGATTTCAGAACAGGATTAGCCTTTATGCTTGTGATACCCGTATGAAATAAGTGTTGTTAGACATGTTCAAAAGGAACCAAATGGAGACTTTTTAAACATCCTCTACCATCCTTATTTCTTTTTAGGCGACCCCTGTTCTGAACAAAGAATAGGGGTTTTTTATTTGGTTGACCTCCCTATTCATTTTGCATAACCAGGGAGATGATTTTATGACAATTATAGAAGCGCATCATATAGAGCATAGTATAAAAGAAAAAACTTTATTTTCTATTGAACATCTGGCTGTTCAAGCAAAAGACCGTATTGGTTTAGTTGGAAAAAATGGTTCTGGAAAGACAACCTTGCTTCATCTGCTTGCCGGCAACCTGCAGCCGGAACAAGGAACGATTCAAATAGATACGACGGTTTCCTTATTACCGCAGTTAAAAGAGAAAAGAGAGCAGAAAAGTGGCGGCGAAGTAACACAGGCTTACCTTGTAGAAGCTCTGCAGAAACAAGCCGGCCTGCTTCTTGCCGATGAACCGACAACCAATCTGGACACAGCTCATATAGAATGGCTCGAAAAACAGCTTTCTCATTGGCAGGGAGCGTTGATAATTGTTTCCCACGACCGCCATTTCTTAGATAAATTGTGTCAGCAAATTTGGGAAATAGATGAAGAAAGCCTCCATATTTATTCAGGCAATTATACAGCCTACCGAGAGCAAAAGGAAAAAGAGATCGAAAAACAACGCCAGGATTATCTGCATTACCTGCAGAAAAAAGAACAACTGGAACGTGCCATAGAACAAAAAGAAAAGAAAGCACAACGAGCAACGAAAACACCGAAGAATAAAATCGGTTCAACGGAGGAAAATCCTAAAGGAGCGAAACCTTACTTTGCCAAAAAACAAAAAAAGCTGCAGAAAACATCCAAAGCGTTGGAAACGAGGTTAGACAATCTGGAAAAAGTGGAAAAAGTAAGAGAAACACCTCCTGTCAAAATGGCACTTCCCCATCAAGAGCGATTACAGCAAAAAATTATTTTGCGGATAGAGGATGTAGAAGGCAAGGTTCCCGGAAAACAATTATGGGAAAAAGCAAACTTAAATATAACAGGTGGAGATAAAGTCGGCATTATCGGACCGAATGGCGCAGGTAAAACGACCTTTTTGAAAAAAATAATGCAGGGGGATGCCGGTATCACCTTGAATCCGTCTGTGAAGATTGGTTATTTTAAACAAGATCTATCTACATTAGATTCGGAAAAGTCGATTCTTGAAAATGTTAAGGAAACCTCTAAGCAGGAAGAAACGCTCATCCGAACCGTCTTAGCCAGACTACACTTTTATCGTGATGATGTCTTTAAGCCTGTTCACGTGCTCAGTGGCGGAGAACGCGTCAAAGTGGCCTTTGCAAAACTTTTTGTCAGTGATATCAATATGTTGATTCTCGATGAGCCGACCAACTATCTGGACATTGAAGCTGTGGAAGCATTGGAAGGCCTCCTGCAGGCTTATGAAGGTACGATTTTATTGGTATCCCATGATCGGCAGTTTATCGAAAACATCGCCACCAGGATGATTGAAATAGATAATCAGGAGCTTACTTTCTTTCATGGAAGCCTGCAGCAGTTTCATGAAGAACCGGTGGAAAAAGAAACCCAAGAAGATTCAACGGAACAGCAGTTAATGATAATAGAAACAAAAATAACAGAAATCTTAAGCAGACTCAGCCTGGAGCCTTCGGATGAATTAGACCAAGAATTCCAAAAGCTGCTTCAGCAAAAGCGGGCTCTATTAAATCAGGAAAAGGAATGATAAAAGTGCGTGTTCAAAAAGTACGATAAAAAGGACCAAGAAGTTCAAGGCGACGAGATTTTTACGAACGGAGCGTATGCTTTAAAATACGTGAGTATCGGAAAAATCTCGTCAACGCAGAAATTCGCCGTGTCATTTTTGTTGGACTTTTTGAACATCCTCTAAAATAAGGTTTGTTCAGCGGGAGAGCTTTCCTCTCCTGCTGCGCCTTATACACTATTTCAGAAAGGAACCTAATCATGCAGAAAGCAAATGAACGAACCGATAAAGCAGCCATGGAGCTAACTCATGTCAACTATTCCGATGAAGGGTCAGCGATTATTAAAGATGTGTCCGGCTTTCTCCCTGAAGGAAAAATCACCACTTTTATCGGCCCTTCCGGAGCTGGAAAAACGACCATCTTTCGCTTGTTAAATGGACTGATTTCTCCTGCAAGCGGAGATATTCACCTTTTTGGAGAGAATATTCAAACCATGGAACCGACAACGTTACGACGCACTGTCGGCATTGCCCTGCAAGATGCAACAATGCTGCGCGGTACCGTTTATAAAAACCTGGCTATGCCTAAAACACTGCAAAACCAACAATTAGAACAGGAAGAAGCAGAACATTTACTGACACAAGTAGGATTAGATGATTCTTTTCTCAACCGGGACATAACCGATCTATCAGGTGGCCAGAGGCAGAAAGTCTCAATAGCACGTACACTTGTCAATCGTCCAAAAGTATTGTTGCTGGATGAGATTACCTCTTCCCTTGATCGTGTATCTACATCTGATATCGAACATTTAATCCAGCATATCAATCAACAGTATGCGGTAACGATTGCTTGGATTACCCATAATTTAGAACAAGCATTACATATCGGGGATTATACGTGGATTATGATGAACGGCGAGCTGATTGAAGCAGGTAAAAAAGATATATTGAAAAACCCTGCTGATTCTCGTGTACAGGAATTTGTGAAGGGGGTATCGCAATGAGTTATCTAACTCTCGGCTTATCACTTATTTTTGTCCTCATTCCCTTAGCACTTTCCAAAACATTACATCTTGGATTAGAAAAAGACACCATCATCGCAACCATTCGTTCGATTATCCAGCTCATTGCCGTCGGTTTTATTTTAACTTTTGTATTTGAATCGGAAAGCTATCTTTTTATAATCCTTATGATTGCTCTCATGATTGGAGCAGCAACACATAATGCTCAGAAAAAAGGGGTATCTATCAAGGGGATTATATGGAAGCTGATTCTCACATTTGTTTTTATTGAAGTACTGACGCAAAGTATTCTGCTGGGATTTCAAATCACCCCTCCAACTGCACAATACATCATTCCCATCAGCGGAATGATAGTTGGTAATTCGATGGTGCTTTCTATTCTTTTTCTGAACCGTTTTACAGCAGAAATCCAAACGCAGAAAAAAGAAACAGAGCTACTGCTTTCATTGGGTGGCACACCGAAGCAAGCTATCCACTTGCCATTAATCCACTCTATAAAAGCGAGTCTGATTCCCACCATTGAAAGTCAAAAAACAATTGGACTCGTTCAATTGCCGGGAATGATGAGCGGGCAAATTATTGCTGGGGCTGATCCGATTCAAGCAGTCCAATTCCAGCTGTTAATTCTTTTCCTATTATTGACAACAGCTGCTGTAACCAGTATTATGCTTGGTTTTCTCTCCTATCCATCCCTCTTCAATGAACGGATGCAAATGATTAAAATCAAGATGGATGAAGCGGATTAGGTTTACAGTAGAAAAACAGGAATCGTTCATTAAAACTGGTTAAAACCATGTTCTTATGAAGTACTATACTTTTTTGCTAAGATAAAACATCATTCCAGCTTCTCTTTCTGTCACATTGACAAATTAATTAAAATTCATTATTATTTAATTAAATATATCTTAATTAAGAAGTTTATATATATCGAAAGAAAGGGTGAGAATGTTGGCTGAGAATTTATCATTGAAATCTTTTGTCATTACCATGAAGGCTTCCCGAGCTTTGGAAGAAGTCACAAAAAAGGATATAAAGAAACATGGTATGCGTTCATCTGATTTTGCTATTTTAGAAGCACTGTACCATAAAGGCAGACAGACTATCCGGGACATTTCGGAATCTGTACTAATCAGTACCGGTTCGATAACGTATGTGATTGATAAATTGGAGAAAAAAGAGCTGCTGGCCCGGGTCAATTGTTCGGATGATCGCAGAGTAGTCTATTTAGAAATTACGGATAAAGGGACAGAAATCATGGATGATATCTTCCCAAAACACCAACAGGTGATTGAAGAACTGTTTCAAGGTATTTCGGAAAGTGATAAACAGACCGTTATTGACGTATTAAAAAAAGTCGGTTACAAAGCCAGTGAAAAAGAATAGTTAGTTATAAAGAAGCCAGGAAAATGAATTTTATGGTGAAGAAAGGATGAAAATCTGTGAAATATGTATACGAAGCCAAAGGCAGTCCAGATGGGCCTACCCTGCTCCTTTTACATGGAACAGGCGGGACGGAGAGTGACTTATTACCTTTAGCGGATCTTATTGACCCCAATGCAAATGTCTTGAGCGTACGCGGGAATGTATTGGAAAATGGCATGCCCCGCTTTTTCCGCCGTTTGGGAGAAGGCGTTTTTGATGAAGAAGATTTGATCAAACGAACAGAAGAATTACATGAATTTCTCGATGAAGCAAGTCAAAGAATTGGTTTTGACCGGAAGCAAGTGACGGCTGTCGGCTATTCCAACGGCGCAAATATTGCCGGAAGTCTTTTATTCCATTATAAAGACTCCTTGCAAAAGGCCATTCTTCACCATCCAATGGTTCCTAGAAAAGGAATTGACCTCCCGGATTTAACGGGGACAGAGGTATTTATTGCTGCTGGAGATAACGATCCGATGTGTCCGCCAGAGGAAGCGGAAGAACTACAACAGTTACTCAGAGATGCTGGCGCTAATGCTGATATTCATTGGGAGAGTAATGGACATCAACTCACCATGACCGAAGTAAAAGCTGCCGCAAACTGGTATGCTAACTAAAAAAAGTAGGAGAAACCTTCATCGTTTCTCCTACTTTTTTTAGTTTCTCATAATAATGTAAATCATATAAATGACATACATCAGGAAAAGAATGAAGCCTTCCTTCCGCCCAATTCGAAATCCTGTTCTGGAAAAGATAAGTAATAAAATCGTCAATACAATCATAATCCAGATATCTGTAAAAATAATCGGATTAATCGACAGCGGAGATATTAATGAAGTGGTACCCAAAACAAATAATATGTTAAAGATACAACTGCCAACCACATTCCCCATGGCAATTTCGCTTTCTTTTTTCATTGCTGCGGATATCGATGTAACCAGTTCCGGGAGTGATGTTCCGACAGCAACAATAGTCAGACCGACTAAGGCCTCGCTCATCCCCCATGACAGTGCAATTTCTGTTGCATTATTCACAACAAACTGCCCGCCTATTATGATGGCTGCAACACCAATCACCGTAATAAGGGTGCTTTTTCCCCACTTTACGTTCGAGTCGCCGACCGGTTTCGTTTCTTTCCTGCTTTTTAAACCTACTTCGATAATATAGTACATAAAAATGGACAGGAACAAGAGTAAAATAAACCCATCACTTCTGCTAAGTATATTTTCGGCAGATCCTTGTAATGTCACGTCCCCAGCTAATGCTAATAAAGCTAAGGAAGCCAGTAAGGTAAAAGGAATCTGCTTCACAATCATTTCATTTTTCACTTGAAGCGGAAAGATAACTGCTGCAATACCAACAACCATCGTTATATTAAAAATATTACTGCCGACGACATTCCCGACAGACACATCTGCCGTTCCCTGAATTGCAGCAATAATACTAACGGTCACTTCCGGCGCACTGGTTCCCAAAGCAACAATGGTTAACCCAATTAATACCGGAGGAACACGCAAGAGCCTGGATATATTTGCAGAACCGTCTACAAACCAGTCCGCTCCTTTTACTAATAAGATAAAACCTACGATTAATAAAATATATTCCATGAGTATGTTCACCGTCTTTTTTTCAGATTGCTTCTATTCTACTTTTATCTACTTCATTCGTCCACTATTTTACTGATTGGATAAAAACGTTTTCCAGTATCAACCGATTGTTTTCCCTGTCGAATACTGTTATGATAGGCGTTGCATAACGTGGTTCGTAACCATCCCACGCTAAAATTAGGTTGAATTTAGATGATTTAAAAATACTGGAAACGAGGATGAACGTTGATATAAAGCCGTTTATTCTCTTTTTCGTTTTAATTAGAATAATATAAGATAATATAAAAATTGATTTCGTTTTACACATTTTTTACACATCAAAAAAAGAGAGGGGATTCCCTCTCTTACTCCGTTTCATAAACCCGTTCGAATGTAATATCCTCTTCTGATAAAACACTATCCGCTATTTGAATTTCTGAACCAGGATTTTGTATTTCGAAAGCTAAAATAGCATCTACTGTCTCGCCGCTATTAATTTCAGTATCCATTCTGTATAAGTCTTCCTTATAATCTTCTGGCAATTCTCCATTCGCTCCCATGACAGATTCCGTCGTTACATCTGACACTTCTGACTGATCTAAAACAACCGTGGATGCACTCCAAGGACTTTGCGCTTCATCACTTTTGTTTGTAAATTCGATTTCTATAGCTAAAACTTGATTTCCTCGTATTCCTTCTAATTGCTCTGCTTCACCGAAAACAAACTTATAATCTTCATTTTCGAATACTTCATTGCTTGCTTCGGTATTTTCTTCTTCCGATTCGTTTGCGCTTGATGCTTCTGCAGAAGCATCAGTTCCTCTTGACTCCTCATTGTTTCCTTCTTCGCTTTCCCCTCCGCATGCAGCTAAGAGTAGGACAAGTGATGATACCAATAAAAACAAGAATTTTTTCAATCTACTCTCCCCTTTTCTATGTATTTTATCCTTATATTACCACAAACATAATTACGCTCCAACATCATTTTTAATCGGGATGCCGTGCAAAATGTTTAATTTAAACAGGCTCCACCTGTACTATCCAATTGAAAGGTATTTCTATCCTTCCGTCAATATTAGAACATTTAATATCCATATCCCATATACCCATTGATTTAATAATATTACATGTTATCTCTTTCAATTGATTGTCTTTAAAATATTTTATTCTAACCTCTGTTCCCTCTTTATGCGCATCATGTATTCTAATTCCATTAAGCTCTAACTGATCTAAATCCAAAACAGGTTTCACGCTCCAACGCTCCTTTTGATATAGCCGCAAGACAATATATTATCCAATTTAAAGCTACGGACCTGTTTACGGTAGTAGCAATATGCCAACACTTTATCGTCATCTATATCCACCACTCTAATGATTCGTTGACTTACTTTTCCTTTAGAATCCATATAATAAATCATAATTTTCTCTTTACTGTCCATAGCACGCGTTAAGAAACCAGTCATAATTATCCCTCCAAAAATTGTCGTTTGACGAATGTTTGTTCTGGTTATAATATAAATATATCACATAAATAAGAACAAGTGTACTGTTATTTTTTAACATAAAAAGGAGCCTGCAATATAAACAGCAAGCTCCTAATCTTACAATTACACATCATATAAAGGATGGAATTAGGAAAAGGGTGATGACTCCTTTTGCGTCCCTATGCCGTAATTTTATCTCATAAGAGAGTCCGTGTAAATAGTTAATAAAAGACGCCCGTGTGGTACCGGACGTCTAATTGTAGAGCTATAGATACTCAAATACTAAAGATGGAGGTATTAGATTAACATAACTCTACAATTTAATATTAGCCTATCATATTTAAGCATGTAAAGTCCTAAAACGTGAAGTTGTTCTATATACTACTCTCTTTATCTACAATATTATATTTACCATGAAACAAATCCTGAATAAAGTTTTTAGCATCTCCAGAGAGTAAAGGGTTATTCAAAAGTATCTCCAATGTTTCTTTTGTATGTTCAAAAAATCTAAGAGGTGCGTGTTTTCCCCTTTTAATCATATTTGAGTATCGGTTCAAGTATAACGTAAGATAATCATACTTTTGCTCATCTTTTATAGGTAATGCTTGGATAAAATCGTATACGGATATAAAAATCTTCACAGCATCCCTGGGAGGAGTATTCCCTCTTGATAAAGATGCCTCATCTTTTTCACCAATAAAGTAGTAGCTCTTTTGATTTCCTAAAATGGCAATGTTATCAGAAACGCTATAAATTTTCATCATAAACCAATTATCTTCTCTTACTTTTATATGACTAGGAAAAGATATGTTGTAATTTTCTATGATACTTCTTTTAAACATTTTTCCTACAGCATTTAAAGAGTTATATAACTTTGTTTGCAGAAAATGAAGATTTGTAATTGTTTGAGAATAGTTGAAGGCTGACCTGCTGATTGGTCGTTTACTTCCTTCCTTTCTAAAATAGGGCATACAAACCATATCTGTTTTAGGGCTGGTTTCAACTACTTTCATCGCATCTGCTATTGCATGTGAAGTTATATAATCATCAGAATCAAGAAATAGAATCCATTTTCCGGTAGCTATTTTCATTCCATCATTTCGAGGTAATGATGCACCACCAGAATTGTCTTTTCTACGTAAAAGAGAGAGATTCGGAAAATCAACTTCATATGCAGAAAGTGCCTCAAAAGTTTGATCCGTTGAGCAGTCATCTACTATGATAATCTCCAAATTTTCTTTATTATATGTGATATTTTTTAATTTATCCAAGCAACCTTGAATAGTATCTTCTCTATTAAATACAGGGATAATAATAGATAATTGAATGGACTGATTGCTTTTTTTCAATATGTAACTAGAAAAATCAATTAGCTCTTGCAAAGCCACAACATCACCTCTGATAAATAAATTTCTATTAGTGGTTATGATAACTTATTTTTGCATAAATGACTACACTTCTTTTTTTGTGCTAATTTATGAAAAAATAAGTTACTATGTTACTATATAGAATAAATAAAAGGAAAAAGAGGAGGAATAATTAATATGAAAGTCGGTATGCTAAGAAATATGGATGCCCCACCAAAACAAGCCCGGTTTTTAACTTACATATGTAACCACTATAACTGGGAGTTCTTCTACTTCACTCCAAGAGATATAAACAGGAGAACTATTAACGGATATTTTTTAGAGAGTGGCGATTGGATTAGAGCAGAAACTGACTACCCCGATATTATAGATGCTCCAGATAGTATAGAAAACGACGCAAGATTATTAGATAGACTGAGCAAATTCAGTGTTGTTGTAACCAATAGTGATCACCGAAAGATTTCCAATGACTTTCGTACTCCGGATGACACCTTTTTTGACGTTATGGATGCCGAATCTCGATTAAAATTTTATCACTACGTATTCAATAAATCAGCCCCTCACAATTAAGTGAGGGCTTTTGTTATGCTTAAAATGTACCGGTATTTAAACGTCTTTGCATCTCCTCCACTACCATTGATGGGCGACTTAACACTCCATCCTGCGTAGTACCAAGATATTTTTGTAATGCCTTGATGGTTGCTGGTCCAAGCTTTCCATCCGCATTTACACCGAGTTTCTCTTGCAATGCTACAATCACATTACTTCCACCACTACCAAATTGCACCGTAGTACCATACAATGCTTGGGTTACAGCGTTTCTAGGTTGTTTACTGATAAAACCATCAACCGGAGTATTCAACGCTTCCTGTAGCGCTCGTGTTGTACTGTTACCCCATTTTCCATCCACATCAATGTCACCAGATGGATCAGGGTTACTCCCTCCATTATTACCGCCACCAGAAAGACCTAACGCCTTAGCAATGCCATTAGCATGTCCAAGGGCAATGCGGTCAAGGTAAGCATCTGATTTTAATTTGTTCGCATCAGCAGTTGTATCAATAAAGCCATTCTCCGTTAGAATACCGGGCATAGAAGATTGACGTAATACATGCAAGTTTGCGCGCTTTTTACCTCGGTTGTTAAAGTCAACTTGCTTCATAACTTCTTCATGGATTCTGTCGCGATAAGTTACCGTGTTATTGGAGACACTGCCGTTATAAATGTAGTCTTCATAGCCAGTACCTCCACCGGCATTGATGTGAATAGATACAAAGTAATCAGCACCCCAACTATTTGCATCATTGGTGCGTGCAGCCAGTGAAACTGTTTTATCTGTTGTACGGCTCATACGGATACTGTGACCTGTATAATCACGATTTAAAATGTTTCTTACTTTCAGAGCAATAGATAGTGTAAGAGCCTTCTCCTGTAATCCATTTGCAACTGCACCTGGATCTGTTCCGCCATGTCCTGGGTCTAAATAAATTTTTGCCATAATAAAATTCCTCCTAAAATAATTTTTATATAGAATAAAGAGTAGCTGCAGCTACTCTTTATTTACGCCTTGCTTTCTTGTCATCTTTTGACGCTTTTAAAATCCTGTCAGCTTCCTGTGCTTCTCCTGTATAGCTGTTATTCTTCCAGTGATTCCAGGTTTCACTTAATGCCAACGCCCCAACGGTAATGCCTGCAGCTATCTGCTCATTATCAAAAGGCAGAATTTGATAACCTAAAACCATTCCTGCAGTATTAATAAAAACTACCGCCAACACAATTAATCGTATCCATTTGTTATCGATGTTTTTTAAAGTCTCTTTCATTAAAACCCTCTCCTTAAAATTGATTTATTAGTAAGACAATCAGCGTAACCAACCCAAAAAGCCACCCGCCCCATTGACGGATGACTTCTAGAGTCTTACTTTTCCCTACTCCTGTTGCTTTCATATAAATGATCTCCTTCTGTAGCTTCGCAAGTTCTTCCCTCAGACCATTGTATTTCTTTATAGTCTCTCTGGTCTGTTTCATTTCGGTACGTAGCTCAGTGAAATCATTACTCATGTGTGTTATGAGCTTGTGTAATTCTTTATTACTGTAGCCTTCATCTGACATGCTCGACCCCCTACTACAATTAGACATTAAAAAGAGGCTAGTGCATCACTAACCCCATAAAATAAACCTCTTTCAGTTTTAATAAATAAATACCACAACCTTTCAAGGTATGGAAAATAATCCTTAATCTGTTTCATTTCTTACCTGCCTTGTTAAGTTCTGTGTCCAGTTTTCCCATTAGGGTAAAAGCTGTGTCTAATTACTCCATCAGCGACCATTGCAACTTCACCATCTGTAAATATGCGGATACCGTTTCGGTTATTATCTGTTCCGATGAATACCGCATCCCCGTAGTCACGAACTGTTGATGTTGACCCAACATCCAAACGATTCACCCATACGCTACTACTGTCAGCAACAAGACGTTTTGTAGCACCTTCTCGGTGGTTATACAGAACCTCAAATGTACTGTTGGATCCACTTCTACCGTAGTATTGAATATTTGAATGATTAGATGTTTGCAATCGTATCGATGCCTGATTATGCCTATACGTTTCATTTAAGTCTTCCCATAATCTAGCAGATGAAAATAACCCTAGACTGGATTGACCGCTACTGTAAGTTCCTGAAACAATTGTCTCTTTGTTATTAGTCTCGTTTATAATTCTCAGGCTAGAACGACCATAACCCTCTGTTGTCACACCTAAAGAAAGTGCTCCTTCTCGCTGCATATGCATGCTTAAGATTGGGATGTTTGTATTTTCGATGTATCCAACTGTAAAAGCTGTGAATAAAGTATTTTGGTCATAGTGATAAAAATCTAATCCATACCTACCAAAGTTCATCGTTAACTTATCACCAACATAGCTCCAAACGCGACCGTCAGAGATATCAATCCGCCTATTTCCGCCTGCTGTAATCGTACCAGCCAAAATATGTTCTGCAAGAATGCCTCGACCAGTGATAGCGTTACGGAACGTCCTACCGCCATCTTGTGAAATACCTAAACCTGCACTGTTCAAGACAACAACCAAGTTTGGATTGTTCGGGTCACGTGCGATAATGCCGTTTTCAAATTCCAATTCAGTTTGTGCAGAAAGCAGAGCGTTGGTTACTTGAGCTACCTCATTGTTCAAAGCATTCATCGGCAGTTTACGTTTACCCTCTAAAACATCATTAATGGCATTTGTGGCATTGTTCATTTTGGACTGGTGACGCTTAACAATGTCTTGACTACCAAAAGTAATATCAAGAGCGATAATTTCACCCTTCCAATTTTTTGTTTCCTTCTGATTAACAATCCGAACTTCCTCATTGAAGCCAATTCGTTCATCAATTAAAAACACCCTATCGCCAACATTTGTCTGGCCAATAGGATATCCTTGCTTACGTAAATCGTGAATATCAGCAGTAACACTGATTTTAATAGATTCGTCTACAGTCTTTTTCATTTTCTCGTGTAACGTAGATTCATTACGTATCCGACCATCTTTAACAGGTTCCGATTCACGAATACCAAGAATGTTTGCTAACGGAGAAGTATAATCACCTGTCAATTTTGCATCTTGCCAATCCCCAGCTTGTTTATCGCCCTCATAATCTGCATAACCTTTAATATAGGTATACATTTCAGAAGCATCTACATCATAAACAATGTTAGAGGCATTTAGGCGATGGCGATACATGATGTTTTTATCTTCTCCAACCTGTTCGTCGATGAAAACAGTATTGCCTACTGGTGGTTGAAACTCCCCGCCATAGCGATTTAACCAATCTTGGAACATTTTGAGACGTTTCGTACCACCACCAAAATTATCCCATTCTGATGCAGAGTAATCACCATTTAACACGTAATCATAACCACTGTCAGCAAAGATGATATTTAATGCTCGTGTCGCAGTCATCGAACCACTATGCAAATCATGTACGATGGAAATATTGAAATCGTCAAAGAACTTCGGGATGGCACGTATTTGCGCTTTAATGTGCTGGCCTTCTCCCTGCTTTTGTACAGCAACTATCTTCCATTCTGTTTCGTCATCATCAACCAACGTCCACAACTCTGCTAAATCCATTAAAAAACGGCTATTTGGTTTGTTATACTCCAAATCAGCCGTTAATATTTTATCACTATTTAAGTCATGGTCTACTTCGATTGTTGCCATAACAACATATTCTTTGTTATTTAAGTCTCTGACGTACATGGAGCACCTCCTTTCTTCTTATTTATCCAAGAGGGGGACTGCTACAGAAAAAGTATTCGCGGTACCATGTTCTTTATCATGAGTATTAATTAAAATTTCATTAGCACTTTCGCTTGAACTGACTGAGAGTTGAATTGGTGTTAAATCTCCTGCCCCCGCATCTTTAGTACCCACTCCATACGTAGTCATGAATTTTTTATCGCTTGGAACGCCACTGACAACAACCGGTGTCCCACTTAAACTACCTTCTTCTGGCAAGATTAGCATGGACGTCATATATGCTACGTTATTACGGATGAATGCCAGAGTTCCATAAAAATCAGCACCTTCGATGCCACTTGTTAAAGTTAGCGAAATATCCTCGGAAGGCTCTCGAGGTATACTTTCCACGGTATCTTTCAGTGAATCCAGTTCTGTCTTAGTAGCTTGCTCCTCGTTTTTAACGTTCCCTAATCCTATCTGTGTCTTAGTGACGTTATGAGGATTACTTTTATCGTCAACATGATTTTTAAGCTGCCCCGAACCTGCCTTGTCATTAATATCCGATTGCATCTTCGCTTTTTCTCCATCAGAAAAATGCATATCTCCACTACCAACGTGACCCGAAAACTCTTGTCGTGTCACATAATTTAAATCACCAATTTTTTCGTCTATATCAGTCTGTGTAGCCTTATCATCCCAGCGTTTCTTATCGTCAACTGTCACGTGCGCATCATTATTTGATACATGATTATCAAAATCTGTCTTAGGAGCTTGTTGCACATTAGTCACATTATCTAACCCGATTTGTTCCGCTGTGACTTGATGAGGGTTATCTTTCCGACCAACATGCTCTAACAACCCTGGGTTATCACTTTCTAACTTTTGATAAACTTCATTAGCGACGACATCTAATCCATTTATATTAATGGCGACATTATAAAAATCATTGGCACTTTTATTGATACGTAGCGTGTAATTAACACTAGAAGGAAATACATAAGATGCATCATCATACTCTATTCGAATCTCTACATTATATTTATTAGCTGGAATGACAGCATCAATATTAAACTCAATACGACTGTCAAAGACCGGTGACGTAGTTTGATACTGAATTTCATTTTTTGAATTGATAAAGTTCACAAGCGCAGTCCTGCCATTAAGATATGGCATTATAAGCTTATTATTGTCTAGCAGCTCGACAATAACTGTACTGGCATTATCACCTTGCGCAATGGATGTTACATTGTTAATTAATCTTACATTTAAGGCATTAGACATAACCCATCGCCTCCGTTTCTATCCATTTTCCATCTTTTTTCGCGTATGCTTCTGTTGCCTGCCACGTATAGTCGGTATAGCGTCTGAATTGATTATTCGCCTCATCTAATATCGGCAAAGAGTATAATTCAGCGGGCGGCATTGGTACGCCTCTGCCTTGTTGCTCCGAATTTAGTCCGGGTACCTTTTCGCAATTGTCGAAGACTTTTTCAATAATCTCTTGCGAGGGTAGGTCACTGAATAGCTGTTTGTACAATGCAATTATTCCCGCTATCTGAGGCGTTGACATAGAAGTTCCAGACAGTTTTCCGTAATTATCGTTAACTATAGTCGATTTAATATAAGAGCCATATCCTGCAACATCAACCCATTTCCCGACTCCGCTCGCTTCACGTCTTGTATTAACTGGAGTAAGGTTAGCAACTGTGATAACATTTGGCATTTTCGGAAGTAATTCCTCAAATTCGATATTATCTTCGCCTCTTCCGTCGTTATGATTTCCTCCTGCAACTACGATAATAAGTCCGTTTTTATACGCCTTAAAGAACGCTTCGCGCATTTTTATCCGAAGGTGTTTAGGGGTTCCGGCCGAGCTACCTCTACCATCATCGTAATTGATGCTATTTTCTGCGATATGGATAGACATAAATAATATATCTACTTCCTTTTCGAGGCTATAATCTATCGCCTCGACGAGCGATTTAATACGGTCGCCGTAAGTCCGAAGAAACATCCGTATATGATAATATTCTGCATCTGGCGCGACTCCAGCAGGCTGTCCGTTTTGCAAGTTCTTAGCGCAAGCAATGCCTGCACAATGCGTAGGGTGCTCGCTGGTTCCTTTCCACGCTGTTAAAGGTCCGCAGGCCATTCCATCAACAATAGGGAGCGCCTCATGCTCGTAGATGGGGTCGTCAATAGCAGCGACTTTTACACCTTGACCGGTAATACCTCGATTCCAGTAGTCGTCAATACGTAATTTCGGATGGGCATAGGTTACTGTCGATTTTAATAGTTCCATCAATCTTCACCTACCGGTTTAAACCAAAACTGAGCGTCTTGTGGAGGATTATTCCCAACGTAAAATTGCTGTGGAGGCTTTACACTATCATTCGCAATTTTATAGACTTGTGCAATACTGGTTATAACTCGAATATTAAAAAACGTAGAATAGTGTCTCGACATATTAGACTGATCTAAAAACATACCACCCGCGAAATTTTCTAGTCCGTTATTTTCAAATGGGTATTCATTCCAGGGGAAGACGGTAACACCTGCATTTAATATAGATTCCGCTACGATTCTCCTAAAAATTGTGTATCGTTTTTGTTGTTCCACCGGGAAATTGAGTTCTACCTCATTCCATCCGCGTCTTAAATCAACGATTTTATAATACAGTTCCGCAGTAGCTTCGCTGTTCATCTCTTGTTCCGCTAATCCTACTCCTAATTGTCCAGCTCGGTTAGCGTAAATAGATACTTTATAAATAATGCCGTTAACACCTGCCCGGAAGTTAATTCCATAATTATTAAGATTCCTCGTATCCAATTCTGTCGGTTTTACAATCCCGTTAACTCCTGGTGTCAACCTAGTCGGGTCTGCCGATAAAAAGTCTTGCATAATTTTATAATCTATTTTATCAAGCTTTTCAAAATTACTATTAATCTTTTCTAATTCATCCCGGTTTAACGGACTTCCTATTCTTTCAATCATGTAATCACCTCACTTATAATAAAAAGGGAAATCAAAGGATACTCTTGCACTCTTACAATAATAGACTTCTAAAGTATTCCACCCCGGTGATAATTCCACAAAATCTTTTCGTGTATCCCTCAAAAACGCTAGATTATTTCTGGTAACGTCAGGGCCGTCATAGATAACAGTGTCTGTCGAGTTTAAAGGTACGTTAACCCTTGCTCTACTGCCGTTAGAGTGGTTTGTGATTTGAAACATTTCATCACTGCCTACTACATCTGTAATTATCATTTTCAAATCTTGTTCAAATGGATGGATTGGTACATTCCCGGCGTTATAAATACGGAAGGGAGTTTTTTCTTTAGCGTTATGGGTAAAAGACATTGATTCATTGTCATATAACAATCCCATTCCGTATCCCCACAACCCATCATCTATACCAATTCCTCCTGTTTTAATGGAAGGCTCTGCAACGATAAAATAAGCACCTTTTTCTGACGTTTGTTTCGTACCAATCATCAATGCATGTTCCCCAGTGTCATCCTCATGGATAAATGTTGCCGTGTATTTATAGACAGTCTTAGTATACCCACTGATATCTGCACTCCCAACGGCTATTTTGTCTAATGAAAGCCTACTAGTAAAAGTACCGTTTGACCTTAATATACCTGTATAATTAAAATCACTACTTAACCAATCAGATGTTGCACCAATAAAAGACAATTTATATTCCTTGCCTTTAATGAGATGGATATTATATCTAGTCCGAATTCTTCGATTATCACCAAGCGGAGCAGATGGAACAGAGACTCGTAAAAATGATTTATCGTAACCTTCATAACTTACAGGACTTGATGATGAAAAACTCGTATCGCCTATAGTAGACCAAAAATCATAATGGCTTGCTACAGTCAAGTCTGCATAAGAGATTAGATTTCCTGTGTCTATATCCGCAGTAGTTCCAATGGATTCAGCAAACGGCAATTCCGTAGTCTCGAATTCCAATTCACCTTCACCGTCATATACCATTTGTTCTAACTCAAACGTATTTTGTAAACGGACCTTATATATTTTTCCTCCGATAAATTTATTGTTTGTAGATTCGTCCATCTTTGCAGGTTCATTCAAATCAACAAAAGCGTAAGCAAGCTGCTTTGCCCGCCTACGCTCTCTGATATAATAAGATTCTTTATCCAACACTTTTTCAAACAATAAATCTCGTAATAATGGATAGTCATGATAATCTCTAGCTCGAACCATGAATGGCACTTTTATGGTTCTCACGCCATATGTTGATCCATAATCAACACGCCTGTCTGTGCCTTCAACTTCTCCATATTGAGGTTCTATAGGTATGGATGACACGATAAAATCTTTGACTATCACACCGAAATCCTCAAAATTAAAAGAATCTCCATTCTGTTTTATGATTTGTGCATCCATCGATTAAAACCTCCTTATGGTTGCTTCTACTGCGTTCTGTTCATTGACATATGCCCTAACGCCCTCTTTGTTATCATAGACGTTTATTTCAATAGGCTGCCTTCTAACATTTACATTTGCATTTACTCCAGATTGTACTTGAGCAGTAGCATTTCGCTTTATGCCTTTCAAGCTGGAACTAATCTGTGATGATTTCATGTCCATCTTTGGATTAAATGACTTCGTTGCCACAGATGCCATACCCGCACTGGTATTGGCGACTTTACCTTTCATCCTATCAATACCTTTGATATACCCTTCAAAGGTATTGATACCGAATCCACGAAATACACGGGATGGTGAGTTAATCCCTAATAGATTTTTAGCACCTTCAACAGCGTCACCTACAACGCCTTTTGCAGCATCAACGACATTTCCAGCCATGTCTTTAATACCGTCAATTAATCCCTGTATGATATCCGTTCCAACGTCGAATAAGTCAACTTCTCCGAAAAAGTCCATCACGTTACCCCAGATATCTGAAATCGTATCAAAAACGGAATCCATAGCTTCGCTCACTGCGTCTATAATATCACTGAATATATTAGACACCGTATCGAAAATAGAACTAACAACGTCCGATACAGTAGAGCTGATGCTATCCCAAATGCTTGATATCGTATCCCAGACGCTATTCATAACGCTGCTGATTGTACTTAGAATATTGTTAAATATACTGCTTACCGTATCCCATATACTACTTAGCACGCTTGATACAGTCGATACAATCGTATTCCACACTGATGATGTCACACTGGAAATTGTATTCCAGGTATCCGATATGAAACTTTTAACGGAATTGAATACGCTTGTTGCGACGGATTTTATTCCATTCCAAACGGAACTCAGTACGCCTTTTATAGCGTTCCACACTGCAGAAGAAACGGATTGGATGATATCCCAAACGGTAGATATCAAATCCTGAATTCCATTGAACTCCGTATTTGCCAGTGTTTTGATCCCGTTCCAGATGGAAGTGAGTACCGATTTTATTCCATTCCATACAGCGCTTGAAATAGATTTAATCGTATTCCATACCGTGGACACAACATTCATAACGTTATTAAATGCGCTGGTTGCGATACTTTTGATTCCATTCCAGACAGTTGTAAGGACTGATTTAATCCCGTTCCATACTGTGCTGGATACGGTTTTTATCGTGTTCCACACTGTTGTTACTGATGACTTAATGCCATTAAATATCGGGGAAACGATAGAAACCAACGTGTTCCAAATGGTTGTCAGTACTGATTTAATTGTGTTCCACACAGTCGTTGAAACAGATTTTATTCCATTCCACAATTCCGTGAAAAAGGATTTCAATTCAGTGAAAACCGTTGTTGCACCAGTTACTAATATATTCCATGCTGTCATCAATGCAGCTTTGATAGCATTCCACACCGTTACAGCCACAGTTTTTATCCCGTTCCATAACTCTGTGAAAAATGTCGACAACTTATTCCATACTGTCGTAGCGATCGCAACGATACCATTCCACACAGTTGTGAGGACTGTCTTAATAAAGTTCCATACAGTTGTTGAAACTTCCTTAATCTTGTTCCATAGTTCGGTGAAGAACGTAGACAATTTATTCCAAACTGGTATCGCAATCGAAACAATTCCGTTCCACACTGAAACTAAAATAGTTTTAATAACATTCCACGCTGCTCTAGCAGTTGTACTTATAAATGTCCATACACCTTGAATAAAGTCTGCAATGCCTTGGAATATTGGAATAGCAACCGATAGTATACCTTGCCAAATAGATGATAAGAAAGAAGTTATGGTTGTCCATACAGCAATTGCTTTTGTTTTTACTCCGTCCCATACTGAAACAAAGAAATCGACAATTCCAGTCCATATGGTTGTAGCTATTTCTTTAATAGACTGCCATGCGCTGGATAAAAATGTAGTAATTGCAGTCCATGCTGCGGAAGCTTTATTTTGCGTTCCTTCCCATACTGAGCTGAAGAAATTCGTAATTGCTCCCCAAACTGTTGAAGCAATGCTCTTTATCTTCTCCCATGTGGTAGATAAGAAGTTGCTAATTGCTCCCCATACTTGAAGGGTAACAGCTTTAATCTTATCCCAGTTCTGGTATATGACAGTTGCCAGAGCGATTACAATTGATATTGCGATAGTGACCGGATTAATTAAACGTAACAAGAATTTGCCGATATTTAATATCCACGGTCCAACTGTAGTAAGTATATTGATGAATCCGGAAAATGCAGTGACAACCATCGTGATAAATGGCAGTAAAGCTAGTAAAGCTCCGCCTAGTAACGTACCAAGTGAAATCAATTTACCTATAATTGGGTTGTTCTGCATCATGGAACTAGCCCATTCAAGGAATCCGTTTGCTAGATCTAGCATCTTGGAACCTAATGGAGCTAGTGCAACGCCCAAGTCTATAATAAACTGAATAACGTTACCTATCAGATCAATTACTTTCGGGCCATTCTCTTGCACGTATTGGATAAATTTCTGGAACCCGTCCGATTCCGCTATTGTAGATGACCATTCACGGAACCTTTTCATCATCTGTCCTAATGCATTAAATATAATTTCGCTGTTATCACTAAACGCAACAAACAGGTTGATAATTCCGTTAATAGCGTCGCCAAATATACCTCTGATTGTTGGCATGTTAGTTTTTACATAATCCACAAAAGACTGAAATGCTTTTGACTCACTTAGCCCACCCGTCCATTCCTTGAAACTTTCGGTCATTTCCAAGAAACCGGTGGACATTGATTTCGCGAGTGGATCAAACGCCACCATCATGTTTCCGAAGCCGGCAATCAGATTGCCAATTGCTTTTCCCAAGGTTTCTACATAAAATCCTGCTGTATTCCCCATCCATTCAAAAAACGCTTGAGCGCCGCTGCCATTAATTGCTTCTTTAAATGAATTCGCAAGGTTTTCCATCGCACCCACAGTTGATGCCACGGCAGGTTTAAGTTGTTTCAGTGCATCTGTTGCACCTTCCATAAATGCTGTAAAGATTCCATATATCGGCTCATAAAATTCGGTACGGAAATCTTTCCAAACGCTTTTGAATTCACTAATAGCCTCTATCGTCGCCTGCATGTAGCCCGGCAATTTATTAAATGCTTCACCGCCTTTTTTAAGGTTTTGTTCCAAGCCGATCGCTCGACTGGCCACTTCGCCCATCAGGACAGCAAAAGGACCAAACCCTGCGGCGGCAGACGTGGCAGCACTTCCTAATCCTAAAACTCCGCCTCCCAATACGCCGATAGCATTACCAGCCGCCATGATAGCCGGAACTAAGGATGCAATGATTGGCACTAATGTAGATGAAAATGCCATCGCGATTCCGCCAACCATGCTCCGAGTGACGGTTCCGAATGACTGCATAAAGTTTGCCATCCGTTTAATGGCATTTTGGAATCGTTGTACTTCGGATTCAGCTGTGTTGAATACTTTCTTATTCATGTCTCCAAATGATTTTAGGCTTGCTAAAGCACTTTTCGCTTTTGCTCGAATTGGAATATTGACCCGTCGTTCAAGAGCTTGTTTAACGGCTTGGAGCATCCCCATTTTACGGGTTGCTTCTGACGTATCAGCATCTACGTTCACAGTATTTTTCGACTTAGTAAAAGCTTGCATCATCTTCCTGGCTTTACGGATATTACGCTGTAAAGGCTTTGTGTCTGCATCAATCGTCTTTTCAGATTTTCCTTTATCAAAGCGCTCTACAGTTCGTTTGGCGGTTTCTACCGATTTATTAAATGGTTTCGTATCCGCATCAATATCTACTGTCGCATCTTCTTTGCTGAAATTATCCAATGTCTTTTTAGCTTTTTTTATATTCGTATTAAAAGACTTTGTATCAGCGTTCAGTTCTGTATCTTCAACGGACTCCGATTCTCTTTTGAATTTTTGGGTTACTTTTCGTGCTGTATCAATTGCCCGTTTAAATTTACTAGCATTTGCTTTCAGCTCCGCCTCTATACTGTAATTGGCCATCATGTCACTCCTTTCTATTCAGGTTCATAGCAAGTTCTGCCGGAGAAGGCTGATCATTGATTGACTCTGTTTTTTCTTTTCGTTTGGTAAAGTCTTCATCAATCTGTTTCAATACCTTCTCATAATCAAAAAAGTCCTCGAAATTTTCATATACATATTCTTCTTTAGGCTTTTTCTCAGTACCGACATTTTTCGTTGCGGATACGTTTCTGTTTAAAAAAGCAGATAAATGCATATTGTGTAATTCATCAATTTCTTTATACTGCTGTGCATACCGCTTGTAATGAAACTCCGATAAAGTCATCATTTCTACATCACGTAATCGATTCATGCCGAGCTTTCGTAATGCATAAATGACAACCTCGTTATAAGTTAATCCGTCTCTGCTGTTTCCACTGCTTTGATTTTCGGTTCCTTCTTGAGATCGTCCGGAACTAGATTTCGGGTCATAGGTCGCTTTCCCAACTCTTCAATGACCTGTTCCCCAAACGCTTCAAAACCTTCTTTTTCGGCAATGTCATCCAATACTTTTTCCAACTCTTCATAAGTTTTAGGCGACTTCTTGTCATGAGAAGATGCAGCTTTAATTACTTTGGAAAGACCGATGATATTTCCGGATTGTAATTTAGGTACAAGCATTTCTAAGCCTTCACCTAGATTCGCACCTTCAATTTCAAACCCTAATTCTTTATCAATTTCTGTTAATGTACGTAATCCAAAAGATAATTCAATTTCTCGTCCGTTAAATGTAATATGCATATAAAATTCCTCCTATATTAAAAAAAGGGGCAAAATAGCCCCTTTTATCCTAATTTAAATGATTGTCCAATGGTAGCTTCCCCTATTGGCAGGGGCTGACTAGGGTGTTTCTTCTCCGCCACCTTCGTCTTCCTCTTCATCATCTGAAGCCAGGCCATCATCTGCCGGGTCATCAGCCAAAATGTCATGGAAAACATAGTTCAGCGTTTCAATATCTCCGTCAGGTAAAGTCACTCTACCTTTTTGACGGGTACCTGATGTTAGGAAAGTTCCTTCAACTTCCGGATTGTCCTCTGAACCGTTGGTAGCTTCCCATTCGCTGATATACCCTTGTCTGTATTCAGCTCCGAACTTTGTGCTACCCTCAGAACTATCACGATCTGCAAGGTCTACTTCCCACATTTCTACTGGATAGTCTTCCACAATAGAGTCTTCCAGCATTGTAAATGTCGGGTCTTTTACAGACTGCAATGCAGTTACTGATACTTCATCTTCCAGTGCTGCAGAACCTTGCACCGCTCCATCTTTTGTTGGTGTGGACTCCCTGTCACGGGAATATGATTTACTGTGTTCTGTTTGAAAAACTAGCTTAGCTGCTTCTGACGCTTCACCAAGCTTACGGAAATATAGCACTTTGTGTACGCCATTTGCTATTTTAGCCATTTATTTGTCCTCCTTTTTACATTAAAAAAACACTCATTAGAGTGCTTAAGAAATTCTGTATTCTGCTGTAATAATGCTGTGTAACAAGTCATCATCCGTGGAATTGTCATAGATTGTATTCGCATTAAGTGTGTCGTATCGCAGATAATAGTTTTCTAGTTTTGACAAACCTCTTAATGCCTGCTTTAACGCGAAAACCATTTCGGAATGTCTGGCCCGATTATTTGCATAACTCCATACATGCACGGTCTGTGCTAGATTAGCAGTGATAACCTGCTTATTATCCACAATATCATTGTCTGTGGTTTCTCCCACATGCACGAATGGATACGGACCGTCATATTTCGTATGCGAGTAATCAATCGTGGTGTATCCCAATGCCAGTGATTTACTAAACACAGCATTAAATAATTGTATATCTGGTGCCTGCATATCACTCCACCAATCTTTCAAGGTCTGATAAGAATTGCGGGCGTTGTTTCAAGAAAGAGTCGCCCAAAAACATTGTTCCTTCCATAAAACGAGTGCCCCATTCAATAAAGCCACTATGTTCAGATGGCGACAGTGTTTTGTAGTGCATCTTATTCACCCTGTTTGTATCTAATTTACGAACCGTATAGCCAGTTGCATACCCTTTATTAAATCGCTGTTGGCCATTCTTGGCGGCTTGTCGAGTCATTTCAATCGTATTTTTCTTAACAACCTCACCAACGTCGTCGTCAATATCATCATGCATTCTATCAAGGTTTTTTAATAAGTCATCAAATCCATCTAAGTCCATTCGCTCACACCCTCTAAATAAAAAACACTCTCTGACCTGTGAGGTACATGCCGGAGAATGTTATATTTTTGAGTGCCTATCACTGCCTTATCAGCAACGCCTGTATATGGCCTTTGAAGCCTTGCTGTTGCAACGTTTCTTTTATATGAACCAAAGACGGCTTCTGTCTTATCTAAACTGACAGCAGAGACGTTACAAGGTAAAGTGACGCCCTCATCTACAACAATTTCCGTCTTTCCCGTCTCCGGAGTGTACTGCCTGCCGCTGGATTCGTGTAAGGTGATTCTATCTGTATAATTCAAAGGAAAAACACCTTCCCCCGACGTTCCTTATGTGGAATATAAGTTTCTAAAATCCCCTGGTAAGGCAGAAAGTCATCCTCATTGTAAGTGACAGAACGTCCTTCCACGGATTCAGATGCCATACCCTCTGAACCTAACTTTTGAAAACGACTGATTGCCATTTCTTCCACAATAAAATCAAGTTCAGAAGGTATGTTATCCAAGTCCGCATGTTGTTTCAGCCATATTTTTAAATGTGACTGAACATTTTTGACAATGATATCAATGACTTTATCCTGTAATGTATCATCAATGCCTAAAATGGCTTTTACATTATTTTTAATCATGGAATCACATCACTTTTTCTTATTACTTTTCAATCTACCGTCTTTTTTCGTACCTTTGCTAGGTTTTCCTTTAGCCATAATTATTCACCCTCCGTATTGCCTTCAAGCGTATCGACGCGGGCAATAAGTTCATTCCATTGTGTTTCAGTCGGAAACCCATCTTCTCCATCTGCCCCCGCTGGACCTTGCTCACCAACAGCTCCTTTGTTACCTTTTTCACCCCTAGGTCCTTGTTCGCCTTGTGGACCCTCAGGACCCTGTTCTCCAGCAACGTCTATCAAGTCCTGCACATCTTGCTCCGTGATGACGTGGCCTTTTACTAATCGCTCTTTCAATTCTGCTTTCGTAGCCATTACTTAATCACTCCTATCCAATTTGAAATGTTTCTCCAATGGCGGCTTCCCCAATTGGTTGGGGTTCGTTAGGGAGTTTCCCCACCATCTTCACCGCCATTGCCTGGTTCGGTTTTAGCAAATGCATCATCTTTGAGAACCATGAAACCAACATCCATAGTGGCACGGATTGCAATCAATTCACGCTCGAATAAATTAATCGGCTCGTTGTTTTCATCCACAATGGAAGATAATTGTGCTTCTTCAGAAATGGCATAGCTCAAGTTGTACGGAATGCCATATCGAACATAATTGAAGTTCCCGCCGAACAACTCACCTTTATCCATTTCGGCAGAGTCTAAATCAGCTACTGGTGAACCGTCTAACGTATTTCCGCTACGGCTATACAAGCGTACCGGGTCTGTGATTGTTCCGTCCTCTTGCTCGTAACCATCAACAATCCGGCGTAATGCAGAACGGTTTTGCTTTTTTGATACATAAGCATTAATGTCAAAGCCGTCCTCATTCACTAAATCGGAAAGATCAAAGAAATTTTCATTTGTAATTCCACCTTGCACTACATGTCCTGCATCTGTAATAGAATCCTGTAATGATTGTTCAAACGGATTGTCCACTCCAAGAATAGTCGCTTCATCGAACTTTTTATAAAATGCTTCTGCGACTAATGGGCGCACTTGCGTAAAGAAGTCAGATAGTGTGTACTGCAAAAACTCACGCGACACCGGTACTATAACGCCCAATTTCTTGGCGGTCATCTTTGCAGTGAGCCATTGTGGTTTAGAAGTACGGATGACTTCACCCTCACCAACCCAGTAAGCTCCAACGCCTTCAGCGAGATATTGAAATTCTTTTTCCTGTTTAGTCATTTCCTCGTACTGCGCAAGTTGCATCATGACAGAATTGGAAATGATGTCTTTCAGCACTAATGTTCCTTGTTCCTTTGGGATTTGACCATTTTTCGCGTCTTGCAACAGCACATTGTCCGGGTCAAATTCAGCAAAATGCTGTAAGTTAAGATTTAATAGCTTTTCTTTTTTCATATTGATTTCATCCTCCTATTTAATTAATCTGTTTTCCTGCGCTATTTTAGCAACAGAAGGTATTTTATTGCTTGACGTTCCACTGTTGCCAGCTGGTGGTGTGTCTTGGCGTAATTTTTCTTTAACAGCACCATTCACAGCATCATCAAACGCCTTTTTAAATTTATTGATGTTCTCTAACGTTTTTTCTGCGTCTTCCCCAAGTAAGAAATCAGCAAAATCAGAAGGCAGTTCTTTCTTCTGTAAGTCATCCACTGCCTCAGAACGTAATTCAGAACGTTTAATCTTTGCTTCTCGTTCCTGAATATCCTTTTCACGTTGAGTTAGCTGTTCTTCTTCTCGTTCTTTTTGAGAAAGTTTAGAGAGACGTTTCTGCTCTTCTAGGGCATCCTTAACAGCCTTATCGATAGCTTCTTGCTGTTTAACCTCCTGGTTTTGCTTGAAGGTTTCGACGGCTTTACTGACTTGACTGTCTACCTCGGATTTTGTGAAAGTATCTTTATTACCAGATTTATCTTCCGGATTATCCTTATCCTCAGGGTCATCCGTTTTATTTTCTGGGTCATCTTCCGGATTGTCAGCAAAAAACTGTAAGTTCAATTTCAATAAATCTTCTTTCAACATTTTCATATCCTCCTAATCCCATGCAGTCATTGCCTATCAATCTTTCATCAAATAAAAACAAGCCCCGTACAGTCCTTTCACAGCCCGTCCAGTGCTTATCCCTATAAAACTATTCAATTAATAATTAACGCCCACACAGTATTATATTTAGGCAAAATAAAAGCACCTAACGCTTGTCTGCTAGGTGCGGTTAATATTCAAACGTATTCGATGCTGTATTCATTACTCTGTTTGTTCTAATGAGCATATCGGCAGCAATATCCTTCAAGTAACTTTGACGAATTATTACCACCTCGCCTTTTACTTCGACCGATACTTCTTCTCCATTTATTATCCTTGCAATGTCTTTTTCAGACAAAATGATATGATGTTTAGGCATGTTCTACTACCTCCCATTTCTCTGAAAATAATTCGATATTTGTTTCTTTCCACGGCACCCTACCGAAACGACTTTCAACGTATAAATACGGTGCAGTCATTTTGCTATGCTCATCCGGAAATTGAGCACGAATTACGACATCATCACTCCATTGTGGCAATCTCATGCCTTTACCTTGTTTCACTTGTTCAAATGCTTCTCCAAAGTTCATGTTATCCCTCCTTCCATCATTTACAAAGGCTACTACCTGTAGCTAGGAGATAGATGGACCACCTTACTTTTCTGCCTCAGAAGGCTTTACATTTTCTATGTTATTATCTGGTGGTTTTCCTTTTATAATTGGAGTATCTTTTGTAACAGTATTATTCTCTGTCAATGCATTGGCGATACGCTTCAAGCTATTGTCAATTGACTTTAGATATTTTTCTGTTTTATCCAAATTAACCACTCCTATAAAGTGTATTTACCTTTCCGTTCTGCAAAGAAAGCTTCTCTCCATGCTCCTGCAAGCAGCACCGTACTCGACCTACAAAAAGGATGCATAGGCTCAGCATTAATGCCTGGCATCATATTTTTCACTTTGAACTTCTTACCGTTCAAACTTCTGCATGTCTTTGTGGTACGGCCATCCATCATCGCGATGAATTCATATTCAGCTTCCGGGTCATCCTTGGTCAAGGCTTCATAACTTAGCTTCTGAGCCCCTGCCTGCACCCTAGCTGTTTCTGTAATTAATAACCTTCTAGCTTCAAAAGTGGTAACATCAAAACGCTCCCGTATATCTGGTACGAATCTATCTGGATGAACACCGCGGATAATGGTGCTGTTCATAATCGTATCTAGTTCATCACGCAGTTTCTCCATGTCATCCCAAATTCGTGAGGACCATGTCGCACTATGGAATGAAGCGCCAACGAGTGATAGCAGCGTTTCTGTGGAAATAACCATATCAGCACCTAATATACCTGCCTGTCTTGCCACTTCCTCAATCCCGGCCTGTTCCAGGTATTCCTGAAAGGTAGTCTCTATATCATTTGCCATTGCAACAAGATGCGCATTTAAATACATCATCAGTAATTCTTGGCGGTTGATATACATTTTCGTGTTGTAGGTGGACAGCTCTCGATTCGCTTTATCGCTAAAATTCTTTTCTTTGACGTATCTTGCAGCAGTATCCTGGAAAGCTTGTACATCCATTTCAGAAACCCGCTTTTTAGCTTCTGCAGGAGTTAGTTTATTCTTAACAGCATACCTTGCATAAAAGCTTTGAATTTCCTTCTCCGCCTCGCGCAGAGCCACATTGATAATTCGGCGTATTTCCTTCACAATTTCCTCGTCTTTCATTTGCTCCTGTTTGATGTTTTCACGTTCACGATCTTGCCAATATGACATTTGATATCACCGTCCTATAACCACAAGACGCTTATAATAAATGAAGCCATTCCAGCTATGCTGACAGCTGTTAAACTTTTTCTAAGTTTAGTGTCTTGCTTTTCACCAACTACACCCATGAAGCCTAAAACTATTACGATTAATAATACAATTTGAAACGCTATGACCATAATTCAATCCCTCAACTTTCTACCTCCATATAACTTGAAGTCTGTCGCTGTTGTTTCCGTTCTTCTTCACGCTTAGCTATCTCTTCTTGCGGATTTTCCACAAATGACAACAGGCTTAGTTTGGTCTCATCGGATAACTCACCACCAAGACTTGTGAAAGAGTCAATCTCATCTTTAATAGACTTCGGAAGATTCGGCGTAAACGTAATAGAAATGCTGTTTGGTTCAAAGCTACCCTCACTCGCAAGCGTCATAATATTATTAATTAAACGGTATCGCTCACGTAAGGATTTTTTGAACAGCCTTTCTTTTGTGGCTCTTTTCTGTTCCAGTCCGAACAATTTATATTTCAAAGCTTCGCCGGACTGATTTCCGGAAAAGGAATCGTCGTCCATATTCGGCGTGTACGTAAACATATGAATGTCATTTTTCACTCGATCCTTGTACGATTCCGTTCCCTGCACATCATATTTTTTATAGATGTAGTCCGCGTCAGCAGAAGTCTGTTTCCCTTCTGCATCCGGCTCTGTCTGTAACAATATTAAATTGTGTTCTTTCATCTGTTTGGCGTCGTTCGCGTCTATATCCACATTGCCTGTAATTTTCAGCATGGCATCATTAAAATCTGTCATGTAGTTTGCTGTGTCAGATTCAGCTTCATCGTATAAATCAATCAATGACAGCACCTTTTCAAAGTCTCCACGACGAAAACGATTATTGCTGTATTCGATAATGGGCACGCCATCAAAAGCATGTGACTGTTCGCTTAATAAAGTCAGACTGTAATCTTCTCTTAAATCATAGGAATTAATCACGCTGCTTGTATATAAATAAACAGTCGTCTTCTCGGAAAAAGCATTGTATAGATATCTGACACCAGCTATCGGATTCTGTTCCACCGTGTCATCATAAATAACAAATGTATGCTGGACTTCTGAAACTGTGAACCTTGTTTCATCTGCCTGCGAACGATATAGCAATTCATAAGCCCGGCCATAGATTGATTGGTCAAGTACCAACTCACTATTATGCTCATCCGCGTCATTTACTCTATTAATCTCCCGCAGCTGTTCATCAACTGAATCAATGGGATAGTTGGTTTTTAAAGGAATACCCACCATATAGCCTTGAATAAATCCAGATACGTACTCACCAAATGCATGAACGGCTCTGTTATCTGCCAAATGGTCCTCGCGCCTGCGGTTCGGCCTTAATATATTTGTATTTTCAGCTTCATAGTACGACTGTAATGTCTCCAAGCGCGGACGTTGATGCAGCTGATGATGCTGTATCATTTCTGATAAGTCATCCAAGTTATCTAACAATGCATTAATGCCTCTGTACGTATAATGCATGTTGGATTCTTTAGAAAAACGCTTAACAGATCTTGTAGAAACTAACCCTTTTTCAAACTCATTTACTTTCATTTGCGCACCTCCTTACAAGCCAAGCGTTTTGAACGCCTCGTACTTTTTTCGCTTGTCTTTTTTCACTGGCCTGATTGGTTCACAGGCATACCTAATAGCATCTATACAATGATTATAGGTATCTACCGGCTCATTGACATATTCATTGGTCTGCTTATCTTTTTTCCATGTGTAGTTTTCCAGTTCCTCAATCGTTTTGAAGCACCTTTCATCAACAATGATTTCAAACTGTTGTATGAATTGTATCCCTTGCATGATGCTGTCCTTCCCTTTTCTGGCTGGGATGATTCTATTAATCCCCCGTTGCTGAATCTCTGCTATGCTTTTCTTTTCAGCACTATCAGCAATGATTTTTTCTTTTGCATATCCCAAATTCTTTATAACCTCTGCTATTTGGTCATTTAGCATTTCTTTCTTCACGTATTCATCCAGGATGTACAGTTTTCTGTTATCCACATCCACTTTTAAATGCACAAAAGCACTCGGGTCATTCACATAACCGAAATCAAGTCCAAAAAAAGAAGGCAACCGTCTTATGCCTTCTCTGTCTATGATTTTCTTTGTAAATTTAGGAAACACCAATTTATCTAATGTCGCAAAGTCACCTAAAGCATAAATGCGATAATAAGCAGGATTACGATCTGCAAGATTTTCAAGGGTTCGATACACGGTTTCGTCCAAAAACTTATTATCTGTATAAGTAGAATGAATAATGGCTATATCATCTGACGGCTCATTTTCAAAAAAATATTTATATACCCAATTGAGTTTACTGACAGGGTTGAACATTAAATATAATTGTTTATTTTTATGAGTTCTTTCTCTCAAACGGATAGTAAGTTGTGTGTAATCTTCCAAATTAAATTCTGTTGCTTCTTCCATCACGACATCAGAAATGCCTTTGATGGATTTTATTTTCTCCGGGTTATCCATCCCTTTAAATAAAAACACTGCTCCATTAGGCAACTCAATTCGATAATCAGTCATATTTATTTTACAGTAATCAAGTATTCCAAAATCACTTAAACATGATTTTACATCTTCAAAAATAGAATCTTTAATGGTTGCAGCCACTTTTCTGGTGAACAGTATCTTCCTGGGTTCGCTCCACGACTTCAATGCTTTAAGGATTACTTTTTGGACAACTCCATGACTTTTACCGCTAGAAGCACCACCATAATGCACTTCTGTAAAATGAGAGTAATCAAAAAGCACTTGATAAATCTTTTTGTTAAACACCTTATGCGGTTTTGGAATATTGATGTTAATCTGTGTCATCATAATCACCTAAAGTGATATCGATGTTTTTATTAGTCTGCTCAACTTCTTGTTTATCTCGCCATTCATTTGCTTTGCGATTTTTTAACCAGAATATTTGCGCCGTAGTATTAGGTTTATTGTATTTAGTGACCTCCACCACTTCGCCTTCTTGGGTTACCATTTCTTCTTGATAATGAAATCCTAAAGCTGTTTTAAGCATCGCGTTTTCCACTTGACGATCAACTACCTCTTTACCTTTTTTTAAGGAGTCTTGAATGTCTTGATATTTCTTTTTCCATGTTTGTAAAGTGGAATAACCTATACCCATATTTAAAGCTATTTGCTCGTCAGTTAAACCGTCTCTTGCCCAACCTTCTATTTTGATTAAACCTTCTTCTGTTATCCATTCAGCGTATTTTCCTTTTGCCATCACATAAGCACTCCCTCCCGATATTTGACGTTATGTTCTATGTATTTTTGTAAAAAGATGACGCACTCCCCTCACCAGGAAATGCGCCTCAATAAGATATAGGTAAACACCGTCCTGCTCATACATAACCGATGTTTATTTTATTTAGCGGAACAACCAGGGTATCCCTACCTGTCCCACCTGCCATCCAGTTTACAGTAAAGGATTTCCTAGTTACAAATTCTTTCTTTTTGTTCCGTTTGTGCCATTTGTTCCGCTTGTATCGACGAATATATTTGATTAACTATATTGATTTTTCTTCGATTAACTGCGGATAAAGACATATCCATTTCAATCGCAATCTCTCTTAAGGGTTTGCCGTCCAACAATTCATCAAGTATTAATTGGTCACGCTCATTTTTAACTGCTGCAGAGTGCTTTTGAATCAAAATGATTTTATTTCTTATTTTTTTCGTTTTCCTTTCGTGCTTCTCCATCCTTATTATTTCTTGATAAACAGGGTCACTAGTACTTCCTTGCGCTTTGGGCATAGTCGCTTCGATACCGTATTTAGATACAAGAGTATTAGTTTGTTCAACATTTTCCAGGCGTTTATTAATCAGCAATTTCATCATCCAACGATAATTTTTAATTGTTTCATGTATTTCGTGCTTATTCATTTGATTCAGCACCTTTCTTCAGCATGTAATAAGCATTGTTATCTTTGTGATTATCAGCGTGACAACCTTGGCATAACAGGATGAGGTTATCTATATCCGTGGTACCACCTTTCGCAAATTCTTTCACGTGATGAATATGAAGATTATCGTTCGCTCCGCAAGAAGTGCACTTATTGCTGCATTTCTCATATACTTGCTTCTTTAAATTGGCACTGATATACCTGCCTTCTTTGAATGTTTCTTTTTTTCCACTCAGTATCTCTCTGAATTGATTGACGTGATGCGTTGTGCACGATAAATATTGCATATATATCCCTGCTATTGGTGGAGGGGCAGGAACGGCATCATCTTTCTCTATTACTTTTAAATTATCTGCCGGAACACCTGTTACCTTTTCCATTTCTTTTAATGATTTCTTTCTTAACATCCTCATACCCATTAGTTCTCCGCCGTATATTTCTTCACTCCACCAAACCATTTTTCGGTCATTTATCACTTCAGTTTTGATTTGCTTGTTATTCATTAATTCCAGCCCCTCTCAGCAGTTCTTTGTAGTATTTACTAGGCCTAACAGGGTTTAATACTCCCGTGCGTTTGTCGCGTCTGTATGGGCTTATTTTCCATAGGATTTTGTACATTTCACCGACTCCCCTCAAATAAAAAAGGACAGACTGGATTCCCTCAAATCCAAATCTGCCCTGATTGTTTCAGTAGCTTGTTATTTAGTTATGCTTGTATTTCTTTATATCTTTTCAATCCGTTCAAATCGATATTTCTGCATTGTCGGATTTTCCCTACCGTTTGGAACTTCTGATAAAAAGTCATTTATTGGTCTTATAAACATTTCACAGTCGCCTTCAATAGAATGATAAACAACAAATTCGTCAAATGTTTCATGGTCTCCTGCAATGCCGATAACATAATATAATCCGCCTTTGAAATGGCGATATAAACAGAGCGCTTCAATAAACCTCATATATTCACCTCATTTCATCGTATAACTAACCTTCTTGGCATGAATCTTTCCGTTCTGCCACGTAATACTCGTCTCCCCGAAACCGCTGTCTGGCTTTGGTACTTTTTCTATTTCACCGTTCTTCACCACAAGAACAGCATCTTCCCTCAGATTGATTTCTACTTTGCTTGTTTCCACACAATCACCCTTGTTCCTTAATTATTGAAATGCCCATAACGATTAATATTATCCAAACAGTTGTCCACCACGGATGAGCGTATATAATTTCCATCACTTAACACCCTCCAATCTGTACACCTCAACCTCTGTGCGTTCTTCCTCTTTTCCACACTTTATAATACTAGATTCCATGTGCTTGACTTGCCTGTCATCGTTATATACGACCTTGTTAAGAGCGTCTGTTACTCCCTTGAATAGGTTATCAATATCAGCCCTATTACCATGCGCATAATGTGTTAATTTAACACCTACATCCCCATCAATCGGCTGCGTTTTCATGCTTGCCTTAGCTATCCAGGAGACTTGCTTTTTATACTGGAGATAACGCTTAGCGTATTTATTAGCATACATGCTTTTTTGAGTCATTCTGACGGCCGGAACAGGCTTTAATGGAATTACGAATTTAATCATCACCCTCTCTCCTTCACATAAACGGCCTCGTAATAGCCATCTTCAATCGTCGCGATAAATTGCCCTTTCTTGTTAAAAACCTTCTCGTGTGAGCCTATATACTCGATAGGGCGCACACACTCAAACCCCGACCGCTCTTTATCGATACACAACATCAGACATTTTCGTTTATCGGCGTGTCTCACTCTGCTAACGGCTCTCATGCTCATATCAATCACTCCTCACTAAAGGGCTTCCCTTCTTCGCATCCATGCTTTTCAAACCAAAATGTAACCTTTACATCTGTTTCCTGTATCAATCCATAGCGCTTAGCCAGCCTGTACTGAGTCGAATCTCTATTTAAACTAAAAACATATCCCTGAATAATCTTCCGCCAGCTTTCCAATGGCATTGAATGCTTATTGAGGTTGCAGGAAGCACATGCCGGCACTTTATTATCTTCTGTATCCAACTCTGGATGCTCACATGTTCCATCCCACCAGTTACGCTGTATCGGTTCAAAATGGTCTGCATGCCATCCTTTCTCCGGTAAATCACTACCACAGTACCAACACTTACCGCCAGATTTATCCCATATGGCTTGTCGTTTTTTATTCATTGCAAATCACTTTCTTTAACAAACACACCGTTAACCATCTCGCCTTCCCTGCCTGCAATCTCTGAATATGCCAGACCAACACAATCCTCAATCAACCAGCCTTTTTGTTGTGCAAGAATAGTTAAAGTAACAAAACCATCACCAATGGAATCCATAATTTGTTCCTCATTTCCTTTAGCTAAACCCTGCGCTAACTCACCAATCTCTTCCGTGACTTTTAACATCTGTTTCTCTGGCGCTGCTTTATCCAGTCCTTTTTTCATTGCCCATACTCTGATTTGTTGTGTTAAATCATCTAAATTCATTCTGATTCACTCCTATTTAAAAATAATATAATCATAGTTTTTGACTTTGCTGTTAAACGTCTCGACCACCTGTAATTTATCGCCTTCACTATTTTTATAAGTGGATTCTCTGACGCAGATTTTAATCATCGAGTAGCTCCCCATTTAATGCATCATCAATATCTTGCAGGATGCCTTTTGTGTGTTCATCCGGAAACGGAATCTTATTTATATATCCACGCGCAATGATAAGTCCGTGTTTATATTGCCTGCTTTGTGCGTATAATTTTCTGTTTTTATCTGTTCTCAGCTGAAAAGCGAACTGCCATGCATCAGCCTGTTTAGCTTTATCAATCAAATACTTCAAATCATCTGGATCAATATTAAAGCTGACCAGTTTTCCTTGATGGGCACGCTCATATATAGATTTTCTCCATTCGATGATGGATTTTAATTGGTCATCCATTGTTATTCTCCACCTTCCATCATTTTATTGGTTAAATGTCTGCCTTCATGAGCTATCACGTAGCATCTGCTTGTTAAATAAAATAACTGTGATGAATAACCCCGAATTTCTTGTTTTAAGCGTTCGTTATCTTCTTTCAGAGCTTGTGCCTTTTCAGCTTGTTGGATAAGCCACTTTAAATTTTCTTGAGTAATTCTGTGGCGCGGAATACCATTACCACTATTGATATAATCTGAAAATTCTTCCAGTCTTTCATCCATCACAATTCACTCCTTAGTTAGCTTAATTCCTCGAACATTTATGAGGTTAGATCATTTCCTCGTGTATCATTTTTATTGCTTTAAATATCGGATATATTTGCTGTGGTACTACTGCATTTCCTAATCCTCTAATTCTGTCCACCCGATCGGAAACCCCATTAGCCACTCGACCCACATCGGGTTCAATTGCCCAGTAGTCTCCGCCCGGATAGCGTCTGGCAGACTGTTGTTCAGGCTGCGTCCCTTTTCTTTTAGTTTTTCCGGTGTCCTTGCTCCCCGATAATCCCTTGCAACTGGAGTCGGCCATAATTTCGTTACAGCTGTATATAAATTGTTGCAGGAAGGATTTTTCGCCTTCTTCTCGTTGTAATTCTTGGTTCCCTCCTTGTTGAATCTCTTCCTGCTGTCTCTCGTATTCCATGCATCGCTCGCAGTTGGTGTCGGCCACATTTGCGCAGATTGTGATAGGTTCACACTGTGCATGCTCCCCTCTTTCTGCTGACTGCTTTTCAGCTTGTCGGTGTACACATCTGCTGTCGTTGGAGTAAGCCACGATGAAGGTTCGTTCCCTTTTGTGTTTGGCACCGACACCTGCAGCCGGTATAACAAACGCCCCCCCGGTGTAACCGATGCTTTCCAAGTCAGAAAGCGTTCTGTCGAGCTCCATGTTGACGAAGTTAGCAACATTTTCTCCAACAACCCAAATGGGTCTAATTTCTTCGATGATCCTAAACATTTCTGGCCAGAGGTCGCGGTCATCTTCCGTGCCTCTTCGCTTCCCGGCAATACTGTAAGGCTGGCAAGGGAACCCCCCGGAAATAATGTCAATTGTTCCAACGTCTACACCTCCATCAATTAATGCTTGTTTATTAAATGTTTTCACATCATCAAATATCGGTACATCAGGCCAATGTTTCTGTAACACTTTCTGGCAGAATGGCTCTCTTTCACAAAATGCAACTGTCTCAATACCTGCCCATTCAGCAGCAAGACTAACTCCTCCAATACCTGCAAACAATTCAATGGATTTCATTCTGTTTGATTCCTCTCCAACCGATTACTCAACTGCCAATAAGCATCAGTAATGTTATCTAAATCAATTTCCAAATTGATGTTATCCAATAGCAAATCAGCATTTTCCTGCTTTAACTGCTCATTCTCCGCATGCACTTCCTTCACCGCATTAGCCATGTAAACCATTGCAATAACAGCCCCAACCAACAAAACAGCCAATCCAGCATCTAATATCTTTTGTTTCACCTAATCCCTCCAATCAAAATAAGCCATTTCTGAGACGTTTTAACACTTATGAGTATATCTAGTCTCGAATCTGTTAATCTCTTTAAATAAGGTATCTCTCGTTACTAATTTCAATAGATATAAGCAAGTGGTCGAGTGATTTGTTCTTTATAAGCCAGATCAATTAATGCAAGCAATATTTCCTTAATCGTCCTATCCTCCGCATCAGCTATTTCCGGTACATCCATTCCGCCGTTATATAAATCCGCAATACGTGATAGTTGCCCAGGAAAGAAAGCAAGTTCATCATCTTCAAAGATAAAGTCATTTTGTCCATTTAACGGGATCAAAGGTATTTGCTTGCCATTAGTCTTAAATTTAACTGCTCCCATTGGTTGCACCTTCCAGCAAGTGACTGTCTTCGTAAATGTTTCCGATGACTTCAAATTGCTCATAACTAATTTGGATTGTTGTATAAGTTGATATTCCGAAAGGGTCAAATTTATCAACGAATACAAATGAGGCATGATCGTTTAAATATTCGACATATAACGGACCTTCTTCTCCATGGTCAGTTAATATATCCCCTTCACAAATTTCCTTACCGTTCTTGTCCTTCAATCCGGTGTATTGCATGAATATAAAATCTTCAATTCCTTGATAGTTGGTTGCTACTAGTAGACTGCCAAGAGCACCACCAATATTTTCACTGTCAGCCATTGTGTTTAATGCTTTGTTCCAAGCACGAAACTTAATCTCCCGCATCACGCATACCTCCTAAGATATTCTTGCGTCTCCTTAACTCCTGGCACTGCCTTATCCCCAACAGCACTATGATTATCACGCATCCAGTCCATGAATTTGGTTACTGTCTGCTCGTCCGTATCGTTTGAGTCAAATGTCATTACTGATTTCATGTTCATACCAGCACGCCCTCTCTCGATAGAATGTTTTTGATTTCATCGTAGGAATCTTCGATATAAATAAAGTTGTTTTCTGCAAATGTAATAACCACTCTTCCGTTTTTATCCGAGTCTATATCAGTTATTAGATTCAAATTAATCAATGTTTTTAATCCTGTGTGCCAGGAATTCAATTCAATAAACATGCTCATTCCTCCAATTCAAAATATGTCTTCTGGCCAACCTCGTTTTTTTAATTCTTCAAGCAAATATTCTTCATGCTGTATTTGACGATCTAATTGTTCTTGCGTCTTTTTTAGTTCTTTTATCAGCCAATTGATTTCTTTTTCCGAGAAGTAGCCTTTTGCTAGATTTCTTTCTATAACCGCAAGAACTAAATTTTGTCCTGTTCTTATTGGTTTTATCTGACTCATTATTCAAGCACCTCTTCGCAATCTATAATCTTCGCCCTCAACGGCATATAATCTATCTCCGCACATCCCTAGTAACCTACTAGATGCTGCATAGCCTATCTTTTCGCTCAAAGTACCCTTATCCTCGTTTGAACTAAAAATAATCGGACGCTTATGCAAGTACCGCTCATTGATAATTTGGTAGTAAAGCCCTTCTTTTGATTCGGAATACTTTGCTTTCCCTAGGTCATCCCAGATAAGCACGTCCACATTAATGGCGTTATGCAGCAAATTTTTGAATGTCTCGCCACCATCACCAGCCATTTTAGCGCTGGTTAGATCATCCATGAATGTGATGTCTGATACACAAAGCACCTGGCAACCTCTATCGAATTTTGATTTTGTATTTAAATCCAAATTAAATCTTTTATTGGTCTCTGCATTCATTTCAATGTCATCACGGACCCGAATACGGTTAAGAATCCATTTCGCAGCCGCCATTTGAAGATGCGTCTTCCCTAAACCAAAATTGTTATGGTCCTCTTTCGCTTGGTATTTCGCTTCACCTTGTAATGATCTGATTCGAGTTTCCCCAAATGCAGCAATAAAGCCTAAGCTATTTCGCTCTGATTCATCTTCGATAATGTTCGGGAAGTCTTTTAAATACTCTTTAATTGCGTCAAATAACGTCTGCTGTGCATCTGTATTTATTTCGTAGTTATCAAACCGGGCGTTTTTAAATTCATCTGGAATCAGCGCATTTTTGAAAGCATTCTTTAAAGCTTTTTTTCGTACGCAATGGCATTGTCTTCCCAAGTCTTTTAGAACAACCTCGCCATTAGGTTGTGTCTGTTCTTTTTTCTCAATGATGAATCCAGTGTCGTTGCAGTCCGGGCAATTAATGTCTGCCGAATGCTCTGTTTGCGAGTTCGAGTTCTCGCTTTGCTTGCTCATAGCTTCCGCCCGAGCCATTACTTCCTGTATTGCCGTTCCCAGATGTTGCATTATAATTCGCTCCCCTTTTAGCAAAGTTGTTCAATGGTTCTGCCTCATCAATAAACTTGCGAACATCTTTGTCTCTCATAAGATCTGCAAAGGCATATTTTTGCGTAAACCAATGGACATCGCTTTTATAAACTGTTGCATAATTATCGATTACTTGAATAAGCTGTTCATAAGAGTAATCTTTTAATCTAGCGTTTACTGCTGATTTCATTGCGCTTGTAATATTTTTATGTTGAATGATATTTTTTGAAAGATAGTGCTCGAAAAGAGCACGGACATGGTTATATTCTTTTTCTTTTTCTTCTTCTTCTTCTTTTTCTTCTTCTTGTCCCCTTATCGTGGACGTATCGTTATACGACTCGTCGTGCGTATCGTATAAAGCCTTGATTTCACTGCGTTCTATACGCTCAGACACAAAAGGAATAAGTGATTGATCTTTGACTAATTTCAATTCAGAAGAAACACAATCGAGTACAGGTTTTCCTCCGCGGTTGAAGTTGTATCGTCCCCAATTTTTAATCGCTAATTCTCTTGTATCTGAGTTATAAACAACCAATCTATGATGATTAACGAATCGTTCCATGAGGGAATTGACACTTTCCATGGAATACCCCAAATCAAAAGCCATCTGTTTTTTTGTAATCTGATAAATTCCTATCTGCGTTGTATTTGAATTGGTCAAGAGATACAAGAAGAAATATTTATCTTCTGGCGTCATTTCTTCAACTACCTTCGGGTCATCCCAAAACTCCGTATGAACCATTCTGAATTTAGCCATTCTCAATCACTTCTCCTTGTTAAAATTACTTATCTAATCTCTCATCTGCTTTGGTCACCAGACGCATTTCTTCAAAATGAGTTACTACAGATTGATTGGATCGAATCATTCTCACCCTATAAATATCAGTAGTTTTCTTTGACTCGATAAATCCGTAATCTCCATGTTCGTCAACGATAAAATCATCTTCCTTGTATTCATCTTCTTTTCTTCCGATTCTGTCCCAAAACCGACGTTTCTTTTCTTGTTGGATTTCTTCTGGTGTGGCGTGTCTGAAAAAGCGTTCCGGATCGCAAATATATTTTTCTTCCCAAAAGTACATTCGCTTAATATCTTCAATATCAATAAAAATCAGAGTTTGACCCGATGATTCTTCTATTTTTGTGATTTTTCCTACTTCACCATCATCATGACGAACCCATTCTCCAACCTTGAATTGAGGTATAACCTCGTAGCTACCTGGAACGAATAAAATCTTTGCCATATCTTCTACGGATATTTTGTTTAAGCATTTGTAGTCGTTAATCCATGTGTCATTATCATCTACAACCACACATTTGGTGTGCCTAGCTAATAATTTAACTTCACTCCTTGCTGTTCCGTCTAATTCACTTTCGATTTTTTCCAATTGTTCTTGCGTCAAACTAACCTTCTCCATCCAATCACTCCTATCTTGGTATCTGGCATATAGCAAATCTGCCTTTTACTTCTAAAACGGTATATCCGGGATAACGCTGCATATACTGTAGGATGCGCTGTTTTAGCTCCTGTTCGTTTTTTGATTGCTCCCAGAGTGATTCCGGGAGCAATACGTTGCTTTTGTTATGCATTTACATCAAAATTTGCTTCAGTTTGTCCGTTATCTTCTGTACTTTCATCTGCTCCCATTTCTTCTGTAGCTTCTGCATTGATATAATCTGGAGCATCAATGAAAATATCATCTTCTGGAGTGATGTCTTTAGCACTCTTTGCCGTTCCTTCATCATGAGCCACTTGTTGTTGCAACTCTACGCTAATAGGAAGATACTTCCACATGTGACGAATAACTGTTTTATTAGCCATTTCCTCATAAAAATTGTTCCAAGGACTATATTTTGAACGCCCTCCAGGACTAGACGTGCGACGTTTTTCAATCTCCGCTTTTGGCATGAATTCCATTTGATAACCGCCATCTTTGAAATGAGCTACTGCATAAGAACCAATGAAATCTCCTTTATCCCCATCCATTGTTGGAGTGTGTTTCAAAGTTGGATTAAGACCTAACTCATATTCAAAGGAATCATTTTCATATACTGCGTGTGCATAAATAGACTGAATATGACCGGACCTTCTCGCTAGATCAATCATCCCTTTATAACCAATAATAAATTGCACCTCTGTGATGCCTTTTTTATTGTTTTTGAAAGGCAACAGATAACACTGGCCCAAGAGACCTGGTTCTAGCCCTAATTGCGCCGCTTGCATCACTCCGCCTAACAAACTGCCTGGATCTGCTTGTTTTAATTCTGGTGTCGTTCTGATAGTTGTCATTGTCAGTCGTAATAATCTATCTACATCCATGTGTTTAGGTAGAGCCTGTGACATCGCTGGAGCCATTTGTTTTAGATAATCCTCGATAGTTTTGGGCTTGTCTTTTGCGACAGCACCACCATTATTTTTCTTTGTTGCCATTTGATTTTTCATTTCTTCTGCTGTAGCCATTTAAATAGCCTCCTGTTCAATTTGTTTTATAGTTAATCTTCTTCCTGTTGTTTGATTGGTGTACTTTTCAGCAATCTTTGGCAAGTCCTTCTTTAATGTTTTGCTGTCCAATCGATTTTGAGAGAAAGATTTCAATTTTATTTCGTATCTTGGAGTTACCCCTAATTGAGCATCCCCCATCATGAGTTTTAATTTATTTTCATACTCTTTCTGCAGCTGTTGTTTATCCTTTACCTCTGCTTTGATACTCTCAATTGCTTCGATAAGCATTTCGGCATTATCAGATTTCAACATGATTGTTTCTCCGTTATCTTCCGGGTACATCTTATTAAGCAATTCACTAGCAGACTCACTACCATCAATCTCTGGCGGAATTTCCTTTAGCACATGTTCCTCCCAGAACTGTTTTTCTTGTTCAATCATCATTTCAATGAAGTCATCATCCCTGTCCACCTCTTTCCAAACGAACTTCTGGCCGCCAATCAAAACAGCTATATATGCTTTCTCATAATCCAGAACAGCCATATAATGTTGCAATTGACAGATATAAGCTGGGGGAATTTGTTCACCCTCCCAAGCCTCTGCGTTGAATGCGTTAGTTGTTTTACACTCAAGCAATGCTTTTTCTCCAATTACGTCACGATCAATGTTTGCCATCATAAAATCATATTCAGGATGTTTGAACATCTGATTGCGCCGCCGTACTTTCTTACCCGTCAATTCCATAAATCGTTGAGCTACTTTATCCTCCAAAGCATTGCCCCAATAGATAGCTTCATTGTCAATTTCTTCAACTCTGCCACCTGTTTTATCCATATATAGTTCAAACGGTGATTTCCAAGGATTAAAACCTAATATGACAGAGGAATCACTTCCGCCAATCCCCTTTGTTCGTTCCTGGAGCCATTCTTGATGGCTCATTTCGATTGTGTTTTTAGCCATTATTTAAGACCTCCGATTCTTCATTAGTTATTCACTTATAGTGATAAAGTTGTTATAATTTAGTTGTTCAAACCTTTTAGACGGGAGTGGTCATTTTGTCCACATTTTTGAACTACGCTGATCTTTGATAATCTGAACCTTCCGTCGAGAGAACGAGGCTTCCAACTGAGTTCAATCAATGAGTAGTAATAGATGTTATGGATGCGAGAACTGCCTGTTGTCACGACGTTTAGGGGCAGAGCCTAACGTATAGAGTTGGGACCGAACTAAACGGGCAAACAGGATGGAACTTTTCTCGGTAACGTCTATTTAAGGGAATGATTACCTGGTCTACCAGCGTTTGCGTTGGCGCATGTACAACGAAAGGACTGGGGCCTAATCCACTTTATAGGTTCAATTTTTATCAATTCGTGCACCCTGTCGATATAAGTGGTATTGACAGGGTTTTTAAAAGAAATCATTCATATCAACTTCATCACCAAAAGTTTCTTTTAACTTCTTCAGAAATTGATAACTTGGATATTTAAACCCACCTTCAATTTTTGAATAAAACGAAACTGATACTCCGACTTTATCCGCTATGTCTTTTTGAGATAGTTTGTGTATCTTTCTGAATGCTTTCAGGTGGTTCAAAGACCTCTCATCACTCAAATATCCTCGCCTCCTTCATTCGCAATCCTCACAGCTACGGGGAAATCCTGTTTCTTCCCCGTCTATTAAAGAGCCGCATTGTTCGCATGAAAATCCTTCAAGCATCATATCTACCGTGTCGCTCATTGCTAAATCCTCCCGAGTGCCGTATAATAGGCACATAATTAAATTTGTGTTGATGACCTTATTTGTTCTGCAAAACAAGTAAGGTTTTTATTTTGCAACAACTTCTCCCCTCCAGGAGTGTTCAATCTCGATATTGTCATCAGATCTTGCTGAATGACTTGGATGTTCGAAATAAATGTTTCCATCATCAATCACTGTGTAAATAACGTTGAGATATTCCCATTTGTCTCCGATTTTTAATTCGTTTCCATTACCATCAAAATATCCTGTAAGCATGTTTAGTCCTCCTATTTTGCAATTTCGTACCCTGCTCCAAGTTGTTCCAATATTTCTCTTGCGTCTGCAGACAACTCGTCCACAAGATAAAACTCGTCATCAAGTTTTAATATCTCATCCCCACTATGAACATCATTTCCGAGACCATCTGTAACGTACATTTGCCTCCGCTCGCTGTATGGAGAGCCTGTGCGTCTTACTCTTGTGATATCCGGATGTTCTAAATCCATGTTAAGCACCCTTTCTTTGTGTTTTGTCATACCAAAGTTTTACAAGAATTTCTTTATGATCGTATTTTAATGACTGCCATGCTCCTGCTTTGATTTTCATTTGATTACCTCCTTTAATCAGTAAAGAACATCTTCTATATGAGTTTCTTTTCTGTCATACATATACAGTTCCAAGATATTAATTGCGTCCACATAAGCCTGTATCTTTTCCAATAAAATATCCTGCGATACGACACCTTGAAGCAATTCCAATTCCGAATGCATATCCGATTTAAGAATTTCAATTGAATGTTCCATAATCACCCTCCTAAACATTAATTAACATGTAATAAAGAAACGTCATTGCTCCGATAAAACCGATGGTGTGCAACCATTTGTAAAATCGTTCGCTCATATGCGGGACCTCAGGAACTCGCCGTGCGACTTATTGATATTGTCGATTAACGACTGCACGGCAATACTCTTGCTTTCCTCTCCAATGTTTCTTAGTGCGTTTAAAGAGTTTTGTGCATCTTTATAGAATTGATCAGATTTTTCAAACTCTCCATTTTCAATGGCTTGCATTCCTGACATGCAACAATCTATAAAACATGCACTTTGTTGTTTTAATCTTTCGTTAATGTCATTTGTGTACATGGTTCACTCTCCTCTAAAAATATCTTTAAAATTTTTGTCCAAGAAATCTGCCATCTTGCTTGCTTGAAAACTCCAAGTTTGTCCTTTTGATTTCGGATAATAAACGAAGCCGCCATTTTCTACATCGAGAATCTTTTTGAAATGAGTCGGATACAAAATGTTCTCTTTTATCCAAACTTGTTTCCTTCCGACTTTCTCCTCTAAATCTTTCATGGTCCAATACACTCCAGATAATGATTGGTTTTGAAGATTCTCTAATTCAATCTTGCTAATCACAACTTGGTCATCAGGGACCGGAACCGATAGATTAACGTTGAATTGTTGCATTTTTCCACCTCACTTAAATACCTAAAATTTTTCGGATATGCTTTACATGTTCTTGAGCTTTCGGGCCGTTTCTTTTCCCGTTAAGAATGTCACTCAAATACGGACCGGAAATCCCCAACATCTCTGCTAATTCAGCGTGTTTCATTTTTCTTTTATAGAGTTCAGAACGAACTCTAATACTTAAATCCTCTGGCATTTTATTCAACCTCCTGTTCAATAATTGGAATAATTTCGTTTTCTTTCAGTAATTCATAGAGAAACAATCTTCCTTTTTGAGTCCACTTTGTATTCATGGTCACGTCTGGTGTCCCATCTTTCCTTGTAATATCAATTGTGTTCGAATGAGTATATCCTTTGTCTTGGTACTTGCTATAAAGAAGCCATTGGTCACCTTGTTTATACTGAATTCTTAATTCATGCAATTTCTTATTCATTGATTGGGCAGACATCCCATAGTCTTTTGCTATCTGACCGATTGTGACGGTTCCTTTACTTTTCAGTATCTTGTCTGTGTAGTCCGCTTTAGGCTGTAGCTCATTGTTTTGTTGTACAAGCATACTGTTTTGTGTTTCTAGTTTTTCTTTTTCTTCCTCTGATTCAACTAATTGAATAAGTGCTTCTTTATAATTTCCTGGAAGTTTATAAGGTTGCTGTGCATTTTCTAATTCTTCTATTCGCTTAATGACTCTGAATCGAGTTTTAGCATCATACTTTAAAGCAAGTTGCATAGCTCCATCTTTACCGAATTCGTAATAAGGTCTCTTTTGATTATTCTTATCTTTATAAGAGCCGGGCTCAAAAATGAGCTGGGCGGATTCGTTCCCCAAGTCCTCAATTTCATTACGAATATCACGCATCACATTCTTGTGCTCTTTACCTACAATCTCCGCAATATCCAAACTTGTCATTTTAACGTCTGTTTTTAGTAATTCGTTCATTTAGATTGCTCCTTTCTTAAATCCTCTAATGAAACCTCTAATGCATCTGCTATCTTGCACACTAATTCAAAACTAGGTTTTTTAATTTTGCCATTCTTCAAATAAGTGATTGTATTTGTTCCTACACCAGCCTTTTTTGCTAGCTTATATTGAGTAAACCCTTTTTCTTTCATAATTTCTTCAATCTCAAACCACAACATATAGTTGAAACCTTTCTTTTTAACTCAATATATTGAATTAAATTATATATTTTGGTACAATCTCCCACGAAGGGAGGCGAGAATGTGATCGATTATTTCGCGCTTTACCAATCCATTCTAAAATCTGTTAGAGATGATAAACCTGGTAACAGAAAAGAGTTGATAAAATCCTTAACCTATGACGAATACATCAAGAAAATGCGTTCGAACGGAATTGCAGATGATTTATTGATTGAGTCTATTTTTGAGACAGTTGATAACTTATTAGATGACGGTCTTATCAAAGGCGAAAAATTACCGGTAAAAGAAGAAGACCCATATTCGTTTAAAGGATTATCAACTTTCGGTCACCAGTATTTATCTGCTGTAGAAAAGCCAGAATTCAAGGAAAGACTAAAAGCTATTCTTAAAGAAGAAGGTCTCCCTTTGAATCCGCAATCTGTATCTAAAGCGATTTCTAATTTACTTTGGTGATTTTTTTAAACAATCTTTGAAGTCTTTGGCGAGAAATGAGAATGTAACAATAACATCTTCGCCAAAGGCTTCCGTTTTAACAGAATCTTCTAGAACATATTCAACAACAAAGCCATCGATATATACTGTTTTATCCGTTTCAATCACTTCGCGTTTCTTGTTTAACTCCGGTGCTAGTTCTTTATTTCTTTTATGTTCTTTCAATTCTTGCAACCTCTCTAACGTAAACGTAAGGTTCTTATAGAGTTCTACAGCTTCAGCGAAATTACCATTTTCTATATCTTCAGAAACTTTTTCTGCGATATAGTGATAAGAATTTAGGTAAACATTTGCTAATCTACGGTCTGTATCTTTAAACATGAATTCCATTCCATCTGTCAGATAATTTTTCTCCACCTTCTCCACTCCCTTTATTAGCTATTTAATCTGTACATAATATACCGTCGTCGGCTCGGTATCACAGCGCATTAATTTAAATTAAAAGCTAATTAACTAGCGAAAGTTATTGACAAATATTAAAACTAGTTTTAATATATAGACATAGCTAAATAAGATTATAAAAAGCCTGTAATTTCACATTTTGTCAGCTCCCCAGCGAAAAAATGTATTTAGATAGGTCGTATTTTTTATTGTCTTTTTTGCTAATCAAATAGCTTACCTAGAGTATATTAAATCTAGTTTTAAAAGTCAACACAAAAATAAAACTAGTTTTAAAATGTTAGGTGAATAATGAAAGGAAAAGTTGATATGACAGCTTTCGATCGTTTAAAAAAACTTTGTGATGAACAAGGACTATCGGTAAATAAATTAGAAGAAAAAATAGGATTAAGCAAAAACACTTTATATTCTTGGAAGAAAAATACTCCCAAAGGTAGCAATCTTACGAAAGTAGCAGACTTTTTTGACGTATCCACTGATTACTTATTAGGTCGTACAGATAAAAAACGCTACTACGATTTAACAGAACAAGATGAAAAAGAAGTTGAAGAAGAGCTTGAACGTATTCTTAAAAACTCCGAGAGCAACTTTGGATTTGCTGCATTTGATGGTGAAGTACCTGACGAATCCGACAAGGAAGATTATGAAATGTTTGTTTCTGCTATGCGGGTCGCAATACGTTCGCATAAAAGAATGGCTAAGAAAAAGTTTACACCAAAGAAATACCGGTAAGGGAATGATTGCTTGAATATAGAAAAGAAAGTCAATCAGTTAGTTGATAAGTATGGTTCTAGAGATCCATTTGAAATTTGTAGGGTTATGGGAATCGATATAATTTATATGCCCTTAGGGAAATCAAGAAAGGGTTTTTTCAGCCGTTTGTATAGAACAGCCGCTATACTTATAAATGAAGATTTATCTTACGAAAAACAAAAAACGACTTGTGCACACGAATTAGGACACATTATATTACATTCAGAACTTAATGCAGCCTTTTTAAATTCAAATACTTATCAAATAACAGATAAGTATGAAATAGAAGCTAACGAATTTATGTTAGAGCTGTTATTTAATGAAAATGAACCATATCCGATAACGATAGAAGAAGCTACAGAAGAATATGGCATCCCTGAACAGCTTCTAAAGAAAAAATTTTACCCTTAGAAAGAACATATATTCTATAAGAGGAGGGGTATGATGGCTAGCTTCACTAAGCGCGGCAAAACATGGCAGTATACTATCAGTAGAATGGTGAACGGTAAATCTAAACCTATACGCAAAAGTGGCTTCCGAACAAAAAAAGAAGCTCAAATTGCAGCTGCGGAAATAGAAAACAAGATGAACAGAGGGATGCCCGTCCATTTAAAATTAGAACCGATCGATGAATATTTCGAGCAATGGGCTAACCTTTATAAAAACCATGTTTCAAAAGGGACAAGACAACTATACGATTACACGCTGAACTATATAAAAGAGTATTTTCAAGATACGCCGCTACAACACATTAATTATAATGAATATCAAGCATTTATTAACAAGTTAGGTGAGAGCTATTCTAGAGAAACGGTAAAGAAAGTGAATTCTCATATTAGAGCCTGCGTGCGCGATGCGATGGACGATGGGATTATTCATATCGATTTCACGCGTAAAGTAGTTTTGTCGGGAAAAGATGGTAAACGGGCAATAGAGAAGCACTTGCAATACAGTGAAAGTCAAACGCTATTACACGCACTATTTGACTACCTGGAAAAAGAACACCGTTCGGTTTATTATATTATTCTGCTGGCTTTGACATCGGGCATGCGGTTTGCGGAGATGGCGGCCTTAACCAGAAAAGACTTTGATTTTGTTAATAATACGATTGATGTCAATAAATCGTGGGGCTATTTGCCAACGACTGAAAACGGAGTGCGAATCACAAAGACTGAAAGCTCTAACCGTGTCATAAACATGGACCCTCGGACCATGAAGGTATTTAAAAAATTCTTTGAAGAAGTACCTGAAAATATACACCAGCTCGTATTTTTCAATCCGGCCTCAAAATATAAAATTTACAGTAACACAGGAGTGAACAAAGCGTTAAGAAAATTGTTTGAATCATTAGAACTTGACGGCGTTTCTATACACGGGTTGAGACATACTTATGCCTCGGTATTGCTGTACAAGGATGTATCTATACAATATATTTCCGAACAGCTAGGACACTCTGATGTCGATACTACAATTCGGGTTTACACTCATCTGCTTAAAGAAAAAAGATACGTCGATAGAGATAAGGCGACTCGTATTTTTTCCACAATGTGATTCGTTTTACACATATTTTACACATTTCTATTTACAAACACCCGTAAACACTGGTATCATAAGCAGAATTGAACGTGGTTCGTAACCATCCCACGCTAAAAAACTAGGAGGAAAAACAACAAATGAATATAAAGACACTTGTGGTTAACGGTATTATTGCAGCATTATATGTTGCCGTATCTTTGCTGGTCTCGCCAGTTGCATTCGGAGCGATTCAATTTCGGATATCTGAGATGTTTAACCATTTAATTATCTTTGATAAACGATACTTTTTCGGGATTACAGTTGGTGTATTTGCTTCTAACTTATTTTCCATGGCAGGCGGTCTGGATCTCTTATTCGGAACAGCACACACTGCTATATCCTTAGGAATCATGATTTTCTTGAAAAAATATATTAAAAACACATTGGCATTATTCTTCCTGAATACGTTGATTTTCAGTTTTAATATGTTTATTATCGCCTTTATGTTGAATATTGCCGTACATCTGCCATTCCTATTTACATGGCTTACAACTGCAGCCAGTGAATTAATCGTACTACTAATAGGTATCCCCATCTTTTATACTTTATATAAACGGATACACTTTGATAAAATGATTTAAAATAGAAAAAGACGGTGAGGGAATCATCGTCTTTTTTATAACTGGAAGGCATACTTTATCATGGCATATGAACCGAACCTTTAAGCAACCAAAAACGACCATTATGGTGGAAAGAAGGCTTCAGATGATTATCCGAGATCAAGGGGAACATTTTATATTCATATCGCAAGTGGATCATGCGCTTTTATCAGGAGAAATGTTGAAACAGTTAGACCCTGTTTATTTCAATCATACGTCTTATCAGGATGCTGTTATCTATGCTGCTTACCAGCATGATTCTGGTTGGGAAGCGTTTGACCGGCAGCCTTTTTGGAATGACAAGGCAAATCAGCCGTATTCATTTATGGATTTCCCGGTGATTCCAAAAACGGTATTATATACACACGGAATAAATCAAGTTCAGGAACAAGACAGTTATGCAGCATTGCTCTGCAGTGAACATTATAAACACTTCCTGGCAGAAGTCTCTGTGAAGGAAGCAAAAAACTTTGTGCAACAAGAAGCAGAACGACAGGAATCGCTGATCAGTACGATGAAAGATTTTGACAAGAAGCAGTTCGCAGCAGATTATACGCTTTTGCAGTTTTCTGATACGCTTTCCCTATTTGTATGTTTAAATGAAGCCGGAGCTGCGGATAAAGACCTCCACCCTTTTTTTAAAAATGGATTAGCTATATCCAACAATGCTTCTGATTTGCCATCTGCTTTTTCTATCAGCTGGGCAGATACCGAAACGATTAGTATGGACCCTTTTCCATTTTCATCCGTGTTCGCCATCGTCCTGAAATACAAAAGCATCTCCAAAACAGACATTCAACAACAGGGATTAATTGATGCTTATGAACATGCTTCTGTTTTGTCAAAAACGATATGGGTCAAACCCGCGAGATAATTACTGGCGGGTTTGATCCATAAAAATAAGGCAGGTCTTGCCCGCTGCCTTATTTTTACATATTAAAAGAGGGCCGGACGCATCCGAACCCCTTAAGTGCAAGCCGAAGCAATACACCGCAATTCATTCAATAGATCAATCAACAAAACCAAAAGAAATCATTATCTTTAATGGTACTACATTTGCCTCTATTTTCACTCTCCACCCCACACATACGGAGTTTCCTGATACACATAATAATTCAACCAATTCGAAAACAACAGACTGGAATGGCTTTTCCACCGATGCTTTGGCCGCTTGTCCGGGTCATTATCCGGATAATAATTTTCCGGTATTTCCGTATCCACCCCGCGGGCATGGTCTCTTTCATATTCTTCTTTCAGTGTTGACGCTGTATATTCTAAATGACCCGTTGCCATAATATGCTTTCCATCCTTGGAAGCAAGCAAGAATACGCCGGCCTTTTCGGACTCCGCAACCAGCTGCAAATCCGGATGGTTTTCAATTTCTTCTGCAGACACCGTTGTATAGCGGGAATGCGGTGCTAAAAATACTTCATCAAATCCTCTCACCAGCCGCTCTTTCGGTGTCAATACGTCATGCTCAAAGATACCAAAACATTTTTTCGAAAGTGGGTGTTTATCAATGCCATAATGATGATATAAAGCTGCCTGTGCCCCCCAACAGATATGGAGCGTGGAGGTCACATGGTCATTTGTCCAATCCATAATTTCCTGCAATTCTTCCCAATAATCCACATCAGCAAAATCTAGATGTTCGACAGGAGAACCTGTTATAATCATGCCATCAAATGTTTTATCCCGCACTTCTTCAAACGTCTTATAAAAGGTATTCAGATGGTTCTGACTGGTTGTCTTTGATTCATGCGAAGCCATCCTTAAAAAAGAAATCCGCACTTGCAGCGGCGTATTCCCTAAATAGCGTAACAGCTGTGTTTCTGCTTTTTGTTTTTCCGGCATTAAATTCAGAATAAGAATACTAAGCGGACGGATTTCCTGTGAAGCAGCACGCTGCTCATCCATCACAAAGATATTTTCCTCTTCTAGAATTTCTTTTGCCGGTAACTCTCTAGGAATTTTAATTGGCATGATTTAACCTCCACTTTTATTTGTAAACTTCATTATTTCCCCAATATGAAGTATTGCTTTTTTATATCCGGTTGAACTTTTCTAAAAAATAAGTTTATCCCTATTTTAAACGCTCTTCTAAAAAGGTCAACCCTTTCTCATCTATTTTCAGAAAAAGGGACAGATGTTTATTTATACTCGGGGACGCAGGATATGTACTTGTCTCATACTTTGCAAAATGAATAAAAGCTGTTCTGCCATATAATCTGCACTATAAATAAAATCCTTTTCTGCCCATTCCGATATCATACCAATAATCGCACTTGCAAAAAAGCTCGCCTGCATTGTAGGATCCGGCTGAACCGCTTCTTTTTTTGTACGCATCAAATCGTGAATCGCCAAATCTTTTAACACATGAAAAATTTGCGCTTGAAAAGAAGGAAGCCGATCCGTCTGAAACATTAATGCATAGAAACTCTGATAATTTTCTACGTGCTCAAAAATCTTAATTGTTGAAGCAGACAACTCATTGACGACAAAAATATGCTGTTCTTTATAAGGCATGCGATAAGCTTTCATTAAATCTGCCATCACATCCTCAGTCAATTCATTTAAAATATCTGTTTGCGTCGTATAATGTCTGTAGAAAGTCCCCCTGTTCAAATCTGCACACTCCACAATATCAGTTACCGTAATTTTGTTAAAATCCTTCTCCTCAATTAATTGAATAAGCGCATGACGCATCGCTTTTTTTGATTTGTTAATCCGTCGATCTTCAGGTTTTGACATTTGCAGATGCCTCCCAAAATGAAGTAAATAGACAAATAAGTGTGAAAGTGTTGATAAACATACAGTATCGACACGTTTTGCATATTGTTAGCAGGTTACCCCTATTATAAGATGGATAAGAGAGGGGCACAATTTTTTAAGGAGGGCTCAAAATGAAATTAAAAGACAAAGTAGCGGTTGTAACTGGAGCAGCTTCCGGTATGGGGAAGGCGATTGCAGAATTGTATGCAAAAGAAGGCGCTAAAATAATTGTTGCAGACTTGAATTTGGAGGGTGCAGAAGAAACAGTCCAAGCAATTACGAACAGCGGCGGTACAGCAAAAGCGCTGGAAGTAAATGTTGCCAAGCTGGAAGATATCGAAAGTATGATTGATACAGCTGTTTCTTCATTTGGAACACTTGATATCTTAGTGAATAATGCTGGCATCATGGATGGCATGGAAGCTGCCGGAGATATTGGTGATGAAAAATGGGATCTTATTTTTGATGTCAATACAAAAGGTGTTATGCGCGCCATCCGAAAAGTCATTCCCATCTTCTTGAAACAAGGCAAAGGAAATATTATTAATACCGCTTCTACAGGAGGATTAAACGGAGCACATGCCGGAGCTACTTATGTTGCATCGAAACATGCCGTTGTTGGTTTAACCAAAAATACAGGCTTTATGTATGCCAAAGAAGGAATTCGCTGCAATGCCATTGCTCCGGGTGCCGTTGAAACGAATATTAGCTCTTCGATGTCAAATGTGAATGAGTTTGGAATCAGTCGCACACAATTAACACATGGTTTATCGCCAAGGTCTGGACAATCGGAAGAAATTGCACAGGTTGCTTTATTCTTAGCTTCAGATGAATCCAGCTTTGTAAATGGAACAGTCATTACAGCTGATGGCGGCTGGACAGCTGCTTTTTAATATATATGTAAACGAATGCGGATATCGTATCTGCATTCGTTTTTTATTTGGCAAATATCCTTTATGCACGGTTAAATTCATCTGAATTGGCTATCCTAATGAAGAAGAAATCTATAAAGGAAATGAGGTTGAACACATGTCTGATAAAGAAAAATCCACTAATCAAACCAATATAGAAAATGATAAGACGTTAACAACCCGTCAAGGCCATCCTGTTACCAATAATCAAAATATCCGTACAGTCAGTAATCGTGGGCCGGCAACGTTAGAGAACTATGATTTCATTGAAAAAATCAGTCACTTTGACCGTGAAAAAGTGCCGGAACGTATTGTCCACGCCCGAGGCGCCGGAGCGCACGGCTATTTCGAAACCTATGGAACCGTCGGAGATGACCCTGCTTCCAAATATACTAGAGCAAAAGTTTTTCAGGATAAAGGCAAACAGACACCTGTATTTGTCCGCTTCTCAACAGTAGTTCATGGTACGCATTCTCCAGAAACGGTCCGTGATCCGCGCGGTTTTGCAGTGAAATTTTACACTGAGGATGGCAACTGGGATCTTGTAGGCAACAACATCAAGATTTTCTTTATTCGTGATGCGATGAAATTCCCAGATATGATTCATGCTTTCCGACCAGACCCCGTAACAAATATTCAAGATTCCGAGCGCTTCTTTGATTTTTGCGCCAACTCGCCAGAATCGTTTCATATGGTAACATTTATTTATTCACCGTGGGGTATTCCTGCCAATTACCGCATGATGCAAGGTTCTGGTGTAAATACCTACAAATGGGTTAATCAAGATGGAGAAGCAGTTCTTGTGAAGTACCATTGGGAGCCGAAACAAGGGATTAAAAATTTAACCATGAAAGAAGCTGCGGAAATTCAAGGCGAGAATTTTAACCATGCGACACAGGATTTATATGATGCCATTGAAAAAGAGGATTATCCGGAATGGGAACTGCTGGTACAAATCATGTCAGACGATGATCATCCGGAGCTTGATTTTGATCCATTAGATGATACCAAACTGTGGCCGGAGGATAAATTTCCATGGCTGCCGGTCGGTAAAATGGTATTAAATAAAAATCCGGAGAATTATTTTACAGAAGTAGAGCAGGCGTCATTCGGTACCGGTGTATTAGTTGACGGGCTGGATTTTTCGGATGATAAAATGCTTCAGGGTCGTACTTTCTCCTACTCTGATACACAGCGTTATCGTGTCGGTGCGAACTACTTGCAAGTACCGATTAATGCGGCGAAAAAACGTGTGGCAACCAATCAGGAAGGCGGCCAGTTACGTCAGCAAAATGATAAAGCACCCGGCCAGAACCCACATGTCAATTATGAACCATCTGTACTCGGCGGTCTGGAAGAGGCAGAACAAACTGGTAAAGAGTATACACCTCATGCAGAGGGAAACCTGGTACGTGAATCGATTAAACGCAATGACAACACGAAACAGGCCGGCGAAACCTTCCGTCAGTTTGAGGACTGGGAAAAAGATGAATTATTATCCAACCTGATTGGTGATTTATCAACCTGTGACAAGAAAATCCAGGATAAGATGATTGCATTGGCAGAAGAAGCGGATGAAGAATACGGACGCCGTCTGCGAGAAGGTTTAGAGCAGACGAAAAAGCATGGCACCAGCCAAAACCCACTAGGTGCATCGGATGCCGAACAGGCTCCGAAACATGCAGAAGATATCGGACATGACGCAGATCCATATTAATAGACAACAACAGTGCCTCAAGAGCTGATGCTTTTGGAGGCACTGTTATTTTATTTATCTTCCTCTAAAAATGGTTGTACTATCTTTTTATATGCTTCATACTCCGCTTTCCATGATTCCACTGGAAAATCTATTGGTTCCCCATTCAGCGCTGCCTGAAACATATCTAAACAGATATGCCAGCCAGCTAAATCTTTGGGAGTATGGTCATTTAGTATCGGAATATATTCTTTTAATACGAACTTACATCCCTCTTCTTCCGCTTCCAATTCAAACCGGACAGATTCATCTCCCCATTCAAATTGCCAATGAGACTGCGCTTGAAAATCTAAAATAGAAATACCAAAGGAGTTTCCTGTCCCATCATTCATATGGAATGTCATCGTTCCATTCTTACGCAAGTCTACCACTTCTAAATTCGGCATCCATTGCTGCAGTTTGTTATTCTGTGTAAGAACAGACCATACTTCTTCTACTGTATTTTCCCAATGACGTTCAAATGTTGCTATATATTCATTTCCTACTTGTTCTAACGTTGCTAACATCTATTTTCCCTCCTTCAATAACAATCGAATTCATTTATTAGTTTCTTGTCCAATATTGATATTTTGAACATTTTCTAACCACCTTACCAAATCTCTTTTCATCGTTGTACAGATTACATTCTCCTGTTGTTTAACCATATTAACAGGCAGGTTCCATTCTTTGAAAGCGATTACAAAAAGCATTATACTTAAAATAGAGCATAGTATATTATAACATAACTCGAAGTATGGAAAGGGAGGTCACAATTTTGGAAAAACAGTGGGATAATCACTATGATGTTGTTGTCGTCGGTTCAGGTGCTGGAGGATTAACGACTGCTTTAACTGCAAAATTACGCGGACTCTCGGTCATTGTCATTGAAAAAACAGCCTTATTCGGCGGCTCCACCTCTAAATCAGGTGGAACCATCTGGATCCCAAATAATCCTTATTTAGACGAGGCTGGAGTCAAGGATACGTATGAGCAGGCAAAAACATACTTGGATTCCACTATCGGTGACCGAGTGCCAGACACATTAAAAAATGCTTATCTGACAAAAGGCCCGGAAATGGTATCCTATTTACATGAAAACACGGAACATTTCAGATGGGAATACACACCCAAGTATTCCGATTATTATCCAGAAGCACCTGGTGGGTTAGCTTCAGGCAGAGCAGTTGAAGCGCAGCTTTTCGACCTTCGAAAATTAGGAGATGATTTGCAGTATTTACGTACATCTGGTTTACCAACAAAAGGGATGGTACTTAAATCAAGTGAATTCCATAAGGTGAATATGATTATGAGGACGTGGATTGGAAAGGCAAAGGCAATGAAAGTAGGAATGCGTCTTATCCGCACGCTCATTTCCGGATACAAGCCGACCACTTTGGGAGAAGCTGTTGTTGCCCGTCTATATACCTCTCTCAAAGAAGCAGGCGGTGAAGTTTGGCTCCAAACACCATTTAAAGACTTGATTTATGAAAATAATCGCGTCACAGGAATTATCGCCGAAAGAAATGGAAAGGAAGTCAACATTCAGGCTCGTCAAGGTGTTGTTTTTGCTTCGGGCGGATTTTCTCATAGTAAAGAACTGCGGGAAAAGTATTTGCCACAGCCCACTAATACGGAATGGACATTATCAGCTGAAGAACAGACAGGTGATGTGATTGCTTCAGGAGTAAAACTGGGTGCACAATTGGATTTAATGGACAAAATGTGGGGAACGCCTACATCCGCACCTCCTGGATCCCCGGCATTTATGCCTGTTGCGGAGCGCGCTACACCTGGATTGATTATTGTGAACAGCAATGGCGAACGCTATATCAACGAATCCGTTCCATATCATGAATTTGTCGATCAAATGTATAAAAATAATACAGAACAAAGCTCCACCATACCATCATGGATGATTTTTGATAAACGAGTTAAAAATCGGTATCTCGTTTTTGGAATCATGCCATTGCAGCCGCTCCCTAAAGAATGGTTTGAAAGTGGATATGCTAAAAAAGCAGATACTCCAGAAGAATTAGCGAAGCAAATCAATGTCCCTCCAGAGAAACTTGCTCACACCATTTCCAGATTTAATACCTTTGCAACAAATGGAAAAGATGAAGATTACCATCGTGGTGACAGTGCTTATGACAGATACTATGGCGACCCGACATTGGCAAATCCGAATCTGGCATCACTAGATAAAGCACCTTACTATGCCATCCCAATATATCCTGGCGATATTGGCACCAAAGGCGGACTTGTTATTGATGAATCTGCAAGAGTGCTGACAAAAGAGGGTCGATCCATTCCAGGATTATATGCTACCGGAAATTGTACCGCCTCTGTCATGGGAGAAACCTATCCCAGACCAGGTGCGACGATTGGAGCATCAATGGTGTTTGGCTACGCAGCTGCAATAGATATAGCTGAAAATAGAGAAAAGAGAGACAGTCAGATTCCTAAAATAACTATGACGGTTTAGGACGTGTTTATTGAATAAGCGTGAAGAACAAAAAGGATCTCGATGAGCAGCTGCTTATCCTAACAGCCATATCAACATCCTTTTTTTTCGTGCGCTTTATTTTTAAACCCCTTATCAATCACCCATTGACTTATCCAGCACATCCAGCACTTGCCGCAGCTCTCCAACCGGTACCTGTCCCGGCGCAGAAGCTTTTTCTCCCGCTCCAAAAGTTAAAGCAGATCCGAAAACTTGACCGGATAACCGGCTGACTACTCCAAGCGGACCCATTGCCATTGTAATCATCGGTTTCTTTGTATCCTTTTTCATTTCATTTGTTGCAGCGAGCAACGCTAACACATCGTCTGTCTCCTTTGGCATAACAGCAATTTTTAATACATCACCGCCAAGCTCCTCTGCTTGTTTTAGACGACTGACAATGTCAGATTTAGGCGGTGTTTTTTGAAAATCATGATTCGAAACAATCACATATGTATGCTGTTGATGAGCTGTAGAAATCAGATTCTGAACTGTATCTTCTCCCTGATAGAGTTCAACGTCCACAAAATCGACCAGACCAGTCTCGATAACAAATTGATTCAGTGCCACATAATCCGCTGTGGAAAGCTCCTTCTCTCCTCCCTCTTGATGGCTGCGGAAGGTAAAAATAAGCGGAATTCCTTTTAAAACTGCCGTTAAGTCTTTTAACACCTGCTCCACAGCTGTATGATTTTCCACTTCTTCAAAGATATCAGCACGCCATTCTACAACATCTGCTCCCTCCTGCTGGTAACGCGCAGCCTCCTCAATAAGGGCTGCTTTTGTGGAAGAAGTTAAAGGAATACAAATACACGGTTTCCCCTCTCCCAATACGATATTTTTAACTGTTAATGCTTCTGTCATCATACATACATCTCCCATTCTCCACCAATTTTAAATGGGAACTACCTTCGTTCCTCATCTGTCTCTTACTTTTCCTTTTCATCTCATAAGGTTCTTAGGGCATTTTCTTTTTACGTTTTCAACTTACTTTCCAATATATCATACGTTTCAAACAAATTTCTTTGCCTATTTTATATTTTCGTAAATAGGAATATTTCTTTCTATTATAGCCTATTTTGCAGAAGGCATTCTATATTTTATTGACAATTCATCATCACACTGTTACGGTTATACACATAAGTATATAACCATAACAGTATACGTGTTAAAAATATATATAAAGGAGAATGTATATGCCTTATTCCATTGAAGTACGCCATTTAACGGTACATTATAAGAAGTTTAAAGCGTTAGAAGATGTAACCTTTATACTGTCCCCAGGCAAAGTTCATGGCATATTAGGAAGAAACGGCGCTGGTAAAACCACCTTGTTAATGCACCTTGCTTCCTTTCACAAAGTAAAGCATGGCTCGATTGCCATTGATGGAGAAGACCCTTTTGAAAACGAACGGATCTTGCAGGGAACATCTTTTATTTATGATAAAGATAACACCTATGACTACGATAAAATTGCCAAATTAATCAAAGAGATGCTCTATTTTCATCCGAATTTTGACGAAGCTTATGCCAAAGATTTAGCAGCAAAGTTTAACATTCCGATGGATAAAAGCGCTGACCAATTATCCAAAGGACAGTATTCCGCTTTACAGGTCACCATTGGTCTGGCAAGCAGAACGCCGCTTACGATTTTTGATGAAGCCTATCTGGGTATGGATGCACCGGCAAGAGAGTTATTTTATAAAGAAATCTTATTAGAACAGGAAAGACATCCGCGTACGATTTTATTTTCTACCCACCTTGTTTCCGAAATGGAATACCTCTTTGATGAAGTACTTATGATCAATAATGGCAAGGTTTTATTGCAGGAAACAAGTGAGCAGCTTCTGGAAAAAGGCTTCTCTATTACAGGATCTAAAGAAGATGTGAATGCATTTACAAAAACAATGAAAGTGATTCATGAGAAGTCGCTTGGCGGCACAAAATCTGTGATGGTGTATGGAACGTTGACGGAACAAGCGCAGCGAGAAGCAGCTGAGCTTGGTTTAGAGATTGGCACATTATCTTTAAATAATCTCTTTATTCATTTGACAAAGGAAGGTGAAGAAGCATGAAACAATCGCAATTAGGATGGGCTTTATTCGCAGAACAGATGAAATGGGCTGCTTGGTTTTTCGGCATAATGATTATGTTGACGATTGGAATTACGATAGCAAATCATTGGGGTGTCTTGGATAACCTTGATGTTAGCAATACAACTTCGAATGTATTTTTGTTGATTATCGGATTGCTTTATTCTTATGGGTTCTTAGACTACTACTTTAAATTAGGGATCTCCCGGAAAAAGTTCTTTAAAGCTTCTTTATTCGCATCCGTGTTGCTTTCCGTTATTTTAGCTTTTGCGATGAGCCTCATGATTGGTTTATTTGAGACACTTGTTCCAGCTTTCGGTTTTACTGTTCCATGGTCAGATTTATTGAGCAGCGGTGGCATATTATCTTTTCTAAAAAGTATAGCCGATTATTCTGTCAGCCATTTTCTCTATCTTTTAATTGGCTGGTTTATGGGGCTTGGTTTTTATCGGTTTCGCTGGAAGATTGGATTATTATTTATCCTTCTTTCCTTTCCATTTTTCGGGATATCCGCATTGTTGCAGGATCAGGATGATATTGCACATACGATTAACTTTTTCACCTCTAACTCGCACATTATCAGCATGGGACCCTATGCTATTTTCTTTATCATGATAGCCATTTTAATTATCTGTAACTACCGTCTGACCAAAAACGTACCAATTCGATTATAAAAACTTGCCAGAAAGGAGGCTACACGCATCATGTCCACACAATTTCGAAGTGATAAACCTATTTTTCTCCAAGTCCGGGAACAGATTGAAGACCAGATTGTCAATGATCAGCTGAAAGAAGGCGAGCAAGCCCCTTCCACCAATCAGCTGGTGCAATTTTATAAAATTAATCACGCCACTATTTCCAAAGGCGTTACACAGCTTGTAGACGAAGGCATTTTATACAAAAAGCGGGGTGTCGGCATGTTTGTCGCAGAAGGAGCAAAACAAAAACTCGTTCAAAAACGAAAGCAGGACTTTATGGAAGATTACGTTATCGGCTTAGTCCAGGAAGCAGAGAAGCTTCGTATTACAGAGGATGAAATTATTGATTTAATTAAAAAAGCAAAAAAGGGGGATAACGCATGAGTTATGCAGTTGAAGCCTCAAATATCCGTGTACAATATAAAGATTTTACTGCTATCGATCAAATTAGTTTTCAGCTCACACCTGGAAAAATTCATGGTTTATTAGGAAGAAATGGAGCTGGAAAAACAACGTTGCTCTCTGTTTTGGCATCTTTTCGAAAAGCAGATGCAGGAAGTCTTACCATTGATGGTGAAGACCCTTTTGAAAATCCAAGAATTATGCAGGGCACAATCTTCCTATTTGATCAGCACAAAGATTTGGAATACAGCTATGATAAGGTTGGCGAAACATTAAAGGAAATGGCTTACTTCCGCCCAAATTTTGATGATACCTTTGCCCTTCAGTTAGCTGAAACGTTCAAGCTTCCTTTAAATAAAAAGGTGAATCAGCTGTCGAAAGGAAAAAAATCAGCGTTTCAAGCGATTATTGGTTTAGCAACTAGAGCTCCTTTAACCATTTTTGATGAAGCTTATTTAGGAATGGATGCGCCGACAAGAGAAATATTTTATAACGAAATATTAAATGATCAAGAGGAGCATCCAAGAACCATTATCTTTTCGACACATCTTGTTTCGGAAACAGATTACCTGTTTGATGAGGTGCTGATGATTCATAACGGAAAGGTTTTATTGCAGGACACCAATGAACAGATTATTTCTAAAGGATTTTCCATTACAGGTTCACAGGAACAAATAGATGCATTTACTGAAGGGTTAGAGATTTTAAACAGTCAAATACTTGGCGGAACAAAATCCGTTATGGTGTACGGGGAAATGACGGAACAGCAAAGAAATGCCGCAAATCAAGCTGGACTTGAAATTGGACCGCTCTCTCTGCATGATTTGTTTGTGCATTTGACGAAGGAGGAAGAAGAATGAATTCTATTATCTTATCACCGAGAAAAATAGGAAGGTTCTTGTTTATGGAACAAGCGAAATGGACGACATGGTTTCTTTCCTTTATGTTTGTGATCTACATTGTCGTTATAAGTTTTGCTACCGGTCCACACTCCAGTTTTATCGACTTGGCAAATTTCTCAAACGGCTCATCATCTATTTACATGCTCGTTCTTGGTATTCTGACAACGTCGTCTTTCTTTTATTATTATATGCTGCAAGGCGCTACCAGAAAAAATTTCTTTTTTGGCACATTGATATCGACCGTCTTACTAGCAGTGACAATAACGATCATCTTCATGTTGTTAGCTTTTATCATCCAATTTGTATCAGGCTGGGTAGGATGGAATATACATGCACCCGAAGTTGATTTCACTAGTAGCTTCTCTGCATTTATTGATACTTTTGGCAGTTTTGTCATTGTACACCTTATTTATTATTTAATCGGCTGGATGATAGGGTTAACCTTTTACCGTTCAGGCTGGCTGTATGGACTTTTTTCAATTGTTCTTAGCCTCTTCATTTTAGCAATAACAGGGATTCTAATGGAAATGACACTTTTTTCTTTTTTCTCTCAAGTCTTTTATTTACCAACCTTTGTTACCATCCCATTAAGTCTGGTGCTAGTTGTGGCTCTTTATGGAACCAATTATCGCTTAATGAAAGATATCACGATAAAAGTATGATTTCACAACTATTTTCCTAAAAAATGATAGAAAGGAGCTGTCGCAAAATGCATATTATGCATTTGCTGACAGCTCTTTTTTCTATATGAGATTGCTCTTTTTAAGATTCATTATTTTATTTATGGTGATAAAGGGAAAATCAATCGTTTTTTGACGCAGTTAAATAAGCTTCACCTTTTTTAAAATTTTTTAAGCGGTCTTTAATGGATGATAATAAAGATTCAGGCGATCAGCTTGGATTTTTGTATGTATTTTATTAAGATTATAACCAAATGCCAGAATCAATAGCTCGTTTCGTACATTCCCTGTTCCTCGCGTACGAAACTTTTTCAGTTGATAATCTTCCTTCAACACGCCGAATGTTCCTTCCACTTGAATGGAACGATTCATACGGTACAGTGTGCCTGTTTCTGTTAGAATATTTTCTTGCGCGGTTTCCCGGTAAGCCAGAAATTCCTTGGCTACATGCAGTTGGCGATTCCCTTTGGCTTTCGTACATTTTTCTTTGAACGGGCACCCTGTACAGTCTTCACTTTCGTACACCGTTACTTGAGATTGGTAGCCTGTCTGCGAGGTTCGCGTGTAGTTTCGAATGGCATGTAATTGCTGGTCATTGGCGCAGGTATAGGTATCTGTGCCTTTGTCATAAGTCATGTTTTCCCGATATTTGATATCCTTTTTGAAAGAAGCTTTTTTCTTGCGCTCATGATTTTGCGGCTTGATATAGGCCATCTGTTCTTGCTTCTTTAAATACACATAATTTTCTTCGCTTTCATATCCAGAATCTGCGACGATATGGCGATACGTAAAAGGAAGGTGCTCCTTTAAATATTGAAGCATCGGAATCAATGTTGTCGTGTCGTTTCGATCGGAAAACGCATTGATCCCAACGATAAATTCCGCATCCACGGCAGCCTGGACATTGTAAGCTGGCTTGAGTTGGCCATTCCGCATATGATCGTCTTTCATCCGCATAAACGTGGCATCATGGTCTGTTTTGGAATAGCTGTTTCGTTTCTCTCCCATAATTTCGTTGGAAGCATCATATTGTTCTTTGCGCTGAAGCATTTCCTTTACTTGTTCATGGTAACGTTGAAGGACGTTTTTTCTTTTCCCTTTGCCATATACAAACGTGATGTTCTCTTCTTCCTGTATTTTCTCCAGGAAAACAAGCACTTTTTTCAAATCTTCTAAAAACGTCTCATAGGGGCTTGTGAAGAGCTGACAGTACGTCGTATTGATCTGTTCCAGAAGGGCTTGCCATTTGGCGTACATCTTCGCTTCATGTTTGGTGATTGCCTTTTTCCATACGAAAGAATACCGATTGGCATATGCTTCGATTTTTGTGCCATCGATATAGAGTGTTTCTCCGGTAATGGCTTTTTGTTCGTAGAGCCATACGACTTGTTGAAAGAAGAGCTGTTCCATCACGGTATCGGTCAGATATTTTTGCTTGAATCGACTGATGGTCGCATGGTCAGGAGCTGCATACCCCTGAAGAAGCCAGCGAAAATTGATATCCCGGCGGCAAGCTTTTTCTATCCCTCGGGAAGAATAGATTTTTTGGGAAGCTGCGTAGGTAATGACTTTAAATAGAATGACTGGATCGACTGCCGGTTTTCTCCCTTTTGGAGAGTATGCCTGTAATAGTTCTCTATAATCCATCCTTTCACATAAGAGGCAGTGGAGCCGGACCGAATCATCTAAAGGAATCATTTCTTCCACGTCCATCGGTAAATATAATTGATAGTTAGCGGAAGTTTGCGTATAATTGAATTGTATTATTTGTTTATTAGTCATAAGTTAATAATACACGAGAGCAGACCCTTTGTGGTCTGCTTTTTTGTGTATACAAAAAAAACTGTTGCACGCTCAGTTTCCTGATTGTGCAACAGCCCCTTTTTCACGTCAACTGCTGTTCTGCAAAAGAACGGTACAATTCATGTGACTCCAATAATTCCTGATGCGTCCCTTTTCCGGTGATCTCTCCATTTTCAATAAAGATAATCTGGTCTGCATCAATAATCGTCGCCAAACGATGGGCGATCACAAATGTCGTTCTTCCTTCCATCAATCGCTGTAATGCTTTTTGCACCACCTGTTCCGATTGACTGTCGAGACTTGCTGTGGCTTCATCCAGCAATAAAATCTTTGGGTCACGTAAGAAAGCTCTGGCAATATTAATACGCTGCCGCTGTCCACCCGATAATTTTGTACCACGCTCGCCGACTTGCGTATCCATTCCATTTGGGAGCTCTTGAATAAATTGAGCAGCATAAGCCATTTCTGCTACTTCCCAAAGTTTTTCAGCCGCAATTGCTTCTGCATTTTCTAATCCATATGTCAGATTATCACGAATCGTTCCTGACATCATCGAGCTCTCCTGTGATACATACCCAAGTTGTGAACGCCAGGAGACAAGCGAAATATCCTGAATCGATTCATCGCCAAGCAAAATCACACCTTCATTGGGCTCATAGTAACGTTCAATCAAGCCAAATACCGTACTTTTCCCGCCGCCGCTTGGCCCTGCGAAGGCAACCATTTCTCCCGGTGACGCCGAAAATGAAATGTTATGCAAGACCTGCTCGCCTGCTTCATAAGAAAAGCTGACTTCGTTAAACGCCAACGGAAGCTCGCTAATTTGTTTTACAGAACCAGGTAATACTTCTTCCTCTTCTTCCTGCAAAATTTCTGAAATGCGTTCGGTCGCTCCCTTTGCCTTTTGCAATTCCGTAAAGAACATCGCAAAGGTGGTGAGCGGCATCACAATCTGGAATAAATACAAGAGAAAAGCAACAAGCGACCCTGTCGTCATGGTCCCCTGCTCCACACGAATACCGCCATAGCCAATAATCATCACAATCACAAGCATGACGATCATATACATAAACGGAGCAATAACCGAGAAAATCTTCGCTTCTTTTAAACCAGTCTGCAATAGCTTGAAGATTCCTCGCAAGCCCCGCTTCTCTTCTTGCTGTTCTGCGGTAGAAGATTTCATCAGTTTGATTTCACTGACTGTCTGCTGAATTTCTCCCTGGAAATTCGCTGTCTGGTCTTGGAGACTGCGTGATACTTTTGCCATCTTTCTTCCGAGCGGCAACATCACCATTAACGTAACCGGAACAGCAATAAACATGATTAAAGTCATTTTCCAGTCCATGAAAAGCAAAATGATAACTGCCCCTATAATCGAAATCAGACCGGAAATAAATTGCGGAAAATGCTGAGAAACCAAATCTTTTACAATCCCCGTGTCATTAATTACACGACTGACCGATTCTCCGCTTGGCTGCTTTTGAAAATAAGGAACCGGCAGGCGAATCAGCTTTTTCCACAAAATTTCCCGAAGCCTGGCTACTACCTTTTGTCCGACATAAGCCAGGGCATAAGCGGACAATCCGTCTACCAGTGCATGCACAATAAAGACACCAATAATAATGACAATAAAACGCCAATCTAAATCAGCAATGGAAAATCCGTCCACAAGCTCTCTCGTTAGAAGCGGAATCGTGAGCCCGACCAAGGTGGTCAATACACTTCCTATTAAGCCTAATATTAATACAAGCTTTGGTATCCTTGTAGATAGTAATAACTTCATAAAATTACTGGATGATTGTTTCGATGATGCCATTTAATCCTCTCCTTCTTCCTCATCCCATAATGGACTTAAATAAGCCATTGTTACTTGCTGAAGCCACGTCTCTTCCTCTTCCGTAATCGGCGTCGGGATAAGACGCTCGATTTCTTGAATATATGCCTCCAGCTGTTCTTCACTCTCTTTGTCTTCCATATCTAAAGAAAAAATATCTGACAATTCTTCTAAAGAATCCTTTTCAAATATCTCTAAGATTAAATGATAAAAATCCCCCAGCATTTGTCTCACCTCTGGATGATCTGCTGGCTTTCCACAATGCTCCTTGACCCGTTTGTAAAATGTCAATATTCCCTGTTCAAAAAGCATCTTCTCCTTCGCCGTCTGCGGAAACATCTTCTTCATGATATCTTCTTTAATGATTCCTTTTGACAGCTCCTGCTGTTTCTTTTCGTTTTGCATATTAGCCAGCAAACTGACAAGTACAGCTTGATCTACCTCCTTTTCATTTTCTAATAGAGGGATCGTCCGCTGGATAGCCTCTAATGCAATATCAATCTGTTCCTTATCCTTCATCAACTTTGATTCCTGCAATCGTAATGTATCAATAAAGCTTAAATCAAACGTATCGGGCTGCATATAATCCTTGATGTCCTCTAAGCTCATTCCTAAAAATTTCATCGTTAAAATTTTATGCAGCTGAATCATATCCTCTTTTTCATACACACGATGTCCCGTATCTTCATCCCGTTTTGGCTTCAATATGTTCTTCTCATCATAATAATGCAGTGTTCGTACAGATACGCCTGTCGATTTAGCAAATTCACTGATCGAGAACCGTTCTTTTTTCATTTCCAACCAAATCCCCTCTCGATGGATAGTTTCATCATACCACCTCACGTTACGTCAGGCACAGCTATTTTTGATACGTAACTGACATTAACATAAATGGTTATCCTGCATAGCTTGTATCCTTTTCATGAAAGGGTAAAATAAAAGTATACCACCATGAAAGGAATGCATAGCATGCAAAAAATTACTTTAGCACGAAATCTTTCTTTTTTAAGAAGTGAAAATAACTACGCTCAAGAAGAATTAGCCGAAAAAATTGGTGTCACCAGGCAATCCATTGCAAAGTGGGAAAACGGCGAGTCTTTACCGGACATTATCCATTGTGATGCCCTCGCCTCCTTATTTGATGTTTCTTTGGACAATTTCATTCATTACGATCAAAAAGAAAGCGGCTTTCCAATCCCTCCAAAGGGGAAGCATATGTTTAACACAACTCCATTAGAGAAGGATGGTTATGTTCAATTGCCGGATAAGGCTTTAAATATGGTCCACATGCAAGCAGGTGACCATTTTATGGTGTTGGGTGACGAGAATCCGGAAAGTATTGGTATCGCTTTGGTTCCGGCAGAATTTTTTACGACCATGGCACAAGGAATCTTGAATCATACAAAGGACACTAAAAAATGACGCATTATATTCTGGAAGCAAAAAACATCTCCAAATCCTATAACGGTTTTCAAGCATTAGAAGATGTATCAGTAGCTTTGGAAAAAGGAAAAATCTACGGTTTGATTGGTCAAAATGGAGCCGGTAAAACAACGCTCATGCGGATGATTGCCGGCTTGTCCTTTCCTACTTCCGGAGAGCTATATTTATTTCATCATTCCAGTCAAAAAGCATTACAGACTGCACGAAAGCAGATGGGCAGTATGATTGAAAATCCCAGTATCCTCGACAACATGAACGCACGGGATAATCTCCGCGTTCATAAAATCATGAAAGGGATTCAAGAAGAAAATGCAGAACAGCGAGTACTCGAGCTTGTTGGATTAGGGCATACCGGAAAAAAGAAAGCAAAAGATTTCTCCTTAGGAATGCGCCAGCGCTTAGGGATTGCTATCACCCTGCTTGGCAACCCGGAGATATTGATGATTGATGAACCTGTTAATGGGCTCGATCCAAGCGGCATTGCAGAGATGAGACAGCTTATAAAAGAATTAGCCGCCAAACACCAAATGACGATTCTGCTGTCCAGCCACCATTTAGCAGAGCTTCATCAAACGGCAGATGAATTCATTATTATGAATGAAGGGAAAACCCTAAAAACACTGAACCACGACACATTAGAACAACAAATTAATAAACATCTTCTGATTCATTGTAACGAACCAGAAAAGCTGCAGAAGGTGCTGAGAGAATCCCTTCATACAGAAAATTTTATTGTGCAGCCTGATCAAAGCGTGAAATTATACGATTTCACCAATGAAAAAGAGAAATTATCACGAACTTTGATCGAACATGGTATTATCGTAACCACTTTCGCAACGCAGGAAGAAAGTTTAGAAAGCTATTACCTTCAGTTAATAGGAGGTGCGAGCTGATGCAACTATTAAAAGCCGATTTCTTTAAATTAAGCAAATCGATATCCCCATGGGTACTATTCATGTTAGCTATGGTCAGTGCGATTATTTTTGCTGCCTGCTCCCATTATGTAGCGACAGGCCGTTTAAGTTTAGAAACTGCATCAGGCAGCTTGTCTCTATTTTCCGAAACGCAGATGATGGCATTATTGGGAAGTATCGCTGCAGGCATTTGCCTGACGACCGATTTTGAAAATAAAATCATTGAAAATGCCATTTCTGGCGGACACAGCAGAAATGCGATTATGATGAATAAAATGATTTCCTTTTTTATGTTAATGGCATTGTTGTATTTGCCTTACGTAATCATCACGATGATTTTTGCTTTTTCAAATACTGCATTCAGTGGTTTTATCCCGACACCAACTTTAAATATTTTATCAGAAGCAGCTACCCGGGAATTCACAGCAGGTTTATTTGGTAACATCCTTTTAACCAGCAGTGTATCCTTGCTCCTTTTTATAAGTCAGCTGATGATCAGCATTTTCTATATGTTCCTATTAAAAAAGGCTGTTCTAGTCATCGCTGCTACGTATATAACCAGCTTAATCCTTGGACCTATCTCAAGCTTGAATGAAACCGTTCATTCTATAATGGCTTATACGCCTTATGGGATTGATTTATCCGAATTAACAATCGCAATGAGCGGTGCATTTATAGCCAAAAGTATCCTTATCTGTTTGTTATTTATACTCCTTTTCTATCTTGCCAGTTTCCTGGTCTTTCGGAAAACGGAAGTGAAATAATATTATTAGACAAAACGCAGCATAACACGCATTTTTCACAGCTAAACCCTCTCTCTCAACATAGGGGGCAAAGGACAAGTGAAAATCGTATAGTATGTGTAAAATTATACTCGAGGGTTCAAGAACTTCCAGATAGCTAAAAAAGAGAAGGTACTCTATCATAAAATGTATGCTTTGCACGGCATAATACATTTACGAAAGAGGCCTTCTCATGAAAACTATTATATCAAAGCTCTATAAAATAATAAAGGAAACAGCCAATTTCATTGAAATGGAGGAACAGGCATACCAGACGATGTACGAGTACTTCACTTCTTTCATTGGGGATATATTTAGTGAAATAGATGAAGCCCTGGTATCGCAAAAGCTTACAGAAGGATGGAAAAAGAGCGAGTAGACAACAGGAGCGTACAGTTTATGTTTGGAACCGTGACTTTTTCTCATACCTTGATGATCAATACCGCAGGAGCGTCTATCTATCCCTTTGACGAATGGATGGGAATACGCAAAAACCAACGATATAGTCCATTGATTGAGTTAAAGGTGGCGGAGATGGCTAGTGAAAGCACTTATAGAGAAGTAGCTCATACGCTGGAAGAATGGACACCTGTTCACCTGAGTCATCAAACCGTTGGAAATATGGTGAAAACAGTAGGGAAAGCACAGGCAAAAGCCGATCAGGAAATGGTAACAGAAATGGAAGAGGCAGCGTCTTTACCAGAAGGAAAAAAAGTGGACTACTTCTGATGGAGTGTTTATTCGAGGACTTCAGAAGAAACGCCATATGGAAGTACACCACGCCGTCATGTATGAAGGTTGGGAGAAGAATGGCAAACGTGTAGCTCTGAAGCAGCCAACCGTTATCATGACAACGCAAACCACTGATGCTTTCTGGGATGAAACACAAGCCATGGCGGCAAGTCGTTATACATTAGAAAACGCTCAGGTGGTTACGAATAGTGATGGTGGCCAAGGATATACGGCAGAAAAGTTTCAGACAGCCTTTTCCCAGTCGAAACATCCTGTTTTAAATCAATTGGATGCTTATCATGTCGCCCAAGCTGTGAATCGTGGTTTTGGGAGTGCAGAAAAGGCATATAGACAGGCAGTCAGGAAAGCATTGAAAGAACATGATTTAGATGCTTTCAAGCTTCAGACAGACACCTATGAAAGCACCTTGGAAGAAGAAAAACAGATAGAGAAAATCAAGCAATTTCGTTCGTATATTCTTGGTCATTGGGATCGTATTTATGATTGGCGAGAAATCGTGACATCCTGTCCAGAAGATGCCAGGAAGCTGGGAGCCATGGAATCCAATCAGCGGCATGTATCCTTCCGCATGAAGAAACGCGGGATGCATTGGAGTGAAATAGGCGGAGAAGCAATGGTAAAGGTGAAACAAGGTATATTCAATCAAACCTTACGAACAGCTTATTTAGAGCATCATCAGCGTAGTAACCGAAAGCAGCGAGCGGTGAAAAAAGCCGTCAAAATAGCCTCGTTATTACGTCAGCGAACACAGCCATCGATTGGTGTGAAGCAAGGTGTGATTCCTTTATACGAAGCGCATTCTACAGCGATGGGAAAGTTAGTAAAAAGTTTTTAAATACCATACCTTGATGAAAGGTGAAGGTTCTTGAATTGTAGAACGTTCACCTTCCATCAAGGGGAACAAGCGATAGCGCGTTAGCCGAGTTATAGGTGTACAAAATGATGAGGCCGGAAATACTGGTGGGAAAATCCTTTCGAGAAAAAATTGACACATACAATCGTATAGTTTCATTTGACATCACAATAACATGCCGATATCATATTCATTATGAAAGCGAGTGACGAACATGAAAACATATACGTATAAAGTAAGCCGTGAATGTGAAATAAATGGAACATTGCATGAAACGACAGAAAAACAAGCGCCGCTGCTCATGTATATTCATGGCGGCGGTTTAATTTGGGGCACCAGAGATGATTTGGATAAAAAACAGATTGAGTTGTACACCAACGCCGGGTTTCACGTATTTTCCATCGACTATCGACTGGCCCCGGAAACGAAATTACCGGAAATTGTAGAAGATATACGCGATGCGATTGGATGGCTCGTAGAAGAAGGAAGCCAACAATGTGACTTTGATAAAGAAAATATTGCTGTCATCGGCTCTTCTGCTGGTGCTTATCTGGCATTAATGTCCGGGACACTCCAAAATCGGCCAAAGGCAATTGTTTCCTTCTATGGTTACGGAGACATCACTGGTGACTGGTATACAGAGCCTAGTCCACATTTTACAAAAATGCCTGCTGCTCCGGAAATGCTTGCCAAACAGCTGATTATGGATAAGGAAATCGCTGGTTCGCCAATTGAAAAAAGGTACGCCATCTATCTATTTTGCCGGCAGCAGGGAAAATGGATTGATTATGTAACGGGCAAAAGTTCCAAAGAAGATCTAGCTTCCTTAAATGCATACTGTCCTGCCCGTCTCGCAGACAGTAACTATCCCCCGACTTTATTATTACATGGCGATGCGGATGAAGATGTACCATATCAAGAATCCGTTCATATGAAACAAGTATTGGATGAAGCAGGAGTGGTTAATCAACTGATTACAATATCCGGCGGAAAACACTCATTCGATCAAGATATGGAAGATCCGCAAGTTATCGAGGCATTTGAAAAAGTGATTCAATTTCTGAAGCAGCAGCTTGATTGATTTCTTATTATATCTTTCAATATATAACTTGCTTCAGGTATAGAAAAAGACAGGAAGACACCTTTACAGCGTGCTTCCTGTCTTTTTCTGTATTGCTGTTCATCCTACACTGGCCGGCAAAGCCTTTGTTTTCCTCCGAAGAATAAATGCTCGCCAGATTATATGATCAAGACCACTGCATGACTTGAGCGATGATTAAAATGACTACCGCAGCTCCAAACCACATAAAGAACAGCGGCAAATAAAATCGAACCCATTTCTCCCATGATACGCCAGCTAAAGCGATGGTCGCCATAAAATAACCAGAAGTAGGGTATAACAGATTTCCAATCCCGTCTCCAAACTGATAAGCTAATACAGCTGTCTGACGTGTCACTCCAATCAAGTCTGATAAAGGTGCCATAATCGGCATGGTCACTAGAGCTTGTCCACTTCCGGAAGGCACAAGGAAATTAAACAGCATTTGCACAACTGCCATACCAATTGCCCCAAAAACAGATGGCAGTTCGCCGACAAGGCTGCCGAGACTATTCACAATAGTATCCATTACCATACCATCTTCCATGACGACAGCAACCGCTCGGGCAACACCAATAATAAACGCGCCGATTAATACTTCTCGAAAGCCATCATTGAAACCCTCACAGATTTCTGTAAAATTTAATCCGGAGATTCTGCCAACGACAACGCCCATGAGAATAAATAACCCGGCCATTTCGATCATAAACCATCCTTGCGTCACTACGCCGTATATTAACAGACAAAAGAACACCAAAATAAACACAGACGCAATTTTTTGCCTGATGGTAGCTTTACGCGGACTCCCTGTTTCTGATTTTTCCAGGTATTGTTCCCTCTTATCTGCATCGTCTTCATATACCAGACTGGCTTTTGGATTTTTCTTCACTTTTTGTGCATAACGGATAAGATAAGTCAATCCGATAACAACAAATACCACAAAAGCGATTAACCGCAGTTCTATGCCTGAAAAAACCGGTAAGCCGGATATTTTTTGGCCCAGTCCTGTGTTCACCGGGTTAAGAAAGCCGGTCGTAAATCCAGCGGCCGTACCTATCAAAGCAAGACCTGCAGCAACAATGGAATCGTATCCCAATGCAATCATTAAAGGCAGCATAACAGGAACATACACCAGGCTCAGCTCCTGTGTTCCGATTAAACCGCATATTGTTGCAAATAAGATAAATAAAACCGGAATAACCATAATACTGTTACTTGAAAACCTTCTAGTCAGCTTATCTACTCCAATTTCAATAAGCCCTGTCTTTTTAATGACTGCAAATAAACCGCCTATAATAAAAGTAAAGAAAACAATTTCTCCAGCTTCAATTAATCCTCTAGGGATAGCAGTCATAAAATCAATGATTCCAATTGGTGACTGTTCGACACTTTGAAAAGAATTGGGATCAATGGTTTCCCTTCCCTCTGGTCCAGGAACCCTGTCATACATCCCGGCAGGAATAAAGTAAGTGGCAATAGATGCCAGGACGATAAAGGTAAACAGGATAACATAGATATGAGGCATGGTAAACTTTTTTTTCTTTGGTTTATCGGGATTCAGATTATTTTCAGATTCTTTCTGCTCAGACATTTTATCCTCCTTCATTTACATGGAAAGCCAATTTATACGCTTACGTCTATGCTTCATACTCCGTAAACAGATAATATGTAATTTTTTGCTTAAATATTTTTGGTTTATCAACATGTTGGTTGTCATTTTTTGCAGTTAACGTACTTCTTGGCTAAATTTTATATTTTCCTATACTGTGAAAGAAATTCAACAATGTTCTATATTTAGACATCATTTTCATGCCAGTACGCACATAAAATCCCATTATGCACTATTGTTATTCTACCACATCTGAACAAGAACGTATATAAACGTTGTCATCGTAATAGGCGGGCACCATGCCTACCAGTATAGGAATTGTTTTTCTTTTTCCAAGAAAATGAAAAACTGATTTGGAAAGTAGGTTCGTTATTAGCTTCATAATTTCCTCGCATATTAAAAAGAACAGTCTGCAATAATCCTGTTGCAGACTGTTCTTTCAGTTTAAATTTAATCTTTCTATCATTTTTCGCATCTTTACGCAGCTTCATTACTCGGCAGACTCGTATACGTCAAGTGCAGCTTGCAGTCCTTTTCCAGCATTCACCTGTACTCCATGACGGATTAATACACCTTCCATTGCCGAAATAACAAATAGTACATTTTCTTTCCGGCAGCTGTATCCCATCGTACCGATACGCCATATTTTCCCATGTAAAGGACCAAAGGAACTTGCGATTTCAATTCCAAATTGTTCAAGAAGTATTCTTCTGACAGAATCCCCATCAATACCATCTGGAATTTTTATACAAGTTACCATCGGCAGTTTCCAGCCAACATCATTAAACAGCTCCAGCCCCATGGCTTTTATTCCTTCCATAAGCGCCTTTTCATGCAGTTTATGACGTTCAAACCGAGCGGACAGCCCTTCCTGTAAAACAATTCTTACGCCTTCCCGTAATCCGTACAGCATCGTAGTTGCTTCTGTATGATGGTTCAGTCTTCTAGGTCCCCAATAATCCTGTAACTGACTTAAATCAAAATAATTACTTTGAATCGGTTCACGTGTTTCAACATTATCATCAGCTGTTGCAATCCCTTTTTCAACCTTTTTGCGGGATGAAAGGATACGTTCAATACGTTCATTATATGTGATTGGTGCCATACCAGAAGGAACGGACAGACATTTTTGCGTCCCGCCAATGACCGCATCCAGTTGCCATTCATCTACTTTTACCGGTGTTCCGCCAATTGTCGCAACAGCGTCTACGATACATAATACGTCCGCTTCCCGGCACGCTGGTCCAACTTGATCCAACGGCTGCATACACCCTGTAGAGGTTTCTCCATGTACGACAGCAAGCACTTTAGGCTTTATTTTTTTCATTTCTTCAATGATTACTTCCTGATCAAAAACCTCTCCCCATTCACAATGGATGGTGTGAACTTCTGCTTTATTTCTTTCAGCAATTTCAGTTAGTAAATGGCCGAATCTCCCATAAATAGGAACGAGCACTTTATCCCCTGGTTCAATGACACTGCTTAATAAAGCCTCGATTCCAGAACGGGATGTGCCATCTACCGGGAAAGCCCATTTATTTTTCGTTTGAAAAACATCTCTTAGCATTTCCATCGTTTCATTCATCATCTGTGTAAAAGCTGGATCAAATTGTCCAAGAATTGGTGTGCTCATCACACGCAATACTCTTGGGTCCACCTCAACCGGCCCTGGTGTCATAATTGTTCGTAATGGGGTATTCATTTCTGGGTAACTATTCATTCTCTCGTCCTCCTCATAAAGCTCATTCATTTCATACCTTTATATAGAACATTATCTTTTTTCAAGACAGCTATGGCTTGCCCATTTTCAGCACCTTTTCATAGTCTGTCCACTCTTTCACAATTATTATCATTTTTCTTAAACAATACATTTCCTAATCTACAAATGTACGCATATCCATTCATTTCAAGCAACATGCTATGTGCATAAAGACCATGAACGGCAACAGGAATATATATAACAATAAGGTTCTGTATTATTTTTTACGTTTCCAGGCAGTATCATCATGTGAACCTATGAGCACTGCTTTTCATTTTTTCATCAGATTTTATTTACTTTTCATTCTGTAATGGGATACACATATACAAATGATAATCTTATTTTAAAACAAACGCTTCTGAAAAACATGAACATAATTGTAGAATTAAATATGAATTTTTGGCTAATTCAACTAAAAATAAATCATTTTTTATGAACGGCATGAATTAAGATTACCCTTATCTCCATTAAAAGTAAATTATTTTCATCTAAGAAACACCCAGCTTGCTCAATCAGACTGGGTGTTTACGTGATTCCATATGTAGTTTCCTTCATCATTATAAAAAGAGGGAGGATATGTTGCTTCCTCCCACTCTAACTGTCTTATTTTGTGATACGTGTACCAGCTTTACCTTCTAAAGCATCTACTGCCTGATCCAATGAACAGATAATCGCTTCTTTACCTAATTTCGCCATTTCTATTCCTGCTTGAATTTTTGGAAGCATACTTCCAGCAGGGAATTGATCTTCCGCTACATATTGTTCTGCTTCCTCAATCGTAACCTGGCTCAGTTTTTGTTCATTTTCTTTTCCGAAATTGATATACACATTCGGTACATCTGTCAGCATCATGAAAACATCTGCATCTACCTGTTGAGCAAGTTTTAATCCGGAACGGTCTTTGTCAATAACTGCTTCTACACCGTGGATTTGGTCTTGTTCATCGCGATAGATAGGGATACCGCCGCCGCCAGAGGAGATAACAATCGTCTCATCAATTAACTGGCGAATTTCGTCAATGCCATGTATTACTTTTGGCTCTGGAGAAGGAACAACTCTTCTATACCCGCGGCCTGCATCTTCTGTCATGGTATAGCCTTTTGCTTCCATTTGCTTTGCTTCTTCTTCTGAGAAGAATACGCCGATTGGTTTCGTTGGATTTTGGAATGCTTTATCATTCTTGTCCACTTCTACCATTGTTAATAATGTAGCCACATTGGCACTGATCTGGCGCTTGCTGATATGATTTTTTAGCGATTGTTCCAGCATATAGCCGATAAATCCTTGGGATTCGGCATTACACACATCGATTGGAAATGCTGGAACCGTATCTTTCGCAGCTTCATTCTGCACGATGATATTACCTACTTGTGGACCATTCCCATGTGTAATAACAATATTGTGTCCTGCTTCTCTGATTTCGATCATGTGACCTGTTGCTGATACCACATTGTCTAATTGATTATTATAGGTTGCTTCTTGATTCGGTTGTAAAATTGCATTACCACCTAATGCAATAACGACGTTTTCACCCATATTTTCACTCCTTATTTAAAGCCATGCAAATTCCGTATAATGTATCTTTCCCAGAAGAAGAGCCTACTTCTATCAGGCTGTTCAAACTTTTCAAAGATGAATCATATTGTAAATTTGTGATTTTTGAACTAAATAAACCTTGTAGCGCACAAGTTATAAAACGTTGGCTGACAATCGTTGTTAAAGGTTCTTGTATCAGTTTTCCCAACGTTTCAAGATGATTGGGTGCAATAAAGGGGTTGAGAAAATGGCCATACAATATACCAACCAGTATATCGTCACCTGTTGGGGTTAATCCTTGGCCGCGCCCGATAAAGTACCTGAAATCATCTTCCAGTTTCTCTGAAGAATCCTGTAATTTTTGGATCAACGCTGACACATATTTTAATTCAAAATCCGTATTTTCATACGACTGAAATGAAATTTGCTGCATATTTTCTTGTAATTTATTTATATTGGCACACTCGAAATCCGTATGTAACGGAAGTACCTTTGCATAATGAAACGTGATGTCAAAGCGGTTGTGGGAAAGATGTTTATTGCGGACTAGGAAGGTATCTCCAATTTCAATACTTGCTTTCACCGTTTGCTTCGTTTGTGGATTCAGTAAAATTCCAAATGGAAAAGTCCCGTTTTCATCCGTACCAAGGAATATCAATTCACCGTTAGAGTCAACAATATTCAATCCTTTTTTAAAAATACTATGAACCGTGAACTTTTTCCCCTCATTCAAGAGTTGGAGTGCGATTGAACCAATCGCACTCGCCTCTAAAATCATTCTGTAAAACCTAATTTTTCAGCATATGCTGTAATTGCTTTTTCAAAACATTCAATTGGCGGGTTAACCGTACCGGCACCAATTTGTCCGAATCCAGCAACTTTATGCGCAATACCAGTATTGATAACCGGTGTAATACCTGTTTCAACAACTTTTCTTGCATCAAGACCTAAGCATGCCCCTTTGAAATCCCAAGTTGGAATAGCAAAGTTCGGGTTTTCACCAATATAAATTTCTGTCATTTGATTACTTGTTTCAAGCGCATCGTTAAATCCACCTGAACCAACAAACCGTGTTACTGCAGGAGCAGCAATCATTGCTACACCGCCAACGCCGATTGTTTCTGTAATCGCGGAGTCACCAATATCTGTGTTCGCATCTTCTGCTGAATAACCAGTGAAATATAATCCTTGCGGTGTATTAACAGGAGCAGTAAACCATTCATCTCCCATACCCGCAATACGAATTCCAAAGTTTTCACCGTTACGGCATAATGCTGTAACCACGGTACCATGTTCAATGGTTGCTGCCGCATCCATCATGGATTTCCCAGTTGCCATCGCAATATTTAAGAAAAATTGATCCGTATCAGCTAAGAATTGAATGACTTCAGTTCTTTTTTCTTCTGAAACATCGTCTAAAGCTGAAATAGCTGGTGTCACTTCTTTTAAAAATGCCAATGACGCTGCAATATTACGTTGGTGGAACTCATCTCCCATTGCGATAGATTTCGCAATCAGGACATTCACGTTTAAGCCGCCTTCCATGGTTTTCAATGCTTTACTTAATACTGGACCTAGCACATCTTTCATCCAGTGCAGACGGTTAATTACTTGATCGTTATAAGCACCAAAGCGCAATACAGCACCGATGCCTTCATTCATTTGGCAATACGCTTCATTTCCAGACTCCTTGTTCACAACAACAAGTACTGGCATGTTAGGAGAAGTGATACCGCCCATTGGTCCTACGGTATTCACATGATGACATGGAATAAACGTAATCTTATCATTTTCCAGCAGTTCACGTGCTCCTTCTTCGTCTTCTGCCCATCCTTCAAAAAGGATCGCTCCGATACAAGAACCTTGCATCGGATCTGTCATATTTTCATACTTAATTGGAGGTCCTGCGTGCAGCAGCACATGCTCTTCCAATTCAGGAATAACAGATTTAGCAGGCACTACATCCGTTAAGAATGGTGCAGCTGCTACGATCTTCTGGATAACAGCTTCATTTGCTTCATTAATTGTTTTGTAACCCATTAGATGTATCTCCTTCATAATAGTTTAGAAATTGAATTACTTTCATTAACTTCTCATCACCGCCGGCAATTGGACGCCAGTTAAATTGAACACACTCAGATCCGCTTTCCTTCACTGCTTCTGTGAAGCTTTTCAGCCCAATATTGATAACACTAGGGTTGGAATTGATTAAGGACATAATTTTTTCGTCTACGGATAAATCAACTGGTGTATGCTCTACTTTTTGCACATCAAGTACCGGTTGTTCTGCTTTACCGCCTACAAGGCTGATCGCTGTACGAACCATTTGATCATTCGTTTCACAAAGGATAGCGCCACTTTCTTTTAGCGTATCAATTTGTTTTTGATAACCTTGAGGGTCTTGCTCTGTACCTACCACTGTTGCAAGTACTGCAAGCTCACGCCCATCTTCTTTTGCATTTTCAAGTACTCGTTTAATCGTCGGTGCTAATTCATTCGCCATATCGTCATGACTGCCGTAGCCGATCACATTATCAAGCATGATAACTGCTGTTTCCGGATCATTTCCAGATGTCTCAAGCATCTCGATACGTTTTTCCGGATCAATCATCGGATGCGGTCTGCCTTGCGTATAAATATCATCACCCAAGTCAATAATTTCATGATGCTTGGTTTTTAGAATATAAGCTTCTTTCTTTTCCTCAGGAACTTCATCTTTGAATGCTTCTTTCAATAACATCGCTGCTTCAGATGCCAATGTTCCGCCGGAATAATAACCTTTGATACCGACTTGTGAATCTTTTAAAGATACGTTGATATCTTCCACCAATTTCGGTTCAAAGTTTGGTTTTTCACCATTAGATAATTGAACAGACGCAACTGCTGCTTCTTCCAGTGTATAAGCATGATAAATATTTTCTTCTTGGAAAGCAGGCTTGTCACCTAAGAATAGTGTAACAACGGGCTTGTCAATGTTTCTTAACACGTTTAACACTTTTTGCTGCACTTCTTCTGCAGGTGGCTTAGAAATAACGGTAATCACATTTACTTTCGGATCTTCATTCAACGCTTTGATACCGTCTAAAACCGTAATTGCTCCAACTTCTGTTGATAAATCGCGGCCGCCTGTTCCGATAGCATTTGTTACTCCTTTACCGTAACGGTCAACGATGGTTGTCACTTCTTGAATTCCTGTTCCAGAAGCACCGACAACGCCGATATCTCCTTCTTTTACGATATTGGTAAAAGCAAGCGGAAGACCGTGAATAATTCCGGTACCACAGTCTGGTCCCATTACCAATAGGCCTTTTTCATGTGCTTTCTGTTTTAATCTTACTTCATCTTCTTTAGGCACGTTATCACTGAAGATAAAGGCATGAAGTCCTTCATTCAGCGCATTTTCAGCTTCTAATGCTGCATATTGTCCAGGAATGGAGATTAATGCTAAATTTGGATTATTAGCAAGTTCCATCGCACGTTTCCAGTTCAGTGCTTCCTGATCTTTTGATGCTTCTTGTGAAGATGAATCACCTTTTAATTCTGCGTCAACTTCTGCTTCTACCTCAGCCGCTTTCTCTTCTTGGTCTGTATCTACAACAATGGCAATATCATTCGGGTTTGCGTTTTCTAACTCATCTGTGCCCAAACCTGATGATTTGAAAATGTCTTTGTTAGCTGGTGTCCCCATCATGATGGATACTTTGTTTACGCCATCCATTGCAGATAATTTGTTTGATAAAAGCATTAACACAATAGAATCCTGATACGTGTTTTCTTTTATAATTGTATATAACATAATGTTCCTCCATTTGAATTATTCTGCAAATCTATTTTTCCCATGGTACCGATCGTAATGAATATCATCTGATACCAGATAATTGTAAATATCATCCACGATATCAATACCATCTTTTTCATACTTTGCACTTCTTAATCGAGCACGCTCGCCCGGATAAAAAATTTCACCATAGCCTTCTGCTGCCGGCTGTGCTTTTAATTCATCAAGCATTGTGGAAACCTGTTTCTTAAAAGCATCTAAATCGGTGAAATATGCCGGATTGATTACGATGTGAATTTGGCCTAAGTCCCTGCCTTTGGCCAAGTCTTGATACATCGAGGATACATGGACACCATGAGGCGCGCCGAGCAGGCTGCCTGATAAAATATCCACCATCATCATCAATCCGTATCCTTTTGGTCCGGCAATGGGAACAAGGGCGTGCACATCTCTTGCATTCGTTGTCGGTGCGCCAGATGCATCTACCGCCCAAGTGTCCGGAATGGATGCATCTTTACTTCTTGCATCCAATACTTTTCCCCAGGCCTGAACCGTTGTAGCCATGTCAAATGTAATCATGCGTTCGTCAGAAGACGGTGCACTGAATGCAATCGGGTTCGTGCCAAAATACGGCTCTGTCCCTCCAAACGGCACTACCATTGGATCGGATTGACACATACTTAAACCAACCATGTTTTTTTCTGCGGCCATTTCAACAAAATAGCCCAGAGCACCACTGTGTGAAATATGCTTCATTCCAACGACAGCAACGCCAGTTGATTCCGCCATCTCAATCGCTTTTTCCATCGCCTGTTTTGCCGCCTGGTGACCCGGTCCGTTGTCTCCCTCAAAAACGGCAGATGCCGGCCCTGTTTGTTCAAACGTGTAATTCGGATTTGCTGTAATACCGCCTTTTGCAATTCGTTCTGCGTAGTATTCCACGCGTACAGCACCATGAGAATGTATGCCCCGATAATCGGCAAAAGTCAATACATCCGAAACATCATGCGCTGCTTCTTCATTTAATCCAGCTTTTATCAATTTTTGCTTCATTAAATCAAACAGTTCCTGCTTCGTTACACGCATCTGACTACTCCCTTTCATCAAAATGATTAGTAAATCTTATCAGACTCTAAATAATCAAAAATATCCTTTGTAACCGGAATACCACTTTCTTGATACTGCTTCATTACATCATTTTGAATTTCACCTGGGTAATACACTTTATCAAATCCTTCAGCAGGCGGGTTCGCATGCAATTCTTCAACCATTTGGGATATATTTTCAAGGAATTGCTCTTTGCCTCCAAAATACTCCGGATTAATGACAATTTGAAATTGTCCCAAACGGCGATACTCTGTTAAGTCCTTATACATGGAAGTAACATGTTTACCAAACGGCAATCCAAGTAAGCTTCCAGCCAGAATATCAACCATCATCATTAATCCATATCCTTTTGGTCCTGCCACCGGCAATAATGCGTTCACCTTAAACGGATCTGTTGCAGGTGCACCATTTTCATCTACTGCCCATGTATCAGGAATCGGTTTGTGTTTACTTCTTGCATCTAAAATTTTTCCCCAGGCTTGTACGGTTGTCGCCATATCAAAGATGATTGGCTCATCATCTTTTCTAGGAGCTCCAAAAGCAATCGGGTTTGTCCCGAAATACGGTTCAGAGCCGCCAAACGGCACTACCATAGGGTCAGATTGGCATACAGTTAATGACACCATGCCTTCTAAGGCTGCTTGGCGTGCATAATAACCAATAGCACCGCTATGCCCTATTTCTTTGACACCTACGACCCCGATGCCGGATGTTTTTGCCAATTCAATGGCTTTTTTTGTCGCTTCATAGCTTACATAATGCCCCGACGCATTATCTCCGTAATAAATACCGGATGCCGGACCAGTTTGTTCAAATTTCAAATCCGGATTCAGGTTATATCCACCTTTTGATATGCGCTCTGAATAGTATTGCATTCTTACTGCACCATGAGAGTGAATACCCCGTTCATCTGCAAAAATGAGTAAGTCTGCTGTTTTATCTGCCTGCTTCTCAGGTAACCCAGCTTTCACTAATTTATCTTTCATTAGCGTCCGGAGGCGATCACGTTCTACATACACTAATGGTTCAGTCATTAAACTTACCCCTTTTTATATATTAATATCTCTGTTGGCATCTTTTGAGTAAATATATGCAAATGGTTCATCCAAGCCAATCGCATAAGTTGCCTGTGGTGCATAAGCACCCATGAAAATATAATCGCCTTTATCAACCGGCATCCATTCATTGTCTAAGTTGTACATTCCACGGCCGCTTAATACATAAGCTCCATGTTCCTGAACGTGAGTTTCAATATAACCATGGGAAGCTCCAGGTTTAAATGAAAGAATATGAATATTCATGTCGTATGCAAGTTCTTTTGGCAATAAGTCTTGAATTAATACTTCTTTCATACCTTCATAAGCTTCTTGCTTTATATCATTCACATTGTTAACAACGATTTCCGGAGTATATCCTTCAAGCGGCTGATAGCGTTTTTTGTATAAAAATAAACGGCTATCCTCACCATTATTATTATTTTCAAAAGTTAATTGTAAATGCGGAGGTACATATAAATAACCGCCTTGTGTTAATTCATATTTTTTACCGTCTGCATATGCGTTGATTTTGCCATATTCAACATAGACAAATGATTGTACACCGTCACCGGCAAAACCAGTTTTATTTCCGCCTTGGTTTTTAACAGTTACCAGATAGTCAACGAATCTTGCACCTAAACGCGGTGATCCTAAAATAGTTACGTCACAATCTTCAAAACCTGGCACCACATTATTAACCAGACCATCAGGCGTGATTACCGCATAATTGTCTTTTTTGATGACAGAACGTGTTTCTAATAAACCTTCTCTATATCCTTGATTATGATTCAAATAACTCAAGTGTATCTAGCTCCTTTTTAGATGATGTTCAAAAAGACCAATAAAAATGACACGGCGAATTTCTGCATTGACTTGAACTTCTTGGTCCTTTTATCAGACTTTTTGAACTCGTACCTATAATAATTATTCTTTATAAGCTAATTCATACAGTACATCTTTCAGTACTTCAATTCCCTTCACGAGATCTTTTACTTCCGTTTCCTCATTTGTGTTATGGCTGACACCATCAATGGAAGGAACAAACAGCATTGCTGTCGGAACAAAATCTGCAAAAATTTGTGAATCGTGGCCAGCTCCAGAAGGCATCACTTTATAGGCATCCCCTACATTATCCTTAGCAGCCTGTTCGATTGTATTGATAATTTTTTCATCCATTAATGTTGGTGCTTCATCCATCCACAAATTAATGTCATAAGACATATCATTTGCTTCTGCTACAGATTGAATTTTGGCTTCAATTTCTTTTGCAAAATCATTCAACGTCTGTTGATCAATATGACGGGTATCTACGGAAAAAGTGATTTCCCCGGGAACAACGTTTACCGTGTTTGGAACAGGAGTGACATGGCCAAACGTTAATACAAGCGGTTCCCCGATTTCTCTTGCCCGTTTTGTTAAGTCATTTACGATTTCACTATATGCAACAACTGTGTCTTTACGTAGTGACATTGGTGTTGTACCTGCATGGTTTGCTTCGCCTTTTAAATTGATTGTATAGCGTTTTTGGCCGAAAATCCCATTTACGACACCAATGGTTTTATTTTCCGTTTCCAAGACTTTTCCTTGTTCAATATGCACTTCCACAAATGCTTTAATATCATCACGAACTTTATCTGTTTGACGATAATCAAAACCGGATTCACGCATAGCGTCTTCGAATTTAATTCCTTCTGCATCTGCTATCGTTTCGACGTCCGCTTTATCAGCTAAATGAAAGAAGTTTTTGCTTCCCCAAAATGCATACGGAAAACGGCTTCCTTCTTCTTCTGCAAGCGATAATACTTCCAATGAACGCAACGGCTGACCGTATTTTTCTTTCAAGTATTTCACTGCAATCAATGCTGATAAAATACCGAATTGTCCATCTAGGTGGCCACCTTCGACAACCGTATCAATGTGTGAACCTGTTAAGATGGTTTCTTCCGGATACTTACTCCCTGCAAGGCGTCCAGTTAAGTTTCCGACATCATCGAAATTTACTTCCAAGCCTTCTTCTTTAAAAGTTGATTCCAATTCGCGAACCGCATCATTCCACTCGGTTGAATACAATAGACGAGTAATACCGCCTTGTTCCAACCCGCCAAAACTTGTAAATTTCTTGTCTAACGCTTCAAAGGTTGATTGAATATCCATTCCTTGTTCACTCCCTTTTCTTATCTATTCCCATTATAAAATCCTAATCAAAACCAATCATTGACATAAACAACAATTCTGGGCGTTTGTTTTATGCACTATCAACAAATGCATATTTTCGTAAAGTATCGTACACAGGGCAACACATCAGAAATGTTTGCTTATCCGCATCGTTTCATTCGTTCAGCAATCACTCGCTCCATTAACACCACCATTCAACACGAAGGATATAATCCATTTTAACTACCAAAACAGAAACACTTTCCACAGTGTGTCAAAATTTGTTGAAGTTGATTATGTCCGGGGTGCATTGTCTAAACATACGAACATTCTATACGCAGTCAATCCCCGGTATGATGTATTCCATTCTTACATAATAACTTCCCCATTTTTGACTTTTCTAACCTGTTTTTTCATGCCAACATAAAGGATAAAACAAAGGTCAAAAAACATACGAGCAGAAGCAATTCCAAACTGTATTTTAATGTATATTTAAATATATTAGACTCTTTCCCAATTTGATTAACAGCTGCCGCCGCAATCGCGATCGACTGTGGCGAAATCAACTTCGCCATGCTTCCTCCTGCTGTATTGGCTGCCATCAGCAGTAATTGAAGTCGCTGGTCTTCAGAAATATTCACAATGCTGCCACGTACAATACCAAATTTCCCTGCTTTAACAAAAATATTGTATAACCACACAGCCATGATAATAATATAACCGCTCGGCCACAATGCATTCCCTGTACCAAGCAGGATTGCCCCAAAAGCTTTGTTGATTGGCATTTTATAAATGCTCACTGTAATAATAAGGGTGACACCTAAAGTTAAAGCGGCCGCATAAACGCCTTTTCATTTAAAGATGGTTAAACTCAACAAAAATAAAAGAATGGGCAAAAAAATCAATGATTCCACTAGCTATTTCATTTCCAAATGGATTGTATTGTTGATACCACATCGTCATCATTTCCTTCTATACGTATTTTAGTTGACTGTGATTCTTTTGACGGACAGCTTGAGAACTTTCCATGTTTGATTGGTTTTCATATCCGCTATTCTTTTCTTTTCGCTTGCGAAATATTTCACAAATAGTATTAAATTAAAAACTTCTGCCATCCTCAGAGGATGGCAGAAGTTTAAATAACTAAATCAGAAAAGCTTATCACCTCGCTGATTAGAACAGAGATGACTTTTCTGTAAAAAGAATATTCATGAAAAGAATGGGGGGAGGGAGCTAATGGCACCAATGTTGTCAGGTTAATGAATTTTATAAAAATTATATTCGATACAGGTAGATAGTAATGAAACTATCTAGCGCAGGAAAAACACGGAGACTCCTGCGGGAAAGCGCAAATGTCTTCGGTGGGACGAGTAAGCGCAGTCCCAGTGGGAAGACCCCGCAGGAAAAAAGCGAACTTCTTTTTTTACCCGCGGGGCATAAGAGCGACTTTAGCTCTGTCTGCGCCTTTCGGCTTGCCAATCGCTAAGTCTCCTTTACCGAGGAGGCTGAGCTCAAGCCCGCTGAAAGCGTAGTGTTTTTCCGTAGCGGTCGGCTTAACCTGACAACATTGCTAATGCCACTCCCCCTCCCTGTTTATCAGATTCTTAATTTAAAACTTAGCAGTAGCTTATTTTCCTTGAATCAAATCAGGAATTTCCCTGTTTTTTCATCGGTAATTCCTTTTTCCTGATCATAAATTTCAATGCCGCGAAGAATCGTTTTTACTACCTGTACACCAATTTCACGGCCGACATATGGGCTGATTTTGTTTCGATAGGCCAAGTCCTCCGCTTTTACTTCGTATGGAGCATTTTTCTTGATAAATACGAAGTCCGCATCTTTTCCTACGGTGATACTTCCTTTCGTTTCCAGGTTAAAACGTTTCGCAGGATTCGCAGCAATAATGTCTGCAAATTGGCTTAAAGACATATGACGCTTTTGTACCGCTTCATCAAATAAAACATCCACATTGTTTTGTACCCCGGAGATACCTCCCCAAGCTTCAAATGCATTATCAGTATCTTTTAAATCTGGTGTGCAGGGTGAATGATCTGATGTAACAAATGAAATGTCTCCGTTAAATACTCGATGCCACATTCCTTCTAGACGTGAGTGCTCACGAATTGGCGGAGAGCATTTTACAACAGGGCCGATATCGTCCAATTCTTCTTTGTAAAAATATAAATAATGCGTACAGGTTTCACAAGTGATATCAACACCTTCCTGCTGCGCTTTTACAATTTCATTGACCCCTTCTTCACAAGCTACATGAACAATGTGTACACGACACCCTGTTTCTTTAGCAAACAAAATGATTTTTCTGATTGGTTCTACTTCCGTAAATACAGGACGGGAATCTACATAAGCACGTAAAGAAGTTTCCCCATTTTCAGCTGCTATTTCTCCCAATTTGTCTGTAATTGGAGCATTTTCAGCATGAACCGATAATATTTTACCTGTTTTTGCAATTTGTTTCATACCTTCATACAGAGAATAATCATCTACGTTCATGAAGTCGCCTTGTATCGAACGATCACCGCATGATCCTAGGAAACATTTATAAGCAACAACGCCATTTTCATCTAATTCTTGAATACCGCCATTTAAATTAAATGGTACTAATCCGCCATAACTGGCAACATCGACAGATAATTTTCCTTCCCCGGCTTCATACTTTTTCTGGATGGACTCCCTATCAACTGTAGCCGGCACTTGATTTAAAGGCATTTCAATGATCGTTGTGACACCGCCTTTAGCAGAGGCACGGGTTCCTGTATCATACCCTTCCCATTCATCTCGATAGCCGCCGCCCGGTTCCGTGATATGCACATGCGCATCAACCATACCTGGCGCTACAATAGCTCCCTTTGCATCAATTATTTTTCCATCTGTACCTAAATCATTACCGATTGCCGCAATTTTACCGTCTTTCATTCCTACTTCGACTTCTTGTTCTCCATTTTCCAGAATGACAAATCCGTTTTTGATAATTGCATCAAAATTCATTGGAAATTTCCTCCTCTATTTTTTAAGCGTATTTAATAATAAGAGTAAAATACCTGCTACAAAAAAGCCAATAAACCATGAAAAATCTAAAATAGCCTGGAACCCTGGGATAAAACCTAATAAGGAAACAGCCACCCCAACGATGGTTGCAATATAAGCTTGTATATTGATGCGCACTTTCGGCTTTTCATTGCTGTTCATGTCAAAGTATAGTTCATCAAGGTCCATCCGGCATTTCGAGATAAAGAAGAAATGGACAATCATAACTCCTGCAACCGGTCCGAGGATCGCACCAATCATATTTAAAAACAGAAAGATACTATCGCTGTTCTCCATCATTTTCCACGGCATAATGACAATACTTGCAATGGATGCAATCCATACACCGCGGTAGTAATTAATTTTCTTTGGAAATAATGCGCTTAATTGATAAGCTGCAGGAATAATGTTACTTGTTGCATTGGTCGAGATGGTTGTCAACAGAAGAACTGCTGTCGCAAAGAAAATCGTCCAAGTACTATCCCACTGGTTGATAATGTTCAGTATATTCCACTCCTGCTGTCCCAGGTAAATCGATCCGCCAATTAAAATGGTTACACTTGAAAAAGCAAATAAAGCGTGAGCAACAACAATACCGGAAATTTGTCCGATAATCTGTGTTCTGGTCGATTTCGCTTTTTGTGTAAAATCGGAAACGCTTGCTCCCGGAGCAGCCCAAACGCCAAGCAAGGAGTTAAACACCAAAATAAATGCTAAAATGGTCGGATATAAAATACCGCCATCTGCAGTTAATTCATAGCTCATGATATTACCGAGTCCACCGCCGGCGTTTACTCCCCAAATCGCCATTCCTCCAAAAACAATATAAATCATTGGATTTAAGATAGCAGTAAATTTATTTAATGTATCCCCGCCACCAATTCCGATGGCAAAGTTAACAGCCCAAAATAACAAAAAGGCAATTAACCCAGGGATCGTAATACCTAAAATGGTCGTACCATTCCCAATCTCACTAAACCCGGGAAATAGTTTATTTATCAAAATCAATAAAGCTTGTGATCCGGCAAACGTTTGTAATCCAAACCAGGCAATTCCGGCCACAACACCACGTAAAACACCTGGCAGTTTGGCACCAATATCACCATAAGTGTGCCTTAAATGCATAGCAAATGGAATACCGTATTTTGAACCGGCGTAGCCATTGACAACAAGTAATAAGGCAATAATAAAGGAACTTATAACAAGAGAAATCATTACTTGAAACGGTGATAGTCCCAGAAGTAAAAATCCGCCTACTGCCGTATAATTCGGAATATTATGCACAGCACCCATCCACAATGTAAAGAAGTTAAATGCAGATGTATTTCTTTGTTCAACGGACTTCGGCATGATATCCTTATTATAGCCACGCTTTTCAAAAAATGAAGGATCACGTTGCGTACCTTGGCCTTGTTCAAGCATAATAATTCTCCTTTAATATTTTCAATTAGAGGACTATACGTATAATAACCTTCAACGATAGTGTACTATCAAGGAAGCAGGTTAACCTTGTCGCATCTGACATATTTCATTTTCATTTTATCTTTTTCGAACAAAGTTGAGGAGGCAGTTTTTATGACAACGTTAAAAGATATATTATCTGTACTTCAATTTTCAGATTTAACATTGCTGAATGAGCAAGGTGATCTCGAACGGACGGTAGAAATGGTTGATATTACAGAAACACCCGATATCAGGGATTTTACCACGCCGCATTCATTTATTGTAACAACTGGGATGAATTATAAAGATAATCAATCCGGACTTATCAGTCTTATCCGTGAATTGAATGATATACAAGTTGCGGGTTTAGGCATCAAATTATCCCGATTTTTAAAAAAATTAGATGATGAAGTTATCGCGTTTGCTAACAAAATACAATTCCCAATCATCGAAATCCCGGAAAGCTGGAACCTCGGCTCGATCACGCACCATATATCGTCATTTATCCTGGATGAAGAAACGGAAAAATTACATTTTGCATTAGATACGCAGCAGGAATTAAATGATATGCTGATTCAGGGATTAAATCTGGATATGATGATTGAACGCTTAAGCAGGCTTATAAAAGTTCCCGTCATGCTGCTTAATCCTTTTCACGAAGTAGAATCCGTGAGCCAGCACTTTCACCAGCACTCTGAATTAGTGCAAAAAAATCTTAATTATTTCAGGAGATATTTGAATTCAGAACAAAGCAACGCAAGTCATAAAACTGTTTTCCAGGAAGATTACGCTATATTTAAAGTTCCCGCATTTAAATACTTTCCATACTATTTAATTATTTCCAATATCAATATGCTCAACTATCCGATTAGCTTATTGACAATCGAACAAGCAGTAAACATACTAAGTCTTGAGATTTACAAAAATAGTAAAATTAAAGAAGCAGAACAGCGGGATACAGATCACTTTTTCTCATCATTGATGTCAGAACAACCAAATAATCTTATTTCGTTGACACAGCATACGGATCTTTTAAAAAAATATCACATCCAATCTTCTGACTTCTATCAAGTAATCATTTGCGGAATCGATAAAGGCAAGGATGTAGAAAACAGTGTCTACTTGAATGAGTTATACCAAATGACATTTGAATGGTTGACGCATATGTTTCATAACATTGATCCCACCATCAGTATATATATGTCAACCGGACAGCGTCGATTTACAATTCTGTTACAGACAGGGCATCACTACTATTACGAATACTGTAAATATATTCAAAAAGAATATCAACATTTCTTTGATACCACACTTTCCTTTGGTATCGGTAATGAAGTTTCCGAACTTTCTCAGCTGCCATTATCTTTTTTCGAAGCAAATGAAGCCTATGATAATAAACATGAAAAAGGCGCGCATGAATTTATAGAGTTGTATAAATCGAAAAGTGTAGAGGAATTATTACAACTTATCCCGGCGAATAAGTTAAAGCCATTTATCATGTATACGCTAGGTTCTTTAGCCTATCCAAAAACAACAAAAGGAAAAGAATTGAAAGATACATTAAATGTCTATATGGAAAACCAATGCGATCTGACAAAGACATCTGAAGAAATTTTCATTCATCGTAATACCGTAAAATACCGCATTAAAAAATGCGAGGAAATACTAGGCCAGTCTGTCGAGTCCCCTGACACATCTTTGGGTATTCGCTTGGCTTTATTCGCCTCAGAGAAAATAATGTTATAAAATTCTTGGCAGGCAGGGAAGTTATTGCCTTTATAAATGCGATGATACTTTTTAGAGTGTATGAAAAAGGAGAACCGATAACAGTTCTCCTTTTTTATTTTTCCATCTTATTTAGTTCGCTAATGTTTTTTTCTGTCTTAACATAACCACTAAGAAGAATAACAGTGCTGCTAAAGCAAGAAGGATTGTCGCAATATAGAATGCCAATACTTGTGATCCAGTCACATCACCGATATACCCAGTCAATGCTGGAGCAATAACAGATGAACTCATACCGAAGAAGTTAAAGAGCGTCAACGCTCTGGCAACTTTCTCTCCAGGTACAGAATCAGACACATACGTGATTAAAACAGGGTCAATTGCCAATTTACCTAACAAGCCATATAAAATCAAAGCGATATAAAGCACGATAGGATTTGGCGCAAATACAGTTAAACTGATGGTTGCCGCTGCTGCAATTAGCAAGAATAAAATTAATGGCAAACGTTGATGTGCGTTTTTGTCGATATATTTTGTGAATATCAAGGCACCTGGTACAGCTGCAACTGCAACTAATGCAGATACATACCCTACAGAACCCTGTTCAAATCCTTTTTCGGAAACAAGGAATGATGGTAACCAGGTAACAATCATGTAATAACCGTAACATGTTGCAAAATAAACAAAATAGATAACCAATTGTTTCAGAGAAAATAAACCTTCATTTGTTGCAGAACCTACATCCGGAGCAGCTTCTTGTTCATCTTCGGCTTCTCCATCTTCTTCGACGGTTGCTTTATCTTGCTTAATAAACAAAATAAATACGAATGTTACAGCCAACGCAATGATAGCAGTCATGTAAAGCATATAGTTCCATTGAATTTCAAGACCGCCTACTAAAACGGAAGCACCAATCAACCCAATAACCATACCTAATGCGGAACCACTATTTATAATCGCATTAGCAAAGCTTTTCTTATCTTTTGGCGTATGTTTAGCTGATAAGGAAAAGGCTGCACCGTAATAAGAACCTGTAGAAAGTCCCGCTAACAGAGCACCGATGTATACTTGCATAATCGTTGCACTCGTACCAATGATAACTGCGGCTAGAGCAAAAACGATAAATGCAGGAATTAACACCTTTTTCTGTCCAAACTTATCAACAAGTGCTCCTGAAGGAATCTGCATTCCTGTATAAGCAAAGAAATAAACAGAAGCAACAAGTCCCATTTGCGTATTGCTGACATCTCCGAGTGATGCTTGTATCTGTGGATATATTGGTGTAAGGATTGTACGATATATCCAGATAGCTACCCACCCTAAACACAATGCCACAATGATCTTTTTGTAATAATTTGGATCATGTTTCATTGATTTATCCATGATATGACACGCTCCCTTTTTTTATAATGTATATATTTGATTTCTTAATTAAATTGTAGGTTATAAACGGGTAAATAACATTGTCCAATTTTGACAAAAACACATGTTACATTACACATTTTAGACAAAAGACACGATTTCCAAATTGAAATGGTTCGTTTCAGCTTCCTTATCGCATACTTTATTATTCCCATTTCACACATTTTAAAAAGTCTTTTAGGAAACTCCACTTATTCCCAACAGAAAAATACTTCTCACCGATTTTTTATGAGAAGTATAAAACAGATTCTATTCCGTAGAGGCCCACTCTTTTTATCTAAACAACAAATCCACTTCATAATAGGATACGAAAATTATTCGTGGTTATGTGGAATAAAACCTATTGGTGTTGGCCCTGCTATTCCAATCATGACGAAATCTTCATCTGAGTTATTTGTCATTCCATGCTTTTCTCCTGCACGTGCAACAATCACATCACCAGCCTTAATTGGAACCATTTCCCCACACTCCGGATAAAAATCAGCGGTTCCTTCGATAATAATCCAAATATCATCGGCATTTTCATGCGAATGAATCGGCAAAGTCTGCCCGGGGCGCATACACCACACAGCTCCCACAGTATGAGATGTTTCATAGAAAATCTGTTTTGTCGCTGCTTCTTCTCGGAAAGTTTGAATATCCGGCCAATGGAAAATACGGTTGTTAAAATCTTCTCGCTCTCTTTTTTTCAATATCATTGTATTTTCTCCTTTAGCTTTTAAAATGCCACATCCATTATTATCCAATATCTCACATCATATTTTGTAAACAAAACAGGCAGCAGCTCGTTTCCGTAAAACAATCGGCTGCTATCTTTGAATCCTATTTTGAGGTCGGCCTTCGAGGAATGCAATTGTATTATCAAATGCAATGTTAGCACGTAATTCCATCGCTTCATCAGTGAAGAAACCAACGTGCGGCGTTAAGATGACATTCTTAGCATGTAATAGTTTATAGTCTTTTGAAATAGGCGGTTCCATATCAAATACATCGATACCTGCTCCAGCAATTTTCTCCGTATTTAACGCTTCGGCCAATGCATCATTATCAACAATTGGTCCTCGTGCACAATTGATTAGAACAGCAGTTTCTTTCATTTGTTCTAATTTTTCTTTGGAGATGAGTCCTTTGGTGCTTGGTAGTAACGGCAAATGCAATGAAACAATATCCGATTGTTTTAATAATTGGTCTAATTCCATATATTCCATGTCTAAGGTTGCTGCTTCGGGATTTTTTCGCGCGCTGTCTGAAGCAATTAATTTAGCACCAAATGCGTTGAACAGACGTGCAGTCATCATACCAATCTTCCCCGTTCCAATCAGACCAACTGTTTTTCCTTTGATTTCGCTGCCTTGAAATGATCCCGGGAAATGATCAGCGCGAATTTCTTTGTCACCGCGGGTGATATGGCGATACAAGTCCAATGTAAGGCCGATTGTTAATTCCGCAACTGCCTGATTCGCATAACCTGCTGCATTGCAAATCATAAAATTCTGTTGACTACCCTGGGGGACTTCTACATGGTCAACACCTGTAAAAGCAACATTGATTAACTGTAATTGATCATTCTGTTCCATTGCTTCTGCTGGATAAGGATTATTCGCAATCATAATTATATCTGCACCCTCACTGCGCTTTGCTAATTCTGCCGAATCCGTTGTTTTCTGATTATAATAGACAAATTCATGCCCTTTCTCTCTAATAGGCTCCGCTAACTTCTCAATAAGCGCCTCTGACACATGTAAAGGTTCCAATAGTTTAACTAACATACAATCCATCCCTTCTTTCTATTTTATTTGTTGCTGACACCGATCCATTATAGTTTGTGAAATTTTTCACAATATATATATATTTATTTATAATAGCCTGTTCTTTCTATTTTGTCAATTCATCCACCAAATTAAAATGCATTTATTTTTGTATGCTTGGCTTTACTACTTAAGGGAACACTTTCTTAAAAACCACGGTCAAAAACGATTGTATTTTCTGTCTACACACCTAGCAATTATTCTCTTTCTGGTGTCCAATCAGCATCAAAATTCTTTTTATAATGGAGGCTCTTGTCAAATGTTTTAAGAAGTCCAAAACGTCATTTCGTATTCATTGATTTTCATAATGAATACGTTTACAATTTTAGTAGATTTAGACTATAAAGGAGTGAAAAGGATGATTACCACTACTTGGAATTGGCTTTGGGAAAAGCATGATCAGATAAAAGATATGTTTCGATTTTTCATTAAACCAGGAAGCATTACGGAACAGAAGAAATGGAGCAAGCCTGATGATGCCAGTGGAGGAAGTAACGGAAACGGAGATAACAATGGCAACGGGGATAAAGAAAAGCGCACTTATTCTCCAGTACAACTTATAGGTCTAATAGCTGGTCCGCTATTATTTTTGATTATTTTATTATTCGTTTCTCCGGAAGGGCTGTCCGGAGAAGGACAGGCTGTTTTAGCCAGTACTATTTGGATTGCTATATGGTGGATGACGGAAGCAATACCGATTCCAGCCACAGCATTACTGCCGATTATTTTATTTCCTTTAACAAACGGTTTGGACCTCGGAGAAACAACTTCTGCTTATGGAGACGACACCATTTTCTTATTTATGGGCGGTTTTGTATTGGCACTGGCGATGGAAAAATGGAATCTACATAGAAGAATCGCTATTAATATCATCTCTTTGATGGGGACAAATACCGATCGCATTGTTCTTGGTTTTATGGTTGCCACAGGGTTTTTATCGATGTGGATATCCAATAGTGCAACGGCCATGATGATGGTGCCGATTGGATTAGCTATTATTTACCAGGTTTCGGATACAATCAAGCAAGAAACCGGTGTGGAATCTTCCAAAAAGAACTTTGCATTTGGAAAATCATTGATGCTTGGTATCGCATATTCTGCTTCTCTTGGTGGCATGGCTACATTAATTGGTACACCGCCAAATGCCATATTGGCAGGATCTGTGAATACGATGTACGGGGTTAATTTATCTTTTGCTTCATGGATGTTATTCGGGGTACCATTTGCATGGATATTTATCTTTATTGTCTGGTACTATTTAACAAAAATTGCTTTTCCTTTAAAAACGAAAAAATTGCCTGAAGGAAAGAAAATAATCGATGATGAAAAGAAGAAACTCGGATCTGCGTCCTATGAAGAAAAAGCTGTTTTTGTCATTTTTATTTTAACGGCATTAGCTTGGATTTCCCGTTCGTTCTTCCTTGATAAACTTAATCCGAATATTGATGACGCTATCATTGCCTTGGCAGCTGCCATTATCTTGTTTTTAATTCCTGCCAAGAATAAAAAGGGAGACCATTTAATTGACTGGAACAGTGCCGCCAAACTTCCTTGGGGTGTTTTGCTCCTATTTGGCGGCGGGTTGTCTATTGCTGCCGGATTCACTTCATCTGGACTATCCGAGTGGCTCGGAGAACAATTAACAGCATTACAGGGAGTCCATCTCATCATTATTGTTCTGGCTGTAACTGCCCTTGTTAATTTCTTAACGGAAATTACATCCAATACAGCAACAGCGACGATGATGTTTCCAATTATGGCAGCACTGGCAGCAGCCATTGATGTGCACCCGTTCGTCTTAATGTTCGCTGCGTCATTAGCTGCATCCTGTGCATTTATGCTTCCTGTAGCAACGCCGCCAAATGCCGTTGTTTTCGGATCCGGTTATCTGCGTACTCCAGAGATGGCCAAAGCAGGATTTGCCTTAAATATTCTAGGAATTATTTTAGTTACTCTAACCGTTTATGTATTGGTTCCTTTGTTCTTAGGGATTGATATAGGAAGTTATCCAGAAAGCTTCAGATAATCCTAAAAAACCGGACATTCGATTTTTGTCCGGTTTTTTCATGCTGCATATTCTACTTTCAATGGCGCTGCTTTATTTCTTCTATTTATCGAATGAAGGTGCATTAACTACTGGAGGCTGTTTTACTTATTCCTTTTTGCACAAGTGTAACAAAAATCAAATAACCTATCGGCAATATCCCCGCAAGCCATACGAGCGCATGCCATCCCGCTTGATTCCAAATAGGCCCCACTGCCGTACTGCCAAACGCTACACCAATATAGTAGGACACAAGATACAAACTGGAGGCACTCCCCTTATGATGCGTTGCCTGCTCTGTTACAAATGTCGCCGTTAACGAATGAGCGGTAAAAAATCCCAGACAAATCACACATAAACCGGCAATAATCCATGGCAGCGATACAATGGTTGTCATGAAAATCCCTGCAGATAATGTAATGATTCCAGCAATACGAACATTATTCAGCCCTAACGAACCGGCAAGCCATCCGGCAGTTGGAGCACCAACAACGCCAAATCCATACGCTAGAAAAGTATATGAAATCGCCTGAGGGGAAAGAAAGAATGGGTCTCCTTCCAAATAAAACGGCAAATACGTCCATACAGAAGTAAACGAAACTTGAAAAATAATTCCCATACCGAAAAATAAAAGCATGACCGGGTTTTTGATATGAAAAACCATTCCTTCGATGTCTTTTCGAAATGGAAGATAACTGTATTCAAAGAATTGCGATTTGGGAAGAAAGATGATGACGACGGCCGCAATCAACACACCTGCCCCTGCAAAAATATAAAATATCGTCTGCCAAGCAAGGTCTTCAATGAGATAACTGGCCACGACCCTACCTACCATTCCTCCAAAAGCATTGCTAGCTATGTATAAGGCTGTTGCAATTCCTATACTTGAACGGTCAATCTCTTCATTGATATAAGCAAGCGATGCTGCAGGCAAACCAGCCATAGCAAAACCTTGGATGAATCGCATCAAAATAAAAAAAGCAAAAGAATCTGTCATTGCAATGAAAAAAAACAGAATAACGGAAACAAGCAAGGAATACTTGATAAGCGGAACCCTGCCAATCCGGTCCGAATAAAATCCAAGGATAATTAATCCAAGAATTAATCCAAAAACGTTCATGGATAAAGGCAAAGTAGCTTCTGACACAGACACGTTAAAATCTCTGGCAAAAACCGGCGATAATGGTTGAACCACATACAGACTTGCAAATATAAAAAAAGAAGCCGCTGCTAAGCATAAAGTAATTTTCCAAAAATAAAAATCTGTTTTATGATATTTCCTCTTTTCCATTCCAAAACACTCCTTATATGTCATTATACTAGGAAAACGGAAACATTCATCCTATTTTCAATAAAATTATTATTGAATATTTTCATATAGAAGGAGCGCCTTACCCATATCGTGTTCATGAAGCAATTCGATATGAACCTAAAAAGAAATCTTTATAAAAAATCCATTTAAGAACAACTTGTTTCGTTTCACTGTGAAACAGCGATTGATCTATTCTTTCCTTTAAATAAACAGTCCAAGCCATATAGCAGTGGCAAAAGCAGATAATAGCAGCTTTTTCTCATCATTTGTTACTTTCTCTATATCATCAATATCCATTTTAATCATAAGATAGATCGCATAAACGAGGAGAATGGCAGCACCAATGGCTCCAACTGGACGTGTTAAAGCTGTCCAAAGCAGGAACAAACCAACGATAATAAAGTAAAGCATCGCAGGTAATTTTGCACCTCTTGCTCCGAAAATGTTCTCTGCCCAGACAACGGAGGTTTGCTTAAAAGGGACTGCTTTTCGATCAGCATGCCGATCTGGAATATGATGAACCATTACCCAAGCCATACACCAGATGGCATTAATAAGCCCGTTCTGCCATGCCCAAACAGGAACTTGTCCAAGTAAAATCCAAGGAGCAGCAATTCCCAACATCAGCATCGTTGGAAATAAACTGAGCCATTCTCCTACAAACGGATAATAAGCAAATTGAAATGGCCTTAATGAATAAGATACGGCGCCCCAAATACCAATAAAGGTCAATACTGCAAATTCTGTAAGTCCAAGGAAAGCAAACAGTACAGCCATCGCCAGCAGAAAAGCTGTCATCCAAATCCCTAATTGCTTCAGCATCCCTACAGACATGGTACCTGTCTGTAGTACTCTGCTTCCTCCGGATAGAATGCCTGGACTATATTGATCGGTGCCGGATTGATAATCGGCAATATCATTTAAGGTATGCGTCAACATGCCGTGAATACACACAGCGCCGATTAATAGTACAGAAGCAACACCCATTACAGCGCCTGCTGACAAATCTGTATAAAATAAAAGCGGCAATATGGTTGATAGAATGGTTGCTACACTGGAAAATACAACAGCAATAAGACGTAATAACATTCCGATACTTTTTCGGGTGATAGCTGGTTGTGCGGGAATCATTGTCATCATCCTTCTATGCATTCGATTTTCATTCACTTCTTTATATTAACATACTACTTTTTCCCATGATTTATACAAGACTATTGACAATACAGCTACTAAACACCTCAAATAACCTTTTTTAAGCTTCCTCTTTCAGATACACATTTTCTTAGCTTCCATATGTTCCACTTTTACTATCCCATCGTTACATGCGTATCCAATCATTCTTTATACTCCTTCTCCCCACTATAACAATTAAAAAAATAGATATCTAACCCTTTTCATTACGAATATCTTTACAGTATCATGTGTTGACATAATGGAATGGAGAAAAGAATCTATTACAGAGATGCAAATTCATGGCACAAGAGAGAAAAAGGCATTTCATAGTGGATATTTTAATGTTTATTTTGTACCAGCGCCTGAATAAAAACACCAATAGTTTGTATCCAACTGCCGGCAAAGTCCATATTTTCTCCTCGTTTTCCTTGCAGCTCGATAATACCTGATAAACCTTGCAAAGCATTTCCAATTGCTTGAAGGAACGCCCCGTAAATATCATATAGTGTATCCATAGATATCTCATTTGTATCCAATAAATCAGGAAGAGCCATACTGCTTCCAACAGCTTGAAATAAATTTCCCTGGATTGTTACTTTTCTTTTTGTTTCTTCATTAAATGGGATAGCTATCCCGCTAATCACGGTAGCGTTTCCAATTGCTTGTACTTGGTTCCCGATTTTATTTAAAGTAAGATTTTTTTCACTATCAGCTGCTAAAGCACTGCCTGTAGCTTGCATGACATTTCCTAATAAGTCCAAATTCATTTGCAGCACTTCATTTTGTTTAAAGGAAGGAGTACTGGCTATAGCAGAGAGAAAGGTGCCTATCGCTGCATCCCATGAGCCAAATAAAGCTTTCAGATTATGATTCATATGAAACTGCCTGCCTTGAGATGATTTAATAATAATCTATTCTGACGAACATGATTTGGAACAATAAACATTAACTGCCCAAGGTATACAATTGTACTCCGCCATTCGGTTATTCCATTTTGTCCTGAAAAGCATCTAATTTCCTTTCTATGGACGCAAGCCTTTCTTCCAGCTGCCTGTCTTTATCATTTTGCTCTTCGGTTTCCTGTAAAAATTCATCAATCGCTAACCCCGCAGCATAAGTGCTTATAGCATCCCCCAAAGTAGCCAGCAGCCCGCCAACCAAAGCTAATATTAAACTGTAAGAAATTTGAATGTCTTCTTGTTCTGAATGCATAGAATGCTTATTCTTTTTGTCTTCCATATAACCTCAACCTCTCGATTCAAATCGTATTCGGTTATTTATACTATTCCAGTTAGACGTTTATCGTTAATACGATATACAATGAAAAAGCTGCGTCACAACAATAAACTGTGACGCAGCTTTTTAATGAATATAATATCGCATGTACGATCTTCGTTTCTCATTCCCTTTTGCTTCTCTTATATTTCCATTACTCCGCCAGTATTCGCAGAAGTAACCAATTTCGAATAACGGCCAAGCCATCCTTTTTTCACTTTTGGCTCAAAACCTTTCCAATTTGCTTTGCGTTTTTCAAATGCTTCTTCAGAAACCAGCAGATTCATTTCACGATTCTCAAGATCTAATTCAACCACGTCCCCATCTTCTACAAACGCAATGGGACCGCCTTCCGCAGCCTCTGGTGAGATATGACCAATAGAAATTCCTCTGGATGCCCCCGAGAAACGTCCGTCCGTAATTAAACCAACTTTTGCACCTAATCCTCGTCCTACAATCTGGGAAGTCGGGGCAAGCATCTCCGGCATGCCCGGTCCACCTTTAGGACCTTCATAACGAATCACAACAACATGCCCTTCTTCGACTTTACCAGATTCAATTCCCTCTAATGCTTCTTCCTGTGAGTCAAAGCAGATAGCTGGCCCTTTAAAATAGCCGCCGACTTCCGGATCAATGGCACCTACTTTGACAATAGAACCATTAGGAGCAAGATTCCCAAATAACACAGCAAGTCCGCCCCGATCGGAATGTGGATTATCCAGCGTATGAATCACATCTTCATCCAAGATTTCCGCATCCTGAACATTTTCCCGAATCGTTTTCGCAGATACACTGAGATTGTCTCCATGAAATGCACCCGGTTTTTTCAATAATTCATGAATAATCGCACTGATTCCGCCTGCTCTGTCCACATCTTCAATATGATAATTGGATGCTGGGGCAACTTTTGCCAAATGCGGTACCCGGTTTGCTACTTCATTAATACGTTCCAGCGGATAATCTACTCCAGCTTCATGTGCTAAAGCTAATGTATGTAATACCGTATTCGTGGATCCGCCCATTGCCATATCCAATGCAAAAGCATTATCAATTGCTTCTTCAGTTACAATATCACGCGGTTTAATATCTTTCTTGATTAATTCTACTAATTGTCTCGCAGAACGTTTCACAAATTCTTTCCGTTCTTCTGCCACAGCAAGAATGGTCCCATTTCCCGGAAGCGCCAATCCAATTCCTTCTGCCAGACAGTTCATTGAGTTTGCAGTAAACATCCCGGAACATGATCCGCATGTCGGACAGGCATTTTGTTCTAACTCTAGCAATCTGGCATCATCAATTTGGCCGGATTGATAAGCTCCTACTCCTTCAAAAACAGAGGTCAGAGAAAGCGGGTTACCCGCACTATCTGTACCAGCCTTCATCGGACCACCACTGACAAAGATAGATGGAATATTCACCCGCAGCGCTCCCATTAGCATTCCTGGCGTAATTTTATCACAATTGGGAATACAAACCATGCCGTCAAACCAGTGCGCATTCGCCACAGTTTCTACTGAATCAGCAATTAGCTCCCGGCTCGGCAAGGAATATCGCATTCCAATATGTCCCATTGCAATCCCATCATCCACACCAATGGTGTTCATCTCGAATGGAATGCCACCCGCTTCACGAATTGCTTCTTTTACAATTTTTCCAAATTCTTGTAAATGAATATGTCCAGGAACAATGTCTATATACGAGTTGACCACCAGTATAAATGGTTTTCCCAAATCTCTTGTTTTTACTCCTGCAGCATGCAGCAGGCTTCGATGCGGTGCACGATCCACACCTTTTTTAATCATATCGCTGCGTAGTTCTGTCAATTTCCATACCTTCTTTCTAAGATTTTCACTAAAAATGCAGCAAGCAGAGGAACAAAACTCTACGTCACTTGTTTTAGAATGTATCCGACACGTTCTTCATCTAAAAACCACAAAACAGATTTATTTTTCAGTCTATTTTGAATTGGAATTTTACAAATGATTGCAGTATCAAAAACATTCTAATTTTGTTATTTTACTACTTATGCTAAGAAATTTATATACTAAATGACAAATTAAGAAAAAAATCTTAAGATACTTTGGAAATATTTTCTATATCATAACTCAACTTTCGCTCTTTAAAAAGTAACTTCCTTTCCATCGGAACGAGGGTTCATACAGTCTGTTGGCAAAGAATAGAAGGTAAAGTGTATGGCGACCGCTACGGCGGACCGTTTTGCTTTCCTAGGGGCACGCTCTTCAGCTAACTTTTGCCAAGAAGAGCACTTGGCAAAAGTGGATCTTCAGATGGTGCTAATCCCTCAGGAGTCAAAACGGTCCGCCTCCGCTAGTAGGATATTCTATGCGGTTGCATTAGCTCAACAAATAAAAGGTCAATCAGACAGAACCATGGTAAAAGATGCTATCGAACAGCTTGTTCCTTTAACAGAAGAATTAATGAAACTGTTTTTCTATGGTATTGCAGGCAATGGAGAGTTTAAAAAACCTGACTGAAAGATTTTTCATCTGACAGTCAGGTTTTGTTTCATCTTATTTTTTTACTTTCGTCACAATAATCATAATAACTGCCACAACAACTGCCGGTAACAGCCAGCCCAAGCCTTCTGCGTAATACGGCAGGACATCCAGTGCTTCCAAGACTGTATTTAACCATCCCGGTAAATCGGCCTGCAGCGACTCAAAGAGTGCTACCAGACCATCGATGATACCGAAAATGAACGTAACGGCGATTGTTGGAATATATACGATACGTGAATGATCAAAAAACGGTGATACAAATGTTAATAACACTAATACCATCGCCAGCGGATACAAGAACATCAGCACTGGCGTAGAAAATGTAATAATATTTTCCAAACCAAAGTTAGCTACAACGAATGTTAAAATAGCGAAGAAAAACACCCACGGCTTATAAGCAATCGCAGGAATTAAGGAATGGAAATATTCCGCATTTGCGGTAATTAATCCTATAGCTGTAGTCAAACAAGCTAAAATAATAATTGCTGCCAGTAAGATAGACCCGAATGTACCGAAATAATGTGCTGCGGCGCCGCTTAATACAGGACCACCATTATCAAATACACCTAATTCTGTCACGCTCGTTGCACCTAAGTAAGAGATACCTACATAGATAATCACAAGTAAAGCGGTTGACGTTAAGCCAATCTTCGTAACAGCGGACAAAATTTGATTATTATTTGTGATACCAAAACTTTTTATCACATTAATAATAATGATTCCAAATACCAGCGCAGCTAAAGCATCCATCGTATTATACCCCTCTAAAAATCCATTAAAGAAGGCGGATGATTGATATGTTGCATCCGGAGATTGGATCGACCCCATCGGATTAAAAAGTGCGACTGCTAATAAAATAAGCAGTAACACAACGAGAACAGGCGCCAAAAATTTCCCGAGATTATCGGCGATTTTTGACGGGAACAATGAAAAAAGTAACGCAATCAAGAAAAATGCGCCTGTAAAAATCAATAGAACCGTAGATTGTGAACCTTCACTTACGTAAGGCCCAATTCCGACTTCATAAGCAACCGTTCCTGTTCTTGGAGCCGCAAAAAATGGTCCAATTGTTAAATAAAGAAGCGCTGTAAATAAAAGTCCATAAACAGGGTGAACACGGCTTGCAAGCTCCTGAAGATTATTTTTTCCAGAAAAGCCCATTGCCATAATGCCGAGAAAAGGCAGTCCTACTCCGGTTATTAAAAAGCCAACCGTAGCTGGAATAATATTATCTCCTGATAATTGCCCCAATTGAGCGGGAAAAATCAAATTTCCTGCTCCAAAAAATAACGCAAATAACATAAATGCAATTGCTAAGTAATTACCTGGTCGCAGTTTGGTATTCATTTTATTCCTCCTATCTCCAAACCAAAAATTCTTGGAATTATCTAATTATTTGACGTAATTTGACACAAAAGCTATCTTACTACTTTCAAAAATAAAATGCAATGGAAAGAATGAGAAATGATGCAATCTGCAAAAGCGATTCAATGCGATTTTAGATTATCGTAGTGTGAACTGGATGCAAGGTGCAGAGATAGTGCGACTTGACGCTCAGTTCTCAGTCTTTGTTTTGTAGATCGTACGGCTGTAAACACCGCCCTTCTCAATAAAGCTTCTTTGTATTTTTATGGACATTCTCTTTTCAAGCTTATACCATTGAAAGAAATACAAATTTCACAAAATTGGATAAAGAGGTTGATAAATGATGAAATTATCTCGTCGTGTAGAACAGCTTCCTTCCCAATTCTTTGCATCTCTGGCCAGTAAAGTAGCTGCTGCTGTCAAAGAAGGAAGGGATATTATTAACTTAGGACAAGGCAATCCCGATCAGCCCACGCCACCGCATATTATCCGTGCCCTGCAGGAAAGTGCAGAAGATCCTGTTACCCATAAATATTCTCCTTTCCGCGGTACGGATGAACTCAAACAAGCAGCCGCCAAATTTTATAAACGGGAATATCATGTTGATTTAGATCCTGATTCCGAAATTGCTGTGCTATTTGGGAGTAAAATCGGATTGGTAGAACTCCCTTTGGCGGTCATGGATAAAGGGGAATTAATGCTGTTGCCCGACCCTGGCTATCCAGATTACTTATCCGGCGTGCCATTAGCAGATGTGACGTATGATACCTTTGCTTTATTAGAAGAAAATCATTTTTTACCGGACTATGCCGCATTATCAGATGAGCAAAAGAGACTTGCTAAGCTGTTATATTTGAATTATCCGAATAACCCGACCGGAGCAGTTGCAAGCAACGCTTTTTTTGAGGAGACAGTTGCATTAGCGGAAGAACATGATATTGCCGTTGTACATGATTTCGCTTATGGGGCCATTGGTTTTGATGGGTATAAACCAGTAAGCTTCCTGCAAACAGAAGGTGCAAAAAATGTCGGTGTCGAATTGTACACCTTGTCCAAAACCTATAATATGGCAGGCTGGCGTGTCGGTTTTGCTGCTGGAAATAAAGATATGATTGAAGCCATTCAAATTCTGCAAGATCACTTATTTGTCAGTCTTTTCCCGGCAATTCAAAAAGCTGCTGCAGAAGCTCTATCAGGCGACCAACATTCTGTAGCCTCTCTTGTGGCGCTCTATGAACAGCGTCGAAACACATTAATAGAAGAATGCAGACGTATCGGCTGGGATGTAACTGCCCCAAAAGGATCTTTCTTTGCCTGGCTCCCAGTTCCAACAAATTTTACGAGCGAAGCATTTGCTGATTATCTATTAGAGCAAGCGGATGTAGCCGTCGCAGCCGGAAACGGATTCGGTAAGGCTGGGGAAGGGTTTATCCGGGTCGGATTACTCGTTGAAAATGAACGCATTCGTGAAGCCATACGCCGAATTGAAAAACTTCAACTATTTTAGAAAGAAACGAAAGCGAAAAGGAGATATGAATGATGAGCGTTATTTCTGACATTTTTACACATATTGAAACGGCTTACCGCACTAGGCAGCCTGTGCCCTTTATCCGTGATACCTATTCTATCACTGAAGAAGAAGCCTATCATGTGCAGCATGCTTTTATTAAGAAACGTATTCAGGAAGGGGATGCAATTGCCGGCTATAAAATCAGTATGACCAGTGCGGAGACACAAGCAATTGCCGATACGAATGAACCTGCCTATGGCACCATTCTTACATCGCAAGTATTGCAGGGAGATTCTGAATATGCTTTGTCACACTTATTCTCCCCCTTAATAGAGCCGGAACTGATGTTTTTTATTCATGAAGACATATCTGAAGACGCAGATGCACAGGAAATTATCGAAAAAACATCCGTTGCTCCGGGCATTGAAATTCCAGATGCAAGGTATATCGACTGGTTCCCTCATTTTTCACTAATCGATTTACTATCTGACAATACCGCAACAGGCAGAATTGTTGTTGGTGACCCTGTACCTTGCCCTGAATTAGAGAAACTAAGTGCAATTGAACTGGATTTACAATTCAACGGAAACACAACCCATACCGGCCGCTCTGATGCCGTATTAGGTAACCCTGTTTATGCTGTTACATGGCTTATAAAGAAATTAGCTGAGCATAAGCAATCATTGCAAAAAGGCATGGTAGTATCTTCAGGAACGTTTATTCCACCGTTTAAAGCAGAAGCAGGAAAATACCTCGCCAGCTACAAAGATATTGGCAGTGTGAGGATAACATTGGTTTAAAGAGACATGAAAAAGAGGAAGTAATATCGTATTGATTCCTCTTTTTCATGACACCCCTATAAATAGGAATAAGATACTTGCAAGTTATTTTACAAAATTAATCTTTTCATAGTGTAAAAAAAGGACACCATCTGTTAAAGTTAAAAATATAGCTTATAAAAAAGTCGTTTTACTTGAGTAAAAATAATATACACGCGGAAAATATTCGCAAGAGAGGTTCAAAAGATGACTGAATGGTACAAACTTGATAATGCAGGGAAAATGTTTCATGCTGTATCCAAACCGACAAATTCTTCGGTCTTCCGGCTTGCTGCGGTCATGAAGGAAACCATACAGCCTGATAAGCTGCAACTTGCACTTGATGATGTCATTACACGCCTTCCAATGTTTGCAGTAAAGCTCAGCAAGGGGGTGTTTTGGGATTTTCTTGTGGAAAATAAGGAGAAACTTTTTGTCCAGTACGAAAATCAATATCCGTGTGCACCTATGGATCCTATAGAGACAAATGGATTCTTAATACGTGTGATGTATTATAAAAAAAGGATTGCTGTTGAATTCTTTCATTCTGTTACTGATGGTACAGGTGCTTTCGAATTTGTTAACGCACTGGTTTATCATTATCTCATTCACTTGGGTGAAGATGTAAATTATCAGAGTAAACTGATTAATATCCAGGATGAGCCCAGCTATTTCGAGCGAGACGACAGTTATCAAAACTATGGAACAGATGAAAAACCGGAAAAATTCAAAGAAGTATCTTCCTATCAAATTCGCGGCGGAGCAATAGACCAGACAGTAGTTGTCCACGGGAAAATGAGTGCGGAAAAGGTACACCAGCTTGCTAAGGCACACGGAACCACCATTACTGCTTTTATTTCTGCACTGCTTATTGCAGCAATCTATAGGGAAAGACTTAAATTTCGGGCTTACCAAGAAGAAATAAAAATTGCTATCCCTGTTAACTTAAGAAATCTCTTCCCTTCCAATACACTTCGTAATTTTTTTGGTGTCGTCAATATTGGCATGGCTGTAACAGAGCAAACAACTTTAGAAGAAATTATCTCAGAAATATCCAAACAATTACGGGAAAAAATACGGAAAGAAAGCTTGCAGCAAACGATTAATGATCGGGTAAAATGGCAGACAAGACTGGCAGCAAGATTTATCCCGCTTCCATTAAAATACCATGCAATCCGTTATGGATATAGAAGTTTCAGTGAACGTACCAAAACAATGACATTGACAAATCTGGGGAAGGTACAGCTTCCTGATTCTATGAAGTCACACATTTCTCATATGGAACTCGTTTTATATCCGACAAAGAAAAGCCCCATGAATGGAGCGATGATAGCTGTTGGTGATGAACTTGTGATTTCATTTGCGAGAATGATCAAAGAAGCGGATATTATTCGTACTTTTTTCAGAGAACTTTCAAAGATATACAATTTGGAGATAGAAGTATACTCCAATGACAGCAGGTGAAAACAATGCAACATTATTGCACAAATTGCAAAACCTATACCAGACAGCAATACTGTCCATTATGTAAGCATAAGCTTTCTCATAAAGCTGGTGATAATGCATATTATCCTATTTATGAAACTAAAATCCAACGACGCCGTTTCGCTCAAAGGCTTGTCTTATTTATTGCTATCTCTGCTGTCAGTATAAGTTTACTTATTAATTTGCTGGCTAACCCGGAAAGGTTATGGTTTTTATATGTGCTAGGCCCTGTATTGTATGGTTTATTAACAGTAAATCATACCATTCTTTCCAGAGCTCATATCGGTTCCAAGGTTGTTCTTCAAGTTATCGCACTCTCTGTGATGCTATTTATTCTAGACGCAGCATCCGGAAGTTCGAAATGGTCCATACATTATGTCATTCCCTTTCTCGTTACGCTTGCCACCGTGCTTGTAACGATTATTGTATTGCGAAAACCAATGAAATGGCGGGAATATATTGGATATATGTCAGCCATGGTCATTCTCGGCTTTCTTCCCGTTATTCTATTCTTAAGTTCCTGGTCCACAGTATTATGGCCGAGTGCAACCACCGCTTTATATGCACTGTTAACATTAATTGGAATGGTATTATTTTCAGAGAAAACAATGAAGAACGAAATTGTACGGCGATTTCATTTTTAATAAAAGCGCATGCTGTCCCTTTTCTTACCAACATGCGCTTCATATCCTTCCCCTGCTTCCTCTAATACAGGTTCTGCTTCTTTTTTCTGATTTCCTCTCTTCTATTTAAGGACTTTGATTCTTGATGTTGTATCTTAAAAAATATTTATTTCTGCCCGGTCTTCTTCTATCTTCCTGTATGTTTCGCTCCATTTACGGCAAAACTGCTTCTAAAAGAATCATAAAGGAGAAGCTAAAAATGATTGCGTTAGATACCAATATGCCTGGAAAAAGAGGTATTTTGAGAAAATTACAGATTCATTTAGAGGAACTGGGCTTTCATATAGACAGAGAGAGTAAACAACATGCCTTTTTTAATGGGGTTCTTTCCAGTCAGGCAAAAGAAAAACTGTACTTATCTCTCCCTTTTCAACTATTGCAAGAAGAACAGGATCAACCATCTGCTCATATTGAATTTGGAAACCCAAAGATCACTCAATCCACTGCTTGCCAGGGCTCCAATTTATTTCAAAACCTCCTCCATGAAGAGGAATTCCATTACTGGAAACACAAAGGAGAACAAGCTGTACAGCAAATCATCAATCATATCGATAATAATCTTTAGTTGAACTTTTTCCTCACGTCCATCATACTAAAAATGAAATGGCTTTAGGAATGAAATGGCTTTAGGGAGGACTATTATGTATCACTTTGTAGAAGAGCAAATTAAAAAAGCAGTGGATGATGGCGAATTCGATCATTTGCCTGGCAAAGGAGAACAATTAGATTTGCGTGATGAATTTGCAGGATTGCCTGAAGAAGTGAAACAATCTTTCCGTATCTTAAAACGGGCAGGCTATCTATCAGAGGAGCAGGAAAATCAAAAACAGTATATATCGCACAGGGATTTAATGAAAATTGCAACAGACGGCGAAAAGCAAGCGGATCAATCTGAAAAACAAGAAGCTTTTCACACATTAACCAAAGAACGTAAACTGGATAAAAGCAGTATTTTTCATAAATACGCAAAAAAGATCCGGCACAAGTTATTTCAATGAAAAAAGGGACTAACCTATGATGCGTTAATCCCTTTTTTATTTTAATTATCTTTTTATCTTCTTAAAACAATCTCATTAGAACAAGCCCAGCTGTTGCGAGGCCAATCCATCAAATTCAATGCCTAACATTTGCTGCAGCTGTTTCGCATTACCAGCCGCATGTCCACCCGAATTATTATTAAATAGAATAATAACTTCTTTACACTGCTTTTCCAGTTTTTTCACTTCTTCAGCCATTGCAGTTAATTCCTGCTCATTATATTCATATAAATAACGGACTTTTCGCCAATTGGCATTACCTGAATAATTCCATCCATGAACATTTCTTCCATGCAATCGGATAAGAGCTTTATCTTTTGTGGTTACAACAGGTACAAATGGCACTGATTTTTCACCAGCCTGCGGTTCATCAGCAATGGTATGAATCCAGCCCTCCTGCTTCATAAAATCCAAAGTTTGCTGCTGAAATCTTTCTTCGTACCATGACCGCTGCCTAAATTCCAACGCAACTGGAATATCCTTCATTTGCTGCCTACAATAACGGATATACTGTACATTTTCTTTCCTGCAATCAAACCACGGTGGAAATTGAAACAAAACAGCTCCTAGCTTCCCAGCTCTCTGAAGCGGCTCAATCGATTCTCTGAAAGCCTGGAACATTTCTGCTTTCGTTTTAAAAGGGTCTTCCTTTCCCTCCCGATCATGCCCTGTCATTCCCTGATAGGCTTTCACGATAAATTGAAAATTCTCCGGTGTCTCCTTTGCCCATTTTTCCATATTACGAATAGGCTGCACCGCATAGAAGGAGGCGTCTAATTCTACCACTGGAAAATGACTGCTGTATTCTTGTAATTTTTCATGTGCTTTTGTATCATCTGCATATATAGAATCGTGGTCTCCCCATCCTGTTAAACCAATTTGAATCACTCTGAACACCTCTTTTACTACTGCTCCCTGACTTTTTTCTGGTCGCGCCCGACCATATATTTAACAAACGGTATGATAATAACGGATAAAAATATAATCCGGAACAACTGGAAAGAGGTCACTACCGTTACTTCTGCCTGAATCGAAGCTGCGATAATTCCCATTTGATCCACACCGCCCGGCACAACACTTAAAAAGCTGGTCGCAAAATCCATAAATTGATGCGCCATCCATTCACTAATAAAAAAAGCCACACTAATTAAAATGACACATGAGCCGATAGCATACGCAATATGTGACTTCATTTTCTTCAGCTTATCCCGCTCCAATAATAAGCCTACATAAATCCCAATAAAAAGTTGAGCAATATGTAGTAAATTTTCCGGCATCACCGGTACCTGAATCGATAATAGATTACAAATCATAATAAAGAAAACAGGTCCTAATAAATAGGCAGTAGGTACTTTGATTAACTTGCAGGCCATTCCCACTATGTAGCATAGAATCAATAAACCGAATAAAATCAGTGAATAACTTTCTCCTGTATTATCAGATGCTGCACCGCCATTATTACTGGAAACAATAAACGGAACCAATGTAATAATCGCCAGCAATCGCATGACTTGGTAAAAAGTTACTACGGTTATATTCAACGTTTTTTGCTCTTCCGCAAAAACAACTACCTGTTGTAATCCTCCCGGAGCACAACAAGCCATTGCTGTCCCAATATCCAGCTTTGCCCATTTTGAAACCAAAAAACTGATGCCTAAAAATAAAACAAAAAAGATAATGTTAATGATAATCATCATTGGAAAATAGTTTACCATATCCTGCAGCGCTTCTAATGTAAAAGCATAACCAATTGTGTACCCAGCAATAACCAATCCGATATTACGAAAAGTTGAATCCCATACCATTTTCCAGGATGCTTTTAAATGAAACAATAATGTCACAATCATCGGGCCAAGCAGCCAGGGAAGCGGCAGGCCAAAGATCGAAAAGACAACAGCTCCCAAGAGGCCTATTGCGAACGTTCTCAGGAATAAAAATATCATATAATTCCCTTCCTTCTTTCCCTATTATAACGTGTTCTTCCAAATACGAAAATCTATTATTTCGGATTTGGAAGTAAAAAAATTGGCATATACGTCATTATAATAGAATATTTTATTGACATACCATGACTGTCATAGTAATATGTTTGTATTAACAATTACTTGGACTGTCATAGTACTAAACCTAATATATATTAATAAATGAAGATAATTCGTTGTAAAGCTAGGAGGGATTTTGTTGGAAGGAAGAATTTCAGCAGATTTATTACGCGGACATACAGATACGATTGTGTTGGGCATTCTAATAGAAAACGATGCTTATGGATACCAAATTTATAAAACAATCTTGGATCGGACAGATGGCTTATATCAATTAAAAGAAGCCACCCTTTATTCCAGCTATAAACGATTGGAAAAGGATGCATGCATTGTCGCCTATTGGGGAGATGAAAGCCAGGGTGGCCGGAGAAAGTATTACCGGATTACAGATAGAGGACGCACCCAATATAAACAGAATATTGCCGATTGGGAATTTACGCAGCGTATTTTAAATCGATTATTAAAGAAGGAGGACGATTAACATGATGATTAAACACTATGTTGATGATTTGTTTCAAGGATACGAAACCACACCAGAGCTTGAAGATTTTAAAGAAGAGATCGTCATGAATTTAAAAGACCGGGTGCAGGATTTAGAAAAGGAAGGAAAATCATCTGATGAGGCATTTGCAGAGGCCGTTTCAGAATTAGGCGACATTACAGCTATCGCTGATGATTTAAGTAGAGAGAAGCGAAAAGAAATTATTGGGAAAATGTATATTGATACGAAACCAAAGCTGTCTGCAGGCTATGCGATTGGATATACACTTTCTGTTGGAGTGCTATTGTTTGGCATTATTACAGCCATGATCACTTATTTTTCAACAGGAAATCATTTATTCATTGCTATTTCCTCCTTTCTTCCATTTGTTGTACCTGCTGGAGCTGCCTTAACTTATTTAGGATTAACAACAGAAACAACAGCGAAATATCCGATGAATTGGAAACGGGCACTTATTTACGCTCTTGCTGTTGGCGTCATCTTATTTGGAATATCCATCTCCAGTTCACAATACTTTATGGAAAGTAGCGACCCCGCCGCTATTCTGGGTATGTTGATTCCTTTTGTATTACCTGGTGTATTGATTATCGCCTTTTTAATTCTTACCGAGAAGAAGCGATTCAAGCCATGGTTAATGCAAGAGCATGAACGCTATCACGAAGCTTACGCAGGATATTATAAGGATACAGAAGAAATAACAAAACGCGGAATGCTGTCGGGAGCGTTATGGATTGGAACACTGGGAATTTTTCTTATTATCTGGATTCTGACGAATATCTTTTACGCCCTTCCTGTTTTCTTATTCGCCATTGTCGGAGAGCTTTTAATTGAGTACCGTATGATATCCAAGCATAAACGCAATTCAGCAACAAAATAATATGTATACTTCTATCTACTCTCGCACCCATCTCTTTTAAAAGAAATGGGTGTTTTTCTATGCATAAAACATTTGTCTTCGTACAAATTAGTGTATAGACATATTCAAGAAAATAGAAATACCTATTTTTTGGTTTGATTCTTTTTTAATTGGGTATTATGAGGTTAAATAACTCTCTTTCATAGAGATTGGAAAGGATGACTCATCATGAAAAAAAGATTTCTTCTTTGCCTGACACTGCTTCTTTCCATCACTTTAGCAGCTTGCGGGACAAGCGATGACAGCAATACAGAAAATAACGCAACAAACGATTCAGATACAAGCGAAAATGCAAACGATAATAATGAAGATACGAATACAGACGATGAAAATACGGATGATGTCAACACCAATGATGATAATAATGGTGCATCAGAAAATGATGCTGTTGACCTTACTAACGTATCTTTAAGTGTAGAAGATGCGATCAGCGCCTTTCAGGAAAAGTTCCCGGATACACGTGTTTCCTCTATTCAATTAGATGAAGAAAGAGGAGAGCTTGTCTACGATATTGACGGTTTCGATGATTCCATGGAATATTCCGCTGAAATCAATCCGTCCGGCGAAATCATAGCGGAGGAGCAGGAACAGCAGGATGCAGATGACCGTTATGAGGAATTAATGCTGGATGATTATATCACTGCAGAAGAAGCCTTATCTACAGCTTCAGAAGCTTCCGAAGCAGAAGGCATCACTGCAAGAAGCTGGTCTTTAGAATTTGAAAATGGCAGCCCGGTATACGAAATTAATTTTGAAGATAGGGGATCCCAGGAAGTGGATGTTTATATTGATGCGGAGTCTGGAGAACAACTGCATGTGGAAGTGGATGATTAAAATTTAATGAAAGCAGGCTAAGCTCGAAGCTTAGACCTGCTTTTTACATATCAGCCAGTTCCCTTAATTCCTAGAAGCAGTGGAAGATGCTGCAAAAATAGCTGCATTCATCGAATCAATTGTTGCTTTCACAGATTTGGAAACAGGCAGATTTTTACTCAGCTGCTTGATTTGTTTTTCTGCCCGCTTTGCTTCTTTCCGATCTGGAAATACGATACGGAGCAAGCTGCTGACATGGACTAATGACATAAGGACAACTACCCGCTCTTCTTCTTTTTCTAAAGGCTTCTGCTTATCCCTTTTTTCTAAAACTTCCTGAAAGCTTTCTTTCATCATTTTGATAAAATCCGTCTGCTTAAACTTGTAGGTATAAGATGGAAAAATGCCTAAAATCCGATTCTCTTCCATGTTACCTGCTCCAGCTCGATCTAACTTATTCGCGATTTTACGTGCGATATTTTTGTGCGAACGTTTCAATGCAGAAACCCAATATTTTGGCGTTTTTTTACTTTTTTGTTGTATCATCTCTAGTGTTTCTCTTAAGAGCGGGTCTTCCACTTTTGCTTCTGTATAAGCGATTTCTATTTTAGAACGATGCATCTCCACCTGCCCTTCCAGCATTAGTTCTGCCAGCAAAGCACCGCTTAAACTATAGGGCAATGCGGAGGAAGCACGTCCATAAGCTTTGTTTGTTTTTGGATCAATCGATAATAAGAAAAGCTGTTCTGCTAGTAAAAGCATGTTTCTTCTCCCTCTCTTTCATACACATTATTCCTTTATATTCAAAATACTTTACGTTGATAAATCCATTGGCTGGCTAACCAGGATATGAGGTATAAACCAAGCGCTATAGCTGCACTGCTCAGATAAAGCGTTGTTGTTGATAAGCTTGCAATAAAATCTGTTATTGTTGTAAGATGCTTTGCTAGGAAACGGGAAGCGGGTTGAAAACCTATTGCTAACACAATCATTCCAATAAAGATTGCTATCCCGATATAAGCAGGTTTTAAAATATAAAATAAAGGAAAGGCAAAAGCTGCAAAAGTAAAGAATAATCCCGCTGCTATAGCCATATCCTCGATTCCAAAGCCAAAATCAGTCAGATATAGCACTACTCCCGCCAGCGCAATCGATATAACCATATAGACAACAGCACCAATATATCTGGAAGCAACAATCTCCTTACGTGTATATGGTAAAGAATTAAGAAGCATGTTTGATTCAGTCAGAGAATCATAAACATAGGCATTTGCCGGTATAAACGTACTGGCTAGCAGAAAAATAAGAATTGGACTAAGGTTATAAGCAAAGAAAACAAGGAAAATAATCAGCGGAACAAATAGGAGAAGCTGCGTTTTTTGGATAATAATATCTTTTTTTATTAAATTAAACATACTGGTGCCCTTCTCCTTTCGCATAATACATAATATCTTCCAATGTAGCTTCTTCAATCTCGACACGATCACCAAGTAACGCTTTAGCCTCTCTTGCATCATCGGTTAGAGCTTGAAAACCATAAGCAGAACGCTCCACCTTGATAAAGATATCTTCTGTTTCCCGATTCAGCAAATCAATACTTCCTTTGACCAAAGCATACCGTTTCTGAACATCTTCCAACGAATCATTAAAAAGCAGTTTCCCATTCTGAATAAATGCGATATCATCCGCAATCCGTTCTAAATCACTGGTAATATGCGTCGAAAAGAATAGAGTACGTCTTCCGTCATCCATCATATGCTGCAGGATATCCAGCAACTCTCTCCGGAAAACCGGATCTAACCCTGCAGTCGGCTCATCCATCATAATAAATTCTGCATCATGAGATAACGCTATTGCCAAAGAAGCTTTCATCTGCATTCCTTTCGAAAATGTTTTAATGGCTTTATTTAAAGGCAGTTCAAATAACTTGATATAGTGATAGAATGTCTGATCATCCCAATTTTTATAAGCCGGCGCAACAATGCGCTTGATATCTTTTAAATTCAAGCTTTCATAAAACACATTGCTGTCATAAACAAAGCCCATACGCTCTTTAATCGCTTTCTCGTTACCCGAATAATTCATTCCAAAGACCTTTACTTCTCCATTATCTGGCCGCAGAAGATTCATCATCAGCTTCATCGTGGTTGATTTCCCTGCTCCATTTGCCCCGACAAACCCTGTTACATGTCCTTGTTTTATTTGTAAATGGATATTTTCCAAGGAAAAATCTTTAAATTGTTTGGTTACATTCTTAAATTCAACAATATTTTCCACACGTATTACTCCTTTCTTGATTTTGTATTTATTTCGTTTATTGTATATATACTATATTAACACTATACACATTATTAAAACATGCTTTTCTTATCTTTGCAACGTAAAAATGTTTTTCACACAAAAAAAGACCTCAGCTTCAAGCTTGAGATCTCTAATTAGCGTCTACTCTCATTTAATTTTTAAAAAGCTTTCCGTTGATAAATAACGTGACTGCATAACCAAGAAGCTGCATATAACACAGCAATGATCCCCAAACCGCTTCCATAAAGGGTAACAGTCGATGTGTTAGCGAAGAAATCTGCAACCGGTGTAACATACTCTCCAATAAATCTGGTTGCCGGCCCGCTTAATATAGCTAATAAAACGATTCCTATCACCACTGCTGTTCCAATATGTCCGGGCTTCAATAAATAGAACAATGGAAAAGCAAGAGCGAACAAAATAAGTGTAATACCAGCTCCAATTGCTGCATCAGCCCATGTAAAAGGACGGTTAAATACATGAAAAAGTGCTGTTGTGCTTCCAATACATGCCGCCATATAGAAAATGGCGCCAATATACCTGGAAGCAACAATTTGTGTACGGGAATAAGGCAACGAATTCAGTAAAATATTGGTTTCTACTTTTTCATCATACGAATAGGCATTTATCGGAATGAAAAATCCTGCAAATATAAAGATAACAAAAGCTGACATGTGTGAACCCGCAAAAATAAAGACAAGAATGCAAGGTAAAAATAAATACAACTGAAATTTCTGTATAATCAAATCTCTCCGGATTAAATTAATCATATCGTTTATCTGCTCCTTTCATATAGAACATGATTTCTTCTAAAGATGCTTTTTCAATCACAACGTGGTCGCCAAATACTTCTTCCACTTTCGCCGCATCCTTTGTCAACGCCTGAAAGCCGTTAGGCGAACGTTCTATGTTTATAAAAAACCCCTCTGTATCCGCATCAAGCAATTCCGTGCTTCCCTTCACAATGGCATACTGCTCCTGCAGTTCGTAGACAGGCTTATCAAAGCGAATCTCCCCTTCATCAATCAACACAATATAATCGGCAATCCGGTCCAGGTCACTTGTGATATGTGTCGAGAAAAGAATAGTACGCTTTCCATCTACCATGACATCCTGGAAAATATCTAAAAGCTCGCGGCGAGATGTCGGATCCAGCCCGGCTGTCGGCTCGTCCATGATAATTAGCTCCGCATCATGCGAAAGAGCCATCGCAATCGATGCTTTCATCTGCATCCCTTTAGAAAATTTCTTCATCGGCTTATTCAAGGGTAATTCAAACTGCTTCACATACGAATGAAACTGCTTTTGATCCCAATGGGTATATGCCGGCGCAACAATCTTGCTGATATCCTTTAAATTCAGTGATTCATAGAATATATTGCTGTCATAAACAAAGCCGATACGATTCTTGATTTCCTTTTCATGCCTGGCATAATCCAGACCAAATACACTTACTTCTCCATTATCCGGCTGCAGCAGATTCATAATGAGCTTCATCGTCGTTGACTTCCCGGCGCCATTAGAACCAATAAATCCAGTTACAAAGCCCTGCTTTATTTGTAAATTCATATTATGTATTGTGAATGCTTTCAATGCTTTGTTTACACCGTGAAGTTCGATTACATTTTCCATTCCCATCACTCCTCATACAACAGCTTTAATAATTCCTGCAGTTCTTCATAAGGCAAGCCAATTTCTTTACTATTGGTAATCACTGCACTCAACTGTTCTTCAATCACTCGTAATTTTTTCTCCCGGATCACATCTAAATTTTGTTCCGCTACAAACGATCCTTTTCCTACGATTGAGTAAATAAATCCCGCATTTTCCAGTTCTTCATAGGCTCGTTTTGTTGTAATCACACTTATTTTCAAATCTTTCGCCAGCTGTCTGATGGAGGGCAATGCATCCCCTTCCGCCAAATCGCCTGACAGGATTGCTGTTTGAATTTGCTTTAAAATCTGCTCATAGATCGGCTCCTTGGAGCTGTTTGATATGATAATTTGCATGTCCATACCTCTTTTTCTGATTGTATATCTACATTATACACAGTATAAAAAGGATTTGATAATTTCGTCAAGCTACAATGAAAATATCGGGTCGAATGGAGAAGGAAAAAAGGAATTATCGTCTGCATACTATAATTAGAATTATTAAAGTTATAAAGAGGAAATAAAACAGAATGAAAGCGATGAAAAGTCTTCCAAATGCTATATTCGATATCATTTTCATTGTTTTAGACATTCATCATTCATTGACCATCTGGTTTTATCCATTCTTCATGATTGGTTTGAATTAGATTCATATACATCTTATTCACCATACCAGCCAATTTTCTTATAAAAAATCCCAAACAGATACTTATTTATCCTTTCGAACTTTAAAGATAACTTGGTAAAAAGGAAATAATATTATATGAATGGTTGCAAACAGTAAAACTACATTAAAAAATGATGTTTCGTAAAAATGAAACCATTTCGTAAAAATCTCTTTCTGCAGCATTTCATTTCAAAATTTACCGAGTTCAAATTCTGTAACAAAAGGTGTAGCATCCATAATTATCAATATTAAATTGAGAATTATAAAAAATCCAACCTGAATGAACCACGCTTTCATCCGCTTCCTCCTCCATTTCGGTAAATAGTCAGGTTAAGAATAACTGATGGATCAGTCTCTTTTGAAAACATTGGAAAGTAGCAAAAAAATCGTTTGCAACACAATAATAACCACGCTAAGAAGAGTAATAAAATTAAAAATATCAGATGTGTGAAAGTGGAAAAAGTCATTGAACCATGTTGACTCCATGACACTATCCCTCATTCGCATCAACAGGGAATTATCATCACGTAGATTCGGACTCCAGCCTATCCTGTCAAAAATAACAAGCAGGATTTGTATACCAATCAACCCTGTTGCCGTACTTAACCAGCCTTTCCATGCACGATTTTTAGAAGATTGTTTCATGTTTCACCCCTAACACAAAATTGTACATATACTATATAAACAATATACATATTAAATCATCTTTTCTTTCTTTTTTCAACCATAAAAAACCAGGAATTCACCTGGTCACTCATTTTCTTATTTATCATCTATTACGTTTAAATACATTTTTTAAAAGCAGATTATTTCAATAATTTCTTTTTTGCTTCTATTTTTCCCTATATTTTTATCCTTTCAATGAACAATTGTGAGATAAAGATTTTAGCTCATAAAAAACGTCCAGAGCTTTCTTTAGTAAAGAAAGCTCTGAACGAATATTCCTGTGTTATCATCTGATTTTCACAAACTGTACACATTTGTTAAAAGAAAGAAGGAACTGCTTTTTAAATATTAGTCTTCCAACTTAAACACACGAGTTGCTTCGACAGCTTTTTGCCATCCTTTATATAATTTATCGCTTTGTTCGTTGTCCATTTTATCTTGGAATGTTTTCTCGACTTTCCATTGCTTAGCAATTTCTTCCTGGCTATCCCAGAAGCCGACAGCTAATCCAGCCAAATAAGCAGAGCCGAGCGCTGTTGTTTCCTGAATCACAGGGCGCTCTACGTCAACATCCATCATATCGCTTTGGAACTGCATTAAGAAATCATTTTTCACCGCGCCGCCATCAACACGAAGCGTTTTTAATTCCATATCGGCATCTGCAGCCATGGATTCGATAACATCTCTGGTCTGATAAGCGAGTGATTCTAATGTCGCACGGATAAAATGCTCTTTTTTCGTTCCTCTGGTTAAACCAAATACAGAACCTCGTGCATCACTGTCCCAATATGGTGTTCCTAAACCAACAAAAGCTGGTACAACATACACACCATCCGTTGACTCGACACGTGTTGCAAAATCTTCACTTTCCGGACTTGATTCAATCATTCTTAAACCATCACGCAGCCACTGAATGGCAGATCCGGCTACAAAAATACTTCCTTCCAATGCATAAGTAACTTTTCCATCAACACCCCAGGCAATAGTAGTCAATAGGCCGTTCTTAGACTCTATAGGTTTTTCTCCTGTATTCATTAATAAGAAACCGCCTGTGCCATACGTGTTTTTCGCCATACCTTGTTCAAAACAAGCCTGACCAAATAAAGCAGCTTGCTGGTCGCCTGCAACACCTGCAACAGGAACTTCTGCACCAAAGAAATGATAAGATACGGTTTTTGTATATTCTTCCGAAGACGGGCGCACCTCTGGAAGCATGGATTTCGGCACATCTAGAATATCTAACAGCTCATCATCCCATTTTAGATCATAAATATTAAACATTAATGTTCTTGCAGCATTGGAATAATCGGTCACATGGGTTTGCCCACCGGAAAACTTATAAATAAGCCAGGAGTCAATTGTACCGAATAATAAATCTCCAGCTTCTGCTTTTTCTCTTGCTCCCTCTACATTATCCAGTATCCATTTTACTTTCGTTCCTGAGAAATACGGGTCAATCAAAAGACCTGTCTTACTCCGGAATGTATCCTCGTAACCCTGTTCTCTTAACTCTTTACAAATAGGTTCTGTTTGACGAGACTGCCAGACAACAGCTCTATAAATCGGCCGGCCTGTGTTTTTATCCCATACGACTGCTGTCTCGCGCTGGTTGGTAATGCCAATCCCTTCAATCTGACTTGCCTCGATACCTGTTTTATTTAGCACTTCTGCAATACAACCAAGCACAGATGTCCAAATCTCATTCGCGTCATGCTCTACCCAGCCTGGTTTATCAAAGTACTGTTTAAATTCGATTTGTGCCGTATCGACAATTTCCCCTTTATTGTCAAATACAATTGCACGTGAACTGGTTGTTCCTTGGTCAATTGAAAGAATATATTTCTCTGCCATCCCTGATTCCTCCATTTTTTATATTTAAAATTTTTCCTGTTCAAAGTTCAGGTTTTTATTCTATTTATTACTTACCCTAAAATAACTTATTTTATTCTTCTTTATGAAACAGCCTGCTTATCTCGTCGCTGCTCATTTAAGAATGCTACAACCAATGTAATGATAACAATAACAGACGTTATCCAAAAACCTGCGCCCATGTTTCCTTCAAACATAGCGCTATAGAAAAATGCACCATACACGCCGCCGACGATTGGACCAATAATAGGAATTAATGCATAGCTCCAATCTGAATCACCTTTACCGATAATCGGCAAAATAGCATGTGCAATTCTCGGACCTAAGTCTCTCGCTGGATTAATCGCATAACCGGTAGGGCCGCCCAGAGACATGCCGATAGCAACAATTAATAAACCGACAACAGCCGGATTCAATCCTTCTGTGAATTCGTTTGCACCGATGAACAACAGTCCTAGTACCAATACAAATGTTCCAATGATTTCACTAACTAAGTTGGCAGGATAACTTCTTACAGCCGGTCCTGTCGCAAACACACCCAGTTTAGCACTTTTATCTTCTGTCTCTCTCCAATGCGGAAGATACTGGAAGTAAACAATGATTGCGCCGATAATCGCACCAATCATCTGTCCTGATATATATGCTGGCACTTTATCCCACGGGAAATCACCAATTGCGGCAAACCCTAATGTTACTGCAGGATTTAGATGAGCATCAGATACATTTCCTGAGGCATAAACCCCCATCGTTACGGCTAACCCCCAGGCTAAAGAAACCAATACCCATCCGGCGCCTTCTGCTTTTGACTTTTTTAATTCTACCCCGGCAACAACACCGACACCTAAGATAACAAGAATCATTGTGCCAATTAACTCAGCCAAAAATTCAGTCATGTTCTAATCCCCTTTGCTAAATAGAATAATCTATTGATTTTAACAAGCATTTTAAGAATAAATGACAAATAAAAAAGCTCACACAGATAGAAACGTTTTCTTTTTCATGAAAACGATTTACTGTGTGAACTTCATCTCCGACACAACCCTTAACTTGTCTTTAAACACCTTATACCAAAAATAAAACGCTGTCAATAACTTCATTTTTTTATTTAGCTGGGAGGTTGGTTTCATTAAACAGAGAAATCCTCCGTGAAATAGTGATATTACAGGATTTTTCAAGGCTCCATTCTTATTTATATTTTTATAAATTCCTGTCATTCAGATTGTTAATGTGTTGCTGGTATATATAACTAAATATGCATAAAACGGATTTTACTGGAAATTAAAAACCCCTGGACTTCTAAAGCCCAAGGGTTTTTTGGCATTTTGCAACAACTTATAACAACTGCCGAACAGCTTATTGTTCATTATCAATTCATTTTTGCGTGTTGTTTTCCATGCCTTTCTCCACTTCCATATCTTCTTCATACAAGTGACTTCGAATTTTAAAGAACTCAAAAACATGCGTCACAAATACCTTTAGAAGGGCGTAACCGGGGACAGCTAATAGAATACCGACAATTCCAAATAACTTTCCGGATGTCAGGATAATAAAGATAATCGTAATTGGATGAACGCGCAGATTTCTTCCCATAATTTGCGGAGAGATAAACTTTCCCTCTACCAGCTGTACAATCGTCCAAACCATAATCAGTTTAATCACCATAAACGGGGAAGTCACAATTGCAATAATTAATGCTGGCGTGATGGCGATTGCCGGCCCCAGATATGGAACAACGTTAGTAAAAGCAGCAATTAACGCCAACACCGGGGCATATTCCAATCCGATAATGGTAAACCCAATATACATTAGTACGCCTATACAGAAGGCGACAATAATCTGTCCACGTATAAAGCTGCTGATTTGATGATTCATTTCCTTCAGAATCACAAAGGTTGGTTTTCTCATCGATACTGGTAAAAATTTTATAAAATATCCCGGCAGCTTTTCACCATCTTTCAATAAATAAAACAAGATGAATGGCAGTGTTACAACTGCTAAAACAATATCTGTAACAGCTCCAATCACGTTGCCGATATTGGAAAAAGCACTATTTACAATATCCAGTGACCGATCCGATATTTGCGTTGCAAACCCCTGCAAATCAATATATTCTACTAATTGAAATTGGTTTATAAAATTTCCGCCGATAAAGTTATTGACCATCGTCTCAATATCAGAAATAAAAGGAGGCAGACTCATGATGAAACTCGTAATCTGTTCTCTTAAAAAAGGAAAGACAGAGCTGATGAAAATCGTTAAAATCCCAATAATAACCAGATATAATCCAAAAATCGAATAGATTCGCTTCACATTTTTCTTTTCCAGGTAATTCACAATCGGATTCAGCAAATAATATAAAATAGCTGATAAAATAATTGGCAGCAATACTGTTTTCAAAAGCACTACAAATGGCGTAAACACAAATGAAATATGTGTGAAAATAAGTATGTTTAAGCCAATTAACAATAAGATGACCAAAAATACAACAAAACGGTTGTTTAAGAAAAAACGTTTAAATAAGTCTATTTTATCGTTAACGGATTTCAATGTAGCACCTTCTTTTTCCAAAAATTCTAAGTTACTTCTATTATATCGTAAAAAACGACAGGAATCTCTACCTGGCTCTTCATTTTTTTCCTTTATTCTCTAAAACTAGCAACTTTTCATAAGCTTTTTGTCTTTCTTCTTCTTGATACGCTTTCTGCTCCTGTAGATGCTGTAGTTCTTCTATCTCTGCCGTCCCTGCCATCTTCAGCTCAATCGCATAAATTTCCGCTTCTAACGTTTCAATTTGCTGTTCCAGCTTCTCTATTATTATTGACGGATTCTCTATGATTCTATACGATTTTTTCGTATGATTACTCGTTTTTTTATGAGATGCAGGCGATTCCTCTTGTTTTTCCATTAGTTGCTCTTTCCTTTTTTCTTTCGCCCATGAATAATTCCCCGGATATTTTGTAATCTGCTTATTTTCTATCCAATATAAATAATCAAATTGCCTATCCAGGAAATAACGATCGTGGCTGACAGCAATCAGGCTTCCCGCAAATCCTTCCAGCGTCTCCTCTAATACTTCTCTGGAATCAATATCTAAATGATTCGTCGGTTCATCCAGTATGAGCGTATTGATGTCTTGATGCATCAGCTGTGCTAAACGCAGACGCATTTTTTCACCGCCGCTCAGCTGCGTTACTTTCCGAAAAACATGTTCCCCGTAGAAAAGAAACTTTGCCAAGATATGTCTTGCCTTTCCTTCTGTTACAGAAATTGCTTCACGAAACGTTTCAAGCACCGTCTGTTTTGGGTCAATATCATGAAACACATGCTGGGACAGATATCCGAACTTTACATTACTGCCAATCATGACTTCCCCCTCATCCGGATGGACATTACCGAGCATCAGCTGGATCAGTGTTGATTTTCCTGTTCCATTTTCCCCGATGATGGCAACTCGATCCTGATAACGGATGTGCATATCTACATCACTAAAAAGGAGTTTTTCCGCAAATTGCTTTTGAACATTCTTCATTATAATCACATCTTTGCCACTTCGATCCGAGCTATCCAAGTCCATTTGCATCTTTTTTCGGTTTAACCCTGGTTTTTCTATTTTTTCCATCCGTTCCAGAGCACGTTCCATATTTTTTGCCCGTTTATGCAACCCTTCATTGGGTGGATTAGCCCGGTTTGCCCACTCTTTCAAACGTTTAATCGCTTCCTTCATCTTTTTGATTTTCTTCTGTTGCTCTTCATAAGCCTGAAACTCCCGGAGCAGCCGCTCTTCCTTTTCCTTCACATAACCAGAGAAATTCGTATGATACACAGCCAGATCTCCATCTTCTAAATCTAAAATCCGCTCCACAACTTCATCAAGAAAATAGCGGTCATGGGAGATGATGACCACCGTTCCCTCATAGGTATTCAGAAATTCTCCAAGCCACTCTACAGCCTGCAAATCTAAATGGTTTGTCGGTTCATCTAATAACAATAAATCCGGGTTTTGGAGAAGGATTTTCGCTAAACCGACTTTTGTTTTTTCACCGCCGCTAATTTGGTCAAAGGGCATCTGCAGCAATGGATGAATTTGCAAACCAGTCGCAATCCGGTTAATATTTGCTTCTAATTCATATCCGCCAAGAACGGTAAAACGCTCCTGCACCTCTCCGTAAGCCTTGACGTTTTCCATCATCTCCTGTTCTAAGGACGGATGCTCCATCATTTGCTCTGATTTTTTCATTTGTTTTTCCAGTCCTACAATCTCTTTGTTCGACTGCTTCAACACATCAAATACAAGCATTCCCTCTCCCTGTTCAGGAATTTGCTCTAAATAACCAATCGTTGTTGCTTTCTTCCAATGAATATTTCCTTCATCCGGCTTCGTAATTCCCGCCATTAATCGCAACAGCGTCGTTTTTCCTCCACCGTTTCTTCCAACAATACCAATGCGTTCCTTTTCTTTTACTTCCAGCGACAAATCTTCAAATATAATATTTCCACCGTACATTTTCTTTACTTGATTCAATTGACAAATCATTTTTATTCTCCTTTATCTTCTCTGCCGAAGATAAAGACAGTAAAAAAGCACACAAAGAGCATACCTCCCTGTGTGCTTTCAGATGTCACTTTATTTCCGTTAACCGTACTTTACCCGATGCAGAGATGCTTTTTTGCTTTCGTATTTGCTATTAAATTGCTAAATGAAGACATACGTATCCCGCAGGCAGCAAATAGCGCAAATTTCGCACGGCAGTAATATAAGAATTCCATCCATTCTCCGCACGTTTTCTCAAGTCCTAAAAACATCTCTACACCTCCGTTTCTTTCGTAAATTATATTCATTATATAGAATTTTTGTGATCCATGCAACTTTTCCCAGTCTGTTGTTTTGTTACCCGCAATCTATCGTCAATCTCACTAAAATTAGGAAAACTGTTTAAAATGATTTAAATTTCTAATATTTTATAGATATTTTCTTATTTTCAGCTATACTCAATATAAAAGGAGGCTTTTAAAATGCTGACCCCGAATAAGACCGTTCAGGATTCCATTGTATTTATACAGCAAAATTTGGACCAGGATCTTTCACTCCACGTGCTTGCTGATGAAGCAGCTTACAGTCCATTTCATTTTTCCCGTATGTTCAAACGGCAGATTGGCGTATCACCGATGTACTTTATTTCCAGTTTACGTCTACAGCTCGCCATGACATTATTGTTAGACACGGCTTTTCCAATCCGCGATATCGGTCTTGAAATCGGCCAGCAAAGCATCGGGACCTTTACGACACGCTTTACCAAGCGCATTGGAATGATACCTGCCTCCTTTCGCGCTTCTCTTCCTTTTATCTGGTAAGCGTTTTTTCTTTCACAAGCAATTTTTTACATCTCGTTATTCAAATGAATTAAGAAATGCAATAATAGAAGATACATATTTCTAGAAATACATTAAAAGAAGGATGAGAAAAGATTGGCTTTTATCGGTTTATTATTTTGTATTGTTGCTATGTTTATTATTTTCTTAAGGTTAAAGAGTGTCTTAACTGGTAAACTAGTGGAAGGAAAAATTGTAGGTTATGTCCGTGGAGGTAGAGGAACCCACGGAATGGTTACTTATAATTACCGAATTTTATTGAAATACAATGAAGAAATGTATTATGTCACATCAATGGACTCATTAACGACGACAGTTGGAGTGATTCCCAATAAAAATTTGGGAATGTATTGCAAGGTTTATTTTAATCCGCGGTCTCCTGATAAAAAGGTTGCTATGAAAGGGTTTGGTAAACTGGAATGGATTACGCTCTTTCTATTTTTAGCGGGTGTTTTTAGTATTTTCATAGAGTTAGCTGTAATTCTTTAAAGCAGTCAACAGAGAATTCATATATAAAACAAAAAATCAAATTGTTTGAATTTTCCTCATCAGAAAGGTAGTCTTTAAAGTATAAGCGAAGGGAGAGTATATACAGATGACAAATCAAATTCCAGAAATCACATTACATGACGGTGTTCAAATTCCTGCTGTCGGCTTTGGTACGTACAAGCTGAAAGGACAACAAGGCGCACAGGCAATTAATACGGCCATTACAAACGGCTATCGCTTACTCGATACAGCGTATAATTACGAAAATGAAGCTACTGTCGGCGAAGCAGTTCGCAGAAGTTCTGTTCCGCGTGAAGAATTAGTGATCACATCCAAATTGCCTGGACGTTATCATCACTATGATGATGCGATTGTGACCATCCAGGAATCTCTATTCCGGGCCAATCTGGATTATTATGATCTATACTTAATTCATTGGCCAAATCCGATTCAGGATAACTATGTGGAAGCTTGGCAGGCATTAATTGATGCCCAAAAATTTGGTTATATCCGTTCCATCGGTGTATGCAACTTCTTACCGGAACATTTAGAACGGCTTGAAAAAGAGACGGGTATCCTGCCAACGGTGAATCAGGTTGAATTACATCCGCGATTCAATCAGGCAGAACAGTTAAAATGGGACACGGATCATCGTATTGTAACAGAATCATGGAGCCCTCTATCCAGAGCAAGTGACCTGCTGCAAGATGAAACATTACAAAAAATTGCCGAAAAGCATCATAAAACGATTTCGCAAATTATTCTCCGCTGGCACTATCAACTGGGCGCGGTCGCAATTCCAAAATCAGCATCACCAGTTCGCCAAAAGGAAAATATCTCTATCTTTGACTTTGAACTGAATAATGAAGAGATGACAATGATTAATAGCCTGACAAAGACTGATGGACGTTTGAAAGATCAGGATCCGGCTGTTTATGAAGAGTTTTAATATGGTGTTCATTAAAGGAAAAGAGCTGCTGCAAAATGCCTATCATGCATTTTGCAGCAGCTCTTTTTTCTCTGTCCGTTTAGCCCTTTCTATTTCTGGTTATAAGTCATATAGTCAACTTACAACCCATATTTCTCTTTATCCAGGTTTAAATCTTTACAAAGTTGAATTAATTCTTCGTGAAGACTGTCAGCAATATCTACTCCTGTTTCTAATCTTTTTTTCTTTGTCATGGTTTCAATTTCACCCGGCAAGTAAATATGTCCATTTTCATCAATTTTTTCAGAGTTTACAATCATATCCGTGAAGTCATCTAATCTATCATAAAATCTATCTACTGGCATAATCTCATTAATATTTATTGCAATCATCGTACAACCAACTTTATTCGGCTTATCATAGTCCAACAGAGATATATTTTTACTATAATTTGCGCCTGATAATACACCAGCTAAAATATCCATGACTAACGTTAATCCATACCCTTTATGTCCGCCAATAGGTACCAGCGTTCCTTCCAGCCCTTTATCGGGATCTGTAGTTGGATTCCCCTCTGTATCTAAAGCCCAGCCTAATGGAATATCTTCTCCTTTTGAACTGGCTAGTTGAAGTTTTCCACCAGCAACGACACTATTTGCAATGTCTAGTGTAATCGGTTCTTTCCCTCTGCGTGGAATGGAGAAACATATAGGATTATTTCCTAAAACCCTTTCTTTTCCTCCTGAAGGAGCCATTAATGATCCCGCATTCGTCGTAATAAAACCAATCATCCCTTGTTCAGCAGCCATTTGTGCATAACATGCTCCTGCGCCAATATGATTGCCATTATATAAAGTTGCAAAACCAATTCCTTTTTCTTTTGCTTTTTCAATTGCTTTTTCCATCGCTAACTGAGCTGGATAATGCCCCATGCCGTTATCTGCATCTAATACGCCTATTGTTTCTGTTTCTTTCGCCCATTTAGTATCCGGTTTGGCGTTAAATGCTCCAGACTGGAGTCGTTCAATATAAACAGGAACTCGCATAATACCGTGCGTATCAGTACCTTGCTTGTCTGCAAAGCTAATATTTTTTGCACAGATTTCAGCTTCCTTTTCGTCCACCCCGACAGCCTGTAAAGATTCTAATATAAAGTTCTCTAAGTTTGATAAATTCATTGTATACATGTCAATCTCTCCTCATTTATTATATTCTTCTATTGTTAATTAATTTTTTCAGAAGTTATATCATTTGTTACCTCATCCTCTTTTGGCGATACATTCTTTTGAGCACCAGTAAGCTTCACTAATAAGGTTAGAGCAATTGGTAGTAATATTGCTGTGGTTACCGCAGCAGCTGCTACTTGTACCGTTGCTATAGCTTCAAGAGAAGCAAAAGCCGGATTGGCTGATGCGATTACCGCTGGTACCATTACTGCATTTCCAGCGGTTGTTCCCTCTGCAGCACCAACAATGGGATTCCATTTAAATAATTTAAATACAAAATAAGCAGCGCCGCCAGTGAATACTAACGTCATCAGACCTAAAAGTATTCCGCTTAATCCACCTTCGAGTATTGATGATAAGTCTATTCCCATCCCTAAAGCAAAAGCCAGGAAGGGTATGATCATATCACTGCCGCTAACAAAAAAGTCTCTCATTTTTTCATCTAAATTACCTAATACCGTACCTACTAATAACGGGATTAAAACAGATATGAACGGCATAATAGAGAACATACCTTCCACAAATCCCATAACACCTAATACAGTAAAAGCTAACATTGATAAGAGTGGACCATCATTTAAAACTAATATGGAATAAGCAGCTTTATCGTCTTGTTTACCGTACTGTGATGCTACAGCCATATACATAGCTCCATTACTATTTGACATGGCAGCCATGATAGCTAAAGGAGCCAGTCCTAACCAAAGCCCAGACTCTCCAGCAAATGTGATCGCTATTACAGTGAATATGATAGCTACCAGCCATTTTATCGCTAAGAGCGTTACCCCTTTTGCAACACTTGTTCCAAAGCTTCGAAGATTCAATTGTGCACCGGCACAGACAAGATATAATGCAGCTAAAACCGGAACAGCGTCTACAAATAGCGCTTGCGTAAAACCATCTATTCTTAAAGCATTAGGAGCCACCGTATTAACTACTGAGCCCAGCAAGAGGGGGACGACCATCATTCCACCAGGTATTCGCTCTAAAAATTTCTTTATTTCCATGTATCTCGCCTCTTTTATAATAAATTTCTTTAGAAACTTAAATGAAAATATAGTAACGTTTAATGCATTACATTTTGGTCACGAACAATATCAAGAGCGTTTTTCAATATCTTTCTTGTTTCTCTTTCATTATTCAGATAATTATCCGCATCTCTTCCTCTTACTTCTGCTGCCACACGTAATCCTTCTTCTTTTTTAATGCCAAGTTCGTCTGCTTTTCTTAAGGCAGACGCTATCTTATCGATTGTTAAAAACCCTGGTTCTCCAAGCGGCATATGATTATCACCATATAAATGATTCTTCTTGTCCAGAACGGCATTGGAAAAATGAATTTGATGCGTCTCATGCTTTGCTTCTTCCAAAGCTTCATGAATATCTTCGCCATTTAGCGCTGCATGTGCGGTATCAAATGCCAAACCAATATTTTTATATTGTTTTTCTACTCGATGAATGAATCCCACCGCTTCATTTGTTGGTCCTATTATTCTTTTTTTATGAGCGTCACGATCCAGCGGCTCTACTAAAACATTCATATGATAGGCAGCTGCTTCTTCACAAATTTCACATACACTTTCGTATAAGCCTTCCATGGCATCTTTTCGCAACTTAACCCCCGGGTCTGCTCCCGTTACAAAAGCAATATTGGATGCTCCACACTCTGCTGCTCCATAAATGCTTTCTGTTAGTTGTTTCACGGATTCTTTTCTTAATTTGGAATCAGTGGAGGAAACATCTAACCCATTTTTATCAATCAAAAAAGTTAACCATTGTGTTATCTCATATTGATTTTCTGTTGCTAAATCAGCAATCTGCTTCCGTTCAGCAACCTGAGATACATCTCCAATTTCGAAAGCACGATAAAAACCTTCCTCTGATAATTGTTTCATTATATCTGCTGTAAATCCCGCTTTGTCTTTTACCGGAAAGAAAATTTCTGGTATTAGCAAAGAAGGGATAAATCGATTAGTCATTTTCCTCAACTCCATTTGCAATCGGTTTCAATTTTTCCTCAACATATTTTCCAACATTTAAAATAACCTTATTCGGATCTTCCGCAGCTTCTTCGGTTTCCTCTTCAATCATTATCCACCCTTGATAACCACTATCTTTCAGTGTTTGTACGATATAAGGAAAATCAATATCTCCTGTTCCCATTTCCTTCCACTCTTTATTGTTGGAACGATCTTTAAAATGAACATGTTTGATAATAGAAAGATTGTCTTCGATAATATCTTCTGGCCGCATCCCGCCAGCTTTAATATGTCCGGCATCCGGTGTATAACTCATATAAGACGTATCCAACAGTTCAAACAACACATCGTAATCGGCTTTTGTTCGGAAATAGGATGTTTCTGGAGAAGCCGGATGGAAAGATGCTTGTACGCCTTTTTCATATGCTCTTTTTCCGACAGCATTTGCACAAGCGATAATTTGCTTTTGACGTTCCAATAAATGATCTCTATTCGGTCCGACACGCGATGGCAGATTCATCACTGCCCCAGGAAAGTTTGTCAGATAATCAATATAATAATCGGCTCGTTCTCTTTCCTCTTGCGTTTCTTCATCATTAGCCCAAGTGAAAGGTACTGTTAATGCCGCTAAAGAAATACCTCTTTCATCTAATGCTTGTTTTAATTTTTCCGGATCGTTTTGATACCTTCCCAGCATGGCAACTTGAACATCTACTCCTTGGAAACCTGCATTACTTACAGTATCTATTACGTCATCAAGGTAGTCTGATTCTTTATCATAATCTAGCTCCCAAGTTGACGTATGACATCCAAATTTAATACGCATTTGCAGTCCTCCTATTTTTATAAGTTTTTGGTACAAGGAATTCAGAAAACCTATCGAATGATGGAATCAAAATCGTTGTTTCCCATTCAAGCATTACGTTAAGTAACAAATATAATAAACGATATAGCTTAACACCGTATGGAACAGCTATCTTTTTATGTCATAACCCATGCTTATAGAGAACTTTATGATAAACTCCAAAAATTAGATAGCGTTTTCATATTTTATTGACACTACATAGTTGCCTTATCTTCTATGATTGCCAGCAATAAAGAAAAGGCTTACAATCTGAACGAAAATGTTCAGTGGATTAATACTAACACACCTAACTTTGTTTTTCCATGGGAAGAACTAATTTTATATAAAAAAATTTTAAAATTTATCTTTTAAGGCGCTTATATACAGTATTTTTAACGTCTAAATGTCTGTTTGAATAAATCATTTCATTGTAAATACCACGAAAAAATGCATATAATTGTTATATAGAATGATGCATCTTGCATTTTTTACATAAAGTTACATCTAAAATATAATTTAAAAATCTTATGGATTCATTTACAATGAACACAAAACATACAGCGAATTTTACTCTTTTATATGTAACATCTATATAATCATTCTAAGACTATGTCATCATGTGCAGAGAAAGTAGGTTTAACACGATACTTCCGTCTTTATACTAATATTGGTACATACAGACTAATATATATGTTTGTTATTAAAGAATAAAATTTCGCTCACCCGTTCATTTTATGTTAAAAAAAGGAAAATTTCACTATTAAAAGGGGAATGAAATTTTACATTCTGTCTTTACATCAAATCTGTTTACCCAATTATCGTATGTTCATTTTGTTAACGATTCATTATTCATTACATTATTATGCCTCTAACACATTGAAAGGAATGATATTTAAAGTGGAAACTATTACGGCAGACCAGTATTTAGTCAAAAAAATTAATAAAGCATTAATATTACGTATCATAAGAGAACACTCTCCTCTTTCAAAGCCTGATATTGTCACTAAATCCGGGCTTAATCGCGGGACAGTATCTCGATTAGTTAATGAACTTGAAGCAGCTTCCATTATTAAACAATTAGGTGAAGGAATTTCATCTGGAGGCAGAAAACCAACCATGTATACCATCAAGGGAGATTCTGGCTTTGTTATTGGTATCACTGTTAAATCGAAATTATTAGAAGTAGCATTGGCTGACCTAAACGGAAAAATAGTCAAACGTTTTACGAAGGAATTGACTAGTAAAACACCTAAGTTTATTATAAAAAAGATTATTGAATCCATAAAAGAGATGCAGGAATATGTTCAAGAAAGTATATTTCAAATTACTTGTATCGGTATTGGTTTCCCCGGTATGGTCGATGCGAATGGTACGGTTTTAAAAGCACCATCTTTAAAATGGAACGATGTAGACTTGAGACAAATGATTGTTGATACATTTCAAATTCCATGTGTTGTAGATAATGAGGCAAGGGTAGGCTTGATTGGAGAAAAACAGTTTGATAAGCATAACGCTTTAACGGATACCTTATATGTAAGTGTTAGTAATGTCATAGGCAGTGCTGTCACGATTAAGAATGAATTATTCCGCGGGTACAATGGATTATCCGGAGAGGCAGGACATCTTATCGTTAAATATAATGGCAAAAAATGCTCTTGTGGAAGCAAAGGGTGTTGGCAAATGTATGCTTCGACCAATGCTTTATTAAAAAAACTTTCGAGCGTTTCTGAAGTGACAGAACAATTACATGCAAGTCCTTTTTCACAACTTTCCGTTGAATTCTTAGAATCATTGGCCAGTCAAGGTAATCAATTCGTCATAAAAGAGATAGAAGAAATAGGCCAATATTTAGGTATAGGTCTCATCAGTCTTGTTAATGTTTTAAACCCCAAAAATGTTCTCATAGGGGGAGATATCACCAAACTAAAAGAGTGGGTAGAACCTTCTTTGAATGAAACGCTCCGTGCCAGCGTTTTACCTGATCATAATAAAGGGTTAGATATTCTATTTTCTGAATTAGGTTCAGATTCCACCATTATTGGAGCAATCGCTGTTGCCTTAACCCACTTTTTTGAAAATGGTTATCACATTAGCTCGGAATAAATATTGGATCCTGTATCGAATTAAACTCGATTCACCTGTTTGTTAGGAAACCATGTTAACTATGGTTTTACTGAGAACGAAATCAATCGTTATATTAAAAGCAGACGCCACCCACTTGCAGAGAAAGCAGGTATTTTCTCTGCAAGTTTTTAGTGTTTGAAATGATAAATGGAGTAATAGCCATTTTCTAAATCATAAACAAAAACACCAAGTAAACAAGCGGAATACTGACAACCGACAAGAGTGTAGAGAAGAACACAACCACCGCTGAAAATTCCACGTCCCCTCCATACACTTGGGCATACATGCTTATCGTTGCCGGGCTCGGCGTAGCAGAAAGCAGACAAGCAATCATAAATAATTCAAACGGCATGCGAAAGAATAATAATGGCAGAAAAAAGAGGAGCGGATAAATGAATAATCGAATAACAACAGCAAGATAAACAAAGATATCCTTCATATACACCAGTGCTTTCGAAAAAGTAACGCTTGAAATCATCATACCAATCATAATCATCGATAGCGGTACAGTCATCTGACCAATCGTTTCTATAGGCCCCATAATAAAAGCAGGAATGGGAATAGGAAAGATAAATAAAATAAAACCAACTACCGTTGCTAAAAAACCGGGATTTTTGAAAATAAACATCGCTTTGGAAACCGGAAGCCCTTCTGGATTCATAATATAAATCGCATAGGTCCATATCAGAATAAAATAAATCAGGTTAAACACCGAAGCAAATAGCACGCCTTCCTGCCCAAACAGTTGCAGAATAATCACCATACCGATAAATCCTTGGTTTCCAAACAGAATAACATTTTCAAACACTGCCTTCCGTTCCATCGGCAATGTCATTTTTTTAGTAATAAACCGGCTTAAAAAAAGAGTCCCTCCCATGATATAAATGGAAAGGACAAACATAATAAAGGCACCATAAGCCTGTTCATATTGGAAAGGCATATGCATGGAGCTAATAATCAGACAAGGCAAAGCGACATATAATAATAGGGTGGTAAACGCACGCTGACCATCCTCCGAAATAAATCCCTTCCGCCGGATAAACCAGCCGATTGCTACAATAATATACAATGAACCAATCTCGTATGCCAGTGTAAATAATGTATCCATGCCTCTCCACCTTCCTCTTTCACATACCATTACAGGATATTCAGAAAGTGAGAAGCATGTGATGAATGACTATCCTTCATCATTATTTCGATATTTCATTAAATCCTTATTGATTTGATTGGTTGATGTATAAATAGATTGATATAATGCAAAAAGGTCTTTATACTTCTCTACATTTTCCGGAATAGGCTCCACCGTTTTTTCTTTTTCCAGAAAAACAGCAGCACATTCCTGCAGAGATGAAAACCAACCCGATCCATATGCAGCCAGCATCGCAGCCCCCATTCCTGGTCCTTGTTCACTGCTCAGCTTAATTACTGCGGCATTATATATATCTGCCTGTATTTGCAGCCATATATCACTTTTTGCACCGCCACCAATGGCAATAATGCGATCAATAACCTTTCCGTTTTCTCTAAAAATTTCTACCGATTCATTTAAAGAAAACGTAATTCCCTCCATCACAGCTCTTGTAAAATGCTTCATGTTATGCGAACTGTCTATACCAATAAAGCTGCCGCGGATGGTGGAATCAACATGAGGTGTCCGTTCTCCAACGAGATAAGGCGTAAATAAAAGTCCATTTGCTCCCACCGGTACGTCTGCTGCTTTATTTAATAAATCATCAAACGGCACATCTTTTGCAAACGTATTCTTAAACCACGATAAACTGTAACCAGCAGCAAGTGTAACCCCCATCGTGTAGTACGCATCTGGAGCAGCATGGTTTAAGTAATGTACCTTTCCTGCAAATGATTTATCTCCAGCATCCTCATAGGATAGAACAACACCGGAAGTACCTAAACTGGCCATCGTCTCCCCTTCTTCCAGGATACCGGCGCCAATCGCTCTACAAGCATTATCCGCACCACCTGCAAACACTTTTATTTGCTCGGATAAACCGGTTTGCTCTGCTATCTCTTTCTTGATATTTCCAACCATCGCATGAGAAGGAACCAGCGGAGGACAAAAATCAGGTTGAATATCAAAGGCTTCGCACATTTCTTTACTCCACGAACGATCCTCCATATCTAATAACAATGTTCCAGCAGCATCAGAATAATCCATATGCAGCTCTCCAGTTAAACGAAACCGCAAATAGTCTTTGGGCAATAAAAACAGCTTTGCTTGTTCATAATTTTCAGGTTCATGTTTTCTAACCCATTCCATTTTCGGTAATGTAAACCCCTCCAACGCGATGTTTTTAGGTAGTTGCAGAAGTTTGTCCTTCCCGACACGTTCCGTGATTTCCTGACATTCTACGGTTGTACGTGTATCATTCCATAAAATTGCCGGGCGAATCACTTCCTTATAGTCATCTAATAAAACCAGGCCATGCATCTGTCCGGAAAAGCTGATTCCTTCAATATCCGCCACATCACCAGTAAAACTGTCCGTAAGTTCGTTAAGACCAGAAATAGCCTGCTCCACCCAATCTTCCGGATTTTGTTCACTATGCCCGGCTTTCTCTTGCATTAATGGATATTCTTTAGCTACCTCTTGAACCAACTGCCCTTTCTGGTTCATCAAAAGCAGTTTCACAGCACTCGTTCCTAAATCAACACCAATAACATACTTCATCTCTGGTTCATCCTCTCCTCAATAGCTCAATATGTCTGGTTTTCACTCCAATAAAGAGCAAAAAAGGACGAATACACTATCCGCCCTCTGTTATTATTTCCACCAATCATTATAGATAGAGGCAATCGGTTCCCGCTTATGCATTGTCTTAATATAGTGACCTTCAATGACTTCTCTCGCTTCTTGGGATACTTCTTTTCCTTCTAAATAATCATCAAGTTCATCATAGGTGACCCCTAATGCTTCTTCATCAGCTAAAGCTGGACGTTCATCTTCCAAATCAGCAGTCGGTTTTTTTAGATAGAGATGTTCGGGACATCCCAGCTCTTTCAAGATTTGCTTTCCTTGACGCTTATTTAATCCCTCCAGCGGTGCCAAGTCACAAGCGCCATCCCCGTGCTTGGTAAAGAATCCGGTAATTGCTTCCGCTGCGTGATCGGTCCCTAATACGAAACAATTATGCACTCCGGCCACGCTGTATTGCGCCTTCATACGTTCTCTTGCTTTTTCATTTCCTTTTAGAAAATCGCTGATATCGACACCTGCATCACGTAATGATTTCACACTTGCATCTACTGCTTCTTTGATATTCACCGTAAGCATCTTTGAAGGCTGGACAAATTGAATTGCATCAGCCACGTCATCCGCATCGCCCTGCTCTCCATAAGGCAATTCGACACCGATAAATTGATAAGGTGATGCTTCCTGCTCCTCGTTTAATTCATCTATCGCTAATTGTGCCAGTTTCGAAAGCAATGTAGAATCCTGCCCTCCGGATATCCCGAGCACAAAGCCTTTCGAAAAACTGAATTTATGCAGATATTCCTTCATGAAATCAATACGGATGCGAATCTCTTCTTTCGGATCGATTTCCGGTTTTACATGTAATGTATGAATAACCGATTGCTGCAATTCTTTCATTTAAAGACACTCCTTTATTAAAAACCATATCCATTTATTTGTAGTACAACGGCCTTTTAGCGGTACACGCAACATGCACCACCCTAAAACTTAACGCGTTTGATTTTGTCCTACTTCTTTTTTAACTTTTTCAATATGTTCCATCTTACTGTTCCATAGTTTCACACTTAAATCGACAGGATATTCAGCCGGATAGTTTGTACGCTTATACTCATCCCAAAATAGCTGAAGCTGGTTTACGGCATAATTCTGTACATGGAGCAAGTTTGGACATTCGTAAACGATGTCTCCATCCACTACAATATCCTGATGTAAATTCACTGCGTCAAAATTCGAAACCATTTTCTTATAGTACGTATGCACCGGATGAAAAAGCATAATTTCGTCTTCCTTCTCCGGTTCCTCCTCTTCTAACGTCAGATAATCGCCTTCACTATGATGATTACATCTGTTGATAATCCGGTACACTTTTTTCTTGCCTGGTGTTGTCATCTTTTCCGGATTGCCGGATAGTTTAATCGTATCCACCATATCTCCCTGTTCATCCTCAATGGATACCAATTTATATACTGCACCAAGTGCCGGCTGATCATATGCTGTTATCAATTTGGTTCCAATTCCCCACACATCAATTTTTGCATGCTGGGCTTGCAGGCTGGCAATAGTATATTCATCCAAATCATTAGAGACGTAAATTTTCGCATGCTTAAATCCTTCTGCATCAAGCATTCTTCTTGCTTCTTTGGATAAATAAGCCAAGTCTCCGCTATCAATCCGAATCCCTTTAAAATCAATTTTATCCCCTAATTCTTTGGCTACTTTAATTGCATTAGGTACACCTGAATTCAAGGTATCGTAAGTATCTACTAAAAATACACACTCCCGATGACGTTCTGCATATTTTTTAAAGGAAACATATTCATCACGGTACGCTTGTACCATCGAATGTGCATGCGTTCCTGACACTGGAATTCCGAATAATTTCCCTGCCCGGACATTGCTTGTTGCATTGAAACCGCCAATGTACGCTGCTCTCGTACCCCAGACAGCCGCGTCCATCTCTTGGGCTCTTCTTGTACCAAACTCCATTACCGGGCTGTTTCTTACCAACTGTCGGATACGTGAGGCTTTGGTGGCAATTAACGTTTGATAATTCACAATGTTTAACAGGGCAGTCTCCAGCAATTGTGCCTCTGCTAATGGTGCCTCCACACGGATAATCGGCTCGTTTGCAAAAACAACTTCCCCTTCCCGCATCGATTTCAAAGAACCTGTAAACCGTAGTTCGCGTAAATACGCTAGAAAATCTTCTTTATAGCCCAATTCTTTTAAATAAGTTAAGTCCGATTCACTAAAATTGAAATTATGCAGATACTCGATAATCCTTTCTAAACCGGCGTAAAGACCATAACCATTGCCAAATGGAAGCTGACGAAAGTATAAATCAAATACTGCCTTGCGATTATGTATATTATCATACCAATACGTTTCCGCCATATTTATTTGATAAAGGTCTGTATGCAGCATTAAGCTGTCATCGATATAATTCATTTTTGACTTCCTCCCGTAGTTTATCGCTTTCTATTTTATTACCAAATAGATAAAGATACAACAACATCGTTCCATCGATATAATTGGGATAGACAGGGTATACTCCGTTTCGTTTTCTTCAAATTTCCTGAAGACTAACGACTTTTTCTAAAAAAAGAATGCTTTCCTAAGATGGTTCAAAACATTTGTCACCCCTGCCCCTTCTTTTGATTCCGAGCGACTCCCTGTAATGCTGTTTCCCTTCTTTTTGCCTTCACAAACCCTGCTGGACAAGCTCATTTATCAACTTCTATCTTAGGGTTTCCTTCTATGTCTATTTTAGCCTGTCTGTTTAATAAAAGCATTCATCTTTTTTTGTTTATGTTCCGAAGATATCCTTTTCAGAAACAATAGAGAACACAGCAAGATCACTTGTATATCCATCAGGTAACATAACGTTTTTTCCATCGCATATCATTCAACCAAAAACGGACCCAATAAATAATGTATAATTTCAAAATATTATAACCAAAAAAATAGGAATATCAAATAAGGCAGAACCTATTCTTTTGATTTGTTCGGAAAAAAGGTGTACGACCAGGAATAAATAAAATCAACGATAAAAATGAGCCCCCAAAGTTTAGATAGTGCAAATGCTGTTTCACTATGATAAGGTGACTGTTGGTAATCGTCTGCTTCCACCCAGGAAAAATCCGTTACATAGGATATAGCTCCCTCTATACCGCCTGCCCCATAAATCCATAATCCTGCCTGTACACTAACAAAAACAGCAAGATGAATCATGGCGCTAATACGATTCTTCCGGGCAATGTATTCGGGATTCTGCTGCCGTTTCATCAACTGGACATCTTTTTCCGTCAAAAGAGAAACACCACGCCACTTGCCGATTGTTTTCCGCATCTGGCGATCCAGACGTTTAAAATCGGCAATTCCAAATGTACATGCATACAGCACAAAAATGGTAACGATTATCTGGAATGTGCTGATTTCTCCGGTAAGTCGATAAATATACAAGGCCAGCACCGCTTCCAATATAAACAGGATCAAAAAGAAACTGATAAAGACTGTACTCCAATTTCGTTTATTCAACAGGTATCGGGTAACTCCAAATAATAACAGCATCACAACCGAAAGTATCTCCGCTGCGATAAACCATTCCCATTGGAAATTCAAAAGTGTTTCCTGCATCGTTTATCTCCTTTGTGATTCTTATATTTTATCGTTTCTACTACGCAGGAGAAAAGAAAAAAGTTTCATGACACTAAAGAAAACGAAGGCATTCGTTAAAGGGAGCCTTGAAAGTGTGTTTTGCTTTCTTAGAATCCCTTATGCTCTTGAGTGCAAAAAACGGAAAGAGTTTCCCCTTTCCGTTTGGATTCTGATTAATCTTTCGCATATTTCACAATGGCATCATGAAGAAGTTGAACCGCTTCTTTTCCGGCACCTTCATTATAATATTTTGCAAACCGTTCATCCGCTACATACATTTGCGCCAATCCTTTATGCGCTTCTGCAGAATAATTTGGCCAGGAATACATCAGCCATTTTTTATGAAGTTCATACGTTTCTTTAGCTTCCGGTGCCTCCAGATCTTTTGTTTCTGCTAATTGTTCCAATTTCGTAAATAATGCACGTTCTATCCTTTGCATCTCTTGAACATCTTCTTCTCTAAGATTCATAAATTTTTTATTTGATTGTTCAACGGTTTCCTTCCCATATTTTTCTCTGATTTCCTCGCCATATAACTTTTCATTTTCCTCCAATCGTTCCTTTTTCAATCCTTCAAATTTTTCTTCCGCTGTCATCGTAATCTCTCCTTTTGTATATTGAATGGTTTTTTCGACTGTCGTCAGCAATTGATTTATTTTTTGCTTTTCCGCTTCTAATTTACGCTGATGCGCTTCTAAAGCTGCCAAGGTATTAAAAGCTGGATCATCCAGCACCGCTTGAATCTGTTCTAGTTTCATTCCCATCGAGCGGTAAAGAAGAATTTGCTGCAGCCGGTTTATTTCTTCTTCTCCATACAGCCGATACCCTGCATCGGAATAGCTTGCAGGTTTTAATAAATCAATCTGATCATAATACCGGAGTGTGCGTGTACTGATATTCGACATGTCCGCTACTTGTTTGATGGGATACTTCATTGTTTTCCCTCCTTTCCATTCTTACTATAGAGATTGACGCAGCGTTAAGGTCAAGACTTTTTTAAATAATATAAGAAAACGAAGGTTGTTACCACCTTTCTGGTTAACAACCTTCGTTGCACTTACCTTGTTTTAAATGATTTCATTAAAAATTTGCCCACCGTTTAAATCAATTATTTTTAAGCGATTTGTATCCTTGATATAAATCGTCTTATATTTTTTCTGTTCATCCGCATCACCAATAAATAAAATACGTTTATACGGATTATCTTCAATCACTTGTACTGAATCATTTCCCGATGGCAATTGATTTTGAATTACTTCCATTTCTTCCTGTGCACTTCCATTTGTTTCCTTTTCAAATGTCGTTGGCTCATTATCTTCTGTCATTTCTTCTGCTTCTCCTGTGTTGGCATAGACTCCAGTAAATAATAATGCTCCCGTCGCTGCAGTTAGTAAAATGGTCTTCATTTGTCAAACCTCCTTGATTTCTTTACAATTACCAGTTTACTGGGTAGCGCCTTACAATGTCCTTAGAGAAAAATGAGAATTTGATGAGAAACCTCCTAAGTTTACCTTCTGTATTTTTCTACACCAAATCCATTTCCAGCCTCACCATGTCTACAACCTGCATGCCATTTTCAAAAATTGGCTCCTCATAATGACGCAAAAAGAAGTCTCGATCAATGGAAACCATTCGAAAACCACATTTTTGGTACAGTGCTAGCTGGTTCACACCTGAATTTCCCGTTCCAATCTCCAGCGTACGGTACCCTTGCTGTTTTGCTTCTTGAATAGCATGCAATACCAGTTGTTTTCCCCATCCTTGTCCATGAGAAGTCTCATCTACAGCGACATTAACAAGTTCCATCGTATCCGGCCTGGTCGGCAGCAAAACGTAAACACCAATGACCTTCCCCTCTTTTTCCAATACATAGCAGGTGCCCCGGGAGGTATAATCTCGGATGAATCTTTGCGATGGATCGGCGAGCAATAATAACTCCATAGGTAATGCTTCTTCTCTACGTAGCTGACGAATCATATTTTTCACTTCCTTATTATCAAATAGGCTTGTTTCTTTCTGGTGTTTCTTCTAATATTAATAATTATACAATGAATATAGTGTACCATTTTTTTAGATTCAAAGGAGAATACCATGGATGTTACTACAGTTGCCTTAACAGTTATAATGATGGGAATTATTTTATTTATTGGCGCATTGGTAGCCTTAAAAAACACGATTACATATGAAGCAAAACAACTGTTCATGAGCGTTATTATTAACGTTGCTGTTCCATTTATTATTTTAAATGGGGTCTTTAACACCGAATTAACGGATGACGTATTGCATCAAGTGGTGCTCATGTTTATTTTCAGCGTCAGTTTCAATATTTCTGCTATTGGTATTTGTTTCTTATTTGCGAAAATTATCGGCTTTTCGCTCACAAAATCAAAACAGATTGCTTTACTTGCCGCTATCGGCAACTCCGGCTTTATTGGTATTCCATTATGCGCTGCCATTTTTGGACCAATAGGCGGCTTACTTGCTGCTATTTTTGATGCAGGGCTGGATGTTGTTGTCTTTTCCCTTGGAATCTATTTATTACAAAGTGAAGACCGATTTGAATGGAGGCACCTAAAAGCATTGGTGAATATGCCGTTGATTGCCATCAGTTTTGGTCTTATTTTTGCTTTCAGCGGTTGGGAAGCTCCTGTTTTAATGAAAGATTTGGCCGGCATGCTCTCAGCGCTGGCTGGTCCCATGGCGATGCTTTACGTCGGATTCAGTCTGCCAGATCTTTTCCGCAGCAAACAGACGTTATTTTTCCGCGAATTATGGATGCCTTTAGTCTGGAAACTGCTCATTCTGCCAGTACTGGTCATGGCTATACTGTCTTTCTTGCCAATAGAAACATTGCTCAAAAATATATTAGTCATCCTTGCTTCCATGCCAACCTTTATGCTTTCTGCTGTTCTCTTTTCTCGTTATACAGATAAAGAGCAGGAAGCCGTTGTTACATCGGTATTTTCCACATTGCTTGCTTTGGGAACAATACCACTGATAGCTTGGCTGGCCACCTTTTGGATAGGGTGATAACACACAAAAGCAGACGAACATGTATTCATGCGCGTCTGCTCTTTTACTAAGATATCTCTATCCTTCTGCCTGCATTGCTGCTTCTTTCGTTCTTTCCACCGTCCCAAACGGATGATGCGGCGGTGCATAAACCGTATACAATTTTAAAGCTTCATCCCCTGTATTCGTAATATTATGCCATGTACCAGCAGGAACCATGATTGCACTATCCTCTTCCACATGCTGCTGAATCGTCAGATTATCCTGCCGATTCCCCATTTGTACCGTCCCTTCCCCTTCTTCAACACGTAAAAATTGATCCGTATCCGGATGCATCTCTAAGCCGATATCGCTTCCCACCGGAATACTCATTAACGTAACCTGCAAATGTTCTCCTGTCCACAAGGCAGTTCGATAATTGGTATTGTTTTCTGCAGCATTTTCAATATCAATAATGAACGGATTTCCTCCATGATCGGTAACACGGGAAGACATTGGATATGCTTGATGCACTTCTAGAAACCCTGCTAAAGAGTTGGCAATTTGGTAATCTGCCATCGCCAGCTGATAAAGCAGCTGTTTGGAATAAGGTTCATTGACTTGCTCACTCTTACGATAGTTTTCCTCATAGCCTTGAAGGGCTTGCTCATACATCCATTCGATACTGGCATTTTTCTCTTGTGCAGGCTCTGATTGTCTTATATCCAGCTGCTGGCCGGTAAGATATTGATAAGTCCGCTCCAGACCTGCAGCTATTTGATTTTTGGATTGCACAGCGTATACAAGTCCTTGTGCAGATGCGTCATGCCTTAATGGCTCCACTGTTTGAAAATATAGCGGGAGCAACGATACCTCTCGCTGCAATGTTTCCGCTACGATAGCAGCTGTTTGTTCATCGTGCGGATTTCCTTGATGTGCATTTGGATTCATTCGGTCCATCTGCTGCTGATAAAAAGGATGATAATACATATTTGGTCTGTTACCTACCTTTCCTTAATCTCCTATCAGCATATGTCCATGATTTAAAAATGGAACCACAAAAAGGAGAAGACATCTGAACTGTCTTCTCCTTTCATATTTCATTACCTTATATTCAAATATCACCTATCATTTCTGCTTCCATTTCTTCCTGCTTGCCCGTTAAAAAGCTTTCTTCTCTGCTGCAATCATTAAAAACATCGGTCTGCGCCATTCATGCTTCATTTCCGGTATCTGTTGAAGCATTTCTTCGGATGGCACGGATTCCTCTACTCGTAAAATATCAAACCCTGCCCGGATTAAATCATTCATAAATACCGACACAGGACGATGATACTTTACCACTGTTTCATCTAAAAAGGAAGCTTCCCTTTTTCCCTCGATCTGATAATCATCCACCGGCCAATAAACAGGTTCTCCTGATTGGTCATAAATCCAATCTTGTTCTTTTCTTGCTGTAAAAATCGGATGCTCTGCAGAGAAAACAAAACTCCCCCCAGGCTTCAAAACTCGATGAATCTTTTGAAATACATCGGATAATGATTCGATATAATGAAATGCAAGCGAACTGATTACAACATCAAATGATGCTTCCGGAAAATCCATATCCTCGATTGCTTGCTGTACATACAAAATACCAGAATCATCGGTTAATTCTTCCGCACGGGCAAGCATTCGTTCCGATATATCGGTCCCTGTCACAGATGCTGCTCCCTGTTCCCTCGCATATCGGCAATGCCATCCAAATCCGCAGCCTACATCTAAGACATGCTTTCCTTGAAAACTCGGGAGCATCTCTTTTAATATATGCCATTCTCCAGCACCTTCCAACCCTTTCTTAGAACGGTCCATGTCAGCATATGCTTGAAAAAAATGGCGCTCATCATATTTATTCTGTTTCAACATATCACTTCCTTCATTTCTCCAATTAACAGCTAATGAAAAAAGCATATTTATAAAAACATGCTTTATCTTTGAAAACTATGTATCTGACAGTAACCTTATTTAAAACAAGGTAAACGGTCAGACGATATCTTGTGGTGATAGTATAGTTCTAAATAAATAACAGAAGATGACGGAGAGGTTCAAAACTGCAATGATAAATCATAAAATCTTTTCGTATCTGCAATGTTCATGATTTGTGCCTTTATAATCGTAACCGAAGCCTCTATATATTTGATTCAGCTTAGTATTGCTTTCTACACAATCCAATCGGATACGGCGCATCCCTTGTGTTTTTGTATAAGCTTCCATCCACTCGACAATCGGTTTTCCCAATCCTCGTCCGATGTGATCATAATCCACAGACAGACGATGCATATAAAAAGCATCCTCGCTGGATTGGCCCCAAATGTTTTTATCCCAAGGGGTCTGCATTTCATTTAAGGTGAATGTGGCAATTATCTCGTCGCCTTCTTTCACAACAAAAGTAGACCCGTCTTCAACGGACTGTCTTACTTCCGGATCTTCCTCATCCTGATCTAGAAATTCCCATTGCTTCAGCCGGCTTTTCTTCAACCATGTTGTCACACCTTTTAACAAGCGGAGTATGGCTTTCATATCTTCCTTTTGTGCAATATAGACATCTAACTCCTGATTAATTGATCCTACTTTTAACGACATAAACCAGCCCTCCTTATATTCTTTGTATATTCGACATGAAAATTAAAAATTCCTTCTTTTAAGTTAAAAAAATAAATTCCGGCTCATTTTACAGAAAAAGACGGACTACCCTTTTAATTTATTACGCACTTCTATTTGTTTGGAAATACAAAATTGGATAATCTTTGATCGTGTTCCTTCTCTCATTTCTATAAACTCGATAGCATTTTTAAACATACCATTGGGTTGTTTCATAACATTTACAATTTTACCACGAAATGCAACCATTTGCGATTCCTTTCTTGTTTTCAAATATAATGTTCCTGTAACCTTATCGCCAAATTCCACTAATTGAGAACGTGTAAGGAAGGCAACCCCACCGCCGCTTATATCATGCGTTGTAACGGTGATTGTTTCGTTTTCATTTTCCTCGGAATGCTCATCCGACGCTTCAGCAGGAGGCAACGTCAGCTGCATGTCTTCCATCGCTTTCACCCGGAAAAACTGTCTTCGCTGCACAACTTGTATTGCTTCCTTGTCAGGCTTCGTTATAGAAGTCTTTCCATTTTGTTGACGATGGATGATAGCGTCAAATTTATGTAACCCTTTTTCATCTTCATAAAAATATACCGTCACAGGCATGCCATTTTCAATAAGCATGGATACATTTTGTTTATTTACAGGTCGTTGAATGATTAATTCAGACTCGTTTCGAATCAGTTGTGTGAAATATTTTTTCCCCTCAGCATTGATAATTTCAAATAATTGACCATCCCAAAACCCCGTGTATTCTTTTTCCTTCATAAAGATACCTCTTTCCCAGTTATTAAAGATAGATATAGTACACAATCATTCATAAGAGAATGTCCGTTTAACCTTCCCACGTCCTGTTTCTTTTTTATCTCTTCAGAATGTAGGCATTTAGACCGGACTCTTATTTCCTAATTATACCGTGATTTTAAAATTTTTGTAGGGTCATTTTACTTTTTATCCAACTTTCTTTAAATATAGTAATACAGGGAAAGAAATAGATTCACGTTGTTTTCTTATTGACCTTCAGACGGGACGGTATAACGATATATACCGTTCATGGTTATTTCCAGCTTGGTTGGTGCACGCACTTTTCGAAAAAAGCTTCTCCCCATCGGAAGAAGCTTTTTCTATGAAACAAGGAACATTTCCTGCCTTAATCATCCACCACAACATAGGTTACTTTTACCGGCCCATGCACACCAACAATCAGATTCATTTCAATATCTGCACTATTACTCGGTCCGGTTACAAAACAAACACTGGAAGGAGGAACAACGCCCTTTTCATTCTCTTGATGAATCTTCTCTGCCGCCTGTGTCATCCTTGGAACGATGGTTTCTTTCGGAATAATGGCAATATAACATGTCGGCATTAAGCTGATGGAGCGCCCATTATCTTTATTAGTCATCAATGCAACTGTTCCTGATTCCGCAAGCGTGATATCACTAAAGGAAATACCGACGTCTGTTCTTTCGGCAATCACTTGGTTTTCTTTGCCAAGACTTGCATCCCATATGTGTACATCTGCCTCTTTCGCAAAAGTTTCATAAGCTTTATCCAGTCCATACTCCGGATTACGCTTATCATTCGACGCGATAATAGACGTTGCCTCATAGCCATCTACTATTTTCTTCAATGCATCCTGCAAATTCCTTTTGTCTGTTCGGACAAAATCGGTATGAATTACTTTACAATGCTCTTTAAGCACTTCAATAAGTGCTTCCGTAGAATAATCTTTAAAAACCTCATATTGCGGTTGAACACTGTATTCTGGTCGGCTCACGCCTTCTCTTTTTTGCGGTCGGCCCAAATTTGCTGCAAGGTTGCTCAGGAAGGAGTCTCGATTTTGAATAGCCATTATGCTTCTCCTCCTTTTTGACGTTGGTTCCACCAGCTGCGGAAAGATTGCTTTCCTGGTGCCGGGAAGTCGCGGGAATCTGTCCATCCTTTTAACGGCCCTGGACCATGTTCTACATATTCCGCTTTTGTCCATGGCTTTAATGCCGTTCTTGCGACTTTCGTACTTAATTTATACGCTGCTGGATTGGATGCCCATTGCGCAAAGCCTTTCATCATGATTTTTTCGGAAACAGGAGATTTTTTCTCTTCTTCTACAATAATTTCACGATGCCGGATTAATTGTTCATGTAATGGGATTTTCACCGGACATGCTTCCGTACAAGCCGCACATAAAGAGGAGGCATATGGCAATTCTTTATGATCCTCATAGCCATCCAAAAGCGGCGTTAATACAGCGCCAATCGGCCCCGGATAAATAGAGTTATATGCATGTCCGCCGACATGACGATACACAGGACATACATTAATACAAGCTGCACAGCGTATACAATGAAGCGCCGATTGAAATTCCGTTCCTAAAATTTTAGAACGGCCATTATCAACAATAACCAGATGATAATCGTCCGGCCCATCAATTTCCTCTTCCAGCCGTGCACCTGTGATGGTTGTAATATAACTGGTCAGCTTTTGGCCGACAGCCGCTCTCGTCAGTAAACTGACTAACACTTCCATATCCTCCCAGGTTGGCACCAGCCTTTCCATTCCCATCACGCTGATTTGCGTATCCGGTAAAGAAGTCACCATTTCCGCGTTCCCTTCATTCGTCACGAGTGTCACGGAACCGGATTCAGCAATAGCAAAATTACAGCCGGTAATGCCTACATCCGCGGATAAGAAATCCTGCCGCAGCTGTTCTCTGGCAAATGAAGCTAATTCTTCCGGTGTATCTGATTGCTCATAGCCTTTCTTACCCCGGAAAGTATCTTGAATTTGCTGCCTGTTTTTATGCAGGGCAGGGGTTACGATATGGGATGGCGGATCCTCATCCAATTGCAGAATCCATTCTCCTAAATCCGATTCCACCACCTCTGCACCTGTTTGTTCTAATGTTTGATTTAAACCAATTTCCTCCGTAACCATCGATTTTGTTTTAACTACCTTTTTCGCTTCTTTCTTTTTCACTACACTCTCAATGTATTCATTCGCTTCTTCTGCCGTCTCTGCAAAAAAGACATTCCCGCCGCGTTTTTCTACTTCTTCGCTGAGCTGATATAAATAGTAATCAATGTTTTCCAATGTATGAGAGCGGATTTCCGAACCGAGCTGGCGCCAATCTTCCCAATTGCCCAGCTCTTCCGCCTGGGTTAAACGTCCATCCCGGAACCTTCCCTGTGCAGAGGAAACGGCTTGTCGCATAAAATCGTTGTCAATCCCTTGATCAATTCGTTCCTTATAAGGAGTTTCACTAATTTTTATGCTCATACTGTTACGCCTCCCTGTTCGTTGGCATGTGTATTTAAAATTTCCGTGATATGCATGACTTTCACGTCTTTCCCTTCTCTGCGCATACGACCGCCGATATTCATTAAGCACCCCATATCACCGCCGACAAGGTACTCTGCTCCTGTTTCCGATACATGCTGCGACTTTTCTTTCACCATTTCCTCTGATATATCTGCGTTTTTCACTGCAAATGTACCGCCAAACCCACAACAGTCTTCTTTAATCGGCAGTTCTACAAAGTCAATTCCTTTCACGTTTTGAAGCAGCTTAGCTGGTGCGTCCTTCACGCCTAAGATACGAGTCATATGACAGGAAGGATGATAAGTCACTTTTCCCTCAAATGTAGAACCGACATCCGTTACACCTAAGACATCCACAATAAACTGCGTCACCTCGTACGATTTATTAGCTAACGCTATCGCTGGCTGCTCCCATTCCGGATCTCCTTTGAATACATTTGGATATTCTCGAAGCATGCCAACGCAAGAACCGGATGGTCCAACCACATACTCCGAATCTTTAAAGGCCTTTATCATCTGTTTCATCGCTTTTTTCGCTTCACTTAAATAACCGCTGTTATACGCAGGTTGTCCACAGCAAGTTTGTGCTGCTGGAAAATCTACTTCGCAGCCTAGACGCTCTAATAATTCCACGGTATTTTTACCAACATCTGCAAAAACAATATCACTGACACATGTTATGAACAAAGATACTTTCATTTCCTCCACCTCTTCTATTAAATCATGACATGAACGAGGGTTTACTTCTTATCAAGTTCTTGAAATAGCAGTTGTTCTACATTTTCTAAATGCTCATACATTTTTTCTCTGGCTTCATTGGTTTGTCTATTTTTGATTGCTTGATAGATACGTTCATGCTCATCATATAAAATATGTGACCGGTCTTTTGTGTACAATAAAACCCGTCGTGTTTCACGAATCGTTTCGGACATTAATTCGGAAACACTCCCCATTAAATGAATCAGTAAATTCATTTGCGTTGCCTGCGCTACAGCCATATGAAAATCAGCATCCGCCTGCTCGGCAAGCTGTTCATTTCCTTTTGCATCTATCATCATCTGTAGCGCCTGTTCCATTTTTTCCAGGTCCTTGCCTGTATGGCTCTCTGCAGCATATGCGGCAGTGCCAACTTCTAAAATTTTACGGACCTGATACAATTCTTTCACATCATTCTGCTTCATCAAAAAGGCCGTGCTGACAGGTAAAGTAAAACGCTCCGCATCAAATGCTTTTACATACGTCCCCTCACCTTGATGCATTTCGATTAACCCCATCGAGCGGAGTCCGCTGAGCGCCTCCCTAATTGCAGAACGCCCCACTCCAAAACTTTTGGCCAGCTGTTCTACAGAATCCAGCTTATCGCCTGACTTCAATTTTCCATCTTTAATCATATTGATCAATGAATCTGCGACTTGTTCATATATTTTTTCAGTTTTTATACGCTTATACTCCATTTTGTCAACTCCTCTGGTTCGTGAATCTATTTTAATCCATTCCCAGAGGTTTTTAAAGTCTTCCTGTACCATCACAAAAAACGGGCTGTAAAACTTCCTCATCAATGAAGGTTTGTTTTATCAGACAAAAAATGCAATGGCAATAAACCCAACAACGCCTATCGCCAGTCCATAGAAAATGGCCGGAATCAGCGTTTTTCGGATAATATCTCCTTCTTTACCGCTTAAACCTACGACAGCGCTTGCTGCAACGACATTATGCACGCAAATCATATTTCCAGCGCCAGCCCCCATTGCTTGAGCAGCCATCACGGTATTAACATCTAAACCTAATTGATTTGCCACACTGTATTGAATTGGTGAAAAAGTTAACGTAGATACAGTCGCACTTCCCGTAATAAAAGAACCCAATTCACCTAAAAATGGAGCTACAAACATCCATATGAATCCTAAATGTTCTGCCATACTCTCAGCAATATACTGCGGCATACTGACCAATTCTTCTGTATTGATTCCTGAATTTGTAAAAACATGTACCATCGCTAAAGTAGCTACTAAAGAAATCGCAGTTGTCTGCATCGTTGCTAGCGAATCCTTCGATGCACTGAAAAAAGTACCAATCGATTTGCGATGGATAAATACCGATATAATTGCTGCAATGACTAAAATGGTTCCCGGTGAATGCAAAAACTCCCAATCGGAATCCACACCCTCCACACCAAAAATCGTTGTCCAGGTAAAATCAATGGCAGTCTGTGTAAATTCTTGCAGCCAAGGGATAATTCTCGTCATTAATAACAAGGCAACCACAATAACATAAGGCATCCAAGCTGATCCAATACGCATCGTATGCTCATCTGTCTTCACCTTAAAGCCGAGGCGCATCGCTTCTTTCCATGCTGTTTTTGGAAGCAGCCAGCCTTTTTTGGCTGTAACGGTTGCCACTACCAGCCCTGTTAACGAAGCTAGAATAGATATAAATTCCTGTCCAAATACCACTGCATAAAACAGTGCAGATAAGGTATAGGTTACTCCAATCAGAAGCGTCCACGGAAGCATTGGCAGCGCATATTTAAACCCTCTGTTTTCTCCAAAAAATAAGGTCATGATAACAATGAGAATAAAAGGTATAAATGTCCCTGCAAAAACATCTAATGATGTTATCCGTACACCGACTGCATTAAAAAAAGCAGCATCAGCACCCGGTATGTTACTTAGCCCTACTGCTAACGGTGTACCAACAGCTCCAAAAGCTACCTGTGCACTGTCAGCAATCAAAGCCAATGTTGCTGCAACAACCGGCCGGAAACCCAAAGCCACCATTAATGGCGCTGTTACCATTGCCGGTGTCCCAAAACCAGCTGCTCCTTCAATGACTCCGCCAAACAAAAAGGCAACGATAATTACCTGTACACGCATATCTTCTGAAATACTCTGAAAACCTTGATTAATTCGATCAACTGCCCCGGTTTTACGGAGTGTATTAAGTAATACGAGTGCCCCAAACAAAATCCATAAAATCGTTAATGTTTTATGCGCCCCTTGAAAAACGGACGATAAAATAACATTGCTTTCCATCCCCCAAAAAATCATCGCTACGGCAATGACAATTACTGCACTTAATGACATTCCTTTCATCGCCGACATGCGTAAAAGAACTAAAAACATAAACGGTGCAATAATTGCAACTAATGCCAAAAACAAGTACAAACAAATTCCCCCTTATGCAATGAAGCGCTTTCAGATAGTATGTATAGATAAGGTCATCAGATGACCTTATCTATACATACTATCTGATATTTTTTCTCATTTCAAGGTTAAATTAGAATTATTTTTATCTTATCTCGATTACAACAGAAATTGATATTGCACCTAGATTTGATGAAAAAGCTGCAACCTGGCACGCTTCCACACTTTAATATGTATCACCATGTTTTCGTCCGAAAAATTTCTTCTTTAACAATTGAATACGATGAAATCCATTACACCTTTCAAGCAATTTTCACAGCAAATTTTAAAATATCGCGCTAGTTTTATGAATATTATCTGTGGGACGGACGTATTTTTATAAAGAGGAGCCATTTACTCCTAATTTTCATTCCTACCCAGGAACAAATTATTAACTATTGCATTTTTTTAACCATCAGAAATCGTTTACATTGATACTATCATTTTACTCTCCCTCCTCATTTGCTGTTTATTACTTGTTGTGAAAGAGGTTGTGTCATGGCGAATATACAGGAAGTTGCAAAACAGGCAGGAGTTTCTATTGCCACCGTTTCACGCGTTTTAAATAACACATGCAATGTTTCCGAAAAAACACGTTACAAAGTAGAAAAAGCTATCCAAGAATTAAATTATGCTCCCAGTATGCTGGGAAGAAACTTACGAAACTCGGAAAGTCGATTACTTCTCGTTCTTATTCACACCTTTTCTAATCCTTACTATACCGAAATCATTAACGGTATTGAAGATTATGCCATTGAGAACAACTATCATATTCTGCTTTGCGAAACAGATGGTAATTTACAGCGCGAAGACATATTCCTCAATATGATTCGTAATAAGTTGGCAGACGGGATGATTTCCATGAATCCTACCATGCATGTCAATAAACTGAAGGAACTATCAATGTCCCATCCCATCGTGCTTTGCAGTGACTATTACGAAGATGCAAACATCCCTTATATTGCAATTGATAATACTACTGCTGCTTATCGGGCAGTAAAATATCTAATTACCATGGGAAATAAAAAAATTGGCTTGATTAATTTTAATGAAGACCTGCTCTATGCAAAACAGCGGCGAATTGGCTTTGAAAAGGCATTAAATGAATTTCAATTACCCATCTGTAATGCATGGATTCACCATAGTGAAGGATTGACTTTTCAGGACGGTGTAGAAACAATGCGGCGCATGCTGCGTTCGAAGGATCGTCCTACTGCTATATTTGCCATTTCAGATACATTAGCGATTGGAGCCATCAAAGAATTGCACGCCCATGGAATAAAAGTTCCGGAAGAAATGGCCATTATTGGATTTGACAATATTGCTTTTTCCAGCATGACAACACCTACATTGACAACCGTTTCGCAGCCAACGTATCAAATGGGCTACCGTTCAGCAAAAATGGTCATTGACCGTATTCAAGGGACGACCGTTGAAAATATCATCATGGATTATGAGCTAATTATTCGAGAATCGACACTGGGATAGGAGGGTTCGAAATGATTGTAGGGATTATTGGTTGCGGATCGATTACACGTTTCCGGCATGCTCCAGAATATACAGCAAATCCATCTATTGAAGAGATTGTTTTCTATGACAGAAATACCGAACGTGCAAAAGAAATGGTTCGATTATTCGGTGGAAGAACTGCTTCGTCCCTGGAGGCATTACTTCAAGACGCAACCATTGATGCCATCAGTGACTGCTCTTCGAATGAAGCACATTATTTTCATACCATAAAAGCTCTAGAAGCCGGCAAGCACGTTCTTTGTGAGAAACCGATTGCTACTACCGTTAAACAGGCAGAAGAAATGGTACTTACAGCGAAAAAGGCAAAAAAGCTGTTCATGGTTGACCACAATCAACGTTTGACAAAAGCGCATCAAAAAGCACGTGACATCCTTCAAGTAAAAGAGCTTGGTGATATTTTATCCTTTCAAACCACTTTTGGACATAGTGGTCCGGAAGATTGGGGAGCGACGAAATCAAATGCAACCTGGTTTTTTAAAAAAGACCGTTCTCATTTCGGAGCAGCAGGCGATTTAGGTATTCATAAACTGGATTTGCTCTTTTATCTGCTGGATGACGAGATAACCGACATTCATTCCTATACAGCCACCTTAGATAAAACAGATGAAAACAATCGTCCCATTGAAGTAAATGACAATGTTGTCTGTATTTTAAAAACAGAGAAAGGTAGTATTGGCACTGCCACTTTCTCTTGGACTTATTACGGCGAAGAAAATAACTCTACTACCATTTACTGCCAGAAAGGAATCATAAAGATATACCACAATAAGGAGTACCCGCTCATTATTGAAAAGAAGAATGGCGAAAAAGTCTATTATGCTTTAGAAGCGATTCAAACCAACACAAATCAAACAAACTCAGGAATCATCGATGCCTTTATCCATTGTATTCAAACAAATGAAAAACCTATTGTCAGCGGAGAAGATGCATTAAAGTCCTTACGACTGCTGGAGGCAATTATCCAGAAAAAGAAGATGTAATGGATTTCATAGAGCAGAATATCATGCTGTAGGCCATTTCTCTAATGGTAAAATAATTTTTTCTGCCGCTTATTTGAAGGAAAGGGGGCGTTTCCCGCATCCAATGAACCAGATTTCCATATTACCCGCTTAAGCTGACGGTAAACGGTCACTCTATGCTAGATGTAAAGCATTACCTAAAGATGCATAAATCGAGGAGGTTTCCTATGAAGAAAAAAAGTTTGGGCTTTTTAATAATGGTTTTTCTCATGCTTTTATTGGTTGCTTGTGGGTCGGGAAATGATTCTGGTGAGGCGGCAGAAGATAACGGAAATGACAGCAAGGAAGCGGAAGAGCAATATAAAATCGGTATTCTTGCTCCAGAAGTAACACATGGCTGGGTTGCTGCAGTTGCTTATCATGCCGAAGAACGCGTAAAAGAATTAGGCGATCAAGTCGATTATCAAATTCAAACCAGCAGTAATGCGGAACAAATGACTTCCCAATTGGATGATTTAACGACTTGGGGAGCAGATGCCATCGTAGCTTTCCCACAATGGGAAGGCATGGAAGTCCCGATTCAAAATGCCATTGACAGTGGGATAACCGTCGTTAACTTTGATATCGCGATTGATGTGGAAGGCGTTTACCGTGTCGCAGGCGATAATGAAGATATGGGAGTCCAAGGAGCGAATTACATTGTAGATAAAATTGGAGAGGAAGGAAATGTGGTTGTCCTTGAAGTGCCTTCATCCGGATCGGTATCTGAATTACGAACAAAAGGATTCGAGGAAGCCATGGCAGAAATTGCTCCAGATATGAACCTGATGACATATGCTACAGAATTCACGCGGGAAGATGGATTAGCTGACTTCTCCGATATCCTGACTTCTGTTGAGGAGATTGATGCCGTTTATTCGATTGACGACGAGACTTCTGTCGGTGTCCTGCAGGCAATTCAAGAATCAGGAAGAACAGATATTCAAGTCGTTACCGGCGGTGGTGGCATGCAGGAATATTTTGAAATGATGCCAGAAAATGAAGATGTCTGGATTCAATCCGCATTATACAGCCCTATTATGGTAAAAGATGCTGTTGACATCGCAATAGATGTTCTAAATGGCGAAGATGTAGAAGAAGAGACCATCATTCCAACCACTGTCGTTGACCGGGATAACTATGAAGAATTCCTGGATGAAAATTCACCGTATTAATCCAAAAGGGAGCAGGAGCTCTTGCTTCCTTTCCATCCATTGCTTCGAGGTGATGACATGCTTATAGAATTACAAAACATTCAAAAGTCATTTGGTAAAAATCATGTTCTAAAAGATGTTTCCCTTTCGATTAAAGAAGGCGAAATTTGTGCATTGCTTGGGGAAAATGGCGCCGGAAAATCAACCCTGATGAACATCTTAGGCGGTATTCATCAGCCGGATGCAGGCTGTATATATGCAGATGGGAAAGAAAGGTCCTTAACCAGCCCCGAGCAGTCCATTAATCTGGGAATCTCCTTTATTCATCAGGAACTAAATTTAATCAATGATCTGCCAATCTATGAAAATATGTTTTTAGAAAGTGATTATAAAAAAGGATTCAGACGCGTCCAACACCAGAAAATGATTCAGGAAACAAAGGAAATCTTTGAACGCATGCATGTAGATCTTGACCCCCGTACGCTTGTGAAAGATTTGGATGCTTCCTATAAACAAATCATTGAAATCTGTCGTGCGGTTACCATGAATGCTTCTGTCATTATCATGGACGAACCGACGACATCGCTCACGGATTCTGAAATCGAACGTGTATTTACCATGATGCGGCGTTTACGAGAGCAGCAGGTCGGTATCGTTTTTATTTCGCATAAATTAAAAGAAGTTATTGAAGTTTGTGACACTTATACTGTACTCCGGGATGGCAAGCTTGTCTCTGAAGGGCTGGTCAGCGATGTAACAACAAAGGATCTTGCCCGTTTTATGGTAGGCTATGATGTCCGGACCGATCAATTGGTTCAGCAGCGTGACCGCGGCGAAGAAATCTTGCGCGCAGAAAAGCTAACGTATAACGCAGCTTTTTCCAATATCTCTTTCTCGATTCATCAAGGGGAAGTGGTTGGCTTTACCGGCCTTTTAGGCGACGGACGCAGTGAACTGTTTCAATCTATTTTTGGAGCAGATGATATTTCATCCGGAAAACTATTTCTTTACGGAAACGAAATACACATTCATACAACCATGGATGCTATCAAAAATGGGATTGGGTATCTTCCAAGAAACAGAAAGGAAAACGCCATTATTAAGGATATGGATATTCTTGAGAATAGTGCCATCGCCTCTTGGAAGAGACATGCAAAATGGGGAATTATCCAAAATGCCATCCATAAAGAAAAGTTAGATGCACTTCGAAAGCAACTTAAGATACGGATGACGGATTCTTCAAACAGTATCTTGCATCTCTCTGGCGGGAACCAGCAAAAGATTGTTCTAGCTAAATGGCTTTCAACAGACCCACGCATTTTGATTTTAGATAATCCCACGCAAGGAGTAGACGTTGGGGCGAAAGAAGATATATATGATATTATCCTGCGTTTAGCTGATGAAGGAATCGGGGTCATTATTCTTTCAAGTGAAGCAAATGAGATATTAAGACTTTGTAATCGAACGTATGTCATGTATCACGGGCGTCTGCAAGGAGAGCTGGAAGGCGTGGAAATGAATGAACAAGCTATTATGGAATTGGCTACAGGCGGTGATGCTTTCATTTCAACGGTTTGATTCAACCAGATCACCATTATCCAGCCAATAGCTAACAACAGCAGCTGTCCCGCTGTATCGGTTTCTTTTATTCCGTAACGAAAAGGGGTGTACCTTTTGGTAGAAAAAAGCAGGAGTCATTTTCACTCATTTATCACTTGGTTTAAACATCGATGGTCCACCAGCCCATTATTTAGTATTTTTATAGCGCTGATTGTTATGATTATCTTACAAACGATTGTATTGGGTTTTGACTACCCTTCATTTGGCGAATGGTTTACTTCCTGGATCAATAACTGGATTAATATTTTGCGGAACAATGCCAGTGTAGCCATTATTGCGCTTGGAATGACGTTTGTTATTATGACAGGCGGTATCGATTTAGCGGTGGGGGCAACACTTGTAGCAACAGGGGCACTGACGATGACGTTGCTTGATGTTGGAACAAGCGGTCTCTTACATTCTATCGGTATCTCTGGATGGCTCGCTATTCTGGTAACGATCCTGCTTGTTATTCTTTTTGGCTATTTACTTGGTTCCCTCATCGGGGTGACGGTCACACGAGGAATGGTGCCGCCTTTCATTGCCACCTTAGGAGCAATGATGGTCTTCCGCAGCGTAACACAGCATTTCATGCAAGGTTCCGCTCCACGTGTCCCTGCTGAATTTTTACAAATTGCCAACTTTAAAATCGGAGACTATATGATTATGCCTATTATTTACTGGGCTATCATCGCGGCAATACTGTATTATATTTCTAAAAACACTACCTTTGGAAGACAGATTATCGCAGTCGGTTCCAATGAAAGAGCAGCCAGGCTCTCCGGAATTAATGTGAAACAAGTGAAATACCGCGTTTATGCCTTATCCGGAATGCTGGTAGCCATTGCTGCTATTATTCAAGTTTCCCGGATTGGTTCGATGGATTTTGCTGGATCAGGGCGTGGTATGGAAATGGATGCCATTGCCGCGGCAGTTGTGGGAGGTACAAGTATGATGGGCGGAAGGGGTTTTATTCTCGGAACCGTTTACGGGGTGTTAATTATATCTGTGCTGAACAATCTGCTTAATCTCTTCGGAGTCCCTCCATTGCTCCGTGATGCGTTTAAAGGAATAATTGTCATTGCAGCTGTGCTGTTACAGCGAAAGGAAAAAACCGCATGACTCTTGTCATGCGGTTTCCTTCATTAAAACAAATTCATTAATTTATCCCAAAACCCTTCGTCCTCTTCCTCTTCTTCTACATCTTCTGTATCTTCTTCCGGCTGAATACTGTCTGTTTGAATCACAAACTGAACCGAGTTGGTAATATCATCATTGTCTTCAGATACAAAAGATACTGGATCAAAATCGGATTTATCATATTGCGAAATCATCTTATCAATTTCTTCCTGCATCTCATCAGGAATATTTTGTGTAGCATCATACAACTCACTGGTTCCATCCTGTAATTCATCAGCGCCATTAGCAAGTTCGCTCGAACCTGATGCAGATTCGCTAATTCCATTATGAATGTCCGCATAAGAAGTACTGAGTTCACCTACTCCATTCGTATAGGAAACCAGCCCTTCATGGAATTGATTATAATTGTCTGCCATCGTATCGACACTTGTTATAAATTCATCCAGCCCTTCATCAATATTTATTTCTCCAACAGACTGGTCTAATTCATCGGCAAAATCACGGACATTATTGGCAATATCACTGGTAGAAGTTTGAAATTCATCCAGTGTCGGTTCCACGGCATCAAACGATTCCACGGATTCATTATAGACAGCTAAGGCATCTTGAGCAGCTTCATAGGTACCAATCAATTCATCAACCATCTCTGAATCCAGCTCACTATCATATAATGCCTGGTAATCCTCCTCAGTCAGTGTTGCTTCCGGTATGTCATCCATAGCTGTTTTTAATGCTTCTTTCGCATCCCCATATCCTGCTGACAATGTATCCAATTCGTCAGCTAAGTTTTCCATCTCTGAAGCCATACCTGACGCAGCTTCTGTCATACTACTTAATTCTTCTATTCCATCCACGCCTGTAAATTGGCCAACTTCCTCTTGTACAGACTGAAATGCATTATTTATTTCTTCCGACGCACCCGTTAATTCACCACTGGAATTATTCAACTCATTTAAACCATCTTGAAATTCAGAAGAACCATTTTCTAAATCACTTAAACCGCCGGACAATCCGCTGACTCCATCACCAAGCTCACCTACACCTTGATTAATGTCAGCAATCGCATCAGTTAAACTCTGAAATTCTTCTGTAAGAGAATCCGTGTCGGGCCCGTCAACAGAAAAGGATGATGGCAATGCGGAAATTTCCATCCCTTCCATCTCAAATTGGTCTGTATCTGCATGAATGGTCAATGTTTCCGTCTCTCCCGGCATCACGGTAAATGCTATCTGTTGATCTTTTCCTGAACTGGCGATCGTTGCATCTTCCGCTTCCACATTATAGAAATAGTCCGTATTAAGCGGCTGGGATATTTGCAGCATGTAATTGTCAAAGAAGACATTCTCTTCAGCTTCTTCATTTTCTTCCACTTCTATTTCAATGTCTACCGAACCTGACTCGCCAATTACCTCCTGTGGATCGACTTCTTCTCCATCTAAATAATAGTGAATGGAAAAATTCCAAGGTAATTCCCGCGAAAGGTTTCCCTGATAATAAAAATTATCTTCTGTTGCTTCCATACGAATTTTATCTCCGTCTTGCTCCATTTCCCCCGTATCCGTTAAGTTTTTGATCGATTCATAGTTGCCATAGTCTTCTATAATCCCTGTCTGATTAAGTTCAAATCCATTGACAACATAGATATTTTCTAATGTGCCGCCCGTTGCTAAATTCGCGTAGATAACCTCATTCTTTTCTTCCACTTCCGCTTCTTCATCTGTATCGTCTGAAGACGCCGCAAAGGCTGTATTCATCCATGGAATAAAGAATAGAGCCAATGTGAGCCAAATCCATTTAGTTGTTGTCTTCATGTTTTTCCTCCTTGCGAAACTTCATTCCTAACGATGTCTTTTGTAGCAAAGTATCACTGTATACAAGTAATGCAGGCAGTAAAGTGATAACAAGAATAAATGCCAAGAGTGCTCCTCTTCCTAACAGTAAGCCGATAGAACCGACAACTGGATTGGAAGAAGTCATCCATAAAACAAATCCGACGATGGATAAAATGGATGCCGAAACGGCAATGGAGAAAATTTTATCATCCAATGTCATTTTGATTGCCTTCCATTTTGGCATATATCTTCTATAATTTTTATATGTTTCCGTTAATAATATCGCATAATCGACCGTTGCCGCCAGCTGTACCGTACTAACTATCAGATAACCGATAAAAACCAGCGGAGTGCCTGTGAAATATGGAATAGCCAAGTTCATCCAGACCGCTGCCTGAATAACCAGCAGTAATACAATCGGGAAAGAAATGGAACGGAAATTAAATAACAGCACAATCCCTACTCCAAGAATCGTTAACAGATTCACCAGCTGGTTATCCTGGGAAACGATCTCCTTCATGTCATACAGAGACGCACTTTCTCCTAATGCAACTGCTTCCTCTCCATAATAGGAAGAAGCAATATCCCGCACATCTTCCACAATAGCAAAAGGAAGATCTCCCTCAGTTCCTGCTTCAGTATTCACAATAATCCGGCTGTAATGTTCAGACAGAAATTGTTCCGTCGCCTCTTCATCTAAAAAGTCCTGCGGGATGACACTGCCAACCATGGTTGCATAGCTGATGACAGAGGACACCTGATTGACATCTTCCAAATTTTGAACCATTTCCTGTTCCTTTCCAACGTCATTGTTCGGAACAAGTAATACGATAGAAGTTGACTCCCCGAAACTTTCTTCAATTTGTCTTATATCCGCTCCGAGGCGTGTATCCTCCGGCGTTTCTCCCATTCCATATGTGAATGTTGTACTGCTTTGTGCCAAAAAGCTCGGAACAAGCAGAAGAAATACTAAAATCAGGACAGGCAACCTTAATTTCAACAGTTTTTTTCCTAAACCTTCAAAACGCGCTGGTATAAATGGACGGTGCTGCGTACGGTCAATCCAGCGATAAAATACAAGGGTAAAGGCTGGCAGGAAAATCATGACACTGATTAAGCTTAAAATGATTCCTTTTACTAGGTTTAACCCTAAGTCAGATCCAATTTCAAAACGCATAAATAATAACGCCGCAAACCCGAAAATCGTGGTCAGAGAACTAGCGCCGATAACCGGCCATGACTCTTTCATAGCTGATTTCATCGCAGCTTCCGGTTTATAATCCTTATTCCGGTAATCTTGAAAACTATGCAATAAGAAGATCGCATAATCCAAAGATACGGCAAGCTGCAATATCGGGGCTACCGATTGGGTGACAAACGAAATCTCTCCAATAAATATGTTTGTTCCTAAGTTAATTAAAACAGAAACACCGATAGCTGTTAGGAAAAACACTGGTTCCATCCATGAGCTTGTAGACAGAATCAGGATAATGATAATAATCGGCACGAGAAGCGCTGCAGCATACATGCTCTCTGTCCCGGTCATTTCCTGCTCTGTCGCGGTATTCACTGCTTCACCGGAAACAGCATTTTCTTCGCCAATCAAGTCATAAATAGCATTGGTAGCATCCACTTCTTCTCCGTTAGCAATCGTAACAGAAAAAAGAGCATTGTCATCTTTATAATAGGTCTCCACCGTATCTGTATCCGAAACTTCAATCGGTGTCTGGATATCCATCACATCATCCAGCCAGAGAACTTCTGTTACACCATCTATCGCATCTAGCGCTTCTTTATATTCCATCGCTTCCTGAATCGAGACATCCCCGACTAGAACTCTTGCATTTGCGATGCCACTATCAAATTCTTCTTCCATTATTTCTAAAGCCTGTGTCGATTCTGCTTCATCCGGCAGATAATCCTGCATATCGTAATTCACATCAACAAACAGTATTCCTGCCAAGGAAAGAATCATAAGTGTTATAAAAATGGTTACAATTGTTTTCTTAAAACGAATAATTAAATTTGCCACAGTCATTCCTCACTACCTTGCTGATTTCATTCATATAATTTATTATTATAAAGACACACTGTCAGTTAGACAACAAACAGTTGCATAAAATATGTACGTTCCACAACAAAAATCTATGATTTGTTGGATAACAGCTAAAATTTCATACTTTGTTCATAAAAGGAGTTAATCAATCATGACTCAAAAACTCGACCGCAGAAAACGTTATACAAGAATGGCCCTAAAAAATAGTCTGATGGAGTTGTTAAAAGAAAAACCAATTTCCTCTATTACCATAAAAGAAATATGTGAACAAGCGGACATTAACCGTTCTACCTTCTACAGCCACTACGCAGATCAATATGATTTATTGACCAATGTGGAAGATGAGATTGTTGATGAAATGAACCAGGCATTAATGCAATACGACTATACAAAAGAAAAGGAAGCATTAGCGATGCTAACATACCTGCTTGAGTATGTTTACAGCCGGCACGAACATTTCCGGATTCTTTTCAGCGAGCACGGCAATAAAAGATTCACATATAAAGTCATGTATGCTGCCCAGACGCATATTATGAATAATTTCAGTGAACCGGAATATAAAATTAGTAAAACAGCTGCCAAGTACCTTACGATTTATTCCATCAGCGGCAGTATTACCGTGATTGAATATTGGCTGGAAAGCGGCATGAAGGAGTCTGTCGATGAGATGGCTAAAATCATTGCGGAAATGAGTAAACCGTGTTGAACATGATGAAAAAGCTATCGGGATTTGCTCAAATTTTATCACGGTAAATTTTTTCTAAAATACATTAAAAATCTAATATACATCACATTAGATGGTTAAAAACGCAAAAAGACGGAATCAAAATTACGTTTTTCATTCCGTCTTTCACAATAAAAATTCCATTTTAGCACTTTGCTTTCCCCCTATAAAACCAATAGGATGAAAACAAATTTATTATTGCTGGGGGATGTGGTAAAATAATGCTAAACACAGTCAAAGAAAATACAAACCGTTATCACGCAAAGAATCCTGATTATGATGGACTCTGGAAAAATTTAATTGAAGCATTGTTTCAAGAATTTATGGAATTTTTTGCACCGGATTTATCGCCGGAAATTGATTTTGAACGAGGAGTGCATTTCGAAAATCTGGAGCTTTTTCAATTTATAAGAAAATATATAATTTTTCCGAAATTAAATTTTTATCCAGGAATAGCCATGTCCAGCTCCAAGCACCAAAAACTAGGAGATTTCACGTCGTGCCCTACGATAAGTCATCATCGGTTCGTTACCTCACCGTGATTCCTTTATCTCAGTTACGCCGCTCCAATCTCTACGTTTTTAAACGGGTGCTTTGCGCTTTTCGTTCTTTATAATGAAACACAAAAAAGGAACCAAGTATTCAGATAAAATCGTCAACGTTCAACTAAAGAACGGAGAGGAAAAATATATCTTTATTCATATTGAAGTGCAGGCGGCTGGCAAAGATGAATTTGCCGAGCGCATGTTTAAATATTTTTACCGGATTTACGACAAGACGAAACGCCCGATTTACTCTATTGCTCTGTTGACCGACGTCAGCCAAGAGGAGCATAAAGAAGCGTTCCATTACGCTTTTTACGGCACGGAACTAACCTATGCCTATAATACCTATCTTTTTCATGAAAAAGATCCGGAAGAACTGAAAAAATCAGATAACCCATTTGCTTTAGCCGTGCTTGCCGGGATTTATGCCAGTCAGAACAAGAAGAAGACAGACGAAGCCAACCAAAAAAGATACCAATTTAAACAGCAGCTGCTCAACCTGACATTTGAAAAATATTCACATCGCACAAACTATCTTGCAGCTTTATTGTATTTTATTGATTATATGATGCTGATTCCACCGGACTTGCAGGAACAATTGTATGAAACATTACCCATCGCACAAGACGAAAAGGAGGAGAAAAAAATCATGGGTTTAGAAAAGTTGAGAGATACCCCCACGTTCGGAAGACTGTACAGAGAAATTGAAGAAAAAGCAACCAAAGAAGGGTTGGAGAAAGGTATAGAACAGGGAATAGAGCAAGGCATAGAACAAGGTATAGAACAGGGTAAACTAGAAGAGAAGCAACATTTTGCTAAGCAGCTGTTAAAACGAAATTATTCAGACGACGAAATATCTGAATTAACCAGGCTTCATCTTGAAGAAGTAAAAACGCTTCGGAAATCACTTAAAGATTAATGTGCAAGCAAAACGAGCAAGTTGCCCATTTTTTATGCAGGAAGAAAGTTTTGGTTTTCTTCCTGCATAAATGTGGATAAAGATATATTTAACGAATTGTTAGCAATCCTGTCTTCGATTCCGGCATTACATAAACTTGCTTAAATCCGGGTATCCAGTCACAGCCCATCCACCATCTACAATTAAGCTGGCTCCGTTAACATAGGATGCTTGATCACTAACAAGGAATAACGCTGGGCCGGCTATTTCTTTTGGATCCCCGGCTCTATCCATAGGAATACGATCCAAATAAGCTTCATTAATGGCGTTAACATCTGTTAAATCAGAAGTCAGTGGTGTGGATACCAGTCCCGGCAGGATAGCATTGACACGAATGCCATGCTTGGCCATTTCGAGCGCCGCATTTTTTGTGAGCATCTCCACTCCGGCTTTTGCAGAAGAATAAGCTGCTCCGTAATGCATTGGAACATGTGCATTTAAAGAAGCAACATTGACAATTGCTCCGCCGCCATGTTCTTTCATGTATTTTGCTTCATGTTTTAACGATAAGAAGACCCCATTCAAACATAAATCAACCGTGAAATTCCAATCTTCTTCCGGCTGATCAATGATTGCTCCTGATTTAGATGCACCAGCAACGTTAAAGGCCATATCAAGTCCGCCAAATGCTTCTGTCGTTTTGTGAACAAGATTTTTAATATCTTCTTCTTTCGTAACATTTGTTACAACACCTAATACATTTCCTTTATGGTGTTGCTCCAGCTCTTTCAATTTTTCTTCATTTAAATCTGCTATCCCTACTTTCGCACCAGCTTCTACCAAGTTTTGCACCATGGCATAACCGATTCCGGACGCTCCACCAGTTACGATCGCAACTTTCCCTTCTAGTGTAGTCAATTTTATTTCCTCCCTTTATTTTACTACCTAAAGCATACGCTTTCATTTTTAGAGTTGTCAAAAAAGACCCTCTCCATGCTGAGAATATAGTGGAAAATATTTTTTATCACTATGGAATTCATCTCCCTGACAAAAAGTTACATGTGCACATATGCATACATAAAATAATCTGTACTGTACAAACTCACCTTATAAACAATTTTAATGAATCCCTTCCTCGATATACAGAAGACTATCTAACACGGCTGTCAACCTTTTCTCCCAGTGTAAATAGGAGAAAATAATGTATTAGCACTGCCTTATTTTGTTTCAATCATATCAAAAAGGGAATCATAATAGAGATATCAGTCATACATTCCATTTAAAATGAACTTGGAGGAATTTTATTATGTCAAAAGTAGCAATTGTAACTGGTTCTGCAGGAGGACTAGGAAAAGGAATAGCAAAACGGCTTAGTGAAGACGGCTTCAAAATTGTTCTGCATGATATTAATAAAGAAATGCTGGATAGTACGTTAAACGAATTTAAAGATGCCGGCGCTGATGCTGTTGCCATTTCCGGTGATGTGTCTAAACGCGATGACCAATTTAATCTGGTTAAAGAAGCAGTAGAAGCGTTTGGACAGCTGGATGTGTTTGTAAATAATGCAGGGATTGACGTTGTTTCCCCGTTCCTTGAAATTGATGAGAATGAACTGAATAAAACTTTTTCAGTAAACGTGAACGGAACTGTATTTGGCACACAAGCTGCAGCAAAACAATTTATTAAACAAGGAACAAAAGGAAAAGTAATTAATGCATGTAGTATTGCCGGGCATGAATCGTATGAAATGCTGGGTACTTATTCTGCTACCAAGCATGCGGTCCGTTCTTTCACGCATACGGCTTCCAAAGAGCTGGCAGCAGATAATATCCGCGTCAATGCATATTGCCCAGGTGTAGCAGGTACATCCATGTGGGATCGTATTGATGAAGAAATGGTAAAATACTATGACAATATGGAACGCGGAGATGCTTATAAGCAGTTTGTTGACGGCATCTCACTGGGACGTTCTCAAGAACCTGAGGATGTTGCAAACCTTGTTTCCTTCTTAGCTTCTGATGATTCCGATTATATTACAGGACAGGCTATTATCACAGACGGCGGAATTGTGTATAGATAATAACCGAGGAAACCGTTGAAATTTTTATTCCGCAAAAAAGAAACATCTTAAATTGCTTTTTATGCACTAAAAGCAGCCGTTATCATTGAGATACGGCTGCTTTTCACTAATCAAGTATGGGAATAAAATACATAACCGGGCACTCACTCGGATGGAGATCATGGATGATTTTCTTTACCTTCTCAACCTGGTGAATCATGCAGCGGAATTCTGCCTTACAAACGGTTTGTAAGCATTCGCTTTCGATAGGTACAGACATTTCCAATGATGCAAATTCCAAGGGTCGGGAATAATGTTTATATTTTGTATAAGAAAGAACGTTGTCCTGATTGCCATAGTGTAAAAATCCATGTTCATGAAGCTGCTCCCGTAAAACACTGATATACTCCTCTGCCATCAGCACTTCTACCTTTACAAAATCAATATTCATCCATATCCCCCCTTTTTAGAACTGTTTTTCTCTAATAAATGAATGCGATTTTACACAGCAACTACTCATTCACAGCTGCAAGATGATTTGTATTATTATAATCCACGACACGCCATTCCCCATGTTCACAAGCAAATGTTGTCATGGATGTATTTTGAAGAAATGTAATCCCTGTTCCTAACTTCTCTTTTGAAATAATAGACAAAAGGGCATTAATTAATGCACCATGGGAAACAATCAGAACACGCTCCCCAGGGTACTTTTCACAAACTTCTTCTAGCCCCTTCATCGCTCTTTCCTTTAACGCTTCAAATGTTTCTACATTCGGAATCATTTCCCGATCAGGAAAATAGCGGTTTCTATCCGCTATGTCCATTCCTTCCGCATCACCATAAGAACGTTCTACAAAATCAGGCATTTCATGCAAAGGCAATCCTAAGTCCTTGTTAATAATTTCTGCTGTTACCTTAGCACGCGCTAATGGACTGGTAATGAGTACGGTCGGTTCAAATTTTTCCGCAGCCGCGCAGCAAACTTTCGCTTGTGATTCTCCTGTTTTATTTAAAGGAATATCTGTCTTTCCCTGAATTCTTTTTTCTTTATTCCAATCGGTCTCCCCATGCCGTATCATACAAATCTCTGTCAAAGCCATTTCCCCACTTTCGAACTATTTTTCTCATTAATCCTATTCTAGCACTATTTCTGCCTGTTTATCTATTAACTTGTGTTTTTTCGCAATAAAAACAGGCTGAGGGTTCCAATCTCCCTTAGCCTGTTTTAACTGTTTCTTTTGTTTCCATACAATGTGATTACGCGTTGTTTCTTTTTACTCTCCCCAGACTTCTCTGGCTGTATCTACAATATATTTTAACTTGTTCCATTGATCTTCCTCCGTCAACAAATTGCCATGATGCGTGGATGCAAAGCCGCATTGCGGACTGATACATAATTGATTTTTCGGAACATACTGCGATGCCTCTTTTATCCTTGCTTTAATATTTTCTTTATCTTCTAATTCACCATATTTCGAAGTAAAGACACCCAACACGACGCGTGGTCCGCCGTCCGGAATGTATTGAAGCGGCTCAAACCCGCCGGAACGATCATCATCATATTCCAGGAAGAACCCGTCTACTTTTTCTTTTGCAAATAAAGTTGGAGCTATTTTTGCATAACTGCCTTCAAAAGCCCATTTCGAACGATAATTTCCACGGCAAAGATGGGTAGTAATGGTTAAATCTTCCGGTTTGTCTTCTAATACGCTGTTTAATACATGCAGTGCTAAATCAATAAAATACTGACGGTCTTTTCCATCTTCGGTTGTCGGGAAATTCTCTACATTCAATCCTGCAATGTATACATCATCCAGCTGCAAGTAACGGCACCCTGCATCATAAAAAGCTTTAATCGCGTCTCGATATGTTTGGATGACATCTTCTGCAAATTCTTCCAGATTTGGATAAACTTCCGAATTAACAATTCCTTTCGCAAATAATTGATTCGGACTTGGAATCGTTTGTTTCGCAATCGCACGATCACCAACAATCTCTTTAAATTCCACAAACTCTTTTACATGCGGATGATCCGGATTAAAAGAAACCTTTCCTGTTACACGTACGTTATAGCGTTCTGTTTCTTCTCCAACAAAGACAAAACCTTGGTCCGGCACATACCCTTCCACACCATTTAAATGCTCCTGAAAATCGGTATGCCAGAAACGGCGTCTGAATTCTCCATCTGTCACCGCACTTAAACCAACTTCGATTTGCTTATCTACAGCACGCTTAATTTCTTCCGTTTCAATTTGATGAAGTTCTTCTTTAGAAATAGCCTCTTCTTGAAAATTCTTTCGAGCCTGGTGAATACGTTCCGGTCGTAATAAACTCCCAACATGATCGGCACGAAATGGTGCTTTTACTGCTGTTTTTGTCATTTTATTCCTTCTCCTCTTTTTAGTAATTATGAATACTTATGGCAAAATGGCAAATGAACGAACTGGAAAACCACTTGCTTTTTCAGGTTTCGGACTAATGTTAAAGATGACCGCACCCTTCGCTGGTAATTGATCCAAATTTGTTAAAAGTTCCACTTGAAATGTATCTTGTTCCAGCACATAATACTCGCCGATTAAAGACCCATTTTTTCTGGCATCGACAGCTGCATCGGTATCAAACGTTTCATGTCCTACTGCTTTAATCTGTCTTTCTTCAAACAAGAATTGCAGCGCATCCAATCCCCATCCGGGTAAATGACTGTCTCCATTTGCATCCTTATTCTCAAATGTTTCTCTATCCGGCCAGCGTTTGCTCCAATCCGTCCGCAATGCTACAAATGTGCCCGCTTCAATTTTTCCATGTATTTCTTCAAAAGCTAAAATATCTTCCACCGTTAAAATATAATCATGATTCTCCCCGACAGCTTCCGATTTATCAATCACAACAAGCGGGAGGACAACTTCTTTTAAGTCTAATTCTTCTAAATAGCGCTGATCACGAACGAAATGGATGGGCGCATCAATATGCGTGCCATATTGTCCGGAAACGCTGAATTGCTGTGCAAAAAAACCGTCATCATGCGTGTATAATGTTTCAAACTCGGCATCCTTAAATGCTGCAAAATGCGGAGAGCTCGGCCCAAATGTATGCGTTAAGTCTACCCACGTTTTTGTTTTCAATATATCAAGCGCTTGTAAGACCTCATTTTCTTTTGTAACTGTCATGATAAATTGCCCCCTCCTCTATTACCTTAAGCTTTTGTCTTATAATCTGTAATATGATCCTGCAATGTATCGTCTTCACCAAATAAGAAATGTTTATGCATATCCGGAGAATAAATGGAATTAATTGTCTCCATTCCAACAGCCTCTGCTACCGCACGAAGCATTGCCGGTGAAGCTCCACAGCACAATCCAATGTAATTGATACCGATGCTATGTGCTTTTTTCGCCCATTCCGCCAGTTCATAACGGTTATGATAAAGCGGATCCAGCGAAGTCGGGAAAGTGGTTTCTGTCGGCAAATGACAGCTGCACCCTCCATCTGGCAAGTTAAAGAATGTCGGATTCTCTTCCGTTGTCCGGTACGGAATCGGCAATGCTCCTACATATCCATTTACATTGTCACGAATCTTCTCTAAATACGGCTGCATCGTATCCGGCCCGCGGAAACAGTTCATCCCGACAACTAAAGCGCCGTTATCTTCTAAAATCTTACATGACTCTTCCACTGTGTAACCATCACGCAAGATATTTTCACCCATTAATCCCAAGGTAATTACTGCCGGCAGATCATATTTTTTAATTTCTTCTAACGCAATGAATGCTTCTTCATGATAGTAGAACGTTTCCCCGTTAATATAGTCAACATCCTCATCTTTACACCATGAAGCCATCTCGTTAAACATGGCTCTAACTTTATTCTTGGACTCCTGATCTTCCGGATTGAAAATATTGGTATTCGAAATGTTTCCGGCAACCAAAGCTTCTTCCGTCGGATGTTCTTGCGCTACTTCCTTTGCTAATTTAATAGCATTTCGATTTAAAGGCTCTAATAAATCTTCTTTGCCGATGATGCGCATTTTTTCACGATGTGCGTTGTATGTAAAAGCAAGCACCACATCCGATCCTGCTTTCATATAATCACGGTACACTGCTTTCAATGTTTCCGGATTATCCAATGCTACTTCCGGTACAAAAGATCCTGCCTGTAAGTATCCTCTGCGCTCTAGTTCAAATAAATATCCTTCCCCTGCAATAACTGTTCCCTGTTTTAAACGTTCTTCCAAACTTCTTTTCGCCATTTCTCCATTCCTCCCATAAACTTTTACTTGTGATGTGCTGCCGATAAGATGATACAAACACGAAAAAACCTCTTCTTTTCAGAAAGAAGAGGTTTGAGTACGATATCAATGTCTCTCCTTATCTGCTAGCTTCTGCTACTGGAATTGGCACAGTTCTTTTCTAAGTCTGTTGCCGAGGCTTCCAAGGGCCAGTCCCTCCACCTCTCTGGATAAGAAAATGTATTGCTATTTATTTGTTGTAGATAACTATATATGTATTTGAATTCTTTGTCAATATGAATTTTTAAAAAATATTTCAAGCATACAACGTTTATAACAGCCAGCCATATGTTTAACGAACCCCTATAATGGGGTACATTGATATTGTAGCTAAAAAGTCATAAAATGTTCAAAAAGTATAGACAGCATTGAAAAATAAGCATATAATACACTTTAAGCTCTTATCAATAAACGTTAATATATTGAAATCGTTCTTCAATATTGGTATAATTAAATTTTTCTCTAACATAAAGATAGCTATCCTATATGAAAGCGAAAATGGAAGGAGGGCGTAGATGTTGAATAGACATTTGATGATTGCTATGATGATTATCATTTTACCAATCACACAACTATCTTCAGGTATACATCACAGCTACCTTCTCACCGAACAAGAGATGCTGGTTGATACCCAAATGTCTCAAGACTTAGGCTTGGGCGGAAATGATCAGTCAGATAAATCATTTATAACATACCCGGCTTTAGTCATTGCTTTATTCTTACTGGGAACATTTAGTTTATTTACGATGATTGTAAGTATCAACCGCACAAAACGGCTGATGACGCCCGTTTTCTATCAATCCAATTTCGTAGTTTAATCCTCTTTTGAAATAAATCAAACTTTCAAAAGAGGAGGTTGACAAAATGATGATTTTCAGATTTATTGTGATTGGATTCTTTGCACTGACCGCATTATCCGCATTCACTTATCAAGGCATCGAGGTTTCTCATGCAATCGCGGAATTGTTCAGAGCAAGAACTTAATGCATGATATACAGCAAGGCAGCCAATGCTCATCCATTGGCTGCCTTTTTTACTTGCATTCTTTTAATCGAAATTTCCGCATCGTACTTCCGTTACCTCATGAACCGTGATAAATGCCTCCGGATCAACATCTTGAATAATTTCCTTCATTTGACTTTCTTCCAAACGGGTTATAATACTTTTCACTTGTCGGAATTCTTTTTTCGAGTATCCGCCTTCTACATGCTGCACCGTACAACTACGTCCTAAACGGTCTCTGATTTCTTTGATCATTTCATCCGCATAGCCGGTGATAATATATACTGCTTTTGTACTGCTCAAACCTTCTTCAATCAAGTGAATGACTTTCGAAGCAATAAAATAAGCAATTCCTGACATTAAAGCCCCTCGTAAACCAAATACTGTCGATACCACAATAAACACAAATAAATTAAGGAATAAAATCAAATCACTCGTTCCAAAGGGGAGCTTACGTGATAACAGCACTGCTAACATATCGATACCGTCCAATGCCCCGCCATTACGGAGTGCAAGCCCCATACCGAAACCAATAATAATCCCGCCAACCACTGTCACCAGCAAGGTATCTCCTTCAATTCCTACTATCGTCGGGATATGATGCATCATACTTGTACTGATAGCCAGGGAGGCAATTCCGAGGATGGATAACAACGCAAAACCTTTGCCAATTTGTTTATATCCTAAGTAAATAAATGGAATATTTAAGATAGCAATTAAAACTCCCAGCGGCAATCCTGTCCATTGCGAGCCAACGATACTCAGGCCGGTAACCCCACCGTCAGAAACACTATTGGGAATCAATACCGCTTCCAGCCCATAAGCGGTAATAAACCCGCCAATAACAATAATGAGGCCTCTTAAAAAAAACATTGTCTTTCTCGATATTTTCGATTGCGCTTTACTCATCACATTTTCCTTCTTTCTATTGCATTGTTGCTATTGTGTAAAATAAAATAATCGTCCGTCTGCTTTACCGTTACTTCCCTTCCTGCTTGCGTTGAAGTTTTAGATTGCTTCTTAGACTTAGATTTCCTTATTTCACTTAAAATAACCTTATAAATACATTTTTTTCAATATTAATTATTATACGCTTCTCTGTTTCAAACTCAAATGTTATGAAGGTGGAAGATTTGTTTAAAAACGGTGAAACCAATACATGCATTTATTCGTAACTATTAAAAGAGGTGATAGAAATGAAAAATCATGAAGGATGTATGAAATGTGGAAGCCGAAATGCGGATTCAAAAGATGTTTCCATGACAGGATCCGGCTTATCTAAAATGTTTGATGTACAACATAATCGTTTCACTGTCGTATTCTGCAAAGATTGTGGATACTCCGAGTTTTATAATGCAGAAAGCTCTACAGCTAGTAACATTTTTGATTTATTTTTCGGAGGATAATTTCTCGCAGCAAGTCGGTTTAGCTAACGGAATTAGATTGCTTTTTTAACATTTTGATAAGCAGAAAAAGAGCATGGTTCTTTACGCCATGTTTCTTTTTCTGTAGAAATGCGTTCGTACTTCTATTCACCTTGACTTGATAACAATACAACTACCACAATGCTTTTTCTGTCATCTTCAAAATAGCTTTACATTCCCTTATCCCCTTTGATATGATGATTTCCTATATACATTTTTTAAAATACATTACAAAGGAATCATATATATATGCGTCTCTCCAAAAAAGCTTTTACAAAACGATACTATCTATTCTTATTACTCCTGGCTATTTTGCTGATTGCAGCAACATTACGTTCCCCAATCACGTCTGTCGGACCGCTTATCCCTCTGTTCCGCGGAGAATTAGAAGCTTCTAATGGCATGATTGGTTTAGTAAATACGATGCCCCTGCTTGCGTTCGGTTTGTTTTCGCCATTTGTACCCAGGATATCCAGCAAACTCGGGATGGAAATAACATTATTAATCGCGATGGTTGTGCTGTCTATCGGTGTATTTATTCGGGCGAATAGCGGAATAGAGCTCTTACTTTTTGGCACCTTGTTGACCGGAATGGCTATCGCTGTTGGAAATATACTAATGCCGGGGCTGATTAAGTCAACTTTCCCTTATCGAATGGGACTCATGACTGGAGTGTATTCCGTTTCGATGAATGCGTTCGGAGCGCTTGCTTCTGGTATTTCCGTACCAATTGCTTCCATATCCGGATTCGATTGGCGTCAGGCTATGCAAATATGGAGCTTTCTCTCCTTGGCAGCTGTTATTGTCTTATTACTGCGTTTGCCTGCCGCGCGTTCAGCGGATAAAAAAGTGTTTGTCAACGTAAAAAGCCAGCCGTCTAAAGCGATTTTCAAATCAAAAATTGCCTGGGCTGTCACCTTTTTCATGGGGCTGCAATCGTTCATACCATATAGTTTATTTACGTGGCTCCCGGATATCTTTATTGCAAAAGGGTTTGACGAAAGCGAAGCCGGATGGTTAATTGCTATTTATCAAGTTGGACTTATCCCAACAACATTTATCGCACCCATTCTTGCCGGGCGGATGAAGAGTCAGCAGCTGCTCGGCTGCAGCGCCGGATTGCTATTTTTCTTTGGCTTATTAGGCGTTGCTTTTACTTCATCCCATCTGATTATTGTCTTTCTGATATTAACCGGTGTCGGTGCCGGGACCGCGTTCAGCATGGCCATGATGTTCTTTGTTTTACGCACCAATTCTGCTATGGAATCGGCGCAATTGTCCGGCATGGCGCAATCTGTTGGGTATATCGTCGCTTCTACAGGCCCGCTGTTCCTAGGAACAATCGCTGATAAAACGGGAGGCTGGGCTGTGCCATTTATTATTTTAATGGCTGCATCCTTAATCATTGCCTTTCTTGGGATTATTGCAGGAAAAGATGAAAAAATTTCTTTTGAAACAGAAGAAGTAGCAGCCAAATAAGTTTATATGTAAACTATACAAAAAACCAGATGGTCGAAGAAAAATTCCTTCGACCATCTGGTTTTTTCTTTTCTCAATTAATATAACGATAGTTCATCAGCTGATTCAGCATATCAATTTCATCTTGCAGTTTAGCTCCAATATTGGTTTCTCTAACCTTTTTCCGTTCCAGTTCTTTGTCCACAACCCGCCGAACAGATAAGACATCTGCTCCATTTAAAACAACATCCTCTTTAGAATTAAAATGCTGGTGGGCAACGAGCTGCATACCAAATGAATTATATAATAAGGTATAACCGGCAATTCCGGTAGTAGATTGATATGCTTTTGAAAATCCGCCGTCAATAACAATCATTTTCCCATTCGCTTTGATCGGATTCTCCCCGTCAATTTCTTTTACCGGCGTATGACCGTTAATAATGTGCCCCTGTTCGGGATCCAAATCAAATTCTTCCAGCACTTTATGGCACATATCTACATTTTCACGTAAATAATAATATGGGTTTTTTTCCTCTTTATGGGACGTCTTGTCAGAAATAAAGTAACGTTCAAACGTCGTCATCGCCCGTTTTCCAAAGAGAGAGGAATATTCTCCTGTCCATAAATACCAAACCATATCTGTTGCCAAATCATCCGTTGTCTCTTTATCTGCAAAAGCATCACGCAAATAGGATTCAAATTTATCCAGCAGTTCTCTTCCTTTGTACGCTCGATCTTCAATCCACATCGGTTCCATATCGCCGTTTTTATCGACTGGCATACAGCCATGAATCAACAGATTACCATTATATTTGAGATACAGATTTCCTTTTTTCATTAAGAAATTCATATGTCTTTTCAACTTCTCTGATTGTTGTACAGAGAGCAACAACTTGTCGATAACTTCTTCCTCTTCTGGCAACAGCTTGGCCGGATCAGCAGGGTCAATAGTAGAAAAACAAGTATTTTCCAACGTGTATGTTTTTCCATAAACCGTAATTTCCTGTTTCTCGTAATCGGTTTTCTCCAATACTAGTCTTTCTTCCATATTGAAGAAAGGCCGGCGTTTAATAATTGGACTTTCCAATTTGAATTGAATCATGGCGATTGCCTGATGAATCTTAGTAATCTGCATTTTTTCCTGATCAGAGTTTTCCTGATCCGGATTCTTCTTCGGACGGAAAGCAGAATTATCATCATAATATTTCTCTGCTAAAGTAAGTAACGGGCGCAGATTAATACCATACGCATCTTCTATGATATCCAAATTATCGTAACGCGCACAAATTCGGATAATGTTCGCCAGACACACTTTGGAGCCGGCGTACGCGCCAATCCACAGCACATCATGGTTCCCCCATTGTATATCAACGGAATGATGATTAATCAAGGTATCCATAATTTTATCCGGCTCTGGCCCACGGTCGTAGATATCCCCAACCACATGCAAGTGGTCGACTACCAGACGCTGGGTAGTATACGACAAACCGATAATCAGTTTTTCAGCCTGACCAAGCGAGATAATCTTTTCAATAATTTTATCATAATAAGGCCGCTTATTCGTATATTCATCTGTTTTATACAACAGCTCTTCAATAATAAACACAAAATGCTCCGGCAACGCCTTACGAAGCTTAGAACGCGTATATTTAGAGGAAGCATAGGCTATCAGATGAATCATATGCTGAATTTTCTCTGCATACCAATCATCTAAGTCCTGCTTTGAATTGAATTGATGTCTAATCAGTTTCAGCTTTTCTTCCGGATAATAGACAAGTGCCGCGAAATCATTAATATCTTCCTCTGACAATGTATCTTTAAAAATATCATTTATCTTCTCTCTTACCTTCCCGGAGCCATTTCGTAAAACATGCTGGAAAGCTTGGTACTCCCCATGCAAATCACTTACAAAATGCTCTGTTCCTTTAGGCAGATCCAGAATTGATTCTAAATTGATAAGTTCTGTTACTACTTTTTCTTCACTATCAAATTTTTCCGCTAATAAATCAAGGTATTTTGTGTCCACCTTTACATTCCCCCTTCGGAATATGCCGTATTATTTTTAAAATAGTATAGCACATTTGGTTGGGAGTTGCAGTTATAACAAGTTACAGCAATAATTTCTTCCTAAAAAAAGATAGCTCTAAATTGCTTGGGAGAAATATTCACGTTTTTCTTAAAGGTAGTTATAAAATGAGAAGTACTGTTAAACCCACATTCAACTGCAATTTCTTCAATTGATAGATTGGTATGATGTAACAATTTTTTAGCATGATTCACCCGATAATTAATCAAATATTGAATCGGTGAGCTATCCATCAGTTTTTTAAACATTCTTGAAAAATAATATGGGCTTAAATATACATGATTCGCAATATCATCCAGCTTAATATCTTTTTGAAATACATCTTCTATAAAGGCAATTGCTTGTTTTATTTTATTTTCCATCAGCTGATTAGATAGATTAGAATATTGATTCAGTTCATATAAAATTTGCTGAATATAAATCGAAGCGAGATGTTCCTCCATATTATCTTGTTCCATCATTTTAATAATTCTCTCCATATAACTTATCAAAATGTGATCGTCATACAATTCATAGACGCATCCATTTTTAGAATATAACAAATCAAAGTATTCCTTACTTGAGTTTCCAGAAAAATGAAACCAATCAAATCTTGTATTGTTAGTATTGGCTTTATACATGTGAGGATATTGACAGTCTAAAAAAATAAAAGAATTTTCAGGAACAATAAACGAACGACCTTTATATTGAAGGTAAAATTGACCTTCTTTAATATAAATAAATAAAAAGCTTGCTAATTCTTCCCGTTTAACTTGATATTTTTTTGTAGAATAATATTTACCTGAATTAATCACATAATATAGAGCTTTTTTGGCAAAATCATTTGTCATAGCAAAATATTGTCTAGATGGCTTTAAAACACCTTCATCTTTTATATTCATAAGCTCCCTCCCGCATATCAATTTCATTAATAAATAAAGCGCTTTAAGATATATTTTAAAATATGTCATTAGAATAATCCAAGAAACAGACGAAAGCAAGATTCTTAAATTTTATAGCAATATTAACTAATGACTTGTCCTAAAAACTATAATAGAATTCTAAATGCAATAAAGTTTACAAAAACTTAACCAAAATTTTATAGGAGGTAATTTAAATGAATGTGAAAATTGGACTTATAGGTGCTGGATGGATGGGAAAAACTCATACTAACTCATTTGTAAACGCTTTAATGATTTTCGGACCTGAATATGGTAAACCAATATTCGAAGTCGTATCTGATGTAAATGAGGAAGCAGCTCAGGTAGCTTGCGATCAGCTCGGTTTTTCAAGATATACTACAGATTGGAAAGATATTGTTACAGATGAAAACGTTGACATAGTCGATATCGCAACTCCAAACGCTTTTCACTATGATATTGCTAAAGCTGCTTTAGAAAATGGAAAACATACTTATTGTGAAAAGCCTTTAACGTTAACTGCCGATCAATCTCTTGAGTTAGCTGAACTTGCAAATAAAAAAGGTGTAGTTAATTACGTTGGCTATAATAATGTAATGAATCCTGCGAGTGCTTATATAAAAGACCTTGTCGAATCAGGAAAACTTGGCAAGATTGTTAAATTTACCGGAACTTATGATCAAGATTCTTTACTAGATGAATCTCTTCCAATTTCATGGAGACATATTAATAAATTTTCCGGTTCAGGTGCAATCGGGGATTTAGGCTCACATTTACTTAGTGTTTCACAAATTATATTAGGTAACATCGAAAGTGTAAATGCTTTATCAAAAACAGTTATTAAAGAACGCCCAACTAAAGCAGGTTCTGATAAATTACAAAAAGTAGAAAACGATGATGTTATTTCACTTCTAGCAATCTATGAGAATGGTGCTATTGGAACGATTTCTTCAAGTAGAATCGCTTCTGGTCGCAAGAATCATTTAGCTTATGAAATACAGGGCACAAAAGGATCTGTGCACTATACACTAGAAAGAATGAATGAAGTAAACGTCTATTTCACTTCAGATAATGAAGCAGATCGGGGATTCCGTACTATATTTTTAGGTCCTACACATAAAGGATATAGCGCTTTTTATCCTGCTGCAGGAATTTCCATGGGGTTCAACGATATGAAAATATTGGAGACACATGAATTATTATCTGCAGTTACAAAAAACACTGAATATACATGTGATTTTGCATTTGGAGCAACTATTGATAAAACAGTAAGCGCTATTCTAAAATCTGCAAAGCAGCAAAATTGGGTTCAACTATAAGGAGGAATGATGTATGAATATTAAATTAGGTTCTGCACCAGATTCATGGGGCGTATGGTTTACAGAAAATGAAAAACAAATACCGTGGGAACGTTGTTTAGATGAGATGTCTGAGGCTGGGTACAGCGGTCTGGAGCTCGGTCCTTGGGGTTATCTTCCAAATGAATATAATAAACTAAAACAGGAATTAGACAGGCGGAACCTAAAATTAGTAGCAACAACATTGGTTGGGGATTTAACATCTAAATCAAGAACAGATGATTTAATCCAGCAATTGGATAATATGAGCGAGTTGCAATTAAAATTTCCAACAGCAAAGTATGTTGTTTTAATTGATGATTGTTATACGGATTTATTTACGGGAGAGTTGGTCCGTTTACCTAAATTAAATGATAAAGAATGGAAACAATTCGTTAATAATGTAGATAAAATCAAAGACTATGCAAAGAAGAAATATGATTTAGAAGTTGTCTTTCATCCGCATGCACAAAGTCATATTGAAACTGAGGAACAGATTGAAAAGTTACTTCAAGATAGTGATGTGAACCTTTGTCTGGACACAGGGCATCATGCCTATATGGACGGTGATTCTGTTGAATTTATGCGAAAATACCACGAACGTATTCCATACCTTCATATTAAGAACTGTGATTTAGAAGTAAGAGAAAAGATGCAGAAGGAAAACTGGTCTTTTGCGAAAGCAGTCAGTAAAGATATTATGTGTGAACCGGAAAAAGGGGTTGTTGACTTTGAAGCATTTATCGATGTTTTAAAGGATATTGATTTTGAGGGATGGGCAGTTGTCGAGCAGGACATGTACCCTGCTCCATTTAATAAACCTTATCCTATTGCGAAAAGAACTTTTCACTATGTAGATGATTTGATAAAAAAGAAAGCGCTGACTAAATAAAGTTAAAACTATCCTTGAGAAAGATATCATGAGGACTCAAGATAACATTTACTTCATGATGTCTTTTTTTCAAATTTAATCGTTTAGTTATTGTGGCGTTTTAACATGGGAGGAAATAAAATGAGCCAACCAAAGAATAATCGATATATTCTATCAGTTGTACCGATTATAGCCTTAGCAGGGTTGTTATTTGGATATGATACAGCTGTTATTTCTGGGGCAGAGCAGTCTATTCAACGGTATATGATTGAACCACTTGGTTTAGGATCCTTTACACATGGTTTTACAGTATCAAGCTCTTTAATAGGTTGTATTATTGGCGGATTTATATCTGGATTCTTGGCAAATAAGATTGGCAGAAAAAAAACGTTAATCTTGGCCGCTATCCTCTTTTCTATATCTGCCTTTACTAGTGCCTATCCAGAAATTCTGTTCTTTACAAGAGATGAATCGTCACCTGGGCTATTATTAATGTTTAACCTCTACCGTATTATTGGTGGTATCGGAGTTGGTATTGGATCAGCAATTGCTCCTGTATATATCAGCGAATTAACACCAAAGCAAAGTCGTGGTAAATATGTTTCCTTGTACACATTATCTATAGGTATTGGAGCCCTTATTATTTATATCGTAAATATGAATATCACTTCTGGTCAATCACTTACTTGGATTGATGATATTGGTTGGAGATATATGCTTTTATCCGAATTAGTTCCTGCCTTGCTATTTTTCTTTTTATTGTTATTCGTACCAGAAACACCAAGATATTTAGCATTAAAACAGGATTATGATAAAGCAGCTATGGTACTTGCCAAAGTGAACGGATCAAATGAAAAAGCAAAAGCTATATTAGTAGATATTAAGGAATCATTTCGATTAGAAGGAACTAAAAAGACCAATATCTTTACTTACGGCAAGTTAGTACTATTTGTCGGCATTATGGTTGCAATCTTCCAGCAATTAATTGGAATCAATGTTATTCTTTACTATGCTCCTCGTATCTTTGAAGAGTTAGGAGCTGGACAGTCTGCTTCCATGTTTCAAACGGTAATTGTTGGTATTGTTAATGTGGTTTTCCAAGCGCTGGCTATTTTACTAATCGACAGTATTGGTAGAAAACCAATGCTAATAGGCGGATCTATCCTTTGTGCCTTTAACTTATTTATGGTTGCAATTTTAGCATACTTTGAAATTTTTGGTATTTCCACCTTAATTTTTGTACTTTTATTTGCTGCCAGCTTTCAGTTAACATGGGGTGTTGCCACATGGGTAGTAGTGTCAGAAATCTTTCCAAACCGTATTCGTGGACAGGCTGTATCAATAGCAACAGCATTACACTGGGTTGCAAACTTGACTGTTTCTTCCACCTTTCCCGCAATTCAAGATATTTTAGGTGGTATGGCATTTTCTATCTATGCAGTATTAAGCTTGCTTGCTGCAGTATTCATTTGGAAATTTGTACCAGAAACAAAAGGAAAAACGTTAGAAGAGTTAGAAAATATTTGGATTGATAATAAAAGTTCAAAGAAAAAAGTAATAATGTAAATCCGTGTAGCAACTTCTAACAAAAATAGCTGTCGTCCAATGCACAAGCATTTTGCGACAGCTATTTTTGTTTTATACAGTTATACAGTTGCCTGTTCTTCTAATTCAGCAAGTTTAACGGTTCGTTGTTCCAAATGCGACATTTCAGCAGCTTTTGCCAGTAGTTCTGCTTTCTGTCCATCATCTCCACTGCAAACAAGTGATTTATTTTGAAGAATCGATGCTGCAAAGGATTCAATTTCTTTCTCATATGCTTCATGATAACGATCAAGAAAGAAATTCTTTAATGGATCGATTGACGTTCCCACTTCATTAGCGATACGTACATTTGTGATCTCTTCATTATCCGCAGATACCAGTCCCTTATTTCCAAAAACTTCAATTCGCTGGTCATAGCCATAAACAGCTTGCCTGCTATTATCAATAACCCCGATAGCTCCATTTTCAAAGGTTAAAAGAATAATCGCTGTATCGACATCATCACATTTTCCAATTTCAGGATCAATTAAGTTATCTGCTTTTACAGTTACGTCAACAACTTCGCTATTACTTAAATACCTAGCCATATCGAAGTCATGAATCGTCATGTCCATAAACATCCCTCCTGAGCGTTTAACATATTCAATCGCCGGAGCTTGCGGATCTCTGGATGTGATTTTTATAATTTGTGGAGTACCGATGTTTCCTTCCATTACAGCATGGTGTACTTTTGAGAAATGCTTATCAAAGCGACGATTAAAACCAATTTGTAAATTCACATTATTTTTCTTAACAGCCTCTAACGCGCTTCTTGTCTCTTCTTCATTAAAACTAATCGGCTTTTCACAGAAAACATGCTTTTTAGCTCTGGCCGCCTGAACAATATAATCAGCATGTGTATCTGTACTTGAACAAATGAAAACGGCATCAATTTCTGGGTCTTGGAAAATATCATCTGTATTTTTAGTAATTAGTACCCCGCTATCTTCTAGTTGACTTCCTTTTAAGTGGTCGATATAAACATCAGATATCGCCTTTAATTGATAAAGATCCGATTTCAACATATTCCCAATATGCAGCTGACCAATACGGCCGGCTCCAATAACAGCAACGGTTAATTTATCCATAATAAAACATTCTCCTTTTTATATAATGATTATTTTGTTATATCAACTGGCTGCTTTTCCTGCATCGAAGTAAGGCAAGCTTCCAGTACACGCATGTTTCGTATTGTATTTTCCGCCGTATTGACAGGTTCTTTGCCTTCGAGGATACAAGCGGATAGATGCTCTATCCCAATGTCATAAAAATAACCTTCCAGTATTTCTTCTCTGTGATGCCCGTCTTCCCGATCAATGATTATTTTACCAATTCCATCCTCATGCGGCACATACGCCTTTGAAACCGTTACTTTCCCATTGGTTCCGACTACTTCATAGGTTTGACGTCCAGCCATATTCATACTGCAATTAAAAGAAGTAAGCAACCCGCTTTCCATCTCCATTGTGACAGCAGCAGCCTGGTCCACATCATACGAATCATATAACTGTTCCATACCAAAAACACGAACAGGTTCCTCCCCGAGAATCATACGAATCGCATGGATTTGATAGCAGCCTAGATCATATAAACTGCCGCCGCCCAAACTGCGATCGGCACGAATATTTCCCTCCAAGCTATGTAAAACAAAGGAAAGACCCGTATTCATATGTTTTACTTCACCAATCTCTCCAGATTGAATTAATTCTTTTACTCTATTGTGCTGCGGATGAAATTGATACATAAAGGATTCCATAAAGATAACATTATTTTCTTGGCAAACTTGTATCATTTCAACCGCTTCTTGATAGGTCAGGGACGCTGGCTTTTCACAGAGTACATGTTTTTTATGCTTGGCAGCCTCTTGTACCCATTTCGCATGTAATCCATTTGGCAAAGGAATATACACAGCATCAATTTCGGAATCATTTAACAGATCCATATAAGATGAATAAGCTTTGGGAACATGAAACTGTTCCTTTACTTTCGCTTCTTTTCCACTTTCGCTGGCAACAGCAGCTACCTCAGCGTTGGGCGCTTTTAAAATAGCAGGTATTACTTGCTTTACTGCTATTTCAGCACCACTCAGGACTCCCCATTTAACCGTATTCATATTTGTCCATCTCCTTCTTCATTGATTTCATTTTTTCTATATTAACGTTAGATTAACAGAATGAAAAGGGTTACAAAATGGTGTTCTGTAAGCCACTTTTTCATATTTGTTGACTATTTCCTAAACAGACAGCTGACAATCAAATAGGAACCTATTTTCTGAAAATAAAACGATATTTGAAATAATCATGTTAAACCGTTTCATTTAGATCATCCATGGCACACTTGTATGAGATACTGTAGAATAGGAATAAATAACGCTAAAATAAAGCAATGAAGTGATGATGGAACTTAATAAAAGAATAAAGAAATTGTTTACATGATATAAGTAATTATTCCAGTTAGTACATGATATAGCAATATTTTTTAAGGGGGCGCTTATTTATGATGAAAGCACAACGAGTAAATGCGATATTGGAATACGTAAAAGAAAAAGAATCTGTATCGCTTGATGAACTAGTTGAGCGATTTAATGTATCCAAAAATACAATTCGCCGCGATATTCAAGAACTAGTTGATAATGATAAAATGGTAAAGGTCTACGGCGGAGTATCTATTTCTCAGCCTTTAACCGTTCCTTATCAAGATAGGAAAGTCAAGCAATTCCATGAAAAACAGAAGCTTGCAAAATTAGCAGCGGAATATATTGAGGATGGAGATATTATTTTTATTGATTCAGGAACCACTACAGTAGAGCTGCTAGACTTTATCAAGTATAAAAATGTTACCATCGTCACCAATAATCTGGATTTTACGTTAGATGCCAGTGCTTATCCGAATTTAAATATTTATTCAACTGGTGGTGTTTTCGAACGTTCTACCAGATCTTATGTCGGCACAGAGAGCGCAGAAGTTATTCAAAAATATAACTTTAATAAAGCTTTTATGGCTTCAACAGGTATCTCACTGGATAAAGGGATAACCAATTCCTCTCCATTGGAAACACAAGTAAAAGCAAAAGTGATTAGAAAAAGTGAACAAGTGTTTATTCTCGTCGATCATACAAAATTCGATAAGTATGCATTGACAACCTACTGTGATTTTGATGACATTGATTATTTGATAACGGATCAAGAACCTCCGCAAGCGTATATCACACATAGTAAACAGAACCAATATGAAGTGGTTTTTCCAAAGTAATTTTAAAAGAATGCGCATCAAATGATTTTATGCAGAAGATTTGCATTTTTAGGGTAAACTCTTTAATATAAGGTAAAGCTTCGCACTGTGAAAAAGTGCACAAACATCAAGAAGTTTCTTTTTTATATTTTCAATTGCATGAAGCAGTGTAACAAATATAACAAAAAAAGAGGTGTAAGGATGGAAAAAGTGATTGTAGTATGTGAAGCAGGAATAACAACAAGTTTATTAGTAAAAAAATTAAATGATCTAGCCCAAGAAAAAGAACAAGATATCGATATTCAATCGAAAAGTCTGGAAGAAGGATTGGATTACATTAAAGAACATGATATAGATGTTGTATTATTGGGACCACAAATTCACCGCAGTGCTGAGAAATATGAAGCATCAACGAATGCAAAAGTCGCTAAAATTTCGGTAAAAGATTATAACGCCATGAATGTTTACAGTATTTTTGAACAAATAAGCGAGGCGTAAATAATGGCAATCGATGTAGAAGTATTTATGCCTTTGATTACAGAAGCTTCTCAAGCCAAAACGTTAGCCTATCAGGCATTAGGTCTTGCAAAAGCACAAGATGTGCACGGTTATGAAGCAGGAATAGCTGATGCTAAAAAGCACTTGATAACTGCTCATAAAAAACAGACAGAGCTTTTGCAATTAAACAGTCGTGAACAGCAAACAGATATTAATATTTATGTCATCCATGCGATGGATCATGTGACAAACGCTCAAATGATTTGTGATATGGCGCAAGAGTTAGCGGAACTTCATTTGAAAAATAAATAGTAGAAAAAATCTCCTGTAATCGGTGTATACCTATTGCAGGATTTTTTATAAAAAGACTTATAGCAAATCGAACAATACTAATATTAATCACTCAATTTTCACACGCTGGAATAAACATGTACCCCTTGATATAGTTAGATAGACTAGCCACTCGTTGCTGTACTTGATTTTTGATTAATTTTAAGACTACTTTATCGGTAAATTGAATCGTATTATCTGAAAATTTGATTAACTACTACAAAGTATCAACCTAATCAAGTTCATCTATTTCTTAAAATAATCCATCCAACGTTCAATTACCCATGTGACAACGATTTTGACCAAAAAAGCACGGTATATTTTGTGAATATAATCGTGATAGGCTGATAAAGGTATCATAAAAATGGTTTTGAACTCTATTTGTAGACTTAAAAGTGATTTAATTGTCTTTAAAAAGACTTCAATATCCAGCCCTTCTCATAGATATAAATAATTTCTTCATTGCTAAGCATGAAATTTGAAAACGGGTTTTAGGTTTAATTCTTTATTTCCACTTTTGAATCGCATAGCGGGTGGTTTATATTTTGCTAAATAAAGGCTCAATTATCTAAAGTCATAATAAAAAAGCAACGGATTTTTTCCGCTGCTTTTTGTTACAGAAATATTATTTTGTATATTCCAATAATTTCAATTTTACGAATCATGGCTTTATCACATTCATTCTTCTCCTCGGTGACTTCGCGAATTTGAGCATTCCATCCTCTCTTCGTTTTCTGTAAAATTAATGATTGTTTTTTTATATAGTTCTATCCATCATGTTCACAGAACCAATGCCCTGAAATTTTTGGTGAAAATTAAAACTCATTTTATATTTTGAAAACGTTGATTCTCAACTGGACGTTTACTCCATATTTCTTCTATCTCCTCCAATTTTTTACCTTTTGTTTCAGGCAAAAATTTCCATATAAAGAAGACAGACAATACACATAATCCGCCGTAAATTGTGAAAGAAGCCGGGCCGAATGCATCGTTTAACATAGGAAACATGGATGATGCAGCTAAATTTGCTATCCAATGCAATACTGACGCAAGCGCAACTGCTTTTCCTCGAATTTTATTAGGAAAGACCTCTGAGACAACAATCCATGTGACTACCCCCCATGTTAACTGGAAACAAGCGACGTATAATAAGATGCTAACCAAGGTAATAATTCCAAAAACATTCATAGAACCAAGTATTGCAACCAAAAATAAACTAATGGCGCAACCAATTGATCCAACCATAAGTAATGGTTTTCTACCTAGGCTATCAACAAATTTCAGTGCAAGTGTCATGAAAATTACGTTGACAATCCCAACGATTACTGTCTGGAACATAGAAGCAATCTGTCCTACTCCCATACTTTCAAAAATACGAGGAGCATAGTACATGATTACATTAATTCCTATTAGTGGCTGAAAAATATGAACAGCGACACCGACAAATATAACTAATCCCCCGTATGAAAACAGACGTGCCTTTTGTGATGTTTTATTAAATATTGTTTTTTTAATCTCTGAAATGATCTGGCTAGCCCTTTCCTTCGAATTGTGCACTCTTTCAAGAATTGAACTTGCTTTTTGAATTTCGTTGTTAAAAACGAGATACCTAGGAGTCTCAGGTACAAAGAAAAGCAAGGATAAAAATAATAAAGCAGGTATCATTTCAGAAGCAAACATATATCTCCAGCCAATATCACTTACCCAAGCAGTCGTTTGAGCAGAAGCAATCAGCAAATTTACAGTATATACAGACAGTTGACCAATTCCAATAGATATTGTATACACAGCTACATACTTCCCGCGACTTTGCTCAGGTGAAATTTCACTGATATACATAGGTGCAATCGCAGCACCAATTCCAATCCCAATCCCTCCAATAATGCGGTAAGTATTGAAAGCAATTAAAAGAGAAAATGATGCATCCCCTTTTGTAAAAAAGAACATTTCAGGATATGCACTGCCAAGTGCCGAAAAAAAGAATAAGAATCCTGCCAGAATGAGCGTTTTTTTACGTCCTAATTTATTGGCTAGTAATCCTGAAATAAGTCCGCCTATGATACAACCTATATGTGCACTAGAAACAGTGAACCCATGGGCAAATGACCCCAATCCAATACTGTTAATTAAATACTTTTGTACATGCTGCTCCGCTCCTGAAATAACAGCAGTATCATACCCAAACAACAGACCAGCTAAGCCAACGGTCATTACAATCGCAAGCAGATATCGATTATTTTCATTCGCTTGAACATATTGCATACTTTTCCCTCCTATTTAAACATATGAAGCGCTTACATTTATCGAATAAAATTTTTAATATAGTGCCATCAAGAAATATATATAAGATAAATAAGGTATGGCTCAGAATTCCTTTAAATATCCAATGCTAAGGTGTATTTTTAAGCGTAATGTGAATCTCATCATAATCCATAAATCATCCTAATTCTCGTTTGATCTATCTGTCTTTATAGTCTATGAGCAGAAGACAGAATCTGGCTTTTTTCGACATGAGGGTGGAAAACGACTTCATGGTTCACTACAAAGCACTTTAATCCTCATAATTCCTGCTTGATAAATGCTTTGGGAATCCTCCATTTCGCAATATAGTCGAAATAATAGACATATGTCTCACTCTTTGTCTCCAAAATATAATGGATTTTGTTCCTTGTATTTCATATTTTTAAGGTAGCTTTTAAACAGGTGGTATACCATTCCAATTCTAGATTTCAGTAAATAATCAGGGATTCGCACCATTAATTTCAAGCGTCTTTTGATTAAATTATGATTGAACCACCTTGTGCCAGAACCTTTCGTAACTTTGATATCTCCATATTTTGCACTGATCTATTAGAATGAAGTGCGAGATAAGCCGCAACTCCTGCGGCTTCACCAGTCTGATTCATGTTCACCATCACTCGGACCCCGGCGTAGGCATTATAATCCACATCCAGTATTCTACCTGCAACTAACACATTGGGATATTTCTCTGGAACAAGTGAACGGTATGGTATTTGATAATAAGTTGGTTCTTTTTCTAATGGACCACGCCAATGGCTGACTTCTACCGGATAACCCGGGCGTGTGTATACTTCCTCTCCATTTAAATAACGATAAGTAATGCCTGGTTTATTATCATGGTGGATATCGATACGATAGCTGCCATTCGCTATTGCGTCATCAAATTGTTTACCATATAATACATCATTTTCATTTAACTGATACTTACACTGTACATGACGAGTTTCTCGTATTCCTATATTCGAAGGGAGAGAAGCCAAAGAAATACTTTGATTTGAACAATATTTTCGAATAAGGTCCATATATGCCCTTACTTGACGTCGACCTTCTATTTCACTATTCGTTAGAGAACGCCCATCTACACAATTTGCATTATAAACCCTTGTTCCGGAAAGCATATAAAGATCCTTTGCTCCTGGTATATATTCACCCCAGTTAGAACCCTCGGGAAAACCAAATTCTTTTCCATGCTTTAAAAACAATTCATTTATATCCACCCCATCTATAGAAGACCACCCATTTATTTTGGCGTTAGTGGTGGGTGGTTGTTTATGTTCTGATTCTTTATACGGGATCTCCAGGTCGTGACACAAATCGCCATCACCTGTCGCATCTATGAACATAGAAGCGAGTATAACCCCTCTCCCAGATTTATTTTCAACGATTACGCCTTTCAGCATATCCTGCTCCATATAGGGTCCGACGTAAAATGTATGCAAAAAAGGGCCCACATTCTCTTCTTTCACCATCTCATCCAATTCAATTTTGAGTTCCTCCGTATTTAAAACAAATCCAGAGTTATAGTTCTTTTTAACAGTGCGAACTGCATTTCTTCTCTTCAAACGTTCAACTGTTTCTTGCGTGAGTCCAGCTATGATTTGTTTATCAAATGTTGTATTATACACGCTATGCCAAATATTCACCAAAGCTGAAGTGGCCACACCACCAAATGAATTTTGTTTTTCTACAATAATAACTTTTGCCCCAAGCCGAGCAGCACGTATGGCTGCAAAAACCCCCGTACAGCCTCCTCCAAGAATACATATATCTGCTTCTGCAAAAACAGGGGTTTGCTTAGCTGGTTCTGTTATTTCCTTCATTAAAACACCATTCCCATTTTTAAAAATTTTTCTTTTTATAAAATTTTATATTTTTTACAAATTTAAACTAATTCTTTTTGCTTCTTTCCTCACATCTTCTTGAATGTTAGTGCTCCAATCTGTGCGATTAAGAATATGTTATTTCTAATTTTGTATTTGGCAATTTTAGAAATATTTTACCCCTTAAGAAACTCTTACTTATGAAATCACTTAAATAGAATTACATTAATGACGTCAGTACTATCTCAGACGAACTCTCCAAATCTGTATTCATTTAATGTGCTGTCTCAGGTAAACATTTGGCTTACGGTCTCCCTTCAGCTAAAATTTATCAAGATACCAGGAGAATCTTCACCATGAAACAATCCTATTGCATTTTGGAGGACATATATTAGTCATCTCAGGATATCCTCCACTTCCTATGAAAAAAGAAGTAACCAGATTCTGATTTGTCATTCAGGGAGTCCACTGGCCCCCCTGAATGTATTGCCTTCATACCAATCTATCTAAATAGTTACGTTATTACTAGGGTTAGTAACATCTAATTTCATAGACTGCTGCAGAAGGATCTCCATTAGTTGCATGAATGGTTAGTCTTAGACGATCGGTGCTAACTGTTTGATTTAATTGATGTTTGCGTTGACGTTGATAGTTATCAGTCACTCGTAATACTTCTCTCCACTCTCCATCAACCCAAAGACTTATACTGTAGTCTTTGGCACATTGCGAATCACGATAAAACGACTCGTAGGAGTGATACTCACGCAAGATGTTACCAGGAAATGTGATTTCAATTTGTGAAATAGCTTCTATATTGTCCCATGATAATTCAATCCAAGGTGCCTCAGGGGCTTTTTCATCTGAACGCCATAAATTTGTGGAACGATATGGTCTTGTATAGCCGCTAAGCACATTTTTTGCTTCGTAACAGTTTTGCTCTGGTTCAACTTTATAACTCATAGTAATTCCATGATCATATCTTCTCATCCGTTCGCCAATATCAAAGGAACATACTTGACCAGGTTCAATTTTACCTGCCCTATGCCATTCCACATTTTCATTTTCAAATAAATCTAGTCGAATATAGCCCTCAACAGGCAAACCATTGGAAGTATTTAGCTGTACATCCCATGAAATCCATTGATTGTTTCCAGGTGGCAACTCTAACGTTGTTTCAGCTAATTGCGCAACACCGTTTAATGAATAATCCCATATATCCTCTACAGAATATACCTTCGCTTGCAATTTTTCTGTTTCATTTGAATGATTTGTCAAACATACGGATATAGTGTCAACTTTATCATTACCAGTCGCTATCCATTGACCTCTACGTTTTTTTAAACGATCAGATTCTTCACCTTGGTGTTGTGTCTTCCAAAACCTTAGTCCTTCGTGAACCCCCTGTGTATTAGGACCGACGCCAACACTAGTTGCTTCACTACTTGCCGTTACTTTTGCTTTTCTAGCTAAATCATTTTCATCCTCATTTTTTGTATTTAATAAAAAGCAACCATCCCTAAGAAGTTGTTGTTTGACTATATCAATATGGTTGTCAGCTACTTTAGGTGGATGTACACCGAGTTTAACGGATTGTGCTGCTGCAGTACCGACTCCTTGACCCATGATGGCTGTAGTACCCATCACCCTAACAGTTCCTAGCGCTGCATGTGTGGCACTTACGTTTCGACCAGCCATCATTAAATTGTTTACATCCTTTGATATCATCATGTTTAAAGGAATCCCATATGGTCCACAAAGTGTTTTTCTTTGGAACTTAGTATCTACTTTATATCCTTCCATCGCACCTGGTTCACTTGAAGGTGCTAATAATCCACCTGGAGTGTGTAAATCAACATTCCAGCCACCAAACGCAACTTCGTCTTCAAATACTTTTTTATTAAGGGGATCATGTTCTGTCATTAAATATCTCCCCATGATTCTTCGGCTCTCTCTTTTACCAGGTACCTGACCAATCCATTCCAGTGCATAATTTTTAGCTACTTCTTTTAATTCAGGATCTTTATTTTTAATCCAGTCCCAAACACCCAGCGTGTGTCTGGTTAACTCATGTCGAATATCTTCATTTTCATAAATAGTATCCCATGGTACACCAATTTCCAACCACCAATATCCAGCACGATACCGGTCATTTTCCTTATGACCAGTATGTTCTAAAGGTCTTCCTTGATTATAGAAGAAACTAGCATCTTCATAATGTTTAATCCAGTCAGGAGCTTTAAATGGGACAGGTTTTCCCATATCCACTGCCTTAAAATGGAGAGAGCTTCCTAGTACATTTTTACTCGCTTGTTCAGGTGCATGTGGTTCATTAAACTCCTCACGAGCTTCTTCTCCTAATCTCCATTCACATCCAGCTCTGTCAGCCACAATGCCGTCACCTGTGCAATCAATAAATACCTTCCCCTTAAGAGTTAGCTCGACCTCGGCATTAAGGATATGACAGACAACACTATCTATTGTACGGTCATCTTTTTTATTTACGCCTTGAACTGTTGTATTTAAAAAGAATTCTAAATTAGGTGTACTCATTGCCATATCATAAATAGTCATATCCCACACACTATTGGTCCAGCCATTTTCGTTTATCTCCTCATGGTTTCGAGCTCTTTCTTCTATTAATAGTTCAGAAATTACTCCCGTTTCTCTTGCGTAATAATGAAAGGCAGCGGAACCATGTGTTGTCACTCTAATCTCTGAAGAACTGTTCCCTCCAAAAACAGGACGATCTTGAACAATCACTGTATTTGCACCATTTCTTGCTGAAGAAATAGCAGCGCAAATACCAGCTAAACCTCCACCACATACAACTACATCAAACGTTTTAGTTTCCGATTTCAAATCAAACACCCCTCTACATAAATTAAAATTGTGTTTTTTATTATCCTTTTATTGGACAAATTGCTAACTCTTTTCTAAAGTACTTTTGAATAATAAGGAATAATACGAAAATAATAAATACTGCATTAATAGATGCGTTGATTGCTTCCATAAAATCATTTTTGGTTTTTACCACTTGAGTTTCTGACAATTAGTTGAGTATCTAACTTAACTTCCTTTTTATTAATAGTTTCAGATGATAACATATCCAGTAACATTTCTGCGGCTTGTTTCCCCATTTCTTTTCTCGGCAAATCGACCGTTGTTAAATTAATAATGTGCAGCCTTGAAATCTCTAAGTTCTCAAAACCGATAACAGATATGTCATTTGGAACGATATAGTTTTTTTTCTTTAACCAATCCAAAGCGCCAATAGCTAAAAGATCATTTGCAGCGAAAACTGCTGTAATATTCGGATTTTTTTCCAGGAGAGTTTTCATACCATATCTACCATCCAAGATTTTGGAACCAGGAATGGTAATATTTTGGTCTAAAAGGTCGATATTATAATGTTTCAAACAATCTAAATATCCTTCAAACCTATCTTCCTCTTCCCTTGATTCTTTCGTCATTCCTATAAATCCAATATTGGTATGACCTAATTTGATAAGGTATTCAACTGCGTTATATGTTGCTTGATAATGGTTTACGTCAATGGAAGATATATTAAGCTCTTGTTCATTTTCACTCAGACTTCTTAAAAAGACGATTGGTATTTTTAATTGGTTGATTGTGTTTAATAATTCCTCATTAAGGTTACTAGGTTTCATTATAATTCCATCAATTTTTCTTTCTAATAAACTTTTAAGAAAATCTTTTTCTTTTTTTACTTCCAAAAAGGTATTCCCGTAAATTAGTTGATACCCACTTTTTGATAAAATTTCTTCAACTCCCAGTGCTACTTCCGAAAAGAAAGGATCTGTAATATCAGATAGCATAAGCCCTACCATATTAGATTTCTTTTGGATTAAACTTCGTGCATTAGCGTTAGGTGTGTAGTTAAGCCTTTTCATTTCTTCTAAGACTTTTTGTCTTGTTTCCTTTTTTACGTCTGGTTTATCATTGAGTGACCTAGATACTGTTGACACGGATAATCCAAGCTCTTTTGCGATATCTTTAATTGTTTTCATTTATCCTCCTCCTTATATATTTTTCGGAAACGTTTCCGAAAAAAACTATAAGATAAAGATTATCTTTTCAATAATCTTTTATTTTTACTTGAATTATTCACAAAGCATATTTTTTAATAATTTTCAAATCAAATTTGCTGCCTTTGTTCCACTCACTAGAGGTATATTTCACTTATCATTAAGCGATTCTAGATACTATTAATACAGATAATCCAAATTCTTTTGCGGTATCGTTTATTATTTTCATTTATCCTCCTTCTCATATATCTTTCGGAAACGTTTCCGGAAAAACTATAAGATAAAGATTATTTTTTCAATAATCTCTTTTACTTGAAATATTCACAAAGCGTATTTTTTAATAATTTTCAAATCAAATTTAAAAATATAGCAGAAAACTTGCTAATAAATCGTATTTGCTGCTGTTGCCCAACTTCTCTAGAAGGTATATTTCACTTATCATTAAGTAGTCTAGATACTCTTGGCAAAGATAATCAAAGTTCTTTTTGCGATAGATTTTATTATTTTCCTTCCCTTTTCCTCCTTTCAACATCATTTTCGGAAACGTTTCCAAGAACTATAACATACTAGATTTTATTTTTCAATACTCTTTTATTCACTTAGATCTTTTTGACATAGACATATGGTGCAAGAGTTAGCGGAACTTCATTTAAAGAATAAATAATAAAATAAATAATAGAAAATACTTCCTGTAATTGGTGTAAACCTATTGCAGGATTTTTTGTATAAAAAGAAATGAACAGCGAATTTAACCATACAGAAGATATCAATCAAATTCTTTACAAAAGTTAACAATAAATTAATCATAAATTAATAAAAACTTGACTAAATATTAATTTTTATAATAGTATATAACATAGAAACAAAGATAGTGAACATATCTATAAATTTAACAAAGGAGAATTTTAAATGAAAACGCTTAAAATTGGTGTTGCAGGTTTAGGTAGACTAGGCCTGATTCATGCAGAAAATATCTATAATCTAAAAGGAGTCGAATTGACAGCGGTTTCTAATTTAGATGAGGAAGTAAATAACCAGGTAAAGGAAAAATATAAGGTACCAAATGTTTACACAAATTATGAGGAGATGTTGGAACAGACGGAATTGGATGCTGTTTGTATCGTTACACCATCCGGATTCCATACAGAGCACATTCGTTTAGCGCTGAAGAAGAACTTGCATATTTTTTGTGAAAAGCCAATTGGTTTAGAAGTAGAAGATATCAAACAAATGATAGACGAAATTGAGAAGAGTGACAACATTTTTCATTTAGGATTTATGAGAAGATTTGATGATGATTATTTATATGCGAAAGAAATGATAGATAGCGGACAAATTGGAGAGATTTCGTTGATTCGTTCCTACAGTATTGACCCAATCCAGGGGTTAGACAGCTTTGTCAACTTTGCTAGGCAGAGTCCAAGCGGTGGTTTGTTCCTTGATATGAGTGTCCATGATATTGATGTTATCAGGTGGTTGACAAAATCTGAGGTTTCAACTGTTTGGGCAACTGGAACAAATAAAGCTGCACCGGAATTGGATGAACTGAATGAACTGGAATTAGGCACAGTTACCATGAAATTGGACAATAATGTAACCGCTTTGCTAGTTGCTGGACGCACAGCTTCACATGGTTACCACGTAGAAACAGAAATTATCGGAACGAATGGAATGCTAAGAATTGCTGCATCTCCTGAAAAAAATAAAGTAGCTGTATTTAATGAACATGGGGCAGTACGCCCGTCTTCTCAACATTTTCCTGAACGATTTGCAGGAGCTTATATAAATGAATTGAAAAACTTTGTCCACTGCATTCGTGAAAATCAACAACCGGAAGTGACTGCTGTTGATGGTTTACGTGGTACCGAAGTAGCGTTAGCATGCCAAGAATCATTTGATGAAAATAAGCTAGTTGATATTCAATATTAATGATTAAAGCACACAATCTAGGGAGGAGAATACGTTGAATTTATTTAGCATTATCAGTTTTGTTATGGTACTGGTGTTAATCTATTTCTATGCTTATTATCGTACTAGAAAGATAGATAAAAAAGATTCAGAGGGGTACTTTTTAGGTGGGCGTTCCCTTATTGGAACAACAGTTGGTATGACGATTATTATGACTAACCTATCAACAGAGCAACTAGTAGGGCAAAATGGTCAAGCTTATGTAGCTGGCATGGAAGTAATGGCTTGGGAAGTAACTGCTGCCGTTGCAATCGTTATGCTAGGTTGGGTTTTTTTGCCTAAATATTTCAAGTATGGTATCAATACTATTTCTGATTTTATTGAAATAAGGTACGATACATTCACTAAAAGAATTGTATCTATTTTGTTTATATTTACTTACATTGTCAGTTTTATGCCAGTAGTTCTATACTCTGGAGCACTGATTTTTAATGATTTATTTGGAATTGAGCAATATTTAGGTGTCAGCAGAATAACAGCTGTAATTATCATCTCAACAGTTATTGGTTTAGTTGGTGTAACCTATTTGTTTGTTGGAGGACTCTCACTTATTGCTCATAGTGATTCGCTATACGGTATTGGTTTACTTCTTGGCGGATTGACAATTACAGTGTTAGGTTTGATTGCACTCGGAGAGAATAGCTTTTTCGCTGGTTTGGATAACTTTTTAACAAGTCATCCAGAAAAATTAAATGCTTGGGGGGCACTAGACTCGCAAATTGTACCGTGGCCCACATTATTTTTAGGAATGTTATTCAATAACTTGTATTTCTGGTGTACAAACCAAATGATTGTACAAAAAGCTTTAGCTGCAAAAAACTTAAAAGAAGCACAAAAAGGTGCCATGATTGTTGGGGTCTTTAAAATTTCCGGCATGTTTTTCTTAGTTATTCCAGGAGTTATCGCATACAATATGTTTGGTGATGGTATGCAAATGGACCTTGCTTACCCTGCATTAGTAGCAGAAGTATTACCTAACTGGGCTTCAGGTCTGTTTGGAGCAGTAGTATTTGGAGCAATTATGAGTTCTTTTGTCGGATCATTAAGTGCCACCGTTACTTTATTCAGCTTAGACTTTTATAAACCGGTTATCAATAAGCAAGCAACCAACCGTCAAATTGCAAAGGCAGGAAGAGTTTTAACGATTGTCATTGGTGCTATTGTTGTTCTTGTTGCACCGTTAATCTCTTTATTCCCGCAAGGATTATATGCAGTTATACAAGAGTTTAATGGATTGTATAGTATGCCGCTTTTAGCAATTATCCTAGTAGGCTTCTATTCTAAAAAGACCTCAGCTGCTGGTGCGAAAATTACATTAATCTTTCATATTATTGTGTATGCACTGTCTAAGTTAGTTATTCCAGATGTTCATTATCTATATGTTTGGAGTGTCCTGTTTCTAGTAGATTTAGCTATTCTATATTTCTATAGCCAAAGGAAACCATCTCAGGAAGATTTCCAATTCGACAAATATCAAAACAAAGTAGATATTACTCCTTGGAAACATGTTAGATGGGTTGGTATTCTAATTCTAGTGGTTGTTGTAACATCCTATGTTGTCTTTTCACCACTTGTATTGGCTAGATAAATTATAAAGAAAGCAAATCTCCCTCTTTATTGAGGGCATTTGCTTTCTTTTATATTTTGCTTATTTTTTATCTACAACTCTGATTTTTTATCAGACTTTTTCTCAACCCAAATATTCTCTAACTCTTCCAACGTCTTTCCTTTTGTCTCCGGTACAAACTTCCAGATAAAGAATACGGCAACCACGCTGAGCACTCCATAAATCGTAAAAGTCATTCCGTTAAGTTATCTTCTTTATATAGCTCATTAAAAGTCATGGACATACAGCTAGATTTAGTCGAAGAAGGATGGACTTTCGATTGGCATGAACATCCTTATTTTGAATTTATCTACTGCAAATCTGGTCATCTGCAGCAATGGATTGATGATCAATCATACGAATTAACTGGAGGCAGTTCTATCCTCGTTTGCGCATATAAAAAACATAAAACTATCGCACTGGAATCATCGGAGTATTTATGTTTTCATTTCGATATTGATATATTTGGCATTTATTCGTTATTTAACCAAGTTAAAAATCCATTAATTGAAAAAGACCAAGCCATAGATGATCATCCTTTTTTACTAATTGGTTAAACAAGTTAATCATTGATTTCCATATCAAAAGTCAAAAAAAATCGAATCATTTAAGTCAGGACGCTTATATTGAAGGGATGAATTCCGGCATTCAAATTTTGCATCTACATGCCAGAATATTGGAATGTATTAGTCTATTGGCCTCTTATTTCGAGAAGAGCGAAGGAATTCAAGTCGCCAAGTTAACTCCATCTGAAATTGATTTAGCAACAAAAGCATTAAAATATTTAGATGAACATTTCTTGAGACCGATTCGAATGGAAGAATTAGCGCAGCATATGAATTTTCACCGATCATATATCAGTACCATCTTTAAAAAAGCTTATGGTCTATCACCAACAGAATATCTCACAAAAGTGAGGGTGCGAGAGGCAAGTAAAATGTTGACCGAGTCAGAAGAAAGTATAGAGGAAATCAGTATCAAACTCAATTTTAATTCTGCGGCTCATTTTAGCAATACGTTTAAATCGATTTATAGAGTTACTCCATCTGCTTATCGGAAAAAGTATCGGTATGTGAATAGATGAATATCTCCTTAATAAAAGTAAGATTTGAATGAAGCACTAGTCCCCCTTACAAATAAATGCCATAAAACAATAATATTATTATTTTTATGGCATTTCTATTTATCATTGACTCAAACGATATCTTCCTTTAACCAGATCTATTGTTTTTTAATACCTAATTCAGCATCTATTGTATAATCTTCATGTTCAATGCTTAATACACCATCATAAACATCGAGTGTTACTAAATAATAAAGTTTCTTCAGAATTCTTCCGTATATCCATACCCTGGAATCGCAAAGTTCCAAAATCGATTAGCAACTTCTAGAACATGCCTAGTATCCAGCAAGGTATTTATAACTACTAGTTCTTTTTCAAAACGTATTTCTTTTACATGCACATGATAAATAGCTTCCTTTAATTCAGAAGTCACTGCCACTGGATTAGTCATGACCTTTTATATTCTTTACATTACCTTCACAAGAAGATTGTCTTACACCCTCCCCACCTTTCCAAATTAAGAATAATTTTCCTAAAACAATCATAAAAACTTGCAAACAACTTTATCACCTTTCCACCCCTTCTCTCATTCTTCTAAAGACTTATCCTGCTTTTAAACATTCTTGCGAAATAAAAAAAGCTAATATCAACCTGAACCGATACATCTCCCACTACAATATCTTCAGTTAAATAAAACATAATCATTTGATTAAGTAATGGTATCAAATCATTTTAAAACCGATCATACATCTCTATTCATATTGTCGAGAGTATAATTGGGTGCTTTCTTTTTGTAATAACACAGCTAGTGATAAATAAGTTATTTGTAACATTCTTATATCTTATTTTCAATATACGACAATATCAATAAAATAAACTAACTTCCAAAAACATATTAAAAATACCCAACCCCCCAAAAGAAAACACAACCAAAATCACCATTACATCACCCGAACAACAAAATACCCAAAATAATTATAAACTTTTGGTTATTTATTGTTAACTTTTTGGAGTCATTGTGTTATACTCGATTCAAGAAAAGAGGTGATCAACATCAAATCGAAGCGTATCGCCGCATTACAAGAATATATTACGCTTAAACAAAGAGCTTCTTATGATGAACTCGTTGATAAATTTGCAGTTTCTAAAAATACTATCCGTAATGATGTGCAAGAGTTGTGCAAGACTGGTGACATTATGAAAGTTCATGGTGGAGCAGCTGTTAATCAATCTACTGAAGAAAAACAGTCCAACGGAGATATCACCAAGCCTTTAACCTCCTTTACTTACAGACAAACAAAAAATCAATCTAGTAAACAAAGGATTGCGGAACAGGCTGCCAACTATATTCAAGATGGCGATATTATCTTCATCGATACGGGAACCACCGTATTAGAGCTCATTGAATATATTCAGGACAAGCAAATTACGATTGTAACCAATAATATTGACTTTATCCTGAGAACCATGCCTTATGAAAATCTCGCTGTTTATAGCCTGGGAGGCGCGCTTAATCGAAGAACGCAGTCCTTTACCACGATTCAAGCGCAGGAAATTCTAAAGAATTACAATATAAACAAAGCATTTTTAGCTGCTACTGCTATTTCTATCAAAAATGGTGTAACGAGTTCAATTCCTATAGAAGGTGAATTAAAATCTTATATAGCGGAACAAATTGAACAGAAGTTTTTGTTAGTTGATCATCAAAAATTCGATAAAGTTGCTTTAACTACGTATTGCAATCTGAACCAGCTAGATTATCTGATTACAGATCAGTCTCCTGGTCAAACGTATATCGATTATTGTAAGAATTATAATGTCAATCTTGTTATCGCAAATCAAAACGAAGGAGTGTAGAGATGCCCCTAATCAAAGTTGATTTAATCAAAGGTCGAGGACCGGAGGAAATCAAACAAATTTTGGATGTAGCGCATCAAGTTGTTTTGGAAGCGTTTCATGTTCCTGATGGTGATCGTTATCAAGTCGTGACACAGCATGAACCCTTTGAAATGATTATGAAGGATACCGGTCTCGGCTTTGAAAGAAGCGATAACGTCATCCTTTTTACCGTTATCAGCACACAGCGGACGGATAAGATGAAAAAAGACTTTTATCATCTTTTAACAGAAAGATTAGAGCAGCAATGTCAGATTGAGCCAAAGGATGTCATGATAACCTTTGTCACAAATGGCGCCGGAGAATGGAGCTTTGGGTATGGTAAAGCTCAATTTTTAAACGGAGAACTATAGTATTTTTAAACACGTTATCTATTTCTCTAAAATTTAGAGAATAAAATAAAAAATTCTATTACAATTAAGGGAGGACATATCCTATGTCTAACAAGCTGAAAAACTTTATCAATGGGGAATGGGTTGAAAGTAAAACGGATAAATATGAAGATGTTTATAATCCAGCTACAAAAGAATCACTAGCACAAGTACCAATTTCTACTCCGGAAGACTTTGAAGATGCTGTAAAAGCAGCACAGGCAGCTCAAGATAAATGGAAAAAAGTATCTGTAGCAAAACGCGCTCGTATTCTATTTAAATATCAAAATCTATTAGAAGAGCATAAAGAAGAATTAGCAAAATTAATTACGCAGGAAAACGGAAAAAGCGTTGGCGAAGCATTAGGCGAAGTTGGTCGCGGTATTGAAAACGTAGAATTCGCTGCTGGTGCACCGACATTAATGATGGGAGATTCCCTTGCAACGATTGCAACCGATGTAGAAGCAACAAACTATCGTTATCCGGTAGGCGTTGTCGGCGGGATTGCTCCATTTAACTTCCCAATGATGGTTCCTTGCTGGATGTTTCCAATGGCAATTGCTTTAGGTAACTCCTTTATCTTAAAACCATCTGAAAAAACACCGATTCTTGCAGCTAGACTTGCAGAATTACTGGATGAAGCTGGACTTCCGAAAGGTGTATTCAGCATTGTCAACGGTGCGCATGACGTGGTAAATGGCATTCTAGATCACCCTTCTGTAAAAGCAGTATCTTTCGTAGGTTCTAAGCCGGTTGGAGAATATGTTTACAAACGCGGAAGCGAGAACTTAAAACGCGTTCAAGCATTAACTGGAGCGAAAAACCACTCTACGGTACTGGCAGATGCTGACTTAGATTTAGCAACTAAAGAAGTGATTAGTGCAGCATTTGGTTCAGCTGGAGAACGTTGTATGGCTTGTGCAGTTGTAACGGTGGAAGATTCCGTTGCTGATGAATTTATCGCTAAATTAAAAGAAGCATCAGACAACATTAAAATGGGTAACGGCTTGGACGATGGCGTCTTCTTAGGACCAGTTATCCGTGACGATGCTAAACAACGTACTCTTGGTTATATCGAAAAAGGAATTGAAGAAGGTGCTACATTAGTTCGTGACGGTCGTGATGAGCAGCCAGAGGAAGGTTACTTTGTCGGTCCAACTATTTTTGACGGCGTATCTCAAGATATGACCATCTGGCAAGATGAAATTTTCGCTCCCGTATTATCTATTGTACGTGTTAAAAACTTGAAAGAAGCTGTTGAAGTCGCTAACCAGTCTGAGTTCGCTAATGGCGCTTGCTTATTCACTACTAGTGCATTATCAGTACGCTACTTCCGTGAGAATATTGATGCAGGTATGTTAGGAATTAACTTAGGCGTACCAGCTCCTATGGCATTTTTCCCATTCTCTGGGTGGAAATCTTCTTTCTATGGTACATTGCATGCTAACGGAAAAGATAGTGTCGATTTCTATACTCGTAAAAAAGTAGTAACAGCTCGTTACCCAGAACCTGATTTTTCATAATTATATGATGTTAGATTACTCGTTTTAAATAAAAAAGGAGATTGCGCGTTTAATTCCAGCGCCAGTCTCCTTCCAAAATAGAAAGGAGTTCATTATGAGTCATTTACTAAGAAAACCCCAAAATAATAAACTGGCAGACGGTGTAACACTTGTTCATGAAGTAACAGAAGAAAACTCCGACCTTCATTATGTCGGTTTTAAAGTAGTTGATTTGGAACCAAATGCCAGTTATGATGAAAAGCTGACAAATTTAGAATTATGTGTTGTGGCATTAACAGGCAAAATTACTGTAACAGATGGGTACCAAAATTTCTCTGACATTGGTACGCGAGACAGTGTGTTTGAACGCAAACCAACAGACAGTGTCTATGTATCTCACAATAAAACCGTTACGATTACAGCGAATACAAAATCTCGTGTAGCACTATGCTTTGCTCCCTCCGATAAAGAGTTGCCAACCAAACTGATTAAAGCAGCGGATAATGGCGTGGAGCATCGTGGCAAGTATAACAATAAGCGTCAGGTGCACAACATTTTACCGGACTCCGATCCCTCTGCAAACAGCTTATTGGTTGTAGAAGTGTTTACAGAGACAGCAAACTGGTCAAGTTATCCTCCACATAAGCATGACCAGAACAATCTACCAGAAGAGTCTTTCTTAGAAGAAAGCTATTATCATGAAATGGACCCACCACAAGGATTTGTATTCCAACGCGTGTATACAGAGGATCGTTCTTTAGATGAAACCATGACAGTCGAAAATGGAAATGTTGTGCTTGTTCCAAAAGGTTACCATCCTGTTGGTGTACCGGACGGCTATTCTGAATACTATTTAAACGTTATGGCCGGACCAGAACGCATTTGGAAATTTCATAATGACAAAGATCATGAATGGATTCTTGATAGAGAATAGCAGGTGTTGAATCGTCCCCTTTTCATTCTATTTTCATAGAACGAGATGAGGACGGTCCCCCCCAATAAACATGAAGAAAACGATGTACTTACTTATGTAAAGAAAAGGAGCGAAATGCATGTCACTAACATTTAATCAAGATAAAGAATTCGATATTATTGCGATTGGTCGTGCCGCAATTGATTTAAATGCAAACGAATACAATCGTCCAATGGAAGAAACCATGACGTTTACAAAATACGTTGGTGGTTCACCGGCTAATATAGCGATTGGAAGCTCAAAATTAGGGCTAAAAGCCGGATTTATCGGAAAGCTTTCCAAAGATCAGCACGGAAACTTTATTAAGCAATATATGGAGGAAAAAGAAATTGATACCTCAAATATGGTTTATGATACAGAAGGCCATAAAGCGGGACTGACTTTCACAGAAATTTTAAGCCCGGAAGAGTGCAGTATCTTAATGTACCGTGATCAAGTAGCCGACCTTTATTTAGATCCTACAGAAGTAAATGAAGATTATATTAAAAAAGCGAAAATTCTTCTTGTATCCGGTACTGCCCTAGCACAAAGCCCTTCCCGTGAAGCGGTACTGCTGGCGATTCAGTACGCTAAAAAGAATGACGTGAAAGTTATTTTTGAATTGGATCATCGCCCATATACATGGAAATCTGCTGAAGAAACTGCTGTCTACTATTCACTCGTTGCAGAGCTTTCTGATGTCGTTATTGGTACGCGTGATGAATACGATGTGATGGAAAATTTAGATTCAGAAGGCGACAATGAAAAAACAGTTCAACATTTATTCCAGCACAATACCGAACTTGTTGTTATCAAGCACGGCGTTGACGGGTCTTATGCATATGAACCTGATGGTACTGTGCATAAAGGAGAAGCTTACAAAACAAAAGTATTAAAAACATTTGGTGCAGGAGACTCCTATGCATCTGCATTTCTTTATGCACTGGTAACCGGAAAAGATTACGAAACTGCTCTGAAATTCGGAAGCGCCTCTGCTTCTATCGTTGTCAGCAAACATAGCTCTTCCGAAGCTATGCCCACAGTGGAAGAAATTGAACAGCTTATCTGTGAGCGTTCTTAACTAATAATAGAAAGGAAGGTTGACAGAAATGGACCAAAAAATCCGTTTAACAACTGCACAAGCGCTGGTGAAATTCTTAAACCAACAATATATTTCGGTTGATGGTGTGGAAACCCCTTTTGTGGAAGGTATTTTTCACATTTATGGACATGGAAATGTTTTAGGCATAGGTGAAGCACTTGAAAATAGCCCTGGCCATCTAAAAAGTTACCAAGGTAAAAATGAACAAGGAATGACTCACGCAGCAACTGCATTTGCCAGACAAAATCTTCGTCAAAAGATTTTTGCTGTTTCCGCATCTGCAGGACCAGGATCTGCGAATATGATTACTGCTGCTGGGACCGCTTTTGCAAATAATATCCCGGTATTATTCTTACCGGCAGATACGTTTGCAACAAGACAGCCAGACCCTGTTTTACAGCAATTAGAACATGAGCATAGTACAGACCTGACAACCAATGAAGCTTTTAAAGCTGTTTCAAGATATTGGGACCGTATTGATCGACCAGAACAGTTGATGAGTGCGTTGATACGAGCATTTGAAGTATTAACGAATCCAGCAACAACTGGGCCAGCAACCATTTGTCTACCTCAAGACGTGGAAGCAATGGCTTATGATTATCCAATCAGTTTTTTCAATAAACGCGTGCACTATATAGACCGCAAATTACCTACTCAACGAGAACTAGACGGAGCAATCGCTTCTATTAATCAAAGTAGACGCCCGGTTTTATTAGTTGGTGGCGGTGCTAAATATTCTGAGTCAAGAGATGAAATCGTAGCACTTTCTGAAAAAGCGAATATTCCAATTGTAGAAACACATGCCGGAAAATCAACAGTGGAGTTTACGCACAAAAACAATCTAGGCGGAAATGGTATTTTAGGTACTTCCGCTGCAAATAAAGCGGTGATGAATGCTGACCTGATTATTGGCATTGGCACAAGATATACAGATTTTACAACATCATCCAGAACACTATTTGACTTTGGTAACACCAAATTTTTGAATATCAATGTGAATCGCGGTCAAGCGTATAAATTTGATGGCTTTCAAGTTGTAGCGGACGCAAAAGCCGCATTGCAATCAATCAATCAGCATATCGGAGACTATCAATCTAGTTATGGTGAAGAAATAACTGAATTGAAACAGGAATGGGAGAATGAACGCAATCGTTTAGCAGCAACTGTATTTAACCGCAATAATTTTACACCAGAAATTGCTGATCATTTTAACCAAGAAGTTTTAAATGATTATGCAGATGCGCTAAAAACAGAGCTAACACAAACAGAAGCATTGCTTAAAATCAATGATATTGTCGATAATGACGCCATTGTTATTTCTTCCGCAGGTTCTCTTCCAGGAGATATGCAGCGTATTTGGAATGCAAACGTGGCAAATACATTCCATCTGGAGTATGGGTATTCTTGTATGGGGTATGAAATTGCCGGATCTCTGGGAGCTAAATTAGCGAAGCCAGAACAAGAATCGTATGCTGTGGTCGGGGATGGAAGTTTTATAATGCTTCATTCCGAGATTGTAACAGCTCTTCAATATGATAAGAAAATCAACCTGCTACTATTCGATAATTCTGGATTTGGCTGTATCAATAATTTACAAATGGATCACGGAAACGGAAGTACAGGAACAGAATTCCGTAATGTGAATAATGACATCATGAATATCGATTATAAAAAAATTGGAGAAGGTTATGGTTTAAAAACCTATTCTGTAAATAATCTGGAGGATTTAACTGCAGCTGTTGAAGATGCTAAAAAGCAAAGTGTATCCACGCTGATTGAAATAAAAGTACTGCCAAAAACAATGACAGATGGTTATGATGGCAGTTGGTGGAATGTAGGTGTAGCAGAAGTTTCTGAAAAAGAAAGTGTACAAAAAGCTTCTGAAGAAAGACAACAGATCCTCGGTAATGCAAGACAATATTAATCTAGGCTGGACGTGATGAATCATGGGAAAACAAAATATCAAATGGGGCATTGCTCCAATCGGTTGGCGTAACGATGATATGCCTGAAATCGGTCAGGACAACACGCTATCGCATCTGTTGAGCGATATCGTTGTAGCAGGGTTTGATGGCACCGAAGTCGGTGGCTTCTTCCCTGATGCCAAGATACTAAAAAAAGAAATGGAACTGCGCAATTTGAAAATTGCTGGACAATGGTTTTCCAGTTTTATTATTCAAGACGGTGTTGAGAAAGCATCGGAAGCATTTCATAAGCACTGTGCTTATTTAAAAGAAGTGGATGCTGCAGTTGCTGTCGTTTCCGAACAAACCTATAGTATTCAAGGGCTTCCCAAAAATGTATTTGCTAATAAGCCAACTTTTTCAGATAAAGAATGGCAACAGCTTACAGAAGGATTGAATGTACTTGGAGAAATAGCTGACAGTTATGGCCTAAAACTTGTATATCATCACCATCTCGGAACCGGTATACAGACGTTGACAGAAGTCGACCGTTTAATGGAAAATACGAATCCAAACTTGGTTCACTTGCTTTATGATACAGGACATATCTACGCTTCTGATAAAGAATATATGCCATTATTAGTGAAGCACATGGACCGAATTAAACATGTACATTTTAAAGATATTCGTGATAACGTCATGAAAACAAGTGAAGAAGATGGTATATCATTCCGTTCTGCCTTCCTCGCTGGAATGTTTACCGTCCCTGGTGACGGCTGCATCGATTTTAAAAAAGTATATGATAAGCTGCTTGAAAATAATTACCAGGGCTGGATTGTAATCGAAGCGGAACAAGATCCAGAAATTGCTCATCCGCTTGAATATGCCTTAATGGCTCGTAAACACCTTGACGAGAACGTATTGAATTGAGAAAACTATTTCTTTATGGGGATATTCACCTTCTAAAGAATGAATATCCTCATTAAAATAAAACTTGACTGTATACAATTTTGGAAAGAATGGAGGTGGAAGAATGACATTTGTATCATTAAAAGAACTAATGCCTATAGCAAAGAAAAACCACTATGCTGTCGGCCAATTCAACATAAATACGTTCCAATGGGCGGAAGCGGCATTACGTGCAGCAGAAAAAGAAAAGTCTCCCGTTATTTTAGCTTCTACTGATCGTATTGTTGATTATCTTGGCGGATTTAGGCTGATTGCTACAACTATCAAAAAAATGGTGGAAGAAATGGGAATCACCGTACCTGTCGTTCTGCATCTCGACCACGGATTATCCGTAGAACGATGTAAAGAAGCTGTTGACGCAGGTTACAGTTCTGTCATGTATGACGGTTCAAAATTATCTTTAGAAGAAAACATCGCCAATACTAAAGTAGTCGTCGAATATGCAAACAAACAGAATGTCTCTGTGGAAGCAGAAATTGGTTCTGTTGGCGGTACAGAAGATGGTATAACTTCAGGCATCAAATACGCTGACCCAAACGAGTGTTATCGGCTAGTAGAAGAAACTGGAGTGGATCTGCTTGCAGCTGCTCTTGGATCAGTACATGGTGTTTATCAGGGTGAACCAAAACTGGCATTTGATTTAATGCAAGAGATTTCCAACAATCTAAATGAGGTTCCACTAGCTTTGCATGGTGGATCTGGTATCCCTTCACATCAAATTGTAAAAGCCATTGAGTATGGGCATGCTAAGATCAATGTAAACACGGAATGTAATCAAGCATGGACAAAAGCAGTACGCGAATACTTGAAGCAGCATCCAGATTCACATAAAATCCCAGACATCATGACAACAGGGATGAATGCAATTGAAAAAGTAGTAACAGAAAAAATACATTTATTTGGTTCTTCTAATAAAGCATAAGGTATTTTAAATAAAAAGAAAAAGCACATTTTCACATAGGCAGTCACAGATTTGGAGGAATGACAATGACCAAAGTAGTTGTAGGAATCATTGGTGCTGGACGTATCGGGCAACTGCATGCTAAAAATATGCTGCTATCCGATAATTATCAGCTAAAAGCAATTTCCGATGTACACACTGATCATTTAAAAGAGATTGATTATTTAAAAGCGGTTCCTATTATCACACAAAATGCGGATGATATTCTCACGGATCCGGAAATTGATGCTATTTTTATCTGCTCAAGCACCGATACTCATATTGACTTTATCACAAAAGCTGCAAAGAACAACAAACATATTTTCTGTGAGAAGCCAATCAGCTTTGATATTGAAAAAACGAAAAAAACATTGCAATTAATTAAAGAAACAGGCGTTAAATTTCAAGTCGGTTTTAATCGACGCTTTGATCATCATTTCAGAAAAGCACATGATGTTGTTCACAATGGCGATATCGGTACACCACATGTTATTAAAATCACTTCCCGTGATCCAGAAGCTCCACCAGAAGAATATGTAAAACGTTCTGGCGGGCTATTTATCGATATGACAATCCATGATTTCGATATGATTCGTTACTTATCCGGACAGGACGTTAAAAACATTACCGTAAAAGCGTCTTCCTTGGTAGATGACCGCTTCACCCGCAACGACGACGTAGATACAGCGATTATAACAATTACCTTTGCTGATGATTCGCTGGGAGTGATTGATAATAGCCGCCAAGCAGTCTATGGATACGATCAACGTATCGAAGTATTCGGTAATGATGGTATGGTACAAGTAGAAAACCAGAAGCCGACTAATGTAAAAATAAGCACGAATGCTGCAGTTACAGAGGATAAGCCGATGTATTTCTTCCTTGAACGTTATAATGAAGGATACATTGCTGAAATCCATGATTTTGCCCAATCTATTTTAGAAGATAAACCGGTTGTAGCAAAATTTGAGGACGGTTTACAGGCTGAGTTATTAGCAAAAGCTGCTAAGCTTTCTTGGCAGGAGAATCGGACAGTTGAGTTGAGTGAGCTTCGTTAAATTGAAATACTGTTATTCTGATAGATGATATTCATTCCAACTATGAGAACTAAAAAAAGCGTATGAACAGGAGAATCCTTTCCAAAAGTTCATACGCTTTTTTGCCTTATTATGGATACATTAGTAACACTATTTTTCATTTATTAAATCCGATTTCTTCTAAAAATGCGACACTTTTTTTCACATCGGCTAAACTGCTGCCTGCATTTCGTGGGTCACGCTCTTGTTCGATTGTGATAAACCCTTCATATTTTAATTTTACAGCTAATAACTCATATATTTCTTTATAATCAATAACGCCTTCACCTATAGGGCACATTACATTTTCCGCACAGGCATCAAAAAAACGGATTTTTTTATTCATGACTTGTTGGTAGACATCCATATCAATGTCTTTGAAATGAATATAGTCTACACAATGATATAGCTTTTCCAGCCATTCTATCGGATCCATTTTTGAATAAAGCAGATGGCCCGTATCTAAACAAAGACCGGCCACTTTATACGGGATATCTTCCGTCAATTTCAAAATTTCATCCAAAAATTCAATATATCCTCCCGCATGTGGATGCACCACTGCACGAACACCGTATTCTTTCGCAGCTTTATTAGCAATTTGACTAATATGAGAAATCATATTAGCCCATGACTCATCTGATAATCTCAGCGCCTGCTCAGGGTGACCTGCCGCAAAATCTCTTTCGTCATGTCCCCAATCAATAACAACTAGATAAGGCGTCTTGAACTTTTGATTATCTCCCGCTTGTTCTTGTGGCACTTGCGTGATTAAAGAACAAATATCATCTACTTGTTGAAGCAGATTAGGTAGATTGGCGTCGGAGACCAAATCATCAAAGATAGTCCCTGCTACAATCGTAAGTTCATTTTTTGCCAGTTCTTCTTTTAAAACACTCGTATCAAGCGGGAGATATCCGTACGGTCCTGTCTCAATCCCTGTAAATCCTGCCAGATGTGCTTCTTTTAATACATCTTTCCAATCTGGAAGATAAGGGTTTTTAGGATCATCAACTCCCCAGCAGCATGGCGCACCCGAAATGTTTATTGTCATGATTACTTCTACCTCCAATCATATAACGCTAGTAGATTTTAAATCGCATGATGCTTCTTTGAATCTTTATTTCCAAATGAAAGACGAGTAAATATCTTTTCTCTATACCAGATGGCGACAAGCAGTGTCGCTATCAGCCCTAATCCGCCTGCAAAATAGAATCCAGATGCGATACCAAACTGTGAATTAACCATTCCTGCTAAAAACGGACCAACAAATATACCTATTGCATAGATAGATTGATACGCTCCCATAGCTGTTGCTCTTTTTGCGGGTTTAATCGATTGGATAGACATCCCCAGCAGCAGCGGAAAAATCATTCCTAAGGCAAAGCCCTGTAATCCCTGGATAACCAGAAAGATCCCCTTCAGCTGTGCGAACGGAATAAGCACAGTAGCTATCGCTACCAGCAAAAAGGCAGCCACCAAGGACTTTCCCTCTCCTAAGCGAGGAATAATCACGTTTCCCATAAAAAGCGTCGCAATCGCATGCGGTACCATAAAAGCAGCTACAATCCATGTAATCTCACTCGCTTCAAAACCTGTCTGTAACGCAAAAGTTGATGTAAAGCCAAACATGGTCGAGAAAATAATACTATGAGCCAATATAGATAACAGAGAAACTTTTAATAGCGACGGTTCGCGGAGAATATGTATTAATTCTTTTAGCTTAATGGGCTCGAAGACCTTCTTATTTTTCGGCTCATAAATAAAGAAGGCAAGCCCCCATCCAATCACACTGAACACACTGCCAATCCAAAATGGCGCCTTCCATCCCCATTCCTCAACAATATAGCCGCTAAAGCTCATCCCAAGAAATTGAGCCAGCACGACAATAAAAGAAATACTTCCCATTGCTACATGAACCTTATCCTCTGAAAAGTAAATCGGGTATAAAACCGTAAAAGCAACCCAAGATGCAGCCGCAAGTCCAGCCAGCGCACGTGCAAACAATAACCATCCAGCCCCATCCATCGTTAGAAAAATAAAACAGCTCAACATGCTAATAAACATGCCGAAGAGGATAAATGGCTTTCTGGATTTTATGATGTCCGAGGTTATCCCAATCGGCAGTCTAAACAATAATTGGGTTAATCCGTAGCTGCCCAGGATAACCCCGATAAAGGAATATGGAATTCCTGTATGCTCCATATACGGAGATAAGGTTGGAACATACATAAATTGCGGAAACCATAATAAAAACGATACCAGCATAAATAAATTTTTGTTCCTATTCTTTGATTTTGTCATGGATAACCTACTTTCAATATGTCTTTTAAAAGACACTTAAGGTTATTAAATCATTTAAATAAGAGAGCTTTATAAGAATAAAATAATCTACTCTAACCATGCGAAGAATCTATTATCACTAAGTAATAACGTTCTTTCCATACTTAAAAGATTCTACTTAGCTGATTAAAAACTTAATGTTTGTTTGAGCGCATTGATGGATGTTCGCACTCCCGCCTCAGGCGACATAGTTAAGTCTTCCATTTCTAATGAAACATACTCATCATACCCCATCATTTTCACTACAGAGAAAAATTCTTTCCACCATTGCAGATCTTGCCCGCATCCTACTGCAACATAATTCCAGGATCTATTTGCAACATCTGTTATTTCTTTTGTTTCCAGAACGCCGTTAACACCTGACAAATGACGCTCAAGACGTACATCTTTCCCATGCACATGGTGGATTGCTTCCCCTAGTTCTCTAGCTGCTAAAATCGGATCTGCTCCCATCCAAATCAAGTGGCTCGGATCTAAATTCAAACCTACCATTGGTCCAACTGCATCTCGTAATTTAAATAATGTTTCTGGATTGTAAACCAGTTGAGCACTGAAATTCTCAAGTGCGATTTTTTCTATACCGCAGTCCTTTGCTTTTCTAACTAACTCTTTCCAATATGGAATAGCTACTTCATTCCACTGATAATCTAAAATTTCCTTTAAAACCGGCGGCCAGCTGACAGTATAGGTAATCCAATTAGGAGTTTTATCCTCAGGAGTTGATGCCGGAAGACCGCTCATCATGATAATTTTCTTTACTCCTAATAGCTTAGCTAATTCAAATGTTTTGTCCGTTACTTCACGATGCTCTTTTCCTAGTTTCCCTGGGTGTAATGGATTTCCTGAGCAATTTAAAGCACACAGTTTTATATTTCTTTTATCTAATGCAGTAACAAATTCTTTTCTTTTATCTTTATTTTCTACTAATTCATTTAAGTTCAAATGAGGAGCAGGTGACCATCCGCCTGTTGCCATTTCTATTGTATCAACACCCATTTCATTTATTACATCTAACATTTCTTCAAATGGCAAATGTCCTAAACTATCTGTTACATAAGATAAATGCATGCTTCTCCCCTCCCTTTTTTATTTAGTAAAATAGTATCTACCACTTCTACAGGATGCCCTTAAACGTTCCGTGAAACAGACACCTCGGGAAGAAGAACTTCTTCGTAACACATCGATGAAAAATACACTGCAATCGACCTATGACCTCATTACTTTCAATTCGATTTTTTCATGTATTTACCGACTACCGTTCCCACTTCCCGATTCTTTTTATTCCTCTCTGTCTGAACGCATATTTTAATAATTAAATTTAATTATTCATAAACGGGCACGTTTTCTTCATAGTCCACCCATACAGATCCATGATCAGCAGAACGAACACAATTTTCAATCCACTGAACCCCAGCTATACCAGCATCAATATCAGGATAAATAAGTTTATCTAATGTAGCTTCGTCCCCGCGGTTTTTTGCGTCAATAGCTATTGCAATGCTTAGATAGATATTTGCCCAGGCATCTGATAACCCTTCCTGATGCAGGACACCTAAACGCTCGTACTCACCAGCTAATTCATCTAAATAATCCGTTCCTCTTACTAACGTTTGTATTGGCTCTCCTTGTATTTCATATCGCAATTCATTTGGTTTACTGTCCCACCATTCTAAGCTCGCTTTCGAACCGACAATACGGATACGCTGTCCATCCACACAACCAGCATCGACAGCAGATGTCCACATTCTTCCAACTGCGCCATTTTCATAATGCATTAGCACATAAGCGTTATCTTCTAAGGGATACCGGCTTCCAACAAAACTCTGACGATCGCACAACAACTTTTTGATTTTCATTTCTGGCATTATTAACTGTGACATATAGTACGTATGTGTAGAAAGGTCTCCAAGCACAAAACTTGGTCCGGCAATTTTAGGATCAACACGCCATTTTTGTGCCGCATTTTTCTTATCTCCATCGTCCGTTGCAGCGTAACCATGTGTATACTGTAATTCCACCAAATGAATATCACCAATTTTACCTTGTTCAATCATGGCACGCATTTGCAGAATCATGGAATTTCCTGAGTAACCATAAGCTACTCCGACAATTAAGCCTTTTTCTTCTGCTAATTGTTTTATCCCTACAGCTTCTTCTGTCGTAAAAACCAATGGTTTCTCACAGATTACATGAAGACCCGCATGCAGCGCTGCCATAGTAATTTCATAATGCGTACCATTTGGTGTTGCAATGGAAACAACTTCTATCCCCTCACTAAGTTTAGATTCTTCAGCAAACATCGTTTGATAGTCCGGATAACAACGGCCACTATCCACTCCAAGGTTCACCCCAAATTCTCTTCCTCGTTCCGCGTCAATGTCAAAAGCTCCAGCAACTAAATCATATGTCTCATCTCTAAGTGCCCCTGTCCGATGTTTGTATCCTACTTGTCCAGTTCTTCCACCGCCAATCATACCCCAACGCAATGATCTAGTAATTTTCTTTTCTCCATTAATCATCTTTTCACACTCCTAATTTTTAAATCTTAATTTTCCATAATCAATTCGCTTGAATATCGTTTATTTCATCTTTTTTCTTATTAATCCAGATTTCTTCAATTTCTTCTAACGATTTATTTTTCGTCTCAGGAACAAATTTCCACAAGAAGAAGAATGCAAAAGTACTTATTGATCCATAAATCAGAAAAGCTCCAGGTCCTAATAAATCATTTAGTGGCGGGAATGTAGTAGAAACTATCCAGTTAGCTACCCACAATAACATGACTGCAATAGCAACAGCCGGTCCCCTGATTTTGTTCGGAAAAATCTCTGAGAGAATTACCCATGGTACTGGTCCCCAACTCATTTGGAACATGGCTACAAACCCAAGAATAAAGATAAATGAATATTCTTCGATGCCCGCAAAGAAAAGTATCGCAACTGCACTTAAACTAATTGCACAACCCGCAGCACCAAGCATCAGCAAGAATTTTCTGCCTCGCCTTTCTATAAGTCGTATAGCCATAAATGATATTACAACACCTATTGCTCCAACAAGTATCGTCTGAAGCATCGCAGCTGACTGACCTGCGCCAAGACTTTCAAAAATACGCGGTGCATAGTATAGTACTACGTTTATACCTATAAATTGACATAACATAGCAATGGTCATACCAATAATTAAAACTCGTTTACCATAATAGAATAATCCAACTTTTTCGGTTTTCGTTTCTAGCGATATTTTTATATCTTGAAGTATTTCACTTGCTGTTTGTTTGGAACCATTTAATTTTTCTAATATACTATGTGCTTTATCATAGTCATGATTTAAAGCTAGATATCTAGGTGTTTCCGGGATGAATAGTAGCAGCACAAAGAAAAGTGCAGCTGGAACTAGCTCTGATGCAAACATAAGCCTCCAGCCAGTATCATTTATCCATTCCACAGTTCTGCCATTAGCTATTGCCCAATTAACTATATATACAATGGTTTGACCAAATACAATTGCCATATTATATATAATTACCATCTTTCCTCTAACATTTGCAGGGCTCATTTCGCTAATATAAACTGGGGCTATAGCTGATGCCAAACCCACTCCGATACCACCTATTATTCTATAAAAATTAAATGTAGCCAATAAGGCGTGGCTCGGTTCACCTGCTGTAAAAAAGATTAATTCCGGATAAGCGGAACCTAAAGCTGATAAAGAAAATAAAATTGCTGCAATAACAAGTGTATTACGGCGACCTATTCCATTAGATAACCACCCAGATAGTAATGCACCCAGGATACACCCGATCAATGCACTGGATACTGTAAAACCATGGACAAACGAACCAAGTCCCAAACTATCAATCAAGTACAATTGTACAGATTGTTCTGCCCCAGCAATAACCGCTGTATCATAGCCAAAAAGAAGCCCTCCTAGCGAAGCCACCATCGCGACAAATACAATATATGAACGATTATTATTTAACATTGATATTTTCCTCCCCCCCCCTTTTTATAAAGCGATTTCATAATACTTTCTTTCATTTTGTACAATTTTTCGATCCTAATAAAATCCAGTCATCTCTATTGCTTTTAAGTTAAGATACTTTTTATTTGAGAAACTGCCTTTTAATGCTTCTATTATTTCTACTTTGGTCGCGCTTTCAATTAACTATCCAAAAAACTTAAACAGTTAAAGATGTAAGCCCTCTTTAATAGATTTCAACGTTAATTCATTGGACCACTCCGGTCGATCCGGATAAGCAAATACTGCATTTGTCACAATCCCATCAAACTTCATTTCTCTTAATTTCTTATACAGCGCATCAAAATTGATTTCTCCTTCGCCAGGATTTAAATGCTGGTGAATGGTCACATTAGCACCGGGAGGGTTGATAATGTAACGCAGCCCGAATGCTGCTTTATGATTCAGCGTATCTGCAATCAATACATGGTCAAGCAAGTCGCCAGCTTCCTCCAAATGCTGCTTCACATCTCCAATGCCATCATCATAGAAGAAAGCATGTGGCACAGAATAAACCAGTTTGATCCAATCTTTATCTAACGCACGAATCATACGGACTGCTTCCGTATTCAGTTCAATAAAATCATGCGGATGCGATTGGATATTTAACCTGATTCCTTCTTTTTCAAAAAGAGGCATCAATTCATCCATTGATTTCACGAACGCTGCTTCACTTTCTATCGGACGTGTTTTATCTCCGGCAAATTCTGTATTCATCAAATCGACACCTAATTCAGAGGTGATCTCGATACAGCGCTTCCAATTTCTAACCGCTGCTTCCCTTACTTCTTCTACAGGAGAAGACCATTGCTGCACAGGAAGTACCGATGAAATCTTCACTCCGGCATCGGAGCAATATCTCTTTAAATCTTTGATTAACTGCTTATCCACTTTTGGATATTGATTGAACCAAATAAAATCCTCCCGCGGAGAAAGCTCCACATACTCGTAACCTAATCTGGCAACATTCTCAATCGTATCCCTCAGATTGGTATTATCACGATAATGTGATGGATCATAAGCTAAACGCATAATATTCATCTCCTTTTTTATTTCAAATATTATAAAACACTGTCATTTCAAATCTGGATATCCTGTATATACTAAGAAACATTGCTCCTCTCTTATCCATCATGATGGATTACTTGTTTTCTTTCTGATATGCATATTTCTACAATTCCAAATAAATTAAACATAATAAATTAACCAAAATATAACCAGAAAGTAATTATTATTTGTAATTATAGGGTAAGAAATAGCAAATGTCTTTATCTTATCCAGACGACTTTTACGTGATTTTTGGATTTTAAAGACATAGAATCCCCCTTCACTTCTATACAAATAAAGGGGGATTCTATTTAATCACTCGTATAAATAATTTTTTCAGAGTCCATATAAAGTGCTCGAAAACGGCCAGGCGGCTCTTGCATTGCATCGGTAAAAACCCTTGTAAAATAATGCACATCTATATAACCTGTTTCCCTGGCTATGTCTTTAATAGATAAATCGGTCGTTTTTAATAATATTGCTGCCCGTTTGATTCGTTCTTTTTGAACAAATTTTGAAAAATTAATACCTAACTCAGTTACAAATATCCTGGACAAGTGCCTGCCAGATATGTGCAAGTGGTTTGCAACATGTGAAAGCTTTAAATCATTGACTAAATTATCTTTAATAAATAATTTAGCTTGAGCAAGGATAGACGAGAAATTTTCAGATATATCTACTTGACCATTGACACGTGGATTAGGAACAAAAATTTGTAATAAGGAGATAAGAAGGGAAGCAGATATATTGGATAACATGCCTTCAGAAAAACCATTTTTTTGTTTGATTGATTCTATAAGCAAAGCTTTCCAGAGTAAGCTAGCCGTTGTATCCTCTTGCACCTCGATAACCATTTGCTGACATCGCTTAATCTTATCCATTATATTTATCCATTCTTTACTAGATTCCGATTCGATTAATTCAAATGCAACAAATACAAGTGCTAACCCCTCATCACTTTGTATTTGGTGTAAAACTTTCGGTCTTGAGAAAAACATGACATCTTTATGCAGAGCATATACACAATCATTCTCCAAATAAGCTCCTTTTCCATCAATTACATAGCATATCTCCAAAAAAGAATGTTTATGCAGAGAAGTATTATAATGTTTAGGAACAACTCCCCAGTAATGAACGTGAAACGTTGCTCCGTTATAGACCAAACGATGAACGCTTTGATTTAGCATCTTTTTCCCTGAAACAAATCTGTGTAGATTCAAATAAAATCCCTCCCGATTTCATTTCTGATACACTTTTTCAATTACTTTTTTTTATTTAAATTAGCCTAAAACATAAAATATAGTCAAGTATTTCCCTATTTTGAAATACTTAACTATATTTCTCCATGACCTTAACGGATTACCTTAAGCATTTTGCTTATCATACTTTCGGAAGCGCTGTTCCAGCTGTTCTAATGTCAGCCCTTTGGTTTCCGGCAAATATCTTGCCGCAAAAGTAATCAATAAAATTCCTAAAGCAACAAATACTAGGAACGTGACAGATAAACCTGTTTTATCCAGCAATACCGGGAACCCTAAACTAATTAAGAAATTAAAAATCCACATACAGAAGACTGCAGTTCCCATTCCTATACCACGGAAACGGGTCGGGAATATTTCTGACAGCATCAGCCACGTTACCGGAGATATAGCACCTTGTTGAAATGCAAGGAACGTCACCGTTAATGTTAGGACAACATAAGGGAGCGTAACAGAATCAACAAGCACATTTCCAAATATCGCAATAAGAAGCAAGGCACTGGTTGTTCCAATTTGTCCGACAATCAGCATAGGGCGCCGGCCAACTTTACCAAGGAGCCAAATTCCAAGAAAAGTTGCTAATACAGAGATAACTCCATTAGCAATATTTGCCACTAAGGCAGCTTGCGTAGCAAAACCTGCATCCCGGAGGATCTGTGTTCCGTAATACATAATCGAATTCACGCCAGTACCTTGCTGCACAAGTGAAATACCAATTCCAAGGAATAAAATACGGCGTACCCATTTTAGCTGAAGCATGTTCTTAAACGTTGTTCTTTCTTTCTCATTTTCTTTCGCAAAGGTTTCTTTAATCTCATTCAACTCAAGCTGTGCTTCTTCCTCGCTGCGAACTCTGCGAAGAACCTCTAAAGCTTCATCTGTTCGATTTTTTGATACAAGCCAACGAGGGCTTTCTGGCATTTTTAACATTCCAAAGAATAACAATACTGCTGGAATCGCTGCAATTACTAACATATAACGCCATACTTCCGGAATGACATCCGCCATGTTACCAAGTATAGCATTCACAATAAAGGCTATAAGTTGCCCTGATACAATCATCAACTCATTAACAGTTACTAATTTTCCCCTTTTGTTAGCAGGAGACATTTCAGCCAAATAACCTGGTACTGCTACAGAAGCTCCCCCTACTGCAAGTCCCAATGCAAAACGAGAAATAACCATGACAGTTATATTGGGAGCAAGTGTACAACCAAGCGTAGCAAAAAAGAATAATAGGGCTAAATAAACAATATTTTTACGGCGTCCTAAATAATCAGCCAATCTTCCACCAGTCACAGCACCAATTGCCGCTCCAAGAAGAAGTCCACTTGCTACCAATCCTTGTGTAAATGAATTTAAATCAAGTGATTCAGCCATAAAAGGCAGCGCACCGTTTACGACACCTGTGTCATATCCAAAAAGAAGCCCACCTAATGTTGAAACCATAATAACTTTAATTAAAAACGAGTTTTGTTTTTTATTCACTTTCTTCTTCCTCCCTTAGAGATACCCCTTTGAAGCACACATCAAATTAAGCGCTTACAATTATATAAAACCGCTTCCTTTATACATAGTTTAAAATGAATACTCCAACCAATCTTTTTTATGGGGGGAATATCAAGCATACAAACCGTTATGTATACTTGATATTATAAAGTTAACGACTGTATCTCTAATCCTCTATTTTTATTTGCTATTCATTAATCCAGATGTAAACCCTCTTTAATAGATTTCAACGTTAATTCATTAGACCATTCCGGGCGATCCGGATAAGCAAATACTGCATTTGTCACAATCCCATCAAACTTCATTTCTCTTAATTTCTTATATAATGCATCAAAATTGATTTCACCCTCGCCAGGATTTAAATGCTGATGAATTGTTACATTGGCACCAGGAGGATTAATAATATAGCGCAGTCCAAACGCAGCTTTATGATTAAGTGTATCTGCAATCAATACATGGTCAACCAGGTCGCCAGCTTCCTCCAAATGCTGCTCCACATCACCAATACCATCATCATAGAAGAAAGCATGCGGAACAGAATAAACCAGTTTAATCCAATCTTTATCCAATGCGCGTATCATACGAACCGCTTCCGTATTCAGTTCAATAAAATCATGCGGATGTGATTGAATATTTAACCTGATTCCTTCTTTTTCAAAAAGAGGCATCAATTCATCCATTGATTTCACGAATGCGGCTTCACTGTCTATCGGACGTGTTTTATCTCCGGCAAATTCCGTATTCATTAAATCGACGCCTAATTCAGAGGTAATCTCGATACAGCGCTTCCAATTTCGTACGGCAGCTTCCCTTACTTCTTCTATAGGAGAAGACCATTGCTGTACAGGCAGTACCGATGAAATTTGCACTCCAGCATCGGAGCAATATCTCTTTAAATCTTTGATCATCTGCTTATCCACTTTTGGATATTGATTGAACCAGATAAAATCTTCCCGCGGGGAAAGCTCTACATACTCATAACCTAACCGGGCAACATTCTCAATCGTATCTCTCAAATTCGTATTATCACGATAGTGTGATGGATCATAAGCTAAACGCATCCTATTCATCTCCTTTAAAAAATTATTTTGATACTCTTTTTGTTTCATCACCTTTAAACGGTATGTTCTGCCTTAGAGTTTTGATAAAAAGCAGGCTGTTCAGGCATTTCTATTGGAACGATTTTTCCTGTTTGTTTCGCTTCAATACTTGCATCCGTTGTCACCGCAACCACATAGCCATCCCATGCTGACGGACCATGTACCTCACCGTTGACTGTAGAATTGATCCACTCTTGTAATTCAACATCATAGGCTTCGATAAATCGTTCTTTCCAATTTACTAAAATATCAGTGGAAAGCTTGGCTTGACTGCGCATTTGAATACTAAGCGGTTCTGGTAGATTAGCTATACCAGTTTCTCCGACAACCTGACATTGGATATCATATCCATATTGACAGTTAACAAAAATTTCTGTATCGATACGAATCCCTTTTTTCGTTTCTAATAATATAATAATTGGGTCTTGCAACCCTTCTTCCGCAAGATTTGTTTTTCTTGGCTGGATAACCTGTGTAGAAACATAATCATCCTGAATCAACCATCTCAACACATCAATTTCATGTACAAAAGAATCCGTAATCGCCATATCGCCGCTAAAATTCGTAACAGAAGGCGCTCTATGTGCACAATGCAGCATCAATGGTTCACCAACCTTGTTATTGTCGACAGCCTGTTTCAACGTGCGATATCCTTTATCATATCGTCTCATAAAACCTACCTGTACTAGATGTTTCCCATATTCCATTTCAGCTTCTACAATTCGCTTACATCCCTCTGCTGTTGTAGCAAGCGGCTTTTCACAAAATACAGGTTTTCCAGCTGCAATAGAGGCTAACACAAACTCTTCGTGAGTTGGCCCCCAAGATGTGACAATGATTGCATCTACTTCATCCGCTTGAATCAAATCATGACCATTATCGTACACTTTCGCCTGCAGACTTTCACGTTCCACAACTGCATGTGCCTGTTCACTATTTACATCGGTTACAGCGACAATCTCTCCTCCTGTCAGAGAGTGTGTAATTCTATGAATATGATCCTGTCCAATAGCTCCCGTTCCAATAACACCTATTCTTAAAGCCATAAAGTTACCTATCCTTTCATTCATTGGATTAAAATATAAATTACTTTGTAGAAATACCACTTATTCATTCTCTATACAGTTAACCAGCGATATGAATGCGTTTTCTTTTTGTAAAAGACGTTAGTTTGCTATTTTAAAGTTTTATAATACAGAAAACATCCTCGCTTTCTAGTAATCAGTGATACATTCTTTTGTACAGGGAATATTGTATTTTTTTAAACCAATTACCTTTTAAATATTAATTAGTAGATAATCAAAACATACCCATAAAGTAATCATATCTATTGGTATATTATAGAGAAACATATTTAAATTGTATTTGTATAATTCAGCCATTTTTTTGCATTTTCAGGACACAGAAAGAATTAATGTTGATTTAGCAAGGGAATAATTGGTATCCAATGAATATATTTTGTCTACAAAAACTAGTCAGTTACTATTTTTTCTATACACGAACGCAAGATAGGACAGCATTTTTCAAGATTAAATTACATTTGAAGCATAAGTTTAATTACATAAAAAACTCTTTCCCAGCTTTTAGTTTAGGAAAGGGTTTTTGATTACATATATATTTTATTTTCAAGAAAACTGTAATCTCTTTTTCTGTTACAAGAGATTTCACTGAAATGAAACGTTATTGAGCAGAGAAAGGATTTATCGATGAAACGAAGGTAAATTTTGCTTCCTTCAGTATGTTTATATTCTTTGTAAAAAGCCTTTGTATTTATCTTAGTCAGTTCTCCTTAAATTCAGACTCCATTGTATCCTGATATATTTTTCTATATTTAGCTGGAGGAGTTCGTATAATCTGCGTAAATACTTTTGTAAAATAATGAAGGCTGGAAAATCCGCATTCTGTTGCAATATCTTTAATTGACATTTTGGTACCTCGTAAATATTCCGTAGCTAAACTAAGCCGTTCTTCTTGTAAAATTTCAGTAAATGTCTTTCCAGTCTCCTCTCTAATCAAACGGGACAAATGGCGCTTAGAAACATAGAAATCATCTGCAACTTCTGATATTTTGAGATTTTTTTGCAGGTTGTCCTTAATATAGAGATTAACTCGATAGACAATTACCTTTCGTTCATCAAAATCATCATCTTCTTTTAAACTGTTTTCCTGTTTAGGTAATGGGTAAAAGGAGTCAAATATAGCAGGTAGTAAATTAGAAGCAAGCTGTTTAAGCATATCTTCTTTCCATCTATGTTCCACGTCTATCGCAGACTGATAGAGTGCTTTCCACAAATAGGCATGTATCGCTTCTTCTTGAGAATAAATAACAGGCTGCGCTTCTTGCTGCAATTCTTGTATATAATGTCTCCATTCATTAGCTGGTTCACTTTCTTTTAATTCAAACGCAAAATATAAATAGTACATTCCTTTTTCGCTGGAAATTTTATGTTCATAATTAGGCCGCGTTAAAATAAGGGAATGTGGAGCCAGCGGATAACTAACTTTTCTTTCTTGGTATTCTCCATTTCCTCCAAATACATAAGATACCTCGAAAAAACTATGTACATGCTCTTTTGTGCCAAAATGACGTTGCCATCCACCCCAGTAGTAAACTCGAAATTCTGCTCCATAGATCGAAATGGAAGTAACATATTTATTTAAATCTTTTTTTCCTTCAAATAGATTTTTCATCCTTTTATACAACCTTTCCCATTCAGTTAAAAAGCTCTGGAGCATCATTATAAAAGATAAGGAGTTTTTTTACAGCATCCGGAATCAAGTGTTGTCAAACATATAGTTAGAGGTGTTCCAATTCATATTGATAGCAAGCTTTTTGAGTCCTTTGTGTAAGAACAAACAGAGGCTGTCACCTAAATAATAAGTAACAGCCATTTATTATCCATCCAGCAGCTCACAAAGCAAAAATATCACTGATTGCTTTATACTCTTCATCTGAAATAGCAACATCTAATGTTTGCAGGTTATTTTGTACTTGCAGGCCATTCTTTGCCCCAGGAATAACAACATCGATTGCATCATTAGCCAAATACCAAGCTAATACTAAATGAGGAATTTCTACCTGTTTAGCTGTGGCAATCTTTCGCAGCTTCTCTACCCTAGCAAGATTCTTCCGGAAGGACTCTCCCTGAAAATGGTCAAAACCATTGCGTAAATCCCCTTCTGGAAACGTCGTATTTTTATCGTATTTGCCAGCGAGCAACCCAGAAGCAAGCGGAAAGAATGGAATAAAGGAGATGTCATTTTCTTTCGTATAATCAAAAAAATTTTGCTCCGCATCTCTTTGAATCAAATTATATAAATCTTGGACGACATCCACATATCCGTCTTTGTTTGCCTCTTTTAACTGATCCAATGAAAAATTGGAAACACCGATAGAACGAATTTTTCCTGCATCCTTCAATTCTTTCAATGCACCAACCGCCTCATCCTTAGGCGTATTTTCATCCGGGTTATGGATATAAAATAAATCAATATAATCGGTTTGCATACGCTTTAATGCATCATCTACAGCTTGCTTTAAAAATGCCGGAGAATTATCAAACTGCACCTGTCCATCTACAAACTTATGAGCAGCCTTTGTGGCAATGACTACTTCTTGACGCTTGCCCATGTCTTTCACGACTTTTCCTACTAACTCTTCCGAATACCCCGGTCCATAGATAAAAGCAGTATCTAAAAAATCTACGCCGTGATTAATGGCATCCCGAACCATATCCATTCCTTGTTCATCCTTGAGATTCGGGTATAGGTTATGACCTCCAACTGCATTGGTTCCTAATCCTATTGGGTTAACAACTAAATCTGTTTTTGCAATCTGCACTTTTTGTACCATGTGTCCTCCTCCTCTAATCTATGAATGAATACTAGTTGCGATAGATTCCAGTGTCGTTTCTTTTGCTTTTCGAATCACTTCCTCCGCAGGCATTTGATAATACTCTGGACGGAACAATTCAACAGAGACAATATCTTCTTTATAACCAATCTCTTTTACTGTCTGCAACAGCTTCTCCAAATCAATAACACCTTCCCCCGGCCAGACACGATGCTCGTCTCGAAGTACTCCGACAGGGTAATCCTCGGTATCATCGATATGTAAAATAAAGATTTTCTCTCCATCTGCCTTCTTCAAAAATTCAAAATCTGAATTCATTGCATGAAAGTGAAAACAGTCAAAAACTAACCCGACACTTTTTCTATCTACCGTATCAATAATATCATAAGCCTGTTCAAAGGTATTAATTGTACATTCCGGATGCCCAACAAATTCCAATGCCACCTTCACATCTTGTGCTTCTGCTATATCCGCGAATTGGTTCAACATGTTGACTGCACTCGCTTTAATATCTTCCTTAAGAAGCGCCTGTTCAGTTACTAATGGCACCACGACCACATAAGCAGCTCCCAGCTTACTTGCATGATTCACCATCGTTTTAAATTCTTCGATGACTTGTTCTTCATCCTCACGGTTATTGAAATATACCAGCGCATTTAAAGCGATTGGTTTAATATGATGGTTTTGGAAATAATCTTGTAATTCTTCCATTGAATGGTCTCGCAAGTATTCCGGCAATTTATCCATCGTGCGAATCTCGATATAGTCATAGCTATGCTTCTCACAGTATTCGAGATCTTTTGCAAGGTTTGAATTCTCTAATGTTGTTGCTTGGTTGTAGCAAAGTTTCATTTTTTAGTCCTCCTTATGGACAATAAGCAAAATATCACTTTTTTGCTTTATGCCCAGTAATACATTTTAGTTAAAGCGCTTGCATTATTATTGAAGAGATATTTTACATAAAAAATAACAGTAAGTTATTATTATCTTATTGTTAATTTTTTATTATTTTTTAGTTTAAATCAAAAAACAGGATAAATATTTATAATTTGATGCCTCTTTTTTGTATTATAGTGCCAATATGATTATAAACATTACAAATTGAAAATTTATACGTGATTCATGCATTGATAAAATAAGTACCATAGAAAAGATTTGCCAGGTTCATGAAGCAACCTTATTAGAAAGTAAAAAATTCATTAATCAAATGATAGTCAGCTTGAAAATGATAATCCCCCTTTCATACAGTATTTTCGCATCACTTGAAGAGGATGTTATGAATATGTCAACGAAGACCATAGGTAATCTTTCAGAATGGACTGTATAACTACAAATAATTCTATATGATAGAAACTATAAAAAGTGACTTCCACAAAACTGGAAGTCACTTTTTATATTCACTGATTTCACCTCAGTTTCTTCATTTATATATTCAATAGAAAATCCTATCACTTTAGCATTCAACACTTATAACTATAGCTGTTAACCAGCCAATCTCCGCTCCTTTTCTTCCTCTTTCTCTTTTTTCCGTACTTCTCTAAACTTATTTGTTTCTGATACAATCACGCCTGATAATAAACAAAGCGCAATCAAGTTAGGGGCTGCCATTAATCCGTTGAAAATGTCTGCGATATCCCATACTAATTGTACGGATTGCACAGCACCAAACAATACAATAAGACAGAAGATGATTTTATAATAGATCGTATTTCGATCCCCAAAAATATAACCGAAACATTTCTCTCCATAATAGGACCAGCCTAGAATCGTTGAATAAGCAAAGAAAATAAGACCGAATACAACAATATAGTTCCCTACTCCCGGCAAGAAAAAGTCAAATGCTTCTCCAGTAATCACCGGTGCTGCATCTCCTCCAAATTGTAAATGAAGTCCGCTCATCACGATAACAAGCCCCGTAATGGTACAAACAACAATCGTATCAAGGAATGTTCCCGTCATAGATACCAACGCTTGTCTTCCAGGGTAATCCGTCTTCGCTGCCGCCGCTGCAATTGGAGCCGATCCGAGACCAGCTTCATTGGAGAAAACCCCGCGGGCAATCCCGTATCGAATCGCTAGACCGATAGCACCGCCGCCGACAGCTTCCGGATTAAATGCTGCTTCAAAAATTACAGCGAACGCAGCAGGAACTTCCGTAATATTTAAAACAACAATGATAAGTCCGCCAATTAAATAGAATAAAGCCAAAAATGGTACAAATATAGCCGTAACCCTTCCAATTCCTTTAATCCCGCCAAGCAAAACCAAAGCCGTAAGTAACATTAATACGATACCTGTGACCCATGGGTTAACATTAAAAGTAGCTTGCAAAGAACCAGCAACCGTATTGGATTGTGTCATATTCCCTATTCCAAAGGATGCCAGAAAACCAAACATTGCAAATAGAATAGCCAGCCATTTCCAACCTAAACCTTTTTCAATATAGTACATCGGCCCGCCGGATATTTCCCCTTTATGATTCACGGTACGATATTTCACAGCTAAAATAGCTTCCCCATATTTCGTAGCCATACCAAAAAATGCAGCCAGCCACATCCAAAATAAGGCACCGACACCACCGAGCAATATAGCAGATGCAATCCCTGTCATATTCCCTATTCCGAGTGTTGCTGCCATAGCAATCATCAACGATTGGAAATGGGATATATCCCCTTTTTGGCTTTTATCTCCTTTTTTAAAAGTTAACCTAAGTGCATAAGGTAAATCTCTCACCTGGATAAAACCAAGCCGAAAAGTTAAAAATATGCCTGTCCCTACAATTAATACAAGTGTGACCGGTCCCCATACTGCACTATTAACTGCATCAACAATTCCCTGTACCCTTTCCATTTCCTCATCTCCCCCCTTGTTTTAAAATCTGTTTTTTCGCAATAATGTAACTAAAAGTAATTGTATTTATTTTACATGAAGATAAATAAAAAAGCTATGAGAAATTGAAGAAATAGAAAGTCATCTGACCCTAAACAGCAACTGCATGCAAAAACGCATGAAATGAAGCCAGTTCGCTCTTTCATGCGTTTTTTTATTAAGTAATATGAGACAATGCATCCGAATTAGGATATGTTTCAAAAACTGTAAGTAATCCTCATTTGAAAAAGTCATATCAAAACAGGAGAGAACAGAAGCACTGTCTATAATAAACTATAGTGTTCTTTTTCTCAGTCTTTAGCCCCTTCCACCGGTATATAAGATTTTTTGTTTCTTAAGATGATGTTCTAACATGGATGACAAGAGGGGCACGACATGCTATGGTTAGAATAAATTTTGGTTCGTTAACTCCTTATTAGGACTATCATCCATTCTATATCTTCTCATTTAAGGCGATAATAACACTTTCAACCCTCCTCTTGACTCGGCTTTTTCAAAACCCTTTTCCCAGTTTTCCAGAGAATAAATGTCAGAAACTAGAGACTTTAAATCAATTTGCCCCTTTTCCATTAACTGAAGCGCTATTCTCCATGAAGAAGGCTCCGAAGCATAACCATTTGAAAAGGTTATTTCTTTTTTTAAAGCGCCATCAAAATCGAATTCAATATTCTTCCCAAATAAACCTACTTGTGTATAATGGCCTTGTTTTTTCACTATTGATAAACAGGTCATTGCTGAAGGAGCAGCTCCAGAACACTCAAAAACAATATCAGCACTGTCCCCTAACTCTTTTAGCCTTTGGCTTCCTTCTTTTGTATCTACTATGATGGTTTCTTCAGCGCCAAGTTTTTCAGCTAACTGTAAGCGTTCTAAATCTTCAGAAGTACCAAGCATCTTTACTTGCGCTCCATGTGCTTGAACTACCTGCATCGTTAATAAACCAATCGTTCCAGGGCCAGAAACTATAATTTGTTGACCTGCCTTTACATCCGTCCTCTCAACCACACATCGTACTACACACGCCAAGGGTTCACTAAGAGCAGCTTCTTTATAAGAAATATTTGAAGGAATATGATATAAAAGTGATGCAGGCAAAACTAAATACGGAGAAAAAGCACCGTCAATTCCAGAACCAATAGATTTTCGCTGGGCGCATAACATAAACATCCCCTGTTCGCAGTATTCACAGTTCTCACATGTCACTGCAGCAGTTAAAGATACTACTCGATCCCCTAGTTGAAATTCACGAACATTTTTACCCTTTTCAACAATTTCACCAGAGAATTCATGACCTAAGACAACAGGATATTCTGCAGGATATTCATCTTTTTTTATATGGAGATCTGTTCCGCATATACCAGTATAATGAATTTTCACTAATACATCGTTTTCCGAAAGATTTCTTAAAGAAAATTCCATCAATTCGAGGGAATCTTCCCCTTTCCCCTTTTTCACTAAACCAATCATTTCTTCATCTCCTTTTTTATAAAATAACTTTTTACAGACAAAAGAATTCTAATAATGTAAAATATAATTAAAACATAAACACATTAAAGAAATCGTTTTCTCTATCCTAAGATAAAGATATTTAAAAAGCAAGCTTTTTTTAAGTCCATAATTTAACAAGATACAGGTGATTAAAATGAGAATAAGTATTAAAGATGTCGCTAAAGCAGCAGGTGTAGCTCAAAGTACTGTTTCAAAAGTTATTAATAACACCGGAAGTATTAGTAAAGAAACAATTGACCGTGTTAACTATCACATTCAAGAATTAGGATATGAACCGAGTGGCATCGCCTCTGCATTGAGAAATAATAAAACAAAAGCAATTGGATTGCTTATCCCTGACCTTGCTAATCCCTTTTTTTCAGATTTGGCAAGACTGCTGGAAGACGAAGCAAATCATCTCGGATATCGTCTTAGTATAAGCAGCACAGATTATATAAAAGAAAAAGAACTGAGTTATCTCAAAATGTTTTTAAAAAATAACGTTGATGGCATTATCATCGCTTCAGGAATGGAAGAAATTGATGACATTAAAAAAGTTGTAGCCGGTAAGCCAATTGTTGGTATTACACGAGAATTTCCATCCCAAAATATCAGCAGCATATCGGTTAATAACTATTATGGCGGTTATAAAGCAGCAAACTATTTGATTGACCATCATCATAAAAATTTGGCTATTATAGCTAAACCCGTCTGGGGAAATAAAGAGAGAGTACGAGGATGTCAGCAAGCAGTTATTGACGCTGGTCTACCGGAAATGAACAGCAGGAATACTTTATTTGTAGAAACAACCTCCACATTTAAAGAGCAACATTGGCATATAAAACAGTTACTGCAGGAAACCCCTTCTCCAACAGCGATTATTGCTTGTAATAATTTATTCGCAGCAAAAACAATTCAATTGGCGAAACAAGAACGGTTAAGTGTTCCAAAAGATATATCCATTATAGGCTTTGATGATACAGTACTAGCTCAGTTAATGGACCCGCCACTTACAACTATTCGCCAGCCACTCCAGACTATGGCAAAAGAAACGATAAAACTCTTAGATCAAAAAATTCATTCTAAAACTTCTGAACTGCAATTACGTTTAGAATTGGAATTAATCGAACGTGACAGCGTAGCTCCCATCTATTGAACGAATAAACAACTTTATGTTTATTCGTTTTTTTACTTGTCAAATATCAAAAATTCATTTACCATTAAGGAAATCGATTTCCTGAAAACGATTACTATATTTTAAAATAAGAAAAGGAGTTTTTTTATGAAAGCTGTATCTATTGTAGATAAACAAAAGGTCAAGTTTCAAAATCTTCCTCAGCCAGAATTAATGGGAAGTAATGAAGTAAAAGTACAAACGAGATTAGTCGGTATCTGCGGGTCTGATATGCATATATATCATGCTTCTAATGGTTTAGCTGACCTTCCCAGAATTATTGGACATGAGGTGTGTGGTGAAGTCACTGAAGTAGGCGATAACGTTCGTACAGTAGCTGTTGGCGACCATGTAGTTGTCGACCCTATTTCATATTGTGAGAAATGCTACGCCTGTCGAAAAGGAAGACCCAACATTTGCGAACATCTATCGGTTTTTGGTGTCCATGAAGATGGAGGTCTAAGAGAATCATTTATATTGCCAGAAAAAAATATATGGAAAATGAATAAAGATATCCCGTGGACAGATATCGTTCTTGCTGAACCATATACAATAGGGGCTCAAGCTGTTTCGAGAGGAAAAGTTCAACCCGGAGACCGTGTATTTATACAAGGAGCAGGGCCGATTGGTCTTTGTATTATGCGCATGGCTAAAATACGCGGTGCTCAAGTGATTATCTCAGATATGTTGCCAGAAAGATTAGAATTCGCTAAGCAGCAAGGAGCTGACCATGTTATTTCAGCTAAAAACCAAAATGCTTTAGAGGAGATTGATTTTTGGACAGAAGGAGAAGGTGCTAATGTGGTCATTGATTCTGTTTGCTTAAAGTCAACATTTGAATTAGGAATTGAAGCAGCTTCTATTGGAGGCAGAGTGGTAACACTCAGTTTTGATAGTTTACCAGCAGCTATTCCTCAAGCACCGATTACTAGAAAAGAATTAGATATCGTAGGATCTCGACTGCAGACGCACCAATTTGGAGACGTGGTTCGAATGATTAATAATGGACAACTTCGTAGCGATGGGTTGGTTTCTCATACTTTTTCATTTCAAGATTCAGCTGAAGCATTTCAGTTCGTAGAATCATCACCAAGCGCTGTTCGCAAAGCTGTTATTGAGGTCACTAAATAATAAAACTATCTTCATAAAATAGGAGGAAACACATATGCCTTTAGTTATTACCGCTATTGGAATTTTATTGCTTTTATTTTTAATCATGAAAGTTCGTCTACACACGGTCCTTTCCCTTGTTGTTGTTTCATTCTTGTTAGCCCTAGCATTGGGGATGCCGCTTTCTGATATTGTCGCTTCCATTGAAGAAGGATTTGGAAGTACATTAGGAAGTACAGGATTAATTTTTGGCTTTGGTGCTATTCTTGGAAAGCTTATTGCTGATGCCGGCGGGGCTCAACGTATTGCGATGACATTGATTTCTAAATTTGGAGAACGGCGTGTACAATGGGCTGTTGTCTTAACGGCATTTATTTTAGGAATCGCGTTATTTTTTGAAGTAGGGCTTGTTCTCTTGATTCCTATTGTTTATCAAATGTCTAAACAAGTGAATATACCTTTTTTATATTTGGGACTTCCAATGGCCACTGCGTTGTCGGTTACACATGCTTTTCTTCCGCCCCATCCAGGGCCAACTGTAATTTCTGAGCAATATGGAGCAAATATAGGGTTAGTCCTTATATATGGTTTTATTATTGCAATTCCAACAATTATTATTGCTGGACCACTCTACACCGTTTTAGCGCGTCGTATTGCTCCTACTGCTTTTGAGAATAAAAAAGGAGGAACAATTACTTCGCTTGCAGACGTAAAGCAGTATAAATTAGAAGATACACCTGGATTTGGCATCAGTGCTTTTACTGCTTTATTTCCTGTTATTTTGATGGGCGCTTCTACCATTGTTACATTAATTCAACAATCTTCAGGAGTAACATCAAATGTTTTTTTTGAATTTATTGATCTTATTGGCTCACCAACAACTGTTATGACATTATCGGTTTTACTTGCTATTTATACTATGGGTATCGGAAGAAAAATTCCTATTTCCAAGTTGATGGAATCTGCTGAAACATCAGTTAAATCTATTGGTATGCTTGTTTTTATTTTAGGTGTTAGCGGTTCCTTGAAAGAGGTTCTAATAGATGGAGGAGTTGGTGACTATGTAGCAGAGATTTTTGAAGGTAGTACGATTTCTCCAATCTTGCTTGCGTGGCTCATCGCAGCTTTGATACGACTTGCGCAAGGTTCTGCAACAGTTGCAGCTTTAACCACTGCTGGACTAGTGCTTCCTTTGATACAAAATGTAGATGTTAATTTACCGCTATTAGTCCTGGCTACTGGAGCTGGAAGTATTATTGCTTCCCATGTGAATGATACAGGATTCTGGATTGTTAAAGAATCATTTGGGCTTACTATGAAAGAAACTTTTGCTACTTGGACCATATTAGAGACGATTATATCTGTTTCCGGATTAGTGTTTGTTCTTATTCTTAATATGATTGTTTAAATGATCCGTATTTTGTAAGCGTTATTAAAGAGAGGAAATAGAATAGGTTGCATAAGAGACTTATTTGTATTGTCAGTAAATTTAATCAATTTTTCCTTTTGAATATTTTATTAATACCAGTTTATCAAAGAAAAGTTGCGAACTATTTTATGTACCATAAATATAGTGAGAAATACAATAGAGAGCTGACACGTTGTATTTATCTTGTTGGATAGCTCTCTCTATTTTAGAAAACAGGTAATCAATAGATTGGGAAATACTTCGTATTCTTAAAGGAGAATCAGAAGCTCTCGGTGAAAGAACATTTATCGAGAGCTTCTAGTTTACTTTAAATATATTTCTAAACTATTATTTTTGATAAGTCAATTTATTGAAGTTCCGGCCAATAATCTTTATTCGCAATCAACATATCATCAAGGACTTGTTTAGCTGCCCGCGCAGACGGTACAGTTTGATTTAAGGTAAATGCTTGTAAGGCTTTGTCATAGGAATTCTCAAAAAATGCATCTACAAGCAGTTTTTCTGCTGCAACCTGTGCTTCCATCATTCCTTTATGAAAATCATTGATAGGATGTAAAGCAAGCTGTTCTACCCCGGTTGCACCGATGTATGCAGGGACTTCTACAACCGCATCGTCTCTTAAATTCGGAATCGATCCCTTATTAGGCGTAATAACCATAAAACGTTTTGGTTCATCATTTAAAATGGCCACAGCTATATCTACAATATAGTTACCATGTTCACCAAAGTTGAAATGCAGAATATCTTCTGTTTCTCCATTTCTGATTTGTTCTGCCATTCTACGCGTATTTGCTTCACGACCCTCCATCACCATATTGGCTCTAGTGAAGTTTTTATCTTCATTTTCAACCATAAGATCAGGGAACCAGTAATACTCTAAATAATTATTAGGCAGTGCCTCAGGGAAATAGTTCACCATGGCAGACATCAGTTGATATGTCTTTACCCAATATTGATCGCCTTCGTTAAATTCGGCAACGTCCATATTGACTTGACGCAGCTTGTCAATAATTTCAGGCATAACATCCCGTTTTATTGAGGTATCATAAATTTTGCTATACCAGCCGTAATGATTTAGACCATAGTAAGTTGGAATCCAGTTTTTTCTGTCGTACCCAAAGTTAGATGCAATGGTCTCTTCCAGAGATATGGTCATATCACACACATTTATCATATTGGCATCAGGATATTTTCTCCGTATTGCTTCGGAAATGATAGATTCCGGGTTGGTGTAGTTAAGGATCCAGGCGTCTGGAGCATGTTGCTGTACATAGCCTACGATCTCCAATATTCCGCCAATCGAGCGTAACCCGTATGCAAAACCGCCCAGTCCGCATGTTTCCTGGCCTACCAGGTCGTATTTTAACGGAATTTTCTCGTCTTGCTCCCGCATAGCAAGACCGCCAACACGGATTTGTGAGAAAACAAAGTCCACATTTGTGAATGCTTCTTCTGTATTTTCTGTTACAACCAGCTTCATATCTTGTCTGTCCTTATCAATCAATAACTGATTGATAATTAACTTCATATCTTCATTTCTTTTTGGATTGATATCATATAACCGCATTTCTGTAATAGGAAATTTACTGCTATTACTTAATAGCGCAGAGACGATACCTGGTGTGTAGGTACTCCCGCCACCGGCAATGGTTATGATTAATTTATCCCTCATTTTTATTCCTCCAGTACATGACTAAACTTTTTATTCCGTTTCTTTTCCGAGATAATTATCTACATCCTCTTTGAGATTCTGCACAGATAATCCGATGATTACTTGAATGGCATTTCCATTTTTAACGACACCTGATGCGCCGAGGCTTCTAAAATGTTCATCAGAAGCTATTTTCTCAGGATCAGTGACCTTCACTCTTAACCGGGTAGCACAATTTGTAACATGCTCAATATTTTCTTGCCCGCCGAGAAAGTCTACATATTCACCAGCCAGATTCTTTTCTGTGGATCCTGTTGTTTTCTTCTCTTTATAGTCTTCTTTTCCATAAAGTTTTACTTCTTCGTCTGTACGTCCTGGCGTTTTAATATTAAGCTTTAAAATCATAAAACGGAATACAAAGAAGTAGATAAAGAAAAAGACGATACCAATGATGATTTGGATTAAATAGGTCATCCAGTGATTGTTAAATAAAGGTATCCAGTTCATGGACATGAATTCCAGCAATCCGCCGCCGAAATTTCCGGTAACGCCAAATATATACATCGTTGTAGCCAGAAAAGCATCCAGAACAGCTTTTACAGCAAATAGCAATGGTGCAACAAAAATATACGTGAACTCAAGCGGCTCGGTAATTCCTGCCAAAACAGCGGTTATCGTTGCAGGTATTAATAACCCGGCGACCACTTTTCTTTTTCCTTTCTGTGCTGTTACGTAGATAGCTAAAGCAGCAGCTGGCAGACCGAATATATTGGAGTTGCCCTGCATCGCGAATCCGCCTTCCGGGAATAATTCTTTCAAGGAAGCAGTAGAACGAGCAAAATCCCCCATATTCGCTGCCCAGTTGGCGTAGGTTCCGCCATCAATAATGGCTGGGCCAAACTGAAATGGTCCGTAAATAAAATGGTGTAACCCTGTCGGTAGTAAAATCTTTTCTAAAAAGATATAGAGCCATACACCGAAGTTGCCCGCGTTAGCCAGAAATCCTTGTAGGGATGCAATCCCCATTTGGATATAAGGCCATAGCCAAGCAGTTAAGAAAGCAACAGGCAGCATGGCAAAGAAACCGATAATCACTACAAATGCTGATCCTTGAAAAATACCAAGATAGTCTGGAAGTTTCGTATCATAGTATTTATTGTGTAAATATACTGCAATAGCAGATATAATAATTGCTCCAAGAATACTGGTATCCAATGTTTTAATCCCTGCAATCTCGGCTAATCCGCTGACACCGCCGGCCTCTTGGCTGATATCAACATTGAAAAAGCCGGGAAAGCTTGTTAACATGGCGTTGATAAAATAATTAAAGGTAAGGAAAATGATAATTGTTTCCATCAACGCTCTGCCGTTTGCTTTAGCAGCCAGTGCTACGGGAATGCCCATTGCAAAAATGAGGGGCATTTGATTAAACACTGTCCAGGCACCTTCTTCAATGATGAACCAAATCTTAGACCATGCAGTGCCTTCTTCTGCCAGACTGCCCATAATAAGAGGGTCATTAAAAAGTGTGGAAAAGCCTATGACAATCCCTGAAAATGCGAAAAATAAAACGGGAACAAACATAGCGCTTCCAAACCGTTGGAATTTCTGCATCATCTGTATTTCCCCCTAACTTAAAATAGTAATAGATAAAAGTTGTTACTTTTTCTGCTCCAAATAATCTAAATACGACCGGAAAAGCGCCTCAACCATAACGAAAAAGGTAGAAAATGTTGTAATCTCTAAAGCGAGATGGCTTTTTTGCGGATGAGCAAACGCATACATTCTTAAATCAGTTAATTGAGCAAGCTTGTTATTCTTTAAATCTGTAATTGACATCAATGGAATCTTTTTAGCAGCAATCCGCTGTGCAAAAGGAAGCATGGAAGGCGTATTGCCTGAAAGTGAAATAATAATAATTAAATCGTTTTCAGTTAAATCGTCCATTAATACATGAAAATCCATTTCGTCATCAATCACATGGACATATTTATTGAGTACCCAAAAATATCTTTTCAGTTCATTTGCACACAATTTTTGTTCTGTTCCTGTTCCGTATACAAATAAACGCTCGGATGATTCAATGGCTTCGCATATTTCTTCAAAGTCCCAATGCTGCAGCTGCTCAATATTCATTTGTATATCAGTAATGAGACTTTTTTTATAAGACTTTTCTGAAGTCTCCTTTTGTTCCTGCCATTTTATTGCATATTTCATTTCACTAAAACCCGCGAATCCAATCTTCTTAATAAATCTGGATATCGTTGATTTTGATGAATGACATGCATCAGCCAGTTCCCTGATGGTCATCTTCTCTACAGCTTCACGATGTTTCAGAATATAGGAGGCTATCGACTTATCTGTGGCATTAAATGTTTCATAATATTGGTTAACTGCTTCTTCTATTAAATCCATTTTTATCACTCCTGTAAGTCTTCCTTTACAAGGAGTATAATTTAAAAATCTGTATAAAAGCAATCACCTCACTATCCATAAATTTTTTCCTGCCGGCGATGGAAGGGGTTTCAACTGATTTTAATTTTAAATGCTGTTTTCAAGAACAACAATAGATGGAAGCGATTATGGATGCTTTTACTGATACTGACACATGCGTTCATTTTCCGGGACATGTCCCAAGAAAAAATCGGCTTTTATCAAAACTTAATCACAGGTAATTCGATTTATAATATATATTGAAGTAATTTTACTCTTCTAATATATAGGGCAAAACAGAGTGCTCTGCTTTTGGGGCGGATGGGTAATAGAATCTTGAAGAGAAACTAACTTATTGACAGTACCTTTTGAATAGAAATGAATGTTATTAAATAATAACTATCTTCTTAACTATAGCCAATTCAATAATAAAACAACATAATTTTTTATTATTGAATAACAATTCTAATCAAAGTAGTAAATTTACAACTTTACTTATGGTTCTATATAGTGAAGTAAAAATCAAGAAGCAAAAAGGGGCTGTTGCACAATCAGGAAACTGAGCGTGCAACAGTTTTTTTTGTATACACAAAAAAGCAGACCACAAAGGGTCTGCTCTCGTGTATTATTAACTTATGACTAATAAACAAATAATACAATTCAATTATACGCAAACTTCCGCTAACTATCAATTATATTTACCGATGGACGTGGAAGAAATGATTCCTTTAGATGATTCGGTCCGGCTCCACTGCCTCTTATGTGAAAGGATGGATTATAGAGAACTATTACAGGCATACTCTCCAAAAGGGAGAAAACCGGCAGTCGATCCAGTCATTCTATTTAAAGTCATTACCTACGCAGCTTCCCAAAAAATCTATTCTTCCCGAGGGATAGAAAAAGCTTGCCGCCGGGATATCAATTTTCGCTGGCTTCTTCAGGGGTATGCAGCTCCTGACCATGCGACCATCAGTCGATTCAAGCAAAAATATCTGACCGATACCGTGATGGAACAGCTCTTCTTTCAACAAGTCGTATGGCTCTACGAACAAAAAGCCATTACCGGAGAAACACTCTATATCGATGGCACAAAAATCGAAGCATATGCCAATCGGTATTCTTTCGTATGGAAAAAGGCAATCACCAAACATGAAGCGAAGATGTACGCCAAATGGCAAGCCCTTCTGGAACAGATCAATACGACGTACTGTCAGCTCTTCACAAGCCCCTATGAGACGTTTTTAGAAGATTTGAAAAAAGTGCTTGTTTTCCTGGAGAAAATACAGGAAGAAGAGAACATCACGTTTGTATATGGCAAAGGGAAAAGAAAAAACGTCCTTCAACGTTACCATGAACAAGTAAAGGAAATGCTTCAGCGCAAAGAACAATATGATGCTTCCAACGAAATTATGGGAGAGAAACGAAACAGCTATTCCAAAACAGACCATGATGCCACGTTTATGCGGATGAAAGACGATCATATGCGGAATGGCCAACTCAAGCCAGCTTACAATGTCCAGGCTGCCGTGGATGCGGAATTTATCGTTGGGATCAATGCGTTTTCCGATCGAAACGACACGACAACATTGATTCCGATGCTTCAATATTTAAAGGAGCACCTTCCTTTTACGTATCGCCATATCGTCGCAGATTCTGGATATGAAAGCGAAGAAAATTATGTGTATTTAAAGAAGCAAGAACAGATGGCCTATATCAAGCCGCAAAATCATGAGCGCAAGAAAAAAGCTTCTTTCAAAAAGGATATCAAATATCGGGAAAACATGACTTATGACAAAGGCACAGATACCTATACCTGCGCCAATGACCAGCAATTACATGCCATTCGAAACTACACGCGAACCTCGCAGACAGGCTACCAATCTCAAGTAACGGTGTACGAAAGTGAAGACTGTACAGGGTGCCCGTTCAAAGAAAAATGTACGAAAGCCAAAGGGAATCGCCAACTGCATGTAGCCAAGGAATTTCTGGCTTACCGGGAAACCGCGCAAGAAAATATTCTAACAGAAACAGGCACACTGTACCGTATGAATCGTTCCATTCAAGTGGAAGGAACATTCGGCGTGTTGAAGGAAGATTATCAACTGAAAAAGTTTCGTACGCGAGGAACAGGGAATGTACGAAACGAGCTATTGATTCTGGCATTTGGTTATAATCTTAATAAAATACATACAAAAATCCAAGCTGATCGCCTGAATCTTTATTATCATCCATTAAAGACCGCTTAAAAAATTTTAAAAAAGGTGAAGCTTATTTAACTGCGTCAAAAAACGATTGATTTTCCCTTTATCACCATAAATAAAATAATGAATCTTAAAAAGAGCAATCTCATATAGAAAAAAGAGCTGTCAGCAAATGCATAATATGCATTTTGCGACAGCTCCTTTTTAATTATATAATCTTTTAATTTGTCAGAAATTCCCCTATCAATGTAGCATCATTTTATATCTGATAGAAATAAATTACTTACATTAGTTAAAGCTAATGCTGTTTACAAGCCATGTATAGAAGCAAAGGTTTCCTTTCACTCCTTATCAATTTTTCCATTCGTGCAGGTGAAATGAGGAAATTCAAATTGAACTTCGTTACCATCCAATTGATAAACACTGCCCCCTGCTTCCTCAACAATCAATTTGCCTGCAGCAACATCCCAAATATTTACTCCCCACTCCCAGAATGCATCCAATCGTCCAGAAGCAACATAAGCACAGTGTAAGGCTGCTGAACCAAAAGTACGAATATTCCGAGCCAACAATGCAATTTTCACATATCCCTCTAAGACATGATTACGGTCACTTTCATACTTAGCTGGAACTCCTGTTGAAACGAGACTCTCCGCCAAAGAACTTTGTTTGCTTACATGGATTGCTTCTCCATTTAATGTCGCACCTTTTCCCCTTTCAGCAATAAATAATTCTTTTGCAACAGGGTCATAAATAATGCCATAAGCTGCTATCCCTTCACAATATAAGGCTACCGAAATCGTATATCCCGGCAACCCGTGCACATAATTCGTCGTTCCATCAATTGGATCGATTATCCATAGATTGGGATACGTTTCTAACATTTCAAGCATTCTATCATAACCTATCTCTTCTACCGTTTCTTCTCCAAAAACAGCATGCTCTGGAAAATTTCTCTTTATTTCCTCTGTAATATATTTTTCTGTTTTCTTATCCATTTCCGTAACTAAATCCGTATCGCTGCCTTTTGTTTCAACAGTGAGTCTTGAATTCATATTTTCTATCAGATTTCTCCCTGCTACTATCACAAGTTCACATACTTCTTCAAACATTACATCACCTTTTCTTTAGAATTTGAGTTATATAAATAATCTACTTCTACTTTATCGCTTTAAAGTAATAGAACAGCTTATATCTTCAATAATACTTTGAATAGCGTGATGCTCGTGATGAACAGTTCTCCGAAAGTTTTGCAGTTTTAATAAGTCAATAGCATTTTCAACCACATAAGCTGTATCGGCTGTTTGTAACATAGTCAAATCATTTTCATGATCTCCAACACAGGTAGTGTGCAAGTCTGTTCGTTTTATATATTGAAGCAGATGTTTAACCGCATTTCCTTTCGAAACATTCTTCGGCAGGATCTCTAAATAGTTTTTTTCTGAATAAATCATGTCACATGAAACCCCACTACTTAGCACCAACTTTTCACACTTTTTTAAAACAATAGGGTCTGAGATGAGCAACACTTTTGTTACGTAGCTTGTATCGAATATAGCATCTATTTCCCAAACCTTAACTTTATCTTTTTTCTCATGTTCTTTAATCAGTTCATTGTAATCTGAAATATAGGCTTTTTTATTTTGGTAGTAATTAATACCAATCGATTCACTTTCGCTGAATGCTTGTAATTGCTTAAATAGAGGTGTGAAGTTGGTAATCATTTGCTCATATATACGCTTTTGATTCTGATAATCGTAAATAACAGCCCCATTATACAGAATGACCGGTAGTGTAATCCCTAATTCTTGCACATAAGGACCGACAGAATCTTCCACACGTCCTGTCGCAATCGTAAATAAACCGCCGTCCTTTATAAATTGTTGAATAGACGTTTTATTCTCCATGCTTATATTCTGCTTTCCATCAAGTAATGTTCCATCTAAATCAGAGATTAATAGATGCTTTTTCATCTCATTGCTCCCTCCGTAAATCTACTTTGTAAAACCTTGGGCTAATAACAAATGAATCAATTCTTAGCTTTTCTGTTAGTCTAGTTATATGAAATACCTGTTATCAAGATAGAAAAATTAGAAAAACCTGCATTCGCTAAAAGAGGAGCGAATGCAGGTTTCCCCCCTTAAACTCCATACATTAAAGTGGCACAGTACATCTTTTCTTATCTACAAAATATACCATTTCTTTAAAACCAATCTGTTTTAACGTCTTCTGTACTTCCAAGTAATCATCCCCTATCCTAGAAGGTATATGGGAATCTGAGCCAAAAGATATATCCACACCGTAATAGCATGCTCTTTCTAATATTTCATAGGAAGGATACCATCCGCCGCAATCTTTATTTTTACCAGATGTATTCACTTCAATAGCAACACCTTCATTCGCAATTACTTTTAATGTTTCTTCTATTACTGGAGTTTGGACATCGTGAAAATCTAATAAATACCCTTTCATCGCATCAATATGTCCCAAGACTTGAAACATACCACTTCTAGCAGATTGTTGAATCAAATGATAGTAGGATACTTTTTCTTCCCGACGCTCTTTGTCTGATAGCTGGTCCCATCTTCCTTTTAGAAAAATACTTTTATCGTGAACATGATGGACAGAACCAATGATATAATCAAATGGGTATTTTTGATAAATATTCCTGTACATATCTGCATATTTAGGAAAATAATCGCTCTCCATCCCAAGCAACACGTGAATTTTATTATTATATTTTTCTTTTAGTGTCAACACTTCATTCACATATTCATCCAGCTCACTCTTCGCCATCGCGATTCCCGGATACAACTGATCTTTCTCCGAATAAAAGTAAGGAGAGTGGTCTGAAATCCCAATATAATGCAAACCGCGATCTATTGCCGCTTGAATGTAATCCTCTATTTTCCCTTCTGCATGCCCGCATCGATCATGATGCGTATGTAAATCGAAAATAATATTTGTCACAATGCATCTTCCCCTTCATTCTCTATATTTGATAACTTCTTTAAAATCAGAGATCAAATCATACCGGTTCTCTACTGCTTTTTTTTCGTCGACAGGCATAATCAATAATTCATCCAACGGTACGGACTGTGGCGGATTTACTGCATTCACATTGGTCAGCGTATGATAATTTCCTATTCTTTGTCCTATTTCTTGCGCTTCCTTTGTTAATGACCAATCGATAAACTCCTGTGCAGCTTCTTCGTTTTGAGCATTTGCCGTCATTGCGATTGCTTCAACTTCATACGTTGTCGGCTCTGTCGGATAAATAATATTCAACTCATTAAATCCTTCATTCTTCAGGCGCATGGCATCGTGTGCAAACATAATCGTTGCAGCACTTTCTTTATAACCAATAAATCTTCCGGTTGAATCTTCTGCCAAAGTATAATCGGTTACATTCTGATTAATATTTTGCAGCACACTCTTTGTTCGCAAATCTCCATATAATTCATCAAAGAGAGCAATCATAAGGTACCCTGCTTCTGTTGATTCTGGGTTCGGCAGTGTCAGCCAGTTTTTATACTCTACCCTCTGCAGATCACTCCACCTTTGCGGATTACTGACTCCTTGTTCCACATGCCATTGACGATTGGTCACAATAGCCAAGACCCCTACGCTAATCCCAGTCCAGTATCCTTCTTCATCCTTATATATATTGTCGATTTCTTCTCTATATTTCGAAATATATGGTTCTAAGAGTCCTTGCTGTTTCGCATCTTCCATTAAAAAAGACGATCCACCATACCAAATATCAAATTCCTCTTCTTCATTCTCCAATGATTGAAGAATTTCCAGATTACTTTTTCTTTGAAAAGAAATATGAATACCCGTATCTCGTTCAAACTGCTCTGCAATTTGGATCATATAAGCTGTATCCATTCCCGTATATACCTGTAATACCTCTTTTTGACTAGCTCTACTACAACCACAAAGAAGGAGAAGGACTACGAACAATAGAATTGTTATTTTTCGCATAGCATCTCTCCTCTCCTTCTATTTAACCTTATGCTGGTACAACATGCAACGAACGTTGTGAAAATGTCAGATTCACACTATCGCCGTCATAATAAACTTCTTTCCCGCCCGGGTCTGCAACAACCGCATACAATTGGATACCATTAAAATCCAATTCATATTCTTGCATTTGTCCCATAAATACGCTTTTTAGAACTTGCGCTGGCTCTGTCCCTTCTTTACCAAGATTGATTGCTTCTGGTCGAACAACAACGGAAACTGATTGCCCTTCATGAAATGTATCTGCATTCTGCTGTAAAACTTTTATGGTTGTTTGTTTCGTTTTTACAAAAAGACGATCCGATTCTTTCTTATCGACAACCCCTTCTAAGAAATTTGCCGTTCCAATAAAGTCTGAAACAAATTTTGTTTTTGGCTTTTGATAAATTTCCATTGGCGGTCCAACTTGTTCAATACGCCCTTCATTCATAACAACAATACGATCACTCAAGCTCATTGCTTCACTTTGATCGTGTGTTACATAAATTGCAGTAATGCCAAGTTCCTTCTGAATACGGCGAATTTCATCACGCATCGTTATTCGGAGTTTCGCATCTAAATTGGATAACGGCTCATCAAAAAGTAATACTCCAGGTTCCATTACTAATGCGCGGGCAAGTGCAACACGCTGCTGCTGACCTCCAGACAATTGGTTTGGCATTCTGTTTTTATTAACATGTAAGTTCATAATATCCATTACTGGCGTAACACGCTTTTCAATTTCACTTTTACTTAATTTTTTCAATCTTAATCCATAGCAAATGTTATCGTATACTGACATATGTGGAAACAATGCATAAGATTGGAACACCATCGTACAGTCTCTTTTATTTGCGGGAACGTTTTGAACATTATCCTCTCCAAACATAATGGCTCCATTCGATAATTCTTCGAAGCCTGCAACCATACGCAGAGTAGTTGTCTTTCCACAACCGGAAGGCCCTAATAGTGTGGCAAATTCCCCTTTCTCAATTTGCAAACTGACATCGCTCACTGCCGTCATTGTCTTTCCTTCACCATCAGTAAATTGTTTCGTAACTTTCTCTAGCTTTACGGATTTTGCTGACATGTATTTTCCCTCCAAGTTATTAAGCCATTACATTATCTTTTGAAGCAATTTCTGTACCTGTTTGTTTTTCTTTCCCTAATTTCCATTTACCTGTGAATAAAGAAGTTAACCCGTTTAAAATTAACATCGCAACAATCATTAAGATGATTAGCAATGTACAATACGCACTCGCTACACCGATTCTTCCTGACTCTACTTGTGCTAAGATAGAAGAAGTGATTAAGTTATATTTTGCCGAAACCAGAAAGATTACTGCACTCATCGCTGTCATACTTTTTACGAAAGTGTATACGATTGAACTGAAAAATGCTGGTCTAATCAAAGGTAGCACGATTGAAAAGAATGTCTTGGAACCGTTCGCGCCTAAGTTAGTTGCTGCTTCTTCAATCGAAGGGTCAATCTGCTGTAGAGAGGTTATTCCAGATCGTATTCCTACCGGCATCGCCCGAACAATGAATGCAGCTATAATAATCAGTGCTGTCCCTGTAATTGCAAGCGGCGCTTGATTAAACGCTAAGATATAAGAGATACCAATTACAGTCCCTGGAATAGCCATAGAAAGCATACTAATTCCTTCCATTAATTTTTTCCCAGCAAATCTTTTACGAACAATTAAGAAAGCAAGAATCATTGCGAATAATCCTCCAATTGGCGTCGCAATAATGGATAATCGTAAAGTGTCTGTCACCGCTTTTTTACCAATAGAAAATACATAATTATAATGATCTAATGTAAAGCTGTAATTTACACCCCATAATTGAATAAATGACCCAATTGGAACTAAAATATAAAATAAGATTACAGTTCCTGATAAAGCAAAACAAATAGTAATCATCACCCGACGAAAAATGCCCTTAGAAATCATTTTGCGAACTCCAGTTGGCTTACCTGTAACAGTGACATAATTCTTCTTCCCAATCCAAAAATTCTGAAGTACATATAAAATAACCGTTGCAGTAAGTAAAACCATCGCAAGAGCAGCTCCAGCCTGCATGTTATAGCTTCCAACTGCCTGCATATAAATCTCTCTTGCCACCGTGTTATAATCTCCACCGATGGTCATTGGGTTCCCGAAATCAGCCATGGACTGAATAAATACAAGTAAAAAGGCATTCCCAACCCCTGGAACAGACAATGGCAAAGTTACTTTTTTAAATGTCTGCCATTTTGTTGAACCAAGATTATCACTTGCTTCCTCGAGAGAAGGACTAATGGATTGTAATAACCCTGCCAGAACTAAGAAGGCTACCGGAAAATAAGTTAGTGTTTGAACAAGAATCAAACCATGTAATCCATAAATATTTGCTCCTTCTATCCCCAGCAATGTTTCGGAAATAAATCCTCCTCTTCCAAAAAGCAGTATTGCTGATAAAGCAATAACAAACGGAGGAGAAATAACCGGTAAAATTGCGATTCCATTAAACAATTTTTTAAATGGAACCTTAATATAAGCTAATGTATAGGCAAAGAAATAAGCAATAGCTGTTGATAAAATAGAAACAATGACTGCTAAAATTAATGAATTCGTTAAAGCACTGGTTAACTGCCCACCAGCAAATACTCTTTTATACCCTTGCCAATCTATTTCACCATTTGATATAAAACTGGATAATAAGATTTGGAAAAGTGGATAAACAATAAAAACAATGAGCGTCAACATAACCAACACAACAAGTAATAATAACATTGGTTGTTTGACTAATCTGCGTATACTCTCCTTCATAAAAAGCTCTCACTCCTTTTATGTTGAGAATGGGAGCCTACATCCCCCATTCTCAACGTTTTCTGTCTCTAGTTATTTACTTCATTATCCCAGCGGTCAAGAATTTCTTGACGGCGTTCTCCAGCCTCTTTCGGGTCTGAATCTATTAAATTAATCTCATCTAAATCAGGAGCTCCTTCAGGTGGAACCGCATCTGGATGTGTAAGGCTTTGGAAATTAGATGATTCTTGCCCAATTTCTTGCGCTTCTGGTCCTGCAGCCCAATCAACAAATTCTTGCGCCAATTCTTCATTGGGAGCACCTTCAATAATGCCAACTCCTCCAATTTCAAATCCGGTACCATCATCTGGGAAGGAAAGAACAATATCGTCAAATCCTTCTTCTTGATATTTAACAATATCATGTGCAAATAAAATTCCTGCTCCAACTTCATTCATACCAACCATTCTTCCTGGCGCCGAACCGCTGGTCGTATACTGCTGCACTTGTGGGTGAAGCTCCTCCAGATACTCAAACCCCTCTTCATCTCCGCCTTTTGCACGAAGAATAGAGTATAGTGCTGTATAAGCTGTACCTGATGAACTTGGATGTGCCATAACAATCTGGTTTTTGTATTCAGGATCTAGTAAGTCATCCCAGCTTGTTGGAGCTTCTAAACCATTATCATCCAAGAAATTCTGATTAGTAGCGAAACCGATCGCTCCTACATAAATCCCTGTCCAAAAATTATCCGGATCTCTATACTCCTCTGGGATATCTGCTGCTGCAGGTGAGTCATACGCATGTAACAAATCTTCTGTTTTAGCAGCTTCAAATGTGTCTGCAGGACCTCCATACCAAATATCTGCCTGGGGATTATCTTTTTCCGCACGAACCTTTGCTAAAATTTCTCCAGCTGACATACGAACCATATCGACATCAATTCCTGTATCCTGTTGGAACTTGTCAATTGCGGCAATCGCATGGTCTTCTTGAAATGCAACATAAACGGTTAACGTACCACTTGGATTATCTCCATCCTCAGCTCCATCTGAATCATTGGTTCCGCATGCAGCAAGCAGAAAAACAACTAGTAATATAAATAATAATTTTATAGATTTCTTCAATGTCATTACCCCCTTTTTCTTATATTTTAAGTTTATTTGTATGCGCTTCCATATTCAACACCAAATGAATTCCTTTTGAAACGGTATAGAATTGGTATGGTGGAATGAAGATCATATTAGAATATTGAATGAGTCGATAACAAGAAAATATCTTTGAAGTTTTCCCTGTACATATGTAAAAGAGAGTGACTATAGCCAAATGGATATCGTCACTCTCTTTTATTTAGTTATTCACTTCATTATCCCAACGATCTATAATTTCTTCACGACGCTCTCCTGCTTCTTTAGGATCCATGTCTATTAAATTAATATCATCTGAATCAGGGGCACCCTCAGGCGCTGTCGCATCAGGGTGTGTAACACTTTGAAAGTCTTCAACTGACTCCCCGACTTCTTGTCCGCTTACACCTACTGACCAATCAATAAATTCTTTAGCAAGTTCTTCATTGGGTGCTCCTTCAATCATTCCTACTGCATCAACCGCAAACCCAGACCCTTCTTCTGGGAAGGTTAAAACAATATCGTCAAACCCTTCTGCTTGATGTTTAGCAATATCGTGTCCCATCATAATGGCGGCCCCTGCTTCATTCAAACCTACCATTCTTCCTGGTGCTGCTCCACTTGTTGTATATTGCTGCATCTGTTCATGAAGTGTATTTAAATAGTCAAATCCCTCTTCATCCCCGTCTTTCGCAAGAAGGATAGAGTATAATGCTACATAAGCAGCACCAGATGAACCTGGGTGTGCCATAACAAGCTCATCCTTGTAAACAGGATTTAATAGATCTTCCCAATTAGTTGGTGCTTCCAATCCATTTTCATCTAAAAATTCTTGATTTGTTGCAAAACCAACTGCACCTACAAATATCCCTGTCCAATAACCATCTGCATCTTTATATTCTTCTGGAATATCTTCTGCTTCTGGAGATTCATATGCGTGTAATAAGTTTTCTGTTTTAGCAGCTTCAAATGTGTCTGCAGGACCTCCATACCAAATATCTGCTTGTGGGTTATTGCTTTCCGCTCGTACCTTTGCTAAAACTTCCCCTGATGACATCCGAACCATATCTACATTAATTCCTGTTTCTTCTTCAAATTGATTAATAGCAGCAATAGCTTTTTCTTCCGGGAAAGCCACATAAACGGTTAATGTTCCATCTTCTCCATTCGCTCCCTCCGAATCATTCGATCCACATGCAACAAGTAATAAAATAACTAATAATAACACTAAGACAGGTATAGACTTTTTCAATATGATTCACTCCTTCAGTTATTTTTCAAAACATAATTGAATGCGCTCCCAAAAAATCAATATTTCTTAGCTTCTTTCTTTTTTTAATAAGTTCTTACACTGTAATATGAAATAGATTATCAAAATGTACAGAGACATAAAACATAGTTTTGTAGTCTGATTTTTCATAATTGTTGAATTATTATACCGGAAAATAACTAGATGAACAGACGAGTATATATTTCTTTTTCTCTATCAAAAGATATTATGTATTTTGGAATTTTGATTATAAACATTCAATAATATCAACAAAAAAGCCGAATAAATCCAAATTCTAAAATAAGAATGTTGAACCATTCGACTTTTCTCATATAAAACTATGATTTTTTAATTATTAACTTCATCTTCCCAATGATTTTGAATTTCTTGACGGCGTTCTCTCGCCTCAATTAATTCAATCTCTTCTAAATCAGCTGCTTCCTCCGACTCTACTGCATCTGGATATGTTAAATTATTAAACTCGTTTGCTTCCTCACTCACTTCCTATGCATTTGTACTTACAGCCTAATCAATAAATTCTTGTGCTAATTCTTCATTTGGAGTACCGTTCATAATCCCGGCTCCGTTAACCTCCTTCATACCTATCATTCTCCCTGGAGCAGAACCGCTCGTTGTATACTGCTGGACCGCCATACCAAATATTTGCCAATTTCTTCTGTATCTTCAGAACCGCATGCAGCAATAACCAATCCTTGAAATAAAAATAGCGGCATCTTCATTAAATTTTTTCATAAGATGAAATCACTTTTTTCCTAGTTTGATGAGTTTTTTGTACCGACGCAAATCTTACTTATTTTAATTTACAATACCAAGCCGCTTCAACCCGTTAAAAATACCATTCTCCTCAACGGTTGTTGTTTGAAAATCTGCATATGGAACAAGCATCGAGTCCGCATTTCCCATTGCCACGCCTGCTCCAGCAAATTGCAGCATTTCCTTATCATTCATTCCATCACCAAAAGCAATCACTTCAGAAGGTGATAGATTCAAATGCTCTATCATTTTTTTAACTGCTTCTCCTTTATTTACGGAAGTACGAATAAGATCATAGGACTCTGTAGAATGTTTGATATTAACTTTTGACAGTTGATAGCCTTCTATTAGACTAAAATCTTCTTTGCTGTCAAACACATTGATTGCAGTCGCAGCTACGATTTGATCAGAAATATTTTCTGTAAACAGTTCAAATTCCTTCATTTGAGAAACTTTACTAAAATAAATAACGTGTGCATCCTCTAAAGAAGTAAAATAATTATTTTCTGTAGTATAAAGTACCAACTCACTTTCTCCTTGACTGGAGATATAAATCATTTTCTCGACATCCTCTTTACGCATCGCAGCTTTAAAAATCGTTTCATTCTGATGCATCGCATAGGAACCATTATAAGTAATCGATGAGGTGATTCCAAAGTCATTTGTCAAATTAACAATATCCATTAAAGGTCTGCCAGTACATAGAAATACTTCTATACCTGCTGCTTTTGCCTGTCGAATCGCTTCCTTGGTTGAAGCATCATAAGTGTGGTCTGGTTTTATAATCGTTCCATCAATATCTAAAAAAATTGCACGATAGCTCATTTTTTCCTCCTTGTAGTCCATGCCTCTAAAAATACAGATGAATTCTTATTCTCGTTTCAAATTATTTCTATACCTTAAGACTATAATCGTTTCATCAAATTCTCCATACCAATTTATTTCCGTTTATAATGGTATGAACTTAGGCTTTGTTCCTTAATATCATCATCTAATCGCTATCCTTGAAAATGTTTATTCTTCACACTTTTCTCATACAGTTATTGATCATAAATTTCATTCTCCCATTTTTGAATAATATCATCACGCGATTCTGCGGCATCACTTAAATCAAAATCTATTAAATGATAATCTGAAAGGTCAATAGCTTGTTCCGCATCCGCAGCTTCTGGATGGGTTACATTATTATAGTTTCCAAAATCTTGTGCTGCCTCTTGCCCTGCCGGTCCTAATACCCAGTCAATAAATACCTCAGCTAATTCAGGGTTAGGAGCATCTGCAATTTTAGCTACTGCGAATAATTCATATCCTGCTCCATCAACAACAGTAGGTTCTAAGTTATCGAATCCTTCTTCCATACTTTTAACAGAATTATAGTAGAATAAGATTCCTGCTCCCGCTTCTTCCATTCCCACCATTCTCGCCGGAGCAACCCCGCTAGTTGTATATTGTTGTACTTGTCCATCCAATGCTTCCAAATAATCATAAGCCTCTTCTTCATTATCAAAGTACTGCAATATATTATAAAGTACTGTATAGGCCGTACCGGATGAAGCTGGATGAGGCATAACGATTTCACCTTCATACGCTGAATCAAGTAAATCTTCCCAAGTTGTTGGTGCTTCTAGTCCATTGTCATCTAAAAATTTTTGATTAACTACAAAACCTAAAGGATTAACTAACATTCCTGTCCAATATCCTTTATCATCCTTGTATTCATCAGAGATATATTCCGCAGTAGGAGATACATATGGTTCAAGCAATTCCTCTTCTTTAGCTACTTCAAATGTTTCTGCCGGTCCGCCAAACCAGACATCTGCCTGCGTGTTCGTACTTTCCGCACGAACTCTTGATAGAATCTCTCCAGCGGATAACCGAACCATATCAACTTCAATTCCTGTTTCTTCTGTAAAAAGGTTCATTGTTTCGATAGCACGCTCTTCATCCGAACCAGCATAAACCGTTATTTTACCTTCTAACTTATCATCTGGATTATCATTATCACTAGAATCTTCACTTCCACAAGCGGCTAGTATACTTATAATTAATAGTATAAATATTAATCTCCAAGCACTTTTTCTCATTATGTTTACTCCCCTAAACATTCTATAAATATTGTTTTTAGTATGTATTCTTTACTTAAAATAGTAGTTCTATTAGAAGGTTTGGAGTATACTAAAAAACAAAGTTTCAGCCGCCTAATACATTTATTTCCAATAATGTGCCCGCTCTAGCGACTAAATTAATCCTCCTAATTTTCATTACTTTCTTAAGTGATGTATATAACTTTATATGTATGCGCCTACACTATCAATAGTAATTTATTTCCTTTTGAAATGGCAGTGAATTGGTATTGAATATTTGCTATAAACCATGTAATTTAAAACAAATCCCTTAAGCTGTACAAAATTAAAAATCCTCTTTTATTATGCAGGTTAGAAATTTCCAACATTTTTTCCTGCTTAAATAAAGAGGATATATCAAATTCAGTCATTACTGCACCAGCCACCCAATCAAAATCCCAATCAACTGCAAATCCGTATCTCCAAACGTCGTCCGCGTATAGCCTAAATCCCGCAAATAACTTAACAATGGAATCGGCAAAACAGTAACAACCATCCCATGCACGATACTCATACAAACCAGCGCCTTGATTCCCCGTAACTTATAAGCAATCACCCCTGCAGCACCTCCGGAGAAGAAATGCGGGATAACGCCTGGAATAATAATCGTATACTGTATTGCGGCCATGCCAAACATCATGCCAAGTCCGCCCAAAAAGCTGAGGATAAATCCAACCATTGCAGCTAATGGAGCGTAATTAAATAATACCGGCGCATCTAACGCTGGAACGGAGCCTTTAATCCATCTGCTTGAGACTCCTTCAAATGCCGGCAGAATTTCCGCAATCATCATCCTTACACCAGTCAGAATACAGTACATTCCAGCTGTAAACCACAAAGATTGCACAATTACAAAAATGATAAAATTTTGATCATTAAACAAGTATTGAATCGCATCTCTTTGCGCAAAAATAGCCGCAATAAAAAAGAGCAGAAATGAAAATATACTAATGATCAGCACATGATCATACATAAATGGCTCCAGTTTTCGGATGAATTTCGGAAAATCTGCTTTTTCTTCTTTTCTTTTAAATAGGCTGGTGCTTAACATACCTGTCATAAAGTAGCCAACACTATTAAAATGTCCAATCGCAATCGAGTCATCCCCTGTCACACGTTTGACAAACGGCTGAACAAGCGCAGGCATGCAGGACATCATCAGCGCTAACACAAATCCGCCGAAAATATACAACCACCAGCCATATTGCGAAGCATGCAAAACAGCAACAATCACCGCGGACATAAAAAGGACCTGGTGTCCTGACAAGAAGACATACTTCAATCTTGTAAAGCGTGCTATTAATAAATGCCCGACCATTCCAATCGAGATGGTTATTGCGATTTCTCTTCCGTAATTAATCTGTACTAATGCCGTTATTGCTTCATTATGCGGAATCATGCCGATCATATTAAAGCTGTCTTGAATCATCACTGCTAAATTGGAAAGGGACACATTGGCAGCAGATGCTCCTATCTGTAACAATGTCACCCCTACCATGACTTTCACGGTTCCGCTGAGAACCCGAAAAAAACCTGCTCTGGCAAGTAATAACCCAATACATGTTATCGCTCCTAATAAAATCGCAGGCTCCCCGATAAACCCCCTTGTAAAACTTTCAAAGATATTCATACACGTTCACGCCACCGCTTCACCGTATCCGCACTTTCCAAGCTTTCTTTTACTAAAGCTCGATCTGCAATAAAGGAAAGTCCAAGGATTTCCGTTTCCTTTACCTGCAAATGCTGTACCACCTGCTTTGCCCCGATAATCAAATCTGCTTTCATGAAGGAAGCAGCACTTACATCCGATTGTTCCACAATGACATCGTCTAGTTCCCATTCTTGAAAATGCTGTTTTACTTGAAGTTTTAAAACAAGGCTTGTCCCTAAACCGCCTGAACAAACAACTAACACTTTTTTCATTTGCTACCCTCCTCGTACTCCAACATCCATTTCCATACCACATCGATATTTCTTTCATGGCGCAGCTTGTCTAATAACTCCTTCGAATTAACAACCTCCAGCATCATCTCCACTGCAGTGACATGCTGGATTTTATCTTTGGCAGCAAGCAAAATAATCCACCATACTTTTTCCTCTGTTCCACCGAAAGAAATCGGTTCCTCCAGTGTCATAAAAGCAAAACCTGTTTTCTTAATCGCTGTACTGCTCAAATGAGGAAAAGCAACGCCTGGCGCCACGATAAAATGATGCTCCTGTTCATTGATAATTTGTGACACTTCCGTTTCATATGTATGCTCCACGACATCTTGTTTTACTAAAGATTGATTTAATATAGATAACGCTTCTCTCCAATCAGAGACTTTTTCTCTTAAATGGATACAGGAAGGCGCCGTTAATGAAGTAACCTCCGAACTCATTGCCCCTTGATTCCCGCTGAAATACCGGTATAAATCATTGAACAATTCTCCCTCATTCAACACCACCGTGTGCTTTTTAATAGACTGATAGATGGTCATTACTGTCTCAACAATCGGCAATTCGGTATTTGCCTGATAGGTTCCTCTTCCAATAATCCGCTCCAGATTTTGCTGATCAGCTATCGACAATAACGGATTTACTTTCACATGATTCACTTGCAGCTGCTGGGTAAATGGAACTGTTGTTACAATCAAATCAGCATCTTTATCTGTCAGCCCATACGCCTCTTTTACGGAAAATTGCCCTGTTATAAATACTTGCGGGAACAGTCTTCTTACTGTCCGTTCAAGCAGTCTTGATGTTCCGAGGCCAGAGCTGCAGACAATCGCAATTCGTTTACTCGGCAGAAACGGTTCCTGCTCCAATCCGGCACATAAGTGAACTACAATAAAACCAATCTCATGTCTATGAAGTGTCGTTAAACCCCAATGCGGATTTTTTTCAATAAACGTTTTTACTTGTTCAATATATTTACGATACTCTTTTTCCAGATTATCGAAATAAGGATTATCAATGTGAATATGATACTTCATGCGGTACATCGCTGATTGCAAATGCGTCGACAGGCCAATAATAATATTCTCCCGGTTGCTTAAACGAAAGTGGTTCGCCTGCTCGAAGGTCTCTACAATCTCTCGCGACAGGGACTGGCACTTCAGCCAATAATCTCCTTCCCCGCTTAAACGCCTTGCTCCCAACAGATGCATCGATATGTAAGCTAATTCATTGGAGAGCTGAAGAGACGCATCTTCCAAACCCATTAATCGCCTAAACTGTTCTCGTACTGCAGTAAACTTTTCATCCTCAAAAATTTTTAATTCATCATCTTTATCAAAATCTGCAATAAATTGCCCCGATTGGATTCTTTTCCATTGAACAGCACAATTCAGAAACAGCTCGTATTTACTCGCATCGATAAAAGCAATCCCGCTTAGCTCCTCCACCTGCTCAATCCAAGATGCAATCCCATGAACATCCACATCTGCGATCATATCTTCTAAATCCGTTTCATTCATGGAAGCGGAGATTTTCCTCGTTACATACAGCTCCAGTATCTCTTCCTCTGTCCACTGTTCTTTCAAAAAATCTAAAAATAACATGCGTTTATTATTCTCTTCCCCAACCAGCGAAATTTGTTTATTCTCTCTAGACAGCATTAAATGATAATCTTCCATTTCCGTCTTTAACTGATTATAATCATTCTGGAGCGTATTCATACTAATCTGGTAATCATCACATAATTCTTCCACATGGATAGATGGATTTAGTAATAGAAGCTTTTGCATATCTTGCCGGCGCTGTACTGCACTTAAATAATCCTTCTGCTTGTACATTGCCTCCTGAAGCACCTGCTTCTGCTTCTCTCCTAAAATTAGCCGCGCCCCGTACTTGCGATGTCTTTCCAGACTAAACCCTGCACCAATGTCCATCAGCCACGTCTCGATTTCAAGTAAATCCTGCCGAATCGTCCGCGGCGAAAGCTGATAGGCTTTATTCAAGTCAGCTAAGGAAACAAACGCTTCTTCTTCAATTAACCGTTCTAAAATTTTCTTTTGTCTGGATGAAAGCATGTTATCCCCTCCACATCACCGAAACTATTCCAGCTCCTATGTACATTTGATTTAAAATTCCGAAAAAATAAAGAGATAATCTCGGAAATAAAATGAAACCCTTATCATTATTTTTGATAGTATATCATTTTTCGACAAGGAAATCTATATGGCCCAAAACTTAAAGTTCAAATTAAAATAATAAATTATAACTTAGTGGTTGGTATTGGCCTATTGACATTTCCCCCAAAAAAGCATACACTAAAAAATCATAACAAACTAAACTGATAGGAATTAGAGGTGTTATACATGTCTACATTGGCTCAACCCGTTTCTGAACAATCTGTAACAAACGAAACAGCACCTAAACTAAACCCGCCACAGAAAAAACTGGTTGCAGGCGGTCTTATTGTCACATTCATTCTGACAATTTATTTAGCCGCTACACAACATATTGTTCAGCCATTGTTATTATTGATTGGTCTACTCCTTGGATATACATTGTTTCATGCACGTTTTGGCTTTACTTCCGCTTTTCGGAGACTGGCTTCGGTAGGTAACGGGCAATCGCTTCGGGCGCATATGTTCATGCTGGCAATCGCATGTACCTTATTTGCACCTATTTTGGCATTAGGATATTCCTTTTTCGGAGGCTCACCTGCCGGAAATATCTCCCCAATCGGGGTTAGTCTGATTGTCGGGGCCTTTATGTTTGGCGTTGGCATGCAGTTGGGAGGCGGATGTGCCTCTGGTACGCTTTACGCAGTTGGCGGCGGCAGAACCGTTATGTTTATTACATTGTTATTTTTCATTATTGGTTCAACCATTGGCGCAGCACATTTCACATTCTGGATGGATGATTTACCGGCAGCAGAACCTTTCTCACTCGCAACTTCAACCGGACTTGGTTACGGAGGAGCATGGGCTGTTTCCCTGTTGATTTTTGCTATCATTGCCGGGATAACAATTTTCATTGAGAAAAAACGGAAACCTCCTAAAATGGCAGCACTTCCTTCTGAAAAAGGATGGAAACGAATTTTCCGGGGCTCTTGGCCACTGTTCGCAGCAGCTGCAGCACTGGCTGTTTTAAACGCACTCACTCTGCTTACCCGTGACAGCCCATGGGGCGTTACAGCGGCGTTTACACTGTGGGGATCAAAAGCAGCCGAAGCACTCGGCTTTAACGTAGAAAGCTGGGGTTATTGGGCTGGTAACACAGAAGCGCTCCATGCTTCTATTTTCGCTGATACGACAACGGTTCTTAACTTCGGTGTCATCTTAGGAGCTTTCATTGCCTCTGCAGCAGGCGGATTATTTAAATTTACGAAGATTACTGTAGGAAATACAACGGCTTCTATTATCGGCGGTCTTTTAATGGGTTACGGATCACGTCTCGCATTTGGCTGTAATATTGGCGCTTATTTCAGCGGTATTGCTTCCTTTAGTGCCCATGGTTATATTTGGGGCGTGATGGCTCTTGCAGGAACCTTCCTTGCTTTATTTTTACGTCCATTATTTGGACTTTCCGTACCAAAAACAAGGGATTCATTCTGCTGATAAGCTTAGGAAGAAGCATATTAAATATAACCACCCTACAAACAAATTATTATAGTTATTTCAACTAATATAACCACTCAAACAAAAAAACACGGCAATCCCCGTGTTTTTTTGTTATTTATTTCAAGTATTGTTTAACGTCCTCTATGGTTTCCAATTCATCGATATGATCGATGATTGTCTCCAGTGTGCTTATTTCCTGTTCATGTATCTGTTTCTTGATATCTTCTGAAAGTGGAGCTACAAACTTGGTGATTAATCGAATGGTTGTATTAGCTAGCGCTTCGGCTTTCCCCTCAGCTTTCCCTTCTTCTCGTCCTTCTTCTTTTCCTTCATTCCGAAAAATCTCTGCTAAAGTCATTGCCAGTTCGCTCCCTTCTTGATAATTACTTTCTATATGGTCGATTATATCATAATATTGTTCTTTTGTGAGCTGACGGTTGACACGGAAAATATAATAAAACAATGTCTCAAGATACGCTGTTGCCGCATGTTGATCCTGTAACTGCTGCAGATAATCGATGGATCTATAAATGGTATCTAATACAGCTTGCATATCATCTTTGCGAATATCCCGAAACACCATTAGGATAATGCGCAAAAACACATTCAGTTGCATATCTTCATCTTCGTAGTCTGATACATCGTAAAGAAAAAATGCATAATCAGGAACATATTTTTGCAGTTCCTCCGGCAAATCCTTATACCCCTCTAAAAGTTGATGAAAGTAGGTGCCTGCATACCAATTTGTTTGGCCATGATACAAAACAATCGGAAAAATGATGGGCAGTTTATTTTCTTCTTTATTATCTCGTTTGGTTTCCCATATCTCCACCATATATCGTAATAGTTGCAATGCCGTATAGGAATCATGATAGCTTTTGTGTTCGAATAGAAAATATACATAAGCGGGTTTATCTTGGATTTTTGTCCGGAACAGCAAGTCCGAAAAATATTCTTGGAGATCATGATTGGTAAAACTGTCTTTCTGGGGCTGAATGGATGTTACATCAATCATTTCCCGAACGGAAGGCGGTAAAAAATGTGTGATAAAATCTTTGGCAACATCCACATTAGAAAAGGTTTCTTTAAAAATCTTGTCGTGCGGGGTTTGAATCTGCAAGCTAATCAAGTCCTTTCATAGGTTGGATTAGATGACTGAATCGAATGTAAGTTCTATATCTAGACTAGCACACCTATACAAGAAATACAAACAAACGTTCTCCTTTGTTGAATATTATTTCTCTGCCTTTATTTAGTTGACTGACTAATAAAGAAATATAAACAAAATCAAATCTCCCCGCATATTTTTCAAATTTAATCCCAAACTAAGTATCGTTGTTGATTCACATTCTAAATGGATAGGGATGATAATTAATGATGAATAATAAAAAAGGAATGACTACGTCACTGATTGCTGCAGGAGTAGCAGGTGCGGCAGCCTATGGAATCAGCATGGGTGTGCAAAATGGATCCTTTCAAAACATGTCACAAAAGCTTTCCAATTCCATGAATAGCTCCACAATGAAAAACATGGCTGAACCATTTCAGGATATGCTTTCTGCCGGTGCTCAAGCCATGAACCAAAGTAGTAGTGGAGGAGAGAATCAAACACAATCATCTTAAGATGCAAATGCAGATGAGAAGCATTTACTTTTAAGATGATAAAAACGGATGGCTCCAAGCTGGCGCCATCCGTTTTTCAATAAAATGAATCTTTCTTTCAAAAGATTTCTTTATATCATCTCCGGAAGATGAGATTTACTTATACCCATGCTTGCAAAGCTTTGAGAGATTTTTCGATAATCATTTCCCGATCATTATCCAATGTTGCTACATGATAACTCTCTTTCATCGTGATCATTTGTTTTTGCTCAGAAGCTATTCTTTCCAAGATTGTCTTAGAATTTTCTGGTGAAACAACATGATCTTCCTTTGAAACAAAAATAACTGCCGGGCAGGTTATTTCCCCTAACTTTTCTTTGGTTTCCGTCACTAGTTTCTTTAATTCTTCAACAGATTTGACCGGCATTTTGTCATACGTAATCTCCATGACACCTTCTCTTTTAATATCCGGCCCATCATCATCGATAAAACGTTTCACTTGATTTTCATACATTGCTGGTACATCTACAGCTGCATTAATAGTAATCATTCCGGCAAGCGGATATTTCTCCGCTGTATGAAGAGTCAACGTGCCTCCCATGGATAATCCAATCATAACAATCTTATCGCATCTTGCTTCCAGCCAGGCATACGCTTCGTCTATAGAAGCTATCCAATCCTGATAGGTACACTTTTCCAAGTCTTCCGGAGCTGTTCCATGCCCTTTTAATCGCGGGGCACACACCGTATATCCCGCATCTGCGAATGCTTCTCCAATCGTGAACATGCTTTGCGGAGACCCTGCAAATCCGTGACACATGAGTACACCTTCACGGCTTCCTTCAAACTGAAATGGCTCTGCTCCTTTTATTACTGGATATTGCTCATTCATCAAATATTCCTCCTACGAAAACGAACATTGGTTGTTGCATTTTTTTATATAGTATAGACGGTAGAATAAATCATATATTAACATTATCTTCTAGCTTATACCAAATTGTATCTTCTTATCATTTCTGTGATCCTTTTGTCTATATCCTCTTTTAAAGCTGTTAATTCCTGTTTTTCTATCGTCCGTTTATCCACTTCCTTCGCCTGATAATTATGGAGTAAGTTTTTTATTGTTGGATGCATGCTCTTAGGAAATGCTTCATATGCCCTTTTACCAGCTTCCTGTTTCGATAAAAAACAGTTTGCTTTTAAATACCAGTAGAAACGTAACATATTCAATAATGCATACACAGGGGTATCCGTATAAGTTACCAAGCATTCTTTATAATCTGAGTGTATCGATGCGATAAAGTCACTTCTTGGAACTGCAGGAAATATACTACTTGCTTGAGGACATTCCAAAGTAATTCCTCTATTCATAAGAACAGCAATATGTGCAGCTAAGTCCGCATCTTTTCCTTCATTTTTCTCTATTACTTGATTTTTATTTTTTTCTATCTGCTTTCTCCAATCTTCACTAAAGTGAAAAATATACGGGAAGGGATGCTCCCACTTTTTTAACCTATTTTCTAATAAAAAACTGATTTCAATCGGGTAAGGATTATTGGACTTATTTAGAAATAATGCAGCAAGCTGCTGTTTTTGCTTTTCATCCAATGTTTTATTTAAAACCACTAATAAATCAATATCACTATTTTCAGGTTGAAAACCTCCCATAGCTAAAGAACCATGCACATAACAGCCAATAAATAGACTTCCTGTAATTTGCTTTATCTCAGCCAGTAGATTATCTAAAAAAGCTTGAATAGACTTGGGAAATTTTAAGTATTTCTTCACGTCCATTTCTCCCCTTGTATATTATGTTTAAGCCTAATAATTAATAGATTTTAGGCATCACTTGTACCTTGAAAATTAAATAATAATAGTTAGTCATTTTATTTATTGTTGGAGGGCGCAGCTTCGTAATGAGCGTATGCTTGCCTTGGCAAGCATACCGCGAATTAGAAAGAAGCAAGCGACAGTGCGGTAGCCCTCAAACAAAAGTGTTTACGATGCTGAGCTGTCTTTGGGAAAATAGCCATAGGTAGCGTTCCTACCAAGGGATTGTTCCGATTTCTCCTGTTGCCCCAAGCTAACACTTGGGTGTCTTCCAATTAGAGAGTGTTGCCCTGGCCCTGTGTTATAGACCTACACGTTGACTGTTTCCCGGTCAGTTAGCCCTCCCGCAAAGCAGAAGGAGGCTCATGCACTGCTGACTCCCGGTGTATTCCAATAGCTCGCAAGGCTGTCGTTCATAGGTTTCCCAGGGACATCTCAGCATCGTAGGCGCTACATCATCATAAACCAAAGGAGGTGATTCCTATGACTTCTCCCTTGTTCGTCGGAATTGACGTAAGCAGTAAGCATAACGTCGTCTGTTGCTTAACCCGGGACGAAGTGAAACGGCCTCTGAGCCGATTTACCATTACCAACAATCGTCCCGGCATTCAAGAATTGAAAGACCGTATTTCCAAACTCGTCAAAAAACATGGGTTTGAACAGGTTTTATTCGGTCTGGAACACACCGGAAGCTATTCGACGCACACGGCTATCTATTTGCAGCAGCACCTGGACTTTGGCGTATCAGATAAATTGGTTTACGCATTGAATCCTAGCCTTATCAAAGAATTCAAAAAAGCGAATTTTCTCGATGCTCCCAAAAACGACCGGGTGGATGCCTGGTATATTGCCGCAAAACTTCGTGCAGGTAATTTACCGCATCCTTATACGTGGAGCGAGCCACAAATGGCTCTACAGCGACTGACACGTGCACGATATCATTTGATGCAGGATTTAACACGGGAGAGCAACTTTCTCCTGACAAACCTGTATTTAAAGTTCAGCGACTATACCATCGCTGGACCGTTTAAACAAAACACGCTCGGCGTAACGTCCATGGCCGTCATGGAAGAGTTTACTTCCGTTGAAGAACTCGTTGATATCTCATTGGACGAGCTCATTACCTTTTTGGTGCACCATGGAAAAAATCGATTCGATGATCCCGAAGCCGTTGCCCGTTCCTTAAAAAAGGCAGCACGGTCTTCTTATCGGCTATCTGACTCCATGGCAGATTCGGTCAACTTAGCGATGGCATCCAGTATCCGGGTTATTCGCGCTATTCAGCAGGAATTAAAGGTCTTGAAAAAAGCCATTATGGATCATTTAGAAACCATCCCACAAACGCTGGATACAGTCCCGGGAATTGGTCCGATTTTCGCTTCTGGTATCCTGGCCGAAGTAGACATTCATCAATTCCAAAAACAGCAGCAGCTGGCTAAATTCGGCGGAATTGCCTGGAACCAGTCGCAATCCGGTGATTTTACTGCCAATCGAACCCGGCTGATTCAATCGGGGAACCGCTATCTCAAGTACTACCTCTTTGAGGCCGCAAACAGTGTTCGGGTGCATGACCCTGTTTTTGCCCAGTACTATGCGAAAAAGCGGGAAGAACCAAAAGAATTTGCCAACAAACGTGCCCTTGCGCTTACAGCTCGAAAACTTGTGCGGTTGATCTTTTATCTGCTGAAGAACAACCAAATTTATCATCCAGAAGGAGGGATGCCACAAAATCATAAATAGATTTTTATCGCCCTTTTTCTTTCACCTATTAATTTGTTTATATGGTATAAAATGTAAACAAATTAGGGTGGGTTTAGTTTCCTATTGCCTTTTTTAGCTGTATTGGCACGAATGAAGTAGGTTTTTAAAAATCAGTGCTTGACATTATACCGCTGCTCTCCAACATTTATCATTTCCTTCTTTTTTAGTAGAATAAATAAGAGGCATTTACCACAAACTTATCCTATAAGAAAGAGGGATACCCTTGAACATCACATTTCGTCAAGAACAACCAAAAGATTATTCACAAACAGAAGCTCTTATTGAACAAGCTTTCCGAAACGAAGTAATGACCGATCACCAGGAGCATTTTCTTGTAGATCGTATTCGCAAATCTAATGCTTTCATTCCTGAATTGTCTATCGTCGCAGTCAATCAGCAAAACAATATCATTGGCCATATTCTTTTTTCTATAATAAGCATTGAAAACAAAGAACAAGCAACACCATCGCTAGCTCTTGCTCCAATCTCTGTTCATCCAGATTATCAAAATAAGGGCATTGGGTCTATGTTGATGAAAGAAGGATTAGAAAAGGCAAAAGCAGCTGGCTACCGCTCTATCATTGTACTCGGGCACGCCGATTACTATCCTCGCTTCGGTTTTAAACCAGCTAGTTTATGGGGAATTGAAGCACCATTTGACGTTCCAGAGGAAGCATTTATGGCATTGGAATTAGAACCAGGTGTGTTAGAGCGTACAAGTGGTATCGTTCATTATTCAAAAGCATTTTCTGAATAACAAATTGCTTCACAGCGTTTTCCAATATCCGAAGCAGCATAAAAGTTCCATATTGAGTAAAGACATAAATATTGAATGAATTTGGCTTTTCTTTCTCTGAGGATTCATTGGAAGATGAAGATTTAAATTTGGAAGAGGCTATCAGCAATTTAGAAGAAGGTTTTGAAGTAGTAGACAAATAAAGTGAGAGATCGTATCTGCATGAAGGTACGGTCTTTTATTGCTTCGATGGTTTCATCAATGATTATCATACACATCGTGAATAGAAACGCATTTCTTTTATTATAACCGGACTCATTTTAATCATCCTATCCAAAGATTCATCGATTTCCCTTTTTGACTTTCCCGTTTTAATCCGATACGATTGCCTTAATTACATAAGAATAGGAGAAACGAAAATGGCACAGAAAAATAGATTAATAGTAATCGGTTCTATTCTCTTTCTGATTTCATTTCTTACTTTAACTGCATGTGGTTCAGACCAGGAAACCGTAACGTATAAATTAGAAGAAGACAATAATTCTATGGAAACAACTTTTGTGGCGGATGACGGAGAAATCATCGAACAGTCAAGCCGGAGCATCACTTCCTACGACAGTATCGAAGGCGTTGAATCCCAAGAAGAAGCAGAGGCTCTCCTTGTTCCTTCTGCCGAACCGTTACAAGGTATTGAAGGTCTGGAATACAACCTCGATTTTGAAGAGGATCATTTCACTGAAACCATTACAATCGATTTCGCAGTCGCTGACCTTTCTGAGTTACCAGGACTTGATGAAGTTGTTGACAATGAAGATGAAAATTTAAACCTGGATGATGCTGTAGAATCTTTGGAAGAACAGGGATTTGAAAAAGTAAAAGAGTAAATATCAAAGCAGGCTGCAAGATTACGAATCTATACAGCCTGCTTTTTTCCTATTCATCTATCTCTTTCCCGTAACAAAAAAATCGCTTTTCCCATCCACTGTGACACCATTGAAAATATCCTTTAGCACTTCATCCGTTAACGGCACTTCCCGCAAAAAATGAAGATCATCAAAATGACAAGTCTTCTCTTCATCATGTGGATTCATCACATAGATGGTATATGCTTCATCTGTAAAACGAAGCATCCCCAATACATCATCCGTATGGAAAAGAATAAAATCACCATACTGTAAGGTGTTATTCTGTTTTCTTTCCGCAATCCATTTTTGACAATGCTTAAAGATATCTTGATCTACATCTTCCCAAGGGAAGAATTTACGGTTATCCGGATCCTGTTCCCCTGTCAGGCCAGCTTCATCTCCATAATAAAGACAAGGGATACCCGGAGCAATTAATAAAAAGCTTAGGGCAAGCTTCAATCTTTCTCTATCTTCTCCCAGAAATGTGTAAATTCGTTTTGTATCATGTGTGCCAATATTATTCAAATTATTGAAGAAAACATCTTCTGGATAATTTTCATGGAGCTGTGTCAATCTCTGCGCAAGCTCTTTTGGGGATTTTTCCAATTGCAGCAAATCTAACACGGTGTTTCGGAAGGGATAATTCATCACACCATGCAGATGGTTTCCTAAAATATATTGTCTGCGTTCATCGTAGGAAATTTTATTGGAAGCATCCTCCCACACCTCACCAATGAGCACTTTCTCTGGATATTGGTTCAGCTTATGGCGGATGCCAGCTATAAATGCGTCCGGAAGTTCATCAGCAACATCCAAGCGCCATCCGTCTACGCCCAACTGACTCCATTTATCCACCACACTATCATCATTACGATAGATATAATCCTGAAATTCCTGATTGGACTTATCCACTTCCGGCAGGTCATCAATTCCCCACCACGATGCATATTTATCAGGATATTCGCTAAACGTAAACCAAGGATAGTAAGGACTATCCTGATTTCGATATGCTCCTTTATCCTCGCCATAAGTGCCATCATAATTAAAGTAGATACTATTCCTTCCTACATGGCTGAACACGCCATCCAACATAACATGAATTCCTTCTGCATGCAGGTTGTCTATCATTTCCTGAAATAATGTCTCATCGCCAAGCATCGGGTCGACTTTCATATAATCTGCTGTATCGTAACGGTGATTGCTTGCTGCTTGAAAAATCGGATTCAAATAAATGGCATTGATACCTAATGCTTTAAGGTAAGGTATTTTCTGTCGGATTCCTTCTAAATTCCCGCCATAAAAATCCCAGCGAAGAATCTCTCCTTTTGATCCACGAACATACAGCGGCGTATCACGTGTATCTCCATAGATAAAGCTATTCCGCTTCGGGGCATTTACTTTTCCATCCGAATTGCCATTATAAAAACGGTCGGGAAAAATCTGATAAAAGACAGCCTCCCGATACCAATCGGGTGTTTTTTCTTTCTTTTCAAAGCAAGTCAGCTGGTAGGGAATAACCTCGTGCTGTTCCTCATACAGCTGCCCTTCTCCTTTCACAGCGCTTGCCCCCCAAAAAGCAGTCATTTCCTCGCCATTATCTTCTTTCCACGTTATCGAAAAATAGTAAAAATAAAGCCCTTTCCCTTCATGAGGCGTATAAATACAGGAGAAGCGGTTATTATCTTCCTCCATTTGATAGACTTTTTCCTCATGTGTTCCATTGTCTTTTCGAATCCTACATTGTACATTGATTACTTGATCTTCATGGACATCTATCTGAAATCGCACCTGATCCTCAGGCCGAACCGCTCCAAACGGTTTTTTATACGCACTTATCCACGAATTATAATAAACATGCGGCATAGTCCTATCCTTTCTCTGTTAAATACAAGTTCAAAAAGTTTGATAAAAATGACCAGTCGGCTAGGTAAGCGACATCCTGTCGTGACGCCGACACTAGCACTTCCTGTGCGTCGAAAGTTCAAGGCGATTTATTTTTTACGAACGGACTTTCACAGGATGTGATGACTTCTGTGTTGTCCACAAATGTTTTCGATGGGACGAGTAAGCGCAGTCCCAGGACGTGGACGGTTTTAACAGAAGTTCCTCTATGTCTTTTAATACGTGAGTATCGGAAAAAATAAGTCAACGCAGAAATTCGCCGTGTCATTTTTGTTGAACTTTTTGAACATCCTCTGTAACAAATGAATCTTTCGGCTCTACCTTCCATATATCCTCCGCATAACGGCGGACCGTCTCATCAGAAGAGAATCTGCCGGCATTAGCGATATTAATTAAACTCATTTTCTGCCAGAAAGTTTGATCGCCGTAGGCTTTATCAATTTCTTCCTGTGCCTTTACATAAGAATCGAAGTCGCGCAGAAGAAAATACTCATCATTATACTTAATGAGCGAATCAAAAATTTCTCTGCCTTCGTAAACTATGTTTGGAATGGTACCATCAATAAATGCATTTAGCACACGGCGGATAACCGGATTTTCATCATACAATTTCTGGGCAGAATATTCCTGACTTTCATAATATGCATACACTTCTTTCTCTGTGAGACCGAAGATATAAATATTATCATCACCGACTGCATCTCGGATTTCCACATTGGCTCCGTCCAATGTAGCGAGCGTAATAGCACCATTCAACATCAGCTTCATATTACTTGTACCGGAAGCTTCCTTCGATGCAAGCGAAATTTGTTCACTGACATCTGCCGCCGGGATAATTTTCTCTGCTAAACTGACATTATAATTTGGCAAGAATACAATTTTTATTTGATCATTAATATCCGGGTCATTATTGATTAACTGTGCAGCTTCATTAATACATTTAATAATCACTTTTGCATAATGATAGCTTGGTGCTGCTTTTGCTCCGAAAATAAACACGCGTTTTTGCATATCTAAATTGGGATTTTCTTTTAAATCTTGATACAGTTTGATAATATGCAATAAATTCAATAGTTGACGTTTATAAGCATGCAGTCGCTTAATCTGTACATCAAAGATAGCATCTGCGGAAACGTCAATTTCTGTTGTTTCCAAAATATAATCAGCTAATCTCTGTTTGTTGATTTTCTTTGCTTGTGCTAAATTTTCCAACACAGCCGGATCCGATTGGTAATTCATCAGCAGTTTCAAATCACCTGGATCTTTTCGCCATGTCTTCCCTATTGTTTCATCCAACACATTGGACATGGGTTCATTCACAATTTGAGACCATCTGCGCTGCGCAATTCCATTCGTTTTATTATTAAACCGGTCCGGATAAATAATATAAAAATCATGCAGGACAACTGTTTTTAATAAATCGGAATGCAACTTCGCCACACCATTGGTACTATGACTGCCGATAATGGATAAATGTGCCATATGCACCTGCCCATTACGAATAATGCGCGTATTTTCCACCAGGTCATATGGATGCAATTCCTGCATAGTGTGCACATAGCGTGCATCAATCTCTTCTATAATTTGATACATACGCGGCAAGGTGCGTTTCATCAGATCAATTGACCATTTTTCCAATGCTTCAGCTAAAATGGTATGATTGGTATAACTCATGACTTTTACGGTAATATCCCAAGCCTGCTCCCAGGACAATTCTTCTTCATCAATCAAAATCCGCATCATCTCCGGAACACATAAAGCAGGATGGGTATCGTTGATATGGATAGAAACATATTCGCTCAGCTTCGAAATCGGCTGCTGTGCTCGCCTTTTATAATGACGAATAATACTTTGGATTCCTGCTGATACAAAGAAATATTCCTGTGTCAGTCTGATTAAACGTCCCTGTTCATTGGAATCATCCGGGTACAGAACTGCTGTTAAATCTTCCAATTCTCTGCGTCCCTGTATACTTTGGTATTTATCCTCTTCCGAAGCAGGAATTTCTACAGACCATAAACGTAATGTATTAACGACATTATTTTCATATCCAACCATTCCGGTATCATAAGGAACCGCACGAAGAATCTGTTCATTTTCATATACCGGCTTCAGTTTTCCTCTGCCGTTATCAGCCAAATAAACATGCCCGCCGACTCGGACGTCTACTGCTTTACTTTCTCTGCGGATTTCCCAAATATTACCGCTTTGCAGCCATTCATCAGGGAGCTCCACTTGATAGCCATCTACAAACCGTTGTTTGAAAAGGCCATAATCATAACGAATACCATTTCCATTTCCCGGAAGTCCACAAGAAGCGATAGAATCCATAAAACAGGAAGCTAATCTCCCAAGGCCTCCATTTCCCAACGCCATGTCCTTTTCCACTTCTGCCAGGCTATCTAAATCTATTCCCAGCTCTGCCAAAGCCTCTCTTGCTGTATCTAGCATACCAAGATTTAATAGATTACTTTTCAGCATTCTCCCCGGCAGAAACTCGATCGAAAAATAATAAACCTGTTTCTTTTTCCTGTCCACATAATACTTCCATGTATCTCTCCAAGCATCTGCATAACGGGCTTTCACCACAGCTCCCAGCGTATAGAAAATTTCCTGTTTTGCCGCGTCCTCCAACTCCATCGCATAGTTCTCTCTTAATCTCTGTCTTAACTCTTTTTTAAACATTTCTTTATCTAAAGCCATGTATTAAGCTCCTTCTCTGCATTATCTAAGTGACACTTTAAGTACTTTTACCCCAAAAATAAAATTCTAACCCTGTACCTTATTTTTTCTTGGAAAAGCCACTTATCGCACTTAAACGGATGCTGATATGTTTTCAGCCTATAAGAAGGTGTTCAAAAAGTCACAACCCTTTGAACACAATCCACCCTATAAAAGTTCTTTATAAAGTAAACGGTATTTATCGCCCGAAAGTTCCCAGCTGAAATCTTGTTCCATCGCAGTTTGTACAAGATGCTCCCATACATCCGGCTCTTCTTGGAAAACATGGATTGCTTTTTTCAATGCTTCCATCATATAGTATGGGGTAAATAAAGAGAAACCAAACCCGGTACCTGTTTTTTCAATTGGGTTATATGGCTCTACCGTATCTTTCAGCCCACCTATCTCGTGAATAACCGGCAGCGTACCATAACGCATCGAAATAAGCTGTGATAATCCGCATGGTTCAAATTTCGAAGGCATCAAAAAGATATCCGCTCCTGCATAAATTTTTTGAGCCAGCGTCACGTCAAATGTGATTTGCACCGCACATTTATTGGGATACCACTCTGAAATCAATTGAAATGGATGTTCTAATGATGGGTCACCAGTTCCCAACAAAACAAATTGGACATCATATTGCAACAGATTCTCCAATTCTTCCAATACAAGATGAAAACCCTTCTGGTGGGTCAAACGGCTGACCACAGCAATAATTGGAACATCCGCTTTCACAGGAAGTCCCATTAATTCTTGCAGCTCTTTCTTACATTCTTTTTTGCCTGTTAAGTCCGCTGAAGAATAATTACTCTGAAGCGCTGGATCGGTTGCAGGATCGTTCATTTCATAGTCTATGCCATTGACAATACCGGAAAGTTTTTGCCGTTCCTCTCTGAGAATGGTTTCTAAACCATTGCCAAATTCAGTGGTTTGAATTTCTCTTGCATAAGAATGACTGACGGTATTTACTTTGTCAGCATATACAATACCGGATTTGAGAAAGTTAATATCATCTTCAAAACGAATCGTACCATCATGATATTTTCTATCGCCTACTCCGAATAAATCAGATAGTACTTCCGGATGGTACCGCCCTTGAAACTCAATATTATGAATCGTTAAAACCGTTTGGATGTCTTGATAAGCTTCTACCCAATGGTATTTTTCTTTTAAGAGAAATGGCACCATCGCTGTATGGAAATCATGCACGTGGATAATATCCGGGATGTAATTAATCACTTCCATCATTTCAATCAATGCTAATTGAAAGAAAGCAAAACGTTCCCCATCATCATAAAAACCATATAAATCATCCCGATTAAAGTAATATAAATTATCGATAAAATAGTAGGTGACCTGGTCCAATTCTAAACGTTCGATACCACAAAATTGGCTCCTCCAGCCTACATCAACAGAAAAAGAGGTTACGTGCTCCAGGCGCTCCCTATATTTATCCGGCATGTTTTTATGAAGCGGCAGGACAACTACCGCTTCCACATCTTTTTTTGCTAATTCTTTCGGGAGCGCACCAATTACGTCTCCGAGCCCGCCTGTCTTAAAAAAAGGAGCACACTCCGCACTGGCAAATAATAATTTCATACTTTTCCTCCTTCTTATCTCTCTAATTCGCTGACTGCCACTCCGTTGGCAAGCATATCATTGGTCACATGCTGATATTTTTCAATAACAATTGGATTATCTCTGGTTCCAATGATTTGTACGCCCGGATCTACAACAACTTCCTTATCCAAAATGGCATTTTGTATCTTTGCTCCCGTACATATTTTTGCACTTGGCATAACAATGGAATCAATCACTTCTGTTCCTTTGTCTATTACGGTTCCACGGGAAATAGAGGAGCCTTGTACTTTTCCTTCCACAATGCAGCCTGTTGCGAATTGGCTGTTGTTTACTTCAGATGACTCGGAATAATACGTTGGTACTTCATTTTTTAATTTTGTATATATTTTTTGATTCGAATATAGAAGGGAACTAAACTTTTGCTGGTTCAACATATCAAGCGATGCATTATAATATGAATTTATATCAAATATATTACTTAAATAACCGGTATGCTCATAACTGGAGCTTTTGACAGTATGAATTTTTTTACGCAGGAAATCCTGAATATCTGCAGACATTCCTTCTTGCTGTCCTTCTTTTAATTCTCGGATCAGCCAATCGGTCTGCACGATGTAAATATCCATACAGAGATTCTCTTGTTCCGCCGTTTGCACATGCTCCATATATGGACGAACCTCTGTGATTTGACCATTATCTGTCAGAGATAATACTGCATCTGTCTGGCAAATTTTTTCTGATTCCACTTTTTTATAAACAACTGTCATTTCATTGTTTTGTTGCTGGTGAATTTTCAAAACAGCACGCAAGTCAATATTACAAATCATTTTACTGCTCATATACACCGTATATTCGGATTTGGACTTTTCGAGATAATCAATCAGCGGACGATAATAACTCTGATTATGTGCTTTTAATTTCAAAAAGTCCTGATAAAGGTGGATAAAGAAACGATTATGGACGCCATCCAAGTTCCACTCTTTTCCTCCGCCAATATGATCGAATACAGATTGTGTCTCTCCTTCATTAAAAATCATATACACTGTATTTATATTGGCGTTCACAATACTGGAAAGGGGAAAATCTATCAACCTATACTTACATGCAAACGGCAACGTTGCTAATGGCCTCTCATTGGTTAATGGAAGTAAAGCGTTATAACGTTGAATATTCCCTAAAATGGCACAAATTTTATTAGTCCTCATCCATCGTCACTCCAATCACTTCAGAATAGCCAACTACCCCAACCTCGTTTGTACCGTCAATTACCGTATTATCACCGACAACCGCATCTTCTCCAATAATTGCCCGGCGGATGCTGACATTTTTTCCGATACTTGCTCCCGGCATAACGAAACTATCGGTAATGCTCGATCCTTCTTTCACTTGTACATCATTGGATAGAATACTATTTTCAATATGTCCTGCTACATAACACCCATCTACAATTAAGGAATCTGTGACAGAAGCTGTATCCGTTAAGAAATTTGGGGGCGAAATCGTATTTCTGGAGTACACACGCCAAGTTTTATCACGAATATTCAAATTCATCTCCGGATTAATAAACTCCATATTTGCCTCCCAGAGTGAATCAATCGTTCCGACGTCCTTCCAATAACCAGAAAAACGATACACAAATACATTCTCACTGCCTTCTAAATAAGAAGGGATAACATGTTTACCAAAATCCAGCATATGATCATCCTTCGAATAGCTGCTTAACAGAACCTCACGCAACCGGGCCCAATTAAAGATATAGATACCCATGGATGCCAGATTACTCTTCGGGTTTTCCGGCTTTTCTTCAAATTCAATAATCCGGTCATTTTCATCGGTATTCATGATTCCAAAACGGGATGCTTCTTTTTCGGGAACCTCCAGCACAGCGACCGTCAAAGCAGCGTCATTCTCCTTGTGCGTCTCCAGCATTTCTTCATAATCCATCTTATAAATATGATCTCCAGATAATACAAGCAAATATTCCGGGTTCATCTCATCAATATAAGCAATGTTCTGATAGATGGCATGTGCTGTCCCTTCAAACCATTTACCACCTTCTGATCCAGCATAAGGCTGAAGAATGGTTACACCGGAGCTGATTCCATCAAGCCCCCAGCTTGTCCCGTTATCAACATGGTTATTTAACGCCAGTGGTTGATACTGTGTCACTACCCCCACATTTTTAATACCTGAATTCGCACAGTTACTTAACGTAAAATCAATAATACGGTATCTTCCGCCAAAAGGAACGGCTGGTTTAGCGATATTTTTTGTCAGTTTCCCTAATCGCGAACCCTTTCCTCCCGCAAGAATCATTGCTAGCATCTCATTTTTCATATATTCGGTGAAAGCAGCCTTTCACCTGTCCCCCTTTTGATTACTTCTTCAAAACTTATTGCAAAAGTAAACCTTGGTGTATATACAATATCTTTTTAAAGGATACATAATAGATCCAATAAAAAGGATATGCTTCATGATGAAAAACTACTTAGCAGATGGACGTTTTCTCGGTATTTTGATGTTATCTGGTTGTAAAATTAACGCGCCCAGTGCCGGTACTACGGTCTTAATTTGATACGGATACTCTTTAAAAGGAATTTCTTCTGTCAGCTGATCCGGATTATGCGCTTCCCAAGTGCCTCCGAATTCTTTCATTTCTGTATTCCATATTTCTTTGTAGCTTCCTTCAAACGGGACTCCAACAGGAAAATCCTGACGTTCTAAAGGGGTCATATTTAAAATAATAATCAGAAAATCCTTTTTCTTCTTACTTTTCCGGATAAAACTGAGCACAGATTCATCTCGATTGTCCGCATCAATAATGGAAATGGTGTCATAGCTTTCTTCCAATTCCCATAATGCCGGCTGTTCTTTATACAAGGCATTTAAACTGGAAGTAAAATGCTGCATGCTTTTGTTCAGCGTATCTTCTAAATCACGCCACTCTAACCCTTCATCATACTTCCATTCCAAGAATTGCCCCCATTCACTGCCCATGAACAAAAGTTTTTTTCCTGGATGTGTCATCTTATACGTATACAGATTACGCAATTGTGCAAATTGTTTATATCTATCTCCCCACATCTTATGCATCAAACTCTTTTTCCCATGTACAACTTCATCATGAGAAAGGGGCAGAATAAAGTTTTCCTGCATCATATACATAAAAGAGAAGGTAATTAAGTTAAAATGATCTTTCCTGAAAACCGGATCCATTTCATAGAATGCAAGCACATCATTCATCCAGCCCATATTCCATTTATAATCAAAACCAAGCGCTCCTGTTTCAACTAATCCTGTAATCTGGGTATCAGATGAACTTTCTTCTGCAATCATAATGACATCCGGATGGGCTAACTTGATAACTGCATTCAGCTTTTGCAGAAAATAGTACCCCTCATAGTTCCGATTACCACCTTCATGATTTGGTTCCCAAGGACCGTCATCATAATCTAAATAAAGCATACTGGAAACAGCATCCACACGAATGCCATCGATATGATACATCTCTAACCAGAACAGCGCACTGGAAATGAGAAAGGATTGCACTTCTGGTTTGCCTAAGTCAAAATTAACAGACCCCCAGCGGATATTTGCTGCCCGGTCCGGATTTTCATATTCAAATTGCGGTGTACCGTCATATCTTGGCAGAGCGTCATCATTAATACAGCAGTGACCTGGAACCCAGTCCACAAATACTCCTATATTATTTCGATGACACGCCTCTACAAAATCCTGAAATTCCTCCGGTTTACCATAATAGGAACTTAAAGCAAAGTAACCTATCAATTGGTATCCCCATGAGGCTCCCAGAGGGTGCTCCATTAACGGCATAAATTCAATATGAGTGTATCCCATCTCCTTCACGTAAGGAATTAATTCTTCCTTTAAGTCTGCAAAGGAATAAGAGGTTCCATCCTCATGATGTTTCCAGGAGCTGGCATGTACCTCATAAATGTTTATGGGCCGCTTAAAGTAATTAGAACGTTTTTTTCTTCCGTACCATAATCCGTCCTTCCATTTTTTCTCCGGGACATGATGAATGACCGCAGCATTATCCGGTCTTTTTTCAAATGCAAATGCGAATGGGTCGATTTTATATACTTCTCTGCCATCTGCCTGGCGGATTTTGTACTTGTATAAATCATTTTCGGAAGGCTTCGCAGTGAATACTTCCCAATAGCCATAGGATTCATTTTTTTGCATCGGCAAGGATTCATCCCAATCATTAAAAGTGCCGACAAGCCAAACCTGCTGTGCATTCGGTGCCCAGACACGGAAGACAAAGCCTGTCTCCCCATCCCACTCCTTTTGGTGATATCCAAAAATATGCTGGCTGTAAAAATTTTCGCCTGTATGGAATCTTTTTACCGCATCTTCTGTTTCCAATTCCAAATACTCATTAGTTTGCATTTCTCCATTCACCACCCATTGAAGTGCGTGTTCAAAAAGTACCAAGGATTTTTAGTGGGTCCTCTTCAAAGCAAACACATTCGCTGCTTATGATTCGGTACTTTTTGAACATCTTCTTAAAACGTGTTCCTACAGTTATTTTCAGCTGGTTACATTGGTTATTTCAGAAATGGCTGCTGAATACGTTTTGATTTTTTCCTCTGCCACTTCTTCACTTCCGGCTTTCACACCGATATAGAATTTAATTTTAGGCTCTGTTCCAGAAGGACGTGCAGCTATCCAGCTATCATCTTCCAGGAAGTACTTTAATACATCTGACGATGGTGTCTCCATCGTTGTCACTGCCCCGTCTGCATGTACTTTTTCCTGCAATTTGTAATCCTCCGTACTAACAACATTTGCACCTCCGAAAGTTGCCGGAGGGTCTTCCCGCAGCTGTTTCATTAGGGTAGCTATTTTCGCTGATCCTTCCAAACCGCTCATCGTAATAGATATTGTTTTTTCCTGGTAGTTTCCGAATTCTTCAAAAATAGCTTCCAATGCATCATATAAGTTTTCACCTTTCTGTTTGTAGAAAGCAGCTACTTCTGCTATCAATACAAGGGCCTGAATCGCATCTTTATCTCTGACAAACGGTTTTACCAGGTAGCCGTAACTCTCTTCAAAACCAAATAAAAATGTCTGTGAGCCATCTTCCTGATATTCTTGAATTTTTTCAGCGATAAATTTAAAACCGGTAAGCACACTCACCATTTTGGTCTGGTATTTTTCAGCAATGGCAGTAGAAAGTTCACTGGAAACAATTGATTTTAATACCACAGCATTTCCCGGTAATGTACCTGCTTCTTGCCGTGCTTTTAAAATATAATCCTGCATTAACGCACCAATTTGGTTTCCGCTTAGCACTTTGTATGTTCCATCAGGCATCTTCACCGCAACACCCATCCGATCGGCATCCGGGTCTGTCGCAACCAGCAAATCAGCTCCCTTTTGTTCACCTAATGAGATAGCATACTCAAACGCGGAATGTTCTTCTGGGTTAGGGGATTTAACCGTAGTAAAATCAGGATCAGCAACGCTTTGTTCAGGGACAAATGTGAATCCGGTAAATCCGGCTTGTTCCAATGCTTTTTCTCCCAGCATCTTCCCTGCACCATGCAGCGGAGTGAAAACGAGTTTTAAATCTTTCCCTTCTTCCCTTACCAGGTCTCTATTAATCGTTACCGTATCGATTTCCTGTAAGTAAGCATCGTCTACTTCTTTGCCAATGATTTGCAGCAGTCCTTTTTCTTTTGCTTCATCCTCTGGCACTACGTCTATCTGCAGCGGGTTCTCTACAGAGCGCACGTATGCTGTCAAAGCATCTGCATCTTTTGGTGCCATCTGCCCGCCGCTTTCTCCATAAACTTTGTAACCATTATAGTTTGCCGGGTTATGTGATGCCGTAATCATAATTCCTGCCAATGCATTCAGATGTCTTACCGCAAAGGACAACTCTGGCGTCGGGCGCAGCGATTCAAATACGTAGGATGGAATGCCGTGTCTGGCCAGTGTTTTAGCAGCTTCCAAAGCAAATTCAGGTGACTTGTGCCTGGAATCGTAAGCAATTGCAACGCCCCTGGATTTACTCGCTTCCGAACTGTTTTCCATGAATCGGGCCAAGCCTTCTGTAGCTTGTCTCACCGTATAAATGTTCATCCGGTTAATCCCCGCCCCTAGTATTCCACGCATGCCGGCAGTTCCAAATTCCAAAGGTTTGGAGAAAGCATCTTCTCGTTCTGCCTCATTGTTTGATAGATTTTCCAGCTCTGTTTTCAATTCTCTATCCAGAAATTCTTCCTTTTTCCATTGTTCATAGGTGTTTTGATATGACATAAACACTCCCCCTTCAACATTAAAAACAACGTACTGGCTTACTGCTACTCCGAATCACATCCGCCTTTCCTTTTCCGTAACGAAAAATGAATATATAAAAAAACACCGCTTCAACCCCATCTTTATATGTTGTTCATATATGGAATGGTCCCATGTTATAAGTGATAACACGTCTGCGATGTTTACAATTGGATGATGTGATTCATTGAAATAAAGCCTGTCCTTCTTCAGCTGTTATGTGAGTCATCTATTAAGTTGTCTTTATAATATCTTAATTTTCTAATATCTATATAAGAAAAGCCAATCTGACAGTACAACTGCAAGTATTTATTTCTATATAGCAGTAAGCAGGTTTCTTGAGTTTATTATACTATAAAACCTTACATATTTATACATTGAATTTAAGAAAAAGAGATTAAATTCGTAATACAGATTGACTAGTTGATATAAGGGTGCTTATTTACTAGAATAATAAGTTAAAATAAAAAACTTCATTCCGCAGAAATATATCCGCAGAATGAAGTTTCTTTTATTCGTATGCTAATGTTTGTTGCGCACCGGAATCTTTTTTGCCATGTAAAATGGTATATAATCCGGTTGTTACAAGTACAACAATACCTAATACAATGTAGAGGGTGCTGTATCCTGTAATTGGTGCAATAAATCCGAGTAAATATGGTCCAAATCCTAATCCGCCGTCCAGGAAGATAAAGAAAGTAGATGTTGCCAATCCCATACGGTGCGTTGGCGTCATCTTTATTGCAATCGCCTGTGTACAGGATTGCATATTACCAAATCCAAGTCCGATCAGAACACCTGCTAATAACAAGGTGAAGCCGCTATGGGCAAAACCTAAAAGAATCATACCAATCGTAAATAGGACAAATGCTGGATACATCACGATATTGGCACCTTTTAAATCAATCAAGCGACCTGTAAATGGACGCGACAACAATACAGCAATTGAATATACGAGGAAGAATACACTGGCGACACTGACCAGATCTAATTCGATTGCATATGAATTAAGGAAAGACAGTACACTGGAATAACATAAAGCCAGAATAAGCGTAATAATCGCAATCGGTACAGCTTTTGGTTCAACATAATGCGAAATCTGGAACCCTTTCTCCTCTTTTTCCGATTCTGTTTCATGAACAACCGGAATCTTCACGAAAAAGGCAGTTAAAAAGCTGATTACAGCGATGGCTAAACAAAGAGTAAAGATACCTTGCATACTGGTATGCTGACTCATATACAGACCGACGAATGGCCCTAATGCAGTAGACAAGGTTGCACTCATACTGTAGTAACCAATTCCTTCCCCTTTGCGTTCAGCGGGAATAATTTGTGCTACAATCGTACCGGTTGCTGTACTTCCAAACCCAAGTCCAATACCATGGATAAATCGGTTAATCAATAAAAAGCCGATTCCAAAATTAAAGAAATATAATGAGGTAGCTAAAATAAATATAATAACTCCGATAAATAAGGTGGTTTTCTGACCCAATTTATTAATATAACGGCCAATAAACAAACGCCCAATAAGCGCTCCAACAATAAATATGCCAACGACTAATCCGGATTGACTTGCAGACGCATTAAATTCCTCTGCTGCATATACACCCATGACAACAACAAGCAGATAGAAAACTAATGTCAATAAAAAATTAATAGCGGACACAATAATAAAATCTTTGGTCCATAATTTTGATTCATTACTCACTACGAAACCCTTCTTTACGTTCAATATTATGTTCAATTTTCCTTAAAAATTGAAAAGCAACTTGCTTATCTTCTTCTGTTAACCCTTGGGTAAACCTATGTTCCAATGCAGTAATTTCTTTTCTGCACACTTGGTACACACGCTCTCCTTCCGAGGTCAGTTCAATTACTTTCTCCCGTCGATTCGTGCTTGGCACTTCTCTAATTAATCCTGTCTCCTGCAGACGATGTACACGTCTTGTAATACCCGGCTTCTCGACCTGATAATAATTAGATATATCAACAAGTGTTGATTTCCCGCTATCTTTCAGATAAATAATCACTTGCCATAAGGAATAAGAAAGCTGATATTCTTCTAAGAGATCATTTAGGTGCTTCGTTAACAGGCGATGTACACGTATATAATGCCGAAATAATCCTTCCATTTACTGTCCTCCATATTTGATTAACCTGGGTAATTATTAACCTAGGTAACTATACAGCTTATTGCTGCTCTTGTCAAGAGGATCAGGGAAAAGATTCGATAAACCCTCTAACATCAATGGTGAGCATACACTTTCTCACGAAAATATGGGGAGAAGATTACCTTCTCCCCAATATATTGCTAATTCCGCGAATATCCGCAGGGCCTGTCCGGCAGCAGCCGCCAATAATGGCTGCTCCCGACTTTGCCCAGTCTGCTGCAGCCTTCGTTACTTGTACATGGTTTTTTCCATGCCATGTTTTTGTTTTTGGGTCATAGTCTTCACCAGAATTTGGATAAATAATAACCGGTTTTTTTGTATTTCCTTTCAATATTTTTACGGCATCACTGACAAATTCCGTTGTCACACAGTTAACACCTATCGCAACAACCTGATCATAACCATTTAAAACTTCCGCACATTCTTTTAGAGAGGTTCCTTCACTAATATGTGCGGCATCCTTTAACGTAAATGTAATCCATGCAGGCACTTCCGGATATGCTTGGAGCAGTTCACAGATGATTTCAGCTTCCTGGAGAGACGGAATCGTTTCAACAGCTAATAAATCCGCCCCTGCTTCTACTAATGCGTCAATACGCGGCTTATGAAAATCATATAAAACCTGATCACGGACACCATAATTCCCAACATACTCCGACCCATCCGCAAGGTAAGCACCATACGGCCCAACAGAACCAGCGATAAATGGATACGGACGGTCAGTTGTCATCTTTTCCTGCCAGAAGTCTGTCCGTGCTTGTTGTGCTAATTCCACTGTTTTCCGTATTAATGCTTTGGATTCCTCTTCACTGAGTCCACGTTTTTTAAATCCTTCTATGCTTGCCTGGTAGCTTGCAGTAATAGCAATATCTGCCCCTGCTTCAAAATAAGTATGATGCACTTTCCGGATTTTTTCCGGTTCATCCAATAACACACGGGCTGACCACAAAGGGTCATCCAGATTACAACCCAGTTTTTCCAACTCGGTCGCTAGGGCTCCATCTAAAATTAACGTATCAAATTGTTGCAACAAGGGTTCTACCGGATTTACGTTTGTCATTTTCTCTACCTCCGTTTTCTTTTATCTTACAGCTTATCGCATTCTCTTGTTTCTGCAAATCTTTTCTGTTTACAAACCAATTTTTTGTTATCCCGAGGTGTATGAAGTGTAAAATATGCCAACCAGGGGTATGTTATATATAAAAGATTGTGAGGGATTATATATGAAACTTGTATTGATTAGACATGGACAAAGCGAATGGAATCTGTCCAACCTCTTCACCGGATGGACAGATGTCGATTTAACAGAACATGGTGCTGCAGATGCAAGACATGCAGGACAAGCATTGCAACAGCATGGCTTCCAGTTTGATGTTGCTTATACATCTTATTTAAAAAGAGCAATTAAAACGCTGAATTATGTATTAGAGGAAACCGATAACTTATGGATTCCTGTTCACAAATCCTGGAAGTTAAACGAACGCCATTATGGTGCTTTACAAGGATTGAATAAACAGGAGACATCAGAAAAATATGGAGATGAACAAGTGCATATCTGGCGCCGCAGCTTCGATACAGCTCCTCCATTTCTAGAGAAAGAAGATGAACGTTATCCCGGTCACGAAGAAAAATATCAAGGATTGAGCGAGGATGACATTCCTCTCGGTGAAAGTCTGAAAACAACAATTGACCGCGTTATCCCTTATTGGGAAGAAGAAATCAAGCCAGCCGTTCAAGAAGGTAAACAAGTGATCATCGCTGCACATGGAAACAGCTTAAGAGGCTTAATGAAGTACCTCGAAAATATCAGCGACGAGGATATTGTCAATGTATCCATTCCAACCGGCGTGCCGCTCGTTTATGAGTTAGATGAACAATTGGTTCCTACTTCAAAATATTTCTTGGATCAGGAGGAGTAAATAAACGGCTATACTTATACTTTATTCCTTACATTTTTAGCTTTGCTGCAAGTATTAAAGACAAAAACGATTCAGTAAGGAGAGTTGTTCCTTGCTGAATCGCTTTTTTGTTTACTTGCTTCATGATTTCTTCATGCATACTTAGCCGGTATCTTCCTGTTGTGCTTCGATTAGAAAAGCTGATATAGATATAATCCTCATACCCCCACATTAATATCAATAGACACTTAGTAATCTGCTTTAAAATACGTATTTACAATCTCATCTCTTCACGTCAAAGAAGAGGACGCTTTACGTATAAAAGCCCACAGATGCAATACACCTGTGAGCCTTTCAACTATAAATTCTTTTTATTTTGCGCTAACCAAGATTTTTGACTGGCTCTTATCGTTAAGCAATAATTCAAAGCCTTCTTCTACGACATTATCCAATTTAATTTTATTCGTTACTACTTTTTCAGCTGGAACTTGTCCGCTTGCAATTAAATTGATCACGCGATCGTAGATATTTGAATAAGCGAGAGAGAACTTAATGTTTGCTTCTTTAATGGTAGAGGCAAACGCATTTATCTCTGGATTTTGTCCAAAAATGGCCAGTACACAAACAGTACCTGTACGTTTAATTGCTTCCAAGCATGTATCAAATGTCGGCTGAACACCCGCGCATTCCAACGCCACGTCAACGCCGTCTCCATTTGTATCTTCCATGATCTTACTAATCACATCTTCTTCGGCAGGATTTAAGGTTGTTACAAAACCAAAAGATTCCGCTAATGCTAAGCGTTCTTTGGAAACATCACTGATAAAAACCTTACTTGCGCCGGCTGCCCGTGCAGATAACACCGTTAATAGCCCGATTGGACCTGCTCCAGTTACGAGTACCGCATCGCCTGCTTTCACACCTGCTAAGTCGACACCATGATATGTTACTGCCGTTGGCTCAACAAGTGCTGCTTGTTCTAATGTCATATTGTCCGGAATAAGGTGACAGTATTGTTCATCCATAACACAGTATTCTGCAAAACCGCCATCATCGGCAAGGCCAATAAAGGCAGCATTACTATTTCTGCATAAATGATAATTTCCTTCTCGGCATTCTTTACATTCTCCACAGCGGAGGTTCGGCTCAATACAAACACGATCACCTGGTTTAAACGATGTTACATCGCTACCTGTCTCTGTTACCGTCCCACTAAATTCATGTCCCAATGTTAACGGAACTTGTCTATTAGATATTGGATGCGCTTCTGTTGGGATGCCAACAAAATGAGAATAAGCGTGCAAATCTGACCCACAGATGCCTGTCCAAGCCACTTCTACCTTTACATCTTTGGCTCCAACTTCTTTTACATCAACATCCACCACACGGACATCTTTTTCCGCATAAATTCTAGCTGCTTTCATAAAGATCCCTCTTTCATTCTTTAATTGATTGACTGAAGGCAGAGTTTGCTTTCTTGCATAGAAGTATTCTTTTTCGTTCACGATGACTTGAAACTCCCTGTCAACAAGCCCTGTCTATAAGACTATTATATCACTAAATAAGCATTAACTGCTCATAAACGCTTACTTTTCATAAAAATGTCAACTTATGATGGGAATAGTATGCTAAGCCCATAAGTAAACGTCCTCACATGTTCAAAATCCGTACTATAAGAGGAGGTTCAAAAAGTCCAATAAAAATGACACGGCGAATTTCTGCGTTGACGATTCATTTCCATGGGACTGCGGTTACCTCGCCCCACCAAAACCGTTACTCATGTATTCTAAAGCATACGCTCCGTTTGGAAATGAATCGTCGCCTTGAACCTCCGACACACACGACGTGCTAGTGTCAGCGTTGCAACAACGCACTTCGGTGGGGTGAGTAATCGCAACCCCAAGGACGTTGCGAACTTAGCCGACTTGGTCCTATTTATCGGACTTTTCGAACACGCACTATAAATTCCTTTTCAACATCTCCCCTACCTGCTCAGCCACTTGCTGTGTATCTCCGTTCACCTCTTCCAAAACATAGGATTCCAATACACCCATCACTGCAGTGCCTAAAAATTTCACAGTAATCTGTCGGTCTAATAGTTGATTCAGAGATGATTCTGACAATTTCTTATCTATTTCGTCCATCATAAAATGAAGCAAACTATGACGAAAAGAAACTGTATTGGCACTTTGAAATAACGAAGCAAAAAATGCCTTATGCTTCTCAAAATATTCAAACCAGATAATCGTTCCTTCTATCAACCCTTTATCCTTTTTTTGCTCACATATTTCTCTTAATTGTTTTAAATGCTCATCTACAACCTTATCCAGCAGATCGTATTTATCAATATAGTGTAAATAGAATGTTTTCCTGCTTAAATCTGCCTGTTCCGTAATATCTTTTACAGTAATATTTTCAAAACCTTTCTCAAAAAGCGTGTCAAGGAAAGCTTTGCGAATGGCTTTTTGTGATTTCATAATTCTTCTGTCTATTTTTTCCGGCATCTTTCTCCCCCTTTTATTACACACATTTATATAGATGGGTATTAATATACACATCTGCCCAGATGGTTATTGCATCTAGCTCATATACCCTTTATATTAATTTACACAAGGCAATTAAGCAACATGTGTGTATTTTATTTTTGAAAGGAGACTTTATACGATGCGTTTTAATAAAAAAGAAATCACGTTTTCATCAAATGGTATCCATGTAGCCGGTTTTTTAAACACACCTGAAAACACAAGCAAAACAACTCCTGCTCTTGTTTGTGTACACCCAGGCAGCAGCTGTAAAGACCAAACTGCCGGCATTTATGCAGAAAAATTTGCGCAGCTTGGTTATATCACGATTGTCTTTGATGCTTCTTATCAAGGAGAGAGCGGTGGAGAACCCCGTTATACAGAGGATCCGTCTGCCCGTGTAGAGGATGTTCGTTCCGCTGTAGATTATTTAACAACGTTAGATATTGTTGATAATGAACGTATCGGTGTACTTGGTGTTTGTGCAGGCGGCGGTTATGCTGCTAATGCTGCAATGACGGAAAAGCGTTTGAAAGCAGTCGGTGTAGTTGCAAGCGCCAATATCGGCAGGTTGTATCGGGAACAAAATCCAATTCAAACATTGGAACAAATTGGTGAACAGCGTACTGCTGAAGCAAATGGTGCAGATTCACTCATTACCCAGTGGATTCCGAATAGCCAGGAAGAAAGAGAACAAGCCGGCATTAAGGATATCGACATTAAAGAAGCAATTGATTACTACAAAACTTCCAGAGGTCAGAGTTCCAACTCTCCTAACAAATTAAAGTTTACAAGTATAGAAAAAGTTCTTGCTTTCGATGCTTTTCACTTGGCAGATCAACTGCTTACACAACCATTACAAATTGTTATAGGAAGTGTGAAAGGCAGCTTCGGCTCTTACTATGATGGTCACGAACTTTATGAAAAAGCAGCGTCTGCCAACAAGGACATTCTCGTTCTTGATGGCGTAACACATTATGATTTATATGATCAGCCAGAACCTGTAGAAAAAGCGGTGAATAGGCTGGAAGATTTCTATCAACGCTATCTTTAAGAGGACACACACTTTAAGCATATTAAAACTCGTATCTTCTAATCATAGATACGAGTTTTTTATTTCTATATAAAGTGAAATAAATATTTTATCGTCGTTTTAAGTGCCTGCATGCAAACCCATTGCCTGCTGCAAAACTTTATCGCCCTGCATCATGCCATATGCCATCTGATCAATGACAGCAACCTTCACACCCTGCGGTTCCAGGTTCCCTTTGATTTTCCCTTCTAAATAACGGACTTGCGGACCAATCAGCACCACCTGCAACCCTTCCAGTTGATTTTTCAGCTGCGATTCAGCTACCGCTTCAATATCAGCTTCAATATGTTGTGCTTCAGCCGCTTCTTTCATTTTTTTCACAAGCATGGACGTAGACATTCCTGCAGAACAAACTAAGCGTATCTTCATATTACTTCCCCTCCAAATATTTGATTTTTTGATGCATATCTATCATTTCAACAGCCAAATCTTTTACTGTTAGTGCATTCATTAAATGGTCCTGCGCATGAATCAGGATAATGAAAAGCTCTGTTGTTTCGCCATTCGCCTCATCATGCAATAAATTTGTCTGCATCTGATGGGCCTCTGCGAATGCCTCATCTGCTGCTTCCATCTTTCCAGCAGCTTCCTCAAACTTTCCCTTCTTAGCCAGCAGCAAAGCTTCCATGGCATCTGACCTCGCATTTCCAGCATGTAAAATCATTTGAAAGGAAAGCAGCTGCACCTCTTCTTTTGTCATTGTCATTTTTTACTGTCCTCCCATCTTCTCTTTCATCGCACGAACTCCCGCCATAATAAATGGTATATAAATTGTCACCGCCACAGCCAAATTAATCAACTGCAGTATTATTCCTCTGACGCTGCCGCCCGTTACTAAATAACCACTTAAAATTGGCGGTGTCGTCCACGGCAGAATAGCTACTGTTTTCGGTACCAGTCCGGTAGATAAAGCAATATAAGAAATCACCGTTAATGTGACCGGAACAAGAATAAACGGAATCAAGAAAATCGGATTTAACACAATCGGCAAACCAAAAATCACCGGTTCATTGATATTAAACAATCCTGCTGGAGCAGATACCTTGGCAACCTCTCGATATGGATGGTTCTTCTCTCTTCTTATTACAATAAAGATAGCTATTAAAAGCGCAATCGTTGTACCTGAACCTCCCATAAAAACAAATGAATCCAGAAATGGCTTGGTTACAACATTCGGTACATCAAAAGCAGACATCCCTTGTTGGAAAAGGTTTGCATTTTGCTCAATCAACGGCAGATACACCGGCTCAATCACAGATCCAATAATATTAGTCCCATGCAGACCGAAGAACCAAAGTAAATGATTTAAGAAAGAAACAACCATCGCCGCGGGCAGTGTATTTCCAAGACCTTGCAGCGGTTCTTGTATCGCATTGAAAATAACTTCGAATATACTGATGCCGACAAATACTGTAATAAGCGCCTGGAATAAACCTACAAATGCAAGAATAATCATTGCCGGAATTAACGCAGCAAAAGAACGGGTGACCCCCTCAGGTACGCCCTCCGGCATCTTGATTGTAATATTTGCTTGCAGAAGCATACGAAATAGTTCTGTTACGATTAAACCTACAATAATAGCTACAAAAAGCCCTTGGGCTCCCAGCCAATTCATATTCAGCCCGAAATCTTCTGTTACAGGAACAAGGATAATATAAGAAGCGATTGATATTAGCCCGGCAGATAATCCGTCTATATCATAAGACTTAGCTAAATTATACGCTATGGTAAAAGAAATGAGCAGACCAATTACCGCAAACGTAGCATTCCAAATACTCCCTCCGACTGTCTGCCAATTTCCTTCTCCAAAAATATTATTTAGTATAGCGACGACATCAAAGCTGCCAAACGCAGGAAAATTATTCATTAATATTGCTAACGATCCAATAATTATCAAAGGCATAATCGCTACAAATCCATCACGCACCGCAACCAAATGACGTTGTGATCCAATACGGCCAGCAATTTCAATGAACTTCTGCATAAATGTTTGATTCATTTTTCTTCCCCCTACAGGTTAAATTGTGGTCGAGCGAAACCCGATTTAGTGATAGTTACCCTCACTAAACCCTGCTTGAGTGAATCAAGAAATAAAACATCCGATTCTCCTCTTTCTTTATGCTTTTTGCGAAAATGACAGACGCTTATATTGTGGTAAGTAATCTTTATGAGCTTCTAACAGTTCATCTAAAAGCCGTTTTGCTTTCTTCTCATCTTGCACTAATGGATTTACTAAGAACGCATTATACGCATCTTCGTAATCTCCAGAAATACCAGCTTGAATCACCAGCTCTTCCATCGCTTTCATATTCTGAATCATCCCCCGTACCGGCGCAGGAATCTTACCGATTGCAATAGGCTTTGGCCCTTGCTTTGTAATCACACAATTTGCTTCAATCACTGCATCATAAGGCAAATCCGGTATCGTACCATGATTCCACGTATTCACCGTTTGGATATCTTCTTTATTATTATAAATCGAATCCATTAACTGGCATGCAACCTGGCTGTAAAAAGCTCCTCCGCGTTGTTCCAGCTCTTCTGGTTTTTTCCGGAGGCTTTCCCGTTTGTATAATGCAAATAACGATTCTTCCAGCGCTTGCACAACTTCTGCACGTGTTCCATTTTCCTTATAGGCTTGCTTATCCTTTTTCAAAACTGATTTGGTTTGAAAATAGTATTGGTGATATGGATTCGGTAATAACTTCACAGCTTTGATAAAAGCTTCCGACCAATCTAATGACATAATATTCGCCGGGCTGTAATCAAGCTCTTTCTGAAGCAATTTTTGAAAAACATCTGCTGTACGATCCTCTCCTTTCACATAGACTTTGTCTCCAAAAACAAAATGATTTAAGCCAATAAATCGAATCAATACATCCTCTGGAGCTGCTTGTAATAATTCAGCCGTAGAGTGACGCATATTAAATGGTATATTACATACGCCGATGACTTTCTTATGGGCCGAATAATTGAGCAATGCCTCTGTAACAATTCCAGCCGGATTGGTAAAGTTAACCATCCACGCGTCAGGACAAAGTTCTTCCATTTCCTCGGCTATTTCCATTAACACCGGAATCGTTCGAAGCGCTTTCATTATTCCCCCAGCTCCATTTGTTTCCTGACCAATTAATCCATGTTTTAACGGAATCCTTTCATCATGTGCCCTTGCAGCTAATCCGCCCACTCGAATCTGTGTAGATACAAAATCGGCTCCTTTTAAAGCACTTCTTCGATCCAACGTCCAAGTTAATTTGATATCTGTTCCAGCTTCATCAATCATTCTGTTACCTAATTGGCAAATGGTATCTACCTTTTCTTTCCCTGCTTCAATATCTACCAGAACAATTTCTGTCACCGGAAATGTCGCTTGCCTCTGAATAAAACCTTCTAAAATTTCCGGCGTATAGCTGGAACCACCGCCGATGATTGCTATTTTTAAAGACATAATTGATTGTTCCTCCACCTTTATTTTTGTAAGCGCTTTAATTCATTTGCGAAAGAATACATTAAAAATGTATCATACAATTATTTATTTGTCTATACAATATGAAATTATTTGTAGTTACAATTGTGTTTTAATCAAATATCTTGTAAACTATCTTTATACAACAAACTTTCCAGACAATTTGTAATACACTCCATTATAGAAATATGAAAATAAGAAATGATATATTAGTTTTTTAACCTTGAAATGTTTCATCCTTTGTTCTTTTGTTTTAAAAAGGTATGATTTTTAAAAGTGTCGTTAAAGGAGCACGAAACCTATGGAGAAAAACCAATCACTGCACATTTATATTAAAGAGGAATTGTTACATCGTATTAAGACAAATCAATACAAACCCGGTGAGAAGATTCCGACTGAACTGGAATTATGTGAAAATTTTAATGTGAGTCGCACCACCGTTCGCAATGCTCTCAATCAGCTGACATTAGAAGGGTATTTAGTACGTCAGCAAGGGAGGGGTACATTTGTAGCGGATAAGAAAGTAAAACAAACCTTATCTCAGACAATCAGACGATACAGCGATCAATTAGCTGACCAGGGAAAACATCCGGAAATTGAGGTATTAGATATTTCCGTCGTTGTTGCAAATGAGCTATTATCTACACATTTAAATGTAAAGCTCCAAGATCCTGTTCAACGTATTGAACGTGTCCGTAAAGCGAATGGAGATACGACTCAGTATGAAGTAGCTTACGTTCCCTGGAGTGTTGCACCTGGAATTACGACAGAACAAGCTAGCAATTCTCTATATAAATCATTAAATGAATTTTTTGATGTGTGGGTTGCAAAAACCTCCGAGAATATCGAAATAGTGATTGCAGACGAACAAATATGCAGTTTTTTGGAATGCGAACAAGGACTTCCCTGCTTTTATATGGAAACATTAGCAGAAGATGAAAATGGCACAAAAATTGAATTTTCCAGATCTTTCTTTCGAGGGGATAAAACAAACTTTTCGATTGAACGCAGTTATTCCAAATAACGAAAAACTATTAAGAGGTGATTCTATGAGAGTCGAAATAAATGCAGATGATTTCGGACTGACAAAAGGGGTAACAGACGGCATAATCGAGGCACACGAAAACGGTTGTGTAACATCTACAACTTTAATGATGAACGGCCTTGCTACAAATTATGCCATCGAAAAGGCAGCAGAACATCCTAGCTTAAAAATTGGCATTCATCTGGTACTAACTTGGGGGAAACCTCTTCATACCATGATCCCAGATCTCATAAACTCAGATGGCACGTTTCGATTTACCAGCAATTTTCACGAAATGGAAGCTCCAAATTTGGAAGAAGTGGAGTTAGAATGGCGCGCCCAACTGGAGGCTTATTTAGCAACAGGCTTACCTCTGGACCATATTGACAGTCACCATCATGTACACGGCTGGGCGCCTTTAAGAAACCTTGTGATCAAGCTGGCTCAAGAATACGAAGTTCCTGTGCGACGTGTTGACTCCTTGGCAGACCATCCAGATATTTGCTGGACGGAAAAGTTATGGACAGGCTTTTATAAAAATGGGGTCACGGATGATTTATTCGACATTATACAAAAAGAAAATGTTTCATCTGTTGAAGTAATGACGCATCCCGGGAAAGCAGATGAAAATTTAAGAGAAGTCAGCTCCTACACCGATGCCCGCGAAAAAGAAATGGACATTCTCAGCAGAATTCAGGTTCCTGACTGGGTCGAGCTGACATAAAGTGAAACTTCTTAATAAAAGAAATCCAAACGTGTATCCATATGCTTCTATCAGCATGAGATATGTTTGGATTTCTTTTATTATCATTGATGACCTAACTAAAAAAATAAAAAATCATCGTCAGAAATAGGGAGAAGCCCATAATACAGCCAACAACCATCACATGACGACGGTGTCTCATAACGACAATCGCAATATATTCCCTGACCATCGCGTTCGGCCAATAATAAAATGCTGTTTTCGAACCGATTCCCTGGCTGTCCAGACCTGCTTTCCTTGCATACATTCCTGCCCGAAACAAATGAAAATTATTTGTCGCAAAAATACTCCGGTATGCTCCCTCCCCGCTCCTTTTATCCATGATTCTTTTAGAGAAAACCATATTTTCGTACGTGCTGACAGATTTATCCTCCATCATGGTGTCTTCAATCGGTATCCCTTTTTCTACAGCATATGCTTGCATTGCTTTTGCTTCCGGAATACCTTCATCCGGTCCCTGTCCGCCAGAAAATATAATTTTCGGTGGAGCAGTCTCTTTTTTCTGCTGATTGTAAAATTCGACTGCTCTATTAATTCTGCTTGCAAGCAGCGGAGGCACCTGATCATTGATTAATCCGCTTCCCAATACAATGATATAATCCTGATTCTTCTTTGGGCGATTCCATTGATTCAGACTATAAGCTGTCAAAAAGTTAAACATATGTAAAAATACATAGATAACCACCAGCCCAGCTCCTCCAAAAAGCGGGCTTAAATAATCCGGAAAAAAACGCGATGGATTAATTATATTCATCACAATTAATGTAAGTATACCTAGAGCCATGATTAAGGTTAAAGAATTCCGGAATCTTTTCCCTTCCTTCTGCATTAATACTTTAGCATTATAAAATAACCCAGCAAGGAAAGCGAGCAGACCAAACGGAATCAGTATAATTAAAAAAAGCAACGGAATAACTAATAGAAAATACTGATAAGGTCCGTCGATGTATATATAAAAGAACGCACAAAAGAACAGGAACGTTAGTAAAAAACTATTAAACCACAGTCCATTGATTAGTTTACGCGGGTCTTGCAAATAACTGATAAAAAAAAGAATAAAAAATACAAGCGGAACGGAAGCAATAACGTAAACCAATTATTCTCACCTCTCTCCTGCTGTTGTTGTATAAAAATGCATCATTTTATTTAAAATACTGGTTATGGTATCCTATAACTAAATAAAATTAATCATTAGCAGAGGTTTATATGCATCATTTAAAATATTTTATCATCATTTTGTTCATTTTAACATTAACAGCCTGTATACCGTCTCCGGATGATCATACAGACAAACAACATTCGTCCAAACAGACATCTATTAGTTTAAAAGAAACCGATTGGATCGACCCTAAAGTCACTATTTCTGCAATTGGCGATATCTTAATTCATGACCGCGTTTACGACGATGCCTGGGATGGAAAAACATATGATTTCAAACCGATGCTTGCTGCAGTGGCAGATGATTTAAGGGCATCCGATATGACAGTTGCTAATCAAGAAACCATTATGGGCGGTGAAGATATCGGCTTATCCGGTTACCCTAATTTTAATAGCCCCTTTGAAATCGGCGATGCTTTACAGGATGCCGGAGTCGATATGGTAACAATGGCAAATAACCATACCATGGACAGAGGCGAAGCAGCAATTCAAAATGCGATTGCCTATTATGAAGAAATCGGCATGCCTTACACAGGAAGTTTCAAAAGCGCCGACGATCAATCTGAAATAAGCGTGCTGGAAACCGACCAGGATATTTCCGTTGCCTTTCTAAGTTATACATACGGAACAAATGGCATGTCTGTTCCGGATGGGAAACCCTATCTCGTTAATTTAATTAACCGCGAGCAAATCAAAGAGGAAGTAGAAAAAGCAGATGAACTTGCAGATGCAACGATTATCAGTTTGCACTTTGGCAAAGAAGAAGAACGGATGCCCAATCAGGAGCAAAAGAATTTGGCACAATATGCCGCAGACCTTGGAGTTGATGTCGTCATCGGAAATCATCCGCATGTGCTGCAGCCAGTAGAATGGCTGGAAGGGAAAGAAGGGAACAAAACGTTAGTTGCCTATTCTTTAGGCAATTTCTTATCCGGGCAATATCAGTTTTATAACCGTATTGGCGGTATTTTCGAATTTAATCTGGTGAAAGAAGATAATGACGTGCATGTCGAAGATCCCGGCTTCCTGCCAACTTTTGTGGAGTTTGAAGAAGATGACGGTACGATGAAAAATATCCAAGTTGTTCCGTTAGAACAAGCATCCTCAGGTCAAATAGAGAATCTTGATGGAGTGCTGTCTAACATGCAGAAGCACATGACACAATGGATGCCAGAATTAGAGTGGAAAGAAACTAGCCAGCAATAAATATGTCATCATGACAAAGGGAGGATTATCATCGTAAAAAAGATAATCCTCCCTTCTCTCATCCCTTTTCTCCAAATAGGCTGCAAGCCCAGGGAGTAAAAAACGAATGACATACGATACACTTTTTTCCAACAAAAATATCTACTATTCTATCCACTTCCGTCATTCGATACCCATTCGATTTCATACTGATAGGCTTCAAATTGTTTAGAAGAACGAAAAGAATGCTGCATCCAGTCTGGTCGGTTGAATACGTCACTATCAAATAGGACCTTATATATACGACCAGGCTGTAGCGTCATCTCTGTTGAAGAAAAGGAATCTACTTGCTTATTGTTTTGATCTAGCAAAGACAAATGGACCACTACATGTTGTTCCTCTGATGTCGTGTTATTAACAAACATATAATATAAACGAGATGCATCTGCTTCACATTCAAAAATCTGATATGTTTTACGGTATTCTGCATTCTCTCTGCAGCTTGATACACCATAAGTAATTGCTGCATTGAAATGATTCTCTTCTTCGGCTAATATTTTTTCTGCTTTGTGATATTGATAATTATCAACTGCTTTCTCAGAAGTTGGAACAACCGCTATCAAGACGATAAGTGTCAAACAACAACAGATAAGGATGTTATCTTTTTTAGTTAATTTCAAATCCTTTTGCGAAAATATTTTTCCAAATATAATGAATGCCAAGGCAGCAAATATATAATCATGCGACTGAAAGTAGTCTACTGGAAAAAATAAAAAATAATCGTACTTTATATAGAAATAAACGGAGATTACCAAACACATTAAAAATACGATAATCAGACTATATATGAAAATCATCGTTTTAGGGATGCTCCGTTTGCTTATCCTTTCATACATGAATAAAAGGATAATAAAAAGAATAATACTTCCAAAATATATTGCTTGCGATAAATGAAATGGATGCAATTGGTACCCCTTCCCTTTTACAAAATGTACAAAATTCAGAAACAACAAGTTTCATTGTATTTTTTCTTTAAAGTACAGCATATCCAAAAGGATACTGCTTCACTTCTTGACCAACCACGATTTGCACTGGAAACATTTTTATTATTCGAATCCATTTTTTATCCTTTTTCTTTCCTGCTGATACAATATGTAAATGATTATAACACAAAGTTACTGATTGAAAAGAAAGATACAAGCTGTCTTCGCTTTATTTCACGAGTACTTTTCACCTATTAATTTTCATACAAAAAAGGAGCGTTTAACATCTTCAAACACTCCCTTTTTGACCATATATATTACCACTGTATATGAAAATGCCCTTCTTTATCGATACGCTCCAATGTGTGCGCTCCAAAGTAATCACGCTGCGCCTGAATCAAATTAGCACCACTTTTTCCAGAACGGTAGCCATCATAATATACCAATGAAGCATTAAAGCACGGCAATGCTAACCCCGTTTCCATTCCTTTGATAACGACTTTACGCATCGCAGCTTGGTAATCATTCAAAATTGCTTTGAAATAAGGAGAAAGGAAAAGATTTGATAGTGCTTGATCCGCTTTAAAAGCATCGCTGATTTCATTTAATATTCCTGCACGGATAATACATCCGCCGCGGAAAATCAGTGCAATTTCATCAAGCTGCAAATCCCAGTTATATTGCTCCGATGCCTGTTTATATTGATAGAACCCTTGTGCGTAGGTACTTATTTTCCCCATAAATAATGCTTGCTGCACGAGTTCAATCCACCCGTTCTTGTCAGCTTGTGTCAATAATGGATCAGGGCCTGCCAATTCTTGTTCCGCAATCATGCGCTCTTCCTTCACATTGGATAAAAACCGCATAAATACAGATTCTGTCACAATCGTTAAAGGAACACCAATATCAAGCGCATTTTGACTTGTCCATTTGCCTGTTCCTTTCTGCTCTGATTTATCTAAAATGACATCAACCATAGGCTGGTTTGTCTCATCATCTACACGCGTTAAGATATCCGCTGTGATTTCCATCAGATAGCTTTCCAGCTCACCTTGATTCCATTCTGCAAAAATAGCGGCTATTTCATTGACGTCCAGGCCTAATCTTTCCCGCAAGAATTGATAGGCTTCTGTGATAAGCTGCATATCTGCATATTCAATGCCATTATGCACCATTTTTACATAATGCCCGGCACCTTCTTTACCAAGGTAGGAGCAACAGGCTTTACCATCAACCTGTGCCGCAATTTTTTCCAGTATTGGAGCGACATGTTGATAGGCTTCTTTATCCCCGCTTGGCATAAGTGCAGGTCCATTCAATGCCCCCACTTCTCCACCGGAAACGCCTACTCCAATAAAGTGAAACCCTTTTTCCTTCAAATCATGATACCTGCGATTGGAATCCTGGAAATTGGAGTTTCCTCCATCCATAATAATATCGCCTTGATCCAACAAAGGCAAAAGACTTTCAATAACGGAATCGACAACTGCTCCAGCTGTTACCATCAGAAAGATTTTCCGCGGCTTTTCTAACGAATGAATAAACTTCGCTAACTCATAATACGCTGTTGTATTCGCATGCGGGTGCTTTTCTTGAAAAGCTTCTGTTAAATCGGGTGTATAATTATAAACCGCAACCTTCTCACCCTTATTCGCCATATTCAAAGCAAGATTCGCTCCCATTACTCCCAGTCCAAACATGCCAATTGAATTCATTTTTTCATCCCTTTCCCTTAAACAGGTGTTCAAACGCTCTATAATTTAGAGAATCTGAACACCCTTCACATCCATATTTCAGAAACTGATGTCCGTAACATCAATTTACAAGATTGTTTTACACTACTCTCAGCTTTCCCAAGTTTTTAAATAATGAAACTGATTAAAAGGGTAAAGATTAACCCTGATACAGATATAATCGTTTCCAGCAGCGTCCATGTTGCAAATGTTTCTTTCATAGATAAATTAAAGTATTCCTTGAAAATCCAAAAACCTGTGTCATTCACGTGAGAAGCAATCAAGCTTCCGGCACCTGTAGCTAACACCATCAACGCCAGGTTCACATCGGTCCCCTCAATTAATGGAATAACCATCCCGGCTGTTGTTAATGCAGCAACCGTTGCCGAACCTAATGAAACTCTCAAAATAGCAGCAATGATCCAGGCTAATAGAACCGGGGACATATTGGTATTAGAAAAGATATTTGCGACTGCATCACCGACTCCACCGTCAATTAAGACTTGTTTTAAAGCACCGCCGCCTGCAGTAACCAGCAGAACAACGCTGATTCCACGAACAGACTCTTCTGCTGAACTCATCAATGTTTTCATTGGAATGTTGCGTGCAATACCCATGGTGTAAATCGCAAATAATAACGATAGAAGCAGAGCTATCATTGGTTCACCGATGATGCCTACAATTTCAAAAAACAAATTATCCGCAAGCCCGCCAATATCTTGAATTAGCTGCACAATGGTTGTAACCGCCATCAATATAACAGGAGAAAGTGCTGTTAACGCACTGATACCAAATCCAGGTGTTTCTTCTTCTTTAAATGTCTTCGTCGTCCCAAGCGACCCAATATTACCGATTCTCGAAAAAGCATCGGGTACTAATTTCTGTGCTACTTTTGTAAATAATGGTCCGGCAATAATCACTGTTGGAACCGCAATCACAATACCGATAAGAAGGACCATCCCTATATTTGCTTCATACTGTTGTGCAATTACTGTCGGACCCGGATGAGGCGGCAAGAATCCGTGTGTCACAGATAAGGCAGCTGTCATCGGCAGCCCAAGGTATAATAATGGCATTTTAACTTCTTTTGCAATCTGATAAACAATTGGAATTAATAATACCAGGCCGACTTCAAAGAATAATGCAATCCCGATAATAAAGGAAGCAATAACGACAGCCCATTGGATACGTTTTTCACCAAACTTATTGATTAATGTTAACGCAATACGCTGTGCGCCTCCTGCATCAGCAAGTAATTTCCCCAGCATTGCGCCAAAAACAAAGATAAGCGCGATATCGCCAAGTGTTCCGCCGAGTCCTTCTTGTACCGTTTCAACAATATCCCCAAGAGACATGCCCAGCGCTAAAGCGGTTAATAAAGAAACGACAATCAATGCAATAAACGTATTTAAATTCCACTTCATAATAAGCAGTAATAACGTAACGACTGCTAATGCTACTATGATAAGCGGATAAACATTTTCCATCTTTATTCACTCCTATTTTCATGCTTTTTATTTTCCAGTGATCTTCTTTCCTGATAAGCTGCAATCTGTTCATATTCCTGTTCCAATGAACGTGAAATATTGATAAACATTGGCATTAATTCCTGATAAATTAGGGCATTCTCCGGATTCGGATCATGCTGATGGGTAAAACCAATCAAATCCTCCACCATATCAAAGGAATCAATTTTTTCTTCTGCATACAATCCAAGCAGACAAGCACCAAGACAGGAAGATTCGTAGCTTTTCGGAACAATCACATCCTGGTCAAAGATATCAGCCATCATTTGCCGCCATAATTCCGATTTTGAAAATCCGCCTGTAGCCTTTATTGATTTCACTGGAGCATTCATTACTTCTACCAACGCCAGGAAAACGGTATATAAATTAAAAATAACACCTTCTAAAGCAGCGCGAACCATATGCTCTTTTTTATGGTTTAGCGTAAGCCCAATAAATGATCCGCGAACATTTGCATTCCAAAGTGGTGCACGCTCTCCTGCTAAAAATGGATGGAATAATAAACCGTTTGAACCCGGCTCCACTTGTTTGGCGATTGCAGTCAACACTTCATAAGCATCTATGTTCAAGCGTTTTGCTGTTTCCACTTCACTTGCAGCAAGTTCATCACGAATCCAGCGCAGCACCATGCCGCCATTATTTACCGGACCACCGATAACCCAATGATTTTCTGTTAGCGCATAACAAAAAATACGCCCTTTTTGATCGGTACGCGGTTTAGGAATCACTGTACGAATTGCTCCGCTCGTACCGATTGTAATTGCCACATCTCCTTCTTTAACTGCATTCACGCCAATATTGGATAACACCCCATCACTTGCGCCGATAATAAATTTCATGTCTGGTGCGATTCCTAAATCTTTGGCAATCTCCGGATGACAATTGGTAAAGCTTGCTGTTGTCGGAACCAGTCTCGGCAGCTTGTCTGTTGAAATACCTGTTACTTCAAGAGCTCCTTCGTCCCAGTCGAGGTTTTCCAAGTTCATCATTCCGGTAGCAGAACCAAGCGAATAATCCATCACATATTCTCCAAAGAATTGATAAAAAACATATTCTTTAATCCCGATGTATTTCATTGTTTTTCCAGCTATCTCCGGATGTTCCTGCTCCAGCCATGTAATTTTACTCAATGGAGACATCGGATGAATCGGCGTGCCCGTCCGCAGATAAATATCATGGCCGTTCCATTCATTTTTGATTTTATTTGTCCAATGTGAACTGCGGTTATCCGCCCAGGTAATACATGGGGTAATCGCTTTATTATCCTCATCCATGGCGATAAGACTGTGCATCGCACTGCTGAAGGAAATAAAGGAAAGATGCTCTGTACCAATCTTTGATTCCTTCACTGTTTCCCGGATAACATAACGTACCGCCTGATAAATGTCTTCCGGACTTTGCTCCGCCGTTCGGATGTCCGGCGTTTGCATGTCATATCCCTGACTGCTCTGTGCCAAAATGTCACCCGTTTCCCGATACAGCACGGCTTTTGTACTCGTTGTGCCGATATCGACTCCGAGCATATACTTATTCTGATCCATTTCCATCCCTCGCTTTTATTGTATTTTGTTACTCTATTTTATCCCGCTATCTTGCTATAGATTATAAAATCAACTGCCTCTATTATTTGTATTTCTCAATAAAAGGCTTTCAAAACATGTAACTTTATACTTCGAATACTTGTATACAAGTATCCTAACATGATTTTTTCTTTCTGTAAACGCTTTTATTATTTTTTGTAAAATCAAAAAAGGACTTTCTTAATTGGATACATTAAGAAAGTCCTTTTCGCTCTATTCAATCTATTAATGTGTTCTAAAAGGTCAAATGGAAACGTTATTTCTTCAATTTTTCCTGCGCGATATCCTGCAGTTTAAATTTCTGTATTTTCCCTGTCCCTGTCAGCGGCCAATCCGCTGCATTCACAAACCAGATATAACGCGGTACTTTAAAACGTGCTACATGCTCCCGGCACAGTTTTCTGATGTCTTGCTTCGTACAGGTTTCGCCTTGTTTTAATTCGACAAACGCAGCACCGGTTTCTGTTGTTAATTGGTCCGGCACACCAACGATGTATACTTGGTTCACTGCCGGGTGCATAGAAATAACATCCTCTACTTCTTTGGGAGCTACCGTCTCTCCGGATACTTTATAAAGGTCCTTACTTCTGCCTAACAGCCGAATATAACCTTGTTCATCAATGGTCCCTAAATCGCCGCTGCGGATATAACCATCCGCATCCTTAGCAAAAGCTGTTTCTTCCGGCTTTTTATAATACCCTTCTGTTACAACATTTCCACGCACTGCTAACTCACCGACAGAACCATCTGGCAATGTTTCTCTCGTATCCGGGTCAATCACTTTGTACGTCACACTTTTATCTCCAAACTCCGGATGAGCAGCCGCTCCTGCAGTTTTTACCTTCCCGACTGTGGTGGAGATAGTCTCCAATGAATCACCGATTTCCGTCAGCATCGTAGTGGAACCCGCTTCTGTTGCTCCACAGCCTGTACCGATTTCCGTCACTTCTAATTCATCTACTGCTCTTTTCCATAACGGAACCGGTGAAGGGGCTGCACAGCATAATAGCGCATAAAGAGACTTTAGATTCGTTTGTTTTACTTCCGGTCGATTCAATAAGGCAACAAGCATCGATGGGACAGCGAGAAAATCATGAACTTGGTATTTCTCCATCAACTCCAGTGATTGCAGCGGTTGAAATGCATGACAGGTTACCATCCCTCCTCCTACAAAAGAAGCAGCAAATAAACCTTCCTGCAGAAAATAAACATGATACATCGGTAATGGTGCATAAATCCGTCTCCCCACTTCATACCCTCTAGTCAGGCACGTTGCAAAACCGGAACGGAGCAGCATATCATCGGTTAACATGACGCCTTTTGGCAAGCCCGTAGAGCCGGAAGTATAAATAATAGCGGCCGTTGCGTCTGGGTTATCTGTTTCTTTCCAGCGGTTGTTTAGCGCCGTTTCTTCCACTGCCTCTGCACCTTGTAAGAACACTTCCCATGCCATGTACATTTCCGGCACAGCTGCTTCTTTATTCGGCATACAAATTGCTTTTTTAAAAGAACTATCAGCATCTTTTTGGAGTTCAGAAACCATATCCTTTAACACTTCCGCATGATGCTGCTTTCCAGCGTATTGATGAGTGATCAGCCAATTGCTATCGGATTGACGAAGCATATAAGTTACTTCATCCTTCTGCAGCTGCGTATTCACCGGCACCACAACCGCTCCCACCATCGAAGTTGCAATAAATAAAGCAACAAACTCCGGTTCGTTTTCCATTAAAACAGCTACATGGTCTCCAGGCGCAACACCTGTATTTAGCATCGCCTTTGCATACTCACGAGCCTGCTCCCACATGTCTTCATAGGTCACGACCTTATCCGGCATCATAATCAAAGGATAATCACTATATTGCCGGCTCTGCTTATAAAAATGCGTCGCAACCGTCCGCTTCTCCCAACTTGGGTACATTTTTTCCAGTGCAGCCTGCCGCTCCTCTACACTTGCATGATTTTGCCGTTCTTCCAGCATGTTATCTCTCCATTTCATCATTTGTTTCCTCTTTTTCCCGTTCAGTCTTGAGGTGCCTGCCAAATCACAATGCCATTCTGCCCGCCAAAACCAAAGGAATTACTCATTGCTGTTTGGATTGGCTGCTTGCGGCTTGCATTTGGAACAATATCCAACGGCGCCGCTTCATCCCGATTTTCAGAATGAAGCGTTGCCGGTAATATTCCTGTCTCTATTGCTTTGATCGACGCGATACTTTCAATAGCTCCAGCCGCTCCTAATAAATGCCCGACACTACCTTTGATGGAGCTGACTGGCATGTGGTCTAATTTCTCGCCGAATATCATTTTTAATGCTTTGGTCTCAGCAATATCTCCAGCTGGTGTCGACGTCGCGTGCGCATTAATATAATCCACATCATCCGGCTTGAGTTGTGCGGAACGGAGCGCCCGCTCGATTGCCAATGCAGCACTTGTTCCTTCCGGGTCCGGTGACGTATCATGATACGCATCATTGGAAGCGCCATAGCCTTTTAACGTTGCATAAATGTGTGCCCCCCTTGCTTTGGCACGCTCTAGCGGCTCAAGAACAAATAAACCTGCGCCTTCTCCCATGACCATCCCTGTCCGTGCCGCATCAAACGGGCGGGACCATGTTGAAAAATCTTCCGGACCTTTCGCTGCCAATGCACCGGCATCGCCTAATCCGGATAAAAAGACATTTGACCACAAGCTGTCTACGCCTCCAGCAAGAATATAATCCACGTCATCACGGAAAAACCAGTGAGCGGATTCCCCAATCGCATTGGCTGAAGCTGCACAAGCGGTTACATATGTATTCGACGGCCCTCGAAATCCATACTGAATGGATAGTGTGCTTGCGGCTGCGTTCGGAATAGATTTAGAAATCATACGCGGTCCGACTCGTTTCGCCTTTCCCGTTGCTAATTTTTCAGACGCCTGTTCCAAAGATTGAATACCACCAAAAGCTGTTCCAATTGCTGTTCCGAATCGATTCCGATCGACGTCATCGATAAACGTCTCTCCATCACTTTTTAAGAGACCTGCATCCTTTAACGCTTCATCTGCTGTAATTAACGCCAGCTGGGTAAAATAATCGGTATTTCGGGTAATCTTTTTAGAAAGAAAATCAGACACATCAAAATCAGGTACACGCGCTCCTACTTTTGTCCATTTCCTCATATTCTCATCGGTTATTTCTTTTACCGCAGAATGATTCGCAATGACATTATCCCAAAAAGCGGATGTCCCTATGCCAAATGGAGAAACAGCCCCCATCCCTGTTACTGCAATCTCTACCTGTTTCATGATGCACGCTCCTTTGCATATTTTAGACAATACGTCCCCTGTCTCACTTTTATTATGAACATAATCAGCTTTCATTTCAAAACTGTCATGTATTATTCAAATCCTAGTATTATTATAATGTAAGTATATATTTTACTCAAACCATCCATTTCCAGATTTGCTTGCACTATCAATATACTTGTTTCTTCTACATACAAATTCCCGTTATCCAACAAATGATAACGGGAATTTGAGTGATTATTTCGAAACAAATTTATTACCAGCTACCCAAAATCGATACGGATAATCTTTTGCTTCTCCGGAGTTATCAATACCAATTCGTGGACCAGTTTTTATTTTCTCCGGTTTCTTTCCTTCCGCGATAAATAACGGCGGCTCTTTGAGAGACCGTCCATAATCTCCCATATTAATATCTAAAGCCTGCGATAGTTTTCCTGGACCGCTTGTTAAGTTTTGAAATTTTTTTACTGGCCGGCGAGCCAACATTTGATCGATTCCTGTATAAGGTTCCACTGCCCGGATTAACACACTTTCCGGTACTTCTTTCTCTGCGCTGACGACATTAATTAAACAATGATTATGAATAAGATGCGTGTAGGTCATCCCAGCCTCTGCATAGAGAATGTCTGTCCGCTTCGTTCTCCGTTTAAATCCATGTGCAGCTCTATCAGCACTTCCCAAATATGCTTCTGTTTCAACAATAAATCCAGAGCTTGTTCCTTCCTCCGTTTGTTTAACTAAAATACATCCAAGCAGTTCTTCTGCCATCTGTAAGGTAGGATACTGGTAAAACGCGTCTGATAACAGTGTAAAGTGCTTTTCTTGATTCAATTTATACCCTCCTTGCTTTTGAACCTTCTCCATTTAGTTTACCCTATTTTAACAAATAGTTAAGCATCTCTTGTAATAACACGTTAACGTCCATCGAAAATGTTTCATGGAAGGAAGATGATTGAACTATTTCTCTGATAATGAAATAATAGAAACAAAACAAATCTGATTAACATACTTTGTTTTTCTCAAGGAGGAATACGGTTATGAATCATTTAATGGAATTACACACAAAAGAAGAGCGCATCCAACTATTATCCAAAACGGTTGCACCCTTTGGTGAGCGAGTTCGCCACCTTCCAGCTGATGCTTTTCCATACGAAAACTTTAAAGACCTGCAAAACATCGGCTATCCAGCACTTACCGTGCCAAAAGAAGATGGAGGAGCTGGTATCACAGTTGATGAACTGGTTTCCTATCAACAAATTATTGCACAGGCGGACGGGTCAACTGGTCTTTCTATCGGCTGGCATATGGGAATTATGAAAGATTTAGGCGAAACGAAACCTTGGAAAGAAAATGTTTATAAAAAAGTTGTCAAAGATGTTGTTGAAAATGGCGCATTATTAAATAGCGCTGCAACCGAACCGGCAACCGGAAGTCCGACTCGTGGAGGAAAACCGGAAACAACCGCGGTCAAAAAAGATAATGGCTGGATAATTACCGGACGAAAAAACTTTACCACACTGTCTCCGATTTTAACTTACTTTATCGTTAGTGCATCTATCGATGGAACAGATGACGTTGGTAATTTCCTTGTAAAACATGACTTAGAAGGTGTCAACGTAGAGGAAACATGGGATTCCATTGCCATGCGTGGTTCTGGCAGTCATGATCTCGTTTTAGAAGATGTCCATTTAGATAAAGACGCTCTCGTTGAAATCACTTCCAATCAAAAAAGAAAACCAGCTGGATGGTTATTGCATGTCCCGGCGTGCTATCTCGGTATTGCCCAAGCTGCTCAGAAGGATGCTGTCGCATTTGCAACGAGTTACTCGCCAAACAGTATCAAGGGCACGATTTCCGAGTTGCCGAATGTAAAACAAAAAATGGGTGATCTAGAGCTTCTTTTATTAGAATCCGAGCATTTCCTGCATGCCATTGCGGATAAGTGGGATAAGGCGGAGGAAGAAATCAGAAACACCATGGGACCAGAATTAGGAGCAGTAAAGCTGTCTGTCACCAATAAAGCAGTCCGAGGGGTAGACCTTGCGATGCGTGTTGTTGGCGCACAAAGCCTCAAGCTGAAAAATAATTTTGAGCGCTATTACCGCGATGTCCGAGCTGGACTGCATAATCCGCCAATGGATGATATGACGGTGATTCAGTTAGCGGATAAATCGATACGGGAACTGTAAAGCATTCCAGCCAATGATGAAATAAAATACAGTAATGGAAGGAAGCTATATGAAAATCTCGTTTCATATAGCTTCTTTATTTTAAGCCAGGTTCGCTTCCTTTTCTTTTTCCATATCTTCATCTATAAATTTAAAATATGGAAGCAAGATTCCCATTAAAGAGGTGGTACTTATCACAGTCCCTATCAATAAATATAATGGCCGGACGCCCCACATGTCACTTAAGTAACCACCGGCCAGGACACCTAATGGCATCATACACCGAATAATTAACAGCCTTACAGAGAATATTTTACCCATTAAATGATGCGGGATTATTTTTTGGCAAATTGTCGTATTATGTATCCCGAAAACAGCCATAGCTACTCCGCCTATTACCTCTGTCAGAATCCCCAATAAAACACTTGTATTGAAAAATAAGAATACAAAGGTCAGTCCGCCGATAAATAAAGCGCTGAGCATGAGTCTTCTTCGGCTTCTATATTTTATTTTACCAACCAAAATAGATCCTAAGATGAAACCAATAGGGAAACCAGCCATAAAATAACCGTATGCTGCGTAGCTTCCAAATAACTCCTCTGTTATATAAGGAAGTGTCGTAACCATTGTCACCCCAACACCAAATTGGACAAAACCAAGAAATATTCCTAACCAGACAATCACTCGTTTTCTAAAAAAATAAGTGATACCCTCTGTAAATTCCTTTATCCACGGCGCTCTTGTTTTTTGCTGGATTCTCGTCTCTTGGATAAAAAGTAATGTGAAACCGCTTAACAAAAGCAATGTGCTTACTAGAACCATCGTAGGCAAGACACCCAGATATTCAATCACGACTCCTCCTAAAAAAGGAGCGGTAAAGGTCATGAGCCGTGCTGTTCCTTCCAGATAAGCGTTCGCTATTTCCAATTGCCCCTTTGCCACGGTAGAGGGCGTGATTGCCTGATTTGCCGGAACATACAGCGGCGTGATTAATCCAACGATAATCTGCACGAAATAGACATGCCATGGCAAAAGCGATTCTGTCCATAAAGCAAACAGCGGCACAAGAAAGACGAAGCCTCTTGTCATCTGGGAGAATATCAATATCCACTTGCGGCTCCAACGGTCAATAAACGGACCGATAAATAATTGGAGCACCAAAGAAGGGATAAAATATAACAGCCACATACTCCCAAGGGCCAGGGTGGATCCTGTTAATTGATAAATCAAAATGGAGTTACAAAAGGTTCCAAAAGCACCGCCCAGCTCTGAAATCCCGTTGCCAATCCATATGGACAGAAAAGATTGATTCTTAAAAATGGACGTTTCCTTTCGCTTTATGCCCTTCATTTTTCCAGATACCAGTCAAATTCTTTTGCTAAAAGGGAAAATACATTCTTTTTCAAGCAATATTTGGAATCGCGTATTTCTACGATTTTTGCCGCTCTTAATATTTTTAAATGATGGTGAATTGTCGATTTCCCGATATCTAGTCTTTCTGTCATATCCTGCAGCGTCCTTGGATGTTCAGATAATAATTTAACCATCTTCAACCGTACCTCGTCACCTAATGCTTTATATTTCTGAACGAGAAAATAATCCGGCATATACCGATCACTTGGAGATACACTTTCATTCGCAACCGGATAATAAAATACTTTAGTTCCTTCGATATCTGCCTCAATATTCCAGGGACGATAAATATATTGAGGTATCAATAAAACAGTATGAACACTGGGTTCGGGTATATAAGTTACCCCACCGGTTGCCCATTGCACTAATTCCTCTGAAGAAACTTTCTGCTGCACCTCTTTCTTTGATTGATAATCCTTTTCTAAAATAGCTTCTGTTTCCTGCTGGTACTCCTCCCCTATTTCCTGATACCAGCTGCTCATTACCTTAATCAAATGTTTTTTTAAAGATGCAGCTTTACAGGTACTAATAAATTCGATATATGCCGGAAAGAAAGGATTAAGGGCCGTAATGCGCTTTAACTCTTTAATAGAATCTGATCCCCCTTGTGCAGCTTGCCTCCGATAGGATTGATAATGATTCCCGACAAAAGGAAGACAAATAAACTTCAGCTCTGTATCTGTTAAATCTTGTACATATTGTTCAAACACTTCAAGACTTGAAAATTCCTGCTGATGGAGTATTTGGAGCAGCGCTTTCCACGTGTTATTTTTTTCAACAAATTCCAATTGTTCAGATAAATCATCCGAAATAGAACCTTTTATATTCATCCAATGTTCTTTAGGCTTATCTAATGTATCGAGAAGCTTGGTGTTTGTTATTGCCGCAATCCCTAACGCGCATTCCCATAAAATAGAATAACTGAACTTGACTTGGTACGTTTCCCTTTCTCTACTTGTTGATTGCAGTATATCCACTTAACCACTCCCTGTATGTTATTCATTTCAGTGTAACATATATTCTATAGATGTAGAATATAATATTTTATAAATATAGAACAAAAGGGACTATGTTATTTATAATCACATAGCAAAAAAATGGACTGTATAAAAAATGGTTTTAGTTAAAAGTAAAAGTTACTCTATACCCCATCTCTAAAGTCAGCTCCTTTCTAGTCGTCTAAGATGTATAAACCGAGAAAAATAGACAACTAAGACAACAATTACATGCAATCCAACCCATATCCAACTGAAAAAATCGGCTAAAAGATTTAAAACAAGAACAAACACTAAAAGAGCAATAGCAATACCAAGAAGGGTATTTAGCAGGATACGCTCTACTCGTTTATTAGGCTTCATATCTTTTTCTTCTATCCCTTTTTTCCTCCTCCACTTATTTCCTATGACTCTAAGAATCGGCATGACAATAGCTAAAAAGATAATGACATACAGCATACCTGCCAAAAAGGGATAACCCCTTGAGAAAAACTGCCTGTAAAAGCGCCAATAAAAGCAAATCCTAATACAATAAAACGATCGATTGTCGGAGTAAAAAAGGTAAGGTTACATATCTTTTTACCTTCTTCCAACATAATTTCATATCTTTCACTCCACTCTTTAATGATTTGTTTAAATATTTCAAAAAATCATTATCAATGGCTCTTCAAATTGTTTTCGTAATGTTCTTTTCTCTAAATCACACCTATGAAAATGAGAAAGCTGTTTCCCATAACTATACAAATACAGCTAAAAGGACGTGTGTTATACAGCTCATGTTTTCATAAAACTTACACCTTATATCCATCCCTTTCCAACGCTTTTTCACATTACAATGTTTATAAAATGCTTGTCAGTGGAAACCTTTTAATAGACACATGATTAAATGGAATAAGGAGGAACACATCATGGAACCGACAGAAATGCAGAAAAATAGTACTCCCAAACAAACACAAAATAAGCAGCCGGGAATCGAGTCAGAAATGAACCCGCTCCCGCATCAGCCGACAGATTATATAGGCACGGATAAATTGAAAGGGAAAAATGCACTGATTACCGGCGGTGACAGCGGAATTGGCCGCGCAGTTGCGATTTTATATGCAAAAGAAGGAGCAAACGTCGCAATTTCTTATTTAAATGAACATGGTGATGCGGAAGAAACCAAGAATTTAGTAGAAGCAGAAGGTGTTCAATGCCTTCTTCTCCCTGGAGATATTAAAGCAGAAGCCCATTGTATGGATTTAGTCGAGAAAACAGTAGAAGCATTTGGCGGTATCAATATTCTGGTTAACAATGCAGCGATTCAATTTGAACAGGAGAATGTGGAAGATATCCCTTCTGAACAATTTGAAGATGTATTCCGCGTGAATTTCTTCTCGCAATTTTATCTGACGAAAGCAGCTGTTCCGCATATGAAGGAAGGAGACTCCATTATTAGTACATCTTCTATTAATTCTTATCGTGGAAATGCCACATTAATGGATTACTCCGCAACAAAAGGTGCGATTACTTCCTTCATTAGAAGTATTGCACAAAGCCTTGCTAAAAAAGGGATTCGAGCGAACACCGTTGCTCCAGGACCTGTCTGGACACCGCTTATTCCCGCCTCATTTGATGAAAATAAAGTGGAGAAATTTGGACAGGATTCTTTAATGGGACGCCCTGGTCAGCCGTCAGAGCATGCTTGGCCGTATGTTATGCTTGCCTCAAAAGAAGCTTCTTATATGACCGGACAAGCGATTCATATTAATGGAGGAACCTGGACATCTTCCTAATAAAAAACAGCCTGTATTCTTTTCATTGCGAATACAGGCTGTTTTTTATTTCTACCCTATATCATTTGCTTTCACTTCTCCAACTTGCACCGTAGCATGATCATGTGGCTCTAAATCATTGCTTTCAAATGGATTACTCCCTGTGATTACACCATATGCAATAACAACCACACATACATAGGCAATCCCGATACTCACCCATTTTTTAATCGACATGGATTACGCCTCCCTTTTCAGCTTCAAGCGTTGAAGTCTGAGCGCATTGAGTACGACGGAAACGGAACTACATGCCATTGCCGCTCCGGCAACCCAAGGAGCTAATAGACCAATCGCAGCAACTGGAATCGACGCAGAATTGTAAGCAAAAGCGAAAAATAGATTTTGTTTGATATTCCGCATTGTTCTGGCGCTTAGCTCAATACTGTCAGCCACACTGTGTAAGTCACCGCGCATCAGTGTTACATCCGCTGCCTCAATTGCCACATCCGTTCCTGTTCCAATGGCCATTCCGATATCTGCAATTGCTAAAGCAGGAGCATCGTTAATACCGTCACCTACCATCGCTACTTTTTTGCCTTCCTGTTGGAGCCGCTTGATTTCATCTGCTTTCTGGTCTGGCAAAACCTCAGCAATCACACGATCGACGCCAACCTCTTTTGCAATCGCCTGCGCAGTCCGTTCATTATCCCCTGTCAGCAGAATAACTTCCAGCTCTTGTTCATGCAAACGTTCAATTGCTTCTTTCGATGTTTCTTTTACGGTATCGGCAACGGCAATGATTCCTGAAAGCACGCCTTGAAAACCGACAAGCATGGCTGTTTTACCGGCAGCTTCCAGTTCTGTCATTGTTTCTTCGATATTGCTGATATCCATGTTTTGCTGTTCCATCAATTTTCTTGTTCCAATATAGAGAGGTTCTCCCTCCCATGTCACTTGGATACCGGCTCCAGGTATCGATTCAAAATCTGTTGTTTCAATTAAATCAATATGCTGTTCTTCTGCGCCTTTCACAATGGCTTCCGCAAGTGGATGCTCGGAATGTTTCTCAGCGGAAGCAGCCATTTTTAATACATCTTCCTTCGCAGCATTTCCTTGAGGAATAACATCCGTCAGTGCGGGTTCCCCTTTTGTTACTGTTCCCGTTTTATCTAATACAATCGTTTCAATAGAGCGGGTGTTTTCTAAATACTCTCCACCTTTAAATAGTACACCTAGTTCCGCAGCTCTGCCTGAACCTGCCATCACTGATGTTGGCGTCGCCAGACCAAGTGCACAAGGACATGCAATAACCAAGACGGTAATCGCAGGCACTAAGGCTGCACGTAAATCTCCAGGAGAAACAAAAATGTACCAAACCAGGAATGTTACCACAGCAATACCAACCACGACGGGAACAAAGATACCAGATACACGGTCTGCTACACGCTGAATATCTGCTTTGCTTCCCTGTGCTTCTTCTACTACCTTCACAATTTGTGAAAGCGCGGTATCTTTTCCAATTTTTGTCGCTTCTACTGTCAGTATGCCATTTTTATTGATAGTAGAACCAATCGCTGTGTCGCCAATATTTTTATCCATCGGAATACTTTCCCCGGTAATCATTGACTCATCTACAGCTGATTTCCCTTTAACAATTGCTCCATCAACAGGTATTTTTTCTCCGGGACGAACAATAATGTGATCGCCAACAGCTACTTCTTCAATAGCAATTTCCAGTTCCTCCCCGTCACGAATAACACGGGCTGTTTTTGCCTGCATATCTAACAGCTTTTTAATCGCCTGACCTGTACGTCCTTTAGCACGTACCTCAAATAATTTACCAAGCAATACTAATGTAATAATCACGGAAGCAGCTTCAAAATATAATTCAGGCATGCCAGCCGCGCCTTGCATTTGCCATTCGATACCGAGAAAGATACTGTATAAATAGGCCACCGATGTTCCTAAAGCAACAAGCACATCCATATTCGCACTTTTATTTCGTAATGCTTTATAAGCTCCTACATAAAATTGCTTCCCTGCAATAAACTGAACAGGTGTCGCCAGTGCCAACTGCACCCATGGATTCATCAGCATATCCGGCGAATAAATAAAGGAAGTAAAGGAAAAATGGGTCACCATCGTCCATAATAAAGGTAAGGTTAAAATAGCAGAAAAGATAAATTTTCCGGTTTGATGACGAATTTCCTCTTCCTTCCGATTTGTTGTCTCTTCCTTCGAAACTTGAGGCTTAAGCGCGTAGCCAAGCTTCTTTACCACTTCCATCATATCCCGGGAAGTGACTTGATCTTCATTATATTCTACTGCAACATTTTCCAATGCAAAATTCACATTAGCTTCTGCCACGCCATCCATTTTATTTAATCGTTTCTCAATTCGGTTAGCGCAAGCTGCGCACGTCATTCCCTCTACATCAAAGGTCTGCTTTTCACGCTGCACATGGTAACCCAACTGTTCAATTTTCTTCTCAAAATCCACTACAGACGTTTGCTCTGGATTATAGTGAATGGTCGATTTTTCAATCGCAAAGTTCACATTGGCATCTTCCACACCGTCTACTCGCTTCAAGCCTTTCTCAATTCGGGTAGCACAAGCTGCACATGTCATCCCTTCAATAGGTAATGTAACTTCTTTTGTAGCTTCCATTTAAACCATCTCCTATACCTGTAAAGGGTATGTAGTTATTTAAAAAGAGGACCGTGTAAAATCCTTCACACGGTCTGGAAAAGTTTAAATAAAAACATTTTTATTTAAACAACATCATAGCCTTGGTCTTCAATTGCTTCTGTGATTGCATCCAGTTTTACTTTTTCATTATCAAAGGAAACATCCACATTTCCTTCCTGAAGATGCACATTTACTGTATCCACACCGTCTAAACCGCCTACAGCTCCTTCAACAGCTTTTACACAATGATCACACGACATACCTTGTACTTGAATCGTTTCGTTAGTCATTTTTTCTCCTCCTCTTACTTTCTATATTTATCATAACATACCCCTCGTAGGTATTGTCAAGAACTTTACTTATTCCCTCACCTTTCGCTCTTAACAATAAGCATATAAAACTTGCTGTTCCAGGATGAATAGGATTGCTATTATCATGCTTGCATTTCGTTCAATCATTCTTCTATTTTTTAAACAGGATAGGGTGTATATGAGATAAATTCGCTAGAATGCGTTATATTTCAACAAATTAGCCGATTTTATATGATTATCTAGTAAAAAACACTTCTTTTCGCAATTTTACGGCATTTTAACACTTATATAAGGGACATTGCCCAGTTGATACTCCCTTGTATTCCCGTTAATCTTAAAGATAGTCTTATGAATCCATATTATTTTTTAATAATCGAGTTATCAAAAATAAGGAGAATTTTATGATGAAAAAGAAATTAAGTTATTGGTTAATTGGTTTTTCCTTCATCCTGCTCGCCGCATGTGGTGGTGAAACAACAAATGAAGGCGGTCCTATCGTTTTAGCCGATGAAGGCTGGGATAGTTTACGATTTCATAATGATGTCGCCGGTTTTATTATTTCCAACGGATATGGTCATGAAACAGAAACCATGACAGGATCCGCTGCTGCGCTAATGACTGGACTGGAAGATCAGGAAATTAATGTACATATGGAAGTATGGACGCAGAACCTTGGAGAAAGCTATACAGAAGGTTTGGAAGATGGAGATTATCAAAAGGTTTCTGTGAACTTTGATGACAATTTCCAAGGCTTATATGTTCCTACATATATGATTGAAGGAGATCCGGAACGCGGAATCGAACCAATGACTCCTGACTTGGAATACGTTTCCGACCTCTCCGAGTATTGGGAGGTTTTCGAAGACCCGGATGACAGCAGCAAAGGGCGAATTGTCGGCGCTATATCCGGCTGGGAAGTCGATCAGATGCTTGCTGATGGCATTGACGAATACGGTTTGGATGAATACTATAACTACTTCCGCCCAGGTTCGGAATCAGCAATCAATATTTCCCTTTTAGACGCTTACGAAAGTGGCGAACCATGGGTTGGGTATAACTATGAACCAAATTGGGTGATGGGCATGTATGATATGACACCGCTTTTGGAAGAAGATCCAGAAGGTCCACTTTCTGAAATGGGCGCCCAGGATATTGATATCGCCGTAAGCAATGATTTGGAGGAATGGGCACCGGAAGTTGTCGAATTTTTAAGCAACTATGAAACTTCTAGTGACATTGCCAATGATGCACTGCAATATATCCAGGAGGAAGATGCAAGTACGGAAGAAGCTGCTGAAAAATTCTTGAAAGAAAACGAGGATCTTTGGACAGAATGGGTGACAGATGAAGCAGAGGAAAAAGTAAAAGCGGCTTTGGAATAAAAAAGCAAATCTGACTGTTGTCATAGAGTTGCATTTTATTCGAGTCTGCAATGGCAAAAGAGCCGGAAGTACACAAATCAAATCGTTTGCTGACTTTCGGCTCTTTCATTCCTTATGCACCTTGCTCTTCACCATTTAAAATTCATCTAAACTGCATATCTGCTTTGATGGAATCGGAAACGGTACAATATTTTTCCTCGCCAAGGTGAATCACACTTCAATAAAAAAGTCCCGGCAATACCTGCTGGCATAATTACCGGAACCTTTTTAAATTGATTCTATAACATTTTCGGGTTTGATGAAGATAGATATTCCCACCTCTTTATATCAAAAGAGGCTGTCGTGTTTTCAGCAAATAGTTTAACCCCTTTACTTTCTTCTTTCGGAAAAATTCTTGTAGTAAAGACAAATTCACCTTCATTGACGAAAATCTCCACAGAAGAAGTATCTACAAACACACGTAAAGAAATGTTATTATCTGTACAGGTAACCTGGCGTACAGTACCATAATCTACAGCTATTGGAATTCCTGAATTTGTACGGTCAAGTACTATCTTATTACGTTTTGTGTCTAGATAAATCAACGTTTCTTCTTCTTTTCCCGTACGCAGCTTTAATCCTGCAATACCATCTTCTACTGTCATATCGCAGTTCAGTTCGTAAACAGTATCCGAAAAATCATCCAGCGTTCTTTCTTTTCCATTCAATTTACCATGCCATTCTGCCACAGAACCTCTCTTTTCGACCATTTCTTTTACCGGAGATTGATAGATTTTATTATTTTTTATACGCAGTTCTCTTGGAATCGTTAAGCAATTTGCCCACATATCTTTATCAGCTGGGTAAGACGTATCTGGAAGTCCCATCCAGCCAATTAAAATTTGGCGTCCATCTGGAGCCTGCGTTGTCTGAGGCGCATAAAAATCAAACCCGGCATCCAATTCTTGAAAGGTATCACTTTTGAAATGATGTTTTTCATCATCAAAATGCCCAATAAAACATCCAGAGTTGTGCACATTTTGATAAGTGTCTCCTACTGGTTCAAGACCTTGAGGAGAAAGCATCAATACATCTTTTCCATCCACTTGAAAGATATCCGGACACTCCCACATATATCCAAATTGTTCGTAGTCCGTTTTCAGCTCACCTTGACAGCTCCAGTCCAGCAAATCATCTGATTGATAGAGAAGCAAACACCCAGTATGATTCTCTCTTTCTGCTCCTACAATCATATAAAATTTATCTTTGTGCTGCCATACTTTTGGATCCCGAAAATTCGCAGTATATCCATCCGGCTGTTTGGGAATAATCGGCTTCTCCTGCTTGATAATCTTTTCGTCTTTGTTCATCACAGCAAAGCTTTGACAAGATTCACGATTCCAGTTCTCATCACGTTTATTCGCAGTGTAGAATAAATACAATAATTCATCTTTAACAATACCTGTACCTGAGAAGATACCATGGCTCTCATGGTTATATTCAGGAGCCATTGCCAATCCTTTGTCTTCCCAATGAACCAAATCATTCGATTCCACATGATACCAATGCTTCATTCCATGAACAGGTCCAAAAGGGAACCACTGGTAAAACAAGTGATACTTTCCCTGATAGAAAGCAAAGCCATTTGGATCATTTAATAACCCGTAAGGAGGCTGTATGTGAAACTGCTGTCTCCATATGCTTTTATGCACTTTTTCCAGTAATTTTTTTTCTTCTGTATCCGTCATTTCATGGTAATGACGATACCGCATGTCTCTTGTCCATTCCATATTATTTTCAGAAGCTCCTTCCTACATTCCTTTTTAATCTGTATATCACTGCCTTCAGGAATTTTTGGCTGCTGTTTTTTCATCAGGCTCTAATAATTCTTTTGGAACAGCGAACAAAGAAGCAAGGATATACGCTAAAATAAAGGTAGCTACACCGACAATAATATACGATACAAATTGATAACCGCTGTAAATATACATTAATGGAGATAAAATAACTGCCAATCCGTATGCATTAGCCTGTACTCCCAAAATAGACAGCACCATTCCTCCCACAGCTGAAGAAAGGAGCATCACAGTTAACGGACGTGTTCCGTAACGAATGATAATACCAAAGAGTGCAGGTTCACTGACACCTAAAAGCTGTGTGATACCAGCGCTGGTTCCCATCACTTTAATATTCTTTTTCTTACTCTTACGGCTGATTGCAAAGCAAACGGCGGCATTGGCAAATCCGTACATGGCACATAACGTGATAAGCGGATTAAACCCGGTCGAAGCAAGCAGGGTTGTTTCAATCATTAAGAACAAGTGATGCATTCCAGTGATAACGGCTAACGGATAAATTAACCCGATAATAAATCCGCCAATTCCAAATGGCACATGGATAAGGCCATTAACCACATAAACAAGACCATTTTCAACAATATGAAGTACTGGTCCAAGTACTAACAACCCACCTAAAACACCAACAAGAATAACAAAGAATGGAGTGAACATTAGATCTAGGGAATCTGGCATTTTCGCTCGTAACTTTATTTCCACTTTGGATCCTATAATACCAACAACAAGTGCGGTCAAAACACTACCTTGATACCCAACAATCGGGATAAAACCGAATGCCATCAGTGGTTCTACACTAGACGTCGCATCGGCCACTTCATAAGCATTTGGCAAAGCAGGTGACACAAGCATCAGCCCAATAACAAATCCTATAATCGGAGTACCGCCAAACTTCTTGAAGGCCGACCAACAAATTAATGCCGGCAGAAAAGCAAATACCGTATCTGTCAGTACAGTAATCAGTGCCAATACAGATTCCGGAATAGCGTCCGGTGTTGTGCCAAAGAACCCTAAAACAGATTCATTCAACAATACACCTTGTAATCCAAGGAAAAGTCCTGTTGCGACAATCCCGGGAATAATTGGGATAAATACATCGGCTAGCGTTCTTACGCCACGTTGTATTTTCCCCTTCTTCGGCTTCTGCTCTTGTGAACCTTGATTATCCGATTGTGTTTCATCTTCCTCATCAGAATCGCCAGTAATAGCTTTATAAACTTTATTAACAACTCCTGTACCAAGAATGACTTGGAATTGTCCAGAGTTATAGAAAACACCTTTTACTAGTTCAATATCTTCTATTGCCTCTGTATCAATGGAATCTTTATCTTTGACGTTAAAACGCAGTCTCGTTGCACAGTGCGTTACTGATTCAATATTGTCTTTTCCAATAATCTTTATGATTTGTTCGCCTGTTTGATTATATTGATCATTAGACATCCTTTTTCACTCCTTTTCAGCTAACAGCGATTCCTTGATAAGGTTCTAATACAATCTCGCTTCCTATTATCGAAGGCTTCATTTGACTATATAAAATAATATCCTCAACGGGACGATTTAATAGAACCGTTTTCTTTTCTGTACTTAAATTAACCAGCACTGTGACACTTTTATCTTTATTTAGACGCTCATATGCAATGACTTCTTCCGGTACATCTTTTATTTCTCTGATATCTCCAAAAGTGAACGTATCACTTAATTCACTATTCTGCCTTAACTGAATCAATTGTTGATAAAATGTATAAACCGAATTATTTGCTGCATGAATTTCTGGATACTCTTCTGTCATCCCAAGCCATGGTGTTCCAGAAGTAAATCCCCCATACTGCTCATTGTTCCAAGGAAAAGGTGTCCTTGTATTATCACGGCTTCTTAAATTAACAAATTGAAGTGCTTCTTCTTTTGAAAAGCCTTCCTGCATCGAACGATGATAATTATCAATACTTGAAATATCATTAAACTCTCCGATAGTTGACCGGTTAAAGTTTTTCATCCCAAGTTCTTGTCCTTGATAAATAAAAGGCGTTCCTCTCAAAAAGAAATACAGCATGCCAAATGTTTTCGCTGTTTCAGGCGTTTGCCATTCCGCTTCTCTTACCATCTTGGACAACACACGGGGCTGGTCATGATTTTCCAGGAAATTCGCTCCCCAACCAGCTTCCTGGAATGCCTTTTGCGAACGGAATAATAGTTCCTTCAATTCCGGAATAGTCCAATTCGTACGCTTAAACCAATCTGATCCTGATTCCACATCAATATCTGCATAATGAAAGTCAAAAATCATGGAAAAATAACCGTCTTTCCCAATAAATTGATTAAAATCTTCATATTTTACTCCCGGAGCTTCCCCAACTGTTACAGCATCATACTTTTCAAACGTATTCGCTTTCAATTCATTTAGAAAATCTTCAATTCCGGGCCTGTTTCTTGTTTTATGTTTACAGGACACAAGTCCATCTGCTCCATCTGGCGGCAGACTGGCATAATCATTATCCTTTTTGATGAAAGTAATGGAATCAATACGAAATCCAGCCACTCCTTTATCCAGCCAGCGATTAATCATCCCGTATAATTCCTGACGCATTTCTTTATTTTCCCAATTTAAATCCGGCTGTTTTTTATCAAATACATGCAAGTAGTAAAGATCTTCGTCTGGAACCTTCTCCCAAACCGAACCACCAAAAATAGATCGCCAGTTATTCGGCGGATTGCCCTCTATTCCCGGTTTAAAAATATAGTAATCTCTATATTTGCTCGTTGGATTTTTCAATGCTTCCTGGAACCATAGATGTTCGTCTGAAGTATGATTAATCACCAAATCCAATATAATTTTAATATGACGCTTCTTCGCTTCTTCTAGAAGCTGATCGAAATCATCCATCGTTCCAAATTCCGGGTTAATCCCTTCAAAATCAGAGATATCATACCCATTATCTACCATTGGCGATGAAAATATTGGACAAATCCATATCATTGTAATCCCTAACTCTTCCAGGTAATCTAACTTTTGTGTAATCCCTTTCAAATCTCCGATACCATCACTATTCGAATCATAAAAGCTCTTCGGATAAATCTGATAAACAACTTCATCCTGCCACCATTTTGTTTCCACGAGGTGAATCCTCCTTATTTCAAATTGTGGAACCGATTCCATATACATATGAGGAATCGGTTCCACATTGATTAAAATGTTAATATTGAGTAATACTATCACTTTCTTTTTGTTTTGTCTATACTATTTTTTGGCAATACCTGATAATTAATGTGTGTTATTGTTGGAAAAGATTTCTTTCCTTTCATCCTGACAATATTTTTTGCAGCAATATATCCAGCCTTATTATAGTCATAATGAACCGTTGTCAATGCAGGGGATAAATAACTGGATATCTGATAATCACCAAAACCAGTCACAGAAATATCTTCAGGGATACGAAGTTTCTTTTCATATATGGATTTCATTGCACCTATCGCAATATTGTCCGTTGCACAAATTAATAAATCTGGCCTTATTTCATTTAATAGCTTATTCGTTTTATGAACTGCATTTTCGATGGAAAAGTCCGTGTAATAGATGGATACTTCTCCCTGTTGTTCTTTCGCAAACCGGTCAATAAAGCCTTTTTTTCTTAAAATACCAACTGCCTTATCCGCTTCATCTACCCCAAGGTAAGCAATTTTCTGGAAATCGTAAGTTGTTAAAAGTTCCGCAAGATCAAAAGCTGCTTCATAGTCTTTATAAACAATACAGTTTAACCGTTTATCTTCTTGACCAATAATAATAACAGGTACTTCAATGGATTCTATCGTATGAATATGTTCTTCTGTTAATTTCGTTGCAAGAAAAATTATACCGGAAACCTTCATTTTTGCCAGGCGTTTCAAGTATTCAATTTCTCTTTCAGAGCTTCTGTCCGTATTCTCAATGAGAATATTATAATGCAGCTGTTTTAATTCCTTATCAATCCCTTGCAATGTTGTGGTTACCGAATAAGAATCAAATCTTGGGATGATTACGCCGATTGTGGGATTGCTTTCTAAACGCAGATTTTGTGCATACGAATTTGGAATATACTCCAATTCTTCTATCGTTTGCTCAATCTTTTTCTTTGTAGCTTCACTAACATAGCCGTTATTTAAATATCTGGATACCGTACTTTTTGCAACGCCAGCTTTTTCAGAAATATCACGTATTGTAGCCATTGACTGTCTATCCTTTCAATCTTGAAAAATCATCTATTATAAAAATAGTATACCCTATTATTGTGCTATTTTCACGGATAGTACTGTAATCTGTGATTCTTACACAGCCTTTTAGTGTATAAAATGAAAAAGAGAAAATCAAATGCATTCCTGCCTAACTTGGAATGATAACTTTGATTTTCTCCTCAGACCTTTACATTTGTTTATCTCTTATCTCTAAAACAGCCTCCACTGCCTCCTCCAATGAAGAGGTAATCACACCGTTTCGTTTCACTAATCCCACCAAAAATAAATTCCGATAAACAAATTGATTTTCTAACCCGTCTTCTACAAGCGCGGCAATCTTTGTTTGATTATCTCTACCTTGCTGGCGAGTGTCTGTAAATACACCGACAATCGGACGGTGAAGCATGGAAAAAGCTCCAATTTCGGCGGCTACACCGGAATCTACTTCCACACCATCCAGCACAGCAATTAAAATATCACTCTCTTCCAATTTTGATAAATCCGCTTCTGCAATAATCTCGCTGTTCGCATAAGCTGACTTATCATTAATTGCGGCATTTTCCTGAGGTACATATAAATCAATCTCTGGAACAGCCTCACGTACCGCTTTTGCCAGTTGTTCATTTACATAACGATCTCCCATCGAAAATAAACCATTTGCCAAATAACCCTTCATTGCAAGCACCTCTTATCTTATTTCATTTAGATTATCTTTCTATTGTTTTACATTTTAACAAAATACGCTTGTTTGCAACTACTTTTCATCCTGAGACTCCAAATAAATATAAGCCCCGACGATCAACACCGTCAGAATAATACTCATAAATGCTTGCATGTCCACTCCAAGCGATGTATTTTCCAAAATCAGGGGAGGGAAATTCCAAGCAATTAAAATAACAGGCAAAATCCATGTTTTCGCCCAAATAGACAACAGGATTGCTATAACTATCACGATTCCTAACAGAATGACATTTCCTAAGAATGGAATCGTAACGAGCGACGTTTCCACGTAGCCATCCATAAAATAAGCGGCTATAAATAAAAGCATGCTGATAACAGCGGGAATGGCGAAAATCTGATATTCTTTTGCCCCTGTCACCTCATTTTTAGCAGTGTACTTTACTGCAAGCAGAGAACCCACGATAAACAGCACGCTAATCACAGCTGTACTCAGAATCCGGAAAAAGCTGTATGCAACAATTTCTCCATATAAGACACCACGTAACACATCTCCAAATACCATAAAAACAATCGCACCAATAAGAATATAAGGTATCAGCCAGGATAAAGATGGTGCCTTTGTCTTATTCACTGCTTTTTTCAGCTCATCTAAATATTCCTGTGGTGATTGCTCCGTAATTGGTTCAATCGGCTCATTATTTTGTTCCATTTCATAGAGCCTCTGCGCCAGATTATCAGCAACTTCTTCGATATCCGATTGTTCGATGCCTTGAGAAAATAAATACAGTCGCAGTTTTTCTATAAAACGATTACTTTCTGAGCTTAATTTTGACCGATCCATTTCTATGCTCCTTTCTGTCATTTTTATATCCATTTGTTTATTTATCTCGACATTATAAAAACATCCCTATTCTAAAGGACATTTTCTTGTTTTACAAGAAATCCGGATAGGAAAACGACTCATTCGCTTCAGGGGGAGCTAAATAATCGTTTTTTCTTACCCTATCGCGCAAGAAAAAAATTACTCTTTCACGTGGAAGAGTAATTTTTCAAGAGGAGCATATCAATCAAATAAAGTTGGTTTTTCCGTGTCTCTTAAAAATTCAAATAAACGTTTGATTTGTGTTTCTGTATTCCGATTTAACGAAAGAGGAGGAAGGTTATCCGCAGCAAAAAAATCAATTCCTTTTGTCTCCATACCTAAGCTGGCTTCTCCACTTATAACCTCACAGAGAGGATACATAATTTATAATACTGATAAGGTTGCGGCGGATGTGCATGCTTATTCGTATCAAAAACCGCCAGCAGCTTCCTGGGTTCAACCTGAAAACCCGCTTCTTCCTCAATCTCTTTGGTAACATTTTCTCTTGGTGATTCGCCTACATCACAAAAACCACCTGGCAAAGCCCATGCATCATCATGCTTTTCACGGACCATTAAAATACGATTATCTTTGAAAATCACGCCCCGTACATCCACTTTCGGGGTCTGATACCCTGTTTCATTCGCAAATAAATCCCGTATGGATTCAAATTCCAAATTCGTATATTCGTTCATTATTTCGATGCTTAATGTACGAAGCTGCTCATATCGCTCCCTATCGTACATATCATTTGTAAAAGTTAATCCTGCCTGCGCTATGGATTGGATTTGTTTTGCCCATGTCAGCCATTTATCACTCATCAGACCGCATCCCTTCCCTTATTGACACACTGCAACTAACCTTCCCAAGTAAAAACCGTATAGAACATCTTTTTACGCTACATCTATACTTCATTATAATTGATAATCGACACAAACCCGATCCTGCACACACTCTTTCACAAAGTTAGATACACGAACATGTTCCGGGTGAATTTGATATTGCTGCAAAGCCTCTTCTGTCTCAAATTCACTATCTAAAATAATATCACGATCACTTGTCGCCAGAGGGTTAATGATGACTTGAATAGAAACAACACCATCTACCATTTCTTTCAAACTCTCTAACTCGCTTTTTATTTTTTCCGCATTCGCTTTTTTCTCTGCTTCACTGAAATGTTCACCGTGATTCCACTGTACAATATGCTTAATCATCTCTAACAACTCCCTATTTACGTTATATATGTAAAGTTTATCATAGACTCGCTTTATAATGGACCCAAGAATCTAGACACGAAAAAAGGAGATGTTAAGGTAGGTATATGAAACGAAAAAGATATACATCCGCATTCAAATCACAAATCGTGTTAGAAATCTTAAAGGAAGAAAAGTCCATGAGTCAGATAGCATCGGAACATGGAATCCATGTGAATCAGCTTCATAAATGGAAAACACAGTTTCTGCAAGAGATGCCTCAAATCTTTGAAAAGCAAAACAAAGACTTAGAAAAAATGAGAGCCGAACATGAAGAACAAGTAGAAAACTTGTATGCAGAAGTCGGAAAATTAACCACGCAATTGTCGTGGCTCAAAAAAAAATCTGGCATCTACCATGACTAAAAAAGAACGTATGGAATTGGTGGAGTGGCAAGATTCGGATCTGTCTATCTCAGAACAGGCTAAATTGCTTGGAATCAATCGCTCCAGTCTTTATTACAAGCCTGTATTGCCATCTGCCGAGGAAGTTGCCATAAAACATCGTATTGATGAGATTTATACCAAATTTCCGTTCTTCGGTTCACGCAGAATTACCAAGTTATTAAATCAAGAAGGGGTGAATATTAATCGGAAAAGGGTACAGCGTCATATGCGTGAAATGGGCATTCAAGCCATCTATCCAGGTCCAAATTTGAGTAGACGGAACCTGCAGCATCGTATTTATCCTTATTTATTGAAAGGAGTGAATATTACCCGTCCGAATCAAGTTTGGAGTATTGATATAACTTATGTTCGCCTGCATCATAGCTGGATGTATTTAACAGCAATTATTGATTGGTACTCTCGCTATATTATAAGCTGGGAATTGGATCAGACACTGGAAATGGATTTTGTCCTAAATGCTGTCCAATGTGCATTCACGGTGGGTACACCTGACATATTTAATAGTGATCAAGGCAGCCATTTCACAAGCCCAAAATATATTCATCTTTTAAAGGAACAACCATCCATACAAATCAGTATGGACGCCAAGGGACGTGCATTGGACAATATCATGATTGAACGCTTTTGGAGAAGCCTGAAATATGAAGAAGTCTACTTAAAAGACTATGAGATGCCAAGAGAAGCCAGAAGCAATATAAGCCATTACATGGATTTTTATAATCATGAACGTCCGCATCAATCATTGGATTATCAAACACCGGCTTCGATTTATTTTCATTAGATAATCATTATCCCATCTGGAGCGATTATCTTTCCTGTGCCAGAGACTGTCAAGGGAAAGACCGCCCTTGACAGTCTCTGGCACAGGAAAACCTGGTCATTAAGATGGGATAAAGATGAAATAATGGTTTCACCTTATTTTTATAAAATTGGTGTCTTGACAATGGGGTCCACTTTACTTTTCCAGCATAATGATTATATAATTCTCATATTTTAGAATGATTTGCCGCACTTCTCTCTAAATGGTACAGTATAAACAAGAAATAATTTGCTCAAATTTCAAAAAATAATAAGGAAGGACGTATAATGATACATAAAACATCAAAAATACCACATTATTTTCTAGCACTTATTTTATTTATTGCTCTCGCAGTCTTTATGATTGGATGCAGCTCTAATTCTGAAGAGAACAATGGAGATTCCAACGCAGAAGGTCAAACAGAAAGTGTTTCCGCCGATGACGCAGAAGCAGAGGAAGAAGATGCAGATGTCGAATCAGGAGCTTCTGACCTCTACCATGAAATTGGAGAAACATTTGAAATGATAGGGTATTATTCCGATGTGCCTGCAGAAGTTACCGTCAATGATATATGGATTGAGGATGATCCGGAACATCAAGAATATATTGAGGATAATATCGCTTCCCCTACGGAAGATGATGTTGTCGTGTTTGTTGATTATACGGTTAAAAATGTCGGGGATACCGATATGACAATGGGAGATTTAATTCCAGAATATACCGATGCAAATACAGAGCTTGATTTAAGCTATCCAGAAAACGATACATTTACTGACTTTACGGAGTCCTTCCAGGTACCTTTGGAGGCAGGTGAGTCTATGGATGTCATTGGAACTGTTCCTGCAGATAAAAAAGACCAATATACCAGTGCATTAATGTGGAATATCACCCAAGATGTCCCTGAAATTGTTTTCCATACCCCACAGGAAGAACGACGAGACAAAATTGGTACATATGACATTGGAGAGGATATGTATCTATTTGGCCAGGGAGAAGATAGCTTTTATAGAGTAAATATCAGTAACATAGAAGTTGTAGAAGATTATGAAGGTATTGAAAGGTTTGATGATGACAGTTCTTTCTTTGCAATCGATATGGAATTCGAGAATCAATTAGAGGAAGATGTATCTTTATACAGTACATTCCCTAGCGCTTTTGCAAATGGGCAAGAAGCCATTTATTCGGACAATCTTGTCATAGATGGTCAAGTTGTAGAAGATTTATATGAGGGGCCTGAAGGGGAAATTAGTCCTGGAGAAACGATAGAAGGAACCGTATACCTTGAAGTCATTGACGAGAATATGGAGGATGTCAAGTTACTCTACCTAAACCCGACATTGCTCACTTTCCCGGATTATGCAATGCGTATCAATTATAATGTGGAGGATTAAACATAACTTGTTTGTGTAAAGCATCCTATTTTCTTTATAAATAGAATAGGATAGGATAAAATAGCAGTAACACGTATGATAAGCCTAAATGAATATGTAGTGCTAACCTCAGGCGCACATCAATTACTAAGGAGGTTAGCACTTTTCCAGTTTTTAAACCTTGTTGGGGTAGGGTGTATGATGTGCGCTTTCGCACTCTATACTGATGCGTAAATGAAAATGGTGTATAGGTTATCCGCTAAATAGTTTGGTCAAGTATCAGCCTGCATAGATGCCCAAAACTAACATCACCAACAACGAAAAAACGAGGAGCCATAATTGGTACCTCGTTTTTCGTATTTGTGTTCCTTCTAACCTTTTCTCTGCACGGCCATCCAAATCTCACTATATACATTATTCAAATCACTATCATCTTCTACAAAAGAGACTTCAGGTGCTTTCACTAATTCGTAATCAGAGGAAGGTAGCCATTCTGCTGCTATTTTCGCCCATGTTTCCTGCATCGTTTGCGGGAACGGTCCCTGTGAAGAGAAAATAGCCCAGGTATGCGCAGACACATCTACCACATCCAGCCCTTCAAAAGGGCCTTCTTCATCAGTCAATACACCAATCATATGCTCCAAATAACCTTCTTCGTCCATTCTTCCGTCATCAAAGTTATAGGAAGCATTGATTACCTGTTTCGGCTCTAAATTAGCGAGTTCATGCATCTTGTCTTTCTGCTTATCCGTAATACTTTGCGCCAAATTTTCAATTTCCGGATTAACTCCTTCAAATTGCATTGGCACCTTTTTACTGACACCAATGATTTGAAATGCTTCTTTTTCCACAATTCGATAATTCATTTCTGCTCCTCCTTGCATCGTTAATTGGAAGGTGAGTTTTGGAAAAGCTTTAAGTTCCTGCTTTTGCTGCTGTTTTACTTCAGAAGGTTTGAACCCCGCCCATTCCCGGAATGCACGGGAGAAACCATCGACAGAGCTGTAACCATATTTAAAAGCAGTATCCGTTACATGAACATCCTCCCGCAGCAGGTCAAACATTGCATTGGAAAGCTTTCGATTACGGATATAGGCAGTCAGCGTCATCCCGGACAGGAATGAAAACATGCGCCGGAAATGATAAATCGAAGTGCCGGTGATTTTTTCAATTTCTTTCTCATCGATTTCTGTGTCTAGGTGCTCCTCAATATACTGTAACGCTTCATTCATGCTGCTTTGCAATTCTTTTCCTCCCTTCCATTAGTTCAAGTATAGAAGCTATTCGTAAAAATGACTCGACAAAAAAGAAACGGGTTTTATCGGATAAACATCGTCAGCTGCTAGATAAGATGACTTTTCCCTTTCTGCCATCCGTAACTGTATCCAGCGCCTGCTTTATATCTGTCAAACTATAGTGTGCTTTCTCCATACCGAGCAGCAGCTCTTTCTTCTCCACAAGCCTGATGATTTGCTGGAAGGTTGCCTGCCATTCCGCCTGTCTTGCCTTCTTATTCCAATGCCTCAAATGAAAAATATTCATTTTCACTTTATCCGCAAAGGCTCCCCAATCCATCTGCTGGCCAGACAACAAGCCGATACTCAAAAAATGTCCCTGACTGCGCAAACAGCCAGCTAACTCAGAACCTGCATTTCCCCCCAACAAATCAATCGCGGCATCGGCTCCTTTTCCATTCGTTTTACTCATCACCATTTCAAAAAGCGATTGGCTTGACGTATCCACTACTTCAGAAGCACCAAGATTTAAAAGTTTCTGTGTATGTTTGCTATTTCTCACAATTGCAATCAAACGTACATTTAAAACTTTTGCAAACTGTGCATATAAGTGTCCTATTGCTGACCCACAAGCATTAACTACCAGCACACTACCTGGCTGTAATTGCAATATCTCTGTCAGAGTTACCCATGCCGTTACAGGGTTAATATATAGTTGTGCAGCTTGTGTCGTATCAATAGATTCCGGCACAGATACAGCAAATGCAGCTGGCGCTCTGACAAAGTCCTGCCAAGTCCCCTCCCCGCGTAACGGTAAAACACGCTTGCCAACAAGCTCTGTGCTGACATTAGTTCCGACGTCCTCTACAACCCCAACACCTTCATAGCCTGGAATATAGGGCAGCGGAATTCTGTGCGCATAACTGCCTCTAACCGGGATTAAGTCAGACGGATTAATCGGTCTGGCCAGCATGCGTACAAGCACTTCTCCTGCTTCAGGAGGAGCGATTTCTTTTTCTGTTATCTTTAATACGTCATTCGGATTACCAAATGTATCACAATAAATATATCTGTTCCGCACGTTAAGATATCCTCTCTTTAAAAGCTTTATCTTCTATTATAATGGAAAAAGGAACAGCAGACGACTGCTATCCCTTTTATACTCCTTCCTATTAAACTGCTTTTCGCTGAAAATAAAGGTAACCTCCAATGAAAAATAATAAAAAACTGCCGCCAATAACCATTAAAATTTGGTCCCAAGGAATAAAAAAGAAATCCTCTGCACTTCCGCCAACATTCATCATTAAAAATGGCTGTCCCCAAGGGTAATATGGTCCAAACCGCTCCGAATTAATTACTAAAATGGTCGGCAATGTAAAGATAACGTTTATCGAAAATGGAGCGGCAAAGCTTTTAAAAGCAATCGAAACCCATAGCTGTAAAGCAATTAACGGAAATGTTGCCAGCCAGCCTCCTATAATTGTTTTCCAAACAATCTCCATGGGAAAAGGATCTATAATCCCTTCTATCATGCCTACTATATAAATAGAAACCAGATACAGGAATTGCATCCCTAACACAAGAAGCAGTAATAACATATATTTGGAAAGAAATACTTTTCCTCTTGTTACCGGAAGTGCCAACAACTGTTTCCAGCCTCCCTCCTGGTGCTCATAGCGGCAAATCACGCTAGCTAGAACGCCTGTTATCAACGGTAAGAATAAAACAGCGTAAGTAAAATTCATCATTATCAATTTTTCATACCATTGATTGGTTGCTCCTATATCGCCTAATGAACTGGACAATCCTATTAATAATCCAACCAGTGGCGCCACCAATAGAAGTAATAATACCTTTGACTTTCGCAGCTTATACCACTCAGAACTTATCACGGAAAACATTTATTTAACGTCCCTTCTTTTAAAATCAATCATTCCCAACAAATACAACACCAATCCGAAGCCGATTCCTAATAACGCATTGATATAGGAATGCCCCCATTCATTCGATAGGTCCGGCCATTTCCAAATTACCCAATCCGGTAAAAGCGGCGCAGAATAGGCCAAAATAACACCAATCACGCCTAAGGTCACCGGGATAGCCTGATTCTTGCTTATCGTAGCCACCCAGAGATGCAGCCCTAATACAGGCAGCGCCGCAAAGAAAGGGAAAAAACTGTATTCTATTAACCGTAAGTACGGTATATCTGCGCCTAACCCCAGTACCACTCCATAACCAAACATAAACAGGAATAAAAGGACAGACGATAAGAATAAGATACAGCTGATGACTGCAAACTTCGATAGATAGACCGCCCGCTTAGACACAGGCAACGCTACTAACTGCTTCCAGGCATTGGTTTCATCCTCAATACTCGCCATAAAAGACGTCAAAATCACAATTCCTAAAACGACCGCCAGCGGGGTAAAGGTATTAATATTCATCAAATAGTAAAGCCAGCGGTCATCCATCTGCTCAAATAAGTAATCCTTTCGCACACCATAATTGACCATCTGCAGGGCTACTACACCAAAAGGGCCAATTAGGCAAAGCAGCCACATCCCTTTACGTTTTATCTTTAAAAAATCCGATTGTATCAGTGGAAGAATCATCCTGCCTGCTCCTCCTTCGTCATCTCCAGAAAGATATTCTCTAAAGACCGTTTTTCCTCTTGCACGCGATAAATAGAGAAACCTTGCTGGACGAGGTAGTGGATAGAAGCTGCCACCTGCTCATCATCTTCCGCCTGCAGAAGAACACTCTCTTCCCCTAAATCTGCCTTTTGACCATTAGCAAGCAGGGAACGCCACGCCGCTTCATTATCATCTACCCTCACCTGGATAGAAGCCTGCGCAATTTTACGCATGGATTCAATCGAATCTTGAAAAATCATTTTCCCTTTCGACACAACCCCGACTCTCGTAGCCATCTGATCAATTTCAGATAATAAATGGCTGGATATCACTACCGTCATGCCATATTCTCTCGGCAGCCTTTGAATCAGCTCACGCATTTCAATGATGCCGGATGGATCGAGCCCATTCGTAGGTTCATCCAAAATCAACAGCTCCGGCTGATGCAGCATTGCCGCAGCAATCCCGAGGCGCTGCTTCATCCCAAGTGAAAATCCTTTTACTTTTTTATTACCAACCCCGTCTAGACGTACCAGCTTCAGCACTTCATCGATTCTTTTCTTTGGTACATGCAGGATTTTTCTGTTTGCTTCCAAGTTTTCTCTGGCCGTTAAATGCGGATAATAAGAAGGATTTTCTACCAGCGAACCAACATGCTTCAAAATGTCTATCCGGTTGTTTTTCATATCCTTGCCGAATAATTGAACAGATCCGGAAGTCGGCCGCATTAATCCCAACAGCATACGAATCGTTGTTGTTTTTCCAGCTCCGTTTGGACCTAAAAAGCCGTATATCTCCCCTTTTGGTATCTTCATTTCCAAATTAGATACTGCTTTTTCTTTTCCAAATGATTTGGTTAAATGCTTCGTTTCTACGATATATTCCATGTTTATCACCTCTATTTTTAAGGATAAAGGTGTGAGGTTAAAACGAGGTATAGGCTTTGTTTAAAATTTGGTTAAAAAGATTAGAAAACGCCATTTGATAAAGCGCACAAAAAAAGAGACAGTTTATGTCACCCGTCTCTTTTCACTCTCATAATCCTTATCTCGGTTCCCTGTTCCGTAGAATTCATCTCCCAATCCAGATCCATCCCTTTCACCATCATATCAACAATCGAAAGACCGATTCCTTCCCCTTTTTGCTTGGTTCCTGTCTGCATACCTTTTCCTTTATCTGAAATAACAATCGCATCATGCTGCTCCGTTTCCTCTGTCCGCACAGCAATATATTTGCCGTCTGCCGCATGGCGCAGCACATTTTGCAGGAGATTATCCAAAATCCGGCTGAACCATAAGGCATCGATTTCCCATGTGTTCTCTTCAAAACCTTCCATATCAACGTCTATTTCAAATCCTTCTTTCTCAAAAACAGGGTACCAGGCTGCTAAATATTGACGAAGGAATCGCGGCATATCGACTTCTTTTAATTCTTTCCTATATTTGCTCGCCATCAGCAGTGTATACGATAGAAGATTTTCAATTAATTTATCCACGTCTTCAATCGATGCGGATGTCAATTTTAGAGACCGCTTCGCCTCTTCTGGCAAATCCATTTTCTGTAATGTATAAGCTTGTGCATTTATTTTAGTTAAGGGCGTCCGTAAATCATGGGATAAATTAGCAATCAATTCTTTTCGCAACTGCTCCTCTTCCTGTTCACGTTCTCTGCTGTCTCTTATTTCCTGTACCATACGGTTAAAGGACTTCTCTAAATCCCCAATCTCGTCCTGTTTCTTTTCTTCAATAAGGATCGGCAAACCATCCGTATCCCGAATTTCCATTGCTTCCTGAAGATGCACCAGGCGTTTACGAATTCTTTTGAAGAACCATAAGGAAAGGAAAATAAATAAAAATACGACGACCATTGTCAAAATAATAGCAGCCCAACTATACTGATTGAAAAGGCGTTGTGCATTAGTCTGCATCACTTCTCGAGGCAGCTGAAAAACGACAAAACCATCGTCTTCATTTTCCCCTGTAAAAGCAACGACTGTAAATGGGTCATTCTCATAATGATTTTTTAAAAATTGCACGGTATAGGTAATATCCCATCTATCTGGTAAATTTTCCTGCAAATTCCTTTGCACATCCAAAACACCGTCTCCATCTACCCGGAACATGGAAGCGGTCGGGTAAATCTCCTGCCACTCCGCAAATAAAGCGGCCGCATCGTCTTCGGATACAACTTGACCAGCTTCCTGATGCCATTTTTCTTCTATCTCATCATATGTATTCTGTCCTACTTCCGGAGTATTGGAATCATCAACTAAATTAAAAAAAACAAAAATGAAGGCAAAATAGGCTGCTTGTATTAAAAAAATAGCAATAAGTATAATCAATATATATTTCGCTAATAAAGATTTTAAAAATCGTTTCATTTTTTCACCCGATACCCAATCCCGCGAATCGTCTCAATAATCGTCGGTTTCGCCGGATTTTCTTCCATTTTTTCACGCAGATAACGGATATGCACCATCAATGTTTTATCCCCTTCCATATACTGTTCTCCCCATACGCCTTCATAAAGCTGTTCTTTTGTCAGGATTTGATTCAAGTGGCGCAGGAAGTATTGAAACAGTTGAAATTGCTTTCCTGTCAGCAGTATTTCCGCATCTGTATTTTTATTTATAATCACCAAGGATTTCATATCTATATGCAGATGGCCAATTTCCAGCGTATCTTCTTTCTTTTGAAAACGGCGAAGCAAGACATCCACACGTGCAGCTAACTCATCTGGATGGAATGGTTTTGTCACATAATCGTCCGCAAAGCTCAACCCTTCTATCTTGTCCTCCACCGCGGAACGCGCGGATAACATCACAATCGGCGTTTCCTGATTCGCTTTTTTGATTCGTTTTCCAATGGAGAAACCGTCAAGCCCCGGCAGCATAATATCCAAAATAGCCAGATCTATATCGTTTATATATGTTTCTAATTCACTCCCGGATATTAGCCAAGTTACTTGATGACCCCGTCCTGTTAAATCTTCTGTTACCCATTGTCCGATTTCTTTTTCGTCCTCAATATATAGGATATGTGCCAATTGTCCCACCTCTTTATTAGCCAATTTTTCACTTTCTAACCAGTAACTATTCCTAAAACACAATTACTTCTCTGTACTCAATCATACCAATTACAGAGAAGAAAAGTGCGAAATTCTTTTATTTTTAAACAAAATTTAAATAACATGCCTGCCTTCATTCAAAACAAAAAATTCGCCTCACACAATAGTCCATAGACCATGAGACGGTTCCAACTCTCTATCCCTTTCCCTTAAGCATACTGCAAAATCCGTTCTGCAGCCTTTCTCGCACCGGCAATATTTCTGGAAACCGGACCAATCTCCAATTCCGCTAACGCCCCCGCTACAAAAAGCCCGTTTTTCCATTCAAGTTCTTTGGTAACAATCGGAAACCCGCAAGGCGCACACGGCAAATGCATATGCTTTATGACCGGATCCAGCCATTCTTTCCCCGGCATGGCAACAGATGAACCAGTCGCCAGCATAATAGTACTTCCTTTCAACTTTTCTTGATCTTCCATAACCAGCTGCATTGTTCCATCAGCATTTTCTATCCATTCTTGAATACAACCAGTATACATATCTAATCTTCCGGTTCTCTCTTGTTGCAGCAGCTTCAAATATAAGTCTCTGGTGACAGACCCTCGATTCCTTGCATGTTGGATGACTTCCCGTCTTTCTTTATAGCTTGTCAGCTTATCATATTTATTTAAATATTTAGGTCCAAGCCACCCCGGGTCACTATCAAAATGATGAATCCGTAATGGGTGCCGCTTCACCATTGTGACAGAATCAATCGATTCTTTTTGTGTGAGTGCATAAGCAAGATGCGCTGCAGTCATTCCGCCGCCAATAACAATGACATCCCCTGTCTCAGGAAGTTCATTATCCATTTCAAATACATGTTTCACGGACGCATGATCTCTACAAGTTTCAGCCCATGATGGATAATGGGGAGTATGGTTTACTCCCATCGCAAGTACGACACGCTCACTAACAAAACAACGGCCATCTGCAACACAAACCTTCCAGCCAGATTCCGTCCAAGAAAGTCCGGATACCTCTCCTTGCAGCCAACACGCCATAACACCTATTTTCTCCAGTAAATCCATGCTATGCTGATTAAACATGTCTAAACGCGGCCGCTGATATTGTCCTTTAAATCCGGAGGCATAGTTGTGTTTAGAAGAATACTTTTTTAAACTGTATGGATCAGCATCTAGGTGATGAACGAGGGGAGAGCGTAAATACGACATTTCTATCTTATCCGTAATCGTGCGCCACCTCTCCAGCGGCTGTTGATGCGGATCGATTATCAATAAATCCTCTGTCTCTACTTTCTCCTCTTCAAGCAAGAGTAAAGCTACGCAACTCCCTTGAATTCCTCCTCCAATCACAATCCATTTATACATCCATATCCCTCTTTCTTTATAGATTTTAAACCGTAATTGTTACGGTTGAATAACAAAAATTTTTGTTTATTCATCTGAGCCATTATCTGAAGTTTTATTTTTCTACCCAATATCATTTATTCCAATCCCTCTGTATAAAAATATCTCCTGTTTTTTTGAACCTCAAAATCAGCGGAAACAACATTTGTACAATCAAGCCAACGTGTTTCTGTTATTACCTTTTCTGTATTTAAATCTATTTTTGCTTCTATTTCCTTTAATACTTCTAAAAGTTCAGGTAAGGATAAATCAAACGCTTCAGCGATATGCCTATGAGGAGATTCCGTTCGAAGCAAATCCATAAAGTGTTCAGGAGTCAATGCTTTTTCAGAAATCATATCTTCCATACTTATCACTTTTCTAAATAACAATCGTTCTTCCTTGGTAAGAAAGCGATCTATCATTTTTTCCTGAAGCTTTTTCCCTAAGTAACTATCCAAATCAAACACCTCCTGATAATTCTCTTCAAACGTAATCGTTACGATTTATAACGGAAATATATTTACTTTACCATGAAGATGACATAAAAACAACATCATTCTTCTAAAAGGACTAATCCATCCATAACTGTTCCTGCCAAATTAAAAAGCTACCTTCCACCAACTCAATGGCATCAGATAACTTTTTAAACATACATTATAAAGACATGTCACTTAAGCATCCTCTGGTTCAATGCTGAGTGTCGAATCAGGATATTCGATTCCAACAGCAGCGCTGACATTCATCGTTACACCGAAAAGTGCGAATACTACCAGTCCAGCAATAACTAATTTCTTCATCCGATCCCTCCTTTCATATCCAAAACATTTTTTATCTTAAAATAAGCTTGTTTATATTGCTTATTTTGAGAATAATAATCAGATAACATCACATTATAGTGAATCAGGAATTCCCTATCGTTATTTTCTTCACAAAAAGGAATCGCAACCGTTTCCAAGTATGTTGCTACACAATCTCCATTTAACTGTAATTGAAGAACATAAAATTTAATCTTATATTCTTCCATACTATATTTGTCAGCTAAGGCTGCACCTTTTGTAATATGCTGGCTTGCTTCTTCTTTATTTTCTATACGCAAATATAACTCTGCCAACGTGAGAATTGTTTTCAGACCATGTTGCTCTTCCATTGATGCAGAAAGGCTCTCTTGATAATAATAAATAGCCTTGTTCAAATCTTTCTTTTTTTCATAGGCAAGTCCTAAATTATGATACACTTTTCGTTGCAGGTCTCTATTATTGTTAATGACTTTCTCCACCCGGAAATAATAGTCAATGGCTTCATCATAATTTCCCATCTTAAAATAATTAATGCCCAACAGAAAATAACAAACAGTACATTGATCATAGTTCATTTCCTGTAAATACTTATCTAAAGCTATTTCTAGATGTTGAATGGACTTATATATATTATCTTTACGGTTATATGTTAGAGATATTTCATAATGAATATCTGCTTTATACGGAAAGTTCAATGCATTCGCCAGCCCTAAATATAACTCTAATGCGGCATCATAATTCCCGGTTTTATAATAATATAGGCCGCAAACTCTATTAAATAAAGGCATTATTTTCATATTACTATAATCTTGCAAAGATTCTGCTTCTTGAAATTTTCTTTCAACCTCTTCGATTGTTGAAGCTCTTAATGCAAATCGTAATTCTATTAAGCTGATGAGCAGCCTCATTCCAGGATCTGAAGATTTTTCAAATTCTTTTAAAAATGATTGATAAGCTTCTTCGGCTGCGGGCATGTTTTCCTTAATCAATTGATATATATATTCTACTCTTTGAATAACCTTATCATTTACCACATCATCTATTTGTACTAAATCCTCAAACGATATACCAAACCTTTCAGCCAGCAACTGTAGAATCTCTTCATTAGGAACGACATTACCAGTTTCAATCTTGCTGTAATAAGATACAGAGCAAATACCTTCAACAATCTCATGCTGGGTAGAATGCTGCTTATTTCGTAAATATTTAAGTTTTTGTCCTAAATCCAAAATCCTCTCTCCTCTTCATGAAAATTTCCCTAATCTAAATGTAACATAATTTCATTTAAAAATAGAAGGATTCTTTTTTATTTTAGGATTTATTTATCATCCGTAAAGTAGGATGAAACCATATAATTTCTCGCAAGCCATGAAAAAAATTGATATGATAAAAAATAATGCATGTGAATAAAGGTAATAAGAAGGGGTTGCATCATGCCAATATCTATCTACTACCAGACAAATGCAAAAGAATGGAAACGAGCTGAAAACGATACTGCTGTTCCAAATGATGCGAGTTTTATATGGTACGATTTTGTCAATGCAAGTGCAGAGGAAAGCAAATTGCTGGCTTCCCAATTTCATTTCGACCCGCTGGCTATTGAGGATACCATTAAAACGGTGTCACGGCCAAAATTGAAAAAATATCCGGAGTATCAATTTTTAGTTTGTCATTTAATCAATCCAGAAGATTATCGCGCACAGGCAATTAATCTTTTTATGAAAGGGCCTATTCTTGTAACCTATCATAAGGGTAGTTTGGGAAAACTGGGCGATGTAGAAGCGGCAATTCAGAAACGTTATCCTTCTCAATCTGTGACGCCTGAAGATGTAGCTTTTATTATTTTAGATTTTATCGTTGATAGCTATTTTGAATATGTCGATCATATCGAGGATGAAGTCTTTTCTTTTGAAGACAGACACGTCAATGATACTGCAGATAATAAACTGATGGAGGATGTTTTTCAGATACGTTCTTTGATTATTAAGTTAAAACGTGTCACCATGCCAATGCAGGAACTCATCCAACACTTGAAAGAAGACACCAGTTTTACAAAAACAAAGAAACAAAAAATGTATATACACCATATTGAAGACCATATCATTAAACAGATGCATACCATTAAATCTGCAGAAGAGATGACTGGAGACATCCGCGATAATTACGATTCTTTCAATTCTTACCGTCTAAACAATATCATGAAAATCCTGACACTGGTTTCCGTTATTTTTCTTCCCTTAACATTAATTACCGGAATTTATGGAATGAACTTTGGGAATATGCCGGAATTAGAATGGGATGATGGTTACTTTGCGGTACTTGTTGTTATGCTGCTTATCAGCATTGGATTAATTATTTATTTTAAAGTAAAAAAATGGTTTTAACATGCTGTAATCATCCAGCACCAAAATGCCTGGATGATTACCTATTAGATGATTCTCTGTGATGCGTACTACGCTTCTGCACCTTTGACAAATGAAAATCGTGAACAATGGAAATAACCGGGCGAATCAGCATTTGTATACTTCCAATAACAAATAAAACAGTGCCGGCAAAGGTTGTATTTTCATTGAAAAATAAAAAGCTTCCAATAAGGAAAATCAGGCCGAGAACTAAATCATTTATTTGATAAAGCAGTTTATATATGGAGGTTACTCTTAACTCTATTCTGCTTAAATGCAAATCTAATTCCGGATTATTTTTATTTAACTGCATTCCGTTCTCTCCTCGCTTATTGTTTCTAAAAGTTTTTTCATCTTTTACTCTATGTCATTCTCATATCAATATTTTATCAAATGGTTCCAAGTTAAGAAAATTCCTCCTCTATGAACATATCGTTCAACTCTTTTTTTAGGTATATGTTTACTCGGCAGTCAGCGTTTCATAAACCATCGTGTGAAACTTTTTCCTGATTTCAGACAATCGATGCTGCCGCCCATAGTGAACCATATTGGTAAGCAGCACCGTAACAATTTCTTCTTTCGGGTCAATCCACAAACTTGTTCCTGTAAATCCTGTATGTCCAAATGAACCGATAGACCAAGCTGGTCCGCAAGTAGTTCCAAGTGTTTTATCGCATAATACTTCAAAGCCTAAACCTCGGTTTTGGATTACATTTTCTTTGATTAAGGCCATTGTCTCCGGTCTTAATATCGACTGCTTTTCTGGATACAGCCAATAATCGGCATAGGCCGCTACATCGGAAATGTTAGAAAATAAACCCGCGGAACCGCCAACACCGCCTAAATGATAGACTTTTTCATCATGTACCTCACCATGAACATATTTCCCGCAAACTTTTTCTGTAGCAGCGATTTTATTTTTCTCTATTTTCTCAGGAAGAAAGCCAGTGTCTTTCATCCCCCAAGGCTGATATAATTCCTTATCCGCAAAGACATCCAGCCGTTGGTTTGTGATGGCTTCTACAACTTTTCCTAACACAATCATCCCGATATCACTATATAAAACCTGCGTCTCTGGCGGGTGATCTGCTGTACAGTTTAAAATTTCTTTCCATACGTCTCTTTGCTGGTACCGGTTTTTCACAGATAAATCTGCGGAAACACCGGAGGTATGCTGTAAAAAATGGCGAATGCTGATCTGCTTTTGCGGAAACGCAGGTATATATTTATTTACCGCATCGTCTATATGTAGCTCTTTTCGTTGATGTAAAAGTAGAATACTCGGCAGCGTACACATCATTTTTGTTAAAGAAGCCAGGTCAAAGTAAGTGTCTGTCGTAACAGGGATTCTCTCTCCCTTATTGTTTAAGAAGGAACCTGCACTTCGTAACGTTTTCTGTTGCTGATGATGCTTAACAAGATAAACAGCTGCGGGAATTTCATCTTTTGTAACTAATCCCTCTAAATACTGTTCACAAGCCTTCATTTATAGCACCTCTTCTCCCTGTATCTGACAGCATTTTTTTGATTTGTTCCGGCAAATAACCCTGCTGTTTTAAAACAAGAACAATACTTCCAATCACAGGTGAATTCTGCGATGTTAAAACGTTCAAAGAAGGAATCGCAGCGAGTTCCGCTTTCACCTTTTCGACGATGAAGTCATTCTGAAAAATGCCTCCTGCCAATACAAATGAAACAGCCCCATCCGTCCTTTGAAACAGCCTTTCAAACAATACCTGACCGCGATTCGCTATTTGTTCAGCTGTTTCTTGAATAATTTTTATTGCGATTTCATCTTTCATTTCAGCAGCTTGAAAGACATAGTTTGCAAATGCAGCCACGCGCTGTTTTTCAAAATGTTGATAGATAATAGGAACTAATTCTTCGATACGGTCAATTTCTTCTCCATTCAAAATAAGGTCTGTCAGCGCAGTTTCCGGTCCCAGCCCGTCTAATTCATTGAATACAGCTATCAAGGCTTGTGACCCTACATCATAGCCGCTGCCCGGGTCTCCTCCAATTACATGCCCCCACCCGCCAACGCGGGCTGTCTTAGATTGATGGATTCCAAGCGTGATGGCTCCTGTTCCGCAGATAGACACAATACCATCTGCGCCAAACGTTTCTGAATAAAGCGCAATGGTTCCATCATGTTCCACAACGATTTCATTACCGGAGAACCTATGCGGTGATGTCTTCCGAAAGTATTCCAACCATTTTTTCTGATCCGCTTCTCTCCCTAACCCCGCTACTCCTAAACCTACCGATAAATCAGTATTTTCGGATAAATAATTGTGTTCACATGCTTTACTTATTATTTGGCTGACGACTTTTGCAGAATGTGTGAAACTGGTACTGTGGGGATTTGCAGCTTCTGCTTCTGTTTCCCATACAAATCCCTCTGTTTTATGAAACAATAGCGCTTTGGTTTTTGTTCCTCCGCCATCCACTCCTAAGATATACATGTTTTATCACCCTTTATAAGGATTTCGACATTCGTGTTGTAATACTTCTTATGCCTTATTAAGATAATGTATCGTTGTACCATCATGTCTTGAAGAAACCATGGAGTACCTCCCATACCTGCTCAATAAATTGTATGTTTTTTTGTGAAATGATATCCATGATGAATCTGACGTTTTCTCATGGAAAATTACTGTTGTTACTGACTATATCACAGAAGAGATTATTTATCTGTATGCAAATTAGTGTGGAGTGGAAAACTTGTGGAGGAATGTTTTTGTACAGGAAAGGGCTAGATTCGAATAATAAATGAAGAGCTTAACTGTGGAAAGAAACTTAGTGCATTATATCTGTTGTAGATATATTTACTGCTAATCTGCTTCGTCTGTATAATAGCGCTAAAGAGAATAACTTTTTATGGTACTAGGCTCCATTATAGCCAAATCTTTAATACTATAACTGGAGCATAGTACTTTATAAAAATTCCTATAGGGGAATGATGATATAAAGTAAAAAGGATTCATGTCATCTTTATTAATAACTAAACGTTAAATTCCTATTTTTAGCTTCTAAATTAAGAGCTGGTTGTCCATCCGCCGTCAACAACTAATTCTAATCCTGTGACGTATTTTGATTCATCCGATGCTAAATATAGATATGCATTTGCAATATCTGAGGACTCTCCTGCATAAGGCTTCAAAGGTGTTCTCCCTTTAAACGTTTCTCCCATCTGTTCACGGGATTTAATTCCTGTCTTTTCAGCCATTCCCGTATAAATAGCGCCCGGGTGAACAGAATTTACCCGGATGTTATCTTTACCAAACCACTGTGCCGCATGCTTTGTCAAAGATCGTACAGCCCCTTTGGAAGCACTATATGCCGCTCCCTCTGCATCACCAATCCCGCCAACAATTGCAGCAATAGATGAAGTATTCACAATAGATCCTCCACCTTGGTTCTGTAAATGTGGAATCACTGCTTTCATTCCTAACCATACACCCGTAGTATTTATCGCCATTACTTTATTCCAGTCATCTAATTCAGCATCTAAAATCCCTTTTGCCATATGAATGCCGGCATTATTTATTAATATATCTATTTTCCCGTATTGTTCCAGTGTTTTATCAATTACTTTACTCCATGATTCTGGATCGGATACATCCAGTTTTAAAGCAATAGCGTCTCCGCCGTCTGTAACAATCTCATTTTTCTTTTCATCTAACATGTCCACTTCAATATCTGTGATAACTACCTTTGCACCTTCTTTAGCAAATAATTGTGCTCCGGCCAATCCCATTCCGCTTGCAGCACCTGTGATAATAGCTACTTTTCCTGCTAATCTATTCATCCGATTCATCTCCATCTCCGTTTATTGTGCGCTTAATCCACCATCAATTACTAACTCAATCCCCGTTACATAGCTGGACTCATCAGATGCTAAAAAAAGGACTACGTTGGTAACCTCTTCTGGCTCCCCTGCTCTCTTCAAAGGAAATGCACTCACTAATTCATCATTAATTAAATGTTCTGTCATTGGCGTTCTTATAAATCCTGGATGAACAGAATTCACACGTACACCAAATTCACCTAATTCAAGTGCTGCTGCTTTTGTCATCCCTCTTACAGCAAATTTTGATGCGGTGTATGCTCCTTTTTTATATGCTCCAATAATGCCAGCAAGTGAAGATATATTGACAATGGACCCTTCTTCAGCTTTTTTCATAGACGGAGCAACATGCTTCATTCCTAAAAATACAGAAACCTGATTCACGTCGATCACTTTTCGATACGTTTCTTCCGGATAATCTTCTAAATCAATTTCAGAAATATCAATACCTGCATTATTAACCAATACATTAATTGGCCCAAATATTTTTTCTGTTTCTTGGATGACCATTTCCCAATCTTCTGCCTTTGTAACATCATGTTTTATGAAGTGAACATTATTACCTAGCTCTTTTTCTAATTCTTTGCCGTCATCTTCCAATATATCTGTAGCTGCGACTTTCGCTCCCTCTTCCACCATTCTTCTTACGTGTTGAGCCCCCATTCCTCTTGCGCCGCCTGTCACAACAATCACTTTTCCGTTTAATCTGCCCATGCGTAATTACCTCCCTTATAAGTTAATTGAGTAACTTCATGAATACATGTAAAATAAAATTAAGTAAACGCTTACAAAGTTGATCTTAATTTAAGTATAAATACTCATTCTATATATTCAATCATTAAAAATAAGCAATCTGTATCGTTAATCAACATATAAAGAAATACTGTTGCATTATCAGTCTATTAAAAGGGAGGTTGTATTTATGATTACAGACAAAGGAGGAATAGACCGGCGGATTAGAAGAACGAAAAGGAACCTGCAGAGTGCGTTTATTCTGCTTCTGAATGAGAAGGATTACTACCGTATTACAGTAACAGATATCGTAACACAGGCAGACTATAACCGGGCAACGTTTTATCGGCATTATCAAGATAAAGAATCATTGGTTCAAGATTTAATTAATATTATCTTAGAGGATTTAATCAAATCTTTCCGTTATCCCTATAAAAATAAAAAATGGCTTTCCGTCGATAGTTTATCCTCTTCCAATGTAATTATTTTTTATCATATTCTGGATAATGTTAATTTCTATCGACTATGGAAGGATTCAGAAGGCATTCCTGGATTCCAGACACAATTTATCAATACACTTATTCAACTACACAAAAATGATATTTCTAACTATGCAAATCCTGATATGGATATGGATGATGAATTATTTATTACTTATCGGGCCTATGGTGTTTGGGGGCTAATTATAAACTGGATAAAAAGTGACTTCCAGATACCAGTGGAAGATATGACAGATCAATTAATTAAAATATTAAATTATCATCCTTCTTCAAGATATAAGCTAAATCATTTTTAAGTAATCAATTGTACCTCTTTTCCGTTATTTTTAGGTTTTTAATATAAAGAGGCTGACACTTTTGAGGTCAGCCTCTTTATTTTAATTCGCTATCTCATCCATTGGTGCAAATAATTCAAAGTGAATATCATTATCGGCAACATTCATGTTTCTTAAATGGCCGTCCATTGCACCCATAAAACCTTTTGGTCCACAGAGATAGAAAGATGCATCTACTGTTGGAATTACGGTTTTCAACCAATCAAAGTCGATTCTTCCTTCTTTATCACACGCGTCTGCACCAGTGCTATCCGCATAAACAGTATAATAGGTTACTTGTTTATTCGCCTCAGCAATAGATGCCACTTTATCCTTCATCGCATGGTAAGCCCGGGATCTTGCTGCATGAATAAAGATCACTTCTCTCTCCGGCTGCTCTTCTATTGCAGTTTCTAGCATACTCATTAATGGGGTTAAGCCGACTCCTCCGCTAATCAACACTAACGGTTTTTGTTCTGTTTCATTTAATACGAAATCCCCAGACGGTGAAGTGATTGGAAGAATCGCTCCTTCTTCCACTTGGTTATGAAGGTAATTAGATACAATACCTTCCGGATTATGCTCATCTTCCCGTTTCACACTGATTCGCAAGAAATCCTGTCCCGGCGCAGTGGATAAACTATACTGACGTAAATGATCATAAGTTTCTCCGTCAATTTGTGCTTTCACTGTGATATATTGTCCGGGTTGATAAGCTGGGAGTTTGCCATTATCTGCAGGTTTTAAATAAAAGGAAGTAATGACTTCACTTTCAGGGATTTTCTTCACGACTGTAAAATCACGAAATCCAACCCAGTCTCCCGGCGCATTTTGCTTTTCTTCATACATTTCTTTTTCAACACTGATAAAAACATTAGCAATGACACCGTAAGCTTTTTCCCATGCATTAATAATGTCATCCGTGGCAGCTTCTCCAAGCACATCCTTAATCGCAATTAATAAATATTTTCCTACGATAGGATATTGTTCCGGCTTGATATTTAAGCTTGTGTGTTTATGTGCTATTTGTTTTACATGAGGCAAGATATCTTCTAAATGCTCGATATTTGCTGCGGCTGCATACACCGTATTTGCCAATGCTTTTGGCTGTCCGCCCTTCCGTTGGTTTGTCTGGTTAAAAACATTTTTCAATTCTGGATGATTTTCTAACATAATTTTATAAAAGTGACTTGTAATTGCTTCCCCATGCTCCTGCAAAACAGGAACCGTTGCCTTTACCGTTTCAATTGTTTTTTGATCTAATTCTGTTGTTGTAGCTCCCATTATAAAACGCTCCTTTGTTTATAAAAGTCATTTCAATAAATAAAAGATGTATTTTGTTTACATGTTTTATTTTATTCCTGTTATAATGTGAATTCAATGTGTCATAAGCAAATTTATGTTACAATTATGTGAAATAATTAACAAATGGAGCGATACCATGAACTTAAAAAAATATACAGATTTTTCTTTGCGTGTCTTGATTTTTGCAGGATTAAAGTCAGAGGAAGAGCTTTCGACCATTAAAGAAGTATCGGATGTCTATTCCATTTCACCAGAGCATCTGCGAAAAGTTGTCCATGATTTAACGAAAAGAGGATTACTGACATCTGTAAGAGGAAGAAACGGCGGTTTTCGTCTTGCGAAGCCTGCTTCAGATATTAATATTGGATTATTAATCCGCTCCCTGGAGAGTGATTTTAATCTGTTGGAATGCTTTGATAAAGGGACCAACCATTGTGTGATTTCGCCGGGCTGTTCTTTGAAGCACGTGTTGAATAAAGCGTTGTTTCAATTTTTTAAAGTGCTGGAAGAATATACGCTGGAGGATTTAATACAGAATGAAGAAGAACTGAAGGAATTGATGGGGATGGAACATTGAAGGTGGAGGGGAGGATATTCTTGTATTTCACTATCATGTTATGCTGTACACAAACAAGAACATCTTTTAAAATGCATATTTAAAATAATACGTTACTAAAAATTTCGTTCGGGCAGATAAAAATAAAAGCTCTTCGATGGAACAAGTAATTTTTATCTTAAATTGTTTGTTAAAATGCAAGAAATCGTGGTTTTTACTCGTGTACAGCATTATGATATGTATTTGAAAAAATGCTGTCATGCAGCCATAATTTCTCCAGTATCGCGTTTAGCTATTAGAAAGGAAATATCTCCCTCTCCATCCACGAAATCCTCTTGAAACACTTGTAAAATATCCGCTTTATCTGTTCCGCAGAAACCAATATGATTAGTCTTTTGATGATTCATATCCGCAAGAAAGTCAGTTAATAATTCAAGATTATTTGCTCGTTCTATTATAACGGTCATCTTCATACACCTTCTTTTATAAAGCTAGACAATGCATTCCAGAAAATTTTTGCAGAATGGCAATAGCCTCCAAAATAAGTTCGTTCCTGCTTAATTATTATATTCTAACCAATCCCTCGCAATTCTTGTTGTATCTCTTGAAATAAAATCCATTTCAAAAACGACCTCTTTTTTGCGGATTTGTTTACCCTTTAACATATTCGTTAATATAGATGAGGCTCTCTTCCCTATTCCAATCAAATCAACTTGTACAGTCGATAAAGCAGGAGTAATATAACTTGCTAATGGAACATCGTTTAATCCAACCACAGATAAATCCTCAGGTATCTTTAAGCCAACTTTTTCCGCAGCTTTGATTAATCCAATTGCTAAATAATCAGATGAACAAACAAATCCTGTTATCCCTGCGTTCTCAATTAAAAAATTCTCCAAATCCTGATTTCCAGCTTGTATTTCGAATTCACCCACTTCAAATATATTATTTTTATTGTATTCCATATTTAAAGACTCTATTGCTTGTTTATACCCTCTTAAACATTTCACACTATGCATAGAATCTATAGGGCCATTTATAAAGCCAATATTTTTGTGTCCTAATTTATAAAGTTCTTCTACTGCTTTTTTGGTACCTAACTCATCATTTGGCCGTACACAAGGAAATGGTGAATCTTCTAAATAACTGCCAATGACTACAATCGGCAGTCCGATACTTTCTAACCATTCAAGTTTCAACTCTTTATATCTCGGAGCAAATAATATTACACCATCCACTGATTGAGTTTCCAGCAATCTTTTTTGCTGCAGAGAAGTAAACGACATCACCATATTATAATCTGTTTTATCTAACCCTTTTGCAATACCTTCTAATACGGTAGAAAAAAATGGATTATTTAAAGTAAATGTACCTCTTGGTATTACTATAGCTATATTTCCGGTCGATTTCATAACTAATCCACGAGCACCCATATTAGGGCGGTAATCTAATTCATTCATGACTTCGCGTATTTTTTCTTCAGTTTCCTTACCCACTCCTGGTTTTCCACTTATGACTCGTGAAACAGAAGCAATTGAAACGCCTGCCTTTAACGCAACATCCTTCATACTGACAGTCACTATTTTCTCCCCCATTTAATGATTGTTGCTTTTATTATAAAACATTCTTCCATCATTTCATAGAATAGAGGAATATATGTAAAAGCTAATAGGTTCTTATTTCAGAAACATATTAGCTTTTTATTTGTAATAATTACTTTTCATTAATAACACTTATACTTCTACAGACAGCCCCACTTTTTTGAGACCTTCAGATATTTCTTGTCTTTCTTCCTCGGTTAATGGCAAAACTGGACGACGAGCTAGAGAGCTGCTAATTAACCCACGTTGATACATTGCTTCTTTCATTCTTAAATGTGACGTCGATGAAGGTTCATCCATCTTATAAATTGCTTGTTTTAATTCATAAATACGATCATAAACTTTATTAGCTTCTGCTAGATTTTGGTTGTTAACTTGCTTAACGAGTTCTGCAATCAAATCTGGAACAAAGCAGCCAAATCCTACCAATGCACCGTCAATACCTTGGACAAGCGTTGGCAACAGATATTCATCGTGACATGTTAACAGGGATACATCTGGTGCATGCTCCTTAAGTGCTCTTACATCTACTTCATATTGGGCCATATCGCGTTGACCTATTTTAAAGGACACCACATTAGGTATTTCCGACATTTCTAATAATTGATCCGTCGTATATGATGGTTTAGTCCAGGTAGGATATTGATGGACTACAATTCCAATATTGACCGATTCAGCTACATCCTTAAAAAATTCAACTGGGGAATCCGGCTGCATTCCAAAGCGTAACCATGAATGTGGAGGCATTAATAATATCCCTTCCCCGCCAGCTTGCTCAACTGCTTGACTATGTTGAATAGCTTCCATCGTTCCTTCTGCAGAAACCCCAGAAATGACAGGGATACGTCCTTGTAATTCATCCGCTGCTATTCTTACCGCGTCTGCACGTTCTTCCGGAAATAAAGTCATGATTTCTCCTGTATGTCCATTAACTACTATTCCACTTACCCCTTCATGACTTGCCACCCATCTAACTAATTTACGAAATTCTGGTTCGTCAATTGAATAATCATCCTTAAAGGGAATTAACACTGCAGGAAATACTCCGCTCCATTTTTCTTTATTTTTCATTATAATCTCCTCCTAGATTTATTACGTAAACGTTTACGTAATAATAATAAAACGGTTTCATTATATTGTCAATGAAAATTGCTAATTTTTCGTTAACGATTTATTTATTAACTGAACATTTTTTGGATTATATCTACAACAACAAACGCAATCAATACTAACGAAAATAAGTAACTTATTGTCATGCAGACTTGCAATAATTTCGGTTTTTTTAAGCCTTTATTTACTTCTTTATTATACAAAAGCAAGCACATAAAAAGACCTCCAAACGGTGCTGCAACAGCCGTCGCTATATTAGCCAAATAAATCAGCTGTATGGGGGATCCCCCATAGCTAAAACTCACAATAGCAGAAATAATTAAAACAACAAGAGATCCCCAACGAACACTTTTTTCTTCCAAACCTGCAGGCTTATTAAAGCCTGCATTTAACAACACAATAGAACGATGGGTATTTCCTAGAAGTGATGAAAACGCACACGCAACTAAGGCAAGGCCCATAACAATACTAGCAGCTCTACCCATAAAAGGGACTAACATATCTGCAAGCTGTGCTGGAGAGTTGATTACTACTTGATTAGGAAATAATACAATAGCTCCAACAAGAACTATTGCGCCGCTCACTAATATTACTCCTACTATATGCGCAATAGAATCCGCCAACATACCACCATTAAATAGATCATCTTTTTTCCACTTCTTCTCCTTACTTAAATAAGTTCCGTATAATGCAGTTGTAATAGAAGCATTTGTGCTAATAAACCCTAATACTAAAGCTAAACTTCCCACCGGAAAAGTCCAATGACTTAGACCATACGCTAATTCATCTAAATCCGGTCCTCCAGTTTGGAATATCGTAGCATAAAACGCCAATATTAGCCCAATCACGCACAACATTGATATCTTTTCCACTTTTGAATATACACCTTTGGAAAAATAACAGTATACTAAAAATGCCAGCATAATCATCGCCCCTAATTTCCAATCAATACCGAATAGCAGATTCATGCCTGCACCCGTACCCGAAATATTTCCTATAGTAAAAAAAACGCACGATAGAAAAGTTGTTATCCCTACAATTTGGGCAGCCCAGGGACCAAAATAATGCCTAATCGCATGCAAAGCTGGCATACCAGTCAAAAGAGATACTCTATATGTTGTTAACAAGAAAGATATACCCATAAAAGCAATTGGTATCATAATCCAAAGTAAGGAATATCCATACATTGCTCCCACCATAGATGCGGTCGTGATTGCTCCGGGCCCCATAACAATCCCCGCCAATATTATTCCCGGACCGATTCTCTTCATCAAATCTTTGAAGGGAAGACGCTTAATATTAGATTCACGGACAGGTTCTTGTTCAATTAGGTTCTCCTGGTTCATAGTCAACCTCCAGTTCCGTTTTTTTGGTAAACGTTTACGTAAAATTAAAATACCACGTAAGCGCATACAAAGTCAATATATTTTATAATATATATTCCGAACTTTCTTTATTCAATTATTTCCATCTCTTCTACATCGTATCTAAAAATATTTTTTCTACATGAACATAATTACCTCGAATAACCAGCACCAACAAAGATGCAGATAAGAAAATAACAATAGAGCTTACACTCAACTATAAAAGTTTCGCTTCTTCTTTTATTGATACTTCTTCTAACCTCTAATACTTTTATTTCCATTTAAACATCACACAGATATTTATTTCAGATAATGACTGTTAATTAAATTCGAAAAAATACGTATATACTTTGGTATTGATTAATGCAAACGCTTTTACAACGAACTACAAAAGCTCTACAATTTTATAAAAGACAAATCTATAAAGGAGAGATTTTTTGCAGCATCATCCATGGAACACTCTATCTGTTGATGAAATAAATCATTTAATGAATAACACCCCCATTTCTTGGTGGATTGCTGCGGGCTAGGCACTCGATTTGCATTATGGAAAACAAACAAGAAAACATGAAGACATGGATATTCTTATTAAACGCAAAGATCTGCCTGCACTAAAACAGCATCTAAGTGAAAGTTTTGAATTATTCCTTGCTGATAAAGGCATATTGACAAAGCTGTCAGATTTCAATACACAAAACAGCATATCAGGCAGTCTTTGGGTAAGAAAAAAGCAAAACACAAGCTGGTTATTTGAAGTCATGCTAACAGATACAGAAAATAATGAATGGATTTATAAAAGAGATAATCAGATTAGACGGCATATCAACGAGATTGGCGGAATAACTGATGATGGTGTCCCTTATATAAAACCAGAGATACAATTATTATATAAGGGTGGCAGTTCTGTTATCAGAGAGAAAGATTATAGGGATTTAGAGCGGTTGCTTCCCGTTCTGAAAAAGAGTGAAATAAAGTGGTTGTATCATTCATTACGTCAGCAATTTAATTGGAAACATCCATGGCTGGAAATCATTGATGATAAAACAAAAAGCCTCCCTACCCATACCTTAATTATCGGTGGAACAGGAATGTTATCTGCTGCATCTTTATGGCTTGCCGCTAATTCAAACAAAGTCTCCATTCTCGCACGCAACCAGACTAAGATGGAGAGAGTGCTTAACAAAGCTAACGCAGGTTCTTTTATTACTCCGTTGCTAGTTAACTACAAAGATAGTACTGTGCTGAAAGAAAAGATTCAAGCAGCCATCATCCAGAACGGCCCTATCGATTTGATTATTGCATGGGTTCATTCAGATGCGAACCATGCGTTAGATATTATCTGTCATGAAGTTGCACAGGAAAGTCCATCTTGGAAACTCTATCACGTATTAGGAAGCAGCTCTAACTTAAATCAAATGAAGGATGCTACCGTAAAGAAATATCCAGGCTGCCAGTACAGACAAATTCAGCTTGGATTTATTTTAGACAAAGAGAGCTCTAGGTGGTTAACACATCAAGAAATCAGCGATGGAGTGATTGATGCTGTTACGTATGATCGGGAAGTAAAAATTATTGGGACTGTAGAGCCTTGGGAGAAGCGGCCTTAGCTTTTTTAAGCCCTGCATTGTTTGTTTATCATAATAATCATTCTTATCATTGATTATATAAGTACACTTTCCATCTTAAAAATGAAACAATCCCTATATATGTAAAATTATACTCGAAGGCTCAAGGTCTGCCAGATAGTAAAAAAGAGAAGGTATTCTATCATAAAATGTACGCTTTGCACGGCATCATACATTTACAGAAGAGACCTTCTCACGGAAATCATTACATTAAAATTATACGAAATAATAAAGGAAACAATCCATTTAGATTTCGGCAATTCGTTATAAAATCATTATGCCATTTAAAGCCTTTATCTAAAAAGATGATCTACACCACTAAAGAATTTACATTTGGTATATCTTGGATTAATAACTCTCGTAACAAGTGCTGTGCTCATTTAATCATCTCTCCATTAGATATTTTCTGCTTCATAGAGGTCGATTCTATTAGATATTATTTTGTAACCATCAGATGACAATAGTTTGGCTATAAAGATTGCTTTTTCATCCCGATACAGTTTCATATCCTTACCTTCGAACTTCCTTTTCAATTGATTATATGATTCAATAAAAGTTGGATTTTCAATAAAAAATTGAGTCAATTTCCTAAAGTTATCAACCGATGAACCAATAACTGTTAGCTGTACTCCTAAAGGGAGTATTTCATCTTTCTTTTCAAAAGCACAAAAAAATGATGTTTGGTCACTTTCTTCATTGATATCATAAAGTTTCATTAAAATTTCTTTGGTTTTGTTAAAATTTCCTTGACTAACTCTAACCTGAAGGTCAACATCACCTTTTGTCAATGAACCCTTGATTGCTGTACTTCCAACGTGATAAACCTCTACTTCAGGCAAACAATTTTTTATTAGATTCCGATGTTTTTGAAAAACCTTTTCCGCTTTATCTCTATACTTTTCTTCAGGAGCAAATGTAACAATTTCTTTCATAACCAAAGTACCTCCTACGTTGTCATTATTTATTATTTCTTTTTTACACTCAGAAATCACATTCGTATCACTTACCTTTCAATTAGTATTCTATAATGTTTTTTGCATAAATTATATTTTTTATAAACCTTACCCGTTCCGTCAGTTCAAAGGGCAGTGTGCCAATCACCTTTGAGTTGTCCGAATACGTAACTAAAAATATTATAAAGCGAAACTTCATTCAGGGTGAAGTTTTACGGGGAATTCTCCATAAAAAAGCTACATTGAAGTCTTTTTCTACGTTTGAAATCAAAGAATAACGTCTTGTATCTACACTACTTTACAATCTAATAACAAAACGCATTTTTCTGATTTTCTTTGATAAAATCGGGTATGAGCATACATTAGAAGGAGTGATACATCATGAGGTTGAAAAAATCTTACCTTGCAGCCTTAGGGGTTTCATTGATGCTTATTCTCGGAGCTTGTCAGAGTGATGATCATGAAGAACAGGATAATCAAGAGCCAACGCAAGAAAAAGAAAGTGGCAATGAAGATGAACCAGAATCAGGAAATACTGAAGAGAATGAGAATGAAGATGGATCGGACGATGACAAAGTTGAAGATATATTCGAGGGCGGAGAGTAACATCTATCAAACACATATTCACCTGAATTTTGGTTTTCCAGTTTCAGGTGAATATAGCTTCTTTCTATTCTCTACTGTATACACTCAAAAATATTTTTCGCCTTCGAAATTACATAACCACTGCCCCCGCGGTCCTTCACATCTTCCACCATCATGACCAATAATATGTCAGCATCGTCTTCTTCAAAGCCGACAAACCAGCCATTTTCATTTCCATTATCATCTTCTTTGCTTCCTTTGATTTCTGCTGTGCCAGATTTCCCACCAATGACCGCTTCAGGTATATACGTGCTGTGTGCAGTACCTTCCGGGCTTTCGACGACTTGAATCAGATTCTCTTTTACCAATTCAGCAGTTTCTTCACTAATAAGATTTTCCTTCCAAATCTCTGGTTCATCCGCTTCAACGAGCGAAGGATACAGCATATCTCCTCCATTCAGGTATGGCGTATATGTCAACGCAAGATGCAGCGGACTCATCAGCACCTGGCCTTGTCCATAGGCCGTATCGGCAAGTTGTACTTCATGATTGATTTCGCCATTGTTTGTCAGATTAGAAGCTGGAATGGAAAAAGGAAAGGAAATGTCTTCTCCAAATCCAAAAGCAGCTGTCTCTTCTAAAAAGGTTTCTTTCCCCATTTCCAGGGCTTCCTGTGCAAAATAGATATTATCAGAATGAACAAAGGCATCGCGCAGATTAACGTTCGCTTTATCATGTACACGTGTGACATAATAATCTCCCCACGAATCATCCTTGGTCCAATGCAGTCCATCAATCTGTCTGACCTTTTCTGAATTGGTAATGCCTGTTTCCAGTCCTACCGATGCAGTTATCGTTTTGAACACAGACCCCGGAGCATACCGGCTTATAGACCGGTTTAAGAATGGCTCTTCCGGATCTTCATTCCATGTTTTCCATTGTTCGTCTGACAATCCTCTTACAAAAGCATTCGGGTCGTAAGCAGGCGAGCTGACTAGGGATAAAACGTCTCCTGTATGCGGATCTAGGGCTACAGAAGTTCCTACATCGCCTTCAAATTGGTTATATACTTTTTGTTGCAATGCAGCGTCGATGGTTAATTGCACGTCCTCTCCATCCACCGGTTCTTTTTTCGCTAACGTTTCTTTCAAATCACCGTCCGCATTACTAATATAAATATGGGTGCCATCTTCTCCTCGTAGTTGATCTTCATATATTTTTTCTAGTCCTGCGTTGCCAATCACGTCTCCAGCAGCATAACCATCCAGTTCTTCCAGCTGTTCTGCCGATATTTCCCGAACATAGCCTGTTAAATGCGCTGCAGAAGCTCCCAATGGATAGGTACGAACTGTTTCTACACGGGAACTCACTCCTGGAAGTTCTACATAAGTTTCTATATCGTTTTCTCCCATTGGCAATGTTTTTATTGGCACAAATACTTCTGGTGTTACCCAGGATGCATCTAGCGCCTGATCTATTTCTTCCACAGAAATATCCAACAGATCAGCCAGCTTCTCTTTTGTTTGGCTTCCTTCTTCTTCAAGCATATCTGGTATAACGCCAATAACATTTGCTTCTTCATTAATGGCCATTCCCGTTCCATTCTTATCCTTCAACTCTCCTCTTTCTGCTTCTAATTTGTTTACCTTCACTTTATCTTCAGAACCTAACTGCGGAAAAATTTGTGAGGTATTCCACTTAACCAGCCAATCTCCCTCGTCATTTTGCTCTAATGTCAATTGATGCCCATATTCAATGGAACCCGCGGCTGTATCCATCTCTACATGATAGGGAACAGTAAGGAGTTCTCCTTCTGGCTCCAACTGTTCCTCTGAATCTGCTTGCGATGTCACTTGTAAATTCCTCGCTTCTATCCCATCATATATATTTTCATAGCGTTCCATAAACGCTTCTTTGGTTATTTTATTTTTTACTTCTTCGGAAAGCTGTTTATACATCGCAGAAAAATCTTTATTCTCCCAGTTGGAAAGATAATCATCTAAAACTTCCGAAGGCTCCTCATGCATCGTGCAACCTGCTGCTATCATAAGCATCCATGCCATTAAGATAATCATTCGGCAACTTTTCATGCTTCCACCTTCCTATTACTCCTCATTCTGCAGCTGTTCCACAACAAGCCCGGCAGCTTTTTCAACGACGGCATCATCGAAATCTGCATCTTCTGTATCACGACTGGAAAAGATGCTGATAACCATTGGCGCTTCTTGATCAGACGGCCATACGACAGCAATATCATTTCTGGAACCATACCCCCCTGCCCCGCTTTTATCGATAACTTCCCAGTCTTCAGGTACGCCAGCACGAATCAGCGTATCTCCTGCTTCATTCCCTGTCATCCAATCAATCAACAACTCCCTTTTCTCTTCAGGAAGTAAATCACTCAGCGTATATTTTTGCAGACTTTCAGCAAATGCTTTCGGCGTGCTCGTATCTTTCGTATCTCCCGGTACAGCTTCATTTAAATCCGGCTCCATCCGATCTGCTTCGATGGTTTCATCACCAATTTCTCGTAATTGTTCTTCCAGTCCATCTGGTCCTCCCAGTTCTTCCAATAACAGATTTCCTGCTGTATTATCACTGTAGCGAATTGCTGCCTCCATGATTTCTTTCAACTTCATCCCATCTTCTACATGATTCTCCGTCACTGGAGAATAAGGAACTAAATCATCTTCCGAATACATCATGTCCTTCTCTAAGTCATCCATAGATGTGTTTTGTAAAATGGCTCCTGCTGCTAAACCTTTAAACGTAGAAGCATAGGCAAACCTTTCTTCGGCCCGGTGGGAAACAGTCTGATTCGTCCCAGTATCTACCGCATATACGCCAAGTTTCGTATCAAATTCATCCTCCAGCTCTTTAAAAGCTTCTTCACTTTGAGAAGCCTGTTCAGGAGATTCAGAACGTTCTTCACTGCTCTCTTCCTCCTTAGCACAACCTGCTATCCCTATCACAGCAATCAATAGAAATAAGATAAAGCCTTTTTTATTAAAAATATCTTGAACATGTATCATGTAAAATCCTCCTAACATCTTTTTGACTACAACTGTAATACAATACTACATACGTAGTCTAAGTATGTCAATTCCTATTTTTCTTTTTTGTTTGGTGTTTGATAACTTTACCTTAGCATGCTAGAATTTAACGTATTACAAATGTAATTTAAATACGCTTCGGCAAATGTATTTATATATAACTACTGTAAATAAAGAATGGAGACGAATAGCATGTTTGTAACAACGCTTCTGACAAGTTTCATTATTTCTTCCATTACAGTCGGATTTATTTTGCTTATAAAAAAATTATTCCAAAAGCAATTGTCAGCCAAATGGCAATATAACCTATGGTATTTACTGCTTGCCGCACTGGTTATTCCATTTATTCCTGCTTATTTGCTTCCTGCAGGCAATTTATTTCAGACATTTACAGCCAGCAGTTCTGTCGATGGAGGCTCTGCTTCTATAAATAATGATGCAGCAACTGAAACCAGCGGAACAAACACAAATTGGATGCAGGATTTTTCCGTAACTGTTACACAGACGAATACAGAACTATTAAATGGGATTGTCTTTGGAATTTGGATTGCCGGGGCTCTCATGTTGACTGTATTTTCGATACGTGCATGGTGGCACTTAAGAGAAATGAAACATTCTATTTCCCAAGTGGAAAATAAAGACATTATCAACCTTTTTAAACAATCAAAACAGCAGTTAAATATCTCAAAAAATATTTCATTAGGCGTTTCGGATAAAGTACGTTCACCGCTGACCTTCGGATTAGGCAAAACCTTTGTCGTCCTACCTGCAAATTTTGAGGAATGGTTATCCAAAGAAGATATCAAGCATATCTTTTTGCATGAATTAAACCATTATAAATATAAAGATATACCTACGAACTATCTGATGGTTTTCTTTCAAATCATCTATTGGTTCAATCCTTTGGTTTGGCTGGCATTTAAAGAGATGCGTCTGGACCGAGAGATTGCATGTGATCACGCTGTATTGACAACTTTAGATGATAAAAACTATAAAAAGTATGGAAATACCATCATTCATTTTATCGATAAATCTCCCAGGCCGCAGTACAATAAACTGGCAAATCAATTAAATGGAACCAAAAAACAAATAAAGAAACGGATGATTGAAATTGCTTCTTTTCAAGCCGTCTCTAAAGCACAGCATGCCAAAAGCATCGGCATTTTTGTGTTGGCAGGTCTATTTATCGCCACACAAGTGCCGCTTGCATCGGCGATGGCCAACGACAACGATCGATATACGTCTTTTAAGCCTGAACAGGTAGACGATGAAGAACTCAGTGACTATTTTCAAGATTACGATGGCAGTTTCGTGCTGTATGATATGCAGGAGGATACTTACCAAATTTATAATGAAGATCAGAGCACACAGAGGATTTCTCCAGATTCTACGTATAAAATCTATAGTGCTTTATTCGGTTTAGAGGAAAATATTATCACACCGGAGCAAAACACCTTCGAATGGGATGGAACGGAACAGCCTTATAAACAATGGAATCAAGATCAAAATCTGGAAATGGCTTTAAATCACTCTGTTAACTGGTATTTCCAACAGATTGATCAAGAAATGGGCTTAGACAGCATTCAATCCTATCTAGACCATATCCATTATGGAAACCAGGACGTTTCTAAAGGAATTGATCAATACTGGCTGGAATCTACTTTGAAAATCTCGCCTGTGGAACAAGTAGAGCTATTACAGGCGTTCTATCATAATCGCTTTCACTTTCAGGAAGACCATATTGAGACAGTCAAAAATGCATTGCAAATGGAAGAAAAGGATGGCGCTGCACTCTATGGAAAAACAGGAACAGGGAACGTAAATGGCAAGGATATCAATGGCTGGTTTGTTGGATTTGTTGAAACAGATACAAACACGTATTTCTTTGCAACGAATATACAGGATGAGGATAATGCCTCAGGAAGTATCGCAACAGAAATAACCTTAGCTATTTTAAAAGATAAACAAATTTTTGAGGAATAAAACCGGGGTGAGAAACATGGCGGAAAAAGTGCCTAATATTTCTGAAGCAGAATGGGAAGTAATGAATGTCCTTTGGGAAAAATCACCGCAAACAGCCAATGATGTGATTTCTTCTCTGCAAGGGCAAAAAGATTGGAAAGCGAAAACCGTACGTACACTATTAGACCGATTAGTTCAGAAAGGCGTTGCTGGTGTAAATAAAGAACAGCGTGTCTATACATTTTATCCGCTGTATTCACAGGATAAGTGCCAGCGTGCAGAGGCAAAATCCTTCATCGAACGAATCTACGGTGGTACCGTAAAATCGATGCTTGTTCAGTTTATGGAAGAAGATTCTTTATCTGAGGAAGATATCGAGGAATTAAAATCGATTTTGGATGAAAAACCAAAAAAGAAAAAGTAACTTATTTCAATAAGCAATGAAGGGACTGAATCATGCACAGATAACAATACTTTTTACAACAGATTCATTATAACTATTGGAGGTAAAAGTATTGAAGGAAGAATTATTTACGAATAGACTCTGCTTGCGGAAAATGCGGCTAGCGGATACTTCTGCACTATTCGCTATCTGGTCCGACCCTGCAGTTGCAGCGTATATGAATATCACTGCTTTCACCCATGAATCACAGGCATTGGAAATGATCAACATGCTCAATGAATTAGCTGAAACAAATCAGGCTATCCGCTACAGTGTGATTGACTTAGATTCAAAAGAAATTATCGGCAGCTGCGGCTTTAACTCTATCGACTCTGAAAATGCCCGAGTTGAAATTGGCTATGATATTGCGAAAGCACATTGGGGAAATGGATATGCTCCTGAAGCAATTCAGGCACTGATTCATGAAGCTTTTTATCGTTCAGGAGTAAATCGGATAGAAGCGAAAGTCGAGCCTGCAAATATAAATTCGGTGAAAGTACTGCAAAAAATAGGGTTTACCTTTGAAGGAACGTTGCGGCAGTATGAAAAGGTGAAAGGTGCATTTATTGATATGGATATGTATTCGCTTTTGAAAAATGATTAATTATATGAAAGCCGTCCCATACCTGTTATAGGATATGGGACGGCTTTTTAGAGATTCTCATTTCAAAAATTTTAAGATTCATTTTAGAAAAAGAAGGGAAATATATACAGTAAGAGGAGTGATACATCATGAAATGGAAAAAATCTTATTTCACAGCACCAAGTATAGCACTCTTACTCATCCTTGGGGCATGTCAGGGTGCTTCACAAGCACAACCGGACACCTCACAGCAAGAATCGGATGATGCGGAGATTGTTTCTGAGACAGACGATTCAAAAGATACGGAGGAAGAATCAACAGAAACGAACCAAGAAGATGCCGCAACGGAATCAGAAAGGAACCATAACGAAGACCAGCAGGCAAAATCCGATGATTCAAATAACACAGATACAGCTGTTGAGAAAGAAAGCACAGATAACAAAGAAACTTCCAACAGGAATATAGAGGAAACGGAATACTCCAGCGAACAGGAAGCCGTTAACGCTATTGAAAACTATGAAGAAGTGGAACAAACAAATACAGACCTCGGCCATGGGATTGAAGCTCTCTCAGAAGGAGCTGCCGGCCACCATTACATTTCATGGAACGAAGGAAACTGGCTGATTCGGATAGATGCTCCAACGAATCCTGATAATGCAACCGGAAACGATGAAGATGGCGAAGCGCTTGCCCGAACAGTCGCAGATTATTTGGAATCAAATTATCTCCCTGCGCCTGATCAGCGTGGCGTCATTGAGGTGAACGACTTTGAAGATCACCCTGGAACCGTTATCCGCTGGCAACAAGGAAACACTGTTTATGAAATGGATGAGAACACAGACGATCCAATAGATGCGTTACAAATCGCTGTAGATAGCGCGTCTTAGCGATAAAAGACTTGCCTTTATGATATAGAGGCAGGTCTTTTTTCAATTCTTTCGGCTACTATTTAAAAATCGATTCAGCTCGCTTTTGTTGTAGATGTGAATTACTTTTTCTTCATACGTTTCTATTTTTCTTAATGCTTTTGCTAAATTATTTGTATCATATTTCATATTCCATTTTAATAACTGTATCAAATCTTTCAAATTCTCTTTTTTAGTTGGCAGAATACCAAATTTTCTTTTTAAGAAACGAATAATTATCCGCATTTGCCTTACGTACAGATTTGTATGCAATACAATAATTTGATCCGCTTGTTCAAAACTACTATCCAACCAAGCATAGTAAACGCCTTCCATAATCCAGGTATTCTCCGAAAGAAGAACCTCCAGCTCTTTATTTCTGATCTCTGAATCTTTTTTCACTCCATAGCTTTTGCTCCAAAATAAGTTATCCAAATCTGTTGCTGCAATAGCCAGTCTATCTGATAAAATCTTTGCTAAATACGTTTTACCGCTTCCGGAACCGCCGATAATATGTATTTTCTTTATGCTTTCCTGCAATGGAGCACCTGCTTTCTATTCCCCAAAGGAATGACCGCCCTACTATTGAAGTATATAAGTAGAAAAAGAACAATCTAATATCGAGTGAACCATGGTGGATGCAAGTTGTTCTGACTCTCCTTTTATTTTAGATTATTCCATTATTTTATTATAGAATAGAAATATATCATTCACAACTGTATCAGGTATAGCACAAGTTAAAATCCAAATAGAATAGAGGGATTGGCATGTTTAAAGAATACGGGGAATTAAGTACGAAACTATATGAAATCACGAAACCAGTTGGGTACTCCATGAACGGTGATATGGAATATTATGATGAGAAGTTGAAAAATCGGGAGGGCCCCGTGCTGGAAGCTGGTGTTGGCACTGGAAGAATGCTGATCCCCTTTTTGAAAAAAGGAATAGCTATTGATGGTGTAGATATCTCATCTGAGATGCTGGAACAATGCAAAGTCAATATGCAAGCGCATCAGGTATATACTAATTTATTCAATCAAGATGTAACCCAGCTTCATTTAGAACGGAAATATCATACCGTTACTATGCCAACAGGGAGTTTTTGTCTGCTCCCCAGAAATCAAATTGATGCTTTTCTTCAAAATGTATATCACCATCTGGAAGAAGACGGACAATTTATATTCGATGCCTTATTGCCAACCGACTTTAAAACAGGAGACATAGCCATCGACCATTATCCGTTGACAGCAGATTCCGGAATATTATTGACAAATACAAGCAAAGACATCGATTGGCTGGAGCAAAAAGTGTCTTATATCCATAAATATGAGCTTTTGCATCAAGGAGCTATCGAGAAAACCGAAATCTCTCATTTTATTCTCTACTGGTATGGAATAAAGGAACTAGCATTCTTATTAAAAAATGTCGGGTTCAGCTCTGTTGATTATGACATTGATTATGGTCAAGGAATCGATTCTTCTCTCATAACTTTTATTGCAAATAAAAAGCATGATTAGAGAAGTGATAGTATCTTGGAATACTAAATGAAACGACTGATTCTGCAGCAATTTACTGCGATAAATTTTCATCTATTTTCGATTACATTGTTTCTTATGAGGGTATGTTATGAGTAACAGTGCTATTTACTGCGGTTCAACCAGTATGAAAGGGGACAAATACATTGAATAAAGAAGAACGCATTAACATTTTACAAGATATCATAAAAATCAAATCCGTTAATGATAACGAATCTGAAGTAGCTGATTACCTAGGCGGTCTATTCCAAAAATATGGAATTGAATCCGAAAAAGTAACATATAGTGAAGGCCGGGAAAGCTTGGTAGCCACTTATAAAAAAGGTGACGGTAAAGTATTAGGAATCAGTGGACACGAGGATGTTGTAGCAGCTGGCGACGAAAGCGAGTGGACATTCCCGCCATTCTCGGGTGAAATCGATGGTGATAAATTATATGGCCGCGGCTCCACGGATATGAAATCCGGTCTGGCAGCTTTAGCAATCGCTATGGTGGAAGTGAAAGAAGAAAACGCAGATATCAACGGTACATTGAAATTCATGGCAACAGTTGGTGAAGAAGTTGGCGAACTTGGTTCGGAACAATTAACGAAGGAAGGGTATGCTGATGATCTGGACGGTCTGATTATTGGCGAACCAACCGGACCAGCCTTGATTCACACGCATAAAGGCTCCATGAACTATACCGTTGTATCTCGAGGTAAATCAGCGCACAGTTCCATGCCTCAAGAAGGAATCAACTCTATCTCGAATATCAATGCATTTGTGACACGTGCGAATGCGGAAATGCAAGCCATCACGAACAAATACAGCAATGAGATATTAGGTGAAACTGCACATGCTATTACCATCATCCATGGCGGAGATCAGATTAACAGTATTCCTGCCAGCACAACATTACAAGGTAACATTCGCACCATCCCTGAATTTGACAACAGCAAAGTGGAAGCATTGTTGCAGCATATTGTTGACGACTTGAACCAAAAAGATGGTTTTAAATTAGAATTAGTGATTGATGAAAATATTTCCCCAGTGGAAGCTGCACCCGATTCCGAACTGATTCAAACCATCCAAACTGTATCCAATCAAGCATTGCCTGTAACAGGGATTTCACCAACAACGGATGCTGCTGCCTTTACGAAAGCTGACAATTCGTTCGATCTCGTCATCTATGGTCCTGGCGTTTCCGATTTACCACATCAAAAAGACGAATATGTATCCATTGAAAACTACTTGGAAATGATTGATACGTATAAAGCGATTTACAAAGCATATTTAAAATAAGTTGGCAACTTTTACTGATTATAAACACCTTAATGCGTCACCATTAAGGTGTTTTTTTAAATGATTTTTTTGACTTGGAAAATAATCATGATTCATCCTCCAAACATGTAAAAAATCTTATTGACAAACCTGTATATACAAGCTAAACTGAAAACGATAACACTTGTATATACAAGATATAAAAAAAGGAGGCAAGCCATTGAGTAAATTTACGAAAGACGCAGAAAAGTTACTGGAAAAAGTCGGCGGAAGTGAAAATATCTCTGTTGTCACACACTGTGCTACCAGAATGCGATTTGTTTTAAATGACCCGGAGCAAGCAGATGTTGAGGCCATAGAAGACATAGATATGGTTAAAGGAACCTTTACACAAGCCGGACAATTCCAGGTTATTATCGGAAATGAAGTCGCTTCCTTTTATAATGAATTTACACGTATAGCTGACGTTGGCGATACATCTAAAGAAGATGCTAAAGAAGCAGCGAAACAAAATATGAATCTTTTACAGCGTTTAGTCTCTCATTTAGCTGATATATTCACACCAATTATTCCTGCATTGGTTGTCGGAGGGCTGATTCTCGGTTTCCGAAACGTTATCGGGGATATTGAAATGCTGGAAAATGGAACCATGACTTTAGCAGACTCCTCCCAATTTTGGACTGGATTATATGATTTTCTATGGTTGATTGCAGAAGCTATTTTTCACTTTCTCCCTGTTGCACTTACCTGGTCTATCTCCAGGAAGATGGGAACCACTCAGGTACTCGGAATTATTTTAGGTCTTACATTAATTTCTCCACAGCTTTTAAACGCGTATGAAGTCGTTGAAACGTCTGACATACCGGTGTGGGACTTCGGATTCTTCCAAATTGAAATGATTGGTTATCAGGCCCAAGTTATTCCGGCCATTTTAGCAGGTTTTGTGTTAGCCTATTTAGAAATTGGCTTGCGGAAAATTATTCCACAAGTCGTATCGATGATTTTTGTGCCTTTCTTTGCATTACTGCCAACCGTCATCATTGCCCATGTGGTATTAGGCCCTATCGGCTGGACAATCGGTACATGGATCTCCAATGTCGTTTACGACGGATTAACATCTGCATTAGGCTGGTTGTTTGCAGCCGTATTTGGATTTGCATACGCACCGCTCGTTATTACAGGCTTGCATCATATGACGAATGCCATTGACCTGCAATTAATGAGCGAATTTGACGGAACCAACCTCTGGCCAATGATTGCCTTATCGAATATTGCCCAAGGTTCGGCGGTTGTTGCGATGATTTACCTGAACCGAAAAGATAAGAAAGAGCAACAAGTAACCATCCCTGCAGCCATCTCTTGTTATCTGGGGGTTACGGAACCGGCGCTGTTCGGAGTGAACTTACGATACCTGTTCCCGCTTTTTGCCGGCATGGCTGGCTCTGCGGTTGCAGCAGTGATATCTGTCGGATCTGGCGTTATGGCAAACTCCATAGGCGTCGGTGGTATACCAGGGATTTTATCTATCCAATTACCGCATATGCTGATGTTCGCCGTAGCCATGGTAGCAGCGATTGTTATTCCGTTCTTCTTAACAATCATTTTATCCAAAACAAAAATGGGCGTAGATGCCTATAAACGTCTAGGTAAAAAATAACTTAAGGAGGGGCTCCCCCCCTCCTTTTGTTCACAACAATATGTAGGAGGTTGATTATGCAAGAAAAATGGTGGCAAAAATCCGTTGTTTATCAAATCTATCCCAAAAGTTTTAATGATACGACCGGTAATGGCATGGGAGATATCAACGGAATTACCGAAAAACTGGATTATTTAAAAGAACTGGGAGTCGACGTGATATGGCTTACCCCTATTTATGTTTCTCCCCAAAAAGATAATGGTTATGACATTGCTGATTACTATGCTATTCAGCCGGATTATGGAACGATGGAAGACTTTGAAACCATGCTTACAAAAGCGCATCAATTAGGGTTAAAAGTCATTATGGATATTGCGGTCAATCATACATCCACGGAACATACATGGTTCCAGGAGTCGAAAAAAGCAACGGCTAATCCTTACCGGAACTATTATATCTGGAAAGATGGCGAGCCAGATAATCCGCCGACAAACTGGGAATCCAAATTCGGCGGCAATACATGGGAATACGATGAAACGACAGGCTCTTATTATCTGCATCTCTTTGATATCACGCAAGCAGATCTCAATTGGGAAAATGAAAAAGTCCGCGATGACATTTATCAAATGATGAACTTTTGGATGGATAAAGGGATAGATGGCTTTCGCTTAGATGTGATCAATTTAATTTCCAAAGACCAGCGTTTCCCAGATGATGACGGCAGCATTCCTCCAGGTGACGGACGTAAATTCTATACCGATGGACCGCGAGTACATGAATTTCTCCATGAAATGAATCAGGAAGTATTTAAAGGGCGTAAAACCCTTACTGTCGGAGAAATGTCCTCTACTTCCATGGAAGATTGTATCAAGTATACAAATCCAGAACGCGAAGAAATAGATATGACATTCAACTTCCATCATTTAAAGGTGGACTATCCGAACGGGGAGAAATGGACAAAAGCGTCATTTGATTTTCTTTATCTCAAGCAGCTGTTATCTGATTGGCAGACTGGTATGCAAGCAGGCGGCGGCTGGAACGCGCTGTTCTGGTGTAACCATGACCAGCCGCGCATTGTATCCCGCTTCGGTGATGATACAACCTATCATAAAGAATCGGCAAAAATGCTGGCAACAACGATTCACATGATGCAGGGGACGCCTTATATTTATCAAGGTGAAGAAATCGGTATGACCAATCCCGGTTTTGATGACATTTCCCAATATCGCGATGTCGAATCACTGAATATGTACCGCAGTAAAAAAGAAGAAGGCCTGTCCAAACAGGAAATGATTGAAATTCTCCAGGAAAAATCCCGTGATAACGCACGGACACCAATGCAATGGAATTCTGCAGCCAACGCTGGATTTACGGAAGGCACACCTTGGATGGGCCTTCCAGATAATTACAAGGAAATCAATGCAGAAGCTGCAATTGCTGATCACACGTCTATTTTTTATCATTATCAGAAACTAATTCAGCTTCGAAAGGATTATCAAGTAATCACAGATGGAAAATATCAGCTGATTTTACCAGAGGACTTTGCAATTTTTGCGTATATAAGAGAAAATGAGGATACAAAACTATTAGTAGTAAACAATTTTTACGGCAAAGAGGCAAACTTGAAGTTACCGGAATCGATTCACCGTGTATTTATGGATAGCGAGGTTTTACTATCTAATTACGACGATTCCCCCTCTTTCACTTCTGAAACGATTCCATTGCGGCCATATGAATCGATTGTTTATTATCTAAAGAAATAACTGGAGTTCGTTATGATGCAGAATAAATATGTCCTTATTTATCAAGAAATGGTTCAAAAAATAGAAAAAGAAATGGTTAAAGCAAATGAGTTTCTGCCCTCAGAAAATGAATTAGCGGAGCAGTATCAGACATCGCGAGAAACGATTCGGAAAGCATTAAATCTGCTTGCTCAGAATGGTTACATTCAAAAAATCCGCGGAAAAGGGTCTACAGTGATTGAACGGAATAAATTCGATTTTCCCGTTTCCGGTTTGGTCAGCTTTCAAGAGTTAGCCGATAAAATGGGAGAAAAACCAATCACAACTGTTCATCAATGCGCCAAAATAAACGCAAATGATTTTATCTGTGACCAATTAAAGCTGGAGGATAGCGGGGAGGTCTGGGAAATTCTCCGGACCCGTTCCTTCTCCGGACAGCGCATCATTTTGGACAAGGATTATTTAAACGCAAAAACTGTTCCGTATATTTCGGAGGACATTGCGGAAGCATCTATTTATAACTACCTTGAAAATGAATTAGGTTTGATCATCAGCTTTGCCAAAAAAGAAATCGTGGTGGAAGAGCCGACAGCGGAAGATCGTGCTTTATTAGATTTAGAAGGTTTTTATAATGTCGTCGTGATTAAAAATTATGTCTATTTAGATGATGCGACCTTATTTCAATATACGGAATCCAGGCACCGTCCGGATAAGTTCCGTTTCGTAGATTTTGCCAGACGAGAACAGTGAAAGCATGCCGGTACAGATGATATAACCCTCTCTGTATTGGCATGTTTTATAAGGTTTTTTAAATCAAAAAACTGTAAAGGAAACACACGTAGACCTTCTTTCATGAATTAAAAAATTCCCCAGACAAATCATGATCAATCACCCAGTCAATCTTCGCCATCACTTCTTCCTGTTTGACACCTTTAAAATAGCCATACACCGGACAATCACCCAATCCCAGCTCCAATACTTTTTTCTCCCGCGATCCTTTTAAAATTTTCGCAAGCAAGGAGCGCCCGCCTTGTGCAATCAGTTCATCCGTTCCCCGTCAAATCGCTAAAATATCGGCCTCAGACAACCTTTTAGCTTCCACTTTACTTCAACACCTCCCCAAATTTATCTTCGTATAAATCTCGTACCCAAACCTTTACCGGTGCTTTCCACTGCTCTTTAGGAGCTGGAATATTTTTGATTAAACTTTTAGGTGTCATACCGAGTTCCTTTGCCATCTGTATGTCCTGCTGATTGAGACGACAGCGTTTTTTCGCTTCCGCCCACGTTGCTTTTGTTTTGCTTTTTCCCATCGTATCTTCCCTTTTTCGGATGATTTCGTGTAATCAGCGACACGAATAATATTGGAAGTTGGATTATAACCTGCGAATTCTTTTAATCTATTATAATATTTTTCATTCATTCTCACTGCCGAATACGATTCCCGATGGCAGAGTATTTTCGTACGTTACTATTGCTAATCTAACCGCACTTCCTCTTCTGAATAAAACAAATGCGAATAACACCTGCAATCCGATGATCCGAACCCTTTCACCGGCATGGTTCCGCCATTTTCCTGCTTCAGTCTCTCAAACAGTGCACATTCTCCTTCTGCACTAGGATACGTTTGCACAACTTGAATTTGCAGATAAGGGCGTAAATAATCAATATGCCAGCGTTTCTTTTTAGCCATCTGAAGATGCCTGTCCACCCGCGCACGCAGATTTCGTTTGGCACTTCCTACATAAACATAATAACCTTTTGGAAAGTGAAATTGTCCCAGTCTGCCGATAGCAATATCTTCCACATTCTTTGGCAGCCACGCTTTTATCGCATAAAGTGTATCTGATTCCTGTACCGAATATTCAATCGCTTTCATCAAGATTACCACCTCCCTTGCTATTTACATTCCTGATAAAAACACTTGAAAGGCTTCTTCTCTTCTCGTTCCTGTTGCTTCTATTTTAAATCGAACTAGCGATATTGTAAAAAGCCATTGTCTTAAAGAGAGACGAGTCGAAACATACAAGAAACGAGCTCTCTCTTACCTGGAAAAAGCTGATACAAGTAAATAACTTGTATCAGCCCTTTGTTTTTCTATTATTGTTAGAACATATCCTACAAAATCACCGTGTGTATGTCTTTTCTAGTTCCAAAAACACTTGGGTATTTTTGGAACTAGAAAGGCTGCCACTTCAATTGTCTTGCCTTATTATAACGATTCTCCACCTCCGTCCAGTTAACAATATTCCACCAATTGTCTACATAGTCTTCTTTTACATTCTCATATTGCAGATAGTAAGCATGCTCCCACACATCAAGAACAAGAAGAGGCACTACATCCCACTGACTTAAATTTTGATGCTTTTCCGCCTGCAGAATCTCCAGACGCCTTGCTCGGGGCGCCCATACTAAGATAGCCCAACCACCGCCTTCTACGTTGTTTGCTGCTTCCGTAAAGTGTGCTTTAAATTGATCGTAACTGCCAAAAGATTGTTCAATTTCATGCATTAAATCCCCTGTAGGTTCACCGCCTCCATCCGGACTCATCACCTTCCAAAAAATGGTGTGCAGATAATGTCCTGCACCATTAAAAGCAGCCTCCCTTTCCCAATGCTTGATTAAATCATAATTATTGTCCCAGCGGGCCTGCTGCATTTCCATTTCTGCTTTATTTAAACCGTCTACATAACTCTGATGATGTTTATCATGATGCAGTTCCATAATTCGTCGATCAATATAAGGCTCTAAAGCATCATAATTGTACGGAAGCGGCGGAAGTGTATGCCCGCCAATCGGAACTACTCTTTCACGATTTCCTTCTGCTCGTTCTCCCTCCATAGGCTGTTCTAAATAGTGATGAAATCTTGTGTATAAACTTTCCGCTCGCTGATAAACCTCCTGCTCATCTATCACTTGGTTATTTGCAAGTTCCTTTTGAAATTGGACCAAGTCCTCCTTCCATTCGTCTAATGCATCTCTATGGATACCTGTGCGAAGAGATCCCATCACTTCACGATATGTTTGTGCCATCTCTTCACACCATCGCTCTATTGAATCAAGATATTGTGGCAATGAAAAAGCCTCCCTCAAATTAGTCGTTAATACTATATGCAAATAAGAGATAGGCTGATAATCATTTTTCTAAGAATGAAGCACCAAACAATGTTTGAACAACCTTTTCCAAGACCTTTGATTTTCCAGATAAAATGTCTTCTCTACCTATTTAGGATGTGGTCCATTGTCCGCCGTTCACATGCAATGTCTGCCCTGTCACAAAACGGGAATCATCAGAAGCAAGATAAACAAATGTAGGTGCTACTTCAAAAGGCTGCCCTTGCCGCTGCATTGGATTTCCTGCCAATGTTACGTCATCTGCGGAGAAACTGGATGGAATCAACGGTGTCCAAATCCGGCCGGGAGCAATAGCATTGACACGGATTCCCTGCTCTACCAAATTATTTGCCAAAGCCCTTGAAAAGCTGACAATAGCTCCTTTTGTTGCTGTATAATCCATCAATTGTTTGTACCCTTCATATGCTACTACAGAAGCCGTATTAATAATGGAGCTGCCTGCTTTTAAATAAGGAAGTGCAGCACGTGTCGTATAGAAATGGGAGTATACATTTACTTTAAAGGTATCATCGAATTGCTCATCGGTAATATCCAATAAACTTAATTGCTGAAATTGGATTCCTACATGGTTGCAGAGCACATCGAGGTGTCCAAAAGTTTCCATCGTTTTTTCAACAATATAACAGCATTGTTGCTTTTTCTTTAAATCACCAGATAATAATAAACAACGCTGTCCAAGTTCTTCAATTCGATCTTTCGTCCGATTAGCATCCTCATGTTCGTCAAGATAAGCAATCGCCACATCTGCACCTTCCTTAGCAAAAGCAATGGCAGCGGCTGCTCCCATCCCGCTGTCCCCGCCAGTAATTAACGCAACTTTCCCAATCAACTTGTTATTGCCTTTTTCATTTGTATTTTCAATAATTGGTCTCGGGACCATCCATTTTTCAAGACCCGGCTGACGGTATTGCCGCTGTTCCGGCACTGTCATAGCAACTTCTTCATATTGTGTTATTTTTCCATAGTTTGGGTACATTGGATAGGTTTGATCTGTAGATTTATTTGACTTATTTTGTGTCATAAAATATCCTCCTTGAAATTACCTTGAAAACCTAATTTATCGCAGTATAACTGGATATAAGTTGAAAAACCAGCAGCCAGCAGCTACGGTTTAATTTGTTTAACTAATATGCAGCAGGATTGAAAATCTCACGCTGGATATAACTTCACTTTATGATACATGGGCGAATAGAGTGAAAAAGCATTTGTTCTTCCAGTTCCATTACGGAAGAACAATGAATAAAATGAAGATGGGAAAGGAGAATTGTTATGCAGCAATACGATTACAACCCAGAAGCAACGTTATTGTTGATTAACCATTCCAATGAAAAAGTGAATGTATTATACACAGCTACGAATCAACGCTTTCTGTTGCCGAAAATAGGAGAAAGACCGCCGTATTTTATGAACCCAGATTATAGGCAATATTATCCGATTATTTGATATGCTGGATAGAACACCAAGCCGATTTCATAAGTCGCTAATCTTGCTACAGATTAGCGGCTTATTTGAGCACATTCAAAATCATTTGTATCAGTTTAAAACAGAAATAATATCTCTTATATACTTGAAATAAGCTGCCGGAAATTTCTCCAGCAGCTTAAAAGCTTATCATTGAACATTTTCTGTATGCAGTGTTTCCTTTAATAAAGATGTGCATCTATCTCATCTAAATACGTACTTTTTTAACAAATTAAAAAGGGCTCCATGCCTTATAAGACAGGAACCCTTCCCATTTATTTACTTGTCATTTATTTCACTGTAATAACAACGTCTTCATTCGCGCTGACTTGCTGTACATCTTGTTTATGCAGCGCTTCCAAATCATTCATATTTGTGATAAGCAGTGGGGTGACAGTACTTACAGCTTTTTCTCCTACAACTGCCAAGTCTACGTCAACAAGCGCATCCCCTTTTTTCACTTTATCTCCCTCTTTCACATGCATTGTGAACCCTTCTCCGTCCAATGCAACGGTTTCCAAACCGATGTGAATTAAAATTTCTGCTCCATTTTCAGCTTTAACTCCTACAGCATGCTTGGTTGGAAATGCTTGTACAATCTCTCCATCAACTGGAGATACAATGTTACCATTTGATGGTTTTATCGCAATGCCATCCCCCATCATTTTTTCGGAAAATACCGGATCAGGCACTTCTTCTAAAGGAATGACTTCTCCATCAACTGGCGCAAATAATTCTATTTCTTGACTTTCTTTCTTTTTAAAAAGCTTTCCAAACATGACTATCCCTCCAAAATCAATTCAATATACATTAATTTTATCATATGTCACAAATAATTACTTTAGAGAGCTGGAAAAATAATCATGACACCCTTCTTCAGGATGCTTTTGTCTTTTCTCGCAAATCCAATATATCCCATTTCCAATACCTGAAGTCTTCTTTATCAACTACTCCTGTTCCTGCTTATCCCAGTCTTCAAAATCATCATTATTTAAATTTCGAAGTTTACCATTATTCTCAATGACTGCATCCACTTTCACATTCACATTTATGTTTGGATATACCTCATTCAGAAAGTTTTTTAACTCTGCATGGGTATAATTTTTTCGGATGCGGTTGCTGATTCCGAGGACATCTGCATGTTTATCCTGCAGTTTTTTCACCAGCTTCATCGTATCTTTTTCCACTTTTTCTTCAAATTTCTTCTGAATAGCTTCATCGTTTAAATGATCCTCCGCCTCAGCAACAATCATCACAAATTCTAACTGAATGGTTAAGTCAATCTCATCACCATGATGTTCGTAGTCATATTCCACATCTCTTTCAACAAGCTCTACATCCGTTGTCTCATCAATCGTTATAAACGTTTTTATTACATTTTCATCATTATTTAACAAATTCATCAGCAAAACTTCTAGCGAATTGAGTGTATCAACAATCTTTCCATTCTTTAACACAGATGCTCCAAAATAATCCATTTCTAAATTATCGTTTGCGCTGATAATAGGTATAGCAATATCTGAGGTATACGAATGAATGCCTCTGTATACCTCCCATAGACTGACTTCTGGGTCATAAATTTCCCATCCGGTTTGTTTTTCCAGAAAACCAAATATTGGTACACCCACTTTTTGAAATGTGCTGATCATCCGGTCAATATAATCGTTCATATCTTCTTTGGTGAAAGCTACTGTCGGTGTTGTCGGCATATCGCGCATCCTAATAAAGGTATTAATGATTCCTTCAATTCCTTCTTCTCCCAGCTCTTCATCCAATACGACAAAACCGATATGTTCTAAATCAATAGTGGTTTCAATTTTTTTCTTGAGTTGTTCGATAGCATCTACTATGGTAGCTCCCTTGCCCTCCACCTTAGCCAGATTCCTCTGTTCAGACACGACCGAAACCGGAATGACTAAAAATACTTGAAACAAGTCTTCCTCTTTTGTTACCCCCATTAAAACAGGTGTAGAACGGTAATTAATATCTCTGGAATCCCAGCACCCACTTAATAAAACCAGCAACAGGATAGAAATAATTATTTTTGTCCAGTAATTACGTTTCATGTTTTTTCCCTCTTCCTACCCAAAAAATGAAAATCAACAGACTGATAAAGGCGTAAAAACGAAACGGTATAATCCAAATGATATGTGTCTGTACTTGTTCCCAAGTAGAAATCATATCCGCTGCGATGGTGATCAAAATAACGATGATAACCAGCGCAATCGATGCATGAAGCTTTCCTGTCTGAAACATACTTTGATATAACATTCGCAAAATATGCAGTAGCATTCCCAAAAATAACGTTGCATAGACAAGTAGACTTAATCCGAACAAACTGGTCAGTGTTTCAAAGATAGACCACTCAATATCGACAGTAGCCAACATTTCAATATAAGGAAAAGTGAAATTCCGTGCGATTTCATTTCCAAATACCAGCATCGGTGAATAGGCAGCCATAAATATGAGTGGAATAATAAACCATGAAAACCAGAAAACTGTTTTATAATCTAATTTTTTTCTTTTGGGCAAAAAAGCAAAAAACAAAAAGGTCGGGGATAATACTAAAAACCCTGTAATAAACGGCATTTCGAATATAAAATCAATATTATCCACCTTGGCGGGAAAGAAGTTATACCATTCTGCATTGAAAAAGGATAATAAAAAAATAACGGCAATAACATAAGAAGAAGCAACTGCTATTAAAAAGGTTGTCCGGAAAATACTTTCCATTGAACCAAGGCCAATATAAGTTGCCGTTGTAATGAAGATAACCATGACATAGAACATTGGTGTCTGATTTAAAAATAATACCGTAGTAAATTCTGCATAAGTTCGAATAGATACAATAACTGTTCCAATAATAAAAAGCCCCAAAGGAACAAGTAAAGTCAGAGAAACAATCCACCGGTTTTTTGGTAAACTTCGTAAAATATTCGGCTCCTCCAATTTGGATACCCCAAACAATAAAATACCTAAAAGAACAATGTGCGAAAATCCATGTAAAAGAACAATCAGCCAATGTCCATTATCTACTGTATCCAGGATCAGGGTGGGATACAGGAGAAACATCACCCCTATATTTGTAATTAAATAAAAGATGATAATCAATAAATTATTGACCTTCACTTTGAATCCCTTCCTTTTTCCACCGGACATAAGGAACATCGAAGCTCGTAATCCGGGCAATATAGGAACATAAAACCAACAGGCCGATAACATGCCCGAGAATGCCAAACAGAGCGGAGAAAATAACAATAATATACTTCATAAGACGTAACGTAATCCCATTTTCAAAATTAACGACAATTCCATTTGCAATCGTTGTAGCAGAAATAATAATTATCAATACACCACTCACAAGACTGGCTTCTACAATCGCCTGACCTAAAATAATACCTCCCACAATGCCAATCGTATTGGATATGGATAAAGGCAGACGGACAGCAGCTTCCGTAATTAATTCAATCAAAAGCAGCATAATGATTATTTCCACAAAGGCGGGATAAGGTACAAATTGACGACTTTCTGTGATAGACAAGGCCAACTGCACTTTCAACATTTCCGGATTGATTGTAATTAGTGCGACGTATAATCCTGGCAGTAATATAGCAATCATAATACCGATAATACGCAAGATATATAAGGAATAGACAAAGGCACTCAAATAATTGCTATCGCTTGGCTGCTTGAATACATCAAAAACAGTATTAAACAATACCAGCGCAAAGGGATAACCATCCATAAAAAAGACAATTTTCCCTTGTTCGATATATTCCATGGCACTTTCCGGGAGCTCTATGGAAGATATTCGGGTTATCAATGAAAATTTAGAAAAACCAAAGGCAACGTTAACGTCTTTCACCTGTTTAATTTCATTAGGATAATCCTCAATTTTCTTTTTAATCATTTCCACCATTTTTTCATCTGTCGTCCCTTTTAAAACAAGAAATGAAAAACGGCGATTTCGTTTTCCATGCTGTGTTGTTGATACTTCTACATCTTTGGATTGATACTTACTCCGCAAGAGACCTATATTTTGCTGACTATTCTCCGTAAATGCATCCTTGGCTCCGTAAATAATCGATTCATTAACAGGAACCTCTATATTACGGTAAAGCGGCTGGGAGACTGGGTCCATGATTAACGAAATTTCATCAGCACGATTCCAGATAACTACTTTTCCTTCATATAATGCTTGTATTTGTTTGCTGAACGTCATCTTTTTCCAAGCTGTATTTTGCGAGTCAATCCCCGTTGGCTCTTTCGATTTAGTATCTTCATGACCGACGACAGCCTCCACGACTTCCCATGTTGCCGAAAAATCCACTAAGCTCTCAAAACCAATCACATCATAAGGCACATCATTGATGACAATAGACTTCATTTGCAAATCTTTATTTTTTTGTTTCAAGTCTTCAATCTGATTAATGAAATCCATTATCCGCACCCTTTCCGTTTTCCTATCTTTTAGTTATGAGCCAGGAAGCACTTTTTCATACAGAAATAGGGCGACTTTGTTTGATTGATCTTCAGAAACCTTTTTGGATTTATTCCGTATAACAAATAGAGAATATGACTCGGAGGTGGAATAGAATGGTTTCGTTTTTAAAAAGCAAGCGCAGACAAAAAGCAATGAAAAAAATTAAAGACGGCGACGGCCACGCATTGAAGCCTTTCCGCTTTTACGAAATCGTTCACCGTTCTCTTTTTTATATCAAGCTTCAGGAAGAGGATGGGGATATGCATGTTTATACGGTTCATGTAAATTACTTTGATGAAAATGAGGAAATACATTTGTATCGTGATGGTAAACACCATGCCAAAGCTTCTAACCCTGCTATTTTCCCGGTTCCCGGAGGAGCTATTGAGGCAGCAACAACAACATATGGAATGAAACGCGTTCATTACGTAACAGAAGATGAACAGGAGCTTGTCCTGTCTCCGGATCGCCGTTCTGCGGAAGGTTTACGGATGCGCTTTGATGCCAAATTTCCGGCCATCAGTTCCATCATTGGCAAAGTTGCTATTATTATTCTGTTGATTTCTGTGATATTAGGACTTCCGCAGCTTGCTTCTCTCATCTCGCATATTCCTTTTATAGAAGAAAGGTGGGGCTCTTTCGAATCGCCGCTCATGCTACCCGCCTGGTTTAATACAACACTCTTGGTCGCCTCAACGATTGCGGCGATTGAGCGTGCTTTGATGTTAAAGAATCATTGGCTGATTGATATGGAGACAAGCTGGTGGGATGAGTAAAATTTAAAAGAAATACGTTCATGGAGCTGATTATACGCTAATCAGCTCTTGCTGTTTTTATACTTTACGCTTCTACCCATATTCGTCTAAGCTGATAATCATGTCCTGAAATCTGTAACGCATAGACATCTGGATTACTAAGCTTCCTCCATGAATCGATTCCAGCATTTTGATTATAATGGTGTAAAAGCAAAGATATAATACCTCCATGGCCAACAATGATGCTATTCTCCGCATCACTTGCGCACAAATCATTCACTGCATCAATAATTCGCTCCGTTGCTTCGCTACTGCTTTCGCCGCCTTCATATTTCAAGTTGAAATCTTTATAAGTCGCTTCTAATTTCTCTAACCAATCCGGCATCGAAACAGAGCTGAGCACTCTCTCCTGCAAACGATTATCTGTCTCTAGTTTCAAATTTGCCTCTGCAGCAAACGGTTCTATCGTTTGTACAGCACGTAAAAATGGACTGGAGATAATACGATGAACATTCTTGTCAGACAAGAATGCAGCTAGCTCTTTCGCCTGCTCTTTTCCCTTTTTCGTTAAGGGGGCATCAGGAGCTTGGCCAGTCGCCTTACAATGTCGGATAATATAAATCGTTTTATTCATCTTTATTAACAATCCTTTCTGTGAAAAATTTGATTGATACGCTTAGCGTAACATGCTTTTATGATTTTTTTATTTTTTATGAACCTTTTGCTGCGCTTATTTGTATAGTCAGTAAACAGAGGATAGTAGATGAACTTGGAGGGATAGGGAGATGAAAATAAATGCATATCAAAAACGAACCCTTTATATTACAACTAGTATACTTATTGTCTTCGTAGTCATTTCATTTATCACAAATGATTGGAAATTCTTTTTAGGAGGCTATATCCTGTATTTATTCATACTACGTGTTTTGCTTCCTATAAACAAAGTGAGCCAATTTACAATGAAACCAGCTCACTTTGTTTGTTTATGGAAACAAATAACCTATTTTATTTGTTTACTCACTAGCAAGCCTTTTAATTTCTGCTTCGCTTAAGTCTGTGATCTCTGCAATGTCACTGATTGACATACCTCTTGCTATCAGTTTCAAAGCTAATTCCTGGTTCCGCTTTTTTATCCCCTTTTCTATTCCTTTTTCTATCCCTTCTTCTATCCCCTCTTCTATCCCCTCTTGCTTCCCTCTCTCTACTCCTCTTTCAAAATAAGAATTCGGCAGCTGCATGACCATTTCTTTTTCCTCTTCTGGCAAGTTTTCCATTTTCTCCATCATTTGTTCCTCCTCCTCTTTGCTTAGTTTTAAATAAGTTTCAAAATAACCATAAAGAAACTCCATTTGCGCCGGATTGATTTTCAAACGGGTAATCATACGCAGAAATTCCAACTTTACTTGGACACGCTCATGTTCTTCATAGCCCATCTGACTAAGCAACGCTGCTGCGGCCGGATTGTCTGATTGAATATATTCTTTCCAGTTTTTCTTTCTTAATTGTAATTGTAAAAAGTTAAATTGAAGTACTTCTTGGGTGGGCGTATCGACTTTGAATTGGGTCGGTTCTTCTTGGGTTCTATTATAACTCAAAACGGCGATGGGTTGAATTGGTTTGCGGTGTATGGCATAGAGGTAAGAAAAGTAGAGAAACATTCTTTCGGGGAAATCAGCTTCATGAGTAGATTGCGCTTCGGTATGAATATGCAGGATTTTGTCCTCGTGATGCAGCTTCACTTCGGCAAGCACGTCTATTTCCTTTTTGGAGCCTTCGATGTAGTCCAGGTAGACTTCCTGTTCAAGGAATGTGACGTTGGAGAAATCAATGTAGGGGTGAAGGTCGGGGAAAAATCCTTCGATGAACTCTTCGAAAAATTCTTGTATCAGCTTTTTCGTCAGCCGATCATGCTTCATGTAGTCAGCTTTTTCTTCTAATATAACTGGTGCTGTAAACAATAGAACACTTCCTTTCGTTGAATTATTTATATTTTAGCAATTATTCTAAAATAAAACCAGTATAATGATTCCACTTTTGTTTCAAAAAATGAATGAAATCAAGAAGTTCAAGTACTTTTAGCTATTGTAAAAAACTTTCACCTCTTCCTCATAAAAAAAGAGCATCGTCACAGACCAGACCATGCTCTCCTTTCCCTCACAAGAACCACTACACGAAACTTTTCCTGACTTTTCTCTAAACTTGCGGTTTCTTTCCTTTAAAGGAAACAAAGAAAACAATCAGACTCACAATAAAAGCCGCTAACGCTAACCATGAAACCGCATTGGACACGGGTATCACATCTAAGAATCCAAGTACAGCAATAATAGGCATGACTAGAATAGATCCCAGAACCTTTTTAAAACGGGCGTATCTGGCTCTTTCTTTAAATGACGTCATGAAATGCCTCCCTTTCTAATTACAAAAGGTTTTCCCGGCATCCTTGCAGCTGAAACATCATACTCCGTAAAACATCACTATAAACGACATAACAATTCGTTCATGCATACAGCTCAACAGTTCTTTTAACGAACCGAACCCATAAACCGCTCTTTCTCCAAATCCAATACTTTTTTCTGAATAGACGCTTCTTCCTCTTCTTGCTCCTGCTCATCCAAGATACGGGAGGCTGTATCCGATTCTTTGGAAAACAAATGAAAGAGATTCGCTTTCTCTCCTAACATTTCCAGCATTGCCACATCAATGCTGCCCTCTGTCAGCAGACGATACACAACCACATTCCGGGACTGCCCCATTCGATAAGCACGGCTGATAGCCTGTTCCTCCATTGTCGGTTTCCACTGTGGTTCACATAAAATGACAACATTCGCTGCCTGGATATTTACCCCGACACCGCCGGCTGTAATCTGACTGACCAAAACAGAACCTGCTTCATCCGCTGTAAAGGCATCAATCATCTCCTGTCTTTTATGATGCGGAACATCCCCTGTCATCGTTCGATAAGTTCCCTCTTCTAAATTTTCACTGACCGTCTGAATCACATCTTTAAAATAAGAGTATACCAGCACCTTATGCCCATTTTCCTTGGCATTCTGACAGATTTCCAGCAACTTCTTAAGCTTTGGTGATTTATCCGGCGTCCCGCCTTGCCAGCCTGCACGACGCATTGCCATCACTTGCTCCTCTTTCACTGCCTGTTGGTAAAACTCCTCTTCTTCTTCGCCAAATTGAACCCATTCTGGAATAATCTCCAAATCCGGAAGCTCATGTAATACGTCCTTCCGATTTCGTCTTAAATAAACCGGAGCAATTGCTTCACGGAATGCTTGTGGTTTACGCAACAGCATCTCTTCTGATAAATTCTCCGCAATTCCCGGCTGCAAGACAGAAACCAACTGCATCATTTCTTCTACTGTATTCTCAAGTGGTGTTCCACTCATAAATAAGACATACTCCGCTTCGTCTGCCAAATGATAAACATTTTGCGAACGTTTTGTATTCGGATTCTTCACATAATGCGCCTCATCCACAATCAATGCATCAAAATGATGACTGTCTTGCAACGGCAGGCTTCCAGCCAATTCAAAAGTAGTTATTAAAATACCAGTATCTTCTTGCCAAGCTTGGAACTGTTCCTCCCGATTGTTGCCATGAAAGATAAATGCCTGTAAATCAGATCGCTGTTCCATCTCTCTTTTCCAGTGCGCAATCACGCTGAGTGGACAAATAATAACAGCATGTCCCTGGTGGTTTTGCCTGAGATGATTGAGTATAGCAAGCGCTTGAACGGTCTTTCCTAAGCCCATCTCATCGCCCAGCAGCGTCTTTTTATAAAGCAAGGCATACTTCGCACCAAAAATTTGATAATTTCTCAATGTAATATGCAGTCCAGACGTATCAAGCGAATGGTTATTGACCGCTTCCACAACTTCTGACGGTAAACTTTCTGAAACATTCTCCGTATCAAAATCGGTTGCTTTTTCAATTTCTGTATAATAAAAGGCATTTTCTGTTTCGAAATGTCGCTTGAGTTCTTCTTTACTTACTTCAAAATCAAGCATATAGTCTAATTTTTGCTTAATCGTATCTAATTCCTTCTGGTGTTTATTTTTATTTAAATTGGTAAAAGCGGACCGGATTTTTTCCTTCTCTTCTTTCGTTTGAAATAAGCTTGCGAAAAATCCTTTTTGTTTCTTAGCCATTTCAATATCAGGTTTCGTTTCATTATAGTACTCCTGAAACTTATCCTGCATTTCTTCAAGAATCTTCAACAGATGCCATTTCTTATAGATAGACTCCAACAAATAAAAATCTTCATCTGAAATATCATCCGGATTCACACGAGGGATTGCCTGTTCATACACAGATGCTTTTATCCTGGAGGTTGCCTGATAAATTTGCTGCGCTGTGTCTCCATTTATTCCATCCAACTGCACCAGATCTTGTGCTGTTAGATCTGCTATATCATTCATCGTTTTCAAACCATTATCTATCAAGCTGTTTACAGGAAGCTCATTTTGCACTGTTAAGATGGTATCTAAAGGCATCTTTTTTAATTGCGCCTTTCCTGAGCTTGTTTTCAGCCTCTGCCAAATTCCTTTAATACGATCATTAAATAACTCCTCTGAGTTCATATCAATACTTCTGTGAATCCGGTTCAGTTCTGCTTCCAACCGTTCCACATCTTGTTTTGTCCGTACCATTCCAACTTCCTCCTGCTTCTCTATCTGAAACATATCTATATCTTTATATCTTTTTACCAAAGACAGCTTTGACGCATCGTTTATACCCATTGCTGTTTCTTTATATTTATGATTACATTCTGTTCTCCCAGAATAAACTACATTTTATTATTGTAGCATTGTTTAGAGCAGGTTAAAAAGGGAATACGTCCTTCTTGCTACATATTTTCCTTTGAAACACACAAAAAATGGAATCCAGATTCTAATAAAGGTGTAAAATAGCTTCTGAATCAATGAAAAAACCGCTTGATATAAGCATACCAAACGGACAGCAAAGCATTGATTTTATTTTACATAAAGCACATTCTATGTAGCGTGGTAAGAGTTATCCTTCTGAACCTTTTGAAAGAAATGCTTATAAGATTTATTTTTGCGGCTTTCCTTGATTAAATGATGGTTTCTGCTTAATAACCCCTTATAATACGCAGCAAATCCCGCATGTGGTGATCGCAAATTAGCCATTCTTTTGATTGGTTCATCTGTTTTACTCACCCTATCATCCTCCTTGCTTCAGCATATGTACAAGAAGAATTAATTATGAAAGGGACAGCAATATATAAGAGCAAGAAGCCCATTATCGCTCCCTTCAAAATATATTCTACTCCATCGATTAATTCTTACCCATTACTTCACACGTTAAATGTATTTTCCTGATTTTCATATTTTCGCAATAAGCTGCTGATCATCGTTGAAACATTTTCTTTCCTTACGGATGTAGATGCGTATTGTTCCACTTCATGTTCACCGACGCAGACGCTGTGCAAGGCATTTTCAAACAAACACTGATCATTACTGTCATTACCAAACGCAATAAATTCCTGTATTTGTAAATGATGCAATCCTCTTACTTTATTAATTCCAACCGGACTGATATCGATCGCATTTTCCCCTTTGTAATGGGTTATATTTACAGGCAGGGTGGAAAGTTCATCTATAACACGCTGCGGGGGTTGAAATAGAACAAGCTTACATAGCTTATGCAGACTTCTTAGCTCGCGATTTTGCGCTGACGTTTGATCAATATTCTTATAAATCGGATGTGTCATTTCTCCTGTAAACGCATAATCCCAATCACTGTCTGCCAAATAAGTTAACTGATTATCCTCTACCAGCGTTATAAGTTTTGTAAGCAAACTATCTTGAAAATGGATGACGTCAATCTTTCCATAATTTGACGTATATGCCCCGTTTCCCCCAACCAATTTCTCTTGTTGAAGAGGCTTCGGCAAAACCGGCAATAAATCGCGAATGGGTCTTGCGGATGCAAAAATTACTTCGTGACCTTCCCTTTTTATTTCTTCCAATGCTTGTACAATGGATGAATCAATTGTTTTTCCATCAAAACAAATCGTTCCATCTATGTCAAAAACAAAATTCATATGTACCACCTCTTTTTTAATTATAACGTACTTAGCTATTTCGACAAAATATATACAAAATGTGACAAATGTTATAATTTATGATAAAATACTTTTGGAAACGTTTTCAAATTATGTAATTACATCGTAGGAGGAATACAACATGATTACCTTTTTCATATCTATTATTCTATTAGTTATTGGGTACTTCACTTATGGTAAATTTGTCGAAAAAGTATTCGGAAAAGATAATTCCCGTCAAACACCGGCGTACGCCAACCAGGATGGTGTGGATTTTGTTCCAATGAAAAAGCAAAATAATGCAATGATTCAACTGCTTAATATCGCTGGAACCGGGCCTATTTTCGGACCGATTATGGGCGCGCTTTTTGGTCCGGTTGCATTTATTTGGATTGTTGTAGGCGCTATTTTTGCAGGTGGCGTGCATGATTATTTAACTGGTATGATTTCTATTCGAAACAAGGGAGCACATATACCAGAACTCGCGGGCAGATTTCTAGGGAAATTTTCCAAACATGTTGTAAACGCTTTCGCATTGCTGTTGCTTCTATTAGTAGGAACCGTTTTTGCTACGACGTCCGGGTCATTACTCCACGTTCTAGTTGATGGCAAGATTGCACTGTGGATTATCATTGGTATTATTTTTCTTTATTTCTTTTTATCTACCATCCTTCCTATTGATAAGATTATTGGCAGAATATATCCTATCCTAGGTTTTATTCTTATCGTCGGTACTATAGGTGTTGGCATTATGATGTTTACTTCCGGTTATGGTTCGTCTATACCCGAACTGTCATTGAAAAATATGCACCCAGATAAAGTTGCTATCTTTCCTATATTATTTTTAACGATTACATGTGGTGCTTTATCCGGATTTCATGCAACACAATCACCTATTATTTCTCGAACCGTGAAAAATGAATCACAAGGCCGTTACATTTTTTACGGAATGATGATAGCTGAGGCTGTTATTGCCATGATTTGGGCTGCTGCTTCCATGAGTCTCTTTGATGGGAATACGCTGAACAATATGATTAATGCAGGTACGCCTTCTGCTGTTGTCAATGATGTATCGATACGACTGCTTGGTGCAATCGGCGGGACCATTGCGGTATTAGCCGTTATCGTTTTACCTATTACATCTGGAGATACAGCGTTCCGTGCAGCACGTTCCGTCATTGCCGATTATATTCATTTCAGCCAGAAGAAATGGACAAATCGTTTAGCTATTGCCATTCCTTTGTTTGTTATTTCTATCATTTTAACCCAAATTGATTTTAATATTTTGTGGCGCTATTTCTCTTGGGCAAACCAGACAACTGCAGCTTTAGCACTTTGGATAGGAACGATGTATTTGCTTGTTAAGGGCAAGCAATACTGGATTTCTCTTATCCCGGCACTTTTCATTACCGATATGGTGCTTGTCTATATTCTAAATGCACAAATTGGATTCAGGCTTCCAATGAATGTATCTCATATTGGAGGAATTATTCTAACCACAGCCTTTACCGTATGGTTCTTTTGGAAAGCAAAACAAAATAAAGCAGATCAAATTGAAACGGATCTAAAGGTAGCAGGATAGAAATAAAACCTGTGTTGTTCCTCTATTGAACAGCACAGGTTTTTTGTATATATCATCATGGAGATACAAATGGTTTTATTGATATGACTCCAGCTAAAGCAAAAAAAGGAGCATCTATATGACAATAATATTATTTTTTGACTAATATCATTGTCATTTTGAAAATAATAAGTTACAATATCATTATTCAGACAAGAAATTGAAGGTGATACCTATGAAAAGCCGCTTAAAAGAGCTGCGGGCACGAGATGGTTATAACCAGACACAGCTTGCAAAAAAAGCAAAGATTTCCAGACAAACGATCAGCTTAATTGAACGTGGAGAATATATGCCTTCCCTTTTAATTGCTGTTCGTATTGCCCGTATTTTTAATGAGTCTGTTGAAAATGTATTTCAGTTTGAGGAGGAGGAATTGTAAATGAAAGCTATTTTATCTACCATTTTTTCGGGGATTATTGGTTTCACTGTCATGTATTCATTGCTTCATTTTTCTGATTGGTCTTTTGCTGGGGAATTCATCGTTATTGGCTTATTGGTTATTTCTATTATTTTTATTGGCATAAGCTTTATTCGCTTCCATAAGATTAAATCATTCAGCAAGCAACACTTTAGTGGAAATGAGGAAGATGTGATGGAAGAGAAAAAATCCAAAATGTTTACAGATTACACGTTATTCACTTTTGCCAGTTTTGCTCTTTCCATTCTTGCATTAAGTTTAAACCTTATGCTCATGCAATATGTTATTTTAACAGTTTTGTCGATTATTTTATTAATTGCTAGCTACTTAACAAACACGAAAACACGAAAATTAGTGAGATACTTAAATCCAGATCGTGATTTCAGTACAACTTCTAAGTCCGCTTCTACAGAAGAACTACTAGATTTGTATGATGATGGAGAAAAACATGTTGCTCTCAAGGGATTATTCCAAGCACATACACTATTAAATGCAACACTTATTCTTGCCATCACACTATCTACAGCATATTCGATAATCTTGGAAAGCTCTCAAGTATTTTCCGTTATTCTCATGGCAGTGATACTGTTGATCGTGAATAGCAAGTATCTTTTGGTCGTACGGAAATATTAGAATTACTTTCTTTGCTACACTTGCAGCACGCATTTATAAAGATAGCGTGTTAATAAAGAAATAGATTTTAAAAGGAGCTGCCGCAAAATGCATATCTTGCGACAGCTCCTTATTAGCTTAAATATTAATAAATGTTTCAATAATAATTTGTATATAAGCTTTTAAAATAGATTGCTGCAATAAATAGAAAAAGGACAGGAAATCCACTCCCTCTTTGAAATTGGTCAACCATGGTTTATACTCATACTAATAGTTAGAGTTAAATCGAAGTCAAGACATTCCGAAAAAATTTTTAAAGGAGCATTTACCAATGTATACTATTAACGAGGTCGCAGAGATTTGTGATCTTTCAACACACACGATACGCTTTTATGATAAAGAAGGTCTTCTCCCTTTTATTTCAAGAAATAAGAATGGAAATAGACAATTCTCCGAAACTGATTTGGAATTTGTAAAAATGATTTGCTGTTTAAAAAATACGGGTATGCCAATCAAAGAGATTAAACAATATGTTAATTTGTACAGAGAGGGCGAAGAAACCTTTCATACAAGAGAGGAAATGATGAAGGCCCATCGTAAAGAAGTCGCTCGGCAAATCGATGATTTAAAGAAGAGCTTAAATATCATTGATTTAAAAATTACCAAATCATTAATTTAAAGTGGTTAGTGTTTTCAGTTTTGATAATAAAGTAAAATTACTTAGAGACCAATCTAACTTGAAGTAAACTCTAAGTAATTTTATAAAAACATTTTTAATGAATTAATTCGTTAAAACACAGCTTCTGCTATACACAATGCCCTTGGACCAAGAATATTCTTTCATTATCTTTTTAAGCTTTTGTTGATATAGCTAATCGATACACAAATGATTTATAGGTTAGACATCCATTTGAAGGATTCTTTGACCATATTGGAAAATTAATTGATAGAGATTTCCTGATGATAGTAAATTTATATATATAAAAATTTATCACTATCAAAGAAAAGATTGAAAATAGCGGTGAGAAGCCAAATTTATGATGAACGATTGTTTAAAAAACATTAACCCTATCTTTCCTTAATCCCTTTCCCGGCAAACACTGTCGTTTTCGTCTCTTCAGGCGCAACCAGCACCGGCCAATAGAAAGCTCCACCGCGCCAGCCTTGCTCTTCCGATCCATTCTGTCGTATCAAAATCAACGACGGAACAACTCGAGCTAGGTTCCGTGCTATTTTTAATTCATCCTGCTTCGTGTCCGGAGCATCCTCAAAACGACCAGTGCTTTGACGGATACGGGTCATGTTACGATTTTGACGTAAAACGATCCAGACAAGCCCCTTTCGATTCGTGTCTGTTTCCTCCGATAAATAATGCATCACAGCACGATACGTTTCTAAATCCCAATCGTAGCCCTCTTCAAACGCATAGGTTTGATAAATCATCGCCAGCAGTTCTTGAACTTTCTCCTTTTTAACCAGGAAACAGCGGGCATCTTTGGGATGTACTGCTTTTGCTGTCTGCTTCATCATTTCTACATACTTATCTATTTTCTTCATTTCCCGCTCCAGATAGCTCTTCGCAATCGTTTGAAAACCTGTCGGCAGCATCCGTTTTCCCGGCTTTAGCATCTGCACACTGGATAATAATATTTTATTTGGATTGCATGGCAAAATCGTATTATCATAGTCCTTTTGAATAAAGGTCACTTCGCCACTATTTGCTCCAGATTCAAATGCCTGACGCAGTTCTGTATCAAATTCATGCATCTGCTCCATGACATCATAGATTCGTCTGGTTGTATAAAAACGGGTAACCGCAATGTCAGCAAGTGGACGTGCTCCGTACATTCGTGAATGCTGTAAGACGGTATCCTGCTGAAATTTTTGCGGATTCCTTCCATAGTAGAAACCAATTAAATTTTTAATCGTAATCCCGCGATCAAGGATTTGTCCACCTATAAAGAAATTCAGCGGTGTTCGTAATTTCAGTTCACCTGATTTATCTAATAAATGATCGACATCCTGTTCGGAGTTTACAATTTCAATTAACAGCTCTTCCTCTGTCAAAGCATCACGTACGTTAGAAAGCACTTCATCAAACGCAGGAAAATACATATCCTTCCTTTGTGAACGCACAAAATCCTGATAAGCCGTACGTATTAACTGGTCAACGATAGGGTCTTCTTTCTTCATTGCCACACGTAGTTGTTCCTCTATCTGCAGCATGACCTCTTCTTGCCACTGGTGTGCAGACTTCGTGGTGATGGTATGCATGATAAAAGCATACTTTTCAAGGCGCTGCCCCTCTTTTTGCTGTTGGATATTGCGGATTTTACTGCCCACCATAAAATGAATCAGTGCGCTACGGATGCCTTCATAACGCTCACCTGTAAGTAGATGGTCCACTTTCACCTTACGTTTATCACTTTTTCTTAAAATTTCTAGCTCTTCCTCCTGGATTTCATGGTAAAGATAACTCGCCATGTGTCCCTCTTCTTTGGACTTTTCAAAATACATTTCCCCGCCGACGTATTGATCATGAATCGGCACTAATTCTGTAAAAGCAGGCCGCTTCGGCTGAAAAGCTTTATGCGCATGAATGGTCATATCATCTGGTTGGAGGTATAAAGAATATGGTGTCGCGGTTACCTGCAGATAAGCGGCATCATCTAACCTTGATCGAATCTGGTCAATTTGCCCCGCGATGACTTTTAAATCGATGATATTCTTATCCTTCACATTGTCATAGGCAACGGAAGCGAAATCTGCTTCATCATCAATAAATAAAATTTTTCTTGCGGTCAAGTCGGGATACATGTCAAATAAGAGATTTTCTAACCGCTGCATATTTTTCTTCTCTTTTTTCAAGACAAATGCCAGCTTTTTCTTCAATTCAAATTTACGCAGCTTCACCGGCATTTTCATAATGTCATAAACTGCTAATTCATCTTCTTCCATACACTCCGTAAATTCACTTTCTAACCTCTCGAATGTCTGTTTGACTAGTGCATTTGAGTTTTTGGTTAAAATAATGACCACGTCAAAACCATTATCCAAACCTAACCCCATTGAACCGAGAAAAGATCTTGTCTTTCCGGATTGGATATGCCCTAAAAGCATTCCCGGCTTTTTGGAGGTAGTCGATGTTTTTAATAGGTTCGAAACGGTACGCTGCATCACGTTTTTTTCTTCTTGTTTGTAGTTGTTCTTCTGAAACAATGGTGTGAAAAACATCCCATTTGTTTTTAATTCTGATTCAACAGTTTCCATAAAGTGACTCCTTGTGCTTCTTTCATACTTTCTATCATTTTACTAAAAATCTATGATTCCTTTTTGGATACATAGGATACATATTCCTGGAAAAAGAGATCCATTAAGACGTTTAGTGTTACAAAAGATAATTTTGATATATTGCCTTTCTTCGCTATTCCCGTTGGATGATAATACAAATTATTAGGGGAATAATTAGCTAATTTATTATTTTTTATATCCGTAATCGACAAAGTGGGTATATTTTTCAGCTTCAACATTCGCATTGGATGTTCCAAATCATTCGTATCTCCGCTTAAGGATACGATAATCAGCAAATCTATATCTGAGGCAAGGCTCGATACCATTTCCAATTCACTGTAGCTTGGAATGATGATTAAATTCTTATTGATAGAAAGCATATATCTATTTAACTCATCTAACATATTTTTTTGTGCTGTGCCTGTTGCATACGCATAGATATTATTCGATTCATGGATGAGCTCGAATTGTTCCGTCAGGTCTGTTTGTTTGAATAGTTTAACCGTTATATTAATGTCATTTTGTAATTCGTCTAAATAAGTAGAGGTATCGAATGTAATCTGACTTTCCTCATCTATCTCACTTTTAATCTGATATTTTAACTCACTAAAACCCGAATAACCTATTTTCTTTGACAGTCGGACAATAGAAGCAGGAGAAGACATACTTCTTTGCGCTAACTCAGAGACATTCATATATTGGCAAATTTCTTTATTTTGAAGTATATAATTTAAAACGAATTTATCATTTTCACTTAATTGATGATAGTTTTGATTAATTTGTTTACTCAAATTATCAGCCATCTAAAAACGCCTCCATAAATAAAAGCTATATATTGATACTTTTCAACTAAAAGACTTCTTTCTTAGAAAATGGTACATTATTTTATTATACCAAAATGCGATAGCTCACAGAAAGCATTTTCATTTCCTAAGCTCGAGGTAAATTTTTTTCATCAGATGAAATTTATATCAAACTGTTAAACAAAAACCTAAACCCCTGAATTCCATTGTCTTCTCAAAAATTACTATGTTATAAATTATTTTAGCATCAAATACAAAACTTGGAGATGGTAGTAATGACAAAACAACATTCAATTGTAATTGCTGGCGGCGGGAGTACCTATACACCAGAAATCGTATTAATGCTTTTGGACAATCTGGATAAATTCCCTATCAGACAGTTAAAGTTATATGATAATGATTCAGAGAGACAAAGTACGATTGCAAAAGCCTGTGAAATTATTATTAAAGAGCAGGCGCCTCATATTCAGTTTGTGGCAACAGATAATCCTGAGGTCGGTTTTACAGATGTAGATTTTGTGATGGCACATATTCGTGTTGGTAAATACGAAATGCGAGAAAAAGATGAGAAACTTCCATTAAAATATAATGTCATCGGTCAGGAAACATGCGGCCCCGGCGGTATTGCATACGGATTACGCTCCATTAAAGGGGTTGTTGAGATTATTGATTATATGGAAATGTATTCGCCAAATGCATGGATGCTGAACTACTCCAATCCGGCTTCCATTGTGGCAGAAGCTTGCAGAAAACTAAGACCGGAATCTAGAGTGTTGAATATTTGTGATCACCCTATCGGCTTAGAAGACCGCATGGCTAAAATGGTCGGCTTAGATTCAAGAAAAGATTTAACAATCCGTTATTACGGTCTGAATCACTTTGGCTGGTATACAGATGTGCAAGACAAAGATGGAAACGATTTAATGCCACAAATAAAATCCTATATGGCTGAAAATGGATTTAATCTGAATGCCATCGGAAAAGAAACAAGAAATTCCGATCCCAGCTGGCTTCATACGTATGATATGGCAAAATTTGTTTATGAACTTGATCCAAATACGATACCGAATACGTATTTAAAATATTATTTATTCCCAAATAAAGAAGTTGAGATTGCCGATGCCAACCGCACACGGGCAAATGAAGTGATTGATGGCAGAGAAAAACGTGTATTTGGAGAATGCCATAAAATTGTGGAAAAAGGGACTGCAAAAGAAACAGCATTAGCGATTGGAGCACATGCTACTTACATTGTCGACTTAGCTTGTGCCTTAAGCTACAATACGCATGAACGAATGCTTATTATGGTTGAAAATAATGGAGCAATCAGTAACTTCGACGCTACTGCAATGGTTGAAATCGCTTGTCTGGTAGGCTCCAAAGGAGCAGAACCGTTATCTATCGGACCAGTACCGACATTCCAAAAAGGATTAATGGAGCAACAGGTAGCAGTTGAAAAATTAGCTGTTGAAGCTTATACAGAAGGCTCTAAGCAAAAATTATACCAGGCATTCGCCCTAAGCAAAACAATTCCTAGTGCGGATATTGCAAAAGATCTTTTAGACGAACTCATTGAAGCAAATAAAGGTTATTGGCCAACACTGCATTAAAGATTGGTTAATTCCCATGTATTTATAAGTGGGCTCCAAACAAAGCTTCCAGTAACCAACGTTTGGAGCCTTTCTTTCATAGGTCATACAGAATCGTTGTTTCTATTTCTATATGAGAAAAGAATCAGATTACTTGCCTTTCCTTTTAACATCTTTGAAAACGCTTAAAACAATAAGAGGAGGAATTTTAGATGTTACAAAAAATTCAACGGTTCGGAGGGGCCATGTTTACTCCTGTACTGTTATTTGCATTTGCCGGTATCATGGTTGCATTAGCTTCCGTGTTTCAGAACCCTCTTATCATGGGGTCATTGGCTAACGAAGATACACTATGGTTTCAATTATGGGATATCGTCGCATCAGGGGCTTGGACAGTATTCCGACAAATGGAGCTGTTATTTGTCATCGGACTTCCCATTGGGTTGGCCAAAAAAGCACATGCCCGAGCAGTCATGGAATCTTTGGTCATCTACTTAACCTTTAATTACTTTATATCCTCTATTTTACAATATTTTGGAGGTTCATTTGGGGTTGATTTTTCTGCTGATCCAGAAGCCAGTGAAACAACAGGTCTTACATTGATTGCAGGAATTAAAACATTAGACACCAGTATCATTGGATCTATCGCAATAGCCGCTTTAGTCGTATGGCTTCACAATAGATATTTTGATAAAAAACTTCCGGAATGGCTCGGAATTTTCCAAGGTTCAGCTTATGTGGTCATCCTAGGTTTTATTGTCACTTTACCTTTGGCTTTTCTGACATGCTTGATATGGCCAATGGTGCAAAATGGAATAAATTCTTTACAAGCATTCTTTATCAGTTCTGGATCAGTTGGTATTTTTGTGTATAGCTTCCTTGTCCGAATATTGATTCCAACAGGATTACACCATTTCGTCTATGCACCTTTTATGTTAGGGCCTGCAATTGTCAGCGAAGGAATTCAGGTGAACTGGTTAAATCATCTTTCTGAATTTGCCCAGTCACAAGAATCATTAAAAACCTTATTTCCTGCCGGAGGTTTTTCTCTATATGGATGTGTAAAAATGTTTGCTCCTCCAGGCATTGCCTTTGCCTTTTATAAAACGGCAAAACCGGAGAATCGGAAAAAAGTATTAGCGCTAGTGGTTCCAGCAACCATCACAGCTGTTGTCGCAGGAATTACAGAACCAATTGAATTCACGTTCCTTTTCATAGCTCCTGTTCTCTTTGTGGTTTATTCTCTATTAGGGGCAATTATGGCTGTTGTTATGTACCAATTTGGGGTCAGCGGAGATTTTAGCAGCGGTCTGATTAACAGTGCTGCCAGAAACTGGATTCCACTATTTGGAAACCATTGGGATACTTACGTTATTCAATTTATAATAGGTATTGCTTTTGTCTTTATCTATTACTATGTCTTTAAGTATCTTATTTTAAAGATGAAATTGCAGACACCTGGACGAGAAGATACAGGAAATGTCAAATTATATACTAAAAAAGATTATAAAGAGAAAAAGAATGAAACAGAGGATGATGGTCCAAAACCGAAACCATCGGAAAACAAAGAAAAGGCAATGTTATTTTTAGAAGGTCTGGGCGGTGCAGAAAATATTGAATCTGTCACCAACTGTGCTACCCGTTTAAGACTAAACGTAAATGACCCTTCCCTTGTAGAAGATGATGCCTTTTTCAAAGAGGCAGGAGGTATGGGTCTGGTAAAAAATAACAACGCTATTCAAATTATTGTGGGACTTTCCGTTCCAAACGTCAGAGAAGAATTTGAAGCATTATTGAATCAACAAGACTCTACTGAATAAATGAAAATTATCATTTCGTTTATTAAACGAAGGGAGGAGCACGAATCTTCCTTCCTTCGTTCATTCTAAACAGGAGGTATTTACACTTTGAAAAATCAACACGCTGTCCAACATCCAAAAAGATATATCAACTCTTTGATCATTTTCTATCTCCTTCTTCCTTTTGCCTATCTAGGTTATGTCATGTTTTCAATGAGTCAAACCAATAACAACTATTATGATTTCCTTTATAGCGATCCATTAAATCCCATTCTTTTATTATCTGTCATGATATGTCTCATTTGGGCTTATATACTATGGAAACTAAAAGAACAAAACCAATATACGGCACTTCCATCTTATTTAATGTGTATAGCTATATCACAGCTATTTATTGGTAATATTGTTGGAGTGGTCTTTACGTTTATTACAAGAGTAAAAACAAAATCATTCCATTCAGATTCAAGTACGCAAGAAGGAATGCTGCAATGTAAACTGCTCGCACTCTTAAATATCGTTCTAACCCTTATTGTAGTTATCGCCTTTATTAGATTATCTTTCTAGCTTACCTTAGTAGTTATACTCCTATCACTTATTCTTTCGTCCATTCTATAATCATTTCAAGCACATTTTGTCGGCCAAAACCGGCATTTTTTGTTGATAACAGAAGAAATAACTGGACATATGATTTTTATGCTTTCTATTGATTTCTCCAATAAAGCGAAAGTTAAATTCCTTAAAAAATAGATTTTATTCAAAGATGATGTCTCCAAAAGAATATGAAACGTTTAAACTATTTTATGCTCTTTTAATCATGTTCTTGCGAGATTGGAAAAGAAAAGCTACAATGAAAAGCGGACATAGAAGCTAACTTGTATCACCACGATAGATTTTTTAAGTAATGAGGATGATTAAAAATCGAATCTTTTTCTCTTTTAAAATAAAAAATACGACAATGAAATCCTTCTATTTAGATAATAGAAGGATTTCATAAGGCTATATTGACAAGGATACAGTAATAAACTTTATCCTTTTTTGACCGTAAATAATGAGGAGTTATCAATATGAGTACAGTAAAGAACGAAAGCTATTATAAGATTCTTGGCACAACAGCAAATATTGGCCAGGCAAGAATTGAAGAAAAGTATCTGGAGGCTTTGGAGAAACATCCGCTGGAAACAGATCCTGAAGCCCATAATAAAATACAGGAAGCTTACGACGTTTTAAAAGATCCTGAAAAAAGAGCTGCCTATGATGAGGCGCGTAAAAATAACAAGAACAAAAAGACACAAACAAAACAAGTGGAAACGGATGCCCCTGCAAAAGCGGAGCAACACCATATAGAGGAAGCAGAAACCGAAGCAAGCGATACAACACAGCATCATGAAGCAGAACAATTAATTATCGATGCGAAAAAAGCTATGGATAACGAAGACAATCAAACAGCATTTGAACTTTATAAAAAAATAAATCAACTTGTACCTGACAGCGGAGAAGTAAAGTTCAAGCTATTAAAGCTTGCTAGTCTAAATGATGATGTAGACGAGATGGAAAAAGTATTTTCGGAGATTCTGCCTCTTGCTGCAAGTGATGAAGAATTGCAAGTGATTTATAATTTAAAAGCTGGTATATATCGAGATAATGGCTATCTGGATAAAGCCATTGAAACCTACGAGCAATTATTTCAAATTTTTCCTGAACAAACCGTGATGTTTGTTCCAGCTTTAGCAGATTTGTATATTCATACAGGCCAATCAGACCAAGCAATGCAGCTGATGGAGCAGTCACAACCTCGGGAAGAAGAAGATACAAGAACGATCACATCCTTCTATCTGTCTTGGATTAACCTGATTATTACCACAGAAAAATGGTCTCTCTTATCTAAAGTGATATCCAAATTAAAAAAACACATCAAGCATATCTCAGACGATGTGGAACAAAATGAATTAAAAAATGAACTAATGGAGCAGTATAGGTATTTTCATCAAGAAGCACTTTTTCAAGAGGCTGAAATCTATATCAGTTTGGCAAATGCTCTCAAACTGCCGGAAAATAATGATATAAAAAAAGCGCATCAGGAAACGAAAAAACAAGCAAATCTGCAGAAAGATATCCGCAAGTTGTTTCATGATAAAAATGTCCATCAGTTGCTTTACTATAAAGCATATGAATGGTTCTATACCGGGAAAATAGCACCTGCCAAAATATTGACTGTCACCAAAGAGTTACCTATTTCTGTAAGGCAGCAACTTGAAAGCGACAAAGAGAGCTACGCTGCAGGCATTCTGCAATTGAAGAAGAAGTATCCGCTTATTTATAAATCGTATCAGGATAAATGGAATAGCCTGTTTGAGCAGTTGACTGCAGGGCTCAGCAGACAGGAAAAAAGAAAATTAGGTAAGAAGAAATAAGGAATTTCCAAAGGAACAAAGCTGTCACTTTCATCTATTATGTCATGAAGGTGGCAGCTTTTTATAAGTACAAATTTATTGGTTTTTATCTTAAATAATTTAAAATAAAATGCTAATATATTAAGATAAATTTCAAAATTATATTCTGGTTACTTCAATTTGTTTAGTATAATAAGATTAAACTCGGACAATCATTTTACCAATCAATTGCAGCAGTCGTATATTTTCTCAGATATTTTGGAAGGAGCGGGTTTCATTCATGGAATATCCACTGTATAAAATCAAAGAAAACATTGATCATATTGATGATTATAAATTACCTCAACAAGCGTATTTAATACTTAAGTCAGCTATTCGAGAGTTAATTCTATCACCAGGAAGTATGTTTTTAGAACGTGAAATAACTACATTTCTAGAAATGAGCAGAACGCCCGTGAGAGAAGCATTTGTACGTTTGGAAACAGAAGGATTAATCCGTTTAGTCCCGCGTAAAGGATTTGTTGTAGAACCAATACGCCCAGAGGATTTACAAGAAATTTATAGTGTTATCGTAGCACTTGATGGAATTGCTGCAGAAGCGGCAACCCGACAGGCTACAAATAATGACATACAACAACTGCAAAGTATGATTGAAGAACAGCTGGAAGCTTTGCATAATAAAGATTTAGAACGTTGGTCAAAACTGGATGATGTATTTCATCGCCGCATTCTAAACTTAGCTTCGAACCAGCGGCTATCTAATACCTATGAAACATTCGATGACCAATGCCACCGTGCAAGGCTTTATACGATTCATCAAAGACCTTTGCCAACACATTCCATTCAAGAACATAAAGCCATCGTCGCCTGTATGATTGCTAAAAATGAACAAGCAGCAAAATATGTTATGCAAGAACATCGAAATAGATCACACGCTGAGATTTTAAATGTACTACGTAAAGAAAACTAGCAGAGAAGGTTATCACGCCTATCTGCTAGTTTTTTATTAATGAATACATTAAATACTATATAAGGCATAAATAAATATTTTTTTAATAAAATATTGACTTTAATGTATACATTGTATAAGATGTAAATAACTTAATAAAGGGGGAAGCATGATGACAAAAACGTTTAATCTTGCAGTGATTCCAGGTGACGGTATTGGAAAAGAAGTAATTGCAGCAGGGATGAAAGTTTTAACTTATTTGGAAGAACAGTCAAATGGTAAGTTTAGATTTGAAAGCGATTACTTCGATTGGGGAAGTGATTACTATTTGGAACACGGAAGTATGATTCCAGAAGACGGAGTAGAAACTTTAAAAGATTATGACGCCATTTATTTTGGAGCTGTAGGCGATCCTCGTGTGCCTGACCACGTTAGTTTATGGGGACTTCGTATAGCAATTTGTCAAGGGCTGGATCAATGGGCCAATATCAGACCAGTTGAATTCCTACCTGGAATTCAACATCGAATCGCCCACCCAGACCCAGAAAGCCTTAACTGGATACTAGTACGTGAAAATTCGGAAGGTGAATATTCTGGAATTGGAGGCAGAAACTTTAGCGCTCGTCCGGATGAAAGAGAAGTAGCTATTCAATCTTCTATTTTTACAGAGTATGGGTGTGAACGTATTATCCGCTTTGCATTTGATCTTGCTCGTAACCGGAAGCGCAAGAAAGTAACTAGTGTTACAAAAAGTAATGCACAACAATATGGAATGGTTTTATGGGATGAAGTATTTGAGCGTGTTAGCAAAGAATATCCAGATGTTGAGACCGACCAATGGCTAGTAGATGCTATGGCTGCCCAATTTGTGCTTCACCCTGATGATTTAGAAGTAGTAGTTGCATCTAATCTATTCGCTGATATTTTATCTGATTTAGGAAGTGCTCTAGCAGGGAGTCTAGGCATTGCCTCTAGTGCTAATTTACAAATTGATAAACGTTTCCCAAGCATGTTCGAATCTGTACACGGATCAGCTCCGGATATTGCAGGAAAAGGAGTTGCAAACCCCATCGGAACTATTGCCAGTGCTGCTTTAATGCTGGAAGACATAGGGTTACATGAAGAAGCAAATAATGTCCAACAAGCTATTCGCCGTACAACTGAACAGGGTATTATTACGCGAGATATTGGCGGTTCGAGTAACACAGAAGAGATTACGAATGCCATTATTCAAAACCTGACAGTTTAATTTATCCATTATTTTTGATGTTCGTCATGGAAAAAGGTACTGAGATAGATTTATCTGAGTACCTCTTTTCAAAAGGAGGTAATTATGAAAATATTAACTGCCGTGGACTCTTTTAAAGGAAGTATAAGTTCTTCAGAAATTAATAACATTGTAGCAAAAGAATTAAAGTTAAAAGGATTGGAAGTCATTCAAAAGCCATTAGCTGACGGCGGTGAGGGCACAATAGATGCTTTGATCGATTCAACGAATGCAAACAAAATAGAATGCACAGTTACTGGCGGTTTAGGAGAAAAAATAAAAAGCTACTACGCTATGATGCATAATGGTACTGCAGTAATTGAAATTGCTCAAATTTGCGGACTGCCTATGCTTCCTTCAGATAAAAGAAGTCCATTGTACACGACTACATACGGTGTCGGAGAAGCAATAATCCACGCGCTGCATAAAGGCGCAAAGCATATTGTCATAGCCCTTGGAGGGAGCGCGACAAATGATGTAGGGATTGGGATGCTGCAGGCTTTAGGAGTTACAGTTTCAGATGCATTGCATCAGCCTGCTTCATTCGGAGCTAGTTCCTTGGAAAATATTACGCATATAGATTTTTCAACACGTTCCCCTGAACTTAAAAACATTCCTATATCCGTTATAACAGACGTGCAAAATTTGCTCTGTGGTGAGGAAGGTGCCACTTTCGTCTTTGGACCACAAAAAGGACTGTCACCTGATGATTGCATAAAAGTCGAAAAACAAGTACAACGATTATGCTCCTTAACGCCTCTTCTGCAAAAGTATAAAAACACCCCAGGCGCAGGTGCAGCTGGTGGTTTAGGCGTTGCATGTTTGGCGTTAGGAGCAAAAATATATGAAGGTGCAGAATGGTTTATGAAGACACTTCAATTAAAAGAAACCATTCAACAAGTTGATGCCATTATTACAGGAGAAGGAAAATTAGATTCTCAGACATTGTCCGGTAAAGCGCCAATAAGTATAGCACGTTATGCCAAAAGCATAGATAAGCCTGTGATTGCGATAGCTGGAAGTATAGACATTCAGTTATTATCAGCGTTTTATGAAAGCGGTATCAAAATATGTTTATCTGTTCTACCCGGTATTCAAACTTTAGAGCAGGCAATAACATTATCACAATCACAACAAAATATAACATATATATCACAACAAATTGCTACTTTTTTAACATGGCCGAAGGAATAAATTGTCATATGTTTAGTCAATAAAAATGAAGATTTAATAATGGGATTTCCGCTTTCTTCTAATGAGTACTGCGATTACTTGCCCATTAAAATCGGCGTAGCCAGGTAGAATTGTTATACATTTAGGGGGAATAGTATGAGTCCTGAGATAATCACTTTGTTATTTTTAGTATTTGCTATTGTTATGTTTGCCTGGGAAAAGATTCCTTTACCAATAACAGCAATGCTTGTAGCTGTAGGGTTAATTTTAACAGGTGTATTGAATCCAGAAGAAGCTTTCGAAGGTTTTGTTAATACAAATGTATTACTATTTATTGCCATGTTTATTGTTGGGGGAGCATTTTTTGAAACGGGGATGGCACAAAACTTTGGGAGCGTTATTACAAAGTTTGCAAAATCAGAACGCATGTTGATCGCTATTATTATGATCATCACAGGTCTTATGTCAGGTCTGTTATCGAATACAGGTACAGCGGCTGTATTCATACCTGTCATTATCGGCATAGCAGCTAAATCTGGTTTCGCCAGATCCAGATTACTTCTTCCGTTAGTATTTGCAGCTGCTATGGGAGGAAATTTAAGTTTAATTGGAGCTCCCGGAAATATGATTGCTCAATCAGCATTACAGGATATCGGCCTTTCATTTGGATTTTTTGAATATGCAAAAGTTGGTTTGCCTATATTAATCATTGGTATCTTATATTTTTGCTTTTTTGGCTACCGCCTTTTACCCACTCGAAAGGACGAAGCATTAGATGAAGATTCTATTTTTAACCAGCAAGTAGATTATTCAAATGTCCCAAAATGGAAGCAATATCTATCGCTAATTGTTTTAGTATTAACTGTACTAGCGATGATTTTTGAAGAGATGATAGGTGTACCGCTACATGTTTCCGCTTGGGCAGGTGCATTGATTTTAGTAGCAACACGGGTTATTTCAGAAAAAGATGCAATGAGATCCATTGATATGAATACGATCCTTTTATTCGTTGGCTCTTTAGCAATGGCAAAAGCGATTGATACAACCGGTGCAGGTGCATTAATTGCACATTCACTTGTTGACTTTTTGGGAGATGCACCCTCCCCATATTTATTATTATTCGTCATTTTAGCATTATCTGCCGTGATGACAAATTTTATGTCCAACACTGCCACTACCGCCTTATTAGTACCAATAAGTCTATCCATTGCAACTTCCATTGGAGCGGATCCAAGGGCAGTACTGATGGCAACAGTAATTGGCGGTTCTTTGGCTTTCGCAACGCCAATTGGGATGCCTGCAAATACAATGGTTTACAGTGTAGGTGGCTTTAAATTTATGGATTATGTGAAAGCTGGAGTTCCAATGATTGTAGTTGGAATTATTGTTTCCATGATCTTACTACCTATTTTCTTTCCTTTTTATCCTTAAGGGAAAATAGCTTATTCTATAGAAAACTTGTAAAAATAATGAAAGAAGAAGACATGATTCTCTGATATACTTTAGAAAATCAGACTTCTTCTTTCATTATTCAAAAGAGAACCCCTTTCCCCTCTTTCCTGTTTATCCCGATTATTTAACAGACTAATTCGCCTTCCACTATACTAGGCCCTTTCGACATTCACAATACAGTAACATTTCCCAAAATTCACATAAAAATAAACAGGTATCTGTATACTTCTATTAGGCATCAATGTATCATTAAACTATCTAAATAGAAAAAAGGATTTCCATTTCACAAAGGAGGTTTCATCGATGTACATCGTTCAAAAAGGGAAATATCTTTGGCTCCTAATGCTCGGTCTCATTTTAAGTGCGAATTATATGTTGTATCAAACAGCCATCGGAACAACTATATTACCGCCAGAAGCGAGTCCTGTTGTACTGGGGTCACTAATTGATTTGATTATTATGGGGCCATTGTTTTTTATGCTGTATCGAAAAAATTTCTCCATGAAAACAGCTATTTTATTGGCAGCAGCAGGGTGTGTACTAGCAAGAATCCTTATCCCATCTCATTTACTAGCTCCGTTTGCGACCATTACCTGGGCTGGAATCGCTGCCGAAGCTGCCTTGATTGTTTTTGAGCTTTTATTTGTGTTTGCCTTTTTCAGATACCTGCCCAAAATAGTAGAAATGGTGAAAACAAACACTCTACCGGTTATTTTCTCTTTTCCAAAAGCAGTAGATAACTATGTAAGGAATAACCCGATTGTTCATGTCATCTGTTCGGAATCCTTGGTATTTTACTATGCCCTTTGCAGCTGGAGAAAGACGCCTCCGGATGGAATAACGCTGCATAAGAAATCCAGCTTTATTGCCTTACAAATCATGATGATCCATGCCATTATCGTAGAAACATTTGCCATTCACTGGTGGCTTCACAACCATTTTCCTGTTCTTTCCATTGTATTATTAATACTGAACGTTTACTCTGTGATTTTTTTAATAGCTTCCATTCAATCTATCCGTCTTAATCCGGTATATACAGATGAAAAAGCGATATACATTTCATTTGGAATATTAAAACGAATAAAGATTGATTTTCAGGATATCGAGCACTTGATAGAGGATGAAACTGCTTTAAAAAGCAAACTATCCAAGGATACAATTGACTTTATCGCTAAGGAATTTGACGCAGGTAATCCGGATATGATTATAAAAATGAAGAGACCTGTCACTGCAACTTTATTTATGGGGATTCAAAAAGAATATGCTAAAGTTGCCATTAAATCAGATAACCCGAATAGGCTGAGAGCGATTATTTTAAATAAAATCAATCATGATACCTAAAACAACCGTACCTCTTATATACGTTAAGAGGTACGGTTGTTTATCTTTTTCATTCTTCCTCTTCCTCAGCTCTTTTCTTTTTTCTTAACCCAAACAGAAAGAAAACTGGGACCATCCCGCATATAAATAATATGCCACCGAACAGAACACCGTCGATGATAGCAAAATCATCACTCCATGCCGTAAAGATAATAATGGCTATGCAAATTAGCGCCAATAAAGTAAGTGAAATAGCTAACCCTTTATTTGGAAATTTATCATCACTTTCATGATCTACGCTAATATTCATCGATAAAAAAGCTAATACCATTGTAGAGACAATAAATATAATCCATATTGGGTTTTCTGTCATGCCATTAAAACCTTTTGTTACAAAATCATAGCCCAATACTGCGAGTATCCCTAACGTTTGTATGGCATATGCAATCCGGATATTTTGTAAATTCTTTAATACCAAACGTTCATCATTTATTCTTTGTATTTGCATCTTCTTCACTCTCCTTTTCCACCCAAAAAATTTCGTCCAAGCTTTTATGAACAACATAGCAAATATTAAGACATAATTTTAAAGTTGGATTGTATTTTCCTTTTTCAATTAGACTAATGGTTTGGCGCGTCACCCCTACTTTCTCAGCTAATTGCTGTTGCGTTAGATTTTCTTGAACACGAGCAACCTTAAGTTGATTTTTCACAAGTTTTAACACCTCAATAATGTAATCTATATATTACATTATACAATATATATTCCATTTTGCAATATATACATTACATTTTGTCTTATTTTTTAGTATAAAAAGAACCTCACCAAAAACGGTGAAGGACAATCGTAACTTTTCCTCATGATTGCTATAATGGACGAATAAGATGCTCAAAGGAGAGAGGAACAAAACAATGAAATACGATGTCATATTTTTTGATATGGATGATACCTTGTTTGATTTTGGTAAATCCGAACAAGCAGCTTTACAAAAAACATTTGAAACCTTTGGATTGCCGAATGGACTTGTAGATTACCGGAGCAGCTATCGGGAAATCAGCCAAGTACTCTGGGGCGAATTGGAGCAAGGAAAGCTATCGATAACAAAATTAGGATCCGAACGTTTTAGAAGATTATTCGAAAAGCATGGTTTATCAATGGATGGCGCAGTATTTAACCATGCTTATCTTGAAAATTTAGGGAAAGAAATATATCTAGTGGATGGTGCTGACACATTATTTGATTCGCTTCCTAGACAACGTTCAGCGATTATCACAAATGGGTTTAAGCATGTGCAATTACCTAAGATAGGAAATTCACCGCTTCAGCACACGTTTGAAGCGGTAATTATTTCAGAGGAAACGGGTTTTCAAAAACCAGATCGTCGCATATTTGATGATGCTTTTTCCAAGCTTGGACTCACCGATAAAGCGAGCGCATTAATGGTCGGGGATTCTTTAACTTCGGATATGCAAGGCGGAATAAACTATGGAATCGACACATGCTGGTTTAACCCTGACCATAAGGAAAATACGGCAGGAATAGCGCCAACATATGAAATTAACCATTTAACAGAGCTTATTCCAATTGTTAAATGATAAACAGCAAAGAAGGAAGGTTCCATATGAAACCTTCCTTCTTTGCTGTCATTTTCTATTCTATTGGAGTTAGTTTTGCTTCAATTTCGGAACGCTTCTCCTCTAAAAAGGGTGGTAAATCAAGTTTTTCTCCCAAATGCCCCACATCTCCATCTACCGTGAATCCCGGGCCATCTGTTGCAATTTCAAATAAAATACCATTGGATTCACGGAAATATAAGCTTTTAAAGTAGAAACGATCTACAATACCGGATGTTCGGAATCCACGTGCTTTTACTTGCTCTTCCAAATAGAAAAGTTCCTCATCATTTTTTACACGAATGGCTAAATGATGGATGCTGCCGCGACCTGGTCTTTCCGTTGGCCCGTCTAAATATTTCACAACGATTTCTCCAAAAGCCTGACCCGGAACAGATTGAAAAATCACTTCCCGCTCGCTGCGGCTGACCTCTGTATAACCAAACATATCCGTCAATGTGGTTGCCAGTTTATCCAGTAGTCTTACGGTTATCTCCACGGATCCCATCCCTTGGATTTGATGTTCAGCAGGCACTTCTGACTTTTCCCATGTTTCCCAGTGGTCTGCTTTTTCTCCATTTGCAACGAGCAGTACCATTTGCAGTCCTTCTGGATCTTCAAATTTCATTGCGGTTCGATTAGCATAGGTTGTTATTCCGCCGTGTAAAACATTGTACGTATCAAAGCGTTTTTCCCAATAATGCAGACTCTCTTCCGATGGAACCAATAGACCAATTCGAGTAATGGCATTCGTCCCTCGATATGTGTTGCCGACCATCGGTATTTCAAAAAAGGTTAACTCTGTACCTGGACTGCCAGTTCGATCACCATAAAATAAGTGATACATGGAAGGATCATCTTGGTTCACCGTCATTTTCACACGGCGTAAACCTAATACATCCCGATAAAAACGATTATTTTCATTTGCATTTTTTGTAACCATCGAAATATGATGGTGTCCTGGAATGATATACATAAATCATCTCTCCCTTATCAGTTTACTAGTCAAGTTATCGCTAAAAAAATAATAAGCATATTATTTTTTTAATTTGTTTTCTGTATGCTTCTGCAGTTTCGACATAAGCGTATATAGTGTCCGCTGTTCATCTTCTGTTAAACAGTCGTCGACCACAGACGTTTGAAAAGCCAGCTGGTGTTCAAAAACTTCTTCTATCTTGGTTTCTCCCTTTGACGTCAAACGTATCCATTTCGTTTTCCAATCCTGTTTGCGCTGGATATATCCTTCCTGCTCCAGCCGGGCAAGCATCCGGGAGATACCTCCCTCTGACACGGTCACTCGGGCAGCAAGTTCACTCTGCGTGAGAGGCTGATAAGACCAAATCTGGTTTAATACATCAAATTGGGAAACGGTAATATCAAATTGCTTTAGAAAGTCATTGGACAGCAGATTGCTCTGATGCATAAAGCGGGCAACTCGCAGCCAAATCAAGGAACCAAGGGTGTTCTTTTTCATTCGCCTCATATCCTTTCTATATCATCATTTTACTACTCAAGTGATTTAAAAACAACACTATATATTTAGTTAAATATATTTTGCATGAATCATTGATAGAAGGCTACCCTCGATATGGATAACCTTCCTCTCATGTACATTAAGCATGCATCAATTTATTCAGCGAAATCATTTCTAGCAAACCTAACGCAGCTTCTCCGCCATTATTCCCGGCTTTCGTGCCAGCTCTTTCCAATGCTTGTTCGATCGTTTCTGTTGTCAACACACCAAACATCACCGGAATGTCTGCATGCAGACCAATTTGTGCAATGCCTTTGGCCGCTTCATTACTAACAAGCTCATAATGTGTGGTTGCTCCTCGAATCACTGCTCCAAGTGAAATAATGCCATCGTATTTTTGGGTCTTTTCTACTTTTTTTGTGATATATGGAAGTTCAAATGCGCCGGGTACCCAATAAACATCGATATCTTCTTCTTTCACCCCATGTCTTTTGAGGATATCCTTGGCACCTTCCAATAATTTCGAAGTAATCAGCTCATTAAACCTTGCAATGGTAATAGCTACTTTTAATTGCTCTCCTTGAAACATTCCTTCATATACAGCCATAATCATTCTCCCTCCACAGATAATAAATGATGAAATTTATCTTTTTTTACTTTTAAATAATGTTTATTTTCATGATAAACCGTTGTTTCTATCGGGATCCGTTCCACTACATCAATACCATATTGCTGCAACTCGCTTACTTTATCCGGATTATTTGTCAGCAGACGGATTATTGATATCCCTTCTTTTTTCAATAACCACGCAGCGATATCATACTGCCGTTCATCTGGCAGAAAACCCAGCGATACATTTGCTTCATAGGTATCTGCGCCTTGTTCCTGCAATTCATAGGTTTTCAGTTTATTAAGCAGCCCGATTCCTCTTCCTTCTTGTCTTAAATACAGAATCGCACCGCGTCCTTCCGCTGCAATCATTTGCATAGCGCGATCCAGCTGCTCCCCGCAATCACAGCGATGAGAACCAAAAATATCACCGGTCAAACATTCTGAATGCACCCTGACCAGAATAGGTTCTTCACTATCTTTCACCTCTCCCATTGATAACACAAGCTGATCTTTTCCTTCTTTATCCTGATAAAGAGACAAATCAAATTCGCCATGTTGGGTTGGTAATTTCACTTTGGCATTTACTTTCATATTGGAATAAGCTACATAATCAGCAAGCTCTTCCACGGTTATCAACGGCATATGCCATTCCGCTGCCAGCTGCCTTAAATCCTGCAGCCGGGCCATTGTTCCGTCTTCCTTTAAAATTTCGCAAATATAAGCGGCCTCGCTATCTCCCGCCAGTTTTGCCAAATCCACTGCTGCTTCCGTGTGTCCTCTGCGTTCTAATACACCGCCACTTTTGGCTATTAACGGGAAAATATGACCTGGTCTGTTGAAATCAGCCGCTTCCCTATTCTTATTTGCCAGTTCCTGAATCGTTTTTGCTCGTTCAAATACAGAAATCCCTGTAACTGTTTCCTTATGGTCCACACTGATGGTAAATGCTGTTTGATACTCATCTGTATTTTCTTTAGTCATTTCCCATAAATTTAAATTCCTGGCAATTTGTTCAGAGACCGGAGCACAAATTAACCCCCGGGCATGTTTTGTCATAAAGTTGATGGTTTCCGCAGTAGCTTTACTGGCAAGACCGACTAAATCGCCTTCTGCCTCTCTATTCTCATCATCCGCAACAATAATCAGCTTTCCCTGTTGCAACGCAGTAACCGCTGCTTCAATATGTTGTATCGTCATGATTTCCCCTCTATTCTCCAATGTATTTACGCAACATCTGATTCTTTTCCGTACCTACCATGGCTTTGATATATTTTCCGAGTATATCCGTTTCTACATTTACAAATTCCCCTTGTTTTAACTGCCCCAAGTTCGTATGATTCATGGAATAAGGAATAAGCGAAATACTAAATGACCCTGGCGTCACAGCTGACACCGTCAAGCTTGTTCCATTAATTGCGACAGAACCTTGGGCTACAATTTCTCCTTGGATTTGCGGCGGATAATAAAACGTGAGAACGATGGAATTCTCCTTTTTTACTTTTTTGATCAATCGCGTTGTTGTGTCGACATGACCGGAAACAATGTGTCCCTCCAAGCGCGCACTCGCAGATAACGCTCGTTCCAGATTCACCGGTGCATGTACTTGCACATCAGCGAAAATCGATTTTTGAAAGGTTTCCGGCATAATATCCACGGTGAAATCAGAATCAGTCACGCAAGTAGTGGTTAAGCAGACACCATTCATTGCCATACTGTCTCCAACATGATAGTCCTGCAACAGCTCTTTCGAGGCAGAACATGTCAATTCGATATGACGACTTGCTTTCTTGATTTGTTTGACTGTCCCTACTTCTTGAATGAGTCCTGTAAACATGCTTCTTCCTCCCTTCTGCTGACCATTCGAACATCTTCTCCAACGGCTTCCACACGTTGAAAAACTAAAGGTGTTGTTGCTGAAACGTCTCTATTGCTAGCAAACGCAGGAACGCCATTGCTGCCAATTAATTTCGGTGCGATATACGTAATTACTTCTTCAAACATGTTTTCTGCCAGAAATGCATCATGCATCTTGCTTCCACCTTCCACATAAACCGATTGAATCCCCTCTTTCCGTAAGTAATCAACTACTTTTGGAATGGTCCAATCTTGATTTGAGATTAATCGGACATGGGGAGGAATATTCGCGATGGAATCGGTTTTTGTAAACACCCAGACAGGTGCACCTTCTCCAAAAATGTGATATTTTCCAAAATCCAGTGTTTGCCCGCTCCGGTCTAAAATGATTCGCACCGGCGGAAAATCGGTAACGGTTTCCGGCAATAACGTTGGATTATCAGCTAAAACAGTCCCACTGCCTATTAAAATAGCCTGATAATATTGTCGCTCTTCATGAACTTTTTTATAGGTTTCTTCTCCAGTAAGATATGTGCGTTGACATGGATTAGCAGAAAGCTTTCCATCCAAGCTGATAGCTTGTTTTAATACAATATAAGGCTGCTGTCTGCTGTGAAAATAATTATAATGCTCATTCAAAGCTTCCGCCTTTTCCTGCAATATACCGGATTCAACCTGTATCCCTTGTGATTCTAAATAAGCTTTCCCTTTGCCTGCCACTACAGGATTGGGGTCAAGCTGTGCAATCACAACTTTGGAAATACCGCTATTTACAATTATTTCGGTACAAGGGGGCTGTTTTCCTGTATGGTTGCATGGCTCCAGCGTCACATATAACGTTGCATCGAATATATCTTCGGGGGTTTCACATTTTTCGATAGCCATTTTTTCTGCATGCCTATCACCATATTTCGGATGATAGCCAGTAGCCAAAAGGCTATCCTCTTTCACAATTACTGCGCCGACTAATGGATTCGTGTATGTTTTTCCTTTTCCTAACTTTGCTAGCTCTATCGCTTTTTCCATGTATCGTTCATCCATGTGTTTCCTCCCTTTCTGCAAACGTCAAAAAGCCCCGTGAAAAATATTTCACGGGGCATACTTAAATAAAGCCTGTCCAATTCACTTAAACAGGCTTTTGTATACGCAAAAAAGAATACACTTTACCTATTTATGTGTTGACGTTCGTTTTCTTCTCCCATCCAGACTATTACTGTCGGCTCTAGAATCGCACTAGATCCACCGCTCAACGCGGGTCACGGACTTCAAACTTTATCTGTTTGTCACCGCCGGTCGGGAATTGCACCCTGCCCCGAAGAATAATATTAAATTTTGTTATTACCCTTTGTTACTTTAAATACTCTAACATGTTAAAAATGATACTATCAGTAAAAAGTGTAAAATGCAAGACATTATTTTTATCACGATGTAACCGTTAATTGAAAAAGAAGACTATTCTTTAATATTTTTTATCCTTTATTTCATGCTTTAAATCCCCAAAAAAATAATCAATAAATCACCCTGATCCACCACCTATAATAAGCCCCACATCGGTTATTATTCCCAATATAAATCTTATTCCACCTAAGAACATGACATACCAAAAGTATAATTAAAAAACACTATATACAAGATAAGGAAGTCATTTCACGTTCTAATCCAGCGCAATCAAACGATATACTTATGCAACATTGACGTATGCTAAAGAGAAAATGACATGTTTTTCACAGAGTTATGGCGGGTATAGTAAAATTCAATATTTTTTTGATTTTCACTTGAAAATCCGCTAAATTTTTATGGAAAGGAGTTTATCTATGTCCTTACAAATTGTCGGTTTTGCTGTTATTATACTAGCCGCTCTCCTCGTAATTGGGAAGCTCATCCGATTGAAAATCCCCATCCTTCAAAAACTCTTCTTACCTACATCTTTGATAGGTGGTTTTTTAGCACTCTTATTGGGACCAGAAGTATTAGGCCGTCTAACTACAGATGGTTTTCTTGATGCTGGTTTCTTTACGGAAGAGATGGTAGAAGTTTGGGCAGGTTTACCTGAGCTATTGATTAATATTGTTTTTGCATGTTTATTTATTGGATTTATCTTACCAAAACCTAAAAAGATGTGGCGGGTCGGTGGACCGCAAATAGCCTTAGGCTATACAATGTCCTGGGCTCAATATGTAGTAGGCATATTACTAGCGCTTACCGTATTAACCCCCTTTTTTGGACTTAGTCCTGCAGCAGGAGCACTCATTGAAATTAGCTTTGTTGGTGGCCATGGCACAGCTGCAGGGTTACAAAGCACATTTCAAGAACTCGGATTTTCCGAGGGTTACGACCTTGCTATTGGTTTAGCAACGATAGGAATACTGTCCGGCGTAGTAATTGGTATGATTATGGTGAATTGGGCTGCGCGTAAAGGGAAATCGCAGACGTTACATCATCCCGATGAGATTTCTTTTGAACAACAAACGGGAATTATTAATAAAGAACATCGTCATTCAGCAGGTACGAAAACTACCTCCCCGCTATCGATTGAACCATTTGCTTTTCATTTAGGGCTAATTGGTATTTCGATATTTATTGGTTATGTACTATTGGAAGCGCTTGTTTGGTTAGAAGCTGTAACGTATGGAAGTGCGCTGGATATTTATTTATTTGAGTATGTTCCTTTGTTTCCATTTGCAATGATTGGTGGAATAATTGTCCAAATCTTTATATCCCGTTTTGATTACCATGAATTAGTTGATCGAGATACGATTAACACCATACAAGGAGTAGCACTAGATTTTCTAATTATTAGTGCCATGGCTTCACTAAGCTTACAAGTAATTGGAGCTAATATCATTCCATTTATTTTACTTGCCGTTGTTGGTATAGCTATTAATGTCTTCCTCTTCCTCTATCTCGGACCTAAAATGATTCCGAGTTACTGGTTTGAACGAGGAATTGGGGATTTTGGTCAAAGTACCGGAGTTGCAGCGACCGGAATAATGCTTATGCGTATCGTGGATGCAGAGAATCAATCGCCTGCACTCAATGCGTTTGGTTATAAACAAATATTATTTGAACCAATGGTTGGTGGTGGACTTGTAACTGCTGCTTCTGTACCATTTATCATCCAATTTGGAGCAATTCCTGTATTAATAGCAGTAATTTTATTAACCACTGCATTTTGGTTATTAGGTACCCTATACTTTGGAAAAATGAAAGAATCCGATTAGCATATGAGCAACAGCATGCGTACTATTTCATGCTGTTGCTTCTTCTCATTTGAAAGATTGTTATTCTAAGTTTCGTGGTCTTGTTCATTGCTGCTTGTAACTCTAAGCCAACCAGCAGATAATACCTCTAACGAGAAAAGCCAAGATACGGAGATGAAGGAGATTCTTCCATGACTGAAGTGAGTAGTCTTTTAGCATTTCAATCTATTCCATCACTAGATCCAAATGATGATGGCAATGCAGTTTCTTCCAGTGTCTCTGTACCATGTGTGATTACGACACCATCTATTTCTTCATCTTCCAAAGTTTCATTTATTTATTTACTTAACGCCAATAATCTTTCTGTTGTTAAATCCGCACTCTTAATATTAAACAACTGTTTAATATTTATATTTGCAACATTTGCTAAATCCGGGACCTCTTTTAATAATGCATCAATAGACAAAGCGCCGGGTTGATAACCCGTAGCCATTATACTTGAAGTACCAGCCCTGCAATTATTCCTCCAGTTGCAATAACTTTTATCGTTGACTTATTTCTATTGTTACCTCTCCTGCATTTTCTTTAACAGATAATCATTATTGCAAGAATGAGATAATTTCAAATAAGAAAAGAGGATTGACAATTATACCAAAGTGATTTAGGGTATAAAACGGTGGAATTATACTTCATACGTTTGGAGTATGATTCCACTTTTTATTTTTCTGCGTTTCTGTTTGTCTTATTTTATGATTAAAAATGACATGTCGGGGCTTTTTCGCATTTCCCCTCGTATCAAAACAATCTATTCATAGAATATAATTTAGATTCGGAGAAAGAATAATATCAAAGAATAATTAACAAACTGGAGGAAAAGAAGTAATGCAAGCTTCAAATAAAAAGAAGAAGTCTTTAGATTTACCTACTTTTATAATAAGTGGCGGTGCACTCATCTTATTTGTTGTAGCCGCACTCGTTAGTGCAGACTTTGTTGCAGATATGGTGGATACTTTATTTGGATGGTCAGCTACTTATTTTGGAATGATTTATCAAATCGTCATACTTGGAACATTTTTTATTGCACTGATATTAGCCTTTTCGAAATATGGAAAAATACGACTGGGTAATGTTGATAAACCGGAAATGAGCACATTTAAATGGATTGCCATTATCATGTGTACTTTATTAGCTGGAGGTGGCGTGTTTTGGGCAGCCGCAGAACCCCTTAGCCACTTTTTAGAGGTTCCGCCACATTTTTCCGGTATTGAAAATGCATCACCGGAAGCCGTTTCGCCTGCACTTACCATGAGCTTCGTTGATTGGGGCTTTCTATCATGGGCAATTTTAGGGACACTCGGTACCATTGTGCTAATGTATGCCCACTATCATAAAGGGATGCCATTAAAACCGAGATCGCTTCTCTACCCAATCTTTGGGGAGAAAGTCATTCATAAAAGCGTATTTGGTACCATTGTTGACTCGTTTGCAATTATTTCCGTTGCAGCCGGAACAATTGGTCCGATTGGATTTTTAGGGTTGCAGGCTGGTTATGGGATTAGCTCTCTCACAAACCTGCCAAACAATTTGACCCTTCACATTATCATTATTATTTTACTCGTGATTGCCGCAGCTATATCTGCTGTGACAGGCCTTCACAGAGGGATTCAATTTTTAAGCAGCTTTAATGTCATTTTAGCGGTTGTATTAATTATTGGCGTACTGATACTTGGTCCAGGATACTTTATTTTCAATCATTATTTGGAAGCATTCGGACTTTATGTGAATGAACTTATTCCATTCAGTACTTATCGTGGTGATGAGGCTTGGCTCAGCTTATGGACAGTATTTTTCTTTGCCTGGTTTATTGGTTATGGCCCAATGATGGCGATTTTCTCTGCCCGCATTTCACGTGGACGTACCATTCGCGAGCTTGTTGTGGCAGTTGCTATTATTGCTCCTGTCGTTGCAACTATCTGGTTTGCCGTTATCGGCGGAACAGGAATCTTTCAGGAATTAGAAATACCAGGTTCCATATCAACTGCATTGAATGAAGCCGGACAACCTGCTGCCATGATGGCGATTACGGAACAATTACCGCTAGGAACGATTTTCAGTTTCTTATTCTTGTTAGCCACTGTTATCTTTGTATTAACGACAACAGACTCTATGTCACTAACCATATCTATGGCTATTTCTGGTAATGGACACCCGCCAAGATGGTTAAGAGCTTTCTATGCCTTGGTTATGGGCTTAGTAGCGATTGTTCTGGTATCACTTGGCGAAAGCAGTATCGACGCATTACAATCATTTATTGTAGTTACTGCTGTCCCAGTTGTATTCTTACTGCTGACTACTTTCTGGACAGCACCAAAAGCAGTGAAAGATTTATATGAAAATCATAAAAAAGAGACGTTATAAAATATAATGCTGCTAGCCTTTCTTTATTGTTGAAGAAAGGCTGGCTTTTATATATTGAATTCACTTTTATAACATCACCTTGCATATAGCGTTTTGAAAAAACAACTAAGGAACAAAATAATTCATGAAATCATATGATGCCTCTAATTATTGAACTTTTTGCTTTGTTATTTTCAAACCCAGGTTCTCCAACAAGGAAAAATATTGCGGGAATGTTTTAGAAACACACCCCGGATCCTGTAACTGCATTCCGTCCACTCTTGAACCAATCAATGCTAATGCCATTGCAACCCGATGATCATCATACGTATTTAATAAAGCAGGCTCTGGATTTCCTGGATACACCTTTAACCCATCATCCAATTCTTCCACTTCTATACCCAACGTGGCTAACGCTTCACAAATAACACTCATCCGATTCGATTCATGGTGACGGATGTGTGCAATATCTTTTATTGTCACGGGCCCATCTGCGAAAGGAGCAATTGCCGCTAAAGTTAAAGCCTGATCGGACATTTCCTTCATAGATATAACAAAATCACCTTTTAATTGGGAGGCGCCTTCTAATTCAATAAAGGCAGCGCCCCTTGTCACTTCACAGCCCATCCTCTCCAATACTGCTACCAGCTGAATATCCGGCTGCTTTGTTTTCTCCGTTAAACCGTTTATCCGTATCTTTCCGTTTGTCACTGCTGCCAGCGCCAAAAAGTAACAGGCTGCAGATACATCTGGCTCCAGTTGGATATCTTTCTCTCTGTATGGCTGAGGATGTATAAGAGTGTTTTATCATATTGCACATCTGCACCAAATTCTTTCATTAAATCAAGGGTTAAATACACATAAGCATGTTGAACAATTTCATCCTCGAGTCTTACTGTTGTTGTCTGATTAAAATATGGTGCAGCGATTAATAAGCCGCTGATAAATTGACTGGAAACAGCGCCTGAAAGACTTACTTCACCGCCCGTCATTTCTGTTCCTTTCACCCGCAATGGATAATAATTTTTATTATCCAAATAATTAATATCTGCACCCAGTTCTTTTAAAGCCTCAACAAGCGGAGCAATCGGCCTTTTACGCATACTTTGACTCGCCTCCAGCTTCCACTCTCCGTCGCGACAAGCTGCCAACGCTCCTGGCAGAAATCTTGCAATCGTCCCTGCTGAACCTATATATAAATCATTCGATTTCCAATTTTTAATGCTTCCCTTGATATATGCTGTATTATCCTGAAGTTCGATATCCACTCCTAATTGTTTTAAAGCCTCGATACACCAGTATGTATCATCACTTTTTAACATACCGCTCAATCGGGATTTCCTATCTGCCAAAGCACTCATAATAAGCGCTCTGTTCGTCAGACTTTTACTTCCTGGAATCGTGATAGAAGCATCTATTCTTTGCTTCCCGGGTGAAACAGTTACCCTTTCTACCCCGTGTAAAGAAGTCCAGGGACTTCTGGCTTTGCTATCAAACAAATCATTTTCCTCCATCTTTATCTTCTCCTTTAATCGTTGCTATTGGTTATTCATTATAATTTGAATTATGATATAAATGAAATTACTATTTTGAATAAAAGCTATAGGTGGTGTCTATATCATAAACGTAGACTTATATCGTGTATTTTATGTCACAGCGATTGAACAGAACTTTAGTAAAGCAGCAAACCGACTTTTTATTACGCAACCGAGTGTGAGTCATTCCATTAAACAGCTGGAGAATGAACTGACAATGCAGCTATTCACCAGAACATCAAAAGGAGTCCTGCTGACAAAGGAAGGTAAAGTATTATTTGATTACCTCAAACAAGCGTTTGATTTAATTCATCGTGCAGAACAAAAACTGACAGAAATGAAAACATTGCAAAGCGGTTCTGTTACGGTTGGAGGAAGTGATTCCACATGCAAACATTTTCTTCTGCCATATGTGCAAACCTTTCAGGAGTTCTATCCTGATATTCAAATTAAATTACAGCATGGCTCGACACCACAGATTTTAGAAAAACTGGCAAACGGACAGATTGATATTGGTATCGTTCACTTACCAGTCAGTCAAAGCAATGTTTCTATAACGGAATTTTTAGATATTCACAGTACTTTTGTTGTCGGGAAGAAGTTTCAGCATCTATCCAAAGAAAAGCTTTCCCTGTCAGCAATCCAGGAATATCCGCTTATTTCTTTTTCAGAAGCAAGCAGTTCCAGAAAATTTCTAAATCAACTTTTTCTTAAACAAAAGATAGATGTTAAACCCGACATGGAAGTTGGCAGTGTGGAATTATTAATCGAATGTGCGAAAATTGGGATGGGTATTGCGTTTGTTACAAAAGAGCTCGTCTTAAAAGAGTTGGCTGATAAAGAATTATTTGAGGTGAGCATCGATGAGGTTATTGAAAAAAGACAGGTTGGATTAGCCATGAAGAAAGAAGCTTCCTTATCCTTGGCAGCTAAAACATTTTTACATCATTTGTTAACATGACAAAGCGCAGATAAATATAACAAAACAGAAAATTACACATTATTTACATTCTATTTATCCTTCGTTAACGTTCACCACCTACAATGATGTTAGATTCAATTTTGAAGGAAGATGATGGAATGATAAAGAAGCTTGGAATGACAGCATTGAGTGCAGGAATCATTTTTTCAGGAGTCGGTACCACAACAGCTAGTGCAGATGAAAACAGTCAAATGAATAACGATAGGGGAATTGGTACGGAAGCAAAGAATATTATTTATATGATTCCAGATGGTTTTAATGCAGATTATGCAACGAATTATCGACATTTCAAGGGAGAGGATGCTGTATGGGACCATCACCAGCAAGGGATGTATACTACATATTCCGCTGATTCCAATATTACAGACTCCGCCGCAGCAGGTACAGCAATGGCAACAGGAGTAAAAACCAATAATGGCACCATTGGGATCGACCCGGAAGGCAACACACAGCAAACTATTTTAGAAGCATCTCAAGATAAAGATATGGCAACTGGTCTTGTTGCTACGTCTACCATCACCCATGCGACGCCTGCTGCATTTGGTGCCCATGTAGAAGATCGGGGAAACGAAACAGAGATTGCCAACCAATTAATAGAAAACGAGATTGACGTTCTCCTCGGCGGCGGTAAAAATAATTTCCTTCCTGAATCAGAAGGCGGGAACCAGGAAGAAGCCAATGTGCTTCAGCAAGCAGAAGCGCAAAATTATCAACTTGCAGAAAATCGAAATCAATTATTAGAAGCAGATATCGATTTAGATAACGAAAATTTACTCGGTTTGTTTGCAGAGGATGCGATGTCACCTGAACTGCATCGTAACGCAGAGGAAGAACCGAGCCTTGGGGAAATGACACAAACGGCCATTGATACCCTAAACAAAGATGACGACGGATTTTTCCTGATGGTAGAAGGAAGCCAGATTGACTGGGCTGGTCACGATAATGACGCTGCATGGGCAATGACAGATGTAGCTGCTTTTGAAGCTGCTGTTCAAGAAGCCATTGATTTTGCGGAAGAAGATGGTAATACCTTGGTCGTTGTCGGCGGAGATCATGAAACAGGCGGTATGACTGCAGGTGCCAATGGTTCAGAATCTGCCAATCCAGAACTGCTTCACAGTATAACGGCAACTGGGGAAAACATCGCTGCAGCGTTAAATGAAGATCGTTCCAACGTCAGTGAAGTAGTCCATCAATATACGGATATGGAATTGTCAGAAGAAGAAGTTCAAACGATTCAGGAAGCAGAGGATCCTAAAGTGGCTATCAATGCCGTCATCAGTGCGAAAGCAAATGTTGGATGGACAAGCTCAAATCACACAGGAGTGGATCTCCCTGTCTATGCATACGGTCCAGGAGCGGATCAATTTACCGGATTCCATGATAATACCGATTTACCAAAAATTATCGCTGCAGCTGCAGGAATAGAATTCGGTGGAGAAGTCAGCCAAAACCAACCGGATGGTTCGGTTTATACCGTTCAACCAGGAGATACACTCTTTGAAATTGGTCTGAAATATAATTATTTATGGACTACCCTGCAAGAAATCAATCAATTTCCCAATCCAGATTTGATTTATCCAGGGGATGAAGTATATTTTAAATAAAGTGGCAGATATAAATGCATCAATTCTATAAGAAAACCCCTGTGCTAACGCAAACGCACAGGGGTTTTCCATATCTTGCACTGCATATCAAAAGCAGACGCATATTCCCGAAAATCAATGCCCTCTTCGCAAGCGCATTTCGTACTTGTTCGCCAGAAAAGTAAGCAGCGAACAGATAAGCCAATACATTAATGCTGCCGCTGCGAAGGCTTCCAGGTAACGGAAACTCATAGCACCGATGATTTTTGCCTGCCCAAAGATATCTACTACACTAATCAGGAATGCCAAAGACAGTGCCTTAAGAATAACCATATACGAATTGATAAAATCCGGCACTGCTTCTACAAATGCTTGTGGTATAATCACACGCCTTAACGACTGGGAAAAACTATATCCCAGTGAATTCGCAGCTTCTATCTGTCCATTGCTTACCGACTGAAAAGAACCTCGTATAATTTCCGATTGAAAGGCGGAAAGTGTAACCGAAAACGTCACAATCACGATGATGACAGGAGGCAAGCTATATGGATTAAATTCTATTCCCACCAGCGATAAAAGAAACTGGATCGCAGCAGGTAACGCATAATACATCAGATAGAGCATAATGACCATCGGTGTACCCCGTAAAAAGGATTTCACCACAGTGATCAGTGTGGTAAGTACTGGAACTTTCAACCGTTGAATCAGTGCAATGACTCCTCCAAGCAGCGTTGATAAAACCAGAATAATAACTGCCAAACCCAATGTTTTAGGAACCACGGTTAATATATCAAAAAAATCAGTTACAAGTACATCAAATTCAAACAAATCCGATCCCTCTTCCTATTATTATTCACGATCCAAAAGTATCCAGTCCATAACGCTTCATTCGTTTTTCCAATAAGCGGACAATAAAATCCGTTGTTAAGCAGATTGCCCAGAAGATAAGCGCAATCGTTAAATAAATTTCAATCTGATTGGATCCATACGTCGTAGAAATGAGTGTGTTCGCATATCCCATCATATCCATGACGCCAATTGTAAAAATGAGCGAGGTATCATGAATTAAATATACAATCGCATTTCCCCAACCAGGAAGCGCAATTGGTATGACTTGCGGAATAATAATTCTGACAAGCTTCTTAAATGGGGAATATCCTAAACTATCAGCCGCTTCATGCTGCCCACGGTCCACAGCCAAATATGCCGGCCGCAATACCTCAGACATATATCCTGCATTATAAAAGGTTAAAGCTACCACAGTAGCTGTGATGGCACTTATATCACTGATATTGATACCAATTAACGACAAAAGAAATGGTATAGCATAATAGACAAGAAATAATTGCAGAACAATAGGCACGCTTCTGGCAAATGAAATATACATTTCCATTAACCGGCTAAGAATAAATATTTTTTTCACTCGAACGATCGTTACAAATACACTAAAAAATAATCCAAGTACGGCAGATATAATAATAATGAATACAGTTATATGTAGAAGGCTTAAAAATTCGGGCAATATTTCTAACATATACATAAAATCCATAATAACGGCAACCCTTCTATTTATTCATACGGATGACGTAACACCTGAAGGAAAAGTCCCCTTCCCCGGCAAGTGTCGATTAAAAATAATTTCCGTAATCGTACAATTTATTGTCAGAGACTATTCAAAAGGTCACCGCAAGACAGAGAATCCGATTGTTTGTCTTGTGGTATAAATGACGTACGTAAAAAGAAAAAATACGTTTATTCATACTCAAATATATCCTCATCAAAATACTCTACGGATAGCTCTGAAAGCTCGCCTGACTCTTTCAATTCTTTTAAGACGCTGTTCACTTCTTCCACTAATTCCACATTTTCCTTTTCTTGATGAAACATAAAATACGTCGGTGTAACGTCTACCGGCTCTGTTTCCCGGATATCCAGGTTTTCATTTTCTATAATTTCATTTTGACCCACATTGGAAGGATGAATAAAAACATCGAATCTCCCGGCTTCTACCTGCTTTAAGATATCTGCGTACGAAAAAGCAGCATCTGACGGAGTAAAATCAATATGATAATCTGGATTTTCTTCATTCCAAGTCATCAAAAAATTGAATACACCACCGGATGGAGTCGGGTGATAAATATCTTTGCCAACTAAATCTTCCATGCTATTAATGCGGACATTATCCCCCATGTTATTTGCATAAATTCTCATAAGGCTAAAACCATTGCTTTCTTCCGGAACTAAATACTTGTCTTCCCGTTCTGCTGTTTTAAATAGCCCCTGGGCAATCATGTCATACTTCCCTGTATCCAGTCCTACTTCTGCAGCACTGTCGGCAACACCAACCATTTCAAATTCATAATCATCCAGCGCTTCATCTACTAATCTGATCACGCCGGGTTCATATCCTTGCAGTTCGCCATCTTCTTCCCAGCTTAACGGCTTCGATGTCGGCGGGACAGCAACAACCACTTGCCGTACTCCCGGCTCTGTTGCGCCATCACTGGATGGCTCCTCCTCATTTCCGCATGCAGTTAACAACAAAAGAAACCCCAAAAATAGGATATATCCTGTTTTTTTCATCATGATTTATTGCCCACTTTCTGTTTCTGTCGTCTGCTCTTCATCACGATAAATACTCCTTAAGAACTCTCTTGTACGCTGATGCTCGGAATGTTCAAAAATTTGCGAAGGAGGTCCTTCTTCGACAATATTTCCTTTATCCATAAAAACAACCTTTGTGGAGATCTTTTGCGCAAAGCTCATTTCATGCGTTACCAGCAAAATTGTCATCCCGATTTTTGCTACCGTTTCAATCACTTTCAACACTTCACCGACCAGCTCGGGATCAAGCGCGGAGGTTGGTTCGTCAAATAAAATCACCTCGGGCTCTAAAGCCAAGGCACGAGCTATACTGACCCGCTGCTGTTGACCGCCGGATAGTTGAGAAGGGTATACATCTTTTTTATCTAATAAACCTACTTTTTTTAATTCTTCTATACTCTTGTCATAAGCCTCTTTTTTCTTTTTTTTCTGAACAGCTATTTGTGCATCCATCACATTTTCCACAACGGTCTTATGTTTAAATAAATGAAACTGCTGAAAAACCATTGCTGATTTTCTGCGCAGTTGAAGAATATCTTTCTTATGAATCGACTTGTAATCCAGTTTGATATCTCCAATGCTTATCTCGCCATCTTCCGGTTTTTCTAAGTAATTAATGCATCGTAATAAAGAGGTTTTCCCTGTGCCGCTCGGACCAATAAATGTTACGACATCTCCTTTATTAACATCTAAGTCTATCCCTTTTAAAACCGCATGATTTCCGAATGATAGCTTTAAATTATGAACCGTTAACATCTGTAGTCTCTCCCATTCAACCAATCATTGATAATGTATTTCTTGCATATTTCTTCTGCTTACCTCTACGTTTAAAAACAGCGATTTCATGTTTCTGATCTTGCGTTTTGATGACGATTTATCAAGTGAAAAACCCGATAAATCGTAATCAAACAGCTACATATCCTTCATTAACGTTGGACGGACAGGGGTTTGTGCACGCTGCAGGTGTGGTTTGAAGTCTTCTCCTAATTCAGAAGCAAAAATCTCATTCAGGATTGGCTGACAAACACGCCCCTGGCATGGCCCCATCCCGACACGGGTACGCATCTTCACACCGGGAACAGCGTTTGCTCCCTGGTTGATCGCTTCTTTAATTTCCGATAAATAGACACCTTCACAACGACAGACAATACAGTCTTTCACGATAATACCCCTTTCTCATTTTGGTGCTCCTCCCAATATTGACGCATTTTCTGGCGCCCTTTCGCTATATTCGGGAGAAAGTGGATCGGCGAACGAGCACGAGCTTCATCTACATCACGCATGGCATCTTTTTTGGGCAAAAGCGGTTTCTGATCAAGCGATTCCGCTATTGATGCTGCTGCAAGCTTTCCTTGGGCAATGGCCACTTTTGCACCTTCAATTCCAGTAATATTACCGGCGATAAATAAACCAGATACCGGCGTTGATAAATCCGAATCATGCAACGGAACCGTCCCTCCCAATTCAGGAATATCCACTATCGGACAATGTGCCACCTGTGCAAGATCGACTAATGGATATAACCCGGCAGAAAGACACACTGTATCCACATCAATTTTCTCCGTATGACCATTTGGTTCACCATCAACAGTTACAGGTTGCAACGTTACAGATTCTACTTGCTTATCACCTTCTATACGGACAGCCGCTTTACGCATGTATGCTGGAACACCTTCTATTTTTAATAGATTCAGACTCAGCGCACGTGTTGCCAGGCCGCTTAATTTCCCTGTTGCTAAACGTCCCATCATGCGGAGCAAGGGATTAGGAGCCAGGTCTGCTGCTTCACCAAGTCTTTCTACACTTTCAACTGGGGAGGATAGATGCTTGTTAACCATGGAAGATGCAGGAGGCAATACTACGCCCGCCACATCGATACCGGCCTGCTTCATCTCCATCACCACGGAAAGCGCAAGCGGATCTGCACCTACAACCAGCACACGTTGACCAATGGCTACGTTATGTACATTTGTAAATGTTTGGGCAGCTCCTATACTGAAAACGCCAGGCAGTGTCCATCCCGGAATCGGCAATGCTTTTTCAGCGGCTCCGGTAGCTAATAATAAAGCATCAGAAGTTAATGATTGCACTTCCGAACCCGAAAGTTTGATATGCCATCTGTCGCTTACAGTCCACGAAGTAACCCCGCAAAGCATCGTGACCCCCAGTTTCTCTGCTTCCTGCGCTAACTCCCCGGCACGCTTTTTCCCATCCCAATGTCTTTCTTCAGGCGGAGCTTTCCGGTCCTCATATAGTTGGCCGAGCAATCTGCCTCCCGGACGATAATATTCATCGATAACGACTACAGAAATTCCTGTTTTGGCCAAATCAATTGCGGCGGATAACCCGGCCGGCCCTGCGCCCACAATGGTTACATTGCTTTTCACGATTTACTTCCCTCCCCGCTTACATCGGATACCGTATTCACGTTCGTTCCTTTTTTTAACGGTGTCAGACAGGTTCTAACATTGGATATACCATCCACTTCCGCTCTGCATTCAAAACAGTGCCCGATTCCGCAATAAACACCCCGCGGTTCTCCTGTTTTCTCATCCACACGGACTGTACGAATCCCATTTGCCATTAAAGCACTCGCAATTGGTTCATTCTCATATCCGTATAATTCTTTATTATTAAAGTAGAAGGCTACCTTTTCTTTTTCTTGGTTTGTTTCGTTTAGACGATATGGTACCGACACTATTCCTTCACTTCCTTTCACACAACTCCGGAATTCTGAAATCGATCGAATAAAAATGGACGGATATCCACGCTGGAATGTTGGCCAGATATCACATCCGCCATTAATTTTCCAGTTATAGGAGCCAGCGCAATCCCGTCTCCTTCATGACCAGCAGCTAAATATAAGCCTGGAATATTTTCCACAGGTCCCATAATGGCTTTTCCATCCGGTGTATTGGGGCGGAGTCCGGAGAAAGAACGGATAATGCGCACGTTGGCCAATTCAGGAAAAGTTTTCACTGCAGCTTGTCCGATAGCACTCGTTACTTCACTTGTCGTTTCTGTATTAAATCCGACAAATTCACGGGAACCGCCGATTAATAAATTTCCGCTCTCCGTCTGTTCCATCACAAGACCCACTCCTGCAGCATCTGCTCCGTCACTTGGCTCGGCTGTATTTTTCCCTTTTGCGGCGATATAAGCATAGCTTAAAACGCTCCGTTTCAGAAAAGGCGGAATTTTTTCGGAAACTAATATTTGTCCGCGCCGTGGAACAATAGGAACATCAATCCCTAAAGGCTTTGTTAACGCAGGCGTCCATACCCCAGCTGTTACCAGTACAGCATCAGCATACAATTTCTCTCCATGGACCTTCACGCCGATGACACGGTCTTGCTCGGTAATCAGTTCCGTTACCGGTGAGCCCAGACGAATCGTTGCCCCTAACCGCTCTGCAGCTTGGGCCATACTAAAACATACGTTAAATGAATTCACTTTCCCTTCATCCGGACACCAGGTAGATCCCAGGATATGATTCGCTAAACCTGGTTGCTTTTCTTTGGCTCCTTGTGCAGACAACGTCGTCACATCGACACCATATTCCTGCATCTGCGCAACCTTCTGCGTCAGCAATTCTCTTTCTTTCTCTGACTCCATCAGTATTATTCCGCCGCCGCTACGATACTCCAAGTCTGTATGTAATTCCGCTTCCAGTTCCGGATAGAGTTTTTTCCCTTCCACAGCAAGCTCTAAAACCGGACCCGGCTTCTTCGATTGCAGCAATACATGCTGATCACAGGCACCTGATGTGCCGGAAGCAATATCTTTTGCTTCAAGCAGCGTGACATCCGCCCCTGCTTTCGATAAATAGTAAGCGGATGATGTCCCGATAATTCCGCCGCCGACCACAATAACACTGTAACTCACGTTGTACACCTCCAGGCTGTATTACTTTGCATTCCTTTTTATTTGATAACGTCCACCGCTAAACTCGAATAAATCAGCTATCTCTTTACTCGAAAGATTCACTTGGAACGGTGCTTCTCCCTGCTGCTCCAGCGCTTCTGAGACAACACCTGCACCGAGCGGACTGCAAAACACGATATCTCCTCCAGAAAGAAGCAGCTTTTGACATGTTGCCTGAAGTTCTTCATCCACATAAGGTTCTTCTGTTTCCAGTCCCAATAAATCGGACCATTTATCGACGGTTCTCTCCAAATCATTCACCGCAATATTTATATGGGAGAAGCTGGCCTCTGCCGGATGAGAAACAATCATTTCTCGTTCGGTTAATGCTTTTTTCCGTTCCTCATCACTCTCATTCCACTGGATAAAGTAAGGCAGTTCCAATTCATCCTTTTCATCTCCAATAAATAAAAGCTGCCATTCCAAGAGACTCCCGTCAGGCTGTTCCCGACTTAAATAGACCGGTCCATTTACTGTTAATCCCTTATCAGAAAAACGTTGTGCAGCCGCTTCAATATTATCTGTCCGGATGATAAAACGGACAAAACCTTCTTGAAAACCTTTCTTCATAATCGTCTGTATCATACTGTGCTGCGGGTGCTCCATCTCTTCAAGCGCTTGTCTGTCGGACGTGCCCAAGTATTCTATATAACTTAAATCAAAATGACTTAAAACGTTGTATGTAGGACGATTTTTATGTGCGCCTCCTTCTACTGCATGTATTCCTTTACTCTTGAGCGTTCGAATTGCTTCTTCCGGATTCTCGATAAAATGGACGATATGATCAAAAGCAAAATGCATGTACATCACTCTCAACTTTCTATCATTCTATTTTTATTCCTTTTCTTCATCTTCTATTAAAATCATTTTCATGTATATTAGAAAAAATCGTATGCAATCACCTTTTAACCATTCTTTATTGATACAATATTTTTGCAATAAATTTCGTATTTTCTCAACATGAGAAATAACCCCTTTTTCAATATAAGAAGAGGTGCAGATAAATCACTTCTGTTTTTACTTCTCTCTTCTTATCTTTCCAAACCCGCTATTCGACTTGCTGAAATGGACACCGTGCTAATAAGGTCTATTGCCAGCGTATCCAAGGGTCAGTCCCTCTGCCTCTCTGGAAAAAATGATTTATTGCATGCTATAATTAAATTAATCCAATCAAAAAACTAAGGTTTAAATTAGTATTTAGATTATCTTATATAAAATAAGTTGTCAATTATTATTTTTCTTTTTTCTTGTAATCAAGAAAAGAGTATCAAACAGGATGTTGTTTTTCTGCTGAAGCAAAATAACAAATCCCGCCAAACATCCAGAATGGTTCCCAAAATACCAATCTCCAAAAGATTGCATGCGTTTCCAAATCCATATCTAAAATGGCAAATGCACTCAGCGAAATAGTGATAACATTTAATAACCCATATACAAATAAACCTACCCCTGCAATCTTTGTAAGGTAGTAAAGTACTGTAGAGATACGTGTATTTTGCCATGAAACAAGCAACAGTAATAACAATAATGCACCTAATAGTTTTACAAATCCCGTTAGCCATACTATCAAAATAAAGGAAGGTTCCGGATCAAGAGACATTTCGTAAATAGCCCCGCCCAAAGATTGGACGCCAAACATTCCGCCTAACGCCCAATAAAAGCTTATACCGGCAAAAAGAACTGTCCAAACAACACCTGAGGTAAGCCATCCTTTGTTAGTTTGCAAATAAATGCTCCTCCCTGCATTACTAGCCTTTTTCATAACAATTAAAAAAGAATCAAGAACTGCTGGTTTACACATATTCCTGATTCTCTATCTCTCTAGCTTGTTCCTATACTTTTAACATCCCCCGGAATCCTCTGGAACCATAATAAGATTCCGCACCATTATGATATAAGAAAACATGCCCAAAACGAAAATCACAAAAGAGCGCACCGCCAAGACTTCTAATATCCGCAGGTGTCTGCACCCATGTCGATGTTTTCGCATCAAACGGTCCAAACTTCTGCAGCGCTCGATATTGTTCTTCCGTTAATATTTCAATGCCCATGTCTGCTGCCATATCTACTGCACTATTCTCTGGTTTATGTTTTTTTCTAGATTCCAGCGCTGCCCGATCATAGCAGATACTTCTGCGTCCTTCAGGGCTTTCTTTGGAGCAGTCAACAAAGATATATTCTCCATTCTCCTTATCGTATCCCACTATATCCGGTTCACCCTCTGTTTTCTCCATTTCATATAGAGAAATCAATTTTTCAGCGTTATCGTTCAACTTTGCCTGAACTTGTTCCCAGTCTAAGTCTGGATGACGATCCATATTCTTTTCAAAACGTGCTTTTAATGTAATGATTAATTCTTCCTGTTCCTCTTGAGAGAGCTCTTTTTTATCTTGGTTTGGCATGTTTATTCTCCTTTAGCTGTTGTGTAATTAAAACAGTTTCTTATTGATTATTATATCCATTGAAGTGGATAATTTCATTGTTGAAACTAGATTTTTAGTTTTTTAAGAGCAGAAAAAATTGTTCCATGTGAAATAAACATGGAACGATGAGACAATGTCGCTATGATATTTGCTTTTGGATTAAAAAAGAATCCTTACATCGCTTTGCTTTGTACTTCACCCCAGATAGCGATGATACACATTTTTTGCTTCCAGATGATTCATTGTGCCATGAACTAAAGTTCGCCCGTCCTGAAAGAGCACAATCCGGAAAGAATCCACTTCAAACGAAAGCAAATACGGATTTTGAAAAAGCTTGATTTTTTTATTCTTCTGCAGTTCTTTTGCTACTTCATCCAAATCGGTCTGTTTTCGCTGGGGACGTAATTGCACCGTATTCCTCCCGCATAATACAGCTGTTTTCAAATGAGAATTCTGATCCAAATTGGGATAACTTCTTTTTTCTGAGCACGATGGACAATCTGCTTTACGCAAGGAAGCTACTTCTATTTCTGTATGCTCATTATTCCAAAGGTCAAAGGACATAAGCTTTCCTGACAAAGCAGCTTCGTTTCCTGTTAATAGCTTTAACGCTTCTGTTACTTGCTGGGATACGACTTTTTGTATCACAGGCTGAATAATGCCAACACTATCACAGGTAGCACCATTTGCCGGAATATATGCTTGCAAACATTGCAAGCAAGGTGTTTTATCAGGAAGTACAGTGAATGTTACTCCATAACTGGCTACAACAGCTCCATAAATCCATGGTTTGCGGTATTTTTGTGCCATATCATTCAGTAAAAGTCTTGTATCAAAATTATCTGTGGCGTCAATGATGATATCTGTTTCAGGTACGATTTGCCGCAGTATATCTATCTCAGCATCCCCGACAATCGCATCGATTTGGACATGACTATTCACTTCAGAAAGTCTTTGTTTAGCAGCAATCGCTTTGGGCATCTTTTGTTTCATATCCTCTTCACTAAATAACTGTTGCCGCTGCAGATTACTTTCTTCTACATAATCCCGGTCGATTAATGTTATATGGCCAACACCAGCACGAGCCAACGCTTCCGAACTACTTGATCCCAATGCACCTGCACCGACAATCAACACATGACTGTGGCTCAGTTTTTCTTGACCGGTTTCTCCTATCGGTGCAAATAACATTTGGCGATGATAACGACTAGTTTCCAATGCTGATCCCTTCCTCCGGGCTGCTGGCTACAGCATAACCTTTCACAGGAATCCTGCCTGCTTCATATCCAAGTCGTCCTGCCTCTACTGCATATTTCATTGCTTCTGCCATTTTCACAGGGTCCTCTGCTCCGGAAACGGCTGTATTTAGTAACACACCATCCGCTCCCAATTCCATAGCATAAGCTGCATCCGCCGGCGACCCGATACCGGCGTCTACAATCACAGGCACTTTTGACTGTTCAATAATAAAGGATAGATTTAACGGATTGATAATTCCTTGTCCACTGCCAATCGGAGAAGCGCCAGGCATCACAGCATGCGCTCCTGCTTCTTCCAGTTTTTTAGCCAATACGACATCATCTGATGTGTAAGGCAGTACCGTAAAACCTTCTGCTACCAGTTCTTCGGTAGCTTTTAATGTCTCTACAGGGTCTGGAAGTAATGTCTTAGCACAGCCAATGATCTCCACTTTCACCATATCACATCGTCCCGAAGCAGCAGCCAGTTTAGCGGTTCGCACAGCTTCCTGGGTATCTTTTGCCCCCGCTGTATTCGGTAAAAACGTATAGCGGTCTACATCAATTTTTTCTAAAAAATTCGGCAACGAAGGATCGTAAATATTCATCCTTCTAACAGAAAAGGTGAGTACCTCTGTTTCTGATTTATCTACTGCCTGCTTTTGCATATCGAAATCCGGATATTTTCCAGTTCCTAAGAATAACCTGGATGTAAATTGATAGTTTCCAACTTGAAGCATTTGCTTAACCCCCTTCTACAAAATGAACAATCTCAATCTTGTCTCCACTCTCTAACACCGCTTGTTCATGCTCTTCCTTCTGTAATATTTGCTGGTTATGCTCGATAATCAACGGTTTATCTTCCAATTCCAGAAAAGCCATTAAATCTTTGATATGCTTGACCTCTTCCTGCACCTCTAATCCATTGCCATTCACGGTTATTTTCACTTTGACTCACCTGCCTTTTCCAATTTGTTGGCTTGACGGCTCGCGCGAAAGCAATCGTTATACAGCGGGGAAATCGGCTTATTTTCTAGTAAGTCTGCCATATAGATTCCTGTGATTGGTGATAATAATATCCCGTTTCGATAATGTCCCTTTGCTGCATATAACCCAGCTATATCCGGAATTTCTCCCAAATAAGGCATTTCATCCGCAGTTCCAGGTCTGACCCCTGCCCAATGATTTCTAATCCTTGCCTCCGCAAGCTGTGGAACCATTTTTTGTGCGCGTGCCAACAACTTCTGGACGCTTGCAGCATGAACATGCTTATCGGTTTTACCAGGTATAGAGGATGCTCCAACAATGACTTTCTTTCCCTGCTTCGGAACGAGATAACAGCCATCCATCCAAAGCGTGGATTGAAATAATTCCTGTTCCAATTCTAATAGCAGACACTCGCCCTTTACAGGGATTGTGCTGTAATCTGCAGGCAGCAGCTCATCTCCAAACGCCCCTGTAGCAACAATGACTTGACCAGCATAATACGTTGCCTCTGTAGTCCGGACTCCATAAACTTTTCCTGCTTCCATTAACAGTTCGCTTACTTTCTCCTGCTCATGCAAAATTGCGCCATGATGACAGGCAGCCAGGCAGAATGCTTTGGTAAGATGGCGGGCAGAAACTTGTCCATCATTTGGCAGATAAAGGATAGCGCGAAGATTATCCGTCAAACTTGGTTCCATCTTTCTTGCTTCTTCTACTGACAGCAAATAGGCAGCATTATCCGCTTCTCGTTGAAACGCTGCGACGGTTTTCAGCTTGTTATATTGTTGCTGATGAAAGGCAAGCTTCATGATTCCCTTATGCCTATACTGGATATCAATTCCTGCTTCTTCCCGCAGTTCCTCGGATAAATCCTGAAATAACGCCCTGCTCTCCTGCGCAAATTGGAATAAAGGACTATCTTCAGCAAACTCACCTTGCGCCCCTAGCATACCCGCTGCGGCACTGGAAGCTTCACAACCAACTTGATTTCTCTCTATAATCAGTACCCGATAACCTCTTTTCACCAGCTGATAAGCAATGGAACAGCCAATGACTCCGCCGCCTACAATAATTTGATCGAATTGTTTATTCACTGTTAACCTCCTTCCCAAGTATTCAACACGTGGTGGTAAGCTTTGGCCATTTGGATCGGATCATCTGCCTGCCAAATCCCAGACATCACCGCTATTCCAGCTGATCCAGCTGCAATTACTTCTTTCGTTCGCTCGGGCGTCATCCCGCCAATCGCGTATACCGGCACAGATAACGTGCTGGTAATCTCCTGAAGTTCAACTAATCCCCTGGGGTGCTGATTTGGCTTAGACATACTGGAATAAACATGACCGTATAATAGATAATCTGCTCCCTCTTGCTGTGCCTGTTCTGCTTCTCGTAAAGAATGGACAGACTTTCCTACTTTCAAGCCAGGGAAGTTTCCTTTCACAAGGGAAACAGGAGGGCTGTGATATGCCAGCTGAACCCCTGCACACTGCTTCATAACAGCAATATCTATCCTGTCATTGACAATTATTTTTGCTAATGGAAATCCGATGTTTTTTAATGCTCTAATGATTTCCAGCATGTCTTTGGCTGTTTTGTTCTTTTCTCTGATGTGCAAATAATCAATACTCTTGTAAATCCGCTTTATTATTTGCAAATGGTGGTTGGAAAAATTGCCATCACTGATCAGATGCAGCTGTTTGCTCATCCTCTGTTGCCCTCCTTTACTCAATTCCTCCAGGCTGATGGAAGAAACGAAAAAGACCACTTATCCGAGTAGGACAAGTGGCCTTGATTGTATAAAAATTCAACGATTGAATGATATATCATCATGTTCCTGCCACTTCCCTACGCTAGTGTTAACCAGATCAGGTTCAAAGGGTCCGAAATATTCGTCTCAGCCAAAGGCTCCCCTAGTGTTGCTTATTTAATTTTCAGATTACAATTAAAGCATAACATATTATTTTTTATTTTCAAATATATTTTTCCAAAAGTGTTTGGAGGATTTCAAGAGATACAATTGTTGTGTCCTCCATACCTGACACCTTTTTCGAAACACAAAACAAGTTGGTCAAATAATGTAATATCATCCCCTATTGCCATTTTAAACAATAGGGGATTCATACATATATTTCTTTCTGCTATTCCGTCAATCCTTCAATTTCCATCTCTTCAATGGTCGCTGTTTCATTATCATCCATCACCTGTGCTTCTGCATTAATATGATCTCCTTTTTCCAGAAAGATTGCCAATGGAACCTTGCTAGAGTTTACAGTGTAAATGGTGGTATCATCTTCCAGTAAGAATTGAACCATTTGACCTTGTTCTGTTGAGCTTATTTGCACACGGTCAACCGTTCCTTGCACAGATTCGGTAACAGTCTCATCCGTAGCCTCTGCATTTCCAGGATCCTGTGACAAAGCCATCCGATAGGATTCCAGAGCAGCATTCGCCGTATCTCCAAATACAACAAAATCAGAATCATCCGCCTTAATATATGCATACTGCTTGTGCAGACCGTTCGGATCCAGTACATTGACGACCCAAGTCGGGTTCCCATCAATATTATACAGTACAGGCATAGAACCTTCCCATTTCTTCTCCGGAAATTCCTTATTAACGATTTGTTTTGCTCCGTCACTATCCATAATGCCGTTATTCTTCTCCCCACCAAAGTAGGTAAGCTCACCGGTACGTGCGTTAATAAGTGTATAGCCCAGTGCTGAATCAACGTTTTCTTTCGGAGAGGTCATATCAGTAAAATAAAACATATCCCCATTCTCATCAAACATTGGTGTAACACCAGATTCTGTTCCAGACTCATTTGGCAGCTTCACATCTCTTTTTCCAAACATACTGTTTAACCACCCGTGGATATACTTTCCGAAATAATCATTCGTCACCGAAGCCATTTCCGAACTCACAGATCCATCAATAAATGCTGGTGCTTCATCTGTCTGATAGGCATTCATATCTCCAGTGACCGGATCAATGACGACGACACGAAGTGCATCCAGATTTGGTTTATTCGTAATGTGCATCGGTTTATAGATGGTCTGCACATACCATGGTTTCCCATCATCATCCACTTCTATTTGCGCATCTCCACTTTGTATATATTGCGGGAACTGATTATAAATCACACGTTTAACATACTTATGGAAATAGCTGGAGTTTGTATATTCCATCGGCTCTTCTTCAAATGAGGGTTGAGCATTCACATCGGTAGCAGAAATCGTAAAATAGCCTGCTATTTCTTTTCCACGGATAAACTTCCAAAAACTAGAGAATTCAACTGGTGCCACGTAAACAATTTCATCCCCCACCTGTTGCACCTGTAATTTCCCTAAATCATAAAACTGCGCATTGGGTACAACACTCATGGATTTTTGGATCTTATTACGTGCAAATTCCGGGGCAACTGTAATTGGGGTTTCGTCCTTTGATAGCGGTTCTGCTTCAGGCTCTTCATGCACGGTAATCGTATTATTGGCATTATCCAATACCGTAAAACTTGTAATGATAGATACTACAAGGATGATTAATCCCAATCCATACATACCTGCTAAGGGAGTAACTACTTTTTTCTCCATAAAATGTTTCGGCTTCAGAACAAATAGAAGCATTGGTAAAAGAATAATTGCTGTAATTAAATTAATCAATAACATGTTTGGAACAGTAACTGCCGGCATCACAAAATAGTTAACAACGGCCATCACTATATATCCAAAAATAAATAATCCTAATGCAAATTTAAGCACTCTTCCTGTCGATACAGATGAAACAACAGCGATGATGCCTGCTCCAATCATGTATAATATCAAACTAATCAACGTTGCTAATAAAATTCCCATTCTTACTCTTCCTTTCTATGTACTGCAATTGGTATTACGATATATATACAAAAAAGTTTCACTTATGATGTGAATCAACATTTAAGAGCATCAAAAAAACGGCTCCCCTTTCATAAAAAGAGAAGCCGTTTCTATATAGTAGTTGCTTATTGATTTCCTTGTTTAACCCATTCAGCAGTTGTTACTGTACGTTGTGCCTGATGTTTTACAGCTGCTTCTACATCTTCAACCATTTTTCCGTCTTGGTCCACGGTAACACTTGTGCCATATGGATTTCCGCCAGACGAGAATGCACTTGAATCAGAGTAACCAGGAGGTACAATGATTGCTCCCCAGTGCATCATGCTGGTGTATAGTGAAAGAATAGTTGCTTCCTGCCCGCCATGCGGATTTTGTGCAGAGGACATCGCGCTGACAACTTTGTTAACTGTTTTTCCACTGCCCCAAAGTCCACCTTGAATATCTAAGAATTGCTTCATTTGTGAAGGTACGTTACCAAAACGTGTTGGTGTACTAAAAATGAGTGCGTCTGCCCATTCGATATCCTCTGAAGAAGCTACAGGAACATCTTTGGTTGCTTCCACTGTCGCTTTCCATGCCGGGTTTCCTTCAATAACGGATTCTGGTGCTAATTCCTGTACTTTTAATACTCTTACTTCCGCACCTTTCGCTTCCGCTGCTTCTGCTGCCCATTTTGCCATTTGGTAGTTGGTACCACCCATGCTGTAAAAAATAACTGCTACGTTTGTGTTTGCCATATTCTCTATCTCCTTTGATTCATTTGTTTTCCCAAATAATTTATTTAACAATCCCATTTGCTGCACCTCTTTCAAATAAATTCCTTTTCTTTGCCATAACCATCTCCTTTACGGAAGTGCTGCCTTCCAATATCTAACTGTTCTTTTTATGCCTCATTACAGCTTTTTTATACTGGATATTATGCACTTCTTTGAAACAGAAAGCGTTATGCCATGCTTAAACAATAAACACGCTTCTTTCTAAAAGACATTTAATTAAATAATGTTTAATTCATTAATTTTTAATTCAATATAAATAATAAACTGCATTGTTACGTTTGTCAATAAAAATATTCGTATAATCTACGAACAATCAGAGAAAATACAACTAAGACGCCTTCAACAATAATAAAATAATCGAGGTGTATCATATGAATCAGCCATATCAATGCCCCAGATGTAAAACAAACCGTTCGCGCTTCAATGTTATTGAACAGGTAGCAAAGCCGGTTAAATTAGATGCGGGCACAGGAGAAGTGTTAAATGATTACCAGCAGGATCCGTTAGAAGTCTTTCATATCGCCTATAACGGACCTGAACGAAGGATACAATGCGGCGCATGCGGTTTAATCGAGGATGAAAATACGTTTATAAATAAGAAGGCACAATAGCCACACGACGGAGGATGGATAAAGATGACAAAAAATCGAAAAGGACCAAAACAACAGGAGAAACCTGATTTACCTCAAAGCCCAAAACAGCCTTATGGTGAGCCATTAGCAGGTTCTCATAAAGTGAAGAATAAAAATCATTCCAGACAAAAAAATGATGCGTCACATGATATGTGATGCATGAATGTTGTATGCAAAGCAAATGAAATAAAATCTTGTACGTATCGATTTGATGACGTTTGCTTTGCATAAGGCAGAGAAATTTCAGGCTTTTGTTCCTGTCATTGTACGTTTTCATCTTTATTTTCTTCATCATTTTGCTTCTGAACCATCAGCTTTTATGACTTCTTTTAACGTCAAAACATTATTTTGTATTGTTCATTAAAAATTGTAATGTTTCTTCAAGTCCTTTTTGAAAAGGGGTTGCTGGAATGACTCCGATTCGTTTTTCATATTTTTCGCCACTTAAAATAAAACCTTCCTTGGTAAGATACATGATTTCAACAATTTCTCTCATAAATGCATCAAACAAGCCAATGAAGCGGATAACATTTTTATTCAAAGGAATGACTGTCTTCTGATTTCCTGTTACTTTCCGAGCGATACGAATAATCTCTTTACCTGAAATCAATCCAGCGCCTGGTATATTCCAATTTTCACCATAGGCGTCATCTTTTTCTGCAATGTTTGCAATCATCCTAGCAGCATCTGGTAAATAAACATATTCACGAGGCGTTTTTAAATTTCCAATAAAAATGGATGTTTTACCTGCAGCCATTCCATCGAGTGTAGGCTGCAAGTAAGAATTTTGTGAAGTTGGACCATAATAATCCGGCAATCTGACAATTAAAGCTTTTGCCCGCTTCCATTTCCGGCTAAATATTAATTGCTCGAACGCTACTCGAAGTTTTCCTTTTTTCGTATGCGGGTGTTGCGGATGATTTTCATCCCCTTTTGCAACTTGATGACCATATACATAAATACCATCAACAATCACGATTCTTTTTCCTAAAGTGTCTGCTGCTTTCATCACACTCTCTCCCAATGGTATTAATTTTTCCGCCATTTCTTGGTACTTAACATTAGCACATTGAAAGATAACATCTGCATTTTTAGCAGCATCTACAATCGATTGATAATCAAATATATCTCCCAGCTGATAGATAAGATTCCTATGATGATTGTGAGCTGCCATTAATGCTTCCAATTTACGTTGGGAGCGTCCGAAAGCAATCACCTCTACTCCTCTGTTTAATAGTTCCGAAACCATAGCTTGGCCAGTACCGCCAGTTGCGCCTAATACAATCGCTTTTTTCATTTTAAATCTCCTTTCTATCCAATTAGTGATTAATCAATAACTAAATAGTAAAAATAATAATCATGTTACACCTAGTAAGGAATCGCCTTCTACATAATCTTTATAAATACCAACATTTAGTCCCAATATGTGAATAATAGAATGATAAGAGAAGCAATACCCAATCCAACAGTTAAGGGAGAAACAGCATTTTCCTTTTTATTCTTCCTCATCGTTTTTTCAACCTCCTTGCGTTAATGGAATAGGACATAATTAATCCAACCAGCTTATGATACAAACAGTAATCACTCCAATAAAAGCAAAGTCAACTTTGTTTCGTTTCACTTTTTCACCTCCAAACGGATTATTTATTGATTAATCAATCACTAATTACGATAAAAAATAAATAATCAAATTTATTGATTACTTATTTTCCTTTCTCATCAATTAGCTCGGGAAGGTCTAAGAAATAAGATATATTACATAGCATTCCTCGTGCCAAAAACGTACTGGCTTCTCTTTCTGCATCCTCTATTCCAGCAGACTTGAACCTTTCTAAAGTATAGTTTCTGATACGGGATAAACCTTTTTTGGCAGTGTCTTGTATCGGCTTTTCTGTTACAGAAATACCTATTACTTGCAATGCAATCTCATTAGGATACCATTCGGACAGCTCCTCATACGCATCAATCATTTTTTCAACGAGCTGTTCTGGATCTGATTCCACATTTTTAAATGTTTGAAGGATTCTTTCAAATGCTCTGTCCAAAGCAGCGATGAATAATGCTTCCTTTGTTTTATAGAACCGAAAAACATACGGTTGAGAAATGGCTGCTCTTTCTGCAACATGAGCAGTAGTTGCATTATAATACCCCTTTTCCGCAAATACTTCCAATCCAGCTTCCAGAATCTCTTCTTTACGATTTTCTTTTTTTGATCTTGCCATATCCGTGCACCTACCCAAATTTAGTGATTAATCAATTACAAATTATCCTACCTCTTTTTTTAAATCAAAGCAAGTACTTTGCAATAATTTTTAATAAACATGTTAATAAGTAATAGACATGCACCGCTGAAAGTCTTCCATATTTCCTACAATGAATCTTTAGAAAGAGCTTTATGAGCGTCGAATGAAGCTCTTTCTAAAGATAAATTACATGTTCATTATTTCATTTGAACCACGCCTACTCCTATGGTTGAACATTTCCTTTAAAATAGTGAACTTCTGAAATCATCTCATCATCCACTACTTTTATGCTTCCGTGGGTTTTTCTGGTCCGTTAAACTCTAATTGATAAAAAGCCAAATCCCTCCATTGTTTAAATTTAAAACCAGCATTTTTTATCGTCCCTGCATGCTCAAAACCAAATTTCTTATGCAAGGCAATACTTTTCTCATTCGCAGCATCAATACCAGCGATCATTGTCATATATTCCCTTTCACGGGCAATGGCAATAATTTCTTTCATCAATGAGCTGGCGATACCCTTTTTACGATACCTCTTGTCTACATAAACGGAATGTTCAATCGAATATTTATAAGCTGGCCAGTCTCTAAAAGGACCAAACGTTGCAAATCCCGCGACATTACCATCTTGTTCATTCACTAATATTGGATATCCTGCATCCTTTTTCTGCTTAAACCAGGCTTCCCTGTTCGCCAATGTTTGCGGTTGATAAGAATAAACGGCCGTAGTGTGCAAGATAGCATCATTATAAATTTCTAAAATGGCTGGTAAATCTTTTGAAGTTGCTTCCCTTATCATTTCATACTTCCTTTCACAACTGTCTTGATTTGTAACTTAAAGATTGGAACAACTCCACCAATCAACTTCCTATTATTTTGAACATGCATCCATTATTTTATTTTTCATTATAAGCTAAATTCCATATAATACAATTAATACTCACAAATTTAATTCATTATATTTTAAGGAGGAGCAACCATGGAACACCATGCAAAAGATAATTGGAATGCAAATTTGTATGATGGAAATCATTCCTTTGTATCAAAATTCGGAAGTGATCTACTAGAACTTTTATCTCCTTTAGAAGGAGAACAGATTCTTGATGTTGGATGCGGTACAGGAGATTTAGCAAATAAAATCGATCAGCAAGGCGCAAATGTAATCGGTGTTGATAAATCAGAGAATATGGTGCATCAAGCAAACCAGAAATATCCAGAATTAACGTTTATGAAGAAAGATGTTTTAGAGCTCGAATACAACAATGATTTTGACGCCGTTTTCTCTAATGCAACCCTTCATTGGGTAAAGCATCCTAAAGAGGCACTTCAGCATATCTACAGCAGCCTGAAACCCGGCGGAAGATTTATTGCAGAGTTTGGTGGTAAAAGCAATGTTCAAACGATTACAAATGAAATCATCAATCAGATTAAAAAAGCTGGAATCCCCTATACATCAGAACAGTTTCCCTGGTACTTCCCAAGCATAGGAGAGTACGCAGCATTAATGGAGGAGACGGGATTTAACGTAACCTTTGCCCAGCATTTCAATCGGCCGACGCCCTTAGAGGGAGACAATGGCCTGAGAAATTGGATGGAAATGTTCTGCGGAAATATCTTTGAAAATCATCCGGAATCTATCAAAGAACGTGTGATGACACAGGTAGAAAATAACTTAAAGGATGTCCTGTACCAAGATGGACAGTGGATAGCAGATTATAAACGACTTCGTGTCATTGGGATAAAACAAGACGGTATATCTACTAAATGAGTTTTGATTAAATAGACAGGACAGGAATCTGTAATAAGGGGCCATATAGATTCCTGCCTTCCCTTACACTTCTCACCACTCCTCTATTTAACGAAACGAAAAAGATTCTACCGTCTCTTTTCCCGAAAACATATCCTTCACGTTAAACTGATTATTCCTGACTTCCCCATCGCCAATGATGATTACGTTTCGTATTTTTTCTTTATTCGCCCTGTCAAGCGCCTTATCGACCTTTTTATTGCCTAATTCCACCTCTACGTTATATCCTTTCTCCCGGAAATATGTTGATACAGACAGCGATTCTTTTTCTCTCCCTAGAGGAATAATATAATAATCCACCTCTTTTCCAACAGACTGAATTCCTTCCCCAGCGGCCATCGCGGTATAAATCACATCCAGCCCAAAAGAGATTCCAACGGTAGAGAAAGTTTCATCTGTTCCTATCAGTCCGCCGATTGCATTATCATATCTTCCTCCGCTCCCGATGCTGGACTTCAACGAATCATCCGCTAAAAACATTTCATAAACCGTACCTGTATATATTTCTAGCCCTCGTGCCAGAAACGGATTAAATATACATTGGTCGCTAATATCCAAATAATCAAGATATGATTTCAGCTCTTTTAGTTCCTGCAATCCCTGTCTGACTTGTTCATTTTGATTAGATAATGATTCAAAACGGGTAAAGTCAGTATGATAGTCAGCCGTCAAAAATTGTTTAATGGAGCAGACCGCATCATCTGACACTCCTAGTTCAGCAAGCTCGGCTATAACTGCGTCCATCCCTATCTTCTCCAGCTTATCCAAAATCAGCACCACTTTATTGATTTTCACATCCGCTACACCAAACACTTCCAATGCTCCGGTTAATAATTTCCTATTATTATATTGAATATTCACCTGCATTCCAAGCTTGTCAAAGCCATCCAGCGCCATCATCATTAATTCCGCTTCAGCCAATTGTGAATCTACACCGACAATATCCACATCACACTGAGTAAATTCACGCAATCTGCCTGTTTTTATTGGCCCATCCCGAAATACTTTACCAATTTCATACCGCTTAAATGGCATTTTTAATGTCGGGTTCATTGCCGCCACTTTGGCGAAAGGAATGGTAAGGTCGTAGCGTAAAGCCAGGTCTCTTTCTCCCCTGTCTGTTAAGGTGTACATCTCCTCTAGTATTTCTGCTCCACCGCCATACTTTGAAGCAAGCAATTCCGTATAATTTAAGATCGGTGTTTCCAGCGGTTGACATCCATATTGAATAAATACATCTTCTAATGTTCTCCGGATATTTCTGCGCATACTTTCTGACTCCGGCAAATAATCTCGTGTTCCTTTTACATTTTGATAATCCATTTTCTTCATTTTTCCTTACCTCCTATTTTTAAATACAAAAAAATCGCATTATGAGTTAAGTGATTTACTTAATTCAAATGCGATTTAATGTATAATAGCCTTCCTCATTCGATTTTTTAAATTAAATCGATCAGCAAGGCTAGTTGATATGATGATGGAATTGTGAGAAGGAATCATTTGTTTTAACGAAAACCATTTTGCTCACCTCTGATTTCGAATAAGTTTAGCATAACCAATTGATATTTTCAAAAGAAAAACCTATACCTTTAATTAAAGTACAGGTTTTTTCTACATAGCCCTATTCCTTCGCTTCCTTCAAATCCCGATTATTTCGCAGGAACATGTAAAACGATGCGCCAAAGATAGCAAGATAGCCAAAGATACTCCATATATCTGGAATTTGCCCAAAGAAGACAATGCTAAAGATTCCTGAATAGACGACTGTAGAATAGAAAAAGATAGATATCTCTTTTGCAGGTGCAAATTTATAAGCAACGGTAACACCGAACTGCCCGACGGTTGCGAACACGCCTGCTGCAAGCAAATACAACCACTGCGTTCCAGTCATCGGTTCATAAAAAAAGATAACTGGCGGTAATAGAATCACCGTGGAAAAGGCTGAAAAATAAAATACAACCGTATAGAACTGTTCTTTATTGCCAAGTACTCGTAAAACGGTGTAAGCCCCTCCGGCAAAAACAGCGGATAAAATCCCCGCTGCATAAGGAACTATATCCAAATTGAAAACAGGCTTAATAATAAACAATGTTCCAAGAAACGCAATAATAACAGAAACCACCTGAAACCGCATCACGTACTCTCTTAGAAAAATCGCAGCAAAAATAATCGTTATAAATGGACTCATTTTATTCAGCATATCCGCATCGGAAAGAACAAGGTGGTCGATTGCATAGAAATTCAACAAGACCCCTATCATGCCCAAAGCGGAGCGCAAGAGTAAGTATTTTTGGTTTTTCTTTTTCCCAAAAAGCCGCTCTCTATGATATAGCACAAAACCTAACGCAATCAACATTGCTACTCCATTACGAAATAATGTTTTTTGTATGGTAGGTACGTCCCCTGACAACTTTACAAACATTGCCATCAACGCAAAACCTAACGCAGACAATAATAACAATAAGATTCCTTTATTTCTGTCACTCATGATTGTATTATTTCCTCCTCATTCTTTGCTGTTCCATTTTATATTTTACCAAAACGTGTATATCATAATACAAAAATGCTTTGTGTGCCAACATACTGCTTTTATGATGGTTTTCTCACCCAAAGCAATCATACAAAAGAAAAGCATGATAAAAGCCCATTTCTAAATATAAAATGGGCTTCCACCTGGCAGGTAATCTCACTTTTGACTATCTATTTACAATATCATCATACGTACGTTTAACGCTATAAAAGTAGCTATTCCCCGGTACCCTCTCATTCCGTTTTTCTTAACAACGATGCGTCTAAGTTACTCACGGAGCTTTGACCAGCCAGTCCCATCGTAATGTCCAAATCAGCAAGCAGATGTTGCATTACTTCTTTGACGCCCTCCTGACCTGCAACTGCAAGACCATACATAAGCGGTCTTCCAACAAGTACCGCTTTCGCACCAAGCGCCATGGCCTTCATAATGTCGGATCCTCTCCTGATTCCGCTATCCATGAATATTTCCGTTTTATCCCCTACAGCAGCTACAATATCAGGGAGTACTTCCAAAGCCCCAACCGCACCGTCTACCTGGCGTCCGCCATGGTTTGATACGATAATACCATCCACACCTTTTTCTACAGCAAGTTTGGCATCTTCCGGGTGTAAAATCCCCTTTAAAATAATCGGCAGACTAGTATGTTCACGCAAAAAGTCGATACTCTCCCAGGTCAATCCTGTATTCCCAAAAATCTTCGTCCAATGCATAATGGCAGATTGCGGGTCTTCCTGCGGTGGTTTATCCAACTTAGCCAAGAATGCTGGATCCGTAAAATAATTTCCGACACCTTCGCCTGCCAAGAATGGCAAATAAACATTTTTTAAATCATGCTCTCTCCACGCCATCATGGGAGTATCTAAAGTCACTACAATCGCAGAATACCCCGATTTTTCAGCACGCCTTAAAAAGCTTGCTGTGATTTCAGGGTCTCTGCTCCAATACAGTTGAAACCAGCGTGGCGCATCTCCCATCGCCTCTGCTACTTTTTCCATCGGCACAGAGGAAGCTGAACTTGCTATATAAGGAACGCCTATTTCAGCAGATGCCTTTGCAGAGCCAATCTCTCCTTCTTCATGTATGATCGACTGTACGCCAATAGGTGCTTGTAATATAGGAAAAGGGTATTTTTGGCCCAATAAACGAACCGATAAATCACGTTTATCTACATTCCGCAGCATACGCGGAACCATCCTTTGATTGGAAAATGCTTGCAAATTGGCTTGCATGGTTTTCTCACCGCCAGCCCCACCTGCAATATAGTAATAAGGGCCATCCTGCAATTTTTCACGAGCTACATTTTCCCACTCCTCATGTATTACTGGAAGTCGATTAGGGTCTGGATTATGCATTGTTGCATAAATTTGGTATTGAATATCATTCCCGATATTATTCTCCATCGCTTATTTCTCCTCCATTTCTTATATTTATATATACTATTATCATATACCATATTTTATTAATTTTGCATTATCAGAAAATAATTCTTTTCTCCCTCATATTTTATATGTAAACATTAAGGCTTAATGAAACATTGAATCACACAAAAAAACGTCTTCTAAAAGGAATATTATATTCCTTTTAGAAGACGTTCAGGACAAATAAGTACGCAGCAAAATTCCAGTTCCATATAGCATTTTCAAATCTTTTCTATTCTTAAAACAAGAGTCTTACTGTCCGTTGCCCTGTAATAAACTTATGCTCTCTTCTTAATTACAGAAGAAACCACAAACAGGATTACACCCAGCAACACAGCAATTCCGCCTATAATTCCAAAATAGAGAATCTCTGTTTCAGGGCTGTACAATTTAACAATTTGCGCATTAATCGCCTGAGCTGAAGCATTAGATAAGAACCAGAGACCCATAGTCTGTGCAGAAAATGCTGCAGGAGCCATTCTTGTTGTCGCTGCTAATCCAACTGGTGATAAACATAGTTCACCAAGCACAACAATCAAGAAGCTTAGTATAAGCCATATTGGACTGACAAGTGCATCAGGACCTGCGTAAATAGCTGGAATAATCATGATTAAGAAAGAAAGACCAGCAAAAATCAAGCCAAAGGAAAATTTCTTATTCGTAGATGGCTGTCTCTTGCCAAGTTTCATCCATAATGCTGCAAATACCGGCGCTAGCAATACAATAAATAATGGGTTGAATGATTGGAACCAAGACGATTGCAAGGAAAATCCAGCTAATGATAATTTGATTCGTTCATCCGCATATTGAGCTAGAATAATAGAACCTTGTTCCTGAATGGCCCAAAACATCATTGCTGCAACAAATAACGGAATGTAGGCCAATAGATTTTTCTGTTCCGTTTTCGTAGTTTTCTTACTGAAATACATCACTAAAAAGTACATAACGGGAATGATAATCCCTAAAACACTGACAGTCATAATAAATCCGTCAATCGTTAATATACCATTGGAAATCAGAATAGCACCAACAATGACAATGATTAACGCACCGATTCCAAATTTCAGAAATACGGATTTTTTTTCATCAGCGGATAATGGATTGGGCACATAAGAACCAGCAAGTCCTAAATATTTCTTTCTGGTAGCCAAAAATACAATGAGCCCAATAACCATCCCAAGAGCCGCTATACCAAATCCAAGATGAAAATTATATTTTTGCCCAAGTGTTCCGACAATAAACGGCGCTATGAAACCACCAAGGTTAATACCCATATAGAATATACTAAAACCAGAATCAATACGCATATCTTCCTTATCATATAAATCCCCGACAATATTGGATACATTTGGTTTTAATAGTCCAGTACCAATAACAATTAAGCCCATGGATACAAATAAAGCCGTTACTCCTCCTGGGAAGGACAAGGCAATATGACCTGCCATTATTAATATTCCGCCATAAAAGACGGTTCTTTTCATGCCAAGCAACCGGTCTGCAATCCAGCCGCCGATAATCCCTGACATATAAACAAGCGAACCATAAATAGCCATGATGGAAGCTGCTGTTCCTCTATCCAGCCCCAGTCCGCCATCTTTTATTGCATAATACATATAATAGATTAGGATAGCTCTCATCCCGTAATAGGAAAATCTTTCCCAAAACTCTGTGAAAAATAATGTAAATAAGCCTTTAGGATGTCCGAAAAAACCTTTTTGCGGAATACTCTCAAGGATCTCTTGTGAATTCTTCGTTGTCATAATCTTCCTGTCCCTTTCTTTTTAATTTCTTTCGGATTTTGCAATATATCTGGCTTCTATCAATGCCGCAGCATTCAATCAGATTAAATTAATGCTCTTACATAAATATTCAAACAATTAAAAAATACCTCGCCATTTGTGTTCTGGTTTACTGAAATCGTAAAACCGCCAAACAGAAGAGGTACCTGTAATTGATGAGCCTTATAAGCAAATACTGCATGAAATAAACACAACTTTCACAGAAATAAACGGATTTAAACAATCATCATGCAAGTATGACAAAGCCTTTCTGACATTGCTTCCTTTTATTTTCAAATACATTATTTATTTCTGCTTTGAAAATAAAGGTTTATTTTATGCTTACCTTTGGTTCGTCAGGGTACTGCTTCTTTTGTTTATTTCCATATATAAAAGTTGAATACTATATATCATACCACTCTGAAACCATAATGTAAATTGACTGGGAAGTGGTTATTTTTTCAAATTTTATATAGTATCCTTTGAGAGATTGAAAACAGTTATTGTTATTAAGAAGTCATTATTTATAAATATGACAGAAATATAACAATATTTTTAAAATCAAATCAATTTTCAAAATAGATAAACAATGGTATAGTAGTAGGGGGATTGTAAAATAATGTACGGTCCTTATAATGTTTTTTCAAATACTACTCAATCATATTAACAGCTATGGAAACAAAATTTATTTTCGCAGGCGAATATAGCTATATTACTTATAACATCAAAAAAGGAGAAACCAAGTGGAAAAAACAGTAGAATCCGGAATATCCAGTGCAATCGGAAGATTATTTCGAGATAATTTCGGAAAAGGACCCGAATCGATTTTTGTATCTATTGCAAAACCTTACATCACCATATATTTACGTAATTTTTTAGCACCGATGGAAAAAGTTCTGTTGAAACAGGAAAATGAATTAAAATTTCAAGAAACCCGTGACTTATTAATGAAGGAGCTCACACCTGAGATACAATCTATTATCTCTTCGCAGGCAGGAGTACAGGTAGATAAAATCTATTATGACTGGTCTACGGAGAATAGAAGCGGAATTCTCTTTGCGGAGCTGCATTCGGGTATTGATGAAACAACAGCAGATTATTTAAATTATCCAGCTAAAGAACAAGTTCACGAAGAAATCAGCCGTTTCACTCAAAAAGCTCAAAAGTCTCCCAGAAAACTGCAGTCATTTATGTTAAATTCCCGAACGCTGGTTTCCAGGCGAGAGGACATATTTGTTTTAATTGAGCAGGAACTTATTCAATCCGGTTTTGAAAACCAACTTCGGTTGTCGAAACGAAAATTGGAAAAGAGCTTAATTGATAAAGTTTTCTTAGAATCCGTACTTGATCAGGAAATACAAGATTTATTTGTGGATTGGGATTTTAATAATGATACAGGATTTGTTATATTCATACTTAAGCCAAAAAAATAAGATGGCAGGAATGTCTGGACAATAGTGCCAAGACATAAGCCGAAGAGGGCGTTCGATCCTTTTCGGCTTTTTTTCGTACATAGCTTAAGATCAGATATCAAAAGTAACTAAAATCGAAAAATAATGTATTCGGTTATACCTGATTATACTTTCAACAATATCTATTCCTTACTTCTTATTTAGCGAATATACTCGCTTTTTATAAAAGCTTTCCTGAAAGTATCCTTTCTTATTTATATAGGTAGTTCCCATAGGTAAGAAGTTTATGATTTCGATAAAGTTGATTGGTTTAGATATCCATCTCCAAAAGTTTCCGATTGTGATGAATTTGAAGCATAAAATTATAAAAATTAACAGAAACTGGAGGAATAGAATATGAAAACACAATCATATGTGCACATCGATAAGGAATTGGATATCGTTCACGCTAGACAGATTGGCCGAGATATAGCAAAGCAGATTGGTTTTGGTACAGTTGATCAGGCACGTATCACTACTGCAATATCGGAATTGGCCCGTAACATTTATTTATATGCAGAAAAAGGAAGAATTTCTTTTGAAATCATTGATACATTTGGTCGTAAAGGTATCATTATGACTGCAATCGACGCAGGACCAGGAATAAACGATATCAGATTAGTACTGCAGGATGGCTACACTACTTCGGGAGGGCTTGGAGCTGGTCTTCCTGGAGTAAAGCGTCTAATGGATGAATTCGAGATTCAATCAAACAGCGGACAAGGTACAACCGTTAAGATAGCTAAATGGATTTGATTTTTCAGCATCTCTAAAAATGATGCTGATGTTGTCAATAAATAACATAATACTCGCTTTTGTTTATGCCCATGATTTTAAACTTGCACCTTTTATAGTTCCTGCGCTTCATTTTTTTATTGCTCAATTTACATAAGATAGATTCGAGAAATTGCTACCCGTCTTATATCCATTCACGTCATAGCTATCTCCTGCTGTTAGATATAACGAGCATTTTATTTCTTATACAAAAAGCGCCAATTCTGATTGTTTATGCTCCGCTACTCCAGGAGTTGTATGCAATTGCTTCTCATATAAGCTGAATGGATTCATCCGGTATTTTATTTTCCGGCGAATGTATTTACCTCATCGTAAATGAATGGTAAGATATTCTAAATTTAACTTTAAAGGGAGAGGAAAAAATGGAAACAAATAACCAAATCGTCTGTGAAAAAAGAACCTATTCAAAAGAATTCCATTCACATGCGCATGCATTTGGACAATTTCTTTTCCCGCTGCAAGGCTCTCTGGATATCCAGACAAACCAGCAGGAACTCCAACTTGGGCCGGATGACGGTTTCTATCTTCCCCCAAACTTTCATCATCATTATCGTTCTATGGACAGAAATGAATTTCTGATATTAGACATACCTATGCATTATCTGCCGCATGATACCAAAAGCACGCACATTAGATTGGATAAACAATGGAATGCTATCCGCTATTTATTAATGGAGGAAGCTGATAACAAGGATGACTTAACTTCTTTAACAGACTTAACCCGCTATGTAACAAAAAAACTGCAGACTTCCAATCCTCCCTCCATTGACTACATTCACAACCATTTCAAGGAGCCGATTCGTTTGGAAACACTGGCAAAAATAGAGCACTATCATCCAGTCTATTATTCGGAATGGTTTAAGAAAAGAACTGGAAAAAGTCCGAAAACATATATTTCAGAGCTTCGTTTACAAGAGGCTGCACATTTATTACTGTCAACTGGATGGTCTATATCCCGGATTAGTGAGGAATTGGGTTTCGAGAATGCCTCCTCTTTTACAAGATGGTTTGCACGGCATAAAGGCGTAGCACCGAAAAAATATCGTTACCTTTAAAATGGATAAAAGAAATATTAAATCTGGTATAGAAATAAGAGCAATTATTTTCTATGATGCATTTACAATCCTTTTTATTTCGGAGTGAACAACATGCAAGGAAAACTATCTGCCTTTCTTATCCTGTTTGCTGCTGTACTTTGGGGGACAACTGGTACAACGCAGGCTTTTGCACCAGAAAATGCACATCCTATTGCAATTGGTACCATCCGATTGGCTGTAGGCGGTCTTTTTTTATTATCCCTTGTTCTCTTATTTGGCAAGTTGGAGTTGAAAAATTGGCCAATGAAAGCGACTATCCTGGCTGCTCTAAGTATGGCCTTATACCAGCCGTTATTTTTCTCTGCTGTTACCGTCACTGGTGTAGCTATTGGAACAGTTGTCGCCATTGGGAGTGCACCAATTTTATCAGGCCTCTTGGAATGGTTGTTTTTTAAAACGCGGCCGTCAAAAATTTGGTGGTGCTCTACTTTTCTTTCCATTTCCGGCTGCACCTTGCTATTTATAAATAGAGAATCTACTTATGTCGACCCAATCGGTGTCGTGATGGCATTAGGTGCAGGACTTTCGTTTGCCAGTTACACTCTTGCGAGCAGAGATATGGTTCAAAAATTTTCTTCCTTAAACGTAGTTGCCATTATTTTTACACTTAGCGCTATTTTCTTAGCCCCCTTCCTTTTTATCTTTGATATGTCGTGGGTGGCGAGCTTGCAAGGTGTTGGTGTGAGTATTCAGCTTGGAGTCGTAGCTACAGGAATCGCCTATTTCCTTTTTGCCAAGGGACTGGCTAAAGTCTCTTCTTCAACAGCAGTAACGCTTGCTTTAGCAGAGCCTTTAACAGCGGCATTACTAGGAGTATTCCTATTAGGGGAAAGCTTAAATACTATTGCTTGGCTTGGTATCGGTCTTTTGATTACGGGAATTGCGATATTGATTGGATCGTCCCGATCGTCTAAACGGAAAAATGAAGCTGCGGGGACGGTTTCTTCCCAGGTAAATAATTAAAATAGCTAAAGGGCAGAGAGAATGCTATCTTTCTTGCCCTTTTTAATCATTTCGTGCTTGTGGCGATAAATAAAGAGGCGTCCTGCTTCATAAAGATATTACTTCCATAATGAAAAGTATGCTTGTTTATGTCCCGAAAACCGGCATAACTTAATGCATCTTTTACTTCTGCTTCCGTAAAACCATTATGCACTTTCGGATGTTGTATCTTTTCATTTTTATCAAAATCTACAATAATAAGCAGACCGCCTGTATTCAGCCGCTTGTTTAATCTTTGCAGAAGCGGTTCGATATCTGGAACATGCAGTAAAACTAATGATAAGACGATGACATCTGCTTTTATATCCAAACGGTCATCTTTCGCTAAATTGAACGCCATTGCTTCGAAGTGTTTCAATTGGTTCTGCTCTATTTTACTTTGCGCAACTTGAATCATTTCCTGAGAAGAATCAACTAGCCATCCTTTTTCAAACTGATCAGCTAGTTGAAAGGTAACCAAGCCAGTCCCTCCACCATAATCCAGAATAGAATGATACTGCTTTCCTGCCAGGGTTTTCTTGATTTCATCGGCAATGATATTGGCTAGCTCTTTTCGATTTTCTGTATCATATTTTTTTGCCATTTGATTAAATACATTCTCTTCCATCCTCTTTCCTCCTGCCATGGGCACGTTGGGCTTTTTTAACTTGAAGTTTCTTGATTAACCAATATACCATCATTCCAGACATGCACAATACATAAGCAAAAGGTTATCGCTTTCGAAGCTAGTACCATTTTTATCAGTTGTTCCTCTCATCATTCAAACAAACGATTGATTTATTTTATAAGGAAGATTTATAAAGGGCTGATATCTAAGCTAATATTCCGCTTTATTATCAGCGTCTTTCCAAATTCGAAAAGGCATATCATATTGGTTCGGACAAATTTGTTTCATTCTTATATCACGATTTTCTACCGGAAGCGCAATTTGTTCATAAATAAATTGATCATCAAATCCTGCTTCTGCAGCTTCTGTTTTGGAAGCAGCGTAATAAACCGCTTTTGGTCTGGCCCAAAAGATGGCACCGATACACATAGGACACGGTTCACAGCTGGTATATATTTCACAATCGGTTAATTGAAAACTATCCAAAGCTTTACAAGCCTCCCGAATTGCCTGTACCTCTGCATGAGCTGTGGGATCGTTCGTTGCTGTAACTTGATTCCTCCCCGTGCCAACAATTTCTCCATTTTTTACAACGATTGCTCCGAATGGGCCGCCGCCAGTGACTGCACTTTTTTGTGCAATTTCCACTGCCTTTTCCATCAACTCCTTATTTTCCATCATGATCCCTCCCTTTCAGTTCCAATCTATAATGAAAACGCGTTCGTCATTATAACATAAAAAGCCTTTTATTTTGGAATATCTGTTACTGATAAGGAAGGTCTCCATTTATTACATTCCATAAACATACTCCTTCTCTGCTCTTTTCATTACGATCCCTTTTACTAGTTATATCATGTCCAATTCCTTGATTAAAAAAACTGCTGTGTTATTATTGCTTCAGTATTGAAATAAAGGAGTTATTACCCATGAATGTTCCCATTCTTTACGAGGACAATCATTTACTTTTTGTGGAAAAACCAGTCAATGTCCCTGTTCAAGAGGACCAATCAAAAGACCAGGATTTGTTGAATTTCTTGAAAGAGGATATAAAAGTACGCTATCAGAAACCGGGCAATGTCTATTTGGCATTGGTGCACCGCTTGGATCGCCCTGCTGGAGGTGTCATGGTGTTTTCGAAAACATCTAAGGCAGCATCCCGCCTCTCTGATGCGATTCGCAGGCAAGCTGTAGAAAAGAAATATTTGGCTATCGTTCGAGGCGTCCCTGATAAAAAGCAGGACTTGTTAGAAGATTATTTAGTCAAAGATAAACAAGAAAACAAAGTTCACACAACACATGCAAATAATAAAAATGCTAAAAAAGCAAAGCTAGAATATGAAGTAATTGGAAGTAAAGACAATATGAGTTTGCTCTCCATTAAACTGCATACCGGCAGACCGCATCAAATTCGTGTACAATTCTCTTCCCGCAATTTACCGCTTTACGGAGATCAAAAATATGGGGAAAAAGTGAACCAGGCCGGCGAACAGATTGCGTTATGGTCCGAAACACTTGCAGTGGAACATCCAGTCAAAAAAGAGGAAATTAAAATCCAATCGCAGCCACCAAATAAATTTCCTTGGAACTTGTGGTGACAAGTCGAGAGCCAATTCCCCACTTTCTGACAGGTTACTCTTCAGTTAACCATGCTGGAAAACCTAGCTTGTAATGTGATGGTAGAAAAAGTTCGTCCATTATCATGATTTCCACTCATAGATTCCTTCGTTATTCCTCATAATAAACAGGAAATATCATAAGGAGGTATCTGTAATGGGTGAAATCAGTCAATTCAAAGGCGGAGAGAAGGCTCCCAATAACGGGGTCTATATTGAAGTTGGTGAAACGGGCAGCAGTGTAGAAGATCCACAACAAGTCACCATGAAATCTGGAGAAAAATTTCCAGAAACGAAGAACAATGACCGTGTTTGGAAAAACAAACGCAACCAATCCCACCCAAGTCCGCGAAATAGTAGAAGTACGAATTAATATAAAGAAGCAAAGGAATTCCTCAACTATATTCCTTTGCTTCTTTGCATATCCCCCAATTACAACTCCTCCCCTTCTGACTCTTTTCCAAACTTCTGAAATAACGCTTCGCCAACCAGACCTAACCCTATTCCTATCATCGTTCCCGCTGCAACATTTCCTGTAAATAAACCAACACCGATTCCCAAACACATCAAACCGCCAACAACCATCTTATCCCTCCTATATTGAATCAAAATCGCACCCTTGCATCATTTTTTGAACCAGACTTCGTTAACATTTAATAAATATTTAATAAACGGTTTAGATTTCTTTAAGCTCTTCCTCTTATGATATGAACTGCAAGCGAAAAAATTGTATATAAAGTGAAACTTCCTTCAGTGGGGTTTTTCGACGCACATGGATGTGCTAGTGCAGACGTTACGACACGACGTCGCGAATTTAGTCTGCTCCCCCCAGTGAAGGTTAGTTGAACGAATCGGGCCGTTACTGGCTGTTGGATCTCCCACTTAGAAATAAAATTTTCACTCATTTCTTGAAGTGGGAGTCTTATAGCCAGTTACACTGCGATAAAAAATAGAAAGGAGTTCCCTGGATGTCCGTTCAAAAAATAAATGAATACTTAGGTATACCAGTACTTACGTTAATATTCCTATCTTTGTTAGGTCTTCCTCGTGTCATTGCCCATGATTTATCGATGGTTGAGGAAGGCAGTCTGGTAAACAGTATATTGGTCTTTGCACCAATTATCATTTGGATTGTATTTCTCGTGATAAAAAATGTAAAAAAGACCTTTTTGTCTCTATTGCTCATCGGTTTTTTCTACGGAATATGTTTAGCAATGGTTCACCAACTTTTTTGGAACACCGCCTTAGATACACCTATTCAATTTGGTGGTAACTTAAGCAATCTGCCACCAGTTGCAGTAAATATTATTGCGCGTATATTTGCATTCTTCAGCAGTGTAACAACTGGTATTGCTTTAGGTGTAATAACAGGAGCAGTCGGTTCTCTCGTACATTTTATTAAGAAAAAATTCATGTCGGCATAAGCTAATGAAGATTGCAGAACTTGAAAATTGCGGGGGTGGTTCTTGTATAAAAGGCGGAGAATGCCATCCACCTTATATATAGGTATTCCTATCTTTAAACATTCTTTTTTCGTTTATGAAGCAAAAGGTTTAAAAAAATGAGGAGCCTCTTTGAGTCCGAGTTAGCGGATAGCACAAATCGATGGACAGACTTCACGTTAAATAATAGGCGTGCGCGGGATGCTCACGCCTATTATTCAACTCAAACTTTATTCCTTTTTATTGTTTTCTATATTAGGATGAAAAACCGGTACCTTAAAGTTTTATCCTTTGTGTAATGAAAAGTATTGTCACATACTCTTTTCTTCCAAATCAGAATACAGCATTCCATATACTATACTATCTGTCCATTCCCCTTTATTCCAAAAATCTTGAATGAAATGTGCTTCTTTTCCCATCCCTATACGCACACATAATTTTTGTGATGCTTCATTTCTCGCATCCAAATTCGCTTGGATACGATGCACATTAAATACCGAAAATAATATCTTCACTAAATCGCGCACTGCTTCTGTTGCATAGCCTTTTCCCTTAGCTTCTTGCGAAAAGCTATAACCAATTTCAACCGTATCCTTCATTTCTGTATACCATACAGCTAAATCACCAATTACTTCTGTACCCCTTACTACTGCCAAATTTAAGGGCGTCTCTTTTGTGAGTGCGTTATTCTCCAATTTTTTATGAAACTCCTCTTGTTTATTTTCATCGGTCCACTTATCATGCAAAAGATATTTACAAGTAGCATCATTATTGTAAATATGAAATACATCCTCTAAGTCACCGTCATTAAACGGTCTAATAAGTAACCTGCCTGTTTTAAATTCCAAAGAGATCCCCCCTATTTAAAATTTTGAATCATTCTTACTCCAACAGTCTATCCAATTGTATCAAACGCTTTTAAAAATTACCGATTTTTATGAAAACGAACATATATCAATTAAAATATTTTGCAACAAACTTTAATATGTACTTTACAATAGTATGTGACATACACTATAATGAATTCAGGAGTTGATCACATGACAGACGCAAATGAACATTTAGATAAAATTATGCAAGAATTAAGAAGAGGAACCATTACAATTAGTGCATTAAGTCAACTTTCAGAGCCGCAGTATGGATACTCGCTTGTGACCATGCTTCATGAAAAAGGGATACATGTTGAGCCTGGAACATTATATCCATTACTGAGAAGGCTGGAAAAACAGGGACTCTTGGATAGTACATGGGACACAAATGAATCAAGGCCGAGAAAATACTACGTACGGAGTAAGACTGGAAAAGAGGTCTTTGATTTGCTGGTTATTGAATGGAAAAATATTGCAGCCAGCATGGATCAGATCATCGAAAATAAGAGAGGTGAAGAAAATGGAAATGATTAATCGGTATATTTATGCGGTTACGCAAAAGCTGCCTCCATCCCAGCGAGAAGATATTGCCATTGAATTACGCGGGCTAATTGAGGATATGCTGGAGGAACGGGCCGGGCAAGGGAACAAGAAGGAAAACGATGTAGAAGAAATTCTGCTGGAGCTGGGCAGTCCAAGGTCATTAGCTGATAAATATCGGGGGAAAAAGAAATATATTATCGGGCCAGAGCTTTTTGATACCTATATTTTGGTGGTGAAGATTGTACTCATTGTTATAAGTTCTTTAATAGGTATTGGGTTTATCATTCAAACCATCTTAGAGCCGATGTCTATTTTAGATCATTTTATTGATATGATTGTTTCTGTCGTTACAGACCTTCCAACGGCTTTCGGCTGGACAACATTTTGGTTTGCTATCGGTGAGCTGTATGGTGGAATGAAACAAAAAGATTTAATCGGGAAGGAATGGAAGCCTGCAGACTTACCGCCCATTCCAGATGAAAAGAGACAAATCAAACGCAGTGAGTCGATTATCGGAATTATTTTCTACACGATTATCATTGTATTTCTCGCCTTTTCGAATGAGTACTTTGGAATTTGGGTGTTTCAAGATGAATTTAACGGAGTTGTTCCATTTTTAAATGAACAGACCTATGGCTCCTATTTATTGTTTATTGTCCTCATATTCGGATCTGGAATTATCAAAGAATGCCTGAAGCTTGTTGCCGGGGAATGGACGTATAGGTTAGCTGCTTATACAACAATTGTAAATGTCGTATCGATGGCAGCAGTACTATTTATGATTAGCGGACCTGATTTTTGGAATCCTGATTTTATGAGTGAATTAGTAGAAGCTGGTGTTATTACAGCTGGTTCTGAGACATTTGATACAGTGTCCGCGATATGGAATCAATCTACATTCTGGATTCTTATTCTGTTTATTTTCGGTTTAGTGTGGGATGCTGTAGATGGATTTATCAAGTCTCGGAAAAAATAGATACGTGTTAATGGCGCATGATGGAACAGGAAATAGTTCCATCATGCGTTTTTTATTTCCATAATTTTAACATTGGAATAAGAAGTGAATGAGTAGATAAATCAATATGTACCTCTTCGCTTAAAGGAATATGTTGCCTTTTTGCTTCCCTTTAACGAACTTCCTATTTTTCATAAATAAAGCACGTAATTTTTGCTCAGCCTATACATCCTTTCTTTTAATCGATTCTCCTCGAACAGTCTCCTTTAGATAATAACATGATGGTTGATATTTAAATCAATAGCTCCAAATACCAACTCTTACAAAAATAAAACTGCTTCTGTATATTCATTTTTTCAGCAACGAATTGTTGATATTTTATTTTCTAATGGAATTCTAACCAAGTTTTAATCGTCATCTTATCCACTTCGCTTAAGATGTTATATAAAAGGGAGGTGAAAAAATTGGCAATAGAAATTTTCAAAAGAAAAGAACAAAAATATCTGATTACGTTAGATCAATATTCGCTTTTGCTTGAACAAATCATGCCGTATATGCGTTCAGATAAATTTGGCGTAGATGGAAGATATATTGTCAGCAGTTTATATTTTGATAGCGATGATCACAATATTTATTTTGAAACAAAGAATAAATTGACTTTCCGACAAAAGCTCCGCCTTCGCACTTATAATGAAACAGGTATTGATGAAACAGCTTTTTTCGAGGTAAAACAAAAACATAACAACGTGGTCAACAAACGGAGAATGTTACTACCCTTAGAAGAAGCATATCATTACCTGGAAAAAGGAGATAAAAAACATTTAAAGGACTTTCATACTTCGAATTTGCAGGTACTTCGTGAAATTGATCACTTTAGAACATTATACAAATTAAAACCAGAAATGGTTGTCAGCTATGAACGCCATGCACTTCATGGAATAGACAACCCTGATTTGCGTATCACTTTTGATTTTAATCTACGCTGCCGTAATGATGATTTACTTTTAGAACATGGTTCTGATGGGGAACAATTTATTGATAACAATCTAATTGTATTGGAAGTCAAAGTAAATGATAGTGTTCCATTATGGTTAACCCGTATTTTACAAGCGCTTCAATGTGAACAGCGTAGTGCGTCAAAATACTGTACTAGTATGGAGTTACTGCAGAAAAATCAAATGTCAGAAGGAATAGAAAGAGAATATGTAACAGCAGGAGGAAGATAGAATGGATTTTATAGATAAAATATTCGATTTACAAGCTAGTGAACCATCCAGTATTTATATGATATTACTCGCATTGATTATGTCAACCTTGTTGAGTTTGGCTATTACGAAGGTATACATCATCACATTTACAGGCGAACGTTATGCTCAATCATTCGTACACACCATTATTATTTTGAGTATTATCGTCTCCGTGGTTATGAACGTGGTTAGTGACAATGCCGGCGTTGCATTTGGTTTATTTGCTATATTTTCACTGATTCGATTCAGAAGTGCGGTCACCAATGTGAAAGATATTGCCTATATTTTCTTTGGTCTGTGCGCAGGTATGACATGTGGGCTTTTTCGTTTTGACTTAGCAATCATACTCACTTTATTTGCTTGTTTCGTTCTTTATTTGCTTTACAAATTCGAATATGGAAAAGGGAAAGATACACAAATTTTAAAGGTCACTGTACCAGAAAACTTAAATTACGAAAACCTGATGCATGATGTACTTGCTGCATATACGCTAAGTTCTTCCTTGCGACAGGTTGAAACGACTAATCTTGGAACAATGATTTTGTACACTTATGCTATCCGTATGAAAAATGAAGTACATGATAAAGAATTGCTAGACCACATTCGCGAAAAAAATGCTAATTTAAAAGTTTCGATTACTTACATGGAAAATACTGATGGGTAGTGAGTTAGATATCATAAAATAATTTTTTATAAAGTGGAACTTCATTCAGTTGGAGTTTCACTAATCCCATCCTCTAACACTAAAGTTTATTTTTCTACAAATGAAACAACTTTTCAAGAGAATCATTTCCATAATTGAATAGAAATGATTCCCCCCTTTATCTTCCTTTTTACATATGTTTACACCTTAATTAAATTCATTGATTTATCTTCTAACTGTTGAATGGTTTTACTTTCTATAATGGTATCTGTAATAATGTGATCAATAATTTCCAAACCACCAATAGATGAAAATGCTTGTATACCAAATTTGCTATGATCAATCATAATATAAACTTTATCGGCACTTTCAATCATCTTCTTCTTTATTCGAGCTTGCTGTTCATTAGATTCACTGATTCCACGATCTATATGGAGCCCTTTGCATGATATAAAAGCTTTTTTCACATGATAATTATCCAGGGAAGTCTCAGCTAATGGGCCCACGTAGGAAAGGGACTTAGGCATTAGAGTGCCTCCTGTGGATACCACTGTTATTTGTTTTTTTGTACTTAATTCCATTGCCACCTTAATAGAGTTTGTGAGCACTGTTAATGAGATATCCGGAAGAGATTTTGCCATATACCATGCAGTAGTACTCGCATCTAAAATTAATTGGTCCCCTTCTTCCACTTGTTTAACAGCCTCTATAGCAATCTCCTTTTTTTCGTTCACATTTGTGATTTCTCTTTCAAAATAAGGAACTTCCAATTGTTCTGAAGTGTTTGTACTGATAGCACCTCCATGGCTGCGGGATAACTTTTTCTGTTTTTCCAGTTTTTCTAAGTCTCTCCGAATGGTCTCTTCCGTCACTGAAAAAACTTGACTTAATTCTGTAACACGTATACTTTTACGTTTATTAACTAATTCAACAATTTTTTGCTGTCTTTCTGCAACAAACATCCAACTACCTTCTTTCATATGACTTGTCTCAATAATAACAATAAATCCCTGTCACAGGACAGGGAATCATTGCATTATATTTATCTGGTAAATGCTGCAGCAACACCGCCGTCAACAGTTACCATACAGCCTGTTGTTTTAGCTGCTTTAGAAGATGAAAGAAACGCAATGGATTCAGCGATATCCTCTGGAAGAATATTAACATTTAAAATTGTACGTTTTCGATAATGCTCTTCCAGTTCATCCGCTTCAATACCATATGAAGTTGCTCGCTCTTCTTTCCAATTAGAATCCCAGATTTTTGAACCGCGGATTACTGCATCAGGTAGTACTGAATTCACTCGAATACCATGTTCGCCTCCGTCTGCAGCAACTGTTCTTGCCAGATGAACTTCAGCTGCCTTAGCAGTACTATAAGCAGCTGCACTTTTACCAGCATAGACGGAGTTTTTTGATCCGACGAAAACCATACTGCCTCCCAGTTCTTGTTCCTTCATCAGTTTGAATGCTTCTCTTGCAACAAGGAAATATCCTGTCACTAGCACATTCATATTCATATTCCATTTGTCTAACGTTGTTTCTTCGAATTTACTAGAACTTGCCAACCCAGCATTATTCACAATAATATCCAGCCCGCCATATTTCAGAACAGAATCTTTGATAGCTGATTCTACTTCTTCTTCTTTTGTAACGTCCATTTTCACTGCGAAGGTACGGTTTTCCCCATAAAACTCATTCATTGTACTTGCAAGATTTTGAGCTCCTCTTAAATCAATATCAGCAATAACAACATGTGCTCCTTCCGATAAAAGACGCTTACAGGTTTCTCCCCCGATACCGCCGGCTCCACCAGTTACAAATGCAATTTGACGGGAAAACTCTGCTTCTGGCGGTGCCAAGCTCAATTTATAAAGCTCCAGCGGCCAATATTCTATTGCAAATGATTCTGCTTCATTAAGCGATACAAAGTTTCCTAAAACAGTAGCCCCACGCATAACAGATACAGCTCTATGATACAAAGATTCACTCACATTGGCAGCAGACCAACTTTTCCCTGTATTAACCATACCGATTCCCGGAATCAACACAACACGTGGAGCCGTTTCAGTAATTTTGTCACCTTCTGATTTATTTCTTTCAAAATAAGCTGTATATTCTTCTTTAAACGCATTAATTCCTGTTTTAATATTTTCTATTAGTTCTTCTACATCCTTGCTTGCCGGGTTCCACTCTATAAAGAGAGGAGCCCGTTTTGTGTGAACAAGGTGGTCTGGACATGCCGCACCAATTTGTGAAAGCTTTTTAGCTTGTTCACTATTAACAAATTCAAGAATTGCGTCACTATCATCATTTGTAACAATCATTTTTTTATCAGAACTAACTTGTCCACGAATAATAGGTAGTACTTGTGCAAGTATTTTTTCTCTTTCCTCTTTACTCAATGAATCGTGTTTCTGTCCACCAAATAATGTTTTCTTCTTTGTTTTAGCTTCAATATAATCTTCAGCTTCCTGAATAACGGATATAGTTTTATCATAACTTGCCTTAGATGTTTCGCCCCATGTTACCAACCCATGCTTTTCCATGATAACTAGGTCAGCTTGTGGATTATTACGAACACCTTCAACAATCTGTTTAGAAAGTTTAAATCCTGGACGAATATACGGAACCCAAACAAAACGATCACCATAAATTTCTTCGGCTATTTCTTGACCATTATCTGCACACGCTATACTAACAATAGCATCTGGGTGTGTATGATCAATATGTTTAAAAGGCAAAAATGCATGAAGCAATGTTTCAATGGAAAAACGAGGATGTTTTGAATCAATCATGCAATGTGTTAAATATTCCACCATCTCTTCATCAGACATATCTTCTTTCTCTATTAATGGTCTAATATCCTCCATCTTCAAGCCAGTAAAGTTTTTAGGCCCCATTGTCGCAAGATCAGAACCGCTTCCCTTCACCCACATTACTTCTATTTCATCGCCTTTAAAGTCTGTTTCTATTGTTTTTACAGATGTGTTTCCACCGCCCCAATTGGCTACAGAACGGTCTTGACCTAATAAATTCGAGCGATATACAAGTTCATCTAAACCAGTTTTATTACTGCTTTTATTTCCATCCCAACGATTTTGTACCAATAGAATTCCCTCCTGTAATCCTTTAAATCAAGTATATCATTTTTTACTTAATGTTTATATATTTTTGTTTGTTTTTGTTTTATCGCCATAAAAGTTGTTTAATGTGGAAATCAACCCAATCTATTTATACACTGCCTTTAAAAGTTTAGGCTAACAAGGTGTATCTACTTTAAACTTTTCTTTGTAATATAGATTACAGAAATATCGTCTAAACTTTTCCAAAAAGAAACGTGTACAAAACTATTCAAAGAATTACTTATTTAAGTGAAATTACAATCCTTCATGGAACAATTTCATTCTTCAACTTTTTATTTTCTTTGAGATAAGACAGTTTTTTCATATTCATTAACTTCTTCTAACCAAGCTTCTTTTACCGGCACACCCATTTGCTCGCAATAGTAATCCCATACTGCACCAAAAGGGTATGTTTTGAACTCTTCCATTAACGCCAGTCTTTCAGTAAAGTTTCCCGCTTCTTGTAATTGTTTTAAATACTCATTTGGTGTCAACAAAGCATTTAATAATGCTTTTATCATATTGCGTGTTCCAATAGTCCATGCTGCGACACGATTAATACTCGCATCAAAGAAATCAAGGCCAATTGATACTTTATCCAATGCATTATTACGGACAATCTCTAATCCAATTTCACGTAGTTCATCATCTAAGATGACAACATGATCACTATCCCAACGAACCGGTCGTGATACATGCAAAGCTAACTTATCACTATATAAGAGCATAGCTGAAATTTTGTTTGAAACAACCTCTGTTGGATGATAATGTCCTGTATCTAATAAACACAGCTTATTGTTTTTCAAGGCGTAGCCCATATAGAACTCATGCGAACCAACGACGTAAGCTTCTGAACCGATACCAAATAACTTGCTCTCCACTGCATCCATATTGTATTTTTCGTCAATTTCTACTGAAAATATTTCATCCAACGATTCTTTTAACCTCTTTCTAGGTGTTAAACGATCACTAGGAACATCTTTATATCCATCGGGAACCCAAATATTTGTTAACGCCGGTGTTCCTAATTCTTTTCCAAAATACTCAGCGATTTTACGGCAGGCAATAGTATGGCGAATCCAGAAGTCTCTGATCTCTTTATCCGGATGTGCCAATGTTAAACCGTCATCTGCTTTTGTATGCGAAAAAAACGTAGGGTTAAAGTCAAGCCCTAATTCATGTTTTTTTGCCCAATCCACCCAATTCTTAAAGTGTTCAGGTTTAATTTCATCTCGATCAACTGCTTTGCCAGCTGTTTCTCCATAGATGGCATGCAAATTAATACGATGCTTTCCAGGAATGAGAGAAAGCGCCTTTTCCAAATCACTTCTTAATTCTTCCGGTGTTGTAGCTTTTCCGGGATAGTTACCAGTTACATCAATCCCTCCTGATAATTCTTGTTTATTGACTTCAAATCCTCCGATATCATCACCTTGCCAGCAATGTATTGAAATAGGTACCTCTTTTAACAGCTCTAAAGCTGCGTCTACATCAATGCCCCATTTTTCATAATATTTTTTTGCTTCCTGATAATTTTTTTGAATGGTCATTTTAATCCCTCCGTTTTATTTTTACTCGTAAAGGCTTTCATCTCAAAAGAGTTTTTTACCATTTGTCTGGCCTCATCTAATGTCTGAATTTGTCCTAATGCCATTAATTGAGTAATCAAATTGCCTATAGCAGTTGCTTCAGATGGCCCTGCCAATACTTCTTTCCCGGTGGTATCAGCAATCAATTGGTTTAACATTTCATTTTGCGACCCGCCACCAATAACATTAATCCTTTTGAACTCCTTTTCATAAATCTCTTCAATTTGATTAATTGCCATCTGATAACTTTCAGCTAGACTATCAAATACACATTTCGCTACTTGCTCTGGTGTATTTGGAATGGGTTGGTTCGTTTCTTCACAATAATTTTGAATTTCTTGAACCATGTTTTCTGGTTTAAGGAACCTGTCATCATCCACATTGACCTGTGAGTAAAAACCTGACACTTGATTAGCCATTGCTGCCAATTCGGCAAAAGTATAACGATTATTATAGATTCTTTTCACTTCTTGTATCATCCAAAGTCCCATCGTATTTTTTAAAAAACGAAAACGATAATCAACTCCGCCTTCATTTGTAAAATTATAATCCAGTGCTTTTGTTACACAGATTGGGAAATTATTTTCTACACCAATTAACGACCAAGTACCTGAACTAATATAAATTGTATCAGCGGATTCAGGAACAGACGCGACTGCCGAACCAGTATCGTGTGTCGCCGGAAGCAATACATTCATATCAAAACCAATCTCGTTGGACAGCTCCGGTTTAAGATTTCCTAATATTGATTTAGGAGGTAAAATTTCTTGAAATATTTCTTTATTTATTCTTAATTGATCTAATAAGTCCTTATCCCACTTTTTCGTAAAGGCATTGACCAGCTGGGTAGACGTTGCATTGGTGTATTCATTTGCTTTAATACCTGTTAATAAATAATTTAAATAATCTGGTATCATTAAAAAAGATTTTGCTCTATCAAGTATTTCAGGATAATGCTTTTTAAGGTAATACAACTGATAAATCGTATTAAATTTTTGAAACTGAATCCCTGTTTCCAAATACAGCCTCTCTTTACTAATTTTTTGAAATATTTCTTCCATCATGCCATCTGTTCTAGGATCACGGTAAGAGACAGCATCAGTGAGTAACCTATCCTGTTCATCCAATAAAACAAAATCAACAGCCCAAGTATCAATACCTATACTTTTTGGTGTAAATCCTTGATTTCTACTTGCGTGTATTCCTGTCAGTATTTCAGAAAAAAGCGCTTGCAAATCCCAACAAAAATGTTGATTCTTTTTGATTATCTTATTCTCAAATCGATGTATTTCTTTTAGATTCAATTTTCCTTTCTCTATATAGCCTATAAGCATTTTTCCGCTTGATGCCCCAATATCCACTGCCAAGCTGCATTCAGGCATATAAACCCTCCCCGCAGTTATTCTAACTTCGATATTCTGAACCTTCTACTACTTTTCTAACGTTTGTCCTTTCAATAAATTTTTATCTCCATAACGTTCTCTTTCTATTTGTTCCAATGTCTTTCCTTGCGTTGCCGGTGCAAGTACGATACCAATCACAGCATGGATTACCAAAAAGATAATCATAACAATTCCAGCCGTTTTAAAGCCCAATGTGGCCATAAGTGTCGGCAATATCAAAGACCATATAGCAATACCGGTGCGAACAGTAAAGTACATAAGCCCTTGAGCGCTTGCACGATAAAGAGTAGGAAACAGTTCGCTTGTCCATAAAGCATAAAAGGCTTGAGCACCAATACCAGCAGCTGCTCCCCATAGAACAACAAATAAAATTAATGAAACCCATGCCATCGGCATAAAGGTTAAAATCATCCATGCTACGATACCCATAATAGCTCCAAGACCAAATATAAATCTCCTGCTTATTTTATCTCCATATTTCATAAATCCAAAGAACGTCCCTAAAACAGTGAACATCCATAAAAATCCTTGCAATAAGTTCGCTTGTGAATTACTTAAACCACCGACATTCTCATAAATATACGGCATAAAATACCCCATTGCCCCAGAGACCAAATTCCAAAATAGATAGATTCCTACAAGCAAAAACAACGCTTTACGGTTAACAGCCAACGTAAAAAGTTCTTTAACAGAACTTCCCTTCCCTTTCTTCTGTGCAAGTTTTTTTTGTTCTTCTTTTTCCCTTTCCCATATTTTCGATTCGCTCATTCCTTGCCTTATATACCAAGTGACAAATGCGATAACAAGTAAATGTAAAAAGATTAATCTTGATCCTAACAACCCTAATGGCGCCACCGCTACAGCAAGAAAAAACGTAATCATTGGCCCTATAGACCAAGCCAACTGAGCGGTTCCAACATGAGCAGCCCGTTTATCCTCAGGAGATTCTTCCGCAATAAATGTCCAAGATACTGGTACTCCTGCACCCACAGCCACTCCAGTTATAATAGTGCCAACTAATAACATCGGAAAATTAAACGAGAGCGCAATCAACAGGACGCCGACCATATAAACTAATAAATCATACTTGAAAACCATGGCCCTTCCGTATTTATCAGTTATTGGGCCACCAATTAAAGCACCAACAGCAGCACCAAGAGCGTTTGCGCTCACAGCACCTAAAAGACCTACTGCAAAATTATCCAAACCTAGATATGCTTGCCATAATGTTAAACTACTTGCTGCAGCAATAATTGATCCTGCTTCGATATAGTTTGCCATTGCTATAGCAATTGTTGCTTTCCAGCCGGTTACATTCTTCGCCCCAAATTTTCTACGAGCAGTCATTTAATTTTTATCCCCCTTTTGTTTATTAAACATTACTGCATATGAAACACTTCTTTTAGATCTTTAGATACTGGCCTATTATTTGAATGCGTTTCCATTAAAGGTTCCATAAAGGCCCACCATTTTTGATTTATTTCAGTTGAATCCATTTCACTCCATGTCTCTTCATCTTCAACCTCGATATAACCAAATAGGTTACTAGTTTCTTTATCCAAAAAAATAGAATAATTATTTACTCCATGCTTCCGTAGTTCATCTACCATTTCAGGCCATATTTCATTATGCCTCTTTTCATATTCTTCATGTTTATCTGGATAGACTGACATTAAAAAAGCTTTTCTTATCACTTATATCTGCCCCTTCCTAATTATTTCATTTTTAACCGCTTACATTTAATTATGAAAATGGTTAATAAATAAATAATAAAATCATTCATTTATAAAGTCAACACATTTCAACATAAACAAAACAAAAATCAAACATCATATTTACTTTTTATTTTGTTTATCTAAATAGTATAAAATCTGTTAAACTTAAATATAAGTTCATGTACACTTGATAAATAAAGAAAATCAGCTATATATTGAAGTGTTTTCACCTGTTTGTTTTTTATTATTTCTGAAATTGATAATATAATTCCAAAAATAATAAGACATATGTAACAGTTATTATTTAAAGTGAATCTAAATCAATTTATATTTCCGAATATTGAAAGGGGTTACAAAATGTTTCCTTATCGTTTCTTAAAGCATGGTTTTGTTTTAATGCTCGTTCTCACCATTTTGGGAGCCTGCGCTACACAATCATCCAGTGAAAATAAACAAGCTTCAGCAGAAGAAACCAAAACTCTAACATTAGCTCATATTCATAATGACGCTAGTCCTGTTTATCAAAGTTTAGAAGATTTCGCAGAAAAGGTTGAAGAAAAAACAAACGGTAGCGTGAAAATCGATATCTTTGCTGAAGGCGTTTTGGGAGATGAAAACAAAGTAATGGAACTGGTGCAAAATGATGTTATTGATATGACAAAGGTAAACGGAGGTGTGGTAGAAATGTTTGATGAAAAATTTTCTGTATTTAGCCTCCCATATATATTTAGAGATGATGAACATTTTTATAACTTTATGAAAACGGATACAGTGAGTGACATGTATGAAGGGTTGGAAGAGGCCCAACTGCGTGGTATCACTTACTATGATGCAGGAGCAAGAAGTTTCTATACCGCAGATAAGAAAATAGATACGCCGGATGACTTGAGTGGACTAAAAATAAGAGTGATGAATAATGTCACTTCTATTGAAACGATGGAAATGCTTGGTGCGGCACCAACGCCATTGGATGCTACAGAAGTGTACACTGGCTTACAACAAGGGACTATTGATGGAGCGGAAAGCAGCCCGATTGCACTTATTGATGCAAATCATGGAGAAGTTGCAAAGCAATTTTCGTTTGATGAACATACTAGAATTCCTGATTTTTTAATCATGAGTGATTCAACTTGGAATAAATTAAACGAAACCGAACAGCAAGCCATTATGGAAGCTGGAGAGGAAACGACCAAAGATCATAATGAACGCTGGAATCAAATGATAGATGAAGGAATAGAACAGGCTAAAGAAGAAATGGGAGTCGAATTTTCTAACCCTGAACAAGCCCCATTTCGTAAAAAAGTTCAACCGCTTATTGAGGATCGACGCCAGAATAACAAAGATCTTGATCAGGTTTTAGATTCGGTTGAAGCAATAGAGTAATATGTGAAGGAGGTCGTTACATTGAAAAAAATAAAAAATTGGTTGGACCTTATATTATTTATAGCTGCTAGTATCTTAATTTTCGTTTTAGTTATTGGAGCTATTTGGCAAGTGTTTACCAGGTTCGTTTTACAAGATCCTAGTATCATCACTCAAGAATTAATGCGTTTTTCTTTAATATGGTTAGCTATGATTGGGAGCGCATATGCATTTGGACACGATGCCCATCTATCTTTCGGAATTTTTAAAGATAAGGTGAAAGGCAGGGCACGTATATGGCTATTTACAGCAATTGACCTAGCTGTAATTGGCTTCACTTTATTTGTTCTAGTAATTGGCGGGTATATAATCGCAAGTGCAACGATGGCAGAATTATCACCAATGCTAGGTGTTCCTATGGGATATATTTATTCTATATTGCCTATATCAGGTCTTTTTATATTATTCTATGAGATTAATAATTTAATAAATCGAAAACCTGTGTCAACTGAAAAGGGGGAAGTATAAGTGGATATAACCGTATTAACCGGGATTATATTATTTATATCATTTTTTGTATTACTATTCGTTGGAGTACCAATTGCAGTTGGTATCGCTATTGCATCTTTTATTGCAGCGTTATTTATACTTCCGGTGGATTCTTCCGTTTTAGTTCTATCACAGCAATTAATCACTGGCGTAGATAGTACCGTTTTATTAGCACTTGTCTTTTTTATGCTAGCAGGAAATATTATGAATAATGGCGGAATAGCTGAACGTTTAATAAATCTAGCAAAATTAATTGGTGGAAGATTTTCGGGTTCGCTTGCTCATACAAACATATTAGGAAACACACTATTTGGTTCAATATCCGGATCAGCCATCGCATCTGCTGCCACAATGGGACGAGTGATGCATCCTCAACAGACAAAGGAAGGATATGACCCATCATATTCAGCGGCAGTAAACATTGCTTCAGCGCCAACTGGACTAATTATCCCGCCGAGTGGAACTCCTATTATCTATTCGCTGCTCACTGGCGGTACATCCATAAGCGCACTTTTTATTGCTGGTTATTTACCAGGTCTTTTAATGGTTGCCTTATTAATAATTGTTGCTTACTTTTTAGCTAAAAAAGAAAACTACACTGTGGCTGATAAACCAAGCAAAAGCCAGTCGATTCAGATTATTTTACAATCTATACCGAGTTTGTTATTGATTATTATTGCCATTGGCGGTATAGCCGCTGGTATTTTTACAGCTGTTGAAGGTGCTGCTGTTGCTGTATTATATACAACCATTCTAAGCTTAATTTATAAGCAGCTTCATTTATCTGATATACCCAAAATCTTACAAGAAACAATTATCTACTCAGGTATGATTTTACTGCTGATTGGTGCTTCAACAGCTATGTCGTGGGTATTAGCTTATACAGGTATTCCAGCTGCCATTACAAATGCAATGCTCTCAGCAACTGGGAACTATGTTTTACTTCTACTGATGATACTGCTTATTTTGCTAATTGTGGGGACTTTTATGGACATAGCACCTGCATTATTAATCTTTACACCAATATTATTCCCGATAACTACACAGCTGGGAGTTGATCCAGTACATTTTGGCATAATCATTGGTATGGCACTTGCTATAGGAATAACAACACCACCAATTGGAACTGTATTGTTTATAGGAAGCAGTGTCAGCGGAGTCAGTATTGAAAAAATAATGCCTAAATTGCTTATCTTTTATGTCCCATTAATTGTAGCTTTGCTCTTAGTTACGTTTATCCCAGAAATTAGTTTATTCCTGCCAAGGTTGTTCGGATTACTTGAATAAACTATATACTTTTTAACTAATAAATGACCCGGAATCTTCATTTCATTGAAGTCACCGGGTCATTTTTATTTCAAGTGGTTTTAACTTTAATCGTTTAATAAGGATAACTTCCTTTAGGAACGATAATGCTCTTATATTTTTCAGCCCAATGAAAATTCAATTCACTTGGCAAGCTTTGTTGTCTATAACATTCTTTAAGGCTTGCAGCTAACCCTTGAACATATGTTAAACGATCCTTATTTTTTTTAATCTCATTGGAGGGAAAAAACGGTATGTTAGTAAATGCTTCATGCATATAATGGATTCCTAACAGATGTGAATAAGCTGAGTCAATACTGCAGCAAATTTCTTTATGTCCCTCCATAGTTGCTTTTATGCATACATTCAGTTTATTTATATGTTCTTTTTCTGGATCATCATAATACTTTTCAGTACCATCTGTAAAAGTTGCTTTAATAGGACCGCCATTCTTATATTGTATGATTGCTTTTTCAAATTCTAACTCGAAAACCGGGCCATATTCTTCATCAACGGCATGAGATGCAAAATACAAAAGTTTGACTGCCTTATCAGTTTTAGCACGGATTGCGCATGTATCAAACGTTTCAATTGAATTCGCCCGATATAACTCCACATCGAATTTGTTTACTTTGGCACTCTGTTCCATTTGTTCTCCCAAGACAAAAAAGAGATGATGAAAAAAGTGCGAAGTTGCATTATTTGCTATACTATCAAATATAGGTTCGTTGTTGGGGCCGAATAATTTACCTGCCCAATTCGAACGATTATAATAATCTTCATTTCTTGGCCATAGTACAACTGTTTTTCCACAGATTGGCTCCCCATACAAACCAGCAATAATATCTTCTTTCAATTGATGGACAGATTCACTAAAAGACCAATTGAAACCGATAGCCAAGAAACGGTTGGTTTGGTGTTCAACTTCACGCATTTTTTCTGCCTCTTGTAAGGAACCCGACACCGGTTTCTCACATAACACATTACTGCCGTTTAACATCGCTGTTATTGCTTGTTGAGCATGTAAATGAATTGGCGTTGCAATAATAGCCAAGTCAGCTGTATTCACTTCATAGAATGATTCAACGGAATTATAAATCGGGATATTCATTTGTCTGAAGACAGAAAAAAAAGCACTTCGTTCAGGGTGAACGTCTACAATCCCTTTAATCCAACTAAGCCTATTCTCTTTTTGTAATGCTTCTAGATATATTTCTCCATAACCAGCGGCTCCAATTATGACAATCTCACATGTTTTTGTCATTCATTTTCCTCTCCCTTAGACCAAAACTGCGCTTTTTGTTGCGCTAGTAAGCTAAGCTCTGCTGCTTTAAATGTATGTTCTTGCGGCATGGCTGAACAAGTATGATTAAGTATATCATGAGCTAATTGATAAAAGTAAGGAAAACCGACCTTTCCACTTACATCATACTTTCTTTCTCCTCCATGATTAACTAGGTACAGGCGCTCTCCTATCGATTGTTCTGTTATATCAACAAATTTTCTAAGCTCAATATAACCATCAGTACCAAGAATAAAAGTACGGCCATCTCCCCAATTACTTAATCCATCCGGAGTAAACCAGTCAATTCGAAAGTAATGAACAGCTCCATTATCTCCTATTAAATGACAATCACCATAATCTTCAAATTCTGGAAAACTTGGTTGCGTATTGTTCTGAACGGTACTGCTCAGGATAGTCGCATCCTTTGCCCCGGTAAACCAAAGAAATTGTTCAATTTGATGGCTTCCAATATCACAAATAATTCCACCATAGGTTTTCTTCCAAAAAAACCATTCTGGACGTTGTTCAATATTCAATCGATGCGGCCCCATCCCTAGTACCTGAATAACGTTACCTATTGCTCCTTTATTAATTAATTGTTCAGCAAAATTTGCACATTCAACTTGCAATCTTTCACTATAAAAAACTGCCCAATGCAGACCTGTTTCTTTCACCTTTTTTTCAGCTTGTCTCAATTGCTCAATAGTTGTAAATGGAGCTTTAGCAGAAAAAAAGTGTTTCCCACTATCTAACGCTTTTAACCCTATTGCACACCGTTCGGAAGGGATAGCAGCACTTGAAATCAAATGCAATGCTTTATCTTTCAATATTTGAGGTAAACTATTTGCTTTTCTAGCCTCAGGAAATACTTTTTGAAAAGCTTTGATTTTTTTTGGGTCTTCATCAAAAACCCATCGAATAGTTGCTCCTGCCTCTTTCATTCCATGACACATTGCATAAATATGTCCATGCTCTAATCCAGCAACGCCCATTATTAGCTCATTCTTTTTGACAGGTTTTTCTTCGTGGTATTGTGGTTCAAATTCTGTATGCTGAGTTGGATTTATTGAAGACACAAAAATCATTCCTCCTTCTTTTGGTTTATAAACATACATTACAAAAAGCGGAGCAAAAGACACTCCGCACATTTGTTTATAGGTTACACGTACTTAGCAAAGCTATTTTTCATCCACTGAAGTGTCTCACCCCCAGGCCTGTCCCAAATTTCCTGGTTAATAATTTCTACCTCAACAAAATCGTGATAACCATTCTCTTCTACAGCTTTGCGAATACGAGGGATATCAATAACACCTTCTCCCATCATTGAACGCCCTTTAAAAATATCTGGTAAAGGTACTTTCCAATCAGAAACATGAAACCCAAGAATATTTCCTTTCGCACGTTTAATCTCTTCATATAAAAAAGGATCCCACCAGACATGAAATACATCAACAATCACACCAACTTGTTTCGAACCTAAGGAAGCTTGCAATACATTTGCTTCTCCTAACGTAGTGATTACGGAACGATCTGCTGCATACATAGGATGTAAAGGTTCAATCCCCAATTTCACACCATGCTGCTCAGCAAAAGGAATAATAGATTCAATACCCTCTTTTACCCACTTACGGCTTTCCTGTATGTCTTTATCAGGTGATGGTCCACATACAAGTACAAGTACATTTCCATCCAGCTCAGCAGTTTCCTCAATAGCGCGTTTATTATCATCAATACGAACTTGGCGTTCAGAAGCTGTAGAAGCAGGGAACATCCCACCACGACAAACACTTGAAACATTTAATCCTGATGATTTAATTAAATGTTTACTTTCTTTTAACCCTATCTCGGCTATTTTATGTCTCCAAATGGAAATTGCAGAAATATCATTACGTACGCATCCATCTACAGCTTCCTTTAGTGACCAATTTTCCGTAGTAATCTGATTCAAACTGAGTCTACTCATTTCCACATCTCTATTCATCTTACTGCCCCCATTTGATGAATACCTGCTAATTTTAATACAGGATCCATCCTTTCAATTGCCAGTTCTGGATCCACCAACACTCCGCCTTGGTCAGCTAACTCAAAAAGTTTACTAAAATGTAGTATAGAGCGGGAACTCTCGGCTCCACTTACCATGCGAAAATGAGGTTGGTGTCCATTTAAATACGCTAAAAAAACTACGCCAGTTTTATAAGAGTATGTTGGGTGTTGAAAGATATGTCGAGCTAAAGGGACAGTTTGATTTAACTTCTCTCGGAAATCAGCAGTATCCCCTCTATCTAAATCTTGAAGAGCCATCGATGCAACAGGTGCAATAGCGTCAAAAATTCCTAAGAGCGCATCGCTGTAACCTTGATTATCTCCCTCTATTAAAGATGGATAATTAAAGTCATCGCCTGTATACATACGTACGTTTTCAGGTAATAAACGTCGCATTTCAATTTCCTTCTGATCATCAAGTAAAGAAATTTTTATTCCTTCAATTTTATCTGCATGTGTTTCAATAATTCGTAGACAAACGTTCATAGCATCGTCTATATTGTTCGTCCCCCAATAGCCTTTCAAATTAGGATCAAACATTTCACCTAGCCAATGTAGAATCACAGGTTGTGATACTTGGGTCAGTATTCTTCCATAAACATACTCGTAATCTTCTGGAGTTTGGGCACATGTTGCAAGTGCTCGACTTGCCATCAAAATGACCTTACTACCTGCACTTTCAACATACGACACTTGCTCTTCGTAAGCATGAATAACATCTTCTATAGTAACTTTTGCCCCGGGTTCCAGGTGATCCGTTCCTGCGCCACTTGCAATATCCCCTCCTACACTCTTGGCCTCTTTTACTGAACGGGAAATTAATTCTTTCGCTTCTTCCCACTGAAGTCCCATGCCTCTTTGGGCAGTATCCATCGCCTCAGCTACTGAAAAACCTAACGACCATAAATAATGACGATATTTCATAGTATGTTCCCAATCAATAGCTGGTTTACTTACCGGGTCGTCACTTCCAAATGGATCTGCCACCACATGAGCAGCAGAATAAGCAACACGAGAAGAAAATTGGCTATGTTCAGGTTTCTTTAAACCGTCTGTTTGGGTTAATTTATATTCGAACACATTTCCATCTTGGTTTGGTAAATAAATGGATTTTTTCATATTTATTTACTCCTTAAATCCAATTCTGGCACTTCTACAAATTGACGTTCTTCATCAGATTTTAGCGCTAAGTTCGCAAGTTGCATTCCTTTAGCGCCTTCCAGAAAATCCCATGGGAAAGCATCATCTTGATAAACATGTTTTAAAAACTTTTCCCACTGAATTTTAAAAGCATTCTCAAATAATTGATTATCGGGTACCTCTTCCCATTGGGTTTGATAATCAACCTCATTTTCTATATCAGGATTCCAAACTGGTTTTGGGGTATTAACTCTATGTTGTGTCTTACAATCTCGTAATCCGGCAACAGCGCTGCCCTCTACCCCGTCAATCTGTATAGTTAATAAGTCATCTCGATCCACACGAACTGCCCAAGAAGAGTTCACGCTAGCAATTACATCATTTTCTAATTCAAAAATTGCATATACCGCATCATCAGCTGTAGCATGATAAAATTCTCCCTGCTCATCCACTCGTTTAGGAATATGAGTAGCCGTTTTTGCAGATAAAGATTTAATTGAACCGAAAAGATGATTTAGTACATAGCGCCAGTGAGGGAACATATCAACAACAATCCCTCCTCCTTCTTCTTTCTTATAATTCCAGGATGGACGTTGCCCTTCTTGCCAATCTCCTTCAAATACCCAATAACCGAATTCCATACGCACTGATAAAACCTTTCCAAAAAAGCCAGAATCCAATAACCTTTTTAATTTCATGATTCCTGGTAAAAATAATTTATCTTGAACGACACCATTTTTTATGCCTGCATCCTTTGCAAGTTGAGCCAATTTTAAAGAACCTTCTAATGAGGTAGCAGTTGGCTTTTCACAATAGATATGTTTGTTTGCTTGGATTGCTCTTTTTATCCCTTCTTCGCGTAAAGAAGTTGTTTGCGAATCAAAATATATTACATTCCTATCATCTTCCAATGCCTCTGATAAATCCGTTGTCCATCTATTTATATTATAATCTTCTGCAAGCGCTTTTAATTTTTCTTTGTTTCGTCCAACAAGGATAGGATCCGGCATTACAAAATCCCCATTATCCAACTCTACTCCTCCTTGTTCACGAATAGCAACGATAGAACGAATTAAATGCTGCCTTGTACCCATTCTTCCTGTAACCCCATTCATAATAATTCCTATATTATGTGTAGTCATTTGTTTCCCTCCTTATAATATTAATTACATTGTAATTTTCTTATAAGAAAGCGTCTTATTATAAGAGGAATTAAATTATCATTTTCAGAACTAAACGATTGTCTTACTTTTCACGGTTATTCTTTTTAGTGATTTCTCTGTATTTGTTTGGAGGAATGCCTGTATCTTTCTTAAACAAACGATATAAAGTAGGAATGGATTCGAACCCTACCTCAAAACAAATTGAAATAATATCTTTGTTTGTTTCAACTAACATTTCTTTAACTGCAGCTAACCGTATCTTTGTTAAGTATTGTAAGGGAGTATAACCATAATACTCTTTAAAGATAGTTTGAATATAGCGTGTACTCATATCCATTCGATTTGCGATGTCCTCTGCATTTGTAATTTCAAAGTAACGTGTTTCAATGAATTGTTTTAATCGTTCCACTCTTAAACTGTTCATATCTTGTGGCTGTGTGATTTCCTGGTAAGACCGAGCAATAGTAAATAACAATTCAATCATATAGGTTTGCAAAGCCATCTTCCAAAAATGGTCTCCATGTGATTGCTCATATAACATTTTACGTAAAAGTTGACGAAGTTCACTGCTATCGAATACGCTTAATTTTTGAACACGAGGTTCATCAAAAATTGTCTGTACTAATTCATTTTGAACATCGACTCCCAACACCGTTGCGTCAAATTCTAGTACTAATACAGTCATTTTGGATTTAGCTGTAATTGCATGTGTTGTTTCTGGAGGAATAATAATAAAATAATCCTTTTCAGTATAGAAGTCTTTTTTATTAAGCGTACACTCCCCCTCGCCTTCTAATATGTATAAGATTTGGTGGGTTACATGGTCATGAGCCTCCACTAAATCTTTATCTTTATGCTGACTCTCATACAGTGAGATAATCGCTGAATGGTTCATATTTATCACCTGCTTATAATTCGATTAGATCAAACAATCTTTCTGGTGAAGACTAAACTCTATTATTTATCTAAAATAGATCATACTTGCTTTTATTAATTAAAGACAGCAGTTATGTATCCATTGATTATTCCTAACATAAACCACCGGAGTCTTTGTTATTATTCATTGCTCATACATTGTCAACTAGATAATTGATGAAAATTTCAATTTTCACTATATAATTACAAATATCTTTTTGACCTTTTTTATCATCTTACAATACATTTTATATTTTATTCTAATTTATCAAATGCCATTATTAACAACACTTAACATGTATTTTTCAGCCTATTAAGACGTTTAACTTACTTAAAATAATTATAACAGTTTAGATAGCAGCATTCTCTAATTTTTTTTATTATAGTATCTTTGTAAAGAACTCTCTTAATATTACGAGCTTTAATAGCATCATCTGCCATCTCAACACTTTTTTTCAACCTGATTAAATAGTTCTTAATAGAGATAAAGCGCATGATAGATTTCCTCAATCATTAATCATTTCGAATGAGTGATTTTTGACATAAGTAAGCTTCTCCATATCATTTCCTGTATAAGTGAGACGAATAAAATGAAATAAAGTTACATTTATTTTTGTATTTTTAAATAAAACAAAAGCTAAATGATTTTTTGTATAACAATACCCTTTGGATACAAAGTAACCAAAGGGTAGGGACAGTGCAATCCTATTTACCTTACTCCTTTATTTAGCACACCTTCTATAAAGTCAACAATACCATCTTCCACTTCTTCTCGAATATCACGATAGTTATGAATTTCGTGACGGTAACCGCTGTACAGTTTTGTTGTTACCGCATGATTTGTTTCTGCTAACCAATTCGTTACAGCATATACACCTTCTCCATATAAACCGACAGGATCCTGATCACCAGCAATATTATATATAGGAATGGAAACAGGAACCTTCTCTGCCCACTCTTTTCCAATAATTTGCTCCATCATTTCCACAAAGTAATATAAAGACCGTATATTCGGCGGGGATACAAAGTTATTAAATGGATCGTTCGCATGATCTGCTACAACATCTGGATCCCCACTAATCCAGTCATTTGCTGTATTCGGTTGATCAATCCGCTCTGTCATCCAGCCCATTAACTTGCCTTGCACTTCTGGATCAACCTGATCACCTTCCCCTGCATCGATCCGACCTTTTAATTCTGCGCGTAATTCAGGAGCATTCGGCCAGACTCCTGACGTTCCACATAGAATTGCTCCTTTTACACCTTCTCCATACTTCGTGAGATAGCTTCGGACTATCATAGAGCCCATACTGTGACCAAACAAGAAAAATGGTACATCAGGGAACTCGTCCTGCACAATTTTGCGTAGTTGATGTTCATCTTCTGCCATCGTCATATAACCTTCCTCTCCCCAATTTTCCCAATTGCCGGAATCATATGCCGTCTTCCCATGACCAATATGATCATCACAAGCTACAATATACCCTTCCTCATTCAACCGTAAAATCATATGCAAATATCTTCTGGAATGTTCTCCAAACCCATGTACCAGCTGAACAATGCCTTTGGGTTTACGTATTGGTGTATAAATCCATCCTTTAATGGTATCCTGCTCACTAAATGACATAAATGATACTTCATGTAATCCCATAATAATCTCCTCCCTCTATATACTTCTTCAAATAATGAAAAAAAGCACACTTCAATAAACTCTCTTTCTAACAAAGCTTACTCTCTTATCGCCTCAATCACCTTCATTTAAGTCTAAATCTAATTGTAAACGCTGTCAATTCGATATCTACGTACCTAATTAGAATTATTATTTCACTAATATTCAAACTCTGAACCATTTTTCATGCTGGAATTCCTTTCCAGAATTTAAAAACACTGATTCCGTAAATAGAATCAGTGTCTTTTCATGTACATTATGGTTTTCTTAAAATCTTCTCCATCTTCTTCCCTTTTGCCAATTCATCAATGAGCTTATCCAAATAACGAATCTCCTGCATCAGCGGTTCTTCTATATCCTCTACACGCACACCGCAAATAACACCTTTTATCAGAGAACGGGAACCATTCATCTGTGGAGCTTCAGCAAAGAACATCTCGAAGGTTACTCATTTTCAATTTGCGCTTCTAGTTCTTCCTGACTATACCCTGTCAGCCAAGTAATAATTTCATCGACTTCTTCTTTTGTATGGCCTTTTCTCTCTGCTTTGTTTACATAGTGAGGATAAACACTTGCAAAAGTCATTGTGTATATACGATGATTCGCCATGGCATAGCCTCCCTTTTACTGTTCCATCACTGCATCTTCCGTTTCCAAATGAAACTTATCTAGTAACTCGCGAACTTCATCCGTTGTTTCGGTACTCATCAATTGATGTCTTAGTTCACTGGCTCCCCTGAACCCGCGCACGTAAATTTTAAAAAATCGACGTAATGGTTTGAAAGCCCGCGGTTCCTGGTCTGAATATTTATCATGCAGATCCAGCTGCAGTCGTAACAGATCCAGCAATTCCTGACTGCTATGCTCCCTCGGCTCTTTTTCAAATGCGAATGGATTTTTAAAAATTCCTCGCCCAATCATGACACCGTCTACGCCAAATTCTTCCACAAGCTTTAATCCTGCTTCCCGGTCTGGTATATCTCCATTGATAGTTAACAATGTATCAGGTGCAATCTCATCACGGAGTTTCTTGATTTCACCAATGAGCTCCCAATGTGCATCGACCTTACTCATTTCCTTTCTCGTACGCAAGTGAATGGAAAGATTCGCTATATCCTGCTCAAACACGTGCCTCAGCCAGTCACGCCACTCGTCTATATATGAATAACCAAGTCGCGTTTTTACACTGACAGGAATTCCGCCCGCTTTGGCTGCCTGAATAATTTCCGCTGCTACTTCCGGACGTTGGATAAGCCCGCTTCCTTTTCCTTTAGAGGCAACATTAGGCACAGGGCATCCCATATTAAGGTCTATACCTTTATAGCCCATTTCCGCCATTCCAATGCTCATTTCACGAAAATTATCCGGCTTGTCTCCCCATATGTGCGCAACCATTGGCTGTTCGTCTTCCGTAAAAGTCAAACGCCCACGAACACTATAAATGCCTTCAGGGTGACAATAGCTTTCCGTATTCGTAAACTCTGTAAAAAACACATCTGGGCGGCCAGCTTCCGCTACAACGTGACGGAAAACAACATCCGTTACATCCTCCATCGGCGCCAATATAAAAAACGGTCGTGGTAAATCACGCCAAAAATTAGTAGTCATTTCTCCATTTCAATCCTCTCATTTATGGATGGATAAAGCATTATATACTTATCCAATATGTTAAAGCAGTCATTGATGCTGCTTCGTTTTTATTTTGTCCATGATAATATTATCATAAGAGGGCTGGAGAGTACAAAAAGAATTCTTACCACGTAAAACAAGGATCAGTGCCTTTTGCCTTGACCCTTAAGCCTGTTGTTTTAAAGTACAGATTAGCAAATTTTTATTAACTTCCATTTTTCCATTAGGAAGCTTTACTTGCTGCTATATATCTATGTTCTGGAACGTATCGATTTCTTTGGAAAGTGCGTTTTTCATCTTCTGGCCACATTTCTCATCACAAACCGTAAACAGGCCGTCTTGTCTATTCTTTTTTGCTTCTGAGTCAGCAGTGGGAACAACCATTGGTACACTTGTCCGCCGTGAGGATAGATAGACCTGGATGATTTCTCCTTCTTTATCCTTGAAATCTACTCCTTCAGCAAACTTCACATTTAGCGCGGTTAATGGCTGATTTTCTCCTATTTTTTTCATACACCATGCACATCCGAACATTATTGACTCCTCCCTCTATATAAATATTTGCTCTAAATCTAATTCTAAATTAGGCAGTGTCTCAACAGAAATCATATCGCTTTTTGTAAAGACTCCTTTAAATGTATATTGCCCGTCAGTTAGCTGATGGATTTCTACAGATTCATTCACCGGATCAACAATCCAGTATTCTTTCACTCCCGCTTCCTCGTAAAGGCGATATTTTATCCAACGGTCTAGTTTAACTGATGCAGGTGAAAGGATTTCGACAATCATATCTGGAGATCCATTACATCCTTTGTCATCCAATTTTTTAGAATCACATATAATAGATAAATCAGGTTGAACCACATTGTTTATCTCATTATCCTTCTTATCTTGCCCAAACAACCGTACATCAAAGGGAGCAAAAAATACTTCACACTCCTTTCCCTTCAAGAAAACAGAAAAAGCAGCAGACAGCTCCCGCAATACTTGCTGGTGTTTACGTGAAGGGCCAGGCGAGATATTAAAAATGGCGCCATCAATTAATTGAATGTTTTCCTCCCAGGTCAGATAATCCGCATACGAATATGTCTCCTTTTTATTTGGAATAGACATGAAATCATTCCCGTCAACGCGTATTTTACAGTTATCATAGCATAGTCAGAACGATTACTCATCTAACATGGATACGCTTCTTAAAAATAAATATATCCGTTTCGATAGTATTTCCTATATTTATTTTATCATTTCTTGATACATTATCATCATAAAAAGACTGAAACATATCTTTCCTGATTAATCCAGATTCAGAAAAAGCGTTCCAGCCTCCACATCTATTTATTTTTATGCAAATATTTATTTAACGCTGCTTCCTGTCTTTTAAAGTATAGATACCAGCAGAACCAGTTGACGACATACAGAAGGATAAAAATCAAACTGCCCCATAAAATAACCCAGCCGTTGAGAGGAATCCAGCCGACTAAACCAGCAATAATCAGCCAGAAACTATACGTAAGGACTAAATGGATAATTGATTTTTTAATCAGATGGTTCCCGCTTTCTCCAAAAATAAGCGAAGATACTCCAAAATAGATTCCCATTAACATGCTTGCTCCCATATGCATCCATATTTCAGAAACTGTTGACTCCACGGCATTGAGTTTCATAATGGTGAGGACAATAAACGTTAATATCGCTCCGAAAGCGATACCCAGCGTCGAACGCTTTACTATTTCAAGTATCATATTACTGCCCTCCCTGCATCAGTTTATCTTTAATGGCACTGACATATTTTCGCGTAATATGTTCCTTGTTGCCGGATTGAAAATAAACACATAAATTCCCATTAAAGGATGCTTCAAATTTTTCAATACGATGAATATTCCCGATAACCGACTTGGAAAAACGCATAAAACCATGGGGGATCAGGAACTCCTCCACTTCATACAGCTTCATTCGCACTTCAAAACGCCACTCTTTGGACACCGCATAGATTTTTCGTTTTTCCGCATGGATAAAATCAATCTCCTTTGGCTCCAGCAGGACCGTCTGTTCTTCATCAACCCCAAATAAACGCTGCTGTTTTTTCCTTTTGATCACATTCACAATATCCTCCAGTTCCTGCGTCCATTCCTTGGCCTGGATAGTGATTTGCGTTTCTTCATGGTTATCATCGATATCAATGTTTATTTTCATTCCGACCCCTCCACATAGCTACTATCTTCGGCTAGTTCACAGCTCGTTTCAGAAAATATGGGTATCGGATTATGGCAATCATAAATGCCGCTAAACCAATCGCAAATAATACGCCTAGCGTTTGGAATAACTCGGAAGTTTGCGTGGTTCCTGCCATCGCATCCTGAAAAGACTGGTTTGCCCAGTATTGAGGTAAGAATTGAGCGATTGTCTGCATAAAATCCGGAAGCATCTCAATCGGCATCCATAATCCGCTCAACATTGCTCCGCCTAATGCAATGATTTGAGTAATTGCAATTCCCATATTTTCCGTATTAACGGTAAGCGCCATCGCCAACCCGATTGCTGTGGCTGTAAATGTTATAAACAACGACACAATCAGCAGAATCAACGGCTCACCAAATGAAATATCGTAAACGACTCCTCCAAATAAAAATAACACAATTATCTGAAAGAAAACAATAAACATGAAGGGCAGCCACTTGCCAAATAGATAGAAATAACTTTTGAGAGGTGTGCTAGCCAATCTTGCTGTCATCCCTTTATCCCTGTCTTTAATAAATACCTGTACCATCGAAATCATAATAAAAAAGACGAACATCACAATATATGCCGGAACAATAGACTGAATAACTTCCTGTCTAGCCGTATCATCCACACCTGCTGTAAAGATAGCAATAAATACAACCGTAAATAAAATCGGCAGAAGAAATATCCAAAACACAAGCCCTTTATCCTGTACATGCTTTTTTAATTCCACTATCATAACAGCGTTCATCCTAAACACCTCCAGCTTTACTTTTAATCTCTCAAATTACTTCCAGTCAGTCTAAAAAATACATCCTCTAACCGCGGACGGACAAGTTCTAACCGCTCTACATCTATATTATTTTCTCTACAATAAGAAATCAGATTTTCCATTGCTGACAGAGCTTCTTCTGTATAGATTAAAAATGCATCCTTCTCCTGCGAAACTTCACCATACGATTCCAGCTGTTCCTCTGAAATACAGTCTGCTTTAATATAAATGGAAGGAACTGCATATTGTTGGAGTAATTCACCAACCGCACCATTTTCAATCAATTTCCCTCGATCGAGAAAAGCAACATCATCACAGAGTCTTTCCACTTCCTCCATGTAATGACTCGCATAGATAACAGTCTTTCCAGCAATTTTCAGTTCTTCAATCATTTGAAAAATATATTGTCGTGATTGTGGATCTATGCCAACCGTCGGCTCATCCATAATGATAAGCTCCGGATTATGCATCAGTGCACATCCAATATTCAGTCTCCGCTTCATCCCTCCTGAAAAAGTAGCTACTTTATCCTTGCTCCTTTCGCTAAGACCAATTTGTGTTAACACTTCTCTTGTCCGCTGGGCCAATTTGTTTCCTTTTAACCCATATATTCTGCCAAATAAATATAAGTTGCCAGACGCTGTGATATGCTCCTCCAAAACAATATCCTGTGGAACATATCCAAATTTCTGTTTTGTTTTGTCTGAGATGCGTTGTTTATTCCATTCGATTTTTCCTTGGTAATCGCGAATAATAGATGTAATCATTTTAATTAATGTGGATTTTCCTGCGCCATTTGGGCCGACAAGCCCATAACAGGTTCCCTCAGGGATAGTCATGGAAACATTTTTTAGTGCTTCCGTTTTATCATAACGCTTTGTTACGTTTTGAACCGTCAGCATACTCACCATCTCCTTTCACTTCTATTATGGCAAAGGAATGAAGGTTTGCGGGAAGGAAGGAGATAACATGTAAGGTTGAATGTATGACATGCTGAAATAATTGTATAAAAAAAGAAAGTTACTGTTAGCTGTTTTTTCGGTGCAAGCCTTTATTTATTCACCATTTTTCATGGCTTTCAACGTAATTGCCGTAACGAAATATGTTAAACAGATAATCGCTATGGACACTACAATAGCTGTTGGAAAAGTCATTATTTCCCCTCCTTTCTCTTATATTATGACAAAAGAACAAAGCGTTGGGGAATGGAGGAGAATAGTATGCAGAAATATATGTATGACCTGCTAAGAATACGGATTGACATCTATACAGATTGGAAGAATTGTTCTAGTTAATGGTAGGTTTCATGGTACGATACTTTCCCATATAACCCCCCTTCATATAACTCTATACAAAAGGGGGAATGGCAAATTTTTAAAACAAAATGTAAAGACCAAAGCTCACGCAGGCCTGGTTTCTGTTCTTAGATGCATTTCATGCGTATTTTATTGTGTATACTTACCTTAAATTGTTCCTATTAACTGATGTGAAGAGAATCTAAACCTTTTTTGCTAAAACCAATTATTAACATGGCTTAGCCCATATCAAATATAAGGAACCCGCCAAGTAACGTTCTTCTCTAATCAGATTTACATCAGACTTTTCTATAATAGCAGATATATTTCTATTTTGATGACAGCCTACAGCCTTTAAAGCCAATGGATCTACCATTTTTTGCATTCCTGCCAGGAGTTTATTTTCGCTAATGCCATGTTCCAGCATCAGTATTTTCCCATCCGGCTTACACCACTTTTGAAACTTATTCAGGACCCCCACTGGTTCTTGGTAGGCACAAAAACTAGTAGACGATATGATTGTATCAAAGCTGTTTTCATTTAAATCAAGTCTTTCAACATCATTTTGGATAAGTGTCGTTTGAAAAGGATAATCTTTTGCCGCATACGCTGCTCTTTTCAACATTTCGGAGCTAAAATCCACTCCTGTCAGTTCGATATCTCTACGATAAAAAGGAAAGTTAAGACCTGAACCAATAGCAACTTCCAGAACGTTCCCCGCTGTTTCTTGAAAAATTCGCTTGCGAAATCGATACAATGGATCATTTTTGCGCCGTTTATCATATTTTTCAGCTTGCTTATCAAATTTTTTAATTAATGATTTTTGATTCATATTATTTTATCCCTCAATTTCCTATTTATTTGAATGTTTTTTACTTCATGAAACCTTGGATACCTCCCATGAAATATTATTATTTTAATATTTCGTCTTTTTCACCAAAAAATATCTATTTACTTCATATTCTATAGGGAAACGCACTTGTTTTCTATATAAAAAAATAAAAAAGACGTTAGCGAATTTCCATCCCTGTCTCCTTTTCTAAGGAGACAGGGATTTCTTTCACCAACGTCAAATATTATACAACCAATTATAATACAATCAAAAAAAGAACTCATTTAGAGTTCAGAACTTTGCCCAGGTCTTAGAAGGCAGTTGCATTATTGTTCTAATTCAAGAACGTAATGATAATCGTTACATTAACATACAAATGTATGAGATTTGCACCATAAATATATGTATAAGTAATGGGCCTGAGTGGACTCGAACCACCGACCTCACGCTTATCAGGCGTGCGCTCTAACCAGCTGAGCTACAGGCCCATTTTGATAATGGAGCGGGTGAAGGGAATCGAACCCTCATCATCAGCTTGGAAGGCTGAGGTTTTACCACTAAACTACACCCGCATATTTAAGATGGTGGAGGGAGTAGGACTCGAACCTACGAACCCGATGGGAGCGGATTTACAGTCCGCCGCGTTTGGCCAACTTCGCTATCCCTCCGCTTTTTTGAAAAGATGGTGGCTCGGGACGGAATCGAACCGCCGACACAAGGATTTTCAGTCCTCTGCTCTACCGACTGAGCTACCAAGCCATAAGCAGTTTTAAATTTTTAATGGCGGTCCGGACGGGACTCGAACCCGCGACCTCCTGCGTGACAGGCAGGCATTCTAACCAGCTGAACTACCGGACCAGTTTGGTTGCGGGGGCAGGATTTGAACCTGCGACCTCTGGGTTATGAGCCCAACGAGCTGCCAGACTGCTCCACCCCGCGATATAAATATATAAATCTTATATGGTGGAGGATGCAGGGCTCGAACCTGCGACCCCCTGCTTGTAAGGCAGGTGCTCTCCCAGCTGAGCTAATCCTCCAAAGTACAAATGCGTCAATAAAAATAAAATGGTGACCCGTACGGGATTCGAACCCGTGTTACCGCCGTGAAAGGGCGGTGTCTTAACCACTTGACCAACGGGCCAGTTAATTTTTTCCAAATATTAGACAAATAAATAATTTCACAGGCAGATTTTAAAAGTTGAGCTTAAATCTACGAGCAATCGGGGATTAACCGATGTTCTACCGTGAAGGTACTGTGAAATAATCGATTGCCTGGCAACGTCCTACTCTCGCAGGGGGAAGCCCCCAACTACCATCGGCGCTGAAGAACTTAACTTCTGTGTTCGGCATGAGAACAGGTGTGACCTCTTCGCTATCGCTACCAGACTATTTTTAGCTTGTTTAGGATTTGCACCCTGAAAACTAAATAAGAGTAACGTGACAAACAAAAACTTAGATAAGTCCTCAATCGATTAGTATCCGTCAGCTGCACGTGTCACCACGCTTCCACCTCGGACCTATCAACCTCATCGTCTTTGAGGGATTTTACTCACTTGAAGTGATGGGAAGTTTCATCTTGAGGGGGGCTTCATGCTTAGATGCTTTCAGCACTTATCCTTACCACACGTAGCTACCCAGCTATGCTCCTGGCGGAACAACTGGTACACCAGCGGTGTGTCCATCCCGGTCCTCTCGTACTAAGGACAGCTCCTCTCAAACTTCCGACGCCCACGACGGATAGGGACCGAACTGTCTCACGACGTTCTGAACCCAGCTCGCGTACCGCTTTAATGGGCGAACAGCCCAACCCTTGGGACCGACTACAGCCCCAGGATGCGATGAGCCGACATCGAGGTGCCAAACCTCCCCGTCGATGTGAACTCTTGGGGGAGATAAGCCTGTTATCCCCGGGGTAGCTTTTATCCGTTGAGCGATGGCCCTTCCATGCGGAACCACCGGATCACTAAGCCCGACTTTCGTCCCTGCTCGACTTGTAGGTCTCGCAGTCAAGCTCCCTTCTGCCTTTACACTCTTCGAATGATTTCCAACCATTCTGAGGGAACCTTTGGGCGCCTCCGTTACCTTTTAGGAGGCGACCGCCCCAGTCAAACTGCCCGCCTGACACTGTCTCCGAACCGGATCACGGTCCTGGGTTAGAATGGTCATACAGTTAGGGTGGTATCCCACGGATGCCTCCACGTAAGCTAGCGCTCACGTTTCAAAGGCTCCCACCTATCCTGTACAAACTGCACAAACATTCCATATCAGGCTACAGTAAAGCTCCACGGGGTCTTTCCGTCCTGTCGCGGGTAATGCGCATCTTCACGCATAGTATAATTTCACCGGGTCTCTCGTTGAGACAGTGCCCAAGTCGTTGCACCTTTCGTGCGGGTCGGAACTTACCCGACAAGGAATTTCGCTACCTTAGGACCGTTATAGTTACGGCCGCCGTTTACTGGGGCTTCGATTCAGAGCTTCGCCCGAAAGCTAACTCTTCCTCTTAACCTTCCAGCACCGGGCAGGTGTCAGCCCCTATACTTCGCCTTTCGGCTTCGCAGAGACCTGTGTTTTTGCTAAACAGTCGCTTGGGCCTATTCACTGCGGCTCAGACTCAGCCTGAGCACCCCTTCTCCCGAAGTTACGGGGTCATTTTGCCGAGTTCCTTAACGAGAGTTCTCCCGCTCACCTTAGGATTCTCTCCTCGCCTACCTGTGTCGGTTTGCGGTACGGGCACCTATGATCTAACTAGAGGCTTTTCTTGGCAGTGTGAAATCCGGAACTTCGGTACTTCATTTCCCTCCCCGTCACAGCTCAGAAATATGTCAGACGGATTTGCCTATCTGACTTCCTCGCATGCTTGGACGCACATCCATCGGTGCGCACTCCTTATCCTCCTGCGTCCCCCCATTGCTCAAACAATCATGAGGTGGTACAGGAATATCAACCTGTTATCCATCGCCTACGCCTGTCGGCCTCGGCTTAGGTCCCGACTAACCCTGAGAGGACGAGCCTTCCTCAGGAAACCTTAGGCTTTCGGTGAAAGAGATTCTCACTCTTTTTTCGCTACTCATACCGGCATTCTCACTTCAAAGCGCTCCACCAGTCCTCACGGTCTGACTTCTCTGCCCTTTGAACGCTCTCCTACCATTGTTCGTAAGAACAATCCGCAGCTTCGGTGATACGTTTAGCCCCGGTACATTTTCGGCGCAGCGTCACTCGACCAGTGAGCTATTACGCACTCTTTCAATGATGGCTGCTTCTAAGCCAACATCCTGGTTGTCTGTGCAACGCCACATCCTTTTCCACTTAACGTATACTTAGGGACCTTAGCTGGCGGTCTGGGCTGTTTCCCTTTCGACTATGAACCTTATCACCCATAGTCTGACTCCCAAGCGGAAGTAACTGGCATTCGGAGTTTGACTGAATTCGGTAACCCGGTAGGGGCCCCTAGTCCAATCAGTGCTCTACCTCCAGTACTCTATTGCTTGAGGCTAGCCCTAAAGCTATTTCGGAGAGAACCAGCTATCTCTGTGTTCGATTGGAATTTCACCGCTACCCACACCTCATCCCCGCATTTTTCAACATACGTGGGTTCGGGCCTCCAGTCAGTGTTACCTGACCTTCACCCTGGACATGGGTAGATCACACAGTTTCGGGTCTACGACCGTATACTCACTCGCCCTATTCAGACTCGCTTTCGCTGCGGCTCCGTGTCTTCCACTTAACCTTGCATACGATCGTAACTCGCCGGTCCATTCTACAAAAGGTACGCCGTCACCCATAAACGGGCTTCGACTACTTGTAGGCACACGGTTTCAGGTTCTATTTCACTCCCCTCCCGGGGTGCTTTTCACCTTTCCCTCACGGTACTGGTTCACTATCGGTCACTAGGGAGTATTTAGCCTTGGGAGATGGTCCTCCCGGATTCCGACGGAATTCCACGTGTTCCGCCGTACTCAGGATACACTCCGGAGGAAACGCTTTTTCGATTACAGGGCTGTTACCTTCTTTGGCTGACCTTTCCAGGTCGATTCATCTAAAGCATTTCTTTGTAACTCCAATGGAATGTCCTACAACCCCAAGAAGCAAGCTCCTTGGTTTGGGCTCTTTCCGTTTCGCTCGCCGCTACTCAGGAAATCGATGTTTCTTTCTATTCCTCCAGGTACTGAGATGTTTCAGTTCCCCGGGTATGCCTCACCTACCCTATGTATTCAGATAGATGTCCTGTTCCATTACGAACAGTGGGTTCCCCCATTCGGAAATCCTCGGATAATAACATTTACTTACAACTCCCCGAGGCATATCGGTGTTAGTCCCGTCCTTCATCGGCTCCTAGTGCCAAGGCATCCACCGTGCGCCCTTATTCACTTAACTAAAGTTTTTGAATAAGATGGCTGATTACTGAAAGTAATCATTTGTGTTGCTATATCCATAGCTTTTTGCCTTATTTCTAAAGTTTGATGTCGTTGTTACTCTTATTTAGTTTTCAAGGTACAAACGAGAGAATTGCTCTCTCAAAACTGAACCAAACAACCAAGTACGAGGGCCCACACGATGTGGGTCATGTCGATGTTGCCACAGGATGTGGCGAACTTAATCGACGTTCCTTTTTAATCCTTAGAAAGGAGGTGATCCAGCCGCACCTTCCGATACGGCTACCTTGTTACGACTTCACCCCAATCATTCGTCCCACCTTCGGCGGCTGGCTCCTAAAAAGGTTACCCCACCGACTTCGGGTGTTACGAACTCTCGTGGTGTGACGGGCGGTGTGTACAAGACCCGGGAACGTATTCACCGCGGCATGCTGATCCGCGATTACTAGCGATTCCGGCTTCATGCAGGCGAGTTGCAGCCTGCAATCCGAACTGAGAACGGTTTTCTGGGATTTGCTAAAACGTCACCGCTTCGCTTCCCTTTGTTCCGTCCATTGTAGCACGTGTGTAGCCCAGGTCATAAGGGGCATGATGATTTGACGTCATCCCCACCTTCCTCCGGTTTGTCACCGGCAGTCACCTTAGAGTGCCCAACTAAATGCTGGCAACTAAGATTAAGGGTTGCGCTCGTTGCGGGACTTAACCCAACATCTCACGACACGAGCTGACGACAACCATGCACCACCTGTCACTTTGTCCCCGAAGGGAAAACTCTATCTCTAGAGCGGTCAAAGGATGTCAAGACCTGGTAAGGTTCTTCGCGTTGCTTCGAATTAAACCACATGCTCCACCGCTTGTGCGGGTCCCCGTCAATTCTTTTGAGTTTCAGCCTTGCGGCCGTACTCCCCAGGCGGAGTGCTTAATGCGTTAACTTCAGCACTAAGGGGCGGAAACCCCCTAACACCTAGCACTCATCGTTTACGGCGTGGACTACCAGGGTATCTAATCCTGTTCGCTCCCCACGCTTTCGCTCCTCAGCGTCAGTTACAGACCAGAGAGTCGCCTTCGCCACTGGTGTTCCTCCACATCTCTACGCATTTCACCGCTACACGTGGAATTCCACTCTCCTCTTCTGCACTCAAGTCCTCCAGTTTCCAATGCACGTTTGCAGTTGAGCTGCAAGATTTCACATCAGACTTAAAAAACCGCCTGCGAGCGCTTTACGCCCAATAATTCCGGACAACGCTTGCCACCTACGTATTACCGCGGCTGCTGGCACGTAGTTAGCCGTGGCTTTCTGGTCGGGTACCGTCAAGGTACGATCAGTTACTATCGTACTTGTTCTTCCCCGACAACAGAGTTTTACGATCCGAAAACCTTCATCACTCACGCGGCGTTGCTCCGTCAGACTTTCGTCCATTGCGGAAGATTCCCTACTGCTGCCTCCCGTAGGAGTCTGGGCCGTGTCTCAGTCCCAGTGTGGCCGATCACCCTCTCAGGTCGGCTACGCATCGTCGCCTTGGTAAGCCATTACCTTACCAACTAGCTAATGCGCCGCAGGCCCATCTGTAAGTGACAGCAAAAGCCGTCTTTTAACTCCTCATCAGGTGATGGGAAGTGTTATCCGGTATTAGCTCGCGTTTCCGCGAGTTATCCCAGTCTTACAGGCAGGTTGCCTACGTGTTACTCACCCGTCCGCCGCTCGTTCCACGAACTTCCCTCCGAAGAGTTCCGTTCGCTTCCCGCGCTCGACTTGCATGTATTAGGCACGCCGCCAGCGTTCGTCCTGAGCCAAGATCAAACTCTCCATAAAAGTGTTTGAAACGTTAGCTTTCAGAAGTCAACTTCTGACTTATTTTTTAAGAAAAACGAGGTTGTCTTTCTTCTTTTCGTACTGGTTGTTTTGTTCAGTTTTCAAAGAGCAATTTGTATAACGTCGCCTCAAAACAGCGACTTTATTAATATATCATAATTGCGTATCGCCGTCAACAACTTTTTTTAATTTATTTTGTCGTTAACTTGTCGAACCGTTTATATGATGCGCATTGCGTTATGCAACGTTATTTAATTTATCACGGTTCAAAAGCATTGTCAATAACTTTACAATATATTTTTTTGCTTTTTTTACGCTCTCAAATTGCAATAGTAAATGCAATACTTTATATGAAATCACTATATGGGGCTAGAATGACACTCAGCCAGTTTTATTTGTTCCCTAATTCGGTACATTATTTTTCCCTACAGCAATACCATAAAGACCAGAGTCGGCTTTTCAACAGCATATTCTACTATACTCATTTTCAACTAACTCCTCCACTATTTGATTGCTGATGATACACTTCCAAAATGCATCATCAATATTTTTGTTCCACCTTATTATTTTTAATAATCTCACTCAACTGATATATCCCCTTTTCAATTTCATCCAGTGAAGCAAATCCATAGGATAAACGTATAAATTGCCCTTCTTTTTCCTTGTAGATGCTTCCCGGGTTGATAAGAATACCTTTTGATAATGCTTTTTCAAATAGTTTTTTCACTTTAAAAGCTGGCTTTATTTTCACCCATATAAAGAAACTGCCTTTTGGAACATTCCAAGTAGCAAAAGCATCTAAGTATTTTTCCAATGCATCTAACGCTCTTTGCCGACGAACTTTCAGCTGTTTCCTGACATTTTCCATATGATGTTCATACATGCCGCTGGATAACCATTTTTCTGCTGCAAGCTGCGATAATGTACTTGACCCGTAATCTAATTGCATCTTCAAGTCTGCCAATCGATCAATCACTGACTCCGGGCCAACCAGCCAGCCAATGCGTAAACCGGGACTTAATGTTTTGGATAAACTCCCAATATATAAAACATTACCATGACGATCTTGTGCTTTTAACGGTTCTGGAGGTGAATTATCCAGCCATAAATCACGATACACATCATCTTCAATAATAGGGATCTGCTCTCTGATGCAGTATTCCATTAATTCCTCTCTCCTTTCCTCCTCCATTAAGATGCCGGTTGGATTATGAAAGGTTGGGATGATATATAAAATGTTTCTGCCTATTTCCTTCCTTTGAAAAATGGAATCAACCTTGACCCCTTTATTATCCATTGGTAATCCATCCAAATCCATCCCAGCTGATTGAAAAACAGATAACGAGTAGAGGTAGGAAGGTTTTTCCAAGAAGACCGTTGATTTTTCCTTCAAAAGGCCGATAGAAATAAGGTATAAAGCTTGAAGTGCACCAGAAACAATTAAAATGGATGATGGGGACACATGGATACCTCTTTCTTTCAGATAATGACTAATGGTCTGACGCAGCTTTTTATTCCCTTTTGGTTCTTCATACCCGAATGGAGTCAATTGATTCGAGACCTTTTGGATGATATCCTGCATCTCCTTTAAAGGGAATAACGCTGGCGATAATTCTCCTTTGCTTAATTGAATGAAACGATTATCTGATTCTGCATCATTGATTTCTTGTACGGTTGAGACACTTGGCTTATGAATACCTTGTGTGACATTTCCATTCCAGTTGGTTGAAAAATGGTTTCCCATTAATGTCCATGTATTATTGGTAACAACAGTCCCTTTCCCTGCTATGCCTTCTATCAATCCATCTGCCATTAACTCCTCTAATGCTATGATAATTGTACTTCGATTCACTCCAAACATTTTCGCCAAATGACGCTGACTCGGAATTTGACTTCCAATCGCCCACTCTCCCTTAGAAATTTTCTCTTTTATAAAATCAATAATGATTTGATATTTTGGCTTTTTCATAGGTACTCCTTTTCCAATCATGTTTAAACTGGTTGGATTTTTTCTTTTTCATCTGTTGCATACATTTTATCACAGCCATATTAACATAAGAAGCATCGCTATCAACTGGTTGTATTTAAGAATAAATGAGGTGTACGTATGTTAAAATCATTCCATGTTAAAATCATTGCTGCCCATTTGGTAACCATTATTTTATGGGCATCCGCATTCCCCGGAATCAGGGCTGCTCTAACTGCTTACTCACCAGGGCATATATCCCTTTTGCGATTATTAGTGGGATCATTAGTACTCATTCTTGTAGCATGTATAAAAAGAATTCGCTTGCCGGAAATCAAAGATGTACCGATTATTTTATTATTAGGTTTTTTGGGATTCTCCGTCTATCAAACAGCACTTAATTTGGGAGAACAAACGGTTAGTGCCGGGATTGCCAGTTTATTGGTTTCCACAACCCCTATCTTCGCAGCTTTATTCGCTTTACTATTTTTTCGTGAAAAATTTGGTTTATGGGGATGGATTGGCTCCTTCATCAGTTTTTGTGGTGTCGCATTTATCGCATTAGGCGACTCAGCCGGTAACTTTTCATTGAATGCTGGGGTTATTCTTATTTTAATTGCTTCCCTTTCCGAAAGTATTTACTTTGTCTTTCAACGTGCTTATTTAAAAAAATATGGATTTTTTTCATTTACGATCTATACGATTTGGGCAGGGACACTTTTTATGTTGATTTTTCTACCAGGACTTGGAGAAGCAATCATAAATGCTTCAATGAATGCAACGCTGGCGGTGGTTTATCTGGGGGTTTTTCCAACGGTGATTCCATATTTCACGCTGGCGTACATAACTTCCAAAACTGGGGCGTCAGAAGCAACGAGTTCCCTTTATTTAACTCCTGTTTTTGCTTTTCTTATCGCATGGGTTTGGCTAAACGAGGTTCCTCATTTCTTTGCAATCGCAGGAGGTGTGGTTACTTTATTTGGAGTGTTTATGTCAAACATCAAGAAAGAGGGCGAGTTATTCAGAAATCGTTAAAAACAGACAAAGAGAGAATCGGAATGAAACTCGTTTACTCGAATATCGTTCCGATTCTCTCTTTCTATTATTCGTTAGTCTTCTCTTTAAAGCAGACAAATGATACCCTATTTTGTTCCTGCATTATAGAAATCGATACACAACAATTGCTCCTTGTTGACTGGCTGTACCTCCCCTCATATCATTTCGCATCCATTATTAATTGGGAGGATTTATCTTTTTTTCAGACATCGGATAGAAGGGATACTCCCACTGATGTGTACATTCTTCTAACATATAATATCCGCGCTCCTCATTTGGGACAATACGCGAACATTGCTGTGCCGGAATTGCTCCTGTTCCATTTTCGTTGGCTATATCAATCCACTCTTGGTCCGCCGTTTCATCATGCCGTATGGTTAATGTATTTCCATTCACGGTAATTGTTTGCCCATTCTCTTTCTTTTTAGCTTTATCCATAAATTGCTCGACGTCTTCCTCCAAGTTTTCTGTCTCTTCTGTTTCAGACGGGGCTTGTGAAGGATCTAAATAAATATCCTCGGTTCCGTTCCAAGTAAAGAAACGAACAATATTTGCTGTTAACCATTCTTCGTTCCCTAAACCTAAAGCACCTTCCGCATCAGGGCCGCCAGACTGAAGTTCTCTGTCTCGAACAATCATGCTAATGGATTGGTCCTCCAGTTGTTTGCCCAGCAAACCAAATTTCGTTTTATAGAAATTATAAGAATATGTCGTTTCTCCTAAAGTAAAGTGACGATATTCGATTACGACTGACTGCTGATCATATGGTGAATCGATTTTAGTGTAACTATATTCCATTAATAAAACCATAAAGCCATGAAACAATAGGATTGGTATAAAAAGAAAAAGACCAGCAATTGTCCATACTTTAGGAAGGTTCGAACGTACAGGGAGCTTTAAACGAAAACCAATTACAGTAAGAACAATAAGGTTTATAATCATCGGAATAACATATCCAGTTGGTTTCAAAAAAAGAAAGCTATAATCTGTATAATGGACAGTGATAAGAATCAAATCCATGATTCCTAAAATAATGAGCAGCCATTTTGTTTTTGTCATAAAATTCCCCGTTCTTGTTCTTTTCCTATGGAGTAAATAGCGAATCAAGATAAACTTTATACGGTGATTACATGATTATAACCAAAATAATGCACAGTAACAAATTCTTATTCCACTGAGATTACGTAATCAGTTTAAGTCCAATTACAGAGCATAAAACCATCGCTATAAAAACCATCCGCTTCCAGTCTTTTGATTCTCCATAAAATATCATGCCAATCAGTGCACCACCAACTACGCCAATTCCTGTCCAAATAGCATAACCTGTTCCCATAGGGATGAATTGCAAGGAATAGCTGAGTAGTGCAAGACTGGAACCAAACCCTAAAATGAGTAAAATAACGGTTTGTACATTTCGCTTTACAGTAAGTTGATTAATCATGGCGACACCAAACGTCTCCAGTAATCCTGCTATAATTAATGTAAACCAAGCCATCAGGATACAGCTCCTTTCTCTTCCTTGTCAGGTGTGACTATTTTTAATCCAATGACGCCGGCTAACAGTACTGCTATTAATAGTATTTTTTCCCATTTGAATACTTCTCCAAAGAAAAAGATTCCCGCAATTACTGTGCCTGCTGTTCCTAAGCCTACAAATATGGCGTAGACTGTCCCTGCCGGCAGTACCTGTGCCGCTGTAATCATTAAATAATTACTAACGATAATACAAATAACTGTTCCGGTCCATGTCCAAAAATCATAGGAATGCGTCAATCCAATCACCCAAAAGATTTCCAAAAAAGCCGCTATAAACACTTTCAACCAGTTTTTATCCACTGTAAACACCTCCAAATATATTGTTTCCAAAAAGGGAATAAAAAACAAAAAAAGCCCAGAGAGACAACTGTACATACAGTTTCTCCCGGGCTTTTATCCCTCCGTGACACAGTAGTTCACTGTGAGTTTTCTCTCGGTCCAGACCAAAATTATATTTGCGGAACCCTAGAAAACATTTTTATTTCATTTTTTATCATTCTATACAGGTCTCAAAGAAATTCAAGCTTTCTATATAAGCATCTTATCAAAAAGAAGGAAGTGATGCAACATTTTGATAAAATCAAACTTCCTTCAGTGGGGTTTCTTTCATTCCCCACTGATCAAGGAATAAAGGCTAAGTTCGCGACAACTTGTCTTAGGCGCACAGGCGCCTTTGTAATCTACATCCTGTAGGTCAAAACGAATCGGGCCGTTACTGGCTGCCCTATCTCCCATTTAGAAATAAAATTTTCACTCATTTCTTGAAGTGGGAATCCTACAACCAGTTACACTACGATAAATATTCTCCTATTAAAAATGGTAGCAGGAACAACATCACAGCAATTAGTATACATACGATTGTAACAGACTTGGGAAGTTTCGATTTTCCTTTATGCCATCCGGAAAATTGTAACTTATTTCTATATAATACAAATAGAAGTAATAACATAGCTATTGCCCCAAGCCACGAATAAGTTTCTGTTGCTTCATTGATGGTATATATATGTCCTATCATAGCCCATCCTAATGCGCCAAGTATCCCAAAAATAACGATGATGCGAATCAATTCTAATAATATTTTCATGTTATCACCTCATCTTGTTATGACTTTCTCTGATTTTAATTGTCTACATCCTATTAAATGACATCTTACGTTAAATGAAAAGGATAATACTTCCTATTTCTAATGAAAAAGGGGAGTGAACATAAAAAAAGGCTGCACCACTATTGGGTTCAGCCTTTTTTCACGCTTAAATAACAATTAAATATATCATTTTCCTGTTCTGTTTCCATTTTGCATATCTGCCATTCAACAGCAAATACCCATATTCAACAGGAGCGCAGTATAAGTATACAAAAGTTAATCACGTACATTTTTTATTTTTCTCCGCTTAATTCTACTAATATTTTTGCTTGAGACTTATCTGCTGTAAGTGCTTCAAATCCTTGTTCCACAATATTATCCAGTTCAATTTGGTCCGTAATAATGCCTTGAGGTTTTAATTGCCCTGTGCCCATTAGATCCACTGTTTGTTGGAATGTTGTCGGTGTGTACGCAATAGATGACGTAATTTTAACACCTGTATTCGTTAACTGAATTGGATTCCACTCTATTTCTCTGGCAAAGATAGACACGATAACCATCGTTCCTCTTGGTTTGGTAGATTCAATAGATTGTTTGAATGTAGGCGCTACTCCAGCGACTTCAAATGAAACGTCGACGCCGTCAGGAACAATTTCTTTAATTGCTTCTACCGGATCTTTCTCTCCAGAATTAATCACATGGGTTGCTCCTAATTCTTTTGCTTTTTCTAGTCTCGTTTGTGATAAATCCAGTACAACGATTTTACTTGCACCAGCTGCTTTTGCTGCAATTGCTGTTAACAGGCCAATTGGACCCGCACCAAAGATAGCCACCGTATCACCAAATTGAAGACCTGCTTCTTTCACAGCCTGAACAGCGACTGCAGTAGGTTCAATTAATGCCCCATCCTGTAAAGTTAGAGACTCTGGCAATAAATACGTATTGCCCTCTGGAGCATGAGCAAATTTCGTGAATCCGCCATCTCCATGCAAACCAATAAAACTGAAACCATCATAAGCGTCTACATCTTCCGGTTTATTTCCATAAGTAAGTGTTGGGTTAACCGCTACTCTGTCACCAGGCTTAAACTTGGTAACATTTTTTCCTACTTCTTCTACAATTCCTGCAAATTCATGCCCCATTGTCAAAGGAGCTATCTCATTTGTTAACGGATCTTTTTCCTGATCAGGAACAAAAACAGGTCCTTCTTCATATTCATGAAGGTCACTGCCGCAAATACCAGCCCAAGCTACTCTCACCTTCACTTCTGAATCTTGTAACGGTTTCTCATTCACTTCTTCAATACGAATATCTTTTTTTCCATGCCATACAGCTGCTTTCACTGCTATCACTCCCAAAATACTAACTAAATTTTATTACATCTATTATTATACGCTGTAAAACTTCCTCTCTCAAAGAAACTGTTTTTAAATGAAACCTTTTCAGAAGCTTCCTATATTTAAACAAAGCGACTTGTATGGCATATCATGTCAAAATTTAAAAATCATCAAAACTTCTCCCGATAATTCGCCAAAGCCAGCAAGGGAAACAAGTATTCATAGCTATGGTAGTGAATATAAAATCCTCCCGGAAGCCCCTGGCCCTTCGGATAGGCTGTCGTCCAATCCGCTTTCTCCGACGTCTCCAGTAAATACGAAATCCCCCGCTTGATTTCTGGCGTTGCTTTTTCCTCTGCCGCAATCAGCGCATCTAATGCCCACGCAGTATGTGTACGCGTACTTTCCTTTAATGGAACATATTTTTTCTCTATATCACTCTTACAAGACTCTCCCCAGCCGCCATCCTGATTTTGAATAGCATACAACCATTGAATCGCTTGTTGAACCTGCGGGTGATTACTGCAAGTTTTCACCGCTGCTAACCCTGTAATCGCCGACCAGGTTCCGTAGATATAACAAATCCCCCATCTGCCATACCAGGAGCCATCCTTTTCTTGATTGTGGAGAAGCCACTTCACTGCCCGTTTGATAAAAGGCTGATACGTATCTGTATGCGTATCATTTCCGAAAAACTCCAATGTTCTTCCAGTTAAATCTGCCGTTGATGGGTCTAAGAGCATCGATCCGCCTCCCTCAATCGGCAGCCAGGAGAGTAATGTATTATCCACATTTTTCTCAAAGGCAGGCCAGCCCCCATCATCATTCTGCATGGATACTGCCCACTGAATTCCGCGGTCCCACGCTTGTCGATAGACAGGGGTGTTGCTGGCAAACGAACAAATAGACCTTAACGAAGCCGTTGTATCATCTAGATCAGGGTTAAACGTATTGATATTAGAAAATCCCCATCCACCTGGTGCCACATCCGGGTTATGGATGGCCCAATCGCCGTATTTCATCTGCTCTCTCCCAAGTAAATACTGATTTGCATTTTTAATCTCCGTTGAGGATGACGGTACACCAGCCTTTTGCAAAGCATGGCTGATTAAAGCCGTATTCCAGACGTTTGCCATCGTATACTGCATATGCGTTTGTTTTCCGATATTGGTTTGAAACGATTTTAACCCTTCTACAGCTTTCGTAATAATCGGGTCTTTTTTCGAATATCCCCTGGCCATCAAGGCAAATATCATCAAAAATGTCGCACTGAAATAGCTGTAAAATGTCCCGTCTGATTCCCTTCGATTCAGCATATAATCCTCTGCACGCTGTAAGGCTAATTCATGGAGCTGTTCCGGATTCCCTATCAGACTGCCAATCCCCCGTTGAAAAGGCGTTTGAAAGGAACGCCAATCGTTTAACTCCGCTTCCCAATCGCCGTCATCGCCCCGCTGTAAAAATAAGTAGGACAAGTCAGGCGATCGCTTCGTTTTCCGGCTGAATTTATAATCCGCAGTAATTAATATCGGAACCAAATTGGACCGTGCATATAACGATAAGTCAAATAGGTTAAGTGGAAAAGAAACCGGAAAAAGGATGAATTGAACCGGAACAGGAAGATAACGCGGCCATTTATACTGTCCTGTTAGAGCTAACATAACCTTTGCAAACATATTGATTTCTTTTAAGCCGCCATGCCGCTGGATAAACCTTGTTGCCAAACGAATCTCCCGGTCCTCCTTTTTTCGATGGCCGGAATAAAGGAGCGCATAACAGGCCTCTACCGTTGCTGTGAGGTTCCCTTCCCCTTCATCATGGAATATTTTCCAAGCACCATTTTTTCCTTGTTTACGAAGGATTCTGCTTACCAGCGCATCGATAAGATCCTCATCATCCATTTCCAATGTACGCAAGAGGATAATCATATAACAATCTGTGGAAATCCCCGTTTCAAAGGGATACGCCCAGGAACCATCGTGCTCTTGTTCTTTTGTAAGCCTGTCAACCAGACGATTGATTTCTACATCTACCTTTTCCTTCATCAGAAAACCTCTCTTATAAGAACCGTTTTTCCTATACATATGACACACCGTGTAAGCATATTCCTTAGAGAAGGAGGAGACTGGATGACAATTGGCTGTTTCCAAAAGAAAAAAGTGTATGAAAAGTCTGTTCTTAAGATAAAAAGAGAACTGAAGAATAAAAGGAACCAACAAACAAACGGCCTATCCGTATCCATGCTGCCTAAAAGAGAACAGGTATTCATTCAGAACATCCATCACATGACAACTAAATGGAATAAAAATAATGTCACCCGGACACAAGCCTACTTCGATTTTTACTTGCAGCATCCAGAAATCCATTGGGCTTTATTAGGGCATATGGTATCACGCAACGGCGGCTGGAACATGACCGATTTGAAAGGGGACCTCCTATCACGTTTGTTATCTGAAAAAGAACAAAAAAACTTCTATTTATTTTTAGAACGGGGTAATTGGTTAATATTCCAGGATGTTTATCCGCAATTATTGCTGTATCAGCAAAGTGTAAGAATGCATCAAAATCTTTTTCACCTTCTTCCTTTCTTGAATGTCTCTAGATTTATGGAAGTGGTGTGGAATCATTTTTGGGAGCATGGTGACCGTTATCTGTTAGCCATCGCAACCATTATTAATGAACAAAGCTATTTAGAAAAAAGAGTGGTGCATCATCCTCATTTTAAAGAAACGGTTTTAGATACATTGGGTTTTAAGCTATATGATTTTTTACGCTTTAACCATGTTATTTTCCCGCATTATCACCTTGGGAAAATAGAAAAGAAGCCCGCCTTAATTGGCGATACCCTGCACCATTTTGGCTCTCTCCATGAGCGGATTATGCTGGGGAAACGTTTATATGCCATCCTTTTTCAACAGAAATCTGTCTTAAAAGATATTCTGCTTTGGGCAAGGAAGCATCCGCATACAGGCTCCCGAGCCGATTATTGGAAGGATTTGTTTCATTCTGTGAATGAATCTGCACCGGGTACGGTCTATCGGCGAAGAACAAGGCATTGTGAACGGAGAAAAGGAGCTCCCCGAATCTATAGCCCTCCATTGAAATATGCTTGGAAAAACGTGAACCACTCCCCGGCTGAGAGAGGAGACTGGTTTGACAATGTAAGTGTGATTGATTATTTCGTAGAAGAAGAAAAAAATACAGGTGGGGAAATTCATGAAAAATACTGCAAGGCAATGGAAAAAATCGAACTTATCATCATTGCAAAAAAGGCAATCTTCCTTAGAGAGGAGTAAAGAACAGCAGGCGTATGTCATCGCAGCTCTCTTTTCTTCCGTCGTCGGGACCTACTTAGATTTATTTTTTGTCGGCATCGGGATGTATCACTTTCCCATGCGTCTTTTCCCAGAAATATTTACAGTCAATATTGCCTTTACGCTGCTGATTCTTCCTGTCTCCGTCATTTTATTTTTGTATCTGGTCAATCGGATGAGGATTCTTCCGCGGTGCATAATGATCCTTACGATTAGTACAGCGGTCATTTTTATTGAAAAAGCTGCTGAGAAACTGGGAGGCTTTATACATCACCCGGATTGGAACCATGCCTATTCTTTTTTCGGATATATGCTGTTCCTCGTTATTGTTTGGAGGGTATTTCGTTTTTTCAAATGAAATTTGGAAAAGCTGGTATTTCCTTGTCCTGCTTATCATAAAAATGATGAGGAGGTGGCGTGATGCGAAATCGAAAAATATCTATATTGCTGTTAGCAGCTACATATGTCGGAACAGTTATTGGGGCAGGCTTTTCATCAGGGAAAGAGATTGTCACATTTTTTAGTACCTATGGAGCTTTAGGGACCATTGGCATTGCATTCAGCGGAGTCTTGTTTATTTGGATTGGAACTAAAATAATGATAATATCTGCCCGAATTGGAGCCTATTCTTATCAGGATTTAAATGAATACCTCTTTGGAAGAAAGATTGCCAAAGTGATTAATCTTTTTATCTTTTTCGTCGTTATCGGCGTTACTTCCGTTATGCTTTCCGGGGCAGGCGCTGTATTTCATGAACAGCTTGGCCTTCCGTTTCAATTAGGAATTATCCTGACACTGATTCTCTCTTACATCGTTGTCATGAAAGGGTTAAATGGGTTATTTGCCATTAACTCCTACATTGTGCCATTAATGCTTCTTTTCGTCCTGTTTGTAGCAGGCTCTATCGCGGGCGAACATCCGTATCTGCTTGCAGAAAAACTCCTCCCTGTTCAGTTATCGGACAACCTTTCATGGGCGGGTTCCCCTTTTGCCTACGCAGCATTTAATCTGATGACAGCACAGGTGGTCCTTGTTCCATTAGGAAAAGAAATTCAGGATGAACATATCTTACGCTGGGGCGGATTTCTGGGTGGACTGGCTTTATTCTTTATCCTTTTATGGATTCATTTTTCATTATCCGTCTTTCCGGAAACATTTCCTTATGAAATACCAATGGCCGAGATTGTCCAACATTTCGGAGCTCTTATTCACGTCCTGTTCTTAGTTGTTATTTACGGGGAGATTTTCAATACGGTGGTCGGGAATGTGTTTGGCATTACACGCCAGCTGCAGTCTGCGTTTCATCTTCGTTATCGGCACGCTGTCTTGATAATCCTGCTTGTTATCTCTCTAATCAGCCAGGTGGGATATGGAAAATTACTGTCGGTACTGTATCCGTTGTTTGGTTATCTGGGGTTGTTCTTTCTGTTGTTTTTATTAGTTAAAAGAATGCCTGAGAAATGAAATAGGAATAAAAATAGATGTTTTTGGTTGGGAATAATAAAGTAAATAGATATTTCATTTTATTTTCAATAAGAATTCGCTTATAATTTAGATAAGGATGGTGATTGAATTGAGTTTAACAGATAAAAATTTCAACACCTATGAAGAATTTGAAGAGAAACGACAACAAGCGGATGAAATATTAGAATATATCGATGGAATTATTTACATGTCCCCATCTCCAAGCATAACACATCAAAGAATAGCTTCTTTTCTTCATGGAGAACTGCATCAAGTATTAAAAAATAGCGGCTGTGAAGTTTTTTCTGCACCAACGGATGTCCTATTTGAGCAAAACGAGAATGATCATAATAAAAATAAAAGGGTTGTTCCCGACTTATTTGTGACATGTAACCCTGAAAACTTTACTGAAAATGAATATATCGGAGCACCAGAATTTATCATTGAGATATTGAGTCCATCAAATAAATCACACGACTTAGTAAGAAAGCTAAATCTTTATATGGAATTTGGCGTAAAGGAATATTGGATTGTTGATCCGATGGAAAAACGTATCATGATGTACACGCTGGATGAAAATGGCGAGGTGCAATTTGATTTAGTTAGTGAGAATGAGAAAGTGGCTTCCAGATTATTTGAAGACTTTACCATCGAAACTGAAAATTTGTTTGAGGACTAAATATCAAAAGCAACGGATAACAGCCCATTACTATATGTTGTTTGATTTTACATCTATCCCCTTATACTATAGCTAAAACAATGCGCTTTCGAATCATTTTATGATAATCGAAAGCGCATTGTTGACTACCTTATCATAAACCCGTACACACATTATTCCCCTGTCTCCGCAAAGCGCCTGATTCTTTCTCCAATCTGGTCACGAACTCGTTGGAACACTGCCCATCTCTCCGCTTCATTTCCTTTTGCTTTTGCAGGGTCATCAAATCCCCAATGGTCACGTTTCACTTGCGGCGGTGTCATAGGACACTTATCCGCAGCATCTCCGCATAAAGTGACGACAAAGTCCGCATTATTTAAGGTTGCGGAGTCAATTATATCGGATGTTTGATCTGAAATATCCAAATCCACCTCTTGCATTGCCTTTACAGCCTTTGGATTTAAACCATGCGCTTCTATACCTGCACTCTTCACTTCCCAAGTATCTCCAAGATGTTTCTTCGCCCAGCCTTCAGCCATCTGACTTCTGCAAGAGTTTCCAGTACATAAGAAATAAATTTTTTTTGTAGACATCATCATGCTCCTTGTTAAATTAGAATCAATGTTAGATATAAACCTACTAATGTAATTAATAAAATAGGAAGGGTTAAAATAATCCCTGTCTTAAAATACGTTCCCCAAGAAATCTTCACGCCTTTTTGTGATAATACATACAACCATACTAATGTTGCCAAAGAACCAATTGGTGTGATTTTCGGCCCTAAATCCGATCCGACTACATTTGCATAAATAAGCGCTTCTCGCAGCACACCAGATGTATTTGTTTCCGCAATAGCTAATGCATCAATCATGACAGTAGGCATATTGTTCATGATGGAAGATAAGAATGCTGCAATAAATCCCATCGCAACTGTCCCAACAAATAAACCTTGATCGGCTACAGTTTGAATCACGCTTGCAAGTGCCGATGTAAGTCCGGCATTACCTAATCCATAGACCACCACGTACATGCCAATGGAAAAAAATACAATATTCCATGGGGCTCCTTTTATGACTTCTTTCGTATTCACAGCGGTGCTGCTTTTGGCCATAACAATAAAGAAAATTGCAATGATGCCGGCGATAAACGACACAGGGACATGGATAAATTCACTCGTAAAATATCCAATTACTAATATACTTAGCACAAGCCATGATAGGCGAAACATTTTCACATCCCTGATCGCCTCACTCGGGGCTCTTAATTTGGATACATCATAATTTTTTGGTATGTTTTTACGAAAATAAATGAATAATACTGAAATCGTTGCGACGAAAGAAAATAAATTTGGAATAAGCATTCTTGAAGCATACTCCACAAATCCAATTCCAAAGAAATCAGCCGAAACAATATTCACTAGGTTACTGACAATAAACGGCAGGGAGGTTGTATCCGCAATAAAACCGCTCGCCATAATAAATGGAAAAATCATTTTTTCTTTAAAATCCAAATGACGGACCATCGCTAGTACAATCGGCGTTAGAATGAGTGCTGCACCATCATTTGCAAATAAAGCTGCGACAACCGCACCTAACATGCTTATATAGATAAACATCCTGATTCCGTGCCCTTTTGCTAAACGCGCCATATGTAATGCTGCCCACTCAAATAAGCCAATCTCATCTAATACTAAAGAAATAAGAATGATGGCAACAAAGGATAATGTTGCATTCCATGTGATGTCGATAACTTCCAGTACATCACTCAATCCCACTACTCCTGTGAGTAAAGCAAGAACAGCTCCCCCCATGGCAGACCAGCCGATATTTAAATTTTTCGGCTGCCAAATAACCAGAACGAGGGTTAATATAAATATAATAATAGCGAATACAAGTGTCGCCGACAAAATAAAACCTCCAAACCTAACAACAACAAATGCGTGTTCCTTTCTTTTCCAGTTCTTTTAATTTATAAAAAGCCGTAAACAAATGAACTTACAATAAATAATCCACAGGTTACAGCATTTAGAAGATATGTTTTGTTTTCTTTTGCATACGTCCATTTCATGATAGTACGAAATGCGAACAAAACGGCCATACTAATAAACACCCATATTCGAAGGTCTGGAAAATCATTTACTGCAATAACTAACACAATTAAACTTCCCAGGTAAAGTATTCTCTCCCCATATTTATGTAGCTTATTCACATATTTTAATCCCAAATCAGATGTTTGTATATCCCATTTCTTTATGAGATATCGGTTGATAAAATGATCTAAAATCAAAATGACAATGATCATGGTAAGAATGCGTATCACTTTATGCCTCCTTCCTGTGGCCGGCATTATATATAAATGTTAATCGATGCAAGCTTACCAAAAGATATAGGCTAGTAATCTGACATTTTAATATCTTTATTTGAACACTGGCTGCAAATCAAAGGCACATTTCCCCATTCAAAACTCTTTCTGGGCATTGTTTGTGTCTTTAAATGGCTAGGAGGAAAATTCCATTTTATCCAGCATTTTTCACCTGTCTCTATGATTTTGTTGCAATGATCACAATGGAATTTTTTATCTTTGTTATTATACATGCATACTTTTCTCCTCTCTGCCTCTTCTAATTTCTTTATACAGTACAACAACCCAAAATGTATAAACCTCAAAAACTCCACTCGTACCCTACATCGCAGCAAGAGGAATTTGAAACATGATAAGCATAAGCACAAAAACTAAAACAAATATAGAAAATTATTTTTCATGGTATCCTTCAAATCATATCTCACCATTTCTTCCTTATCCTACCACTATTCATTTGTTTTCTTCAAACGCTCTAGATTTATCATCTCAAGGGGAGTAAAGGTTATTGGTTTGACGTTGGATACCCCTATTTGCAATCTGCACTTCCGCTAGAAAGGAACGAAAAAGATGCATTCATCTCCTTATATATCTAAGCTTTGCGGGAAGAAATATTTGTAGTATGTTATTTTTCTATTGCCTTCAAGCGCGCTTCAAGGTTTACACTCTAGATGAATAATTATCAAGGAGGTAATGATCATGGCAAAATTTGATACATTGAAAGATAAAGTAGTCGTTGTTGCAGGCGGCGGGAAGAACCTTGGCGCTTTGGTAAGCAAAAATTTTGCAAATGACGGAGCAAAAGTAGTTGTGCATTATCATAGTGCTTCCTCTGAGAAAGAAGCAAAACAAACGGTTGAATGGATGAAAGATAATGGCGGTGAAGCTGTATTATTTCAAGGGGATCTAACAAGCCCAGCGAAAATGGAAGAACTGTTCGATTTTGCTGTAAGTCAGTATGGCAACATTGATATTGCTGTTAATACAACGGGCAAAGTTCTTCGCAAACCGATTGTAGAAACGTCGGAAGAAGAATATGACAGCATGCAGCAGATTAATGCAAAAACCGCCTACTTTTTTATCAAAGAAGCAGCGAAGCATATGAACGACAACGGGAAAATCGTTACCATCGTCACAGCATTATTAGCCGCTTATACGGATGGATATTCTACGTATGCGGGTGAAAAAGCGCCTGTTGAGCACTATACACGAGCTGCTTCAGCAGAATTAATGAGCCGGGGAATTTCCGTAAATAACATTGCTCCCGGTCCAATGGACACTCCTTTCTTTTATCCCCAAGAAACGGATGAAAGAGTAGCGTTTCATCAGTCGCAAGCACTTCATAATCAATTAACACAAATTGAAGATATCGCTCCTGTCGTTACATTTTTGACAACAGACGGATGGTGGATTAATGGCCAAACCATATTTGCTAACGGAGGGTATACAACCCGCTAATTAAAAGGAGGAGATTTCCATGCATTGTTTTTTAGCTGAATATGCTCCAACAGAAACGACAATATCTATTTTGGCTTCCACCGGGGATGTAAACGCAAGTAGAAAAGTTTCTATCTCTAAAGCATCTTTTGTTAATGATTTAACGAAAGAAATGATTGAGCTGTCGCATGAACAAGGTCTTTACCACCATGATATCTTTGCAATCGGTGTAGTAGTGGATGCGAAAGAAATGCTTGAACGGGAGTCGGAACAGCTCCAAAAAGAATTAGTATCTTCATTTCGTTTTACATCTGTTGTTGATCCAGATGAAAAATTTGTCCGGAAAAAGCTGCTGCAAAATGCCAAATAAAACACATTAAGACCCTCTCAGAAATCTAAATCTGAGAGGTTTTTTTAGGTGACTTCTCTTCGTCGAGTATCTCCATTTTCTTTGTCAGCTTGTCCAACGCTATATCAATATCCAGTTTCTGTTTCTGCAATTTTTCCTGATGGTCTCGAAAAATTTGTGTTCTTTCTTCTAACGTGCTATCTCCTTTCATGTGTAAGTGTGCCACATGCCTTAATATTTCAATAGACATCCCTGTTGCACGCATACACCCTATTAGCTCCAGCCAAAATAAATCTTCTTCCTTAAACATCCTATAACCATTTTCACTGCGCTCAATAAAAGGTAAAAGCCCTTCATTATCATAATAACGAATGGTTGATGCCGGAACTTCTGTTTTTTCGGAAGCCTCTTTTATTGTCAGCATATTTTACACCACCTGTGCTTCGTTTTGGCAAAAGATAAAAGAAGGCATTGTTGAAAGCCCAATTCAATGAAGCCTTCTATTCCATCGTAATAACTTTTAGAATGATTCAGAATGAATACCCACCATTCATTTCTTTAAATATATTATCATTATAAACATTCAAGTAATCTTGAATGCAACCGGAAGCGTGGCGAACTTACTTTTTAACTCTTATTTGTGCTGAAATAACCTTTATTTCTTTACGAACTTCCATGCTTATTCTACTTATATTTACCACGAATCGATTGCACTTATAATTTGACATATCTAGAAAAATAGATATAATGAATCGTATGGAACCTATTGATGTATTTAAAGCATTATCTAATAAAATTCAACTTAACATCTTAAAGGAATGAAAAGAATCCGACAAGTATTTTTCTAAACAAAACGCTCACTTGCCGAAGTCAGTTAGCTGAATATTTTAGGACAGAGATCGAAATAGATTCTCTTTTCTTTTTAACTACTATATCGATAATCCTAGATATACAAATATGTAGTTATTAAACGGATTTAAATAATGCGTTACATTGCATATATTTTAACTGTATTCACAGAAGTAGCCTTCGTTTTGAAAAATCAATTTATGGTGAATTAAATAAAAATAGGTCCAATTTAGCTCGATACCTGTTTTATACTTTTTGTGGCAAATTATAAAATTGCACGGATTAAAGTTTGAGTAATAACTCAAAATGAAAAACAATCGAATTGTTTTAAATGAAAATTTATTGGAGGTATTATCGTAATGGATAAGAAGTTTGAACCACTATTTGAAAAAGTGACATTACCCAACAAAGTAGAGTTAAGAAATAAATTAGTCTTAGCCCCACTCACGCATGCGTCTTCAAACGATGATGGGACAATATCTGATGCGGAAATTGATTATATCAAAAAACGTTCTAAAGATGTCGGATTGGCTATTTCTGCAGCTAGTAATGTGGCTGATATAGGAAAGGCCTTTCCTGGTCAACCTTCCGTTGCACATGATTCTAATCTGGATGGTTTGAAACGGTTGGCTGAAGCGATGAAGCAAAATGGGGCAACAGCGATTGTACAAATACATCATGGCGGGGCACAGTCAATGCCCTATTTAACACCGAATGAAGATGTAGTGGCTCCAAGCCCTATCACCTTACACGGTGATAGGGCGCATAGCCCGTCCTATGAAAAAGAAGAACATCATGCCAGAGAAATGACACAAGAAGAAATTGAACACACCATTAAAGCATTTGGCGAGGCAACACGCAGAGTGATCGAAGCAGGATTCGATGGTGTAGAAATACACGGGGCAAACCATTATCTCATCCAACAATTTGTTTCACCATATTATAATCGTCGTGATGATGCGTGGGGAGAAAACAGATTAAAATTTCCAATGAAAGTTGTGGATGAGGTTATCAACACGGTGAAAGCTCATGCAGATGAGCATTTCATCGTTGGTTATAGATTTTCACCAGAGGAAGCAGAATCACCAGGTATAACGATGGAAATCACAGAAGAATTGGTGAAAAATTTAATTGAAAAACCTTTAGATTTCTTGCATGTTTCCTTAATGAAGGTACACTCTAAAACCCGTGAAGGCAAGTATCAAGGCGAAGAAAGAATTAAATTACTTCACCAATGGATAGATGGCCGCATGCCATTGATTGGTATTGGTTCCATATTTACTGCTGAAGATGCATTAGAAGCTATCGAATCAGGAAATGTTGACTTGATCGCATTAGGCAGAGAGATTTTATTAGATCATCATTTCATTCATAAAATACAGAATGATAAAGCAGACAATATCCTGTCAGAATTTGACCCTGATAGAGATGATAAACATGATTTACCACCTAAGTTATGGGAACAATTTAATAAAGGTTTATATCCACTGCCAAGAACAGATCGTAGATAAGCCTTTCAATTGCATCAAAAAATAGAAAACGGACGCTTTTCTTACACAAGAAAAGCGTCCGTTTTAAAATAACTCTTTTCTGGCAGAGCACTTACCATTATTATACGTTCTCTTCTCGGAATTGAACCATGTTGCAAACCATTGCAAAGAGACTGTACAAATTCTGATGTTCCTATCGTTTCCTACTTATACATATTCATGATATTCGTTAGGATCCTGCCCTTCTACACGGCCAGCTTCCCCTTTATCCAATGAATCCATTTTTTCCATATCCTCAGGAGCTAATTCAAAGCTGGTACTGTGGATATTATCTTTTTGATGCGTTGGATTGCTTGATTTTGGAATAGTAAATACACCAGCCTGATAATTCCAGTTTAGAATAATCTGCGCCGGAGTTTTACCATATTTATCAGCAATTTCTTTTATTGTGGCATTTTCCAGCACATCATTCAGGTGCCCCCGTCCAAAAGGACTCCAAGCTTCCGTAAGAATACCCCGTTTTTTATTTTCTTCAACCATACGCTTATTATTAAAATAAGGTTGACGCTCTACTTGATTTGTCGCAGGCGTCACACCTGTTGCTTCAATAATATCATCCAGATGTTCCGGTTCAAAGTTTGAAACACCGATGGTTCGGATTAATCCTTGTTTTTGAGCATCCACTAAGGCCTTCCAAGCTTCGACATATTTGCCGTCTTTCGGATTCGGCCAATGAATTAAATACTTGTCAAAATATTCTAGTCCCATGCGACGTAACGATTCTTGAATAAAGATAAACGCCTTGTCGTATTCATGGTGAGAGCCAGGCAATTTCGCACTGACTAAAATTTCTTCTCTAGGCAGTGCAGAGCGACGCACCGCTTCACCGACAATACCTTCATTGTTATAGTTTGTGGACGTATCGATTAAACGGTAACCTAAGTTTAAGGCGTTTAAAATTTCAAATGTACCCTGATCACCGTCAATACCGATTGTGCCTAGTCCCACAAAAGGAAGCACGGAACCATCATTTAGAGTAAAACCATTATTATTAAGAGTCATCAAAATCGCCTCTCCTTTAAACTTTTTGTCATGTGAGTTGAGAATGACCGAAAAATATTTCCCTCCTGTCTGCTGATATAAAAACCAACAGGCTGTCTTCACTCAATAGGGCATCCGATTAAAATAACCGCCGAGCAATTGTCAAAATCAATCACATTATCAGTATTTCATATTTCCATCTCTTATTAAGATGTCCATCATTACTATACCCAAGTTTAAAAAATCTTACACCAATCGGAATGGATTGATGGAATGAGGATAACTTCGTAATAAATCCTTTTTTTAAATTCGGTTCGTCTCTATATATCTACAAGAACCATTATAAAACGAAACTTCATTCAGTCTCCCACTGAATGATTAGTTGAGTAATTCAGGGAGTTAGCGTCCGTTATCTCCTTCCTCAATAAATTCATTCTTACTCTTTATTTGGAGGCGGGAGTTTTACGGGTGATTCTCTGTGATAAAATGCATTCACATAATAAAACGGGGTAACCGTTCTGAAGGTTACCCCTTACCAACGCGTATTACAAATTAACCTCTTGCCAGCTGCTGTATGGTATTCATTTTATATTTATTATCAGGAACATCATATCTCTCATCTTTTTCGTTGAACTCGGCATATATTCCAAAGCTATAATAAGCTCATTCATTTTTCCTGGAAAATGCCCATTAACGGAAATGGGCGCAATTCAAATAAACGAAGTTGCGCCCAAGATAACTACCTCTTATTTGGAGTTCATATAATACACCATATTATCGGTCCAAGCACCAAACTCAAATATAAAACCTTTTCTAATACATTCAAATTCCATGCCTACGCTTTCTGCAAGCTTTAAGGAAGGTTCATTGTCAACATTGATGTGAGCCTCAATGCGATGGAATGCAAGTATGTTAAAAGCGATATCAAGAGCCGCTTTTACTGCTTCTTTCCCATAACCGTTCCGCCAAAATTGGTTGTGAATCGTGTATCCTAAAAGTCCCCACTGAAATTCATCTCTGATAAGCGTTTCGAGTTCAACCTTACCAAGTTGTTTTTGATCCGACTTTCGAAAGATACCAAATACATACACTTTATCCTGATCAGCATACTCTTCAAATTTTGAAACGACCTTATCATTGAATGTTTGTTGTGTCCATCCGCTCAAATCCATTTTATTGTCATCGTACTTATACTGAGAAGGTAATCTGTTACGACAACCTTCCAGCCAACGATGATAATCCCCATTCTGCAACGGTCTTAATACCAATCTTTCCGTTTCTAATTGAAGTTTGGTTTTCTCTATTTCCAATGTGATGCCTCCTTAGCATAATTTTTCCAATGACCAACACGTCCATATCTACATGAAGAAAATTTAATTTATATGCCATAAGCCATCACACCTTTCGTTTAAATGATATAGATAGTATACCATTGTATCCTGCCATCTGAAAGGTATTATTCCGTTTAAAAATGAGTTGGTGCAACTTTTGCTGCCATACTAGTTTCCAAAAATAAAATTAATTCCCTTCCTCTACCTTTGGAATTTGTCTAAATGCAAATTCAATCCGATCAATTTGCTTATCTTCATCTCTCACAAATCGAATGATAGAATCCATTTCCTTCATGGGAAATAAAAACTGGTCATCCCCAATTGGCTGAAGCACCGCATCAGCTAGACCAGCAGCTGCCAAATGCAGACTGTCATCTTCCACATAAAATTCAATTTTCAAACCATCACCCGATAGGAACGTTCCCTCCAATTCCTTTAAACTTCCAGGTGCTAAGTCAACAAACTCAACGTTTAAGTGCGTAGCATCGACGGGCTTGCCCAAATAACTGGAAAATGCACTAAAAAGCAGTTTGGAAGACGGAGCCCCCGCTACATTGGCAAGAGCTATTCCCGTTAGTCCGATTTCCGGAAGAATATTCATCTGAGCCGCTACCCCTTTAATATCTCCGCCGTGTTGAATCAGCTTATACCCAAAGAAATCCGGAATGATCATTAAGCCGTAACCATAGTAGGTTCCTTTTTCACATTGGATGTACGGCGTTGTCATAGATGCCACACTTTCCGGGGATAGAATGCGCACATTGTCAACCATCCCGTCATTCCGAATCATTTCTGCAAATTGAAGCATATCATTCACTGTTGACTTTAAGAACCCTGCCGCACGCATTGCTGGAGCATCTAAAGGATTATTGGACCTAACTATCATTTCTTTATCCTCTTTCTGTTGCGTATCATACAAAACGGCTATATCTTCATATTCCAGGTCCTCCAATTGGAAACCACTGTGATGCATACCGGCAAGCTCTAAAATATTTTCTTGCACATATAATTCATATGGTTTACCGCTAACGCGTTCAATGATGGCACCTAAAAGGGCGTAAGCATCATTTGAATAACTGAATTCGGTTCCCGGCTCCCCAATTGGTGTGAATGCTGCTTTTGCAATGGCATCCATTAACTCAGCATGCGTATCAATCGCCTGGATTGCATCCAATGGGTTCTCTTGCTGTTGGTTTTCTTCTAAGTTTAAATCCTTTTCCATACTTTTCTTCACCGCACCCATTAAAGTGGGTAACGGCGGAATACCTGATGTATGTGTCAAAAAATGATGAATCGTTATTTGTTTTGTTTGTGCTTCATTCGGTGTCTTAAATTCCGGCAAATAATTGATGACAGGATCATTTAGATTTAGCTTTTTCTTTTCTTGTAACTGAAGAATAGCAACAGCTGTAAAAGCTTTTGTTAATGAACCGACTCCAAAAATGGTATCTGGTGATAAAGGAAGTTCTGCTTCCGTATCACGGAATCCGAATTCTTTCTCATAATTCCATTCCTCATCTTTAGCTAATCCAATTGCAAAACCAGGTACCTTGTATTTTTCCAACAGCTCCTCACCATATTGTTCGAAATCATGGATCTCTATTTCTTTTTTCATAAAGTAGACCTTCTCTCTTTTATTTATATTACTTTTTGGATAGATTTTACTCAATTTTGAAGATGTGCCCATATAAAACGAATGTTTCACTTAACGTTCTCTTCTCAATTCCCAATCATCCGTTTCTTCCTCGTAACCTCACATCTTATTTCCAAATTCTTCAATAGAAAATTACGTTCCTCCATTGTACTCGCTTTTCCATCAAAAATGAACAAAGAAAAGGTATTGTTCTTTCAAAAGTATTGGACTTTTATTGGGTTCACATTGCACAGATCCTATTGAAGAGATATTGAGTGATTATTTGAAACAGCAGCATCGAAAAAACGGATGATTTAAAGCGGAGATTAATTTTGTGTTTTCTACCGAATTTGAACGTAAAAAAACCCGAAGGTCCGGTGGGAATATACCGGAGTGTTCTTCGGGTTTGGGAACGTTATTTTTTATAAGGAACATTTTTATTATTTAAGGAACATTAATTTTCTATTGGCCCAATTGTTATTGAGCCAATATTATTTACATTTTTTCTATTAGGAGGGCAGAGAAACCTCTCCGATTGATTATAAGATTTTTATAAATGACATAAAAAATACTAAAATCACAAAAGCGCCTGCATACTCTTTTAAACTGTCCTTTTTCTTTGAAAAAAGTATGTAATCAATTCCTAATAAAATAGTTGGTACAAATATTAATCCTACAAAAAACCAGTAACCGGGCAATATTTTTGCCACGAAAAAAACAATACATATAAAGATAAAGTCACTTATCCTTTTTGGCCAACTCTTTTCTTTTTCCTCAAAAATAATATAAAGGATTACAAAGGCGACTGCCAATTTTAATATTTCCATATAAGACAAGGTGCTACATCCCCTTAAAACTCCTTAAATGATATTTCTTCATCCGATTTAATAACAAAACGCGCTTTACCGTTCCAACTTTCACCGCCATCATCACTAATATACAAAATCACTTCTTTGATCCCCGCCTAGGGTACCGGGGTACCTATAATCTCTTTCCATATGGGGATACGCTTTTGAAATTCAAATATTCCCAATGACGGCCCCCATTTTTTTACTTTATCACCGTGTTTCAAGCTATCCAATTTCTATAAACAGTTAATTTTTTACAAACGGTTAAATTTTATTTTAAATCCATAGCAAGCCAGATGATGCTGGTTCTCTCATCCCTGGATAATTTCCTCTTAGCATTCCTCATGAGGAAAAGATATATATAACCCTTTCTCATTCACCCCTTCGCTATGACCAAATGTAGATACTGAGAAGCCGGTGTGAGCCAGGCATCGTTGTAAAAGTTTAATATTGATTAGGCTCCAATCCAAATCCTTTTGCAGACCCAACTTTTTCATAACTCCTTATAGCTGGTTCATTAAAAGCAAATACTCCTAAACCAATACTATTATCCGAGTTTTCGCCTTATGGCTGCCTCGTCAACATTTTAAAAAATTCCTACGCTAAAATATTTTCGGCCATCAGAGCTCCGGAAGCCACTACTTCTAAGGATTCCCAGGATTCCCGTAGCTACCAATTGAAGAAGCCTTTTAACACAAGCAACATAATGGAATAGACAAGGGAAGAGATTAAAAATGTTGGCAAGTGAGCATTCTTTTCAAAAGGGATCTCCTTGCTGATGACATTAAATATCATGGCACCTGAACTAAAAGCAATAATGGAATCTACAAACAGACCGGATGATGGCCCGAAAATTCCTGCAAACGCCCCAATCAAGGTTGCCCCCGCAAGCATGTAGCGTCCTGCCCTTTTATGCAGCCGCTCACTCTCTTTTCCCAGATGATACGACAAACCGATAAAATGAAGACTAATGGCTAGACCGTAAAATAAGGATTCGACGCGCTGAACATCGGATGAAAAAACGATATAGGTAACAATGAAGGAATACACCATAAAAAAGCTGATCTGAACGAAATAAATGGTGTTTGCCTTCAGCCGTGCAGCTGTTTTTGTCTCAGCAAATGCATATACTGCAAAGTAAATCAATAAACCGATGAGACCGAGAAAGTAAAGTTCCGTATCTAATGCGAACGATCCCCCGAGTTTATCCTGCTCCTCATGAAGCGTTGGTAAAATATAGACAAACACATAAGCAATAGCTACACCGCCTGATAAGGAGAGCAGCTTTCTTTGTCCAATCGGCGAACGTTCAACAATCGGCAGGGCATAGAGTTGAATAATAATAAATATAATACCAATTATAATGGATTCTATCGTAACCATAGCTGTTCCTCCTGATGTTAATATATGAGGTATACTTTCCACATAAACAGAAAAACCAAACATATCATGGGAATTTTATGAAAGAATGCTCAGAAGATATTTTTCTCGCATACTTCGCGAATTATTCTATAGACGATTCATAAGAGACATTGATACATCATCAATTTGTTGGTTTGCCATTTCCCGGTATACATCATAGCTCCGAATATCAAAATAATCATTTTAATCCACTTATCAACTTTAGATATTCTTTTCCCCACAAAAACACCCCTTTAGACAATCCTATCCAAAGGGGGTAAAATTTCGCGACTTTGTTTTAAACATGGCAACTTTATTTTTAATCTACAACCTATGTGGCTTTAAAATAAAGTTCGATCAAAAATATTCCGCAGATCCTCATTTTAGGACAATTAGAAAGAATCCGCTTTGAAAAAAGATTGATCAAAATGGATTCTTCCCTTGTGAATTAATATACATTTTTTATAAAAAAATTTGATCATTTTATAGCTGCAAACTTCAACAATCGCGCTCCGTTAACGGAAGATGATTGATGTTTAATAAGAATATCCTTCAATTTCACCATTTTACGACCTATAAATGATTTCCGTCGACTCTATTCGCAGTGAGATTACTTTAGATAATTTTCTGTAGGAACACTCTTCATTAATCGCTTTAATTTATTTTCTGTATCAGTTTCATCTACTGGTGTATAAATACTGCACCGTAAATCCATATCACCCTGAACTTGAAAAGAAGTTAAATTAAAGAGCATTTTGCCGACCCTAGCATGTCTGAATTCAACCGTCAATTCTGGGGCTTTACTTACTTGGCTTTCCTGCCATAAATCCTGAAATTCGGGATGAGAATCACTCATTTCTTTAATAAATTGATCATACCATTCATCTCCCAAATACTGACCATAGTATGTGCGGAAAATTGCAAGAAAACCTTTCGCAAAATCCTCCCAATTAACAGCTAATGCTTTTAATTCCTTTCTGGTAAATACTAGACGAATCAAGTTTCTTTGATCATTCGGTATTTGTTCAAAGTCCAAAAAAACATGAGCAGCTGCAGAGTTCCAGCCTACAATATGGCAATGTCGATCCGTAATGATAGTCGGACAATGTTTTAATTCAGTTAGAATTCGTTTTAAAGAAGGGGTAAGCTCAGGTTGGTTCTTTATTGGATTTACTATTCCCGATTTTGCCTCCAAAGCAAGATCATATAAATGGTCAGTTTCATCATTATTCAATTGCAATGCTGTAGAAATACAATCAAGAACAATTGAAGAAACTTTTATATCTCTTCCTTGCTCTAGCCATGTATACCAGGTGGTACTTATACCTGCTAATTGTGCAACTTCTTCTCTTCGTAAGCCGGGTGTCCTTCTCCGGGTTCCAGTAGGGAAACCAATAGACTCCGGCTTAATTCGAGCACGCTTAGCCTTTAAGAATGCCGATAAAGCCTCTAGTCTGATTTTATCATTCATTTTTAAAACACCTCATTGTATCAATGTTACCTAGTAGTAATTATACCAGGATAAATAATTACTTGTAATAGGATAAAAAGGATGTAGAGTATAATTATACTATTGATTTGGAGGGGTGAAAAGTGGAAAGAGTTGTGATATCAGGTATGGGTGTAGTTTCCCCTACAGGAAGCAACATCAATACATTTTGGAACAATTTGATTAACGGTGAATCAGGAATATCTACCATTGATACATTTGATGTTACGAATCATAAGACAAAAATTGCAGGTATTACCCGAGATTTTGATGCAGATAAAGTTTTAGGAAAGAAAGAAGCAAAACGTTTAGATCGTTTTTCTCAATTTGCTTTGGCTGCGGCTGAACAGGCTTGGGAGGATTCTAAATTAGACCTCGATCGTATAGATGTTGAAAGGCTAGGAGTATACGTAGGTTCGGGTATAGGAGGAATTGAAACCTTAATTGGAAACGTTGATGCGCTTAGACAGAAGGGGCCAAGAAGAGTTAGCCCAACTCTAGTACCTGCCATGATTTCTAATGCTGCCGCTGCCCAAATTAGTATCAAGTGGAATGCGATGGGGCCTTCTATGTCGCCAGTTTCTGCTTGTGCAATCGGAAATACAGCTATTGGAGAAGCCTTTCGACTAATTCGTTCTGGAGAAGTTGACGTTGTGTTTGCGGGTGGAACCGAAGCAGCTATAACAGAATTATCAATAGCAAGCTTTAGTAATGCTACAGCATTATCAACAAGAAACAATGATCCCACTAAAGCTAGTCGTCCATTTGATGAAAATCGAGACGGATTTGTCATGTCAGAAGGTGCTGGAATTCTAATCTTAGAATCTTTATCTCATGCTTTACGTAGAGAAGCAAAGATTTATGCAGAAGTCATTGGATATGGTGCAAGTTCAGACGCACACCATATCGTAGCTACCCACCCGGAAGGTAAAGGCGCCTATCTTGCAATGAGATCGGCATTAAAAAATGCTAATATATCACCTGAGGAAATTGATATTATTAGTGCTCATGCAACAAGTACAAAAGTGGGGGACATCTCTGAAACTAGGGCTATTAAGCAACTGTTTGGAAAACAAGCTTATCAGATTCCAGTAACAGCTAATAAATCTATGCTTGGTCATATGTTAGGGGCAGCTGGTAGTGTTGAAGCAATTGCTTTAGCAATGAGCTTAAAGGAAGGAATAGTTCCTCCAACTATTAATTTAGAAAATCCTGATCCATTATGTGATTTAGATTATGTGCCATCTATTGCTCGCCAAATGAAAATAAATACGGCTCTATCTAACTCATTTGGTTTCGGAGGCCATAATGCAACTATTGCCTTAAATAAATACGAGTAAATAAACATCATCAAACTCTAACCGTTTTTTCCAGAAACGGTTAGAGTTTATTCAAGTAAATGACCCTTATGCGCGATTTCATTAGTGAATCGCATGCAATAATTGAAAATGGACCCACGATATTCTTCTATTAGCCTGCTCTACTTTCTTTACTTGCCGAAATGATGAAGACCATTGGCTCCCGATTTTCACCTTTCATTTGAGAATTATTTTTAACAATTCGTCTGAAGGGAGGCAATTCCTTGACTGCTCTTATAATAAAACCAGTATCAATTAAATCATTAATATATGTTGAAATAATCCATATATTCGTAGCAATTGACATGGATAGAGTTTCTATCACTTCTTTTATATACTCCAGCTTTCGAAATTCATGATTTCATCCTTTTTACATTAATAATACTTATACTAATATAAATATTATTAATTTTACATTAGCAGTTTTTAAAATTAAAATAGAATATGTAATCAAATTTTGAGGCATATTTAGTGAATCAAAGTAGGGGGTTTTTATTTTGGGAAGGTTAGATAACAAAGTAGCGATTATTACTGGAGCTGCTGGTGGACAGGGTGCAGCAGCAACGAGGTTATTTGCTAAAGAAGGGGCATATGTTGTTGCAACAGATATGCAGGAAGAATTGCTATCAAAAACAGTTGAAGAAATTAATAAAGAATATGGTGATAAAGTAGTCGGTTTGAAACATGACGTGTCCAATGAAGATGATTGGGTTTCTATTGTAGATGAAACAATAAAGCGCTTTGAGAAAATAGATGTCTTGATAAATAATGCAGGCATTGCAGGGTTGCAAAGTTTAAAGCCAGAAGATTTTGAAATGGACGAAGTAGATAAAGTTTTAAATATTAACCTAAAAGGAAACTTCTTAGGTATTAAAGCAGTCACTCCAAATATGAGAAAAAATAAGTCTGGCTCTATTGTGAATATTTCATCTATTGCAGCATTCGTTGGAGATCAAGGCGGATTGTCCTACCACGCTTCTAAAGGTGCAACACATTCATTAACAAAAGCAGTCTCTTTGGAGTTGGCAAAAGACGGAATCCGGGTAAACTCTGTACATCCCGGTATTGTTATGACACCAATGGTTGAAGCAGCGATAGACGAAGAAACAAAAAGATTAAAAGAATCTACTATACCATTAGGGTTTATCGGCGATCCGGATGATATTGCATATCCTGTTCTATTTGTAGCTTCAGATGAAGCTCGATTTATGACGGGCACAGAAGTTATTGTTGACGGAGGTACTATTGCGCGATAAATATATATGGCGAATTGACTGTTGAGTGATTTCAGAAAGGCATTCTGCGCTCCATCCGCACCAAGTAGGCCAATGGTGTTCCTTTAAAAATAGTATTCGTAAGCAGTCAGAATTAAAAAGCGACTGGCTTGCCATTCTAATTACCGATTGCGCTTTGAGTGATTAGGAAATCATTCGTATCTATGGCATGCGCTGAGCGATAATCCGAAGGTTTGGATTATCGTTCAGCGCTTTCCTTTCGGTAAAAATCACTGATTTCCTGTATATTCACTTTGGCGTCATTACAATTGACTCACCAGTTTTAGGATCCGTAGGATGTTTAACACCTAACTCATCTGCGATAAGAATTGTTTCCTCATGGGGTAATAATGGAAATTGCTCGTGAACGTCTAATGTTACATCAGAAAATTCAGCCACATAAAAGCAGTTTCGTTCCAAGTCCGACAAGAATTCATGTTGTCTTCCAGTTTTTATACCTTTTAGTCTTGTAGATCTGCCTAATGAGGAAACATCTTGAATCTTTAACCATGGCTGATAGTTTACATCGTTTCCAGCTCCTCGGCCTTCTTTAACCCACTTATCAACTTTAGAAGTTCTTTTTAACACAAAAACGCCCCTTTAGATAATCATGTCCAAAGGGGCAAAACGGTGCAACTTTTTTATAAACGGTACGACTTTATTTCAAAGCCACAAAACATCATTGAATCCTTTTCTTTTTATTACTCAACCGTAACACTCTTCGCCAAATTCCGCGGTTTATCCACATCACAATCACGGTGCAGCGCTGCATAATAAGCCAGAAGCTGCATTGGAATAACACTTACCAACGGCGTTAACAACTCATGAACTGGCGGCAATACAAACGCATCCTCATCCTGCTCTAAACCTTTGGAGCTGACGATAAGTGCATTCGCCCCGCGTGCAACAACTTCTTGTACGTTGCCGCGAATAGAGTAGTTTACGTTCTCTTGTGTCGTTAAAGCAATAACCGGTGTACCTTCTTCAATTAAGGCAATGGTTCCATGCTTTAGCTCTCCTCCAGCAAAACCTTCTGCTTGGATATAAGAGATTTCCTTCAGCTTCAATGCTGCTTCCTGTGCCACATGATAATCGGTACTGCGGCCAATATAGAAAGCATTACGTGTGGTAGCAAAATAGTCTCTTGCTAACTGCTCCAACTCTTCTTTTTGGTTTGTAATTACTTCCATTGCATTCGCTGCAATCGCAAGCTCCTGTAATGGATCAAACTCTAATTTGATACCTTTTGCTTTCGCTGAATCCACTGCAAGCACTGCTAAAACAGCAATTTGTGCTGTATAAGCTTTTGTGGAAGCTACAGCAATTTCTGGTCCAGCGTGTAAAGGTAATGTATAATTTGCTTCACGAGAAAGGGTTGATCCAGGTACATTTGTTAATGTTAGTGCTGGATGTCCTAATTCTTTAATTTTAACTAATACGGCACGGCTGTCTGCTGTTTCCCCACTTTGGGAAATAAAGATAAATAAAGGTTTTTCAGACAGCAGCGGCATGTTATAGGAAAATTCACTTGCTACATGCACTTCTACAGGAATGTTCGAAAGCTTTTCTAAAAATTCTTTTCCAACTAAACCGGCATGGTAGCTGGTTCCTGCTGCAATGATATAAATGCGATCCGTTTTTTGCATAGCTTTTCGAATATCTTTGTCTAACTTTAATTCGCCTTTTTCATTTTGGTATTCACGAATAATATTGCGCATCACGATTGGCTGCTCATCAATTTCCTTCAGCATAAAGTGCGGATATGTTCCTTTTTCTGTATCGTTCGCATCAATTTCCGTTATGAATGGCTTCCGTTCAAGAACTTCTCCATCTAATGTCTGTACTTCCACAAAGCTGCGGTTCACAAGTACAATTTCTTTATCATAGATTTCCAAGTATTCGTTTGTTTCTTTCAACGTAGCCATCGCATCGCTGGCAATTAGATTAAATCCTTCTCCTAACCCAACCAGCAGTGGACTTTTATTTTTGGATACATATAAAGTGTCCTGATCTTCTGCGTCAATCAAACCGATAGCATAAGAACCTTTCAACAGGCTCATTGCTTCTCCAAATGCTTTTTTGGTGTTTTTATGTTTTTCATAAAGTTTTTCAATCAGCTGCACAATAACTTCTGTGTCTGTTTCACTCACAAAGTCAACATCTTGCAAGTACTCTTTCTTTAGAGCGATATAGTTTTCAATAACCCCATTATGCACAATAGTAAAACGTCCTGTTACACTCTGATGTGGATGTGCGTTTTGCACACTTGGCACCCCATGAGTAGCCCAGCGAGTATGACCAATACCAATAGCAGCATCATTTTTGTTATCTACTTCTTTACGTAACGCTGCAATCCGTCCTTTTACTTTGGTTACGTGTACCCCATTATCGCCTAAAGTAGCAATACCTGCAGAGTCATATCCGCGATATTCTAATTTTTCCAAGCCTGTTAATAAAATTTCTTTCGTATCATTTTGTCCAATATAACCGACGATTCCGCACATGTCGATGTCCTCCTTGTTTGAAGGGGCAGAGACAAAAGACCGATTCGAAGCGAAGGGGCCTTTGTACTGCCCCTTTCTCGTGTTTGTATTTACAATAAATATATGTTCAAAAAGTTGCCAAATTAGAAGCAAGAAGATCAAGGCGACGTGTTTTTTTCGAACGAAGCGTATGTTTCTATATACGTGAGTATCGGAAAAAACACGTCAACGCAGAGATTCGCCGCTTATTATTTGGTGACTTTTTGAACTTCCTTTTAAAGACATCGTTCTTTACCTCTTTGTACAATAAGTCACCCTATTGTTTTAAAGGTAAAGCGGCAACTGCGATGTACAGCTGGGAGGCACCCGCCGAATAATTCGATAACCTCCGACCTCGTCAACTATTCTTCCCATCCGTCCGCAGAATAGTCCTGGCGCTTTTGATTATAGTTCCTTTTTTGTCCCTTCTGCTCCTCTCTCTTTTTATTTGTTCTTGTCAAACGGACGTTTTCATTTGGAAAACAAGAACTTTCTATATTTTATCGGAAAGTTCTATGCAAGGTCAACCTTTTTCTTGCACTCCGATAAGACAGCTTATGAAATCACCGTAAAAATGTTGCAAAATATACACAAATGACGGCATGGAAGCAACAGATAGATACCCGAAAAATGGGAGGCGAATATAGCTGAATGGCAATGAAAGACAAGACAGGGAATAGATTACGTCCTAAACTAAAAATCACCAGCAAATCTCCAGAACGAGCATTTCACGCCCCCTCTAAAGATCTGCCGGTGCTTTCTTACTTATGCTCTTCCATAAAATCTAACATCCGCTTATATACTTTCATTTCATTTTCCTTTTTCGAGAATCCATGGCCCTCATCTTCCAGCACCAGATACTGAACATCCCGTCCTTTATCCTGCAGCTTTTGCACAATTTGATCCGATTCTTCCTTTACGACGCGGGGATCTTTTGCTCCTTGAATAACCAGCATCGGTTTGGTCATCGTTTCCAGATAGGTTACCGGAGAGTCTTCTACGAACCGCTCTTTATCCCGCTCCGGATCACCGAGCCATCTTTCCATAATCGGTTTCCAGTGTGGTGGTACCGAATTGACAAACGTAAATAAATCAGACGGCCCAAAGATATCAATCACTGCTTTAAAATACGCCGGATGACGTCCGTGCAAGAGCAGTGCCATATAGCCGCCATAGCTTCCCCCTACTAAGAATAGATGGTCCGGGTCGGAGATATTTTGATCAAACAGCCATTTAACACCCTCCACATTATCGAGACGCGGTCCATGTCCCCAATCTTGTTCCACAAGTTTCACAAAAGAAGAACCATACCCCGTACTGCCGCGGAAGTTTGGTGCAAAAATATGATAACCGCGGTTAAGAATACTTTGAAACATAGCACGGAAAAATTTCCGTTCTGCGGCCTGCGGACCACCATGTGGCCAAAACACGGTATATCCATTAGCATTTTCCGGTTTTGCCCTGAACAGCAGCGATTCGATTTCCATTCCGTCAAAAGAAGAATACGTTACCATTTCAGGATCGACAAGTTCTTCTTCAGAGACGCCTAAGACACGGTTATCTGTAAGCTGCTCCCACTTTTCATTATCTGTCAGTCGGTAAATATTATCTGGCTTCACCGCTGATCCTCCCAGGATATAAACTGCCCCTGACTCTGTTATGGTTATCTGATCAACCAAATCAAAAGGCTTTTTGATTTCTTTTAGCTCTCCAGATATCAGTTTATACTGATAAAGCTTATCTTCCACCCCTTTTGCCGTTACTACATATAAGGAATTGGACGATTTATCGTATTTGACGATTTCAATGGACTCTTCTGCCAATTCAAGCACTTTTGAAAACGTCTCTTGCTCGATGTCATACTTAGCAAGATACATATATTCACTGTCAAAATCCGTCGGGAAATAAATGCTGTTATTATCCGTGAAAACTGGTTCATAGGATACATGCACTTTTTTCGGATCTGGAGTCAGATAAACTTTTTTATCTTCCTTTTGAATAAAAATATTATTGTATGTGTTCGCGAACATACTTTCATATACGAACGTTCCTTCATCTTCGGATACAGCTAGCAGCGTAGTCGGAGCGCCTTCTCCTTCTACTAAAAGCTCATCCTTATCCGTATCAAGGTGGCGTACACGCGTGTTTAGAAAGTTCGGATTGTTTTCAGACGTATTATAATATACGCGTTTCCCGTCCTTACTCAGGTGTGCAAATAAATATTTTTCGTTCTCTGCACCTGTAATCAGCGGCTGCGGTATTCCTCCCGCTGGAGGCAATGCGTAAATCTGATAATTTTCATCCCCATCTGAATCAAAACTTGTTAAGACATATGTTCCGTTCGGGTCAAACTGAATAAATAAGGAAGATTCATCCTTGTGAGCGAATGGATAGGGGTAAGGATGCCCTTTACTCAAATCCAATGCCCATAAATTACGTTTTCCGCTTAAATTGGTTGAAAAAATAAGTTTTTTCTCATCTTTGCGTACTTGAAAATGATCGATACTATACGTATGAAAAAATTGCTCCACTTCCGGTTTCGGAAATTTAATCATCTATTCACTCTCCCCTTTTTCTGTATTTTCTACATTATATCATTATTCCTAAAGTTAGGCAGAAATTTAGGTTCTTCTGATGCTATATTAACATGAATAGATAAAATATCTTTAATTCAATCTTTTTTATTGTCTTTTTGTCAATTGAATAGTAAAGTGATAAATAGAGAAGAACATGACAAACCTATGTACAGAAGAGCACATATTCCATTCAATATCTTTACAAAAGCAACTCAACTATTTAAATAAAGGAGCACAGATATGGAACAATATCGTATCGATCAAAACAAAGGCATGGAATTTGGTCTTTATACCTTAGGAGACCACCTGGCTAACCCTTCTACAGGAAAACGGATTTCTGCACAACAGCGTCTTCAGGAAATCATTGAATTGGCAAAACTGGCTGATCAGGCAGGACTGGATTTTTTCAGTGTCGGGGAAAGCCACCAAGATTACTTTACGACGCAGGCACATAGCGTGGTGTTAGCTGCGATTGCGCAGGCAACAAAAACAATCAAAATTGGAAGCTCATCAACCATTATCAGCACTTCTGATCCAGTTCGTGTTTATGAAGATTTTGCGACGATTGATTTAATTTCTAATGGTCGTGCAGAGATTATCGCAGGCAGAGCTTCCCGGATCGGTCTCTTTGAATTGTTAGGGTATAACGTGCAGGATTATGAAGCACTATATGAAGAAAAATTTGATTTACTGCTTCAGATTAATGAAAATGAAAAGCTTAACTGGCAAGGACAATATCGTGCAGCCTTAAAAGATGCACAGATTCTGCCCCGTCCGAAAGATAATAAGCTGCCCATCTGGCGTGCTGTCGGCGGGACTCCTGCCAGTGCGATGAAAGCAGGTTACGCAGGAGTGCCGATGATGCTGGCTACGCTCGGCGGTCCGGCCAGTGCTTTTAAAAATGTCATCGATGCCTATCGGGATACGGCGACAAGAAGCGGGCATAACATTGCAGAACTCCCTGTCGGTGTCACCGGCTTTTTCCATGCTGCCGAAACAACCCAGGAGGCATTACAGCAAATGTACCCTTATATTAATGAAGGGATGAAACGGACAAATGGACAAGGCTTTCCCAAACAGGCATTTGCCCAAGCCAGAGACAAACGGAGTGTTATCAATGTTGGAAGCCCACAGGAAATTATTGAAAAAATTCTCTATCAGCATGAACTTTTTGGACATCAGCGCTACTTAGCCCAAATGGACTTTGGCGGTGTCCCATTCGAACAACTGGTAAGAAATATAGAAATCATCGGTACAGAGATTTTGCCAGCGATCCGTAAGTATACAGGTAAGAAGAAGGAGGACTAGCATATGAAAGTCATTGGTTTATCCGGATCTATTGTTGGTTCGAAAACACGGACAGCTATGGATGCTGTCGCCGAGGAAATCACAGCAAACTATCCAGAAGCAGATTTTCAGCTGATTGATTTAAAGGACTATGATTTGCAGTTCAGCGATGGGCGAAACTATCTTGATTATGCAGGAGACACTGCCTGGGTAACCAAACAGATCATGGAAGCAGATGTAATCATGATTGGCACGCCTGTATTCCAAGCTTCGATTCCGGCCAGCTTAAAGAATATTTTTGATTTGCTCCCGGAAAGTGCGTTTCGGAATAAAACGGTAAGCTTTTTGATAACGGCAGGCTCCTCCAAACATTATTTAGTTGCTGATTATCAGTTAAAACCAACCCTGGCCTATATGAAAGCAAATATCGTACAAACCTATGTCTATATTGAAGAAAAGAGCTTTCAGCAAAAGAAAATAATTGATGATGATGTTTTCCTTCGTTTAGAGCGTCTAGTAGAGGATACAATAGATACGTACGAAGCAAGTGAAATCATCCGGAATAAGAAAGAAGATTCGTTTGGGTTCTAAAGTGAAATGATTCAAAGTCAATTCTCTGCGATTATCTTGCATCTATACAAATTACCAAAATCATTGGCGCGAGAATATTAAAAGAACGCCTATCTCAGCAGAAATAAAGCATGGGATGGTAAAACTAATACGAAGAAAAGTTTTAAATGATTCCCAAAAAGACATGGTTACTACTGTATCGGAGCATTCCAGGCTGAGGGAAAACCAGTTGTTGCTATATTAAATACGGAAGGCCCAATTGAGACTTCCAGTTGGAAAGGTCCGGTTGATTATAGCAGCATTCCGTATGCAGATCGTTATCCTGGAACGAATGATAACAGCGAGTGCGGAGATAAACGAACTATCTCAAAATGATGGCGGAAACCTGCCTAATACAGCTACCAACCACCATTTCATGATTGTAAGTGGTCTTGGTTTAATGCTTCTCGCTGGAGCTGCCCTATATGTATCGATGTTTCGTCGTCGTTCAAAAGGAAAACGCTAAAAACACACCACCGCTAGTCCGTTATGATGTACTTGGCACACATAAAAATCGCATGAGTGGAATCCACTCATGCGATTTTTCAACGTTACATGTTACTTATTATGCTCCTAAATGCGTTTCAATAACTTTCACAATACGCTCTGCATATGCTTCACAATCTTCTTTTGTTTTTGCTTCCACCATAACACGAACAAGCGGTTCTGTTCCGGATGGGCGGACTAAAACGCGGCCATTCTCACCTAATTCTTCCTCAACAGCTTGTACCTCATCTAAAACAATAGGGCTGGTCAATGCCTCATTTTTATCAATGACACGAACATTTACCAATGTCTGTGGAAAAATGGTCATTTCATCTGCCAACTCAGATAAAGGTTTCCCTGACTCTCGAATAACATTCACAAGTTGCAATGCAGAAAGGAGGCCATCCCCCGTTGTAATATAATTCAGGAAGATAATATGACCGGATTGTTCTCCGCCTAAATTATAACCGTTTTTGCGCATTTCTTCCATGACATAGCGGTCACCAACTGCCGTCTTTTCGCTTTTTAAACCTGCTTCTTCCAAAGCTTTATAAAAACCTAAATTACTCATCACTGTAGATACCACTGTGTCCTCACGCAGCATACCAATTTCTTTCAAGTATTTTGCGCAGATGAACATGATTTTATCACCATCTACAATTCTTCCTTTTTCATCCACAGCGATTAAACGATCCCCGTCTCCATCGAAAGCCAGACCGACATCTGCTTCTTTTTCCAGTACAAATTCCTGCAGACGTTCCGGATGCGTAGAGCCGACGCCATCATTAATATTCAGCCCATTTGGAGACGAGCCCATCGAGTGTATATCTGCTTCTAAATCTGCAAATAGATGGGTAGCAAGGCTGGAGGTTGAGCCGTGCGCACAGTCCACTGCAATACGTAAACCATCAAAATCATTATCAATGGTATCTTTTAAGAAGGACAGATATTTTTGTCCGCCTTCAAAATAATCACTCACGGAACCAATAGCAGCACCAGTCGGCCGAGGTAATTCATCCTCTTCTTTTTCTAGTAAAGCTTCGATTTCTGCTTCTTGGTCATCCGTCAGTTTAAAACCGTCCGATCCAAAGAATTTAATGCCGTTATCTTCTACAGGATTATGGGATGCAGATATCATCACACCTGCCTGCGCGCTCATTGCCTTTGTTAAATAGGCAACACCCGGTGTGGAGATAACACCAAGCCGCATCGCTTCAACCCCTGTTGATAATAAGCCTGCGATTAATGCGCCTTCCAGCATATATCCGGAAATACGGGTGTCCCTGCCAATCAGAACTCGTGGTTTGTCACTGTCTTTTGTTAAAACATAACCGCCAAAACGGCCAAGCTTAAATGCCATTTCCGGAGTCAGCCCTTCATTCGCTACTCCTCTGACCCCATCTGTTCCAAAAAATTTACCCATTTTTTATCTCTCTCCTTTGACCATCCAATATACAACTATTCTTCGGTTTGAGCTGGTTCTGTGATATCAACCGTCACTTCTTCTACATCACTTGTCGCTGTTACATTATCTGGAGCTTCAATGTCAATAGGCACCTCATGCTCTCCCGCTTCCAAATCCGATAAATCTACTATGGCATCAATATCATCTGCCGTTACATCATTTACCTCCGAAGCATCTCCTGTTATTTCCACATCCAATTCAGGGTCTGTATAGGAAGTTTCCAGTCCATTTCCTAAACCTTCTTCTTCTAAAGAAACATTTTCAAGTACATTCGTTCCTTCCACTTCAACCTCTACTTCCACTTCTTCCGTATCCGGCGCTTGTACATCTTCTGGTAAATCCAGCGGTACTTCTACCGTTCCGGATTCTTCAATGTCCGATAAGTCTAATGGTTCGGTACTTACTTCCGAAATATCCTCTAACACGTCACTTTGAGAGAAAATCTCTACTTCTTCTTCGTTTGGCGTAATGGAGTCAATTTCCAGATCTTCTTCCAGTTCACCAGTGGTCTCTACGGAAAGCGGAACAGACTTACTTGGATTATTTACATCCACAGAAACTTGAATACTTTCCGGTTCCAGTCCAACATCTAATTCATTTCCCTGTACATCGTATACATTCACTGGAAGCTCACGGTTATCAATGGAAGAATCCACATCCTCCATATTCACATAGACTTTTACTGCGCCAATGGCTTCAATCACTTCTCTGGAACTTGTAATGGTCACTGTTTCCGGATCAATACTGTAATCAGCTACCTCATAACCATCTGCCATCCTATCCTGATTAATAAAATCAGGTGTTACCGAGAACTCTTGTGATGCACGCTCTTCAATTGTCACTTCTACCGTCTTCGGCTCAATAAATGCTTCTACATCACCTGTGATATTATGCTGTAATTCTACAACATGTGTCCCTTCATCTAATCCTTCTAAATCAACAAATACATCAAAATTCCGTTGCAGTAATACCGGCGTCACATTGGCAGGTGTTCCTTGTAAACTTACCTGTACATTTTCCGGGACGCCGCTGACAACGTATTTTTCACGATCAATATCAATATCCACCGGAACTTGATCCAAAACTTCTGTTGAGTTTGTGGAACTGGAGAAAGTTGCATCGGAATTTGGTGTTTCTGACACACTGACGAAAGCATAAAGGGTGACGGCAAAGGCTAAAGAAAGAATACGGACAAACCATTTACTCTTAAACCAATTATCCACGTTTACCATTCCCCCATTTCCATAATTTTTTATCAGAGGTTTTTGGTACGATTGATAGGTGTGTTAACAGCATTTCTCTCAATTTTTCTTCACGAATATCACGATGTAATTCACCATTCTTTGTACAAGAGATAGAACCTGTTTCCTCCGAGACAACAATCGTCAATGCATCGGTTACTTCACTTATTCCCATCGCAGCACGGTGTCTCGTTCCCAGCTCCTTTGAAATAAATGGACTCTCAGATAAAGGAAGGTAACAGGCTGCAGCAGTAATCTCTTCATTTTTTATAATAACTGCGCCATCATGCAGCGGTGTGTTCGGTGTGAATATGTTTGTTAAAAGCTGGTGTGTAAGCTTTCCGTTGATGGGAATCCCTGTTTCCGCATAATCACCTATCCCTGTTTCCCGTTCAATAGAGATGAGGGCACCAATTCTTCTTTTTCCCATATAATTACATGATGTAACAATTGCTTCTATTTCATTTTGTATAATTTCTTCTGCGGAGCTGCCAGACCTGGCAAATATGTTTCCTCTTCCTAACTGCTCCAGCGCTCTCCGCAATTCCGGCTGGAATAAAATAACTATTACAATAACTCCCCAAGAAATAACTTGGCCGGTGATAAATTGTACAGTTTGCAAGCTTAACAGCATACTTACGCCCCATACAACCAATACAACTGCTATTCCCTTTAACAGCTGAATAGCTTTTGTTCCTCTGATCAGCATGATTAATTTATATAATACATACCAGACGAGAGCGATATCAACGCCAATTCGCAGCAGATTTAAAATGTCAAATCCCCCATCAAGCATGCGCACACATCCTTTACCCAATAGTATAACCTGTTTATTTTTAAAACAATAGATTGTATTATCATTAACAAATTTACAGTCGGTATTTATTATATCATAAATTTGTAAAAACAGACCTGTCTGTTGTTTATTCTTTTTCGTTTTTTCTGATGTTATCTATCGTAACTTTTGAAGCAATCCATTCTTCTCCTAACAGGAAAAAGAGAGCACTGTACAGCTCCCTTTTTCAACTTCCTATCTATATCACATTCCAGAGGATATGCACTTAAAATGAAATTAATCCTTTAAAAAAATGCTTCACATGATACCAAACCCATTCAAACGATTGGTCAACGGTTTCCAATTCACCGTTGACACCCCCTGCTGATGCCATGAGACCGCCGCCTTCAAGTTCGGAATCGCCGTCTACCAATTCACCATTAAACAGGGTAACATTTCCATCAACCGTTCCAAGCACTAATAAATCACCGTTTTTCACGTAAACGTCCCCTGAAACAGTAACACCTTCCGGAACAATCACTGTATCTCCATCCACAACCAGTTCCTCTTGTGCAGAGACAACAAGTTGATCTGTTCCCTGATTAAAAGTAGAAGAAAGGCTGCCTACCATCAACAAGAAAAAAATCGCTGCTGCGACCAGGATTGGATGGTGTTTAAACCAGCGCTTGTACTTCACCGATTTCTTCTCTGTAGGCAAATGATTCATGACATTTTCGGTAAAACCGTTGGGTGCTTCAATCCGTTCTGCACTTTGAATGAAAGTAATCGTTCGATTCAGTTCATGAAAATGCTTTTGACATTCTTCACAATCCTCCAGATGTTTTTTTAGTAAGCTTTCGTCTTCTGCGGAGATATCTCCATCTAAATAATCATGCATTTTTCTTATATATTTTTCATTACAACTCACATCAAGCACGCTCCTTTACACATGTCGAAGCCTCTTTCTTAAAGCCTCTCTCCCACGATGAATCCGTGTTTTTACAGTACCGAGAGGAACATCAAGAATTTCACTAATTTCTTTTAGTGAAAACTCTTCTAAATATCGGAGCATGATTATACTTCGATATTTAGATGGAAGCTGCGAAATTTCATGGTGAATATACCGTTTCAGCTCTCTGCTTTCCACTTCTTCTCCGGGAAGCCGTTCCGTACTAGCAAGCTGCGAATACATATCTAAACCTTCCGTCCCCTTAACTTCCGCATCAAGGTGGAAATCCGGTTTACGCTTGCGCATACGGTCAATCGTTAAATTGGTTGCTATACGATATAACCATGTAGAGAATTTTCTATTCTCATCAAATGAATCAATATTCACATATGCACGTATAAATGCTTCTTGCGCAATATCTTCCGCTTCGTGCTTATTACCAAGCATACGATAGCAATGCCGGTATATTTTATCCTGATAAAAGGTTACTACATCTGAAAAAGCAGACTGATCTCCTTTTTTAACTTGTATAATCTGTTTCTTTATAAATTGCTCCATTTCATTACCTCCGCATGATGCGGTACTCTCTATACGAAACAACCGCTTGTAAGGTTTCACTTTTAAAAAAGAATGTTTATTTTTTCTTCGACCGGGTATATCTAATGATAAGTATACTAAAAAAGGAGTGAAAGTTGTGGACAAAAATACATTATTCCTTGAAATTGAAGCGTGCAGACAAGAAATGCTGACATTATCCGAGGAACATGGGTTAGACTCCGAACCCGTCTTAACGACAAGCGAAAAACTAGATGCATTAATCTATGCTTATTTAAAAAAATCCTCTTAGATAAATCCATTTGCCTATTTTAAAGACATGTTTTGTATGTCTTTTTTTATGACATAACCTCTCCACAATCATCGATAGGTACCTTTTCTCCAATCAAATATATATCTATGAATAATAATATCTTATTTTTCTCTTCACTTCATTAATCATTTTCATTTTTTATAAGAAACTTAAAACAATTTGAAAGATAGCAGCAATTTTCCTCTCATGGAAATACACAAATAAAAAAACCGATTTACAATGCAGCGTATTGCAAAACGGTCTCATGTATATTGTGTGAAATTATCTTTTATTGTGCCTACTGCGTTTCAATGACTGTCTCTCCGCCTATAAATGGAGACAATGTCAAAGCTTTAATACCTTCTGTTTCCCAGGAACGTGCTAATTGTTCTGAGGTCTCCTCTGTGGGCATAAAAGCAATGCCGCAATCGCCACCTCCAGCTCCAGAAGGCTTCCCAGCTCCTCCCAAATCTTCTGCCAGATGACATAAAACGGTTAAATCCGCTGTTTCTATATTTGTATCAGCTGCTTGTCCTACTTGATTCAAAGCTTTTCGGTTTGCCTTTATCCCTTCAAACAATTGGTTTATATCATTATTTTTTGCTCCTGTTAAAAATTGAGTTACAGCATTTTTACTATCTTTTAGAAAGGTCTCATAAGCTGTAGCATTATGAATCTTTAATAAACGGACCTGATTCACTAAATCTTTTGTTGATGCGGCACTGCCCGTCCATCCTACACAAAAAGAAACATCCGCTGGTAAGGCAATGGGTTCAGCTTTATAATACTTCCAATCTTTCTTCACCACTTCAGAGATAGAATCTGCTTCGTGATATGCTTCCAGCAGCCAATCAGCCTGAAAAGAAGAAAATTGCAGCAGTCCGCCATAGGTAGAAGCAGCTATATCCGCACCTGAACCATTGCCTTGCGTGATCACATGAGATAATGCAGATAAGCGGAAAATCGTGTCTTTCTCAGCCAAACGAGGGGCTTGAAAACGCAAGACTCCCGCTACAATAGACGTAACAATTGCCGCACTTGAACCCAAACCATACTTCACACCGGAAGCATCGTCTAATTCACTGCGTGTAGAAACATGCATCGGGCGAACAGGCAACCCTTGTTCTTCCAAATAACGATAAGTAACCCGGAGAGCATCCTTTACAAAAGACAACCGGGAATCATCTGATTCAATATGTATATCTGTTTCTTGCCATGACCAGGGAACATTATGAAGGGAAAAATCCGATAAAGTCAGCTGGTGGCTATCCGCTTCGGAGACGGTTGCATAGACAAAGCGGTTAACAGCCATGACTGCCAGATTCTGATAAGGCTCTAATACGGCAAATTCTCCCGCAATCATTAATTTTCCCGGTACTTTGACTGTAATTGATTTGGCCACCATTTTCTCCCTCCCTTATAGATAACGAATTCCACTTCCTGGTTTGCTAATAATAATATCTTCAACGCCTTCCACTGTTTGCAGACGTTTTTTTATTTTATCTTCATCTTCCGGAAGATACAGTACTTTTACATTGGGTCCAGCATCAATCGTAAAGAAAGCAGGAATCCCATGTTCTCTTAAGTCCTGAACTGTTTGCATCACACGCATCGTATTATCTTGCCAATAAGTAAAAGGCGGGTTCGCACCTAATGTCGTCGCATGCATTCGCAAACAATTGGCCTCCGCAACGCTTCCCATTTTCTCAAAATCTTTATCAGCAATGGCTTGTTTGATTTCTTGCAGATCCTTTGCCGTCTGTTCCAGCCAACCGGCATAAAAAGGAGAGGTATCTATGGTACGACGCATCCCCTCTCTGCTTGAAACTTTTTTCACCGTTTTTGACAAAACCACAGCAGCAATGCGAATATCCCAATGAGATTCATCAGCAACTTGAACAGCATACGAATCCAAGCCGTCTTCCCGCTCTCCCATTTGCCATTCTACAAAACCGCCAAAAATGGAACGGGAAGCAGATCCGGAACCTTGGCGGGCCAGCCTTGATAACTCCCTATCTTCCAAGGAAAGCCCGATTGCTTTCGTACTCGCCGCAGCCAATGCTGCAAGGCCGGAAGCAGAGGAAGCAAATCCAGCAGCAGTAGGAACATGATTCACAGATTGAACCTGGGCGTAGATTTCCTTTCCAGAAAGAGCCCGTACCTTATCTAAAAATACCGCTACCTTTGTGCGTGCATCTCCTTCTACGTTCTGTTCATTTAAGAGAAAGGAGTCTTCCTTTAACCCTTCCTGAAAATGCACGGTTGTTTCTGTGGAAAAACCATCTAACGTAACAGAAAGATTGCTATTCGCGGGTAGAATCAATGACTCATTCCGCTTTCCCCAGTACTTAATTAAAGCGATATTTGTATGTGCTCTTGCTGTTGCTTTCATAACTTGAATCCCCTTTTCTACAATCCTGTCCAAACATTCTTTTACCGTAGTGTAACCCGGCTGGAAGACTTCCACTGCAAGAAATGAAAAACGCACACCGGATGAAGTGCCCTTTTATTTCTTTAAAACAAATGGCCAGACTGCTGCCGCACCAAACCGGCGTAACTTTTCAGCCAGTTGTTTGGAATGGACTTCATTTTGCGCAAGCGCAATGATACAGCCGCCATTTCCGCCGCCTGTTAATTTTGCACCAAGGGCGCCTTCCTCCCGTGCAAAACGAATTAATTTATTTAATCCCGCATCACTTACACCTAATACTTCCAACTCTTTTTGCGCTTCATTCAACAATTGACCTAAAAACTGTTTGCTCGCTTTTTCCAATGCTTCTTTTGCATGATGTGTCAGCTCACCAATACGCTCTATTTTAGAATGAATACGATGTGGAGCTGTTTTTAACAAATTTGCTACAGATTCAACAGATGTACGCGTATCGCCAACTCTTCCAGAATCCGCAACAATAAAATGAAGGTCTTCCCCTAATTCGATACGGTCTACAGGAGTCCCTTTTTTATACCATACCGGTTTATCAGAAGTAATCGTTAATGTGTCTAATCCACTTGGAGCTCCATGGGCGTAAGTTTCTGCTACATTTGCTAATTTCAATAATTCTTCTGGTGAACATTCCTTCTCACAATAATGGAATAAAGACCGAATAACAGAAATAGCTACGGATGCACTGGATCCGAGCCCTTTCCCCGGCGGCACAGAGGAATTAATCCGTATCAGCAAGTCTTTATAAGGAATGCCGAGATATTCACACGAACTGGAAACACATTGAATAATACCTTCCAGCTCTTTCGGGGCGTGCTGCAATGGACCATGATAAAAAGTACTGTCCATTTTCACCGTTCCCGGAACGTACTCAATCACCGTCTCTACACCGATCAAAGGAAATGGAATAGCAATTGCCGGCTGTCCGTGTACAACCGCATGCTCTCCAATTAAAATGACCTTACTATGAGCTACACCGATAGCTGTTTTCTCCGACGCTGTTACTTTTTCTGCACTCATTTTTTATACTGTTCCACCAATTCTTCAGCTTTTCCCACACGGATTTCTTGTTGTTCTACTAATTGTTTTGCTATCACATCAATCATCTCCCCAGTTGCTCCTCCAGCTATTGCAACAGAACGTGAGTGAAGGGCCATATGCCCTTTTTGAATACCGTCTGTTGCCAATGCCTTGAGCGCTCCAAGATTTTGGGCAAGACCAACTGCCACAATAACCTGCGCAAGTTCCTCTGCTGATTCAATATGCATAATGGATAAAGAGAAATCAGCTAACGGATGAACACGAGTTGCCCCTCCGACTGTTCCTACAGACATTGGAAGTTCGATTTCACCAACCAAGTTACCTTCTTCGTCTTTTGACCATGTCGTCATTGAACCATAATGTCCATTTCTAGCGGCGTAAGCATGCGCTCCGGCCTCTACCGCCCGCCAATCATTGCCTGTTGCTATCACCACAGGGTCAATACCGTTCATAATTCCTTTATTATGCGTTACCGCACGATACGGGTCCGAAGCAGCAAATTCATACGCATGAATCACACCGTCTCTTACCTCTTCTCCAGTAAATGAACCTGTTTTTAACATATGCGGAGGTATCACGCATTTCGCTGTGACAAGGCTGCGATCTGCATAATTCGATAAAATACGCAGGTATACTTTTCCTTTTGTTATTTCTTCTACAATTGGCGCGATAGATTCTACCATTGTATTAATCATATTCGCTCCCATTGCGTCACGGGTATCTACATAGATATGCATAACCAGCATTTTGCTATAGGATGAAGCATCCTCTTCATTGAGTATACGGACATCTAAATCTCTCACACCGCCGCCACGTCTGACGATGCTCGGATAAGCTTCATCGGCAGCTTTCATTAGAAGTTCTTTATGTTGAAGGATTTGTTGCTTTGCTTCTTGAAAATCCGGACAGCCGACAACCTGAATCTGTCCAATCATCAGTCTCTCTTTCGACTCAGTTTGAAACCCGCCAGCCTCTCTGACTATCTTTGCAATATGGCTGGCAGAAGCAACAACAGATGCTTCTTCAATAGCCATCGGCACCACATATTCTTTCCCATTTACTAAAAAATTTAATCCTAATCCAAATGGTAATGGATAGGTACCAATGACATTTTCAATCATATTATCAGCTTTTCCTATTGTAAGTGCATCTGCGTTAGACAAATTTTGCGTTTCTGCTTCTGTTAAAGAAAAGGCTTCACGTAACAATGCTCGCCTTTCTTCTACTGTCATATTATAAAAACCGGGTATCCTTGAAGAGGTCATGCCTAGCTCATCCTTTTTATTTATCATATCTAAAAATATGCTTTTTATTACGAAGTACTAAAAGAAACTATTTTGATTATAACATGAATTCTACCGTTTTTTCATTTTGAAGATACTTATTTCGTTACTAGAACTAAGTACTTGATATTATGGTCAGGTACTGTATTTTTTTAGTTTTATACATTTTCTAACTTGGTGTTCACGAAACCTTATCTATACAAAGAAACGTTACTGCAACGGGAGCGTTTACGGGCAATTCTCCATGATAAAGAAAAAAACGAGATAAGCTTATCCCGTTTTCTGTGTGTTCTGTACTTGTCATTCTTGTAATGAGCCATGAAGGATTCGAACCTTCGACCCTCTGATTAAAAGTCAGATGCTCTGCCAACTGAGCTAATGGCTCCTGTAATATCTCTATCGAGTATAAAAAAGACATAAAAAAAAGGCTGGGCCACCAGGATTCGAACCTGGGGTGCACGGGATCAAAACCCGATGCCTTACCGCTTGGCTATGGCCCAATAAAAACATGGTGGAGGGGGAGAGATTCGAACTCCCGAACCCTGAGGGAGCGGATTTACAGTCCGCCGCGTTTAGCCACTTCGCTACCCCTCCGTAGTATTGTTAACCATATGGTAAATAATATACATAAAAAAATGGTGCCGGCCAGAGGACTTGAACCCCCAACCTACTGATTACAAGTCAGTTGCTCTACCAGTTGAGCTAGGCCGGCATGATGGTGGAGGATGCAGGGCTCGAACCTGCGACCCCCTGCTTGTAAGGCAGGTGCTCTCCCAGCTGAGCTAATCCTCCAGAGCATATTATGTATGCCTGAAAATGTTATAAAATAACATTGCGTGTTTCCTATATGTTTTTCATTGAAATAAGTTGGTGACCCGTACGGGATTCGAACCCGTGTTACCGCCGTGAAAGGGCGGTGTCTTAACCACTTGACCAACGGGCCATGATTGCTGTCTGAGAAGTTTTTGAAAGTATCTCCCGCAAACTGACGAATTTTATTATATCGAGGAACCAACCGTTTGTAAAGAGAAAAATGAAAAAAACTTTATTTTATTTTTCCAAAGATGTTCAAACACGGTCAATGCCTATTTTAATACGATGTTACAGAATCATATTTTGTATAAGATTTCGTTATTTTAACCCGTTTCTTCTATAGAAATAAAGAAAAACAGGTTTTACCTTTATCACCTGGTACTAATCAGTTATAATAGATGCTAAGTAAAATGTGGAATGGAGGAAAAGTATGACAAAGCTTTTAGAAGGTAAAAATATTGTAGTAATGGGCGTCGCAAACGAAAGAAGTATTGCATGGGGCATTACCAAATCACTACATAATGCCGGAGCTAATCTTATTTTTACGAACCGGCAGGAAAGATCCTATAATAAGTTAGTAAAACTTTTAGAGAAACATGAAATCGAACCAAAAGCAATTATCTCTTGCGATGTTGCATCCGATGAAAGTGTTCAGGAAGCGTTTCAGGAGATAAAAGAAAAAATCGGTGTGATTCACGGCTTGGTTCACTCTGTTGCCTTTGCAAAACGTGAGGACCTGCAAGGTGAATTTGTCACTACTTCTCGTGACGGCTTCCTGCTCGCCCAAGAAATCAGTGCTTATTCCTTAGTAACCGTGACAAATGCTGCGAAAGAACTGATGACAGAAGGAGGTTCGGTTGTCACACAAACGTATATCGGAGCAGAACAAGTCGTTCCTGGCTATAACGTTATGGGTGTGGCTAAAGCATCTCTGGAAGCAAGTGTCCGTTATTTGGCTGAAGATGTGGGTAAAGATGGCATTCGCGTGAACGCTGTGTCAGCCGGTCCTATCCGTACACTCTCTGCAAAAGGAGTAGCTAACTTCAATGAAAAAGCACAAGTTGTTGAGGAAAGAGCTCCATTACGCCGTAACATTGATCAAGATGATGTCGGAGATGCAACATTATTCTTCCTGAGTGATTTAGCACGCGGAATTACTGGTGAAGTATTGCATGTGGATGCCGGATTCAATATTATTGGCGGTTAACCATTTAAAAACTGTCTCTTCCTATAAAGAAGGGACAGTTTTTTTATTGGCTAAATCCACGTTCTCTTCTATGTTTAATCATTTTTTATTGTGGGAATAGGTATTAATGGATATTCAAAAAGGGCAATAATGTGTTGTTGAATGTCCTTTTTTGAAAAACATGCAAAGGGGTGGAATAAAATGTATAACTATATACAGCATTATATTAATGGTCAGTGGGTTGACTCCACTGGAGACGAAACAATTGATGTGATTAACCCTGCAACAGAAGAAAAAATTGGTGAGATCAGCTCTGGTACCAAAGCAGATCTTGATAAAGCAGTTCAAGCTGCACGAGATGCTTTTCCGGCGTTTTCACAAACAACCCAAGAAGAGCGCGCTGCATTGTTAGACCGCATTGCAGATGAATATGAAAAACGAAAAGATCAATTTATTGAAGTCATTATGAAAGAACTCGGTTCTCCAATCACTTTTACAACCAATGTGCAGTACCAAATGGGATTAAATCATTTCCGCACAGCTGCAAAACTGGTACGTGATTTTGCGTTTACTGAACAACGGGAAAATTCCTTTGTCCAAAAAGATGCCATTGGTGTTGCTGGTTTGATTACACCATGGAACTTCCCGACTAACCAAGCATCCACAAAATTAGCTAGTGCATTCGCAGCAGGCAGCACAGTGGTATTAAAACCATCTACGGAAACACCTTTTGCGGCTGTTTTACTAGCTGAAGTATTTGAGGCTGCCGGTGTTCCTAAAGGCGTATTCAACCTGGTAAACGGAACAGGCTCTACCATCGGTAATGGCATCAGCTCTCACCCGGATATCGATTTTGTTTCCTTTACTGGTTCCGGCGGTGTTGGTACGAAAATTATGGAAAATGCCGCTCAAGATATTAAAAAGGTTTCCTTAGAACTCGGAGGTAAATCGCCAATTGTCGTATTAGATGATGCAGATGTCGATTATGCCGCCAAAACAGCCATTTCCAATATCGCTGGCAATACAGGGCAAGTATGTACTGCCGGAACACGGGCACTCGTTCCAGAATCTATGCACGATGATTTTATCCAAGCGATTAAAAAACACATTCCCGAATACCCTGTCGGCGATCCAAAAGACGAGTCTACTTTTACAGGGCCACAAGTATCTAAGGATCAGTGGAAAACCGTTCAAGATTATATCCAAAAAGGCATCGACAGTGAAGCCACTCTTGTTACCGGGGGCACCGGTAAACCAGAAGGCTTAGAAACGGGATATTATTCTCAACTGACTGTATTCACAAATGTAAAACCAGAAGATACCATTGCTCAGGAAGAAATTTTCGGACCTGTTCTTTCCGTTATCACGTATAAAGATTTAGATGAAGCAATCGATATTGCCAATGGCACCATTTATGGATTAGCCGGCTATGTTGTCGGCAGTAACCCAGAAGCGCTGACCAAAGCAGCAAGAAGCCTCCGTTCAGGCAGAATTGTAGTCAATAATGAAAAAGCCGACTTCACCGCTCCATTCGGCGGCTTTAACCAATCTGGTATTGGACGTGAATGGGGAGATTACGGAATTGAAGAATTCTTAGAACCAAAAACGATTGTCGGATTGCCTTCTTAAAGAATCAAAATAGAAGAATATAAAAACATGTAAATAAGGCTTTTAAAAACAGCAGCTATCCCAGCTGCTGTTTTTTTGAAAAAATAGCTTGACATCCATTCTAAAAACCTGTACATTTTAAATCGTAACGATTACGAAATCTATCAATTACTACTACTTTGGTTTAATTTTCATGAAGATAACCACAATAAAGGGAAACTTGTTAGAAAGAATTTAAACGCATTATTTAATAACGGAGGTACATATGATGATAAAACGAATGATTATTTTTTCCGGCCTTCTCCTGCTTTTTCTCGCTGGTTGTCAATCTGCGGATGACAGTCAGGATGGAGATCAGGAACAGCTTGAAATTTCAACAACTATTTTTGCTTTAGAAGATTTTATTTCTAAAATTGGCGGTGATTATGTTGATGTGGAAAGTATTTACCCGCCAAATGCAGACGCACATACCTATGAACCAAGCTCCCGTGAGATGGTCGATTTAGCTAAGAAAGATTTATTTATTTATTCAGGGGTCGGTATGGAACCTTTCGCCTCCAAAGCAGAAGATATCCTGGAAAGTGAAGATGTCGAAGTCTCCGCAATCGGTGAGGATATTCCGCTTCGGGGAGAAGCAAATAGCGGCGAAGAAGAGGAAGAACACTATCAGGAAGAAGATGCAGAAGATAATGGAGATATTATCATTGATGGCATTAACGACCATTATCACAGTGGCGATACAGCGAACTTAGAAGCAGAAGCAAACATCGATGAAGACATCGCAGAATGGAATTGGTATTCCCGGACAAAAGGTTCCGAGGAATGGGAACAAAATGAAGATGCAGACAGTTCTTCTTTTGAAACACAAATCAATGATACGTTAGAAGTCAAACTGGAACTAGAAGACGCTGACGGAGAAGTCATTGCCGAATCAGGTATTGTGGAATTACTTATTGATAATCACGATGGCGAAAGCGGTATTGGCGACCCGCATGTGTTTCTGGATCCTGTCAGAAGCGTGCAATTAGCTGAGAATATTACAAACCTTCTGATTGAAGAAATGCCGGAACACGAAGATTACTTCATGGAGAATTTCGAGGAATTACAAGGACAACTAGAAGAAGTAGATCAAGAATTAGCACAAACGATTGAGAATGCAGACCACCCGCAAATGATCGTTTCCCACGCTGCCTATGGTTATTGGGAAGATCGATACGGGTTAGAGCAAATAAGTATTCAGGGTTTATCCTCCACTCAGGAACCTTCCCAATCTGCCTTAGTAGACATTGTTGAAACGGCCGACGAATATGATTTGAATTATGTTGTCTTTGAAAGAAATATCAGCAGCAGAATCAGTGAAATTATTCAAGAAGACATTGGTGCAGACAGTGCCTATCTCAGCAATATGGAAACCATTACCGATGAAGACATCGAAAATGACGAAGATTACTTCAGCCTAATGGAAAAAAATATCGATACGCTGAAAACCGTACTAAACGATTAAAAAACAGCTTTCTTCCATAGACGTATTATGGAAGAAAGCTGTTTTTTATTGTTACACAGATGGACGAAAGTAATCATTTACTCAGAAACTGGATAAGCATAGGCAACAAATCGATCCGGCGCACTACCTACAAAGTGAAATGGATAACAGGTTGTTACGACCAAGACCTCTTCCCCCATTTCCCGGATAACAGAAGTATCATCCTCCGGCACAATTTCCGTTTCTCTAATTTCATACGTATACTCTCCGTACGGCATCTGTACAACAAACGTATCTCCTATCTCCAGTTCACCGAAATCACGGAAAACGGTATCACGGTGTCCTGATAAAAGAATTTGTTCCCCTTGTCCGGGAAATACCGAATTGGATAAATGGCCGACCCCTTTATCTAATGAATCTGGATCCGTTCCTTCTACGATAGGCAATGTTTTTTCCAGCTTGGGGATTTCCAGTGTAGCGAATGCTTCATCCTGCTCGGTGTCGAATGATTCTACGGCCTGTTCTGTATCCTGGCTGGATGCATTATCTAATTCGGATTCATCTTGTTCATCCATTCCTTGCTTTATTCTTTCTTCGGCCTGGATTAAAGACTGCTGTTGCGATTGTTCTTGCCCTATAATTTGATATCCGAAAACACCTAAACAAACAACTCCTATAATTATAAGAAGGATACCTATACGTTTCATGGAAGTCGCCCCCTTCTGCCACTCATTTTTTCTATCACAATAAAATATGTAAAAGTTTTCTAATATAAAGCATTATCCTATCTTTATATTAACTATACCACAATATATGACTGATTTAAGCATTTTAACAAACTAGCTCAGATTATTAATCAATTGTTTCCATTTATCTGCTACTTTATCCTCTGCATACTTTGCAGCAGTGTTCACTGCTTCCTGCCGGTACTGAAGCTTTTCTTCATCTGTTTTATTTAAGTAACCAATAATGTTCTCCGCAAATTTTTCTTTGTCATCAAATGCAACAAGAAAGCCATTTGCCTCTTCCTAAATCATCTCATCAACACCGTAACGAACATGATAGCTTCCAACCGGGCAGCCACATGATAAGCTTTCTAAAACACTCATCGTAAAGCCCTCTCCTTGACCCGCAAATAAAAATAATTCACTGGAAGCATAGATACTATCCACGTTATCTACATACCCTTTGAACTTCACATTATCCTTTAAATTTAACTTATGAACTAATTTTGTTAAATTCTTCTTTTCCTTCCCGGTGCCATAAATCTCTAATAACACATCTGGAATGCGTTTTTTTACCAAAGACACGATTTCCAATAAATGATCTACATTTTTTTCAGAAGATAAGCGGCCGACTGAAACTAATTTATTTGTCCGAGGTGCCATTTCATCCAGATTTTTAACTGTCTGACAAGGATGTGGAATCGTAACTAAATTATTAATACCAAATTGTGCTTCGATATCTCTTTTTTGGTTATGTGTTAACACAACAATATTATCAAAGCTGTACGGACTATTTAGAACATCTTTATAATTCTTATTTAACTTCGAACGAAATTTCGTATTTGCAAAATACGTAGAATGGAATACCGAGATTGCTTTTGCATTTAATTGCTTTCTCTCTGTAAAAAGCGGGCTATACCTTTTATTGCGGTCAATAATGATAACAGGCTCCTCTTCTCCGATGATTTTTTTCAAAAAATAAAGAATAAGTGCTTGTTCATCCGGCAGCACTGTATCAAATACAGCATTTTTCTCACTTATAAGATAAGGACCATCCTCATATTTTATTATAACGCGCTTACCGCAGACGTCAAAATATTCTGTCATGAATACGGAGTTATCCTCACGTAAATATTCTGTATGAGATAATTGGCCGAACCGGTTAAACCGATCACGAACAATTTTCTTCCCGTCATGAAAATAGTTAATATAGCTTAAAAGGTTATTCGGACTCCGTATCATATATTTCACAAGATTATCATTCGAATCATACATACGGCAATACGTTGCACCTTCTGACTCTTCTTCCTCATAGCTATATGTTTTTTCCTTTTTTACTTGATAAGAGGAGAGATTTTTCCCTTCTTCACTGCGTTGAAAATACTCGAATAAATTAATCATTGATATATTTTCATCTACAACGCCGTTTTCAACATAACGTTCCCAATTTGTATGTACATTCACGTTTTTACTGAATGTCACAAACACTGGTTCAATATTCAAGTATTTCACAAATATATTTCCGCGTTTCATTGCTGATTTCTCAATACCCGTAAGATGTTGTCCAATATTTGAATGTAAAAAATAAACTTTTTTCTTCTCCAATGTTAAGTACCTTTCCTTATCTAAAATAATAACTGCAAAACGCTGTTGACTTATTCATGGAGCAAAACTTTACTTAAATTGTTAAATTTCACTGTTCGTTTCCCTTCAAAAATAAATCATAATACGCACAGTATCCAGACAAATAATGTTCCACATCATCAATGCGTGTCCGGAAGGAATGATGCCTGATAAAAAAGCTGCCGGCTATCCTTTTCGGATTTTCAAAATACATAGCAAGCTCTGGATAGAAAAAACCATTACGCTGGTACTCTGCTCGTTTATGAATCGTTGCTTCTAATTTCGATTCATCGAAATCCAATTCCGTTAATAAGTCTTCCTGGCCATCTTTTTTCATACGATTAATCATGTGATATGCAGCCATCGTTAGTTCCAAGAAAGTAGGATAAGTCGTGATTCTTTTATAAATATAGTCCAATTTATTTTGCACATTTTGCAAGCCAAATTGGTAGTATTTACGAAGTGGCTTGTATAACGTCAGCTCATTCGTACAATAGCTCAACCAGTGATCATGGTGCTGCCAATGGTTATTTTCAATAAAGTATTCAAATGCATGTTCTACAGCTTGCAACCATTGGTTATCTTGGTCTATTTTATATAAACGCATGAGCGCAAAAGCTGCTTCTCCATCATAATAAACAATTCGAAAATCCTGTTGAACTTCTAACGAAGGATAGTGTAAGACATGCACAAAGCTGCCATTCTTTTTTTGAAGTTTTAAAATGCCTCTCGCTAATTTTTGAGCAACAGGAATATATTGATCATCATGAAAGACTTCTGCATATTTTGTTAATGCCAGAATAGCTGCAGCATTGGCGCCTAATTTTATTTCCTGTTTATCTTCTTCAACGCCATCAATCACATAAGCAGTATTATTGGCCTCATCAAAATATATTTTGCGTTTTATTAAATGAACTATCCCTTGTGTAATAGATTGAGAGACTTTCTCATTCGGAATAAATTCATATGACTCTACCATGGCATAAAGCGTACTACAATGACGTAACATATTATAAAATTTTATTTCTTTATCAAAATAAGAAAAATAACCATAAACAAATTCTCCGTTGGGTTTACTTAAACTGGCTAAATATTGCTGTGCCCCGTCCACCATCATCTGAACTTCATCAGCATTCAACGGCGTATCTCTTCTTCCATTATCATAATCCCCTTGCTTCAAAGAAAAACATTGTTCATTTTCATAGAAATACCCTTTTGTCTCGAAAAGATACACTTTTTCTACTTGCTTAAAATTTACCGGGCTTAATTTAGGACGATGTTTTTTTATATAATTTTGTAGATTTCTTTCTTTGATAAAACCTCTTTTTGTTTCTGAATCAATTTGAATGGCTGCATTTCCGTTTAATTCCTGTTCCAAAAAAGCGTGTTCAAAATTCTTATCAAAACTGACTCCTTGACGAAAATAATTTTTCCTTGTTTTTGTAATCCGCTGTATGAATTCATATATAGATACAGGTATGATATCTGTTACAATATCTATTTTTAATGATGTGAACTGCTCTTTTATTGCTCGTAAATAAGATTGACCTTGATTGTGTAGGTTTGCCCAAGCTTGAGAGAAATTTTTACTTTTTGAACTAAAAACGGTTGCGCGTTTATCTTCAAATCCTATAGACAGAAATATAGTTACAGAGGATTGATTATTTATTTGTTGGACCATATCTTTATCTTCTATTATATAACGCTTTAACTGTTCTAAACTTTCTTCAAAATCTTGGTAAGATATTTTTTCCACTGCTAACATAGGATCCTCCCAATATAAAATAGTACATATGTACACAAAAGCAAATGTCCTTCAACATTTGCTTTTGCGTTTTTATTTTTATTGACCAGCATTTTTTCTTCTGGAAAATAACGTTACTCCTGCCCCAATAGCTACTGCGGCTAGACCAACAAGACCAATTGTCCAAACGGAAGTTGCGGTATCCGGGAGTGTTTCATCACTCTGGCTACTTTCTGTACTTGTTACTTGCCCTTCGTCTGAACCAGTACCTGTATTTTCACCAGGTATGATAGCACCATTATCTTCATCTGTTGCATCATCTGGCACAGTTACCTGATTTTCATCATTCGCATTTCCTGCTTCGTCTATTGCTTCAATCGTCAGGATATCTCCTGGTTCAACAGAGTCTCCATCAATTGTAATGAGATACTCATCAGTGAATGGATTAGATACAGTTTCTTGAATATCGACTAGTTCACCAGTTCTATTGTTGATTAGATTAACCGCATCAAGGCTTTCATTTGATGCAAAGGAAACGATATAGCCGTATGAACTATCCCCGGAAATATTTACATCACTTAAATTAGGGGCTTCCGTATCAGCGTCACTATCCGCATCGGAATCACTATCTGCGTCAGAGTCACTATCTGCGTCAGAATCGCTGTCCGCATCGGAATCACTGTCTGCGTCAGAATCGCTATCCGCATCGGAATCACTATCTGCGTCAGAATCGCTGTCTGCATCGGAATCACTATCTGCATCAGAGTCACTATCTGCGTCAGAATCGCTGTCCGCATCGGAATCACTGTCTGCGTCAGAATCGCTATCCGCATCGGAATCACTATCTGCATCAGAGTCATCTTCTTCATCAGAGTCACTATCTGCGTCAGAATCGCTGTCTGCATCGGAATCACTATCTGCGTCAGAATCGCTGTCTGCATCGGAATCACTATCTGCATCAGAGTCACTATCTGCGTCAGAATCGCTGTCCGCATCGGAATCACTGTCTGCATCAGAGTCACTATCTGCGTCAGAGTCACTATCTGCGTCAGAGTCGCTGTCCGCATCGGAATCACTGTCTGCGTCAGAGTCACTATCTGCGTCAGAATCGCTGTCCGCATCGGAATCACTGTCTGCGTCAGAGTCGCTGTCCGCATCGGAATCACTATCTGCGTCAGAGTCGCTGTCCGCATCGGAATCACTGTCTGCGTCAGAGTCGCTGTCCGCATCGGAATCACTATCTGCGTCAGAATCGCTGTCCGCATCGGAATCACTGTCTGCGTCAGAGTCGCTGTCCGCATCGGAATCACTATCTGCATCAGAATCGCTGTCCGCATCAGAGTCACTATCTGCGTCAGAGTCGCTGTCCGCATCGGAATCACTGTCTGCGTCAGAGTCATCTTCTTCATCAAAGACGATCGTATCTTCACCTTCTGAGTCATTCAACAAGTCTACATCAATAGCAGTAGTCGCAACACCGGCGCCATTTACGGGAACTTCACCGGATACACCAGCAGGATTTTCCACACCTACATCTAAGTTCACTGTCATAGAACCAATTGCTTGTACACTTGCAAGATCACTGGATAAATCAATTGTTCCATCAGTAATTTGATCGATAAGTCCATTGGCTTCATCTGCTGCATCTGTAACTGCTCCTAGGGCTCCATTAATAGAATTATTCAAACCATCGATTATCAGACCAACGCCTGGAACATCTTCAGCTCCAGATAAAATTTCAATTTCTAAACCATTAGCAGCATCAACAACGTTTTGAAGCGTTTCAACAATTACATCTTGTACAGCTGTTTCAAGATGCTGGCCAACGCCATCTGTAAATTCGACAACGATCGTACCATCTGGATTAATTGTATAGTCAACTTGATCATTGTATTGTAGTAAATCCGCTAAAGCATCATCCAAATTATTTAGCGCATCTACTGCACTACTTAATTCATCTACCCCATTAATAGTAAGTAAATCTTCCGGAATAATACTAGTTTGCAAGTCATCGACAACATCCAACACATCTGATACAGCACCTGTTAATGTTCCTGATAATGTATCTACAGCTCCGCCGACTGCAGGAAGATCATCCATTGTGATTGCTGTAAGATCAACACTTACATCAGCTGAACCTTGTTGATACATTTGACCAGCTAGTTCCGGAATGCTAAATGCAACAACTCTGTCCGGATTAAGCGCTTCCGCATTAGCGACACCTGTACCATCTAAATTAAGATTTAGATTATAATCTTCACCAGATGTTGGTTCTGATAAATCCGCTGTAACATCTACATTCTCCAGCAAGCGCACTTCCGCCAAACTAGCAAGCGGAGCAACATTTGAACTAGCTGCTGTACTAGCAATTTTGGGATTCGTTAATGCTTCACCAGGTGTTGATGCACTTGCAGCTGCAGGCAATGTATTAAATACTAATAATGAAGCAGCTGCTGAAGAAGCGAAGACTTTCCGCATTTTTTTCGATCGACTCACATTTTTAGCCTGCATTTTACGTTTATAATCAAAATTCTTTTTACTCAAATACTCACCCTTCCATTGATTTATCTACAAAATATTAATGCGACGACAAAAATTTACAATAGCAAAAGTATGATATGTATTACTTCTTCATAAACGCCTCCTTATTATTTAGCTAAATTCTAAGGTGACTGAATTAAACTCTAAATATTAAGTATATTAGCTAAAAAAGAAAATTTCAGATAAATTCCATTGATAGTAGATATAAAACAATTAACACAGAAACAATCATCTACAAATACATTAAATTTTTAATGGATAGACAGAAAATAGAATCTTTTAACTCTCAATATAAAAATAATAATAAATGAAATAAATTTCGGAACTATCAAATGGAAATCTGTTACCAGTAAAAGTATACTGAACTTTTCACCAGTTAAGGCAATTCTAACTAAGTCATTTACCCCTGTAAACCCGAGGACTTTTCCACCTCTTAATTTCCATTATATCCCAATATAATGGCGGATTTTTTCTGATATTTTTTTACTTGCTCCAAATTGAGCACTTCACATCCATTTCTAAAGCTTATTAGTAGACTTTATTCCTAGAAAAAATAAAGCTATCGACTTCCCTTCCAGCAAAAACACATAATTAGACCCTATAATGAATGAGATATCGGTTTTTAATAATCCAAATGTCCCCTTAATAAAAATTGGTTTTAATAAATATTGATATATTTTATTATTTTTCTATAATTCATCTATTTCAAAAAAACAATTATAATGCTTTATTTTTAATAAATACTTAATTTTATTTCATAATCCATGTTCACAACATACGCTTGTTTGATAAAAGTCATATACTATGAACGAAACCTCCTTGTTTCTAAGCAGATTGAGGTATTTACCCATATAATCTTTAGCTTGGCAAATTGTTCTCTTGCCAAATAACATACAAATAGAACTTTCTATTATTACCATTAATTATTTTCACTAAACGACTATGTTATAATGAATTTCTAAAATAGAAATGACGAGGTGCGCAATGGATACCGGTCAACGAATCATACAATTACGATCGCAAAGGAATTGGACACAGAAAGAGCTGGCGCAACATGTCAATATAAATGTTAGTGTGATGAATCGGATTGAGTCTGGCGAACGTCCAATCAAAGGGGATGAATTAACTGCTATTGCAGATACATTAGAGGTTACAACGGACTACTTGTTAGGCAGAGAATCCTCTACTTCCAAAAATTCGATGCAAGAACAGGAAAATGAATTTATCAAACGTATTCAGGAAAAAGTTCCGGAAGCAGATGCCATGTTTCGGGATTTGGCAAACCTTCCTCCAGAACATATTCAAGATGTTTATGATTACTTGCTTTTTAAAAAAAGCAGAAGGAACAACGCGGGACAAACACGCTAAAATAAGTGAAGACGTCTCCCAAAACCCCTTTCTACCAAAAGTTACAACTGCTGAAAATACTACTATAATCGCGAATAAAAGCACTGTACAATAAAAAACGCTTTGTACAGTGCTCACTTTAAAACATGTATGAAATGAATAACTTTAGAGAGCCGAAATCACTTGAATATTATGGTCAATAAGCATCTGCTCTGTATCCGAACCAATCAAATTATTCGTGATAAGCACATCTATTTGATCAGTACAAGCAAATGGCGCGCTGGATGTAGCTCCAATCTTTGAATGATCAATAACAGCTACAATTTTCTGAGCTTTGTGAACCATATGCTTTTTTAACTCCACTTCATACAAATTAAAATCAGTCAGGCCGTTCTCCACTGAAAAACCATTGGCAGAGGTGAATAAAATATCAATATTCAATTTATCCAATATCTCCACACTAAGTGTACCTTCCATTGTCGTAGATCCCTTTGTTACCACACCGCCAATTAAAATAACAGTAACATTCGGGTTATCTTTTAATTCTATTGCTGTTTGTATTCCGCTCGTTACGACTGTCAGCCGGATCATTTTTTCATTGAGGTAACGTGCTAATTCGAGAGCCGTTGAGCTGGCATCCAGCAAAATGCATTGTTTTTCTTCAATGAGCTGGAAAGCTTCCTTAGCGATTAGAGACTTTTCTTCACGATTTTGCCTTTCACGCACGTAAAAACTGGTATCATAATCGGCATCGCTCTGTTGATTTAACATCGCCCCGCCATGAGTACGAGTTAAAAGACCTTCCCTCTCCATTTTATTTAAATCCGCGCGCAAGGTTGCTTCAGACACACCGACTTGTTCCGATAATTCTCTTACAGTCAGCCGGTATTTATCATGTAAGAGCTTCATTATCTCGTTTCTTCTTTCCATAACAAACATTTTCATCCTCTGTCATCCTCGCAAAAAATATCTATTTCTGATTCGTTCCTAAGCAAATAAGTTCTCTACCTTTGCCACAATATTTTCAATACTGAATCCATATGCTTCTATTAATTTATCACCATTACCAGAAGCTCCAAATGTATCTATACCAACAATGACTCCATTATCACCCACATAACGGTCCCAACCGAATGAAGATGCCATTTCAATAGCAACTCGTTTTTTTACATTAGGCAATAAAATACTTTCCTTATAAGATGATGTTTGAGCTTCAAAACGATCCCAAGATGGCATACTTACCACCGAAACATCTATATTTTTCTCACGCAAAACGTTTTGTGCCTCTACGGCTAACTGAACTTCAGAACCAGTAGCAATCATGATGGCATCAGGAGTCTCCTTAGAAGAATCACTAACGACATAAGCACCCTTTTTTACACCTTCATAAGCTTTTTCTTGTGTTCCTGGTAAAGTCGGCAGGTTTTGTCTCGATAATACTAGAGCTGTCGGCTGTTCCGTTGACTCCAGCGCAAGTCTCCATGCTGCTTGCGTTTCATTGCCATCTGCAGGTCTGATAAGAGATAACCCTGGCATTGCCCGGAAAGAAGCTAAATGCTCCACCGGTTCATGAGTCGGCCCATCTTCTCCAACCGCAATGGAATCATGTGTCCAAACATATGTCACTGGCAGTTTCATTAAAGACGACAGTCTTACTGCTGGACGCAAATAATCACTAAATACAAAGAAGGTGCCGCCAAAGACTTTTAATCCACCGTGAAGCGCTATTCCATTCAGTGCTGCTGCCATTGCAAATTCACGCACTCCAAACCAAATATTTTTCCCCGCATAATCAACCTTTGAAAAATCAGATACATCCTTTATCGTTGTTTTATTCGATCCGGCTAAATCCGCACTGCCTCCAATAAGATTAGGAACATGCTTTGCAATCGCATTTAAAACTTCACCGGATGATGCTCGTGTCGCAAGAGAAGAGCCTGTTTCATAGACAGGAAGATAATCAGTCCAATTATCTGGTAACGCTCCATCCATCGCTGCTTGAAATTGCTTCCCTTCTTCCGGATACTTCTCTATATAAGTTTGAAATAATGCTTTCCAATCACTCTCTGCTTTAGCGCCTTGTTCAGCTACTTTATTTTTAAAATCTTCATATACTTGTTGCGGAACGTTAAAAGCATCATATTCCCATTTATAATTCTCTTTTGTACGTTTTGTTTCCTCTTCACCCAGAGGTGCCCCATGCGCAGAAGAAGACCCTGATTTATTTGGCGATCCATATCCAATCACTGTTTTCACTTCAATTAGTGTCGGCTGTTCCCTATTTTGTTTGGCAGCTTCCATTGCTTTTCTCAATGTATGTATATCATTGCCATCTTCCACACGAATAACTTCCCAGCCGTAGCTTTGAAAACGTTCCTGCACATTCTCCGAAAAAGATCTGTCCAAATCCCCATCCAGGGAAATATCATTCGAATCATACAAGACTACCAGTTTCCCCAGCCCAAGATGCCCGGCCAAAGAAGCGGTTTCATGAGAAATCCCTTCCATTAAGTCTCCATCACCTACAAGAGCAAATGTATGATGGTCAACCACATTAAAATCATCCTTATTATACGTAGCAGCCAAGTGCGTTTCAGCGATTGCCATTCCAACAGCAGTCGCAACTCCTTGTCCAAGCGGACCTGTTGTTGTTTCTACACCATCGGTATGGTGCACTTCCGGATGTCCTGGCGTTTTAGATCCCCATTGACGAAAATTTTTCAACTCATCTATCGAAAGATCATACCCGGATAAATGAAGTAAACTGTAAAGCAACATGGAGCCATGGCCTGCAGAAAGTACAAACCGGTCCCGGTTAAACCATTGGGAATTATTCGGGTTGTGTGTCATAAATTCCGTCCATAGTGTGTATGCCATCGGAGCTGCTCCCATAGGCAAACCAGGATGTCCGGAATTCGCTTTTTCAATCGCGTCAATGGATAATGTACGGATAGCATCAATAGATAATTGTTCTGTTGATACGGCTGTTGTACTTGTCATTTAAAATCACCTTTTCCATTTTTTATATAAGTTGATGTTTGTCACTTCATTAATAATAAGAGGCACTTACTAAAAATGCCTCTATGTGAAAACGATCCTATTTATTTAATTGCTCTACCCATTCTCTCATGGATTTAAAGATAATCCATACACTTGTAGCACCAGCATCCCGATTCCCCAGCGCTCTATCTCCTAAAGATTTCGCTCTTCCGAATTTTGCGATATAGTTCTTAGAATTTTCCACCCCTTCAGCAGCCTTTTCTTCTGCTTTTTTCAAAGCTTCTAAAAGTGTAGCAGAATCAGATACACTTTCTTTTAGACCATCAACAGCCGGCTCCAAAGCATCAATCATCGTTTTATCTCCTAAACTCGCTTTGCCCCGTTGTTTAATCGCTTCTAAAGATGCACTGAAAATATCCGAAATTGTAGGTACATCCAACTCACTCTTAGGTTCCAGCCCTTTTACTCCTCCAAGAAACATGGAACCGAAAATGACACCAGAGGCTCCTCCCATTGATTGCACCATAGACATGCCTGTTGTTTTAAAAATATCATTAATAGTTGTAAACTCTTGATCTTTTAAATTCTCTTCTACTTTTTCAAATCCCACTGACATGCCAATGCCATGGTCTCCATCACCAATCGCACTATCCACCTTTGTTAACAGTGGCTTGTTTTCTCTGATTTTTTCTCCTGCATAAAGAATCATCTCTTTTGTTTGCGAAATGTCTAATTTATTGATGCCTGTTGTTGTCATTTTAACTTCCTCCTGCCTTCATTATTTTTTATAATAAGGTGCATTTGCCGGAGCATCATAATATGTTTTTAATTCATCATCCAATTTTAATAAGGAAATTGAAAAACCTCCCATTTCTTGCGTTGTACAATAATTATTAACATCCATATCATGCATGCGGATTCCTTTTTCATCCAAAATTTGTGCTACTTTACGATTAACAATAAATAATTCCATCAATGTTGTTGAACCAAGTCCATTGATTAAAACACTCACTTCATCACCTGTTGTCAATTTGCTTTCATCTAGTAACTTTTCCATTAATTGATTTGTAAGCTCATCCGCTGGCATAAGTTTTGTCCGTTCCATTCCCGGCTCGCCATGGATTCCCATACCCAGCTCTATTTCGTCATCTGCTAATGTAAACGTAGGCTCTCCAGAATCAGGAATAGTCCCTGGCGATAAGGCAACCCCAATAGAGTAAGTATGTTCATTTGCTTTTTGTGCTGCAGCGGTTACTTCTTCCAAAGAAAGACCTTTATCAGCTGCTGCCCCAGCTACTTTAATAACAAAAATATCTCCTGCAATCCCGCGGCGATCTTGTTGTCTTTCAATCGGAGCGGAGACAACATCGTCTGTTACTCGAACAGTCGTCGTCTGCACATCTTCAAATTCGAGCAACTCTGCTGCCATATCAAAGTTTAGAACATCTCCCTCATAGTTCCCGTATATAAATAAAGCTCCTTTTCCAGCATCTGCTGCTTTCACCACTTCTTGAATAGTATTTGGAGTTGGTGCAGCAAAAACATTACCTATCGCTACTGCATCTGCGAGACCATCGCCAACGACGCCGAAGAAAAGAGGCTCATGGCCACTACCACCGCCAGTAACCACAGCTACTTTATCTTTTAATTCTTTCTTAACAAGTCCGTTTACTCCGTCCAGTTTTTGGAAATCATCTTGATGTGCACGCATGATTCCTTCTAACATTTCTTCTACAACATCGCTTGGATTGTTGATAACTTTTTTCAAGTGAAAAACCTCCTTTGTAATCTTTTATGTACTGTGTTGTAAATCTCTTTTCTTTAGCTTTTTAAAAGAAAGAGATCCACAAATTATAATAACTTTACAGATTTCAATATTGACACTAATTCTATCACCTTTTCTTCACTCAATTTTCTAGTTGGTGGAAGCACATGTGTCGAAATATCTAATCCTCTTAATTTCATTGCTTCTTTAACTACATTTATAAATGGCGAGTCCAACTTATATATAGTCGGAAGTAATGCTAAGGTTCGGTGTAGTTCGATAGCTCTCTCAAAATCTTTTGCAATATATGCATTATATGTTCCTACTGACACCTCTGGAGCAAAATTCGCACTTGCACATATCGCTCCATCACCGCCTAAAGTAAGGGTATTTAATAAATGGTCATCAAAACCTGAAAATACACAGAAATCTTTATGCTTTGCTTTTACCGTAAAGATAATGTCGCGGATATGTGAAACGGATTCGACCGTTTCTTTAATCCCTATGATATTGTCATATTGATTAGCCAATTCCAGAACAAGTTCTGGACTCAGGTCTTGCCCAGTTAAATTCGGAAAATTATATAAAAGAATTGGTAACTCAACAGCTTCAGCAATATCTCCAAAATGTTTTATTAAATTTTCTTCCGTTAACTGCCAATAATATGGGTTAATAACAACGATACCATCTGCTCCAATTTCTTCTGCATGTTCACTCAATAAAATGGCTTCTCTTGTATTCGAGCTTCCAGTTCCTATAAGAACTGGCACTCTTTTATTCACATAGTTTGTGGTAAATTCCGCAACTTCTTTTCTTTCTTCTACAGACATTTGTGTGAATTCTCCACCACTACCTAAAAAGAATAGACCGTTAACACCAGAATCTATTAAATAATCTATTACCAACGCCATTCCTTTTGTGTCTAGCTCGCCTTGATTATTTAGGATTATTGAAACTGGGGGGATGATTCCTTTGAATTTAGTTGTCATAGTAAACCTCCATTATCTTTCTTGAAAAATCAGCTCTGTTTTCAAATCTTTATTGGCTACCTATTTTGGGAAAAACTCTTCTAATGCATCTGCAATATTTAGGGCTGTCTTTCTCTTCACATCCAACTTAGATGATTCTGAATAAAATAAAACATGTAGATTTAACATAGCTGTTAAATTAGTGAAGTTGATACTTTTTATTTCGACTTATTTTCCAATTTTGTATACCAGACTTCTATCTGGAAGATATTCAAAAACGTGCAATCAACCCTATTAGAATAAATTCAAAAAACCTCTTAAATTTTTATTTTTTCAAAACAGCAATAATTCGTTTATACTATCTCTATTTGCATATTTATTTGTAGTTAGAGGTATAAATAAGATACGAAATAATTTGTAATAACTAATCCTTGCCTATAGCAGCCTACTTTATTATTTACTACCTTTTGATGTTTGATAGTTTGCCATTCTTTCAAAGAAGTTAATAACATAAGAATGGTCCTTTTCACTATTTCCATGTACAATTTCAGAACTGAATATTTCTTTTACTAAGTTTGTAACAGGAAGTGGTGCACCAATTGCCGTTGCAGATGATTGTATATTTTTTAAATCCTTATAGTTGGTTTCTAATCGACCCCCTGGCTCAAAATTTCTCTCAATAATAAATGGCATTTTAGCATCCATCACAGCACTACCTGCCAACCCTCCACGAATTGCTTCAAAAAGTTTATTTAAATCAATTCCAGCTTTACTTGCATATACACAGGCCTCTGACAATGCAACAAGGTTGGTACTTACAATAATTTGGTTAGCCAGTTTTGCAGCAGATCCAGTTCCATTCTCCCCAAATAGTACAATATTTTCTCCCATTGTTTTTAGTACAGGTAATGCTTTATTAAATTGTTTTTCATCTCCACCAGCCATTATTGATAGATTGCCTTCTATCGCCATTGGTTCTCCACCACTAACAGGAGCATCAATGAAGTGAATATCATAAGATTTTAGTTTACTAGCTAATTCTTTTGATTCCTCAGATGTTACTGAACTCATATCAATAATAATCGTTTTAGGTTTACTGTTTTCGGCAAGCCCGTTCTTCGAGAATATTACTTGAAATACATGCTCACCTGTAGGCAACATAGTAAAAATAATCTCACTATTTTCCGCAACTTCTTTCGTCGAGTTGCAGGCATGTCCGCCTATTTCTGCTAATTCATTAATAGCATCAGAGCTTAAATCAAAAAGATAGGTTTCAAATCCGTCCTTAATTATATTTTTTGCCATCGGTTTTCCCATGATACCTAATCCGATAAATCCAACTCTCATGTGTGTCCCCCCTTTATATAAATGCTTACAATACTATTGATTATATAGAATTTAAAAAATCTTTTTTTCGAAAAAAATTAACGAAATTCTTTAAAACTAAAATAAATTTCTCCTTATTATATCTAATTTGTAAAATTTTTCGTCTTTCCTAATCTATTCATGTGTATTAGTAGCAAAACATAATTTAAATCGATCATAAAACTGTCCTATACATAATAAATAAGTTATTTAAAATTGGTAACGTTCATCCATAATGAACGGTTTTAGTTCTACCTTTTCTTTAACACCTTTATTTACAAGGTACTTTGGGTATTGTCCATACAATAAAACATCGGTTATTCCTAAAGCGGTTTTTGAACGCATTTCTTCAGCAGATTCTTCTGAATAACCTGCCATATGAGGAGTAAGTATTACATTATCCATTGTTAAGAATGGATGGTTAGACTCAATTGGTTCTGATTCCAAAACATCAAGACCAACACCAGCCACGATTCCATTTTTTAAAGCTTCAATAAGTGAATTTTCATCAATAACAGGTCCTCTCGCTGTATTTACAAGATAGACACCCTTTTTCATCAATTTAAATTCTTTTGTTCCAATCATTCCTCTTGTACCTGCATTGAGTGGCGCATGTACTGAAATTACATCAGACTTCTCACATAATTCTTCTAATGATACAAGAGTTACATTACTCTCTTCAGCAATTTCTACTGATACAAAAGGATCTGATACAACAACATTCACTCCTAATGCTTGTAATTTCATCGCTAGTCTCCTAGGAATATTACCAAATCCAACTAATCCAATAGTTAACGTTTTTAACCTATAAACTGGTTTGGAAAGATTTACGTCCCAAGTACCGTTCTTTACAATTTGGTTGGAAGAATTTATTTTTCGTAAAAGACTCATAATTAAAGCGAGGGAATGATCAGATACTTCATCAATTCCATAGTCTGGCACATTACCTATACAAATCCCTTTTTCTGTTGCTGCTCCTAAATCGATTGTATCTACGCCAACGCCATACCGTGTAATTACTTTACAATTTGTTAATTCTCCAATAACCCTGCTAGAAATTGGTGCATAAAGGTTAATAATCCCATCTGCATCGTGACAGGCTTCAATCACCTCATCTTCTGTTGTACATTGCGTTTTCACAAGTTCGATATTTTTATTATTGAGTATTTTTTCTTCATATCGTAAATCTCTATATTCATGATCTGTTATTACCACTTTCACTGTATTACCACCCTTTATAATTTTAAATCATCGCTGTATCTAACGCCTCTTTTAGTACTGTTCTTAATTGTTTTTCGTTTAGATAGCAAGCTTCTTTACCACCTTTCCCCCTTACTTCAACAGCTACACGCAAACCATTTTCTTGTATCCTTAATTCTTCCACTTTACGCAAAATCGAACTGATTTTTTCAATTGTTAAAAAACCAGGAGTACCTATTTCCATATGAAAATCACCATATAAGTTACTATTTGAATCAAGAATAGCATTGGAAAAATGAATCTGATGGATAAGCGATCTCCCTTTTTCCAAAGACTCTAAAATATCCTCACCATTAAGTGCTGCATGAGCGGTGTCAAACGCAATACCAACATTATCATGTTTTTCCCGCACCCTATTTAGTAGTGTAATTGTTTCATCTGTTGTGCCAATAATTCGCTTTTTATGTGCAAAACGGTCAAGCGGTTCAATTAAGAGATTTATTTCATACTCTTTTGCTGTTTCAGCAATTTCACATAAGCTTTCATAAAGTCCTTCAATACCATCAGCCCAATGTTCAACACCGGGGTCTTCTCCTGTTACAATCGCTATATTTTTTGTACCGATTTCTGCAGATGTATATAAACTATCTTTAATTTTATTTACTGTTTTTAATCTTAAATTTGAATCTAGTGATGAAATATCAAGTTTATTTTCTTCAATCAAAAACGTAAGCCATTGAGTTACTATTAGATTATTTTTTTCTGTTAACTCTAAAATACGTTTTCGCTCCGTTTTATCAAATCCATCTCCTAACTCAATAGATTTATAAAAGTTATCCATTACCATATTTTCAATTACATCAGCAGTAAAACCTTTCTCCCTTTTAAACGGATGAAAGACTTCTGGTATTAATAAAGAAGGGATAAATTTTACACTCATGGTTATTTTTCTCCTTTAACAATCGGATAAATATTTCTTTTTACATAATCACCAAGCTCTACAATAACCTTACTTGTATCTACTTGTTCCGAACCTGTTTCTTCCTCCAGAATGACCCATCCATTATAGCCACCTTTTTTAAGTACATTTATACATTTTACAAAATCTATATCTCCTTCACCCATTTTTTTCCATTTATTATCTTTAGAAGCATCTTTAAAATGAACATGCTTAATTAAAGGTAATGCTTGTTTTATAATATCAGCAGCTTCCATTCCACCAAATTCAATATGGCCAGCATCTGGCGTGTAACCCATGTATCTAGGATCTAATCCATCAAAAAGAACATCGTAATCTTCTTTAAATCTCCAATAAGAAGTTACATATGAAATCGGGTGAAGAGAAGTAATAATGCCATGATCTTCAATTGCACGTTTTCCTAACTCATTTGCCCCCTTAATAATTTCTTTTTGTCTTTGTAGTAAATTATCACGGTTTTTTCCAACTCTAGATGGAACATTCATAATTGCACCAGGAAAATGTTTTAAGTATTCGAAATAATAGTCTTCCAATTCTCTTTCTTCTGGAGAGGCTTTCCCTCCTTCAAAAGCATGTGGAATAGTTAAAGCAGCCAACTTTAGTCCTCTTTTATCAAGTTCTTCCTTAAACTTTTCAGGAGCATTTTTATATTTGCCTAATAATGAAATCTGCATGTCTAACCCTGTAAGTCCGCTATTTTTAATATCATCCATAATCTGATCCATGATGTCAGCCTCTTTATCATAATCCAATACCCAAGTTGATCCTTGGCACCCAAATTCCATTACCATTTAAAATCCCCCTTGTTATATAATATTTTATTGAAAGAACCCTATAAAAAATATAGAGTTCTTATTTTCAATTTTTCGTAATTGTCACATTAGAAATAGACTAAGAATCAAAGTTAATCCAAAACCTACTAACGAAATAATAGTGGCTAAAACCGTCCAAGATTTCAGTGTGTCTCCTACACTCATACCAAAATAACGATTTACCATCCAGAACCCCGAATCACTAACATGCGGTGCAATAACAGCACCTGAAGCAATAGTAATAACAAGTACCGCCATCATCGGGTCACTAATACTCATTGTACTTATTACTGGAGCAACTATACTAGAAGAGGTAACCATAGCAACAGTAACTGATCCGACTGCTATTCTTAACAAGGCTGCCGTTAGGAATGCAAATACAACTAATGGCAGCTGTACTTGTTCCATCGCACTTGCTAACACATCTCCCACTCCGGAAGCAACGAGCATTTCTCCGAATATTCCGCCAGCCCCTGTAATTAGAATGATAATCCCTGCAGGTTCAAGTGATTTTGTAGTAATTTGTTGAATTTCGTCTTTTGAGTATCCCCGTTTTGTACCAAAAATATAAAATGTTAATAAAGTAGTTATTGTAAGTGCAGCATAAGGATGACCGATAAATACTAAAATACCTCTTAAAACGGATCCCTCTTCTAAAATAAACGGTGCCAATGTATTTAATAACATTAAAATTAAAGGTAATAGTATAATAGAAAGAACACTGATAAAACTAGGTAGCTCCTTTTGGTTTTCTTTCGCATCAGCCTTTTCTTCTAAATCTGCAAGTGCCGCTGCCTGTTCATTCATTGCTTCTGGTACAGGTACATGAATTTTTTTCGAGATAAAGCTACCGAACATCGGACCAGCTAAAATCATTGCTGGAACACCAACCAGAACACCAAACAAGATAACCCAACCTAAGTCAGCTCCTATAATAGATGATGCAGCAATTGGCCCTGGTGTTGGCGGAATCATACCATGTGCAACAAGAAGCCCAGCCAACAAGGGAACTCCAAAGTATAACAACGATTTTTTAGTTTTGTTCGCTAATGTATACAATATTGGCATAAGAATAACTAATGCGACATCTAGAAATATTGGGATGGAAATAATCAAACCAGCTATACCAAGTGCCCATGATGATCTTTTTTCACCGAACTTATTTATCATTGTTAATGCTAAGCGTTCAGCACCACCTGACACTCTTAAGATTTCACCAAACATAGCGCCTAGTCCAATCACAATAGCAATAAAGGCCACCGTTTCACCCATACCTGTCTCAAAAGTTTCTATAATTTCATTTGGTGTCATCCCTACAGCTAAACCAACAATAAAACTTATCAATATAAGCGCCAAAAATGCTTGAAGCTTTGTCCTCATTACGAGAAATAATAATGCGATAACCCCTAGAACGGCAACTACAATTAGCCATGTTGCCTCCCCCATATAATTCACTCCTTAATTTTTAACTATCTCCTTTAAAACAACGCTTACATTTCAAAAGAGTGAGAAGTGATAAAGAGGGACTATACTTAACTCTTTATCTGTCACTTCTTCACTCACTCTAATCATTTGACTATTTTTTCACCGCATTTGCTTCATTCATATCTTTCTTTAGCCATTTAATTAATTCTTCTTCACGTTCATATTCCTTTTGATTTATATATTCAGTAGTCCATTCATAGTAGCCTTTACCAGTTTTCGGTCCATAATGACCGTTATCCACTAATTCTTTCATAGCAGGGAAAATTTCTTTTCTATCACTTAAATCTTCAAAAAGATAGGATGTAATAGAAGCATTAGTATTTAACCCTCCCATATCCATTGTCATAAATGGCCCAGTTACTCCAAATCGTCTACCAAGGCTATATTGGATTGCAGCATCGATATCCTCCATTGAAGCAATGTCATTCTCTAAAAGATATTGGGCTTCTCTAAAAATAGCATATTGTAGTCGGTTGCCAACTTGACCTAACACATCTTTTTTAACGAAAACTGGTTTTTTGTTCATTGATTCAAGTAACGTCAAAGCCCGGTCAATTGTTTCGTCAGATGTATAGTTACCGCGTACAACTTCAACTAATGGCATTAAATGAGCTGGGAGCCAAAAATGAGTTATAACAGTACGCTCAGGTTTACTCGTCAACGTAGCAATTTCAGTTGCACTTAGACCTGAAGTATTACTAGCTAATATTGTATCTTCAGGGCACATTTCATCTAATTGTTTAAAGAAGTTTTGTTTGAGCTCTAAATCTTCTGGTACTGCTTCAATTACAAATGTAGCATTATAAACACATTCTTCTAATGAATCAGTATATGTAATAGCATTTGTAATTCTCTCTTTTTCTTTCTCATCAAAAACATCATAACTTACTAAACCATTCAATTTAGTTTCCACTCCAGATTTAGCTCGCTTGATATCTTCTTCATCTGTTCCCCATACTTTTACATCAATTCCTGCCCAAGCAGCAGTTAAAGCGATAGAGTGTCCCATGATTCCTGATCCAGCTATTGATAGTTTTTCTTTATTAGACATAACTTTTAACTCCTTACATTTTTATTTTTAAATAAAGCGTTTACTTTAATGTTTTAATTTTGCAATCGGTTTCAATTTTTCCTCAACATATTTTCCAACATTTAAAATAACCTTATTCGGATCTTCCGCAGCTTCTTCGGTTTCCTCTTCAATCATTATCCACCCTTGATAACCACTATCTTTCAGTGTTTGTACGATATAAGGAAAATCAATATCTCCTGTCCCCATTTCCTTCCACTCTTTATTGTTGGAACGATCTTTAAAATGAACATGTTTGATAATAGAAAGATTATCTTTCACAATATCTTCTGGACGCATTCCGCCAGCCTTGATATGTCCGGCATCCGGTGTATAACTCATATAAGATGTATCCAGCAGTTCAAACAACACATCGTAATCGGCTTTTGTTCTAAAATAGGATGTTTTTGGAGAAGCCGGATGGAAAGATGCTTGTACGCCTTTTTCATATGCTCTTTTTCCGACAGCATTTGCACAAGCGATAATTTGCTTTTGACGTTCCAATAAATGATCTCTATTCGGTCCGACACGCGATGGCAGATTCATCACTGCCCCAGGAAAGTTTGTCAGATAATCAATATAATAATCGGCTCGTTCTCTTTCCTCTTGCGTTTCTTCATCATTAGCCCAAGTAAAAGGAACTGTTAATGCTGCTAAAGAAATACCTCTTTCATCTAATGCTTGTTTTAATTTTTCTGGATTGTTTTGATACCTTCCCAGCATGGCAACTTGAACATCTAATCCTTTAAACCCCGCATTGCTTACTGTATCCATCACATTATCTAAATAATCTGTCTCTTTATCGTAATCTAATTCCCAAGTCGATGTATGACAACCAAATTTAATACGCATTTGCAACCTCCTTTTCTTATGAAGAATAAAATTTGCAATCGGTTTCAAATTTTATAAATCAATATTATCATTTATTTTCGATTTGTCAATAATATTTTTGTTTTTTCGTGAAAAATAACGTCAATTACATCCTATTAATGTTTTTTATTGTCGATTATTATTGTAAATATCATTTTTTATCATTAATATACCAATTTCGAATATCATATAAACAATACAACTTTTTTAAAGCAGTCTTTTTTAAAACTTCAAGTAAGCAAAATAAAAGAATCGAAAAAGGAAAAGCATACGAAAAACAAGCGCTGGTTATTCTACTGTTTAGAGGACCTTTATTAATCATATATACCAAGCAGCCATTACTTTCTGAAACAAATCACGCATTAAAAAACCATCTTGATGGATCCTAATAGGCAATCCTTGCAGGAAACATAGACAAATTTTGGATGAAATATTATAATTAACTCACCATATTGTAAGCGTTACCATAATTGTCCCCATCATGTACCTGAAAGAAAGTTACTGGTACTTATCTCATCCAATATAAAACCAGTACCAGTCTATTTTTATCAAGAAAGATAAAATTTGAATTTTTGGGAGGAATTAGAATGTCTTTCGTTATGATTTTAGCTGCTTTTGGCGGCGGTGTATTCGGAGCTCTCATCGGAGGAACAACTGCCTTTGTATTTACCGGATTTTTAGGGTTAGCTGGAGCAGCTACAGCAGTTGCCTCAGGAAGCACATTAATTCTGGACTCCGTCGCTTTCGGTCCTTTCTTCGGTCCGCATGTAGCCTTTGTCGGAGGAGTAGCAGCGGCAGCATATGCAGGGAGAATCAGCAAAAAACGTTTAGAAAACGCAGACTTTCTAACCAACCCTGTCAATGCGAAAACGGTTCTTGGAGACCATTCGGATAAAGATAAAATATTTGCGGAAGATGACAGACACATTGACGGCGCCGATGCCACTGTTCCCCTTTTCAAAACAACAGACCCAATGGTACTTATCGTTGGCGGAGTGTTTGGTATTCTCGGTGTACTCGTTGAATATTTATTCAGTTCCATTTGGGAGATACCAATTGACACGGTTGCTTTAACAGTTGTCGTTTTCGCTATCATTACACGTTATGTATTTGGTACTTCTGGTTTGACCGGCATATTCCCTAAAAACGAAAAACGTTTCCCGTTTACTGGTAAAATGCTGCTTTTCAATGCTATTTGGGGATTTGCATTATCGGGACTGGTTGGTTATACGGCAATTACATTAGGCGTAGACAACATCGGATTCTCTATTAGCGCAACATCTCTTATCTTCTTATATTTTGGTTTGAAATTTCCTGTATCTCACCACGTATCCATGGTGGCAGGTCATGCAGCAATTGCGCTTGCCAGTCCGTGGTTAGCAGCATTATTTGGCCTGTTCGCTGTTATTACAGGAGAATATGTACAACGTCTATTCAATACCCATGTTGATACACACGTTGATATGCCAGCGATTACAATCGCGTTCTGGAGCTTTATTATACTTGGGGTTATTGCTCCATTTATCTAAAATCTAAAAATCATCAGACATAAAGTTATACATTTTGGGAATGGTAATAATGCAATTTAATTGGACAGTATCATGGAAAGTAGTAAAATAGTATATGTCAAATAATTTCAACACATTAAAAAGGAGATGGCATTCATGGGAATTCTTGATAAATTCCGGTTAGATGGTAAGAAAGCCTTTGTTACAGGCGGAGCCGGCGGAATTGGGAAAGCAATTACGACAGGGTTATTGGAAGCTGGTGCGGATGTAGCCATTGTTGATATTAATTTAGAAACAGCACAGGCAGCAGCGGAAGAACTTTCATCTATCGGACCAAAAGTTACAGCTGTACAAGCAGATGTAACAAGCGAAGAAGATGTGAATAAGATGGTAAACTCTATCGTGGACGAACTTGGCCGTATCGACATCGCTTTCGCCAATGCAGGGATTACAATGAATATTCCAGCAGAAGAAATGACCTTTGACGAATGGAACAAAGTCATTAATCTCAATTTAAACGGTGTCTTCCTCACAGACCAGGCAGCCGGAAAACAAATGATTAAACAAGGTGACGGCGGAGTCATTGTGAACACTGGGTCGATGTCAGGAAGCATTGTAAATACACCACAGCCGCAAAGCTCTTATAACGCTTCTAAAGCAGGCGTGATTCATTTAACAAAATCATTGGCAATGGAATGGGCAGATCATAACATTCGCGTCAATACAATCAGCCCGGGATACATCGGTACGGACTTACTATACAAAAACGATAAACTGAAACCATTAATCGCAGAGTGGGAAGCTGCAACACCGCAAAAACGCTTAGGAAAAGCAGAAGAATTGCAAGGTCTTGCATTGTACCTGGCTAGCGAAGCCAGCACGTATGTTACTGGTTCTGACTTTATCATTGACGGTGGATATACCATTGTTTAATAAGACAGAAAAGGAACAACCTCCAAACTAAGAGGATTGTTCTTTTTTTATATAAAATAAGCCCGGCCTCTCTGCTAAAAGGAAGGTCAGGCTTATTTTCATTATTATTTCACGGTATTTCCGCCGTCCATCACAATATTCTCACCGGTAATCAAGTTTGCAGCATCACTTGCCAAGAATAAGGCGATTCCTGCAACTTCTTCCGGATACCCGAAGCGGCCAAGCGGAATTTCGCGTTTTGCTTTTTCTCCCACTTCACCAGCCCAAGCTTTCTTACCGAGTTCTGTTAAAACAACAGTTGGTGAAATGGCATTGACCGTGATATCAAATTGTGCCCACTCTACAGCCATCACTTTCGTCATATTCACAACAGCTGCTTTACTTGCACCATACGCCACGTGATTATCCAGTGCAATAATCGCTCCTTGAGAAGCCATATTAATAATTTTTCCACCGTGACCTTGTTCAATCAACTTTCTGCCGACAAGCTGTGACATCTTAAATGTACCTGTTAAGTTTAAATCAATTGTTTTTTGCCAGTAGTCATCGGAAAGATTCTCTGCATCATCCAATAAAGCCACGCCTGCACAGTTTACCAGGATATCTACTTTTCCAAAATGCGCCACCGTTTCATCAATGGCTCCCTGAATACTGTCGCCATCTGTGATATCTACTCTGACACCAATAGCATTCTCTGCGCTCATTTCTTTTGCTGCATCCGTAACATCATCCTTCACATCAAAAAGCGCCACTTTTGCTTCTTTTTCAATGTAGAACTCTGCAATTGCCCGTCCAATTCCGCTTGCTCCACCTGTGATAATGGCTACTTTGTCTGTAATTTTGAAATTCTTATCATAGCCTTGGAAATCCATTTACACCGACTCCTTTATCATTTATATTTAGAAAATATATTTAAAATGCTTCTATTCTAAGTATACCCTCTCCATAAAGCGGCAAACATTTTCATTTATTATTTTATTTATTCACTTTATGGTACAATACAATATATAACTATGGTAAATTAGGGATAGAAGAAGCTTATTTTACGAGGATGACGGATAATGAAAATGTTTGTAACGGAAAGAAGAAACAAAATAATGGAACTGCTGCATGAGAAACAACGTTTGACTGTAAAAGAATTGTCAACACAAATCGGTGTCTCTGAAGCAACTTTGCGTACGGATTTAAATAAGATGGAGCAAAATGGTCTTTTGACGCGTACCCATGGGGGAGCGATGTTAAATCAGCAAAGTCCTACTGACCATGATACGAGTTTCTCTGTACGTGAAAAACAAAACCGCGCAGAAAAATCGCTGATTGCCAAAGAAGCATTTCATTTTATTGAGGAAAAACAGTGCATTTTACTCGATGCCAGCTCCACTGCTTTAGAATTAGCGCGTTACCTCAATGAAAAAATGATTCGGTTAACAGTCGTAACAAGCGGCATCCAAACAGCTTTGGAATTAAAAGACAATCCGAATATCACCGTTATCTTGATTGGCGGTGTGGTGACAAAAGGTTCATCGACGATTGAAGGGACGCTTGGAATTGAGTTATTAGAAAAGCTTCATATTGATATTCTTTTCACATCGGCAAGTGGATTCTCTGTAGAAAACGGCCTGACGGATTTTAATTTGTATGAAGTAGAATTAAAAAAACGGATGGTTCATAAAGCACAGAAAATCATTGCTGTTATTGACCACTCTAAGCTTGCAGTGACATCCAGCGCTCCATTTGCAACAACCGATCAAGTCGATGTGCTTATTACGAATAGTACGATTGATTCTGATACAGAGCAAATACTCAACGGACACCATGTCCAAGTAGTTTCCACTTCCTGACCCTCTCTTTAGGGTCAGGATACTTTTCCAGACTTATAAAAAAGCACTGCATGAATAACCATGCAGTGCTTTTTTAAGTCACGTAAAGGCCTTAACAGGAGCTTTTCGCTGCGTCTTTAAAGTTTTGGTCAAGGAATTGGCTTTCTTTCTCTACAATTTGGTCTACTTTACGCTGAGAACCGCCGGACCATTCTACATTCAAGTATGCTTCCACTACTTTTTTAGCTGCTTCCGGTCCAATAATCTGTGCGCCAAGTGTAATAATTTGTGCATTATTACTTAATTGAGCACGCTCTGCAGAGTACGTGTCATGTGTGGTTGCTGCCCGGATTCCCGGATATTTATTAGCTGCAATAGCTACACCGAGTCCTGTACCGCAAATAAGAACACCACGGTCTACCTTATTCTCACTGACTGCTTCCGCTACTTCAAAAGCTACACCAGGATAATCAACAGCATCGCTGGAATGAGCCCCAAAATCTACTGTCTCATGATCTGTGGATTCATCAATAAATTTCTTTAACGTTTCTTTCAGTCCATATCCATGATGGTCTCCGCCAATACCTATTTTCATAATGCAAACTCCTCTCCTTTATTTTATCTATTTCTATTATAACGCTTATTTTTTCTTTTATCAACTTTTATTTTCATTTTCAATCGAAACAATAATAAACGAAAAACCTTTCCCTTTTTATTTACAGGAGGAAAGGTTCTTTCGTTATGTCGGCATTATTTAAACACGCGGGCAGCTTCTACAGCTTTTTGCCAGCCACTATACAGCTTATCGCTTTCTGCTTTATCCATTTCCGCTTCAAATGTTTTTTCATTTTGCCATTGTTTAGCAATTTCATCTCGATCCTTCCAGTATCCTACTGCCAAACCTGCGAGATAAGCAGATCCAAGTGCTGTTGTTTCTTGTACAACAGGGCGTTCAACCGGAACATTTAGAATATCACTCTGAAATTGCATTAAGAAGTCATTTTTTACGGCTCCCCCGTCCACTCGTAATGCTTTCAAATTGATTTCCGAATCTGAAATCATTGCGTCCAGTACATCTTTGGACTGATAAGCCAGGGACTCTAATGTCGCACGGATGAAATGCTCTTTACTGGTGCCGCGTGTCAATCCAAACACGGCACCTCGTGCGTCACTATCCCAATAAGGTGTACCTAGTCCGACAAAAGCAGGAACCATATACACACCATCTGTAGAATCCACTTTCTTAGCAAAATCCTCACTTGCCGGAGCACTTTCAATGATTTTCAAACCATCTCGCAGCCATTGAATAGCAGAACCGGCAACGAAAATACTTCCCTCCAGCGCATATTCTACTTTGCCATCAATGCCCCAGGCCAGTGTGGTTAACAGACCGTTTTTCGACGCAACGCCTTTTTCGCCTGTATTCATTAACATGAAACAGCCTGTGCCATACGTATTTTTCGCCATTCCTCTTTCAAAGCATGCCTGACCAAATAACGCTGCCTGCTGGTCACCCGCAATTCCTGCAATCGGCACTTCCTGTCCAAAGAAATGGTAGTCTACGGTATGTGCATATACTTCAGAGGATTGCTTCACTTCTGGAAGCATGCTTTTTGGAACGCCTAAAATATTTAACAGTTCATCGTCCCATTTTAAATCATAGATATTGAACATAAGGGTACGGGATGCATTAGAGTAATCTGTAATATGCGTTTTACCGCCTGACAGCCTATACACTAACCACGTATCGATTGTTCCAAATAACAAGTCTCCATTATCCGCTTTTTCCCTGGCGCCTTCTACGTTATCAAGAATCCATTTCACTTTTGTTCCAGAGAAATAAGGATCCAGTAATAAACCTGTTTTTTCTCTGAATAAATCATTATGTCCTGCTTCTCTTAATTCTTTACAAATTCCTTCTGTTTGACGAGATTGCCAAACAATCGCTTTATAAACCGGTCTACCAGTGTTTTTATCCCAAACAACGGCTGTTTCTCTTTGGTTGGTAATACCAATACCCTCTACTTGGTCTGGTTCGATATCTGCTTTTCGTAATACTTCCGCTATACAGGCTAATACAGATGTCCATATTTCATTCGCATCGTGCTCGACCCAACCCGGGTGTGGGAAGAATTGTTCAAATTCTTTTTGGGCAACGTCTACAATCGTACCGTCATGATCAAATAAAATTGCGCGCGAACTGGTTGTACCCTGATCAATGGATAGAATATACTTCTTGCTCATTATGAACCAACTCCTTATATGTTTTCTCCATATACACTTAGAAGATAAAGGTATGGAGTAATTACTCCTTCAGCTTTACTTGCTTTACTGTATTAAGAATTTGCTTATAATTGGCAGGATCATGGCCAAACCGTCCAATAAACACCCCATCTACATCATTATGGGAAATAATTTTATAAACATTATCCTTGCTTACCGATCCGCCATAGATAATACGGACTGCTTCCGCTGATTCTGTGCTGCATGCCTCTTTGACAATTTCCCGGATCATTGCATGCGTCCCGTGCACATAGGCCGCGTCGGCTGCTTCTGCTTTCCCGATTGCCCAAACCGGTTCGTAAGCTAAGATAACTTTTTTAATCAGTGCTTCATCTACATCTCCAAAAGATGTAAGAATTTGTTCCTTTAATACGTTTTTCCGTTCTTCTTCATTATCCAGACGCTCCCCTTCACCAACACATAAAACAGGCGTCAGTCCTTTTTCCAGGGTTAGTTTTGTTTTTAAATGAATCATATCCAATGTTTCATGGAAAATATGTTGTCGCTCTGCATGTCCGATTTCCACATGGGTTCCGCCCATATCAATAATAGACTCAATAGAAACTTCGCCTGTATAAGCGCCATTTTCGTATGGCGAAATATTTTGTGCGCCAAAAGCAATGGCAGACCCTTTTAGCGCCTGCGCTACAGGATACACCACACCTAAAGACGGGAAGACAAATTTTTCTACTTCTTTTTCATTGGTTGTGACCTCTGCAAGTGCCTTTACTAATTCCGTAGCTTTATCTACTGTATTGACATACGTTTTATAGCTTATTCCAACAACTGGCTGTCTCATGCAGATGCCACCTTTTTCAATTGTTTTAAAAACACTTCCATCATCATCCATGCTGATTCTGCACCAGGATCCTTGTGGCCTATCGCACGTTCACCTAAACGCATAGCACGTCCTTTGTTGGCGACAAGCGGTACAGTTGATTCAGCACCTTCTTGCATTGCTTCCACAAAAGCAGTGAATTTCACAACAGGATCTTCTGGTGTATCCTGTTTTAGAACCTCAACCCCTGGCAGAAAAGCATCAATCATTGTTTTATCACCAATTTCCGCTTTTCCTCTATGCTGAATAGCTTCGACACCATGAATAATCATGCCGCAGAATTCATCAAAAGTAACTTCCTCTTTTCCAGTTACATCCTTCCCAGCCTTCATAAAAAAGCTGCCGTAAAGTGGACCGGACGAACCTCCAACTTTTCCTAAAAGAATCATTCCAACTTTTTTAAAGAGGCTTGAAATATCTGCTGCCTCTTCATTAATCGTATCCAACTGCTTGGTGACTTCACGAAATCCAATCGTTAAATTAATCCCATGATCGCCATCCCCAATTTCGGAATCTAGCTTTTGCAGATGCTCCGATTGTTCATCTACAAACGGGAGCATCTCCTGAAATACATTTACAAAATATTCTCTGTCCAGTACAAGTGTTGCCATTGATTTCCCCTCCATTATATTCCTGCATATACAAACGTATACCAATTGATATTTTGTTAGAATTTAATATTTGGAATATCAGTTGGATAATCCAAGAATTCTTTTAATTCATCATCCAATTTCACCAGTGTGATAGACATCCCAATCATGTCCATGGATGTTGCATAGTTTCCGACTAAGTTTTTATAAATGGTAATTCCTTTTTCACTTAACACCTGCTCCACTCGACGATATACAATATACTGATCCATCAATGGCAAACCGCCAAGACCATTGACAAGGACGTACGCTTCATCGCCGCTTTCTAAATTGTGGTCATCTAGTATATAACCTAAAATTTCATCTACCACTTCATCTGCGGATCGAATCTTATCTCTTCTTATCCCTGGTTCCCCATGGATCCCCATACCGATTTCCATATCACCATCATCCATCGCAAAGATGTTTTTCCCCGTTGCAGGTAAAGTACTGGAAGATAATGCGACCCCCATGGATCTGGTAGCAAGATTCGCTTTTTCAGCAGCCGCTTTTACCTCTGGAAGTTCGAATCCTTTTGCAGCCGCTGCAGCAGCCGCTTTAAACACAAAGATATCTCCAGCTACACCACGACGATTTTCTATATTTTTTGCAGAGTACACATCATCTGTTACGATGACCGTTTCTACTTGAATACCATCATCCGCAGCCATTTCTGCACCCATATCAAAGTTCATCACATCACCCTCATAGTTTCCATACATATAAAGGCAGCCTTTCCCGGTATCTACTGCTTTTACAGCATTATAACAAGGCTCCGGAGAAGGGGATGTATTAACATTTCCGACAACGGATGCATCTGCAAAGTTTTCACCTACATAGTTAATGAAAAGCGGCTCATGACCTGATCCACCGCCAATGATAATCCCTACTTTGCTCTTATCCCCACGTTTCTTGCTGACAATAACACGGGGATCATGTTCTAATAACTCTACATAATCACTGTTTGCTTCAGCAAAACCTTCCAAGAGTTCTTCAACAACATCATAACCATCATTGACTAAACGTTTCATTTTACTTCCTCCTATTCCAATTATCGGTTTATTTTATATGCTCCCCCATTTTGAAAGCCCTTTCAAATAGAGGTTGAAAAGTCCAGCTATTACAGCTTGGACACTTCTTTAAGAATCACATCCACGTCATTTGTAATGGTCGACTGCACAGAAGCAACAAAAGCACCTTCTACAAGAGGGCCTTCTACAATTTTACATTTTGTCTGTACATCCTCATCCAGCAAATCAATTGCCGTCTCAGCACTCATTAATGCACTTCCCATATCATAAAAAATCAATATATTTTCACAATTTCCGAGCTCTTCTATTTCATTCATGATGATGGTAGCACTTGTTCCCAGGCGTCCGTCATCTGTTCCTCCGGCAGCGTGAACGTTTACCTGATCACCATTCATTTCAAGGATAAGATCCTTCAAACCCTCTGTAATTTTTTGACTGTGTGATACCAAAATAATACCAACGGATGATTGAACGTTGTTTGCCATCATAATTCTCCTTTATCAAAGTGCTGTTTATCTTTTTACTTTTTCTGTTCAACACATCTTAAACATAACTTAACATGCACTTGTTTGAACAGTTATTTGATAATTATATCATATCATTTTATTTCGAAATCTGCACATATATTGTTATTTGTTTTTATTTCAATTCGTTTTTTCAAGAATATACGTGTGTTTTCTCATTTCCATTATTCTGATAAATAGTTGATTACCATTCATGCTGCTATTTTACTTTTTCATCACGAAGATACGTGGCAATATCTGCTAATAAATCATCACAATTGTCTGCATGAACACGCAGCTTCAGCGGTTCTGTCAAATCCAGGCTATATATCCCCATAATGGATTTCGCACTCAAAATATACGTGTCTGATACAATCTCCGCCTTATAATCAAAGCGAGATACGATTTCCACAAAATCCTTTACATCATTAATCTTTTCTAAACTCACATAACGCTCAACCATCAAACTCCTCCTTTATATATCTGGTTGCATTTCCTTCTATAATCATTCTGAAGACAACTGCTATAGTGTATGTTTATCCTTTTGTCAGGATGTTTCTACCATTCTATCATAGCTTGGTGCTAATTATCTTTATTTTCTCATTCATCTGGTACTTTGTAAACTTTTCAAAGCTTTGGGTGTTTATGCCATGATTTTTTAAATACATATTTCTTACTATCTTTTTTGACTTTACATAATGGATTATATAACCTTGGGATACTTATTCAAAAAGAACAATGAAATAATACATCATACGAGGAGGAATTTTATGACACAAGGTTTAATTCATCATATTGAAATCTATGTTTCTGATTTAAATAAAACCACCCATTTCTGGGGCTGGTTCTTAAATGAGCTCGGATATACCTCTTATCAAAATTGGGAAAATGGACAAAGCTGGAGATTAGAAGAAACTTATCTCGTATTTGTGCAAGCGGAAGATCGTTTTTTAGATATCCCTTATCATCGATGCAGAGTTGGTCTAAACCACTTAGCCTTTCATGCAGAATCTAGGGAGTTTGTAGATGAAATGACTCAAAAGTTACAGCAGAGAGGGACTACCATGCTTTACCCCGATTTATATCCATATGCCGGCGGCGAGACTCATTATGCCGTTTATTTTGAAGATCCAGATAGAATAAAAGTAGAATTGGTTGCACCTTAATTTTTCTATTTAATAACTCTACTATGATTTTTCCTTTTTAACATGAATAATCCATAAAAAAAAGCAAATCTTGATATTAAGGTCTGCTTTTTTATAGATAAGAAATAATTGACTGACCGGTTAACACCTTTCTTCTACAAGGACTCCAACTTTGTCTAAACAGTTAAAAAAATAACAACAGGAACAGTAATCAAACTCAGCATAGTTGATAGGAAAGTAGCTGCGGAGACATTGTTTTCTTGCACCCGAAATTGAATCGCATACATGGTTGTATTGGCAGCGGTTGGTGTGGCCGCAATGATAATCATTATCTGTTTCGTTAAATCATCCAGCGGCAATTGCCATACAAGAAGAAATGCTAATAAAGGAGACAGTGCTAATCGCATAATAATGCTGAAAGAGAGAGCTGTCCAATTCACTTTTTTAATAGCCATATTCGCTAATTGCATCCCCAAAGCAATCATAATCACCGGAATAGCAGCATCTGCTATAAAATCGATTCCATGCCTCAAACTTCCCAAGGGAATATGTAACCAGTTGAAGGAAATGCCAAGTACCGCTCCATAAATCATTGGCATCCGCAGCACTTGTCCTGCAGCGTCTATACTTCCTACATTAAATGGACTTCCTTTGGCAGCATAATAGACCCCGACCGTACTCATTAGCAATTGTTGTAAAACCATTAATACAATGGCTACTTTCATCCCCTCTTCACCAAATAAAAAAAGAACCAGTGGCGTACCATAATTACCATTATTCATAAAAGCACTGGATAATATTAATCCGCAACGCTCTGATTCTGAATACCTCAATATTTTTGTAAATAACGTTATGATACAGATACTCAAAAAACAAAGACCCAGTATAAACATAATAAAATACACAAAAGAACAATCTATTGTCTGAGAATAAAATGTTCGGAAAACCAAAAAAGGAACAAGGATGTAAATCGTCAGCTTGGATATCATTGCTGTGTTTAATTTTAAAACAGATTGGCCAATATAGCCGACTGCAAATACAAAGAAAATGGGCAGCATAATGGACAGAATAAACACGTCATCACCTTATTTACTTCATTTTTTATGGACTGATAACAGGGTTATCCTGCTGCGGATAACCCTGTTACACAACCATCAATCGAATAGTTATGACTGAAAGACAATTAATTTTTCTTCGGTCATTTCTTCCATCGCGTACTTCGGACCTTCTTTGCCAGTTCCGCTCTTCTTCACACCACCGTAAGGCATATGATCCACTCGATAACCGGAAGTATCATTAATAATCAATCCGCCCACTTCAATCTTCTCCGCTGCTTTCATCGCAAACCGCAAATCGTTGGTAAAAAGGCCCGCCTGCAGCCCATACTCTGAATCATTAACTTTGGCAATCACTTCATCTTCTTCTTGATACGTATCTACAGCAACTACCGGTCCAAAGACTTCATTTCTGCATACTTTCATATCCCGGTCGACATTCGTCAAGATGGTTGGCTGATAGAAAACACCTTCTCGTTTGCCGCCTGCTTGTAATTTCGCACCTTGGCGTACCGCTTCATTCACCCAATCTTCCACACGAATCGCTTCTTTTTCAGCAATCATCGGTCCGATATTGGTCGAAGCATCTGCCGGATCACCAACTTTAAGCGCGTTGGTTGCTTCAATCATGTTCTCCAAAAATACTTCGTAAATGTCTTCATGGACAAAGACACGCTGCACAGAAATACAGACCTGCCCGGCATTATTAAAGCTTTTTTGTGCTGCGGCCACGGCGCTTCCTTCAATATCCGCATCTCGATGAATAATGGTCGCAGAATTATTTCCAAGCTCTAAAGCTACTTTTCGAATTCCTGTATTCTCACGGATAATTTGACCCACTCTCGGACTACCTGTAAAAGTGTACATGTTTATTTCCTGGTTTGCCATCAGATAGCCGCCAATTTCGGCTCCTTCTCCGGTTAATACATTTAAACGCCCAGAAGGAAGACCTGCCGCTGCAAAGATTTCTACCAGTAATATTGCGGATAGAGATGTTTCTTCAGCCGGCTTCAATATCACACTATTTCCTGCGGCAAGGCCAGGACCAATTTTATGACAAACCAAATTTAAAGGAACATTAAATGGTGTAATAGCAGCTACCACTCCCACAGGTGTTTTCATTGTCACTGCTTTTCTGTTTTCCGATCCTGGCGCGGACTCAATTGGTACACCATCTCCCTGAATTCGTTTGGCTTCTTCAGCCGAAACCTCTAATGTCAAAGCGGCCCTTTCTACTTCTCCAATGGACTCTGCAATAGGTTTCCCTACTTCTTGAACAAGAACATCAGCAATCGTTTCTTTTTGTTCCAGCAACATTTCGGAAGCTTTCTTTAAAACTGTAAAACGATCATATGGTGAAAACGGTGTATTTAAAGCCTTCTTAGCCGCTGCTACACTGTTATTCACGTCATTCTCATCTGCGACAGAAATGTCCGCAATAACTTCTTGTGAATATTTATTTAATACCGGCAGTTTTTCCTTCTTTTCCGTCCATTTCCCACCAATAAAAAGGCCATACGTATTCTTTATTAAAACATTATTCATCATAACGTCATCTCCTTATTATATGATGTTACTACCTTTTGTCTTTTAATAATTCCTGTGCTTTTCCATTGCTGCCAAACACCCGAATCTTTTCCTGTACCTTTTTCTTTAAATATTCCTTTCCGTTCCCTAAAGAATTTGCTAAAACAATTTCATCCGGATCCTGTTTGAATGTGTCTTTCACCCCATTCGTAAACGCCTGACGTAATTCGGTATCTACATTAATTTTGGCAACACCTAATTGAATCGCCTTTTGAACTTGTTCATCCGGTACATCTGACCCGCCGTGCAGAACTACTGGACGTTGAACTGCTTTAGAGATAGCATTTAATCTTTCAAATCGTAAGTTAGGCGTTTGTTTATACAAACCATGCGCCGTGCCAATCGAAACAGCTAAATAATCCACATCGGTTGCTTCGGTAAAGGCAACTGCCTCTTCTGTTGTTGTAATAAGGGCATCTTTTTCATCTACCGAAATATCATCTTCTGTTCCACCGATTTTACCAATTTCTCCTTCAGATCCAATATTCAGCGCTCTGGCTACCTGAACCACATCACGCGTTATTTGACTGTTTTCTTCAAAGGATCTTGCAGAACCATCAAACATAACGGACTGAAATCCCAACTGTACCGCCTGCATCGTCTGGTCAAAACTTCTGCTGTGGTCCAAATGGATCGCTACCGGAATCGTAAACTGTTTGGCATAGATATCGATTAATGCTTTCATCGATTCCATCCCCAACGTTTGAATCACCTTTTGCCCAACTTGAATCATGATTGGTGCCTGTTCTTCTTCTGCCGCTTCTAAAATCCCTACAATCGTTTCTGCATTATGTGCACTGAAAGCTCCTACACCATATCCGTTCTCATAAGCATGCTGAAGCATTTCTTTTCCGTTTATAAATGGCATTAACTGTCCACTCCCTATCTTTTTAATTCAATACTATATTGATATTTATCACTGCGATATCTTGTTTTCGTATACTCAATAGGACGATCGTCCATTCCGTAACTTACTTTTGTCATTTCCAATAGTGCTTCCCCCGGGCGAATTCCTAAATAATCCGCTTCATCCATCGTTGCGTTAATTGCTCGGATAGTTTCTTTTGCACGTTTCAAATAAACATGATGCTGCTCTAAAATTTCATAATAATGCGCTTCATTCAAATTATGTGTCTGTAGCAATTCCCCGATATCTTTAGGCCAGCAAGACCTTTCTATCGCTATTGGAACATCATCTGCCAACCTGATTCTTTCGACCAATAGAATAGGTTCTTCTTCCGGAATATCCAACATATCCTTTTCGAAAAAAAACGTTGATTTAAATTCACTTCGCAATACTTTTGCTTTCGGAATCTGTCCTCTTTCTCTTGCTTCTTCTGTAAACCCTTTTAATTTGCCTAAATGTCCTACCAAGTTTTGCGGACGGACTACTGTTCCCTTCCCTTGTTTTTTTTCAAGCAAATTATCCTGAACAAGCAGATTTATCGCTTGCCTGATGGTCGTACGGCTGACATCAAATTCAGAAATTAAATCCTGCTCGGTTGGAATAAGCGTATCCGCTTTCCATAGCCCACTTTGAATGCGTTTATACAATTCATTTTTTACTTGTAAATATAATGCCTCACCTTTATTAGGTTCAATACGGCTCCTTGACATGACTATCTCTCCTAGGAATCGGTGAAGGATAAGTTAGAAGGCCTTCCCCAACTAATGGAGCCAACCACCGGTAATAGGCCTTATGATCATGGATGAAATTATCCGGCAGTTTTCGTTCCCCTTCCTGAACTACATCCTTCAAATCGACTGGTATTTTACTTATATTATAGTCGAATTGATTCGTTCTTTGTAGGGAAACCATGATTTTATTTTTTCCTTCTTTTAACCATTTACCTCCACAAGCACCTGTTTGCAATGCTTCTTGAAAATCAGACGGTGAAATAAACATGGAGGAACTGCGCTGGTTCATTCCCAACAATTCTGCTCTGGCCATAACTTTTAATTCTTCTTTTATAAAAAGTTCCATTTCAGATGAAATGCCGCCAAGGACCGTTCTCCCATTAACAATGTCTTTTTCAATTTGCCAAGTGCCTTTTTCTTCCCATTGCACCCCCTCGCTGACAACAATGACTGCATACCCATATTTTTGAATCGTATTGTCTACTTCTTGTAGAAGGACTTCTTTTTTGACAGGCCGTTCTGGAATTAAAATAAAATGTGGACCATCTTCCTCGTATTGACGAAGGAATCCGGATGCTAATGCGAGCCATCCTGCATTCCTTCCCATCGTCTCTAAAATCCGGACTTGCTCAAAATTTCTCATAGAGTAAAGGTCTCTGCTGATATCCAGTGTTGTCTGCGCAACATATCTGGCAGCACTGCCAAAACCGGGCGCATGGTCTGTGGCTCCCAAATCATTATCTACTGTTTTTGGTAATCCGATGACTTGTAAACCATATCCTCTATTCGTGGCTTCTTCTTCTATTTTACACAAAGCTTCCATCGTGCCATTGCCACCAATGACAACCAGTGCATCTGCCTCTATTTTTTTTAATTGGTCTACACATTGTATGATCGAGTCATCCTCTAAAGGAAAACGCCCAGATCCCAAACATGCTCCAGGTACATGCTTATTTTCTATAACCCATTTGTTCATTTCTTCTGTTCCATCCAAAAAATCACCGTAAGTCAGGCCTTCATAGCCGTTTTTTGAAAAAATAAGTTTATTTTCATCCATCACTTCTTCTACAAAAGCTGCCAACGTTGCATTGATAACAGAAGTTGGACCCCCAGCCTGTGCTATCACAACCCTCTTCATAAGCTGACTTCTTCCAAATTGTTGTTATATACCACGGTTTCTATGTGCAACTGTTTCCCTAACTCTATTAATTCTTCCGTAACATCTGCATAAACGAGTGCGTAATGCGGTTCAAAACCTTCGTCCATTAGATCATACAGTGTATCGGTAACGTTGGTTTTCAGTTCTACTTCGGATGTGTATAATATTTTATTTACCATTTACTACCCTGCTTTCTTTCCAAAACTTTTAGATGACGCTGACTTTTTTTAATTCTTTCGTATCACCTAATTCTCTAGTTGTGTTTGTGAAACCTTACTGGAAAAGAAAATAATTGGAATAATATTTCCCTTTTTGATAAACCAGTGTAATACTGATGAATGAAAGAATGATTACATACTTTCAGTTTAATAAACACCTTTCAAGCATAAAACATTACAATTAAAAAATCAGTAATATTATTATCTTTCGAATGTAATTAGCTTTAATAAAATATATTTCCTGAATGAATTTCATAATTGCTCTTTTTAAAAATACAAAGACGAACCGAATTTTCGAAAGTGTATTTTTAAAAACAAAATTATGCAGTTTGTTGTTGTTGAATAAGCTCAGCTTGGATGCGATCCGCAGCTAATTTGGAAGCATTATAAATCAAAGCGACCATATCAAAATGGACTTTCGCACGCTTTCCAGTACGATAACGAACATTGTTTAGCTGATAGAACTCTTTCAGATAAGCATTGACACGTTCTACTGCTGTCCGTTGTTTAAAAATCTTTTTCCAAGCTCTTGATCCGCGTGCAGGCGCAGTATAACGTCTTAAATCCGTAGTTATCTTGACTTTATACACTTTTTGACAGATACCTTCGTTCGCAAGTGGGCAGTCGCTGCATTCCTTTGGTCTGGTATATTTCAATGTTTCGTATTTTGGATCAAAGCTATCATATTTATAGGAATGTTCTCGAAAACAGGTTGGGGCAAAATTCTTATCAAACCCAATCATTTCGCCTTCATTGCGCTTATTATAGGCAATGACAGACTGTTGTCCCATGCGATGAATCTGTTCATAAATCGGCTCGAAATCGTAACCAGCATCTAGCGTATTATAATGAACAGTGGTAAGAGGAAGGCGCTGGTCCGTTCCCTTTAATAAGGCGATAGCGGCTTTTCCATCATTTAAGCTGCCAGATGAAAACAAGGATTGTAGAATATACTGGTTTGCTTCCTTTTCTGCTTGTTCTTGAAGGTACTGTTCGCGTTCTTCTTTGGATTTACGCCCACGCTTTTTGGGCGCAGCTTCCGGTTTTTCTTCTTTTTGAACGGGTGCCTTATCTCGTGCTTCAAAATGGGTGGCATCAATGGCAATGACTTCATCGGCAATAAACCCTTCTGTGACAGCTGCCAGCGTTACGCTTTCGAAGGATTTTTCTAAAATATCTGATTCACTCAGTTTCGTTACGAGACGAGAATACGCAGCTTCTGATGGAATAGCGTCGGAAACCAGAAATCCGCAGTTCATTTTAAAGATAAAGTCATCATTGAGACGCTTGATTAAGTCTTTGATCGTTGGGATGCGTTCGATGTAGCGAATAAAAAAGGAAATAATCATCCCTGCATAATTTAGCTCAACAGGCGCTCCCAGCCGGGATTTCTTATTAATCGCATGATAAATAAGATCCAGATCAATCGCTGAAATAATCGCTTCATATTTTTGGGTAGGTTCCATGTCATATAATTCTTGGATGCCAAATAGGCTCGGTTGTCGTATAATGGTCATAAGAAGTACTCCTCCAGTCTTTTTATGGTTTTCTTGTCAACTACCATTATACAAGATTTGGGGAGGTACTTCTTTTTTCATGTCCTGAACTCATTGGGGCACAAGGGATAAGAATTATGAAATTCATTCTCCTATCAATTAATTTTAAAATTCGAAAATTTATTCTTGAAATTGTGTTTATTAATCCGAATACAAAAAGAGTATCATTTATCTTCTAAAGCTTCATTAATTTTAAATCACGATTTTTTATAAATTTCATTTGAAGTAAAGACGTCATTTTTTTCTGCCTCAATTTCTGAAATATCTTTCTTATATGTTTCTCTGGCCATTAACGTAGCAACTGTTGAAATGATACAAATAATAATTAAAAATGCTGCTACATACCAAGGGTTACCATTATTCCAAGCTAATAAAGTTGTTGCGATCAGAGGTGTAAAACCTCCTAATGCAGCAGATACCTGATAAGCCATTGATAGTCCGCTATACCGAACATTGGTTCCAAACATTTCCGTAAAGAAAACAGACTGTACAGCAAACATCATTGTTGGTCCTACCACATAACCTAAAACTACCGCTAACCAGATAACAAAAGTGATTTCGGTATTTAACATTAAGAAGTACGGTACAGAAAAGACTATTAGGAAAATGGTACTTATCAAATATACAGGTTTACGCCCTATTTTATCAGAAAGGGCTCCAAAGATTGGACAAGCAAATATTCCCACGGCTGAAGCTACAAAAATAGCATTTAGTGCAACACTTTCCGGCAACCCTAATTGTGTTGTAACATATGCAATTGCAAAAGCATTCAGTAAATTCGAAGATACCGTTTCTCCTAAACGAGCACCTAACGCAATAAAAATTGCTTTTGGATAAGTTTTAAGTAAATCAATTATTGGTAATTTTGCTTGTTTTCCTTTACTTTTTACTTCTTCAAATGCAGGAGTCTCTTGAATATTGAATCGAATAAATGTACCAACCAATAATAAAATAATACTAATTAAAAAAGGTACTCTCCATCCCCAAGAATAAAAAGCCTCGTCTGGCAACATGCTCACTAAAGAAAATACACCAGTTGCAAGTAACAACCCAGCAGAAGTTGAAGATTGAAGTAAACCTCCCCAGAAACCACGTTTTGCTCTAGGGGCGTGTTCAATAACTAGAAGTGCAGCTCCTCCGTACTCTCCCCCTAGTCCAAACCCTTGTAATAGTCTTAAAACTACTAATAGAATAGGAGCCCAAATACCAATACTTTCATATGTGGGGATAAGACCAATTAAAAATGTTGCTCCTCCCATTATCATCATAGTTATCACAAGGATTTTTTTTCGTCCAATTTTATCGCCATAATGACCAAAAACTAAGCCTCCTATTGGCCTGGCTAAAAATCCAATTGCAAACGAAGCGAACGATGCAATAGTGCCGACTAATGGATCACTATTAGGAAAAAATAAAACATTAAATACTACAGCGGCAGCAGTACCATATAAAAAGAAATCATACCATTCCATTAAAGCCCCAACAAAACTTGCTATAGAAACTTTTCTCATTGAAACTGTTTGTTGACTGCTCATATAATTCTTCCTCCTTTTTCCATGTTAATAATAGCTTTTACCCTTTTTTCATTGTTATTTGTTACTGTTTCATAAGCAGTATTTACTTCGTGATAACTGTAATCTTTTTTGATGACAATTTCTTCATATAAATATCTTTTCGAAGTACTTAGGATTTCTAAAGCTTGTTTCAAGTCTTTTTCTGTATACATTTGGCTTCCCTGTATCACCGTTTCATTAGGAAGCAAAGCAAATATAGGAATCTCCAACTCTTTTTCAAATGTACTAACAATGATTATTTCTGCAGCTGCTGGCTTATAATCAAGAATCTTTTTAAATAACGGAAGGTTTCCTGTACATTCAAAAAATATAGGGCGTTGAATTGTTTTCATAGGAACGTCGTCTATTTGTTTATAAACGTGAAAACCCAATGATTCAGCAAACTCTATTCTTTTACTATCTCTTTCTATAAATGAAACAGTTACATCGAAGTTATCTTGAATATAAATTCCTGATAATAATCCTATTGTACCTGCACCAGTAATTATTACATCCTGTTGTTTCTTTAAATTAGCTTGCTTAGCAGCATGAATAACAACTGCGAGCGGCTCATATAAAACACCAGTCCTTAATGGGAATTCTTCACTTAAAGGTAAAATATTATTTTTAGGAACTGCGATTACCTGAGATAAACCTCCTTCTTTTTGAAACCCTATCACTGTTCGGGATACACAGATATTTGGTTCGCCAGCCTGACAATGTTTACAAACTCCACATCCTATTAATGGATTAATAGCTACTGGTGTATTTTCTAAAAAGTGTTCATTGCCATCATAAATAATACCTGTACATTCATGTCCGAGCACTGCCGGAGGTTTTACTTTAGGATGAGAGCCATGATAGACATGTAAATCTGAACCACAGATACCTACATACTTTATTTCTACTAATACTTCATCAATAGACGGTATAGGTATTTCTTTCTGTCTAACTTTAAATTGCTTAATCGATTCTAATTGTACAAAAGAAATGATAGTTACACCTCCAAAATTAAATAAATTTTATGATAAGAATCTATAAAAGAACATCACTTATGATGGAGTTGATTTATCTACTTCATCCCCATTAGAATAATCAACTCAACAGACATACCCATATTTTTGATCCTGTCAGTAAACTATCTAACTAGAAAAATATCTCTTTTTAAAGTTATCAATGAATGTCTGAATACACTTTATAATCTATTCTAATTTTTAATTTACATCAGCATAAGATAGTTACCTTTACAAAAACATCATTACCTTTAAAGTTATTATATTGTAAACGCATTCAAAAAAGCAACCCCTTTTTTTATTTTTTTCAAAAAAATATGTAAGCTTCTGCACTAAGCTTACATAAATAATTTTCTTCAGTTTTACAGTACGCTCAACTATCAGTCCACTTCTCCTTATAAATCATGATTTAGGAACAACAATTCCTATTTTTACCTTCTTTCATATATCCTCTTCAAACTAGGATACATTTTCAAATACGTTTCATAGATTTCCTCATAAAGCTCATGATGAAGCATATTTGGTTCATACGTTTTAGCCTCAGCAGTTATGAAAAAACGTTCTAAAACAGCCTGATAATGATCAGCCCAACCAAGTTGTATAAAAGCAGGTACAGAGATACCCAATGCAGGCATATACTCACTGTCTGCCGGTACTCTCACCTGAACACCAATGATGTCCGCTAAGATTTGGCACCAAGTAGCGCTTTTGGAACCTCCTCCCATTAACGTTAGAAAATCTTTGTCCCCCGCATCGATGATAAGTTCCATTAATTGTTTATAGGAGAAACATATCCCTTCCATCACCGCTCTAGCCATATCTTTCTTTGACGTTTTCGGACCAATGCCCCAAAAAGCACCTTTTGCATCCGCATCCTGAACCGGAAACCGCTCCCCGTGTATATAGGGGAGAAAAAATATCCCATTGCTTCCTACTGATGCGTTTTTTACTAATTCTTCAAACGCACTGTTCTTATCATCTGTGTCCTCACTTGCGAATGTATCCACAGCCCATTTATGTACATTTCCCGCATTAAGTAGTGGAGCGATGCTAATTGTTAAATGAGGAACGATATGGGCTAAGTGAAACATGCCTTGTATATTTGAGTTAACGTTTTCTTGCACCATTGCTGTCCACCCAGTTGTTCCAAGATAAAAATAGGTATCTCCTTGATGAACTGCGGCTGCTCCCATCGCTGTTGCTCCTGCATCACCACTCCCGCACAAAACAGGTGTATTTTGCAAGAACCCAGTTTCCTCCATAGCTGATGCTGATACATAACCAACAATTTCCTCGGAACCACGCAGCTTCGGAAGCTTGTTTGGATCAAATCCGAATGTTTCCATCATTTCTGGTATCCATGCACGCGTATGTAGATTCATGATGCCAGTCGTTGCTGCAGTTGTTGGATCTGTGACACATGTATTCGTCAATTTATAAATACCAAAATCCTTGGAACTAAAAACAAAGCACTGTGTTTTTTCCATCATTTTTTCCTTATTATTTTTCATCCAAAGTAACTTAGCCAATGGCGTGGATGGACGAATGATATTTCCTGTTTCCGCTTGGATATTTGGGAATCTTTCCATAATGTACGCCGCTTCTTGCTCAAAACGGTTATCGGAATATAGCATGGCTCTTTGACTGGGGTATGCTGGTGAAATCAATATAACATCCTCCATTTGCCCCGTAAACGTAATCGCAGCAACTTGCTCAGCCTCCATGTTTAATTCAGACCACCACTTTTGTGTAATCTCTTTCATTCCTTCCCACCAGTCAGCAGGATTTTGCTCTACCTCTCCATTTTCACCATAATAGGTATCCACATTCACACCATATTCCCCTGTAATTCTAGCTTGCTGATCAATTAAGACACCTTTCACAGCCGTCGTACCAATATCAAAAACCGCAATGTATTTTTTCAAACTCTCACCTCTTTCGGTTGGGGGCCGGGAATGTCAAACCCGTCCCATTTTCGTCTAAAAAGAAAAGTACTGCATGTTTATTCAAAATATAATCCAAGTTGCGCTATCATCATATCTGCGGCAAATAATTTATCTACTTGTTCCTCCTTCACTATAACTAAATTCTACACAAATCCGCCAATTCTTGCATGAAAAATTTCCCCTTGCCTATTCAATTTGGATGATAGTATCCATCGAAATTCCAATCACAAAAACAGAAGCATCAAACCATTCCATTCCATATATTAGAACAGATTGATTTGATGCTTCTATTACGAAAGTATAAAGTAAGCAAGCACACGTCCCATTTTCATGTCACCTTCAAATAAGTCATATACTTGTATTTGATTCATCCTGTAAACGAGGCACTTTTTTTAAAGCTATATTTTCATCTGCCAAAGCTTGCGTATCTATCACCTTCTGTTGCTGGATCAACCGCCTTGCGGGTAAAGCATGTTTCGGCTGGTTGGCAAGAAATGCAGCCTGAACGACGTCCTGATCATCCAGATAAAAAATAGTGAATGCGTCCGTTTCTGCCGATCCTCGTACTACGGTTTTGGACCACGCTTGTGCGTGACCAAAATATTGGAACTGCATATGGTATTGGTCCGACCAGAAATAGGGCGTATACGTATAAGGTGCCGATTGCGGATGCATTACATTTTTTGCAACTGTCTTGGCATGATTGACCGCATGATCCCAATGTTCAATGTGAATGGGCGCACCCTGATATGGCCATGAGGTACAATCTCCAGCCGCATAGATATCAGAGACGGATGTCTCGCCATATGCATTAACAACATAGCCTTGATCTACCTCTAATTGCGAAACCGACACTTCTGTATTGGGAGTTACTCCTACGCCTATCATCACAGCTTGGCAGGGAATCCGCCGCCCTTCTGCTGTGATTGCTTCTTCCACTTTTCCTTCGCCATGAAACTGCGTAACAGCGTCTTCTGTAATCACTTGAACACCATTACGTTTATGCAAATCAAGAAAATACGCCGATGCTTGCCGGCCTACAATATTCTCCATCGGATAAGAAGATCTTTCTACAATCGTAACGTCAACCCCCATTTCACTCAAAGTGGAGGCAAGTTCGGCACCGATAAAACCGGCTCCAATAATAACAGCCTGCTTCACATGTTGCATGTACGCTTTAATAGCTAAAGCATCATCCATTTTTCGTAAATAAAAGATGCCTTTCAAATCATCTCCCGCCAGCGCCAATGTTCGTAAGTTTGTTCCAGTCGCAAGGATGAGTTTCTCCCATTCATAAGAAGAACCATCTTTCGTATCGAGAGTTTTACACCGGGGATCGATGGCCGTTACCTCGAGCCCTAACTTCAAATCGATATCCAACTTTTCATAAATAGCAGGATCCCGTAATAAAATATTTGTATTATCACTCTCCTCCTTCATCCACTCCTTGGATAGCGGCGGACGATCATAAGGCAGTTGACTGTCACGATCCATCAGCATAATCTGTCCCTGATAGCCTTCGTTTCGTAAGCTCTCCGCGGCATGCACACCAGCAATACCAGCTCCAATAATAATGGTTGTATTGACGTGAGGCACCTCATCACCTCCTTTCACGGCTAACCCACACGGATCCATCATATTCAACCGCTTCGTAAACATTCAATGAATCCTCTGCTGGCCCTTCCAATACAGAACCATCCCGGATATCAAAACAAGCAAAGTGTAACGGACACGTCAGACAAGTTCCTTCCAACTCTCCATCGACCAGCTCCGCATATGCATGGGAACATATCCCATCCACAGCATATACCTTTCCTTCTGCACGACCAATCACAATCGTATCTGATTCTGTTTCACATTCCATTAGATCATCGTCTTCAAGCTCTGTACTAGAGCACACATACATATAAGAATCATCTAAGACAGGACTCTCCCCTTTAGAATACGGCATTGTAATCACTCCTGACTTTCGTTTCTATATCATTTATAGAGGATGTTCAAAAAGTCCAATAAAAATGACACGGCGAATTTCTGCGTTGGCTTGCTTCTCCGGTACTCACGTATTATAAAGCATACGCTCCGTTCCTCGAAGCGGCGCCGCCTTAAACTTTCGACGCACACGACGTGCTAGTGTCGGCTTTGCGACAAGGATGTCGCGAACTTAGCCGACTTGATCCTATTTATCGAACTTTTTGAACAAGTATTTATGTGGTTTAGATTGTTATGAAAAAGCAGCTTTCCATTGATTAAAACCAATGAACTGGCTCCGGTTTCAGATTTTGAAAAACATGTTTGGTTTCCTGATATTCTTCCAGCCCTGTTTTGCCAAGTTCACGCCCGATTCCAGACTGCTTATATCCTCCCCATGGTGCATGTGGGAAATACAAATTCACATCGTTAATCCAGACCGTGCCCATTCGCATTTTCCTCACACAACGTTCAGCTTTCGCGATGTTATTTGTAAAGACACCGCCGGAAAGTCCATAAATGGAATCGTTAGCAAGGAAAATAGCCTCTTCTTCATCTCTAAATTTTTCTACCGTAATCACCGGTCCAAAACCTTCTTCCTGCACGACATGCATATCCGTCGTACAATTGGTCAATACCGTCGGCAAGTAGAAAAATCCATTTTGTAAGTGCGGGTCTTCGGGACGGCCGCCGCCAACTGCAATGGTTGCACCTTCCCGCTTACCGGTTTCCACATAATGAGACACTTTATTGACATGTTCCGCTGAAATCAACGGGCCCATTTGAGTGGATGGGTCAAAACCACTGCCAAGTTTTATATTACTGACGCGCTCTACAAGTGCATGAACAAAATCATCATGAATGCTTTGTTCCACCATGAGCCGCGTCCCTGCCGAACAAATTTGCCCGGCATGGAAAAATACTGCGTTCATTGCCTGATCAACAGCTGTTTCAAAATCCGCATCGGCAAAAATAATATTCGGATTTTTCCCGCCAAGTTCCAACGCCAATTTTTTCACATTGGAACTTGCTGCTTGCATAATCTTCTTGCCTGTTTCAATGCCGCCCGTAAATGAAATCAAATCGACATTATCATTTGCCGCAAGTTCAGCACCAACGGTATTACCAGCTCCGAGTACCAAGTTGACAACACCGGCCGGAATCCCGGCTTCTTCCATTAATTCGAAAATCTTTACCGACGTCAGCGGCGTCATTTCACTTGGCTTCATGACAAGTGTATTACCTGCTGCGAGTGCCGGTGCCAATTTCCATGATGCCTGTAACAATGGATAGTTCCATGGTGTTATCTGGCCGCAGACACCGACAGGTTCATGAACCACCCTGCTGGTTGAATGCGGAATAGGGGAATCGATGATATCGCCGCCGTCCTTGTCCGCTATTTCAGCAAAGTAACGAAAAACACCTGCAATATCATCCATATCTCCGCGGCTTTCTTCTACGGTTTTCCCTGTGTCGAGTGATTCCAATTCGGCCAACTGCGCGTGGTCACGTTCGATTAAATTGGCAATGTCATGAACAAACTTACTACGTTTTGCGGCAGGCAGAGCAGCCCACTCCTTATTGTCAAACGCATCTCGAGCAGCTGCAATCGCTAATTTTGCATCCTGCTCATTGCCTTCTGTAACCGGCTCAATAACTTCTTGATTATAAGGATTTATAATTTCTCTTGTTTCTTTGGATTTGGCCTCTGTCCATTCGCCGTTGATAAATATTTTTTTCATACGTTCACCTCATGCATCTTTCCAAATCTTATTTATATACGACCACTTGATCATCTTCAATGGAAACTTGGAAACTACGTAATTTTTTGTCAGGTTCAGCAAGCATAGCACCATCATTTTTAATGTCATATTCAAGCGCATGCCATGGGCAACGGAGGATTTCACCATCTTTAATGTATTCATAGTTGCCATGAATATCCGTACGTTTGGTGTCACCACATAAAACACCTTCTGAAAGTGGTGCGCCCTGATGCAGACACCTATTGACAAATGCGTAAAATTCTCCGTCTTTGGTACGGCAAACAACAATCGGGATTTTTCCTAACGAAGCACTTTTCATCTTACCCGGATCAATTTCTTCTTTATGACACACAACTTCTCTCATCATTCCAGACCTCCTGTCCGTCTTGGTAATTTAGGCAGAGCAGCCCGCGCATTTTCGGAATAAATCTTCTCCTCCAACGTCTCATCTAGTTTCGGGAGCGCCTCTAAGGGGGAATCATAATCCCAATGTGGATAATCGGTGGCAAAACAAATCATATCCTCCGACCCCATTTGATCGACATACTGCATAAATTCTTTCTGGTTTAATTCTTCCACGGGTTGCGTGGTAAAACGAACATGTTCCTGAATAATGCGGCTAGGCATTCGTTTTACCCATGGGATCTCATGACGAAGTTCCTTGTACTGCTGGTCCATCTTTTTCATAAGATGCGGGACATGCGTAAACCCACCCTCAATCATGATAAGATGCAAATCTGGGAATTTATCAAAAACACCATTAAACACCATGTTGGAAACTTCAATCATATGCGCTGTTGGCAACATGGTGTGCCACTCAATAAAATAGCGCGGCCAGCCTCCGAAATGCGTAGGCGGTTCATTATGATGCATACCAATGGATAATTGATAGCGCTGAGCCGCTTCATAAATTGGATGATAATAAGGGTCTCCCCACGAGCGTGTATCAATCGGCAGTAATACTTGCACCATTTTGGGATGCGAACCTACCCGTTCTATCTCACGAACCGCTTGTTGCGGATCCTGTGCTGCAATATGAACCGAACCATATAAGCGGCTGTCCTTTTCCAGCCAATTTTCAATTTGCCAATCATTGTATGCGGTCGCTAAAGCAGCCCCCATTTCATACCAGCCGTGCATGGACGATGGGGAGGGATCTAAGGCTCCACTTAAAATGGCGTATTCATGCCCTTCCGCATCAAGTAATTGTTCTTGCATAAACTTTAGGTCCGTTCCTGCCGCTCCTCCGTCTGGTGTTACCGCATCAGCGCGATCAACACCTGCTACTGTTGGCTGTGTATACGGCATATGTTTTTCCTGCAGCCAATGATTATCTTCTATATATCGTCTCCATGGATTATCCAAGTACGGGAGAAGATCCGAATACATAACTCTTTCATGAACATCTGTATCGATAATACGACGCTTTTGTCGCTTTTTAGGCATATAATCACTCCTCATTTTCTTCCTAAGTAATCATCAAATGAATTTGGTATATCCATGCGCATGAATTAATACACAGTCTACAAAAGCTTCTGATTACTGACAAACCCGATTTCATAAACTGAGTGGCTTCAGTGAAGCTCAGTGAGCCTCAGTGACGTTCAGTGAGCCAATATCTCCAAAATTGCATGAGAAAATATTTTTACATACAATGCTGGCTCTCGATTCATTTCCTAAATCAAATCGGTTAGTATTTCTTTCACTGAACGTCACTGAGCTTCTCTGAGCAAGCTTAATACGTGAAATCGACGGAGAACGTTATTTATCGAGATTGAACGATTCTTTTTTCTGGTTTATCCTACTTGTTAGTCGGCAAATCGTGGCGCCACATATAATTAGAGAACTTTTTCAGGAAGGATGATGATGATTTTACTATCAAAGAAATGGTTTATCCTCGTAAGTATTGGTATTGTACTACTTTTAATGGGTTGCCAAGAAGAATCGAGTAGTAATGTCGCAGAAGAAAACAATGATGCAGCTGAAATCGAGGAAATTGTCGGAATCGAGCCAGGATCAGGAACAATGGATATCGCCGAAAATGCAATTGAAGGCTACGATTTGGATGTCGACCTGATTGAAAGTTCAGAAGCAGCCATGTTATCGGAATTGCAGGGGGCGATAGAAAATGAGGAACCAATTGTCGTCACGCTCTGGGAACCACACTGGTCGTTTCGAGAATATGACTTGAAATTTTTAGAGGATCCACAAGAAACACTAGGTGAATCCGAAAATATACATACAATGGTCAGAGAGGGTCTTGAGGATGAACAGACTTCTGCTTACCAGTTATTGGATAACTTTTACTGGGAAGTAGAAGACATGAATGAGGTTATGGCAAATTTTAGAGATGATGATATAGAACCTCGCGAAGCAGCTTCCGAATGGATCGAAAACAATCGGGATGAAGTTGACACGTGGATGGAGAACGTGGAACCCGTTGATAATGAGGAAATCGAACTAGCCTATGTGAATTGGGATACAGAGATCTCATCAACCAATGTCGTTGCAATTCTACTTGAAGAATTAGGCTACGATGTCACATTGACCGCTGTAGATATGGGAATCGCATTTGAAGCGCTTTCCAATGGTGATGTTGATGGCATGTTAATTGCTTGGCTTCCCGTGGGAGCAGCTTCCTATTATGAAGAGTACAAAGGTGAAATCGTAGACTTGGGTCCAAATTTGGAAGGTGCTCAACAAGGATTTGTTGTCCCAGAATATATGGAGATAGATAGTATTGATGATTTACCAACAAATTAATATGTTAGAAGACTGCCCGTGACATTTCATGTGCAGTCTTTTTGTGCAATAAACATGTGCACCAATAACACCCCGACACCAGTAAATAAACCGGTACCAGGGTGTCATAACATTTGTAGTTTCCCTAGAGATATAGCACGAATCCTAGGACTGCTCCAGTTGTTCAATTCTTTTTTCCAGGTTTTCCGTTGTTCTTAATTGTTCAATCATACGTTTGATTAACTGCAGTTCTGCCTGTGCAGTCATGAGGTGATCTTGTGCATGAATCATTAAAAAACTCGGTTTCGCCTGGTCATCTTGATTTTGGATAAGTTTTGTTTGATACTGATGTCCTTTTACAAATTCTTGATCTGCTTCTTCTAATAGCTTTTCAGCTTCCGTAAAATCGAAGGACTGCGCTTCATCCAGTGCTTCGTATGCTGCACCACGGGCGTTTCCTCCATGCAAGATGAGTTGTGACATAATTTCTTCGTAGTTCATATTCTCTCTCCTTATTAATTCGTTTCCGCTTCATTACTATTCTTTTCTTCGTTCAGTAGCTGTTTATCATATTTACGGAAGAATGGATAGTAAATCAACGCCGCAATAATCGCATTAACAATTTGTACTACTCCTGCTAGCCAGGAACCACCTGTTGCAATAAATCCTCCTAAGAAAATAGGTACCGTGAATGGCGGCTGCACAATAACAGGGGGTAAAATCCCTGTTGCAAAAAGGATATAGTTAATCGTTACAATAACAACTGGCCCCAGTACAAATGGAATAATTAATATAGGATTCAGCACAATCGGCACCCCGAAAATAAGGGGTTCATTGATATTGAATAACGAAGGTATAATAACTGTTTTTCCAACCTGTTTCAATTGTTTGGATGCCGCAAATAAAAGGAAAACAGCTAAACCAATCGTTGCTCCCGATCCTCCAAGATGCGTGAACATATGGAAGAATGGCTCTGTAACAATCCCTGTCGCTTCCGTCCCTTGTCTGACCGCTTCGGCGTTATCTGCCAGGTTGGTCATCCAAAATGGATACACAACAGATGATACGACGTTCATTCCGTGAATTCCCATGGCCCATAAAATAAGCATTAACAGAATCATGCCAAGTGTTGCCCCATAAGAGTTAGAAACGGTTACCAACGGGCTAAATATGTCTAATACAGCTTGAGGTATCGTGATACCGAAATTAGCCCAGACAATCCAAGAAATAATCCATACAACCGGTAAAATAATCATAAACGGAATAATCACACGAAAGGTTCGCATCACATACGGTGGAACCCCGTCAGGCATTTCGAATGTAACCCCTTTTTTAATTAAAAATCGCATGGCTTCTGTCGTAAGAATCCCTAATATAATGGCAACAAACAAGCCTTGACCGCCTAAATATTGCAGAATATCTCCAAATGCCACCTGTTCGATATCCGTAACAGGAAATGCCGTCATGAAGAATGCCAGCATAGATAGCATCCCTGCCATCACAGCATCCATATCCCTGCGACTGGCAAGACTATAACCAATACCAAACGCAACGGTTAGTGCCATTAACCCAAAGGTCAGATTAAATGGGAAAAGAAGTTCTGCTTGAATGGGTTCTACTGCATTTACCCATGCCTGTACAACCCCCCATTCAATGGAATCAGGCGGGTTGGCTATGATAAGAAAAATCGCGCCTGTAATAATAACAGGCAATGCAAAGATAACAAATGCATCACGGATAGATTGCAAATAAATATTCTGCGCTATTTTTCCCAATGGTCCCATGAGATGATCTTCAAGCCATTGATCGAGTTTCATTGCATACTCCTCCTTACTTGTATATCATTTCGCTACGGGCATCTTATTTTTTCATAGCCAGCGCCTGATCCAACACCTTGTCTCCATCCATTAATGCAAACGCCCGTTGATCTACTAATTCTACAGGGACATCATTCTGCTCCCCAATTTTGGTAACTTCTTTTTTCAAATGACGTACTTGTGGTTCTAATAATGCAACATCATATTCACTTGCTTTTTGTTTAAATTCTCCAGTTCCACCTGCATATACTTCCACATCTAACTCTCGTTTCTCTGCTGCCTGTTCCACTTTTTTGGCTAATTGACTTGAAGTAGCTCCCCAGCTGCAAAGAATAATTATTTTTAGCTTGTTATTTTCCATCTTTAACACCTCTTAATTTTTTATTTTTTGTAAACATTGTTTTTGCCATGCTGTCTATTCTCTTATAATGACGCATAATCCAACTGGAGAACCAGCTGGCAACAAATAGACATAATGAAAAAGCAATTCCGAATCCAAGAATCACTCCTGCTGAAGGTTGGTTCGTGATAAGTGCATAAACGCCATATCCAATCCAAATTGTCGATAAAACAGCTGCATACGTAAAAAGAAATTTTTTCAAGCAACCCCCTCCTTTTCTGCTCAAAGCGCTCTCTTGCAGGTCGCATTTACCACTTTTATAACCTTCACTTTATTACATGCAAAAAATATGCCAACACAGCCTGTAAAGAACACAAAAGCCCCATCATAGATATTTCATTTTAAAGGAATTTCTCATAAAAAAAGTGTGCAATAATTATGCACACTTTTAACGAGATAACTTCACAAGCTCTTTTTTTATATGCTCGGGAACCGTAAGATGGAGTTCCTGTTCTAATTTTCGGTGAAAAATTTCCCAAATTGATTTTTCCTTTTCTGTTGGAATGATTTCTTGATCATCCAGTGGAAAAGAAAACATCAGCTTGTCCGGATTGCTCTGAACGCGACTGGCAATTAATCGATCGACTAGTCCGCCAATGTGCATCCACATACCTAACTCTCTTCCGGAGTCCCACTGATAGTAATCACGAACCGGCGGAATACTATTCTGTAAAATATTTGCGATGGATTTTGGATTTCCATAAGTAGTAATTTCCTGCAATCCATCAATAATTAAATGATAGATTTCCTCTCTTTCCACTGCATTACTTTCCATCGAAGCCACCATTGATTTCCTTGTGATTTCCAGCAGTCGATGCATTCTGGATACCCCTTCTTCTTGCAGCAACTCCCATGCAGGTATATACGGAACTCCGTCTATCGTTACCGGAACTGTCCCTATAATGGCAATGACTTCATAATAATTCTGCAACTCATGCAAAACAGAAGTATCATTCGTTGAAGGGTCCACACGGACAGACCGTATTAATACATCTTGATCTGATTGTGAAATTTGTTTTTTTATCCAATCTTCCAGTAACTGCGCTGCGCCTTCTCCAGTAAAACAAACTGTAGCGATAAGACGCTTTTTCTGTACATGTTTCGTTTCCTCTTCTTCTTTAACAAACTTCAGCATTGCTGCTTTTGTATCTTCGTAAATTCCCGACAAAGTCTGTTCCGATACCAATGATTGTCTCCCAGCTTCCATCACCATAGACAAATTCACACTTGAGATGGTTTTTAAAGGTACATCAACATCATTTTTTATCGTGTCACCCATAGTAATAAGCGACCCAATATCTACCAACAGCAAAACACCTTCTATATTTTCAAGTGTTGTTTTAAATTGCTGAATATGCGTTTTTACTTGTTCATACGTTTCTTCAGCAGTAATATGTAATGGCATATCAATCGCATGAATAACGCGGTTTCCTAGCAAATAATTGACTACTTCTGACATGGAAGATGCTGTGGACTTTCCGTGCATCACAAGTAAAACAGCTATTTTTTGATCGTTCATCACAGTCTCGACCGTGTCATTCTCTGGTGTTATAAAATGCGTCATTAATTCAATTTCTTCAGCAGGTAAAGTCATTCCAATTTGTTCCTTTAGATAATAGGCAATCTGATTAGCAGCTTGCCGGTATGAAGCATTCGGATGAACCACAACTGGAATAGGGGTTTTCTTTATATCGTTTCGAAGGTGATTTCGAAAATTCTGCAGGTGTAACCCGAGTACAAAAAGCTGCCTTTTAGGTATTGGAAAACCAAATGTTTCTTTTAATGCTTCCCCTGCATAATGAAGTGTATCAAAAAGATCCTTATCAATTAACTGGTTCCAGCTTTCTCTTTGGTTTTGAAGATGTCTGTATTTTTGATTCAATTCCGATATATAATCTATCACTACCTTTTCTAAAACTTGAGTCGATTTTTTCGAGTTTTTGCTGGTAGAATCAAAATACTGATAGATGTTTGGAACATTAGCGGAATCCTTCCCTGTATCGTGCTCAATATCCAGCGGAACTTTTTTCTTTTTATTCTCTGTATTATTTTCACTATAACCAAGAAAATCTTCCAGTTTGATAACTACATGTTTCCTATCGCTATTTAAATAACGATAATAAGCATGTGCACAAGCAATTTGAATATCGCTCTTCAGCTGCCCTATATTGCCTGGACAGTCGTAAGTAAGGAAAGCTTCGCGGCAATCTGCTTCTATAGAGAGTGTTGTACTCATTTTGGCAGCTTCTTCTTGAAGAAAAGAATCAATCAGCTTTTCTCTTTCCTTATAAGTTCTTTCCCGCAACGGCGGAATATTTAATTTGATCGAAAAACGCCGCAGCAATGTTGGAAGAAGGACATCATCCGGATTCTCTGTTGTTGCACCAATAATTGCTACCTCTGCAGTCCGTTCGTGTGTCGCATCGCCTAAACGATGATACGTTCCTTTATCCATAAGATAAAATAGCATTTCTTGGCCGGATGGAGGAAGACGGTGTATCTCATCTAGGAAAAGAATACCTTTATGCGCCATATCGACCAGTCCTCTTTTATCCTCATCCGCTCCTGTAAAGGCGCCTTTTTTAATTCCAAAAATCTGACCGATTAACAGTTCTGGATTCTGGGCATAATCCGCGCAGTTAAATGATACAAAAGCATTGTTATCTAGCATACTTGCTTGTTCAACCGCCAATTGCGAAAGTTTTTCAGCTAGATAGGATTTACCAGTTCCGGTTTCCCCTGTAAAGAGTATTGGCAAAGGACGAGATGGATAAGAAAACGCTGCCATTCCAGTTTCTAATATAGGACGAAGCGCTTCCTCCGAACCGATTAAATCCATTTGTTCACTCTCTGAGGATTCAGATGTTTCTAAAGCATAGCGTACTGGTTTACCAGATATTTTGTTAGCTTTATTTCTTTTTACTAAATCATTCAAATATCTACTTGCAGTAGAACGGTCAATATTCAATTGTTCTCCTACTTCCACAGCAGTTACTGCTTCTCCTTTCAATTGGCTTAAATATTGATAAATATCCGTTATTCGACTCATACGTATGAACCTCATTTGTATAATATTATTTACGTTCTCTATAACTCTATCATAACAGTAGATAACCAAAAATACATGTGTCTAATCTGTGTATGACGTTTGCACACATATATTGACCATCAAAAGAAAGCTGCTATATCAATATTTAATATAAATGGCACAAAATTTGCAATATTAATTTTAACAATACAAGAGGAGGGGACCTCAAAATGAAAGCGCAAACATTTTACGTTAACAAATCTTATTGATCAAAACGCTTTATACGTTGAAAGAAAATTTAACAATGAGGAGTGAAAGAAATGCAAAAACGTGGTAAACGGTGGCTGAGTTGTTTCGCTATATTTATTCTTTTCCTGTCTATACAAAGCCCTGCTCTAGCAGATAATAACACAACGGAAGAAGGCGCAAGTGAAATAGAATTCATTGAACAAGAAAACGGACCTGTACTTGGGTACTCTTCTACATCTGGTGTAGAGATAATTCAAGAAGGAGCCAACCAATTTAAAGACCTGAATCAGAATGGTGAATTAGATGACTACGAAGATTGGAGGTTATCTACAGAAGAAAGAGCAGAAGACCTTGCATCAAAAATGTCAATAGAAGAAATTGCAGGGCTTATGCTATACAGTTCTCATCAAAGTATTGATTCTGCTGAATTGACAGACGAACAGAGTAGCTATATAACAAATGATAACCTTCGTCATGTATTGATAACGAATGTGGAAAGCCCGGAAACAGCAGCACAATGGAATAATCATGCCCAGATTTTGGCTGAGAGCTTAGGGTTAGGTATTCCATTAAATAATAGCTCTGATCCGAGACATGGTATTGACGCCAGTGCAGAATTTAACGCTGGTGCCGATGGAGAAATATCTATGTGGCCAGAGACAATCGGTTTAGCTGCAACATTCAATCCTGATATTGTGGAACAATTTGGGCATATTGCTGCGGAAGAGTATCGTGCACTTGGCATTGCTACTGCTCTATCTCCACAAATTGATATTGCAACAGACCCACGATGGTATCGATTTCCGGGTACATTCGGGGAAAACTCCGATTTAGCAGCTGATATGGCAAAAGCCTATGGAGACGGTTTTCAAACCTCCAGTCAGCAAGATGAAATAGCTGATGGATGGGGACATACAAGTGTCAATACAATGGCAAAACACTGGCCTGGCGGTGGAACAGGTGAAGCAGGACGTGATGCACATTACGCTTTTGGAAAATATGCTGTTTACCCAGGCGATAACTTTGATGAGCATCTTCTCCCTTTTTTAAATGGCGCATTTGATCTAGAGGGAGGCACAGATTCCGTCTCTGCTATAATGCCATATTATACCATTCCTTGGAACCAAGATGAGCAGTATAACGAAAATGTTGGTAACTCCTATAGTAAATATATTATTCAAGACCTTCTCAGAGATAAATATGATTATGATGGTGTTGTCACAACTGATTGGGGAATTATCGGAGATCCAAATGAAGATATCGAACAATTTGCAGGCGGAAAATCTTGGGGAGTAGAAGAACTTTCTGATCCGGAAAGGTTCTATAAAGTTCTGATTAATGGCGTCGATCAATTTGGTGGAGTAGATGAAGCAGACGGAATTTTAGAAGCATATCAACTTGGTGTCGATGAGCACGGAGAAGAATTTATGCGTAATCGTTTCGAGGAATCTGCTGTTCGTTTATTAACAAATATTTTTCAAACTGGCTTATTTGAAAATCCTTATTTAAAAGTTGAAGAAACAACGGAAACTGTCGGCAACTCTGAATATATGGAAGCAGGATTCGAAGCACAACTTCAATCGATTATCATGTTAAAAAATAAAGATAACGTATTGCCTCTTCAAACAGAGGATAATGAACAACTGACAGCATATGTGCCCGAAAGATGGTTCCCTACTGAAGAAAGCAGCTTTGGAGGAGACGGTGAAACCCCAGAAGGAGAATGGGCTTCCCCTCTTAACCTGGATATTGTTGAAGATTATTTTAATATTACTACTAATCCAGATGAAGCAGACTTTGCGTTAGTTGGAATAGAAGGTCCAGATGGCGGACTCGGTTATTCATCTGAAGATGTTGAAAACGGAGGAAATGGTTATTTCCCAATTACGCTGCAATATGGGGAATATACAGCTGAATATGCTAGAGAAGAAAGTATTGCTGGAGGGCATCCAACAGAAGAATCTGCTAACAGGTCTTATAAAGATAAAACTGTCACTGCATCCAATACAAAAGACCTTGACTTAGTACTTGAAACAAAAGAAAAAATGGGGGACAAACCAGTAATTGCTTCCGTTTCTATGACCAATCCCGCCGTTTTAGCAGAATTTGAAGAAGAAGTAGATGCCATTTTGGTAGATTTCGGTGTCCAAGATCAAGCAGTATTAGAAATATTATCAGGTAAGGAAGAACCTTCCGGATTACTTCCATTCCAAATGCCAGCTAATATGAGAACGGTAGAAGAACAATATGAAGATGTAGCTCATGACATGGTAGCTTATGTCGATTCAGAACGAAACACTTATGATTTTGCATTTGGCCTAAATTGGGATGGCGTTATCCAGGATGAAAGAACTGAAAGATATGAATTTGATGGAGCGTCCGGTAATGAGCTTCCTGAGACAGCTACCTCCATGAATGTTTATTTGGTCACCGGATTTGTATTACTTCTTTTAGGCGGGGTATTTCTAGTCATTCAACGAAGAAAAAACATATAAATTAAATCCGTTTGTAATCAGGTTATTCATTGAGTAATAACGAATTTGATTTCACAATACAAAAAAGTGTGCACTTGCTTTCAGAAACCATATGCTACACTTCTTATATTTCTTCAACACGTCGAATAAGTGATATTAATCATATAAACAAAAAAGTTTCCTTCATTCTCAAAGGAAACTTTTTGTTTATATGAACATTTATATAGGAAGCTTCCAAGCGGACTCGAACCGCTGACCCCCACCTTACCATGGTGGTGCTCTACCAACTGAGCTATGGAAGCAATTGGCTCCACAGGTAGGATTCGAACCTACGACCGATCGGTTAACAGCCGATAGCTCTACCACTGAGCTACTGTGGAATATAGATTTAATCCAAATAAAAAAATAAGCCTGGCAACGTCCTACTCTCGCAGGGGGAAGCCCCCAACTACCATCGGCGCTGAAGAACTTAACTTCTGTGTTCGGCATGAGAACAGGTGTGACCTCTTCGCTATCGCTACCAGACCTACACGATGTAGGTCGTTCGATGTTGTCCACAAGGACGTGAACGTTTTTAATCGAACATCCTTCAATATTTTCAATTAGGATTTGCACCCTGAAAACTAAATAAGAGTAACGTGACAAACAAAAACTTAGATAAGTCCTCAATCGATTAGTATCCGTCAGCTGCACGTGTCGCCACGCTTCCACCTCGGACCTATCAACCTCATCGTCTTTGAGGGATTTTACTCACTTGAAGTGATGGGAAGTTTCATCTTGAGGGGGGCTTCATGCTTAGATGCTTTCAGCACTTATCCTTACCACACGTAGCTACCCAGCTATGCTCCTGGCGGAACAACTGGTACACCAGCGGTGTGTCCATCCCGGTCCTCTCGTACTAAGGACAGCTCCTCTCAAACTTCCGACGCCCACGACGGATAGGGACCGAACTGTCTCACGACGTTCTGAACCCAGCTCGCGTACCGCTTTAATGGGCGAACAGCCCAACCCTTGGGACCGACTACAGCCCCAGGATGCGATGAGCCGACATCGAGGTGCCAAACCTCCCCGTCGATGTGAACTCTTGGGGGAGATAAGCCTGTTATCCCCGGGGTAGCTTTTATCCGTTGAGCGATGGCCCTTCCATGCGGAACCACCGGATCACTAAGCCCGACTTTCGTCCCTGCTCGACTTGTAGGTCTCGCAGTCAAGCTCCCTTCTGCCTTTACACTCTTCGAATGATTTCCAACCATTCTGAGGGAACCTTTGGGCGCCTCCGTTACCTTTTAGGAGGCGACCGCCCCAGTCAAACTGCCCGCCTGACACTGTCTCCGAACCGGATTACGGTCCTGGGTTAGAATGGTCATACAGTTAGGGTGGTATCCCACGGATGCCTCCACGTAAGCTAGCGCTCACGTTTCAAAGGCTCCCACCTATCCTGTACAAACTGCACAAACATTCCATATCAGGCTACAGTAAAGCTCCACGGGGTCTTTCCGTCCTGTCGCGGGTAATGCGCATCTTCACGCATAGTATAATTTCACCGGGTCTCTCGTTGAGACAGTGCCCAAGTCGTTGCACCTTTCGTGCGGGTCGGAACTTACCCGACAAGGAATTTCGCTACCTTAGGACCGTTATAGTTACGGCCGCCGTTTACTGGGGCTTCGATTCAGAGCTTCGCCCGAAAGCTAACTCTTCCTCTTAACCTTCCAGCACCGGGCAGGTGTCAGCCCCTATACTTCGCCTTTCGGCTTCGCAGAGACCTGTGTTTTTGCTAAACAGTCGCTTGGGCCTATTCACTGCGGCTCAGACTCAGCCTGAGCACCCCTTCTCCCGAAGTTACGGGGTCATTTTGCCGAGTTCCTTAACGAGAGTTCTCCCGCTCACCTTAGGATTCTCTCCTCGCCTACCTGTGTCGGTTTGCGGTACGGGCACCTATGATCTAACTAGAGGCTTTTCTTGGCAGTGTGAAATCCGGAACTTCGGTACTTCATTTCCCTCCCCGTCACAGCTCAGAAATATGTCAGACGGATTTGCCTATCTGACTTCCTCGCATGCTTGGACGCACATCCATCGGTGCGCACTCCTTATCCTCCTGCGTCCCCCCATTGCTCAAACAATCATGAGGTGGTACAGGAATATCAACCTGTTATCCATCGCCTACGCCTGTCGGCCTCGGCTTAGGTCCCGACTAACCCTGAGAGGACGAGCCTTCCTCAGGAAACCTTAGGCTTTCGGTGAAAGAGATTCTCACTCTTTTTTCGCTACTCATACCGGCATTCTCACTTCAAAGCGCTCCACCAGTCCTCACGGTCTGACTTCTCTGCCCTTTGAACGCTCTCCTACCATTGTTCGTAAGAACAATCCGCAGCTTCGGTGATACGTTTAGCCCCGGTATATTTTCGGCGCAGCGTCACTCGACCAGTGAGCTATTACGCACTCTTTCAATGATGGCTGCTTCTAAGCCAACATCCTGGTTGTCTGTGCAACGCCACATCCTTTTCCACTTAACGTATACTTAGGGACCTTAGCTGGCGGTCTGGGCTGTTTCCCTTTCGACTATGAACCTTATCACCCATAGTCTGACTCCCAAGCGGAAGTAACTGGCATTCGGAGTTTGACTGAATTCGGTAACCCGGTAGGGGCCCCTAGTCCAATCAGTGCTCTACCTCCAGTACTCTATTGCTTGAGGCTAGCCCTAAAGCTATTTCGGAGAGAACCAGCTATCTCTGTGTTCGATTGGAATTTCACCGCTACCCACACCTCATCCCCGCATTTTTCAACATACGTGGGTTCGGGCCTCCAGTCAGTGTTACCTGACCTTCACCCTGGACATGGGTAGATCACACAGTTTCGGGTCTACGACCGTATACTCACTCGCCCTGTTCAGACTCGCTTTCGCTGCGGCTCCGTGTCTTCCACTTAACCTTGCATACGATCGTAACTCGCCGGTCCATTCTACAAAAGGTACGCCGTCACCCATAAACGGGCTTCGACTACTTGTAGGCACACGGTTTCAGGTTCTATTTCACTCCCCTCCCGGGGTGCTTTTCACCTTTCCCTCACGGTACTGGTTCACTATCGGTCACTAGGGAGTATTTAGCCTTGGGAGATGGTCCTCCCGGATTCCGACGGAATTCCACGTGTTCCGCCGTACTCAGGATACACTCCGGAGGAAACGCTTTTTCGATTACAGGGCTGTTACCTTCTTTGGCTGACCTTTCCAGGTCGATTCATCTAAAGCATTTCTTTGTAACTCCAATGGAATGTCCTACAACCCCAAGAAGCAAGCTCCTTGGTTTGGGCTCTTTCCGTTTCGCTCGCCGCTACTCAGGAAATCGATGTTTCTTTCTATTCCTCCAGGTACTGAGATGTTTCAGTTCCCCGGGTATGCCTCACCTACCCTATGTATTCAGATAGATGTCCTGTTCCATTACGAACAGTGGGTTCCCCCATTCGGAAATCCTCGGATAATAACATTTACTTACAACTCCCCGAGGCATATCGGTGTTAGTCCCGTCCTTCATCGGCTCCTAGTGCCAAGGCATCCACCGTGCGCCCTTATTCACTTAACTAAAGTTTTTGAATAAGATGGCTGATTACTGAATGTAATCATTTGTGTTGCTATATCCATAGCTTTTTGCCTTATTTCTAAAGTTTGATGTCGTTGTTACTCTTATTTAGTTTTCAAGGTACAAAAATGGAGCCTAGCGGGATCGAACCGCTGACCTCCTGCGTGCAAGGCAGGCGCTCTCCCAGCTGAGCTAAGGCCCCGTAATCATAATATGTTTAGATGGTGGGCCTGAGTGGACTCGAACCACCGACCTCACGCTTATCAGGCGTGCGCTCTAACCAGCTGAGCTACAGGCCCATCTAAATGTGGAAGAGAATTGCTCTCTCAAAACTGAACCAAACAACCAAGTACGAATTCCGTAATATATCCTTAGAAAGGAGGTGATCCAGCCGCACCTTCCGATACGGCTACCTTGTTACGACTTCACCCCAATCATTCGTCCCACCTTCGGCGGCTGGCTCCTAAAAAGGTTACCCCACCGACTTCGGGTGTTACGAACTCTCGTGGTGTGACGGGCGGTGTGTACAAGACCCGGGAACGTATTCACCGCGGCATGCTGATCCGCGATTACTAGCGATTCCGGCTTCATGCAGGCGAGTTGCAGCCTGCAATCCGAACTGAGAACGGTTTTCTGGGATTTGCTAAAACGTCACCGCTTCGCTTCCCTTTGTTCCGTCCATTGTAGCACGTGTGTAGCCCAGGTCATAAGGGGCATGATGATTTGACGTCATCCCCACCTTCCTCCGGTTTGTCACCGGCAGTCACCTTAGAGTGCCCAACTAAATGCTGGCAACTAAGATTAAGGGTTGCGCTCGTTGCGGGACTTAACCCAACATCTCACGACACGAGCTGACGACAACCATGCACCACCTGTCACTTTGTCCCCGAAGGGAAAACTCTATCTCTAGAGCGGTCAAAGGATGTCAAGACCTGGTAAGGTTCTTCGCGTTGCTTCGAATTAAACCACATGCTCCACCGCTTGTGCGGGTCCCCGTCAATTCTTTTGAGTTTCAGCCTTGCGGCCGTACTCCCCAGGCGGAGTGCTTAATGCGTTAACTTCAGCACTAAGGGGCGGAAACCCCCTAACACCTAGCACTCATCGTTTACGGCGTGGACTACCAGGGTATCTAATCCTGTTCGCTCCCCACGCTTTCGCTCCTCAGCGTCAGTTACAGACCAGAGAGTCGCCTTCGCCACTGGTGTTCCTCCACATCTCTACGCATTTCACCGCTACACGTGGAATTCCACTCTCCTCTTCTGCACTCAAGTCCTCCAGTTTCCAATGCACGTTTGCAGTTGAGCTGCAAGATTTCACATCAGACTTAAAAAACCGCCTGCGAGCGCTTTACGCCCAATAATTCCGGACAACGCTTGCCACCTACGTATTACCGCGGCTGCTGGCACGTAGTTAGCCGTGGCTTTCTGGTCGGGTACCGTCAAGGTACGATCAGTTACTATCGTACTTGTTCTTCCCCGACAACAGAGTTTTACGATCCGAAAACCTTCATCACTCACGCGGCGTTGCTCCGTCAGACTTTCGTCCATTGCGGAAGATTCCCTACTGCTGCCTCCCGTAGGAGTCTGGGCCGTGTCTCAGTCCCAGTGTGGCCGATCACCCTCTCAGGTCGGCTACGCATCGTCGCCTTGGTGAGCCATTACCTTACCAACTAGCTAATGCGCCGCAGGCCCATCTGTAAGTGACAGCAAAAGCCGTCTTTTAACTCCTCATCAGGTGATGGGAAGTGTTATCCGGTATTAGCTCGCGTTTCCGCGAGTTATCCCAGTCTTACAGGCAGGTTGCCTACGTGTTACTCACCCGTCCGCCGCTCGTTCCACGAACTTCCCTCCGAAGAGTTCCGTTCGCTTCCCGCGCTCGACTTGCATGTATTAGGCACGCCGCCAGCGTTCGTCCTGAGCCAAGATCAAACTCTCCATAAAAGTGTTTGAAACGTTAGCTTTCAGAAGTCAACTTCTGACTTATTTTTTAAGAAAAACGAGGTTGTCTTTCTTCTTTCGTACTGGTTGTTTTGTTCAGTTTTCAAAGAGCAATTATTTAATCTATCGTTTTTAGCGACAAGATATAATTTATCATGTTTCGTTTTTGTTGTCAACAACTTTTTTAAAGTATTTTGTCGAAGTAGTTTCGCTTTATTTCGTTTCTTTATGACAACAAAAATTAATATACCATAGAAAAAACAGAAGGGCAATACTTTTTTACAAAAAATTTACTGAACGTATTACTTTTTTTATATTCCACTTAGAAAACTACTTTACTCAACTAGACAACGGATTACAGACGCCCTATTTCCTACTTAGAAATGAAAGATTTCTTCTATCTCTTAACATAGGAATCCTGCGTCCCGTTACACTGCGATAAACTTAATCTCATCCCTATCTTTAGTATACCCATTTTGATGTCCTATTTAACATCTTAATATACAAGTAATATATACTGCGCATCCAAAAGCTGGCGATTATTCTCGATGAATAAACATAAAAGTATTTTTTATTAAGAAATCATTTCTCGCCCGCTTATCATAATATATCTTACAGCGATTTATATATTAGTCATTCCTCTGAAATAGTTATTTTCTCCATAAAATCATAAAAGCTTGTACATATCCATCCAAACATAGCATATATATTAACTAGAACGAATTACTTCGCACTACTGCAGATGCCCACCATACATGTCACTACCTAAAAAAGGAGGAAGAAAATTGAATCATTTCTATACAATTCGTTTAAACCGGAAGAAAATAATCTTAACTGCTGCTATCGTTTTAACAGCAGCCCTTCTTATCTGGACGCAAACACCTTCTATTATGGCAATGTTTACAAAGGATGAACCTGCTGCCCTTTCAAAAGGAAATGAAGACGTAGAAGACGTTGCTGTTACCTTCAATATTAGCTGGGGAGAGGAGAAAGTAGAAAGTATTCTGGACGTATTAGAAAAAGAAGATGTACAAGCTACATTTTTTGTCAGTGGTGAATGGGCTGAACGACATCCTGATTTATTAGAAGAAATTTCTGAAGGAACGCATGAAATTGGACTGCTTGGTTATCGCTATAAGAGTTATTTAGATCAGGAACCAGAACAAATAAGAAAAGATTTGGTAAAAGCGCAAGAGGTTATGGACAAATTGGGATATGAAGATATTCAGCTTTTACGGACACCACACGGACATTTAAACGAAGAAATTATTGAATTAGCAGAGAGCATGCAATTTCAAGTTGTCCATTGGAATGTGAATCCGGATGATTGGGAGAATCCCGGAGTAGAAACCATCATTGATGAAGTTATGGAACAAACAGAAAATGGGGATATTATTCTGTTGCACGCTTCTGATAGTGCCAAGCAAACTGCTGAAGCTTTAGAGACAGTCCTTCCCGGATTAAAAAATAAAGGGTATGGATTGATTACGATATCAGAAATGGTCAATCAAGCAAAGGCAGACACCGAACTGATTGATTGATTTTTCCGGCCATCGTGAAGCCTTCTTTAAACCATACCAAGTATAGACTCAATGGAGTCTGTCTTTTCAATATAGATTCGCATGGGAACATGCAACAGGCAGCACCTACTTAATGCGGAGAGGTGCTGCCTGTTTACTGTTTACCCTTATAGTAATAGAAGAAAGAAAACACCATGCCGTGTCATGTATCAAATATAGCGATCATCAAACCAGCTTGTATAGCGCTTCCATGACAAAGAGGAGCTCTCTAATCATTGATTTATGCTTTCCTTTGTTCTTTATTTGATTTCTGCTGCGTTTTCTGCTCTTTGTCCGATTTTTTCTCCACAAAAGGCAGTTTATGCAATGTCAAGATTTGATACATGTTACATACCAATAGCGGAACAACCATTAACCAAGCATAATCCGTGCCATCTACCATTAATCCGGGAACCCATTCGGCTGTTGTAAAAACGACCATGAAAAAAAGTGCTGGAACAAAAGCTGTCGAATTCGTTTCTTTTGTTTTGATCTTTGCTACCATCCATCCAATTAAAAGCATTGCAGCAGCAATCAGTATAAACCAATATATTGCTGTATCTCCGTCTGCTGCACGATAAGGGAAATAAATAAGATCAAATAAAACAAAAATAATCAAACCAACTTGTACGATTGTCCAGTATCCTTTGAATACATTCAGTCCCATTCGATTCACAAACAAATACGCAAAGAACCCTGTCATACTGACTGCCGCAAAGGTTAGACCCAAACCTAAAAAGAAAACAAATACCCCGAGTAACTCCATCACATTAAACGGAGACATATATGTAAGATATTCTTCCGGTCGTATAAAGAAACTTGCAATCAACCCAGCAAGCCCTCCAAGCCAGAATGTTTTCCAAAAGAAATTTACCAATATTCTTGTGTTCAATTCTTCACCCCCTAAAGAAGTCGCCATCCGTATTTTATCATGAAGTGTCCTTTTTTTCTTCATTGCCTGTGTATATTTTGTTAAATTATCAAACATATTAAGGGTACAGATCATATTCTTATCATCATAAATAATATTAAAAACAATACAATCTCGTGCTTTTTGAAAACCTTCTAACATTTCTTAGTAAAATGATACTTTCTAATCCCGCTTACGAAAGGAGCGTATATTATGAAACGTCACATGCCCATTATATTTTTACTCCTATTCATATGTTTTATCTCTGCCTGTGGAAATAATGAAGAATCGCGTGAAGCTGAGTACGAAACTACAAAAAGAATGGTTGTTGATATCTTACAGACAGAGGAAGGGAAAGCAGCGTTAAAGGATATATTAAATGATAACGAATTACAGGAGAGCGTGGTTATCGAATCAGACGAAGTGAAAGAGGCTGTAACGAATGCATTATCCTCCGACAAAAGCAAAGAAAATTGGAAAAAAATGTTCCAAGACCCGGAGTTCATACAAACTTACGCAAAATCAATCTCCACAGAGCAACAGAAACTGATGAAAGATCTGATGCATGACAGTCAGTTCCAAGAGCAAATGATTGAAATATTGAAAAATCCGGAAGTGGAGGAGCAAATGCTTTCTGTTATGACGAGTCAAGCATACCGTGCCCACTTGGAAAAAACCATTCAGGAAACACTCCAATCTCCGTTATTTAAAGAAAAGATAGATAAAGCGTTAAATGAAGCTGCTAAAAAAAGTTCATCCGGCAGCAACGAAGGAAATAACGAGGAGTCGCAGGATAGCAATAATGAAAATGACGGAGCAGACTCATCCGAATAGAGAGTCCTTATACGTAAACAAACAGGGTGCTGTTCATTTCAACAGACACCCCATTTGCTTGCCATTCTATTCCTCTAATTTCGCTACAATTTTTGCAGCAATTTTATGATACTCTTTTCCGTTTGGATGGTCCTCCTGATAAACAGATGGAGCAAACTCATCTTCTTCCTCATATGGCTGCTGCAGTGGCAATTGACCGATTACCTTTGTTTTCAATACATCTGCAAGCTTTTGACCGCCGCCTTTTCCGAAAACATATTCCTTCTCACCAGTTTTCCTGCTCTCATAGTAGGCCATGTTCTCCACAACGCCAAGAATTTCATGTTCTGTCTTCAGAGCCATTTGGCCTGCACGAGCTGCTACGAAAGCTGCTGACGGATGAGGAGTGGTCACAATAACTTCTTTACAAGATGGCAAGAGTTCATGTACATCCATTGCAATATCGCCTGTTCCAGGTGGTAAATCAAGCAATAGATAATCTAATTCTCCCCACTCTACTTCTGTAAAAAAGCTGTTTAACATTTTACCGAGCATTGGTCCGCGCCAAATAATCGGTGAATTATCCTCTACGAAGAATCCCATGGAAACAACCTTAATCCCGAATCGCTCTACTGGAATAATCTTCTCTCCGCGAACAACCGGTCTTTCTTCTACCCCCATCATATCAGGGACACTAAAACCGTAAATATCCGCATCGACAATGCCTACTTTCTTACCTAAGCGCATTAAAGAAACCGCTAAGTTAACGGTTACAGTGGACTTGCCAACACCGCCTTTCCCGCTGGCAACAGCGATAAATTGTGTATTGGTAGCACCACTGATTAATGTTTCTTCTTTCGCTTTTTCCGCTTCCGCCTGATATTTTTGTACCGTCTCTTCCGGAAGCTGTTCAAAACGCAATCCGACTGTATTCGCACCGTTACGTTTTAAAATACCAACAATCTCTTGTTGCAACTCCATCTGTTCGCCGGTATTCATCTTGGAAATGCCGACTTTCACGCTGACATGTTTTTTGTCTTCCTTAATCGTAACGGAAGAAATCGCATCCAATTCCTGCAAGGTTCTATGTAAAAAAGGATCTTTTACAGAGCCAAGTAACTCTATAATCTCTTCTTGTGTTAACATATTTCCACCATCCTTTATGAATCTGTCCAATGATTAGTATAACATAAAACGAAACTTCATTCAGTTGGTTTGTTTTGTAACCAACTGAATGGTAGTTGAGTTAATCAGGAGATGTAGTGACCGTTTTTTCCCATTCTCTTTACAATTACCCTTATATAAGCATCGGGAAAATTACGGACACTCATGCTGTGGTAAAGTGAAACTTTATTAAGAGGAGGGATTCTTTTCATCCCTCCTCTTAATATTAGTTGAACGAATCGGGCCGCTACTGGCTGTTTGATATACTGCGTAGTATTCCTAAATCCCCTCTTTTCTTGAAGCAGGTATCTTACAGCCAGTTGCACTGCGGTAAAACGAAACTTCATTCAGTTGGTTTGTTTATGCTTCCAAATCATCACTTAAACACGAAAAGGGCTGGCCTCAGCCAAACCCCTCTCATTCATAAAGATTAAAATTGCAGCGTTCCTTACTCCTCCTCGTTGTCTTGAGGTTCTTCCGTAACATACCGTAGAATTCCTTCATAAATACTGGCAGCCATTTGCCTTTGGTACGTGTCATTCTTCAATAGCTCCCGCTCTCTCTCGTTCGATAAGAAGCCAATCTCCACTAATGCTCCCGGCGTCTCTGCATGCTTTAGCAAATACATTTGATCAATAGCAAGAGGCTGCCTGTCCGTGTTTTCTAAATTTCGGGTTATTTCTTCCTGAATCATCGTCGCCAGATGCTCTCCCTCTTCAAATTTTGGATAATAAAATGTCTGAGCGCCATGCCATTGCGAATCAGGTAATGCATTCAAATGGATAGAAATAAAAAAGTCGGCCTCTTTCTCTTGAATAAATGCTAATCGATTGCGTATATCTTCGGATTTACGATTAGCCAGACCGCTTGTCCCTTCCGCTGCTAAATCAACATCCTCCTCACGGGTCAAATGAACGATAGCCCCATGCTGCATCAAATACGTTTGAAGGCTTTTGGAGACGGCCAGTGCAATATCTTTTTCCTCTGTCCCATCTGAACCAACTGCACCGCCATCCGGGCCGCCATGTCCAGGATCAATAACAATCACTTTCCCATTTAGCGGCAGTGACCACGTAGAATTAGAAGAATTAATTGCTTCCTTCGTGGGATACTGTAATAAGAAAATAAGTATAAATAAACCAAGAAACCAAAAGGACAGCTTCTTCTTTTTTGACATATGGCTTCGTTCCTTTCGTTCCCATATTCAGGGGTGTATTTTTCAATTTGAATGGTTCTTACCGCACAGCTGTTTCTAACAGCATGTACAAACTCTAAAAGATATAAACAGCAAAAGCCCTTATTAAAAATTTATGGGAAGAGTCCCCGGTTTATGACTTATCTTTTGTAGTATGCTAAAATAAAAATAAATGTTTGAAACTGTACCACATGTGATATTGTATTTATAGGAATAATGATTCGGAGGTATTATTATGGCAGATTGGATATTAATTGTACTAGGTATTGGAGCTGTTCTGATTGGCGTTGGTTTACTCGGGGTAGCAGCTTTTCTTTTTCTAAAATTAGGAGGAGCAGGCAAGCTTATCGCAAGTGCGCAAAAAACAACAGATCAGCTGCCGGAGCAAATGGAAGGCATCACTTCGCAAATAACAGATGTTCTTCAAACAGGGAATGAAACATTACAGCAGGCGAATCAACAAATCAAAGAATTATCTCCTTTGTTCTACTTAATCGGTGATGCTGGCCGAGCGACACACAACATGTCATCATCTGTATTGAAAACTGCAAACCAGTTGCAGGAGACGACGGAAGAAGCAAATATGACAATCGCTAATAAAAATCTGCAAGGCATCTACGGTCTGGCAACAATCGGCTATTTCCTTGTACAAATGAATAAAAAATAACCACTAAAAAATCCGCTTGGAATATTGTTTGATTCCAAGCGGATTTTTTACTTTTCTTCTGCAATTCGATTTTCAACTTCCTGTCGTATCTCCTGAAGCTCTGTCGCTTTTTGAAAACCGTCATGATAAAGACGCTGTTCCAAATCACGCAGCCGGGTTAACAATGGCGGGTTTTCTTCCAAATTTCGTTTCTTTTCCAGATAAGAAGCGGCCGCCCATCCTAACGTGGCGCCAACAGCTGAACTAACCACGATACCTGCTTGATATACTTTATTGTTCATGTGTATATGCCTTCTTTTCCCGTTTTAAGTCCCGTTTTTTCTTTAACCAGTAATAACCGAGCGCAACGCCGCCATATACACCGCCTAAATTATTTTTGCCAGACACTTCCTGACCTGCTTCCGTTTTTGTTTTCACAGAATCCGTAGCATCAACCAGGGAAGAAGACAACTTCCTTGTTGCGTTTCCTACATCTCCAACAATATAAAATAGCGGACTTAACTGTTCCATTTTATTATTTATATCCGATAACGCTTGATTACTTTCTTGCATGATACTTGTTGTTTCTTTTAAAATGCCATCCATTTGTTCCGGCAATTGCTGCACTGTCTTGTCAACGCCGCGTAATACACTTGCCAAGTTATTTAATAAATGACCAATAAAAATAGCTAAAATAATACTTGCGACTCCAATGATGATGACGCCGACTCCGATTAATGTCATTTTACTTCCTCCTTCTTCCGGTTGCCTTGATTTGTTTTGCTTGCTCGATAACTTTTATAAATTTGTATCGCTGCTTCGCTCCAAGTGATACCTTTCATTGTCTTATTTAATTTATCCTCCAAATTCGCATCATCCAATGCTTGCCGCTTCACTTTATAAGCTTCGTTCAAGCTCTGAACAGAGGTTCCCATATCTTCTAAAGATCCAAAAACACTATCTGTTGCCTGCAGCTTCTCATGCGTATCATCAATTAAATGATTCACTTCCTGCAACGATGTCGAAATTTCAGGTGTTATATGATTCATTTCTTCTTCCATTTTTACGACGGACTTGCCGAGTGAACGAATGTTATCGGTTAGTCGATTTAGCGTAAATGCTATATAGCAGCATACAGCAGCGAATGCAATAGCAACAAGTAAAATCCCTACGGATATAATAGGCATATGTAAAAATCCCTCCTTTTTCATTGCTTGTTCAAAAGGATAAAATGGACTTACCGACTCTTTCCATGATGAACGTGTCTTTCTCCATTTTTAACCGGACTTTTTGAACAGCCTCTATAGACAATATTATACCACCTGCGAAAATAAATAAAACGTCTCCTCCTATAATATCAGAAAACTTGACATTCGTTAAAGAGAATCTCGAAAGCATCTGTTGTTTTCTTGGTCTTACAAGCGCCAGATAATGCCTTCATAAGCTCTTCGTTAGGTCTTGAACTGCGTTTACTCGCCCTATCAAAAAATGTCGCACTTCCTACGTTCCGAAGCGAATCACTATTTTAAAAACCAGGCGATCAGTTAAATTCCCAGTTGCCAAGATTATATTCTTCTCTTTTCGGGTATAGAATCCATATACCTTATCTTTTCCCAACGTTATAGATATATTTATTCCATTTTTTAAGGAATACCCCTAGAATAGAAAGGTATTAAAATTTACATTGGAGGTGACCAGTGCTATGAAACAATTCGGGAAAGATTTCATGAAGCGTTTTTCTGAAAATAACACAACATTACTCGCAGCTGCACTGGCTTATTATTTTCTATTAGCCGTCTTTCCGCTTCTAATCGTTGGTTTTGCAATTATTCCTTATTTTAATATAAGCCCCGATGATGCTGTCAGTTTTCTCGGTTCCATCATGCCGCAAGAACTCGCATCAACCTTTGAAGATAATATTATCAACTTGGTTGATACAACCCGCGGCGGATTGTTAACCGTCGGGATTTTAGGGACAATCTGGTCAGCATCAAACGGCATTAATGCTTTTATTAAGGTTTCCAATCAAGCGTTTGAAGTAGAGGAGACAAGATCATTTCTTAAAGCACGCGGAATAGCAATCCTGTTGACAATCGGATTACTATTAGCTGCTATTTCGTCGATTATCCTTCTGGTTTTTGGCGATATGATTATCAATTTCTTGATTTCCTTTGTCGGCATCAGTACAGGGACAGGAGCTATCTTGCAAATATCACGAGTAATTATGGTCATCGTGATTGTAACGCTTATTCTGCTCGGCTTGTATCGTTTTGCGCCAAATAAACGGTTACCATTCCGACATATTTTACCAGGTACATTAACTGCCAGTATTTTATGGTTAGTGAGTTCTTTTGCCTTTTCCATTTATGTATCTAACTTCGGAAATTACTCCGCTACGTATGGAAGTCTGGGAGGAATTATCGTTCTAATGATCTGGTTCTTCTTAACAGGTATTATCCTTCTTGTAGGAGCCTTGTTAAACAGTATGTATCACCAGAAAAAAGTAGATGAATCTGGAGAAGCTAAAAAAGAGACCGCCAGTACCAGAGAAGAGTAATGTCAGAAGCCAAAGTCCGGCCTTATCATATACAAAGGCCAGACTTTGGCTTCTTCTCTATCTGATTTAGAAAAAGTCCGCCAAATACGGATGCCGTTTCACAGGAAGATAAGCATCCAGCTTTTTCATTTCCTCGAAATCACCAGTAATCAATTCTTGTTCATCAAGCTGTTCCAATGTATTTTTACCTAATAAAATCATCGCTAATTGTTGTACAGTCAAAGTTGTTGTGACATCTTGACCGGCGCTAGGCTCTATTTTTTCAGCATAATGGAACCCATCTTGAAAATGAAGACGGTACACGCCGCTATTCTCTTCAAATGCAGCATCTTCTACTTTGATGGTATACGTTTCTTCTTTTTCTGCGGACACCTGAAACGGGTATACCTTTAAGAAAGATTCAACATCCACAATTCGCGTCATGAAATACGGTTTTTGTTCCTGCTTTGCTCTTGGCTCATCCATGAAAAGCGGAAGGACATCGTCGTCTGGAAGCGTCATATGTACTTCCTTTACCATGGAATCATGATTTGCCATAAATTGCAGCAGGCGCTTTTTGCTATCCGGAGTAACCGTAATCCATTCATCAATATCCATCTTATTCTCTTTCACTTTATACCGCATGTATCCATCTGCATGCCCTTCATGATCATAGCTAATTGCTGTGGTAAATCCTTCTTTCCCAAAAACATGATATTCCCACCAAAGTTCATCACGTACAAGCATCCCTGTATATTGTTCTGTATAAGCCTGATACACTTCCTTTACCACTGCTTCGTCACCTTTTTTCATGCGACGCACATAGCCTGGCGCACTCTTAAACTTGGGAACATACTCCATTGGAATCGTAAATTTCATTTCATTGATGGTCATTTCCCAGCCAAATTTCCGGTAGAATGGAACACTAAATGGTGCTAAATAAGAAATGAGATAGCCTTCTTTCTTCATCTCGGCAATAGCATGAATCAGAAGCTCTCGAACAGCACCTTTCCTGCGATGTTCTGGCCATGTAGAAACATTTGTGATGCCTCCTGTTTTAATAACCTTTCCATGAATGCGGGTTTCTAATGGAAGCAAATGGACCTTGGCCGCCAGTTCTTCTCCTTCCATCCAGCCCCAAACTATTTCATTTTGTTTCTCTTTCTCCTTTTTCTTCTTTTCTATCTCTTCTGATGTAGGTGTAAATTGAAAGGCAAAAGCAGAGAGCTCATAAATTTCATCATTCGTAATTGGAATTTGTTTAATCATAACTGTCCTCCTTATTATTGCGAGTAAAAGACGATTAATCATCTTGCTGATTATGGCGTCCAAAAAAATCCCAGAATCATTCGTTCAGACTCTGAGATTTTTTTACTCTTATATTTATTTCATGATGCGACGATTAAAACCACTGCGAATGGAAAACGCCGTCTTTGTCTTTACGCTGATACGTATGTGCTCCAAAATAATCACGTTGTGCCTGAATTAAGTTGGCTGGCAAATTCTCGGCACGATAGCTATCATAATAAGAAATTGCACTAGCAAATGTCGGCACAGCAACACCATGTTGAACGGCTAAAGAGACAACCTTACGAAGGGATGCTTGATATCCCTCTACAATCTCTTTGAAATAAGGATCAAGCATAAGGTTTGGCAAATCTGGTTCCCGGTCGTAAGCATCTTTAATTTTTTGCAGGAAGTTTGCACGGATAATGCAGCCACCGCGCCAAATCATAGCGATATCTCCATATTTCAAGTCCCATCCATTCTCTTCCGATGCTGCACGCATTTGTGCAAAACCTTGTGCGTAAGAAACAATTTTACTCATATAAAGTGCTTGACGAATTGCTTCAATCAAATCTTCTTTGCTTTCTGAGATATCTGTTTTAGCAGGGCCGGAAAATACGTTGCTTGCTTTGACGCGCTCGTCTTTTAAAGATGAAATAAAGCGTGCAAATACAGACTCCGTAATTAACGGTAATGGAACACCCAAGTCCAATGCATTCTTGCTTGTCCATTTCCCGGTTCCTTTTTGACCGGCTTTATCAAGAATGACTTCGACTAGTGGCTTGCCAGTTTCTTCATCTGTTTTTGTGAAGATATCTGCTGTTATTTCAATCAGGAAGCTGTCCAGCTCGCCTTTATTCCATTCTTTAAATACTTCATGAAGCTCCTTGGCATCTAACCCGGCCACATTTTTCATTAAATCATACGCTTCCGCAATTAACTGCATGTCTCCATACTCAATCCCATTATGAACCATTTTCACAAAATGTCCTGCACCATTTGGTCCAATGTATGTCACGCATGGATCACCATCTACGTTGGCAGAAATAGCTTCAAAGATCGGGGCAACCAAATCATACGCTTCTTTCTGTCCTCCCGGCATCATGGAAGGTCCTTTTAACGCTCCCTCTTCTCCGCCGGATACACCAGTTCCGATGAAATGAATACCTGTCTTATCTAATTCCGCATTTCGGCGCATCGTATCTTCATAAAGTGTATTTCCTCCATCAATCAAGACATCGCCATCCGCTAAGTACGGTTGCAATGACGCGATTGTCGCATCTGTCGCAGGGCCGGCTTTTACCATAAGCATAATTCTGCGCGGTTTCTCCAGGGAATTCACGAATTCTTCAATCGTCTCTGCACCATAGAAGTTTTTCCCTTTTGCTTCATTTTCCATAAATTCTTCTGTCTTTTTATAAGTACGGTTAAAAACGGATACCGCAAAACCTCTGCTTTCTATATTTAATGCGATATTTTTTCCCATTACGGCTAAACCGATAACGCCAATCTCTTGCTTCATATATACTCGATCCTCTCTGCCTAAAAATTTGAAGTAAACCTTTATTTATTATAACGGATTTCCCCTATAGAAACCAAGTAACACGCCTTTTTTTCTTAATAATATGATAACTCAGACGAAAATGGATATTTTTTTATCGGAACAGCATGGACGAGACATATTAAAAATCACCAATCCACAACTGGATATCCAGCTGCAGATTGATGATTTTTATTACATATCAGAATCCCTTAACATCCACAAGGGCCTTGCGGAGGGCAAGGGTGATGCGGTTTTCCGCACATAACATGTTGTTCCTGAATATCATTTACAACCGATTCTGTATGGGGAAAATAGTGTTTGTGTGTTGTCATATGCTTGTTAACATTGGTTGTGTGACTAGGATGCATATGCTTCATTTCTGTATTGGAAACATTTGTTTTTACGTATTGCTTCGTTGGAGACACTTGTGTTGGACCTTGTTGTGTCGGTGATACTTGTGGCGGGCAATATTCTGGTTTCATTTGCTGCTGCGGCATTTGTTGCATTGGCATTTGTTGTTGAGACATATGATTGCCATTTCCATTCATAGAAGCTCCTTGTACCTGTTGGTTCCCCCAGCCTTGATTAAATTGTCCTTGATGATGTTTACTACCTCTCACCGTAAAGGACCTCCTTTCCATTTCTTTAATCTTTCTCTATAGACTATGTGTACGCCTCCTGGTCGGTTTGATATAAGAACCTATTTTTCAGGAATTTCTCTTGGATTCTAATCTTAGCTACTTTCATGAAGCTTCCCAACATTGCGCAAACTGCCGGATAAAAAAAGAACATCTTTCTTCCCATACTTCTTGTAAGGTCATCTACCTGTAGCGTATACTGTAAAACAAGAATAAAGGGGAGGAGGTCGTTTCTATGAAGAAATTTTTTAGCTTTGAAGAAATGATAACACCATTAATCATCAAAGTATTATTTGTGGTAGGAGTCGCAGCAGCAGCTTTAACCGGTCTAATTACTATTTTTTCAGGATTATCCGAGGGAGAATTTCTTCCTGTTTTATCAGGACTTTTTATTATTGTTATCGGAACGCTTTTATCACGGGTTTATTGTGAATTATTAATCGTGATGTTCAAAATATACGAAACCTTAAAACAAATCCGGGATAAATAATCTGCAGTGCGGTTATGTTTAGAGACATAAACATAACCGCACAAACATTTACAAAACACTAATCTATATTATTTTCCTTCCCATTTAAACATCATTTCCTCCGTTTTTGACCTCTTCCTCATTCCCGGCCAAAGGAAATGGAAATCTGTTATGCCTTCCTTCTCTTTAACCAATCAGGAAAATTCTGCTAACCATATGCCATCATTTCTCATGCTACAAACCTGTATCCTAAAAAGGACTATCCCTTTTAGGATACGTTTATAAAGAAGGCACCATTAGGATAAAAGTGTCAGATTAATTCCGTGAACAATCGGGAATCTTATACAAAGAAGCTTAAATTTTAATTCGTTACTGGAGTGATAAAAATGGGATTTCTAACAGGATACTTACCGATAATGATTGGCGTGGCTGTTATTCTATTTTTAATAAGCATATTTGTGAAAGAGAAGCGGATTGTCCCGCCAATGGTTGTCAGCACGCTCAGCCTTATTGCTATATTTATCAGTTATTTCTTTGAGGGAAGACAAGAATCCCTTATAGGTTATATTAGCTTGGCTGTTTTTATTAGCTCTGTCATTGTTCTTATTGTGATGATAGCTATTTCCTGGTCCCGTACACGTCCAAAAAGATAAACACACACTTTGACATCGTGAGGACACAATAACTCGAAATGTGAAAAATGATTACAAAGGTATCATTCGCCTGCTTCATTCAGGATGTCTGTACGATAGGAGAAGTGTTATTTATACGGAATAATGAGCTGTCTCCCTACCGGACCAAAAGAGACAGCTTTTTAAGTACTTTTTATTTCCAATCAGAAAAAGGAGAGTTATTAGCCAAAACGTCTATATAACCGCTTTTATTTTTTGATTAAAACGTTCTGCTATTTCCTTACCAATTTCAATGGAGCATGTCGCAGCAGGAGATGGGGCATTCAACACATGGAGGCTGCACGCATTTTCTTCAAAATAAAAATCATCCAACATGGTTCCGTCCGGTTTCATTGCTTGTGCACGTACCCCGGCTTCCATCGGTTTGATGTCCGCTGCGCTTAATGAAGGGATTAATTTTTGTGCTTCCTTCACAAATGCTTTTTTACTGAATGAGCGATAATATTCACCAACAGCTTCTTTCATATTTTTCAACCCCATTCGATACAGGCCGGGGAAAGTCATGATTTGCGATGTTTCTTTTAGATTAAAACCAATTTTCTGGTAAGCTTCTTTCTTAAACCCGAGCACAGCATTCGGACCTACATCTACTCCGCCGCCAATCATATTGGTGAAATGCACCCCTAAAAATGGCAAATCCGGATTCGGCACCGGATAAATAAGCGTCTTTACGTAATGTTCCACCTTCTTATCCAATTTGAAGTATTCACCACGGAACGGGATAATTCGTACATCTGTCTTCACGCCGGACATCCGTGCCAGCTCATCACTATATAAGCCGGCACAATTAATAAGATAATCCGCTTCATACGCATCTTCATTTGTCACGACAGTTATGTTTTCTTTGTCAACTTGTATATCGCTTACTTCGTTCTCTAACCGCAGCATCCCGCCATTCTCTATGAAGAGCTCCGCATACTTTTCAGTTACCTTTTTAAAATCAACAATTCCTGTATTTTTAACATAGATTCCGCCAACTGTATTCACAAATGGTTCAATCTCTGTCACTTCATCCTTACTGAGAAGTTGAACATCCAGACCATTTTCTATTCCTCGCTCGTATAACTTATTCATATTCGCAAGTTGCGACGTGTCTGTCGCCACAATAACCTTTCCGCATTGATTGTATGCGATATGATGTCTTTCGCAAAACGCCATCATGGACTTCGAGCCGTTTCGGGCAAATCGCGCTTTATAAGATCCCGGCTTATAATAAATACCCGAATGAATCACACCACTATTATGCCCTGTCTGATGTTTCGCTGCCTCTGCTTCTTTATCTACGACAACAATCTTTTTATCTTGATGCATGTTTGACAGCTGATATGCCGTACTCAATCCGATGATTCCTGCTCCGACAATGAGTATATCTACTTTCACAATGACTTCCTCCCATTCTCATCAAGTTGTTTCTATACCGCAGGCTTCCGCAACGACTTCGACAATATGCTTCACAGAAATTTCCTCCGATAGCCCTTCCCTTTCTACGCCTAACTGCATTTGCATATGACAGCCGGGGTTGGAAGTAATTATTAAATCCGGCCTTGCTGTTTTAACATTGTTCATCTTCATATCTAAAATGAGCATCGATTCCTCGAAATGAAGAATATTATAAACTCCTGCTGATCCACAGCAAAGTGATTTATCTTTTAGCTCCATATAATTCAATCCTGGGATGCTTTTAATAATTTTTAGTGGATCCTCAAATACCTGCTGAACATTTTCCAAATGGCATGACGGCTGGAATATAGCGTTCGCCGGAACCTCATATTGAAACTGCAAATCCACCATTGCCATCAGCTCCGAAATATCTCTGACCTTTGCTGTAAACTTCATAGCCCGTTGATGCCATTCCGTTCCCTCTTGAAACAGCTTTGGATATTCTTTTAATGTCGCTCCACAGCCGCCGATGGTGTTGACAATATAATCAAAGTTGTATTCCTCATAAGCTGCAATATTTTTCTTGGCCAACTCTACCGTCTGATCATGTTCTCCGGCATGATGCTGCAGAGCACCACAGCATGTTTGCGTTGGAATATTCGTCACTTCCATGCCATGTTCACTTAAGATATTGATAGCTAAATCATTGATTCGGCTGAAAAACACGTCCATAATACAGCCTTGAAAGAAACCAATCTGCATGTTGGTTGTTCTAAATGGATTGGACGGATTCTTCAATCGTTTGCTTGGCTCGACTTCTGGTAACGCTTTATTTAAATCACGATATTTCTCCACCGGCTTCAACAGATTACCACGGTTGACCACACGCTTCACGCCGGTGATTTGATACGCATACAATCCTTTGTTTACCAGTCTTTGAACTCGCTTATTTTTAAGCACCACTTTAAATGCCACGGTTCTTACACCCTTTTCAAACACACCCATCTTCTTATTATCTTTTAACACTTCGACTGCCGACATCAGGATATCCCCATAACGGACATTCGTCGGACAAACCGTTTCACACGCCCGGCAGCCCAGACACAAATCAATGCCCTCCCGCATGTCCTCGATATCTATCTTTCCCTCCGCTGCCATCTGTACCAAATTGATACGTCCTCTCGGGGAATGTTTTTCTTTTTTGAAAGCAAGATAGGTTGGACAAGCAGGTAAACAGTACCCGCATTGCACACAGTCAAAGGTTGCCTGATAATCTAACTTGTCTATTAATTGTTCAGTCATTATTTAACACTAACCTTTTCTCTCCCGCTTCCGGGAATATTTTCCCTGGGTTCAGGATATTCTTTGGATCAAGTGCTTGTTTAATGGCTTTTTGGAACAGCATACCGGCTTCTCCAACCTCTTTAGGAAAAAACGGCTTTTTCATGGTTCCTATTCCATGTTCACCTGACAAAGTCCCTCCTAGTTCAATCGCATAATGAAAGATTTCTTCCACGGCATCTTCTACTCGAGAAACCTCATCCGCATCCCGCATATTTGTATTGATGGTGGGATGCAGATTACCATCTCCAGCGTGGCCAAACACCACAATATTTAAGTTATACTTCCGCTTTACTTCATCTATTTTTCGAAACATATCCGGGATTTTGCTTAATGGTACCGTAGCATCTTCTGATATTTTTGTGTATCCGCTTTCGACAATGGCTGGTGAAACGAATTTTCTTACTTGCCAAAGCCTGGTTTCCTCTTCTTTTGTTTTTGCAATTTGTACATTTTCTACGCCAATTTCCAAAAGTGCTTGTTGAATGACGTGTAATTCTTTCATCAGCACATCTGGATCTCCATCCACCTCAACAAGCAGAATGGCTGCAGCTGTTCGCGGTAAATTTAGCCCCGCATAATCTTCAACTTTATTGACCGCATTCTGATCAAGAATTTCCATTTTAGATGGTCTGACTCCTGAGGTTAAAATTTTGGAAATAGATTTCCCTGCTGTATGCAAATCATCAAATATAATCATTGCTGTTTTTGTATCCATTGGTTTTGGAATTAGCCTTAATGTTGCCTCCGTGATAATGGCAAGCGTTCCCTCTGAACCAATTAGCAGCTTGGTTAAATCATATCCGGTTACATTTTTAACCGTATTTCCCCCCGTATGGATTATTTCCCCTTCTGCTGTAACTGCTTCCAGCCCTAGCACATAATCCTTGGTAACGCCATACTTTACCCCTCGGGGGCCGCCTGCATTTTCTGCTAAATTTCCTCCAATAGTACAAATCAAGGAGGAGGAAGGATCTGGAGCATACATTAAATTATGTTCCTCTGCCAATTGGTGAATATCTCCTGTTTTTACTCCTGGACTTACCTTCATTAATAAATCATCCGGAAAAATTTCCAGCTGCTGATTCCATTGTGAGAAATCCATCACAATCCCGCCATATACCGGCAACGGTCCCCCGGACAAGCTTGTACTCGCTCCTCTTGGATAAATCGGAATTTCATTAGCACTAGCTAACCACACAATTTTCTGCACTTCTTCTGTTGACATCACTTGGACAACATATTCGGGCATATACTGTCCAAATGATCCATCATAGCCGTATGATACGCGATCATCTACATCTATTAACAGGCGATCGCCCACAATTTCCGATAGTTTTTCTATGATTGTTTCTTTCATCACTTAGCCCACCTATATTCTGTCATCTCCTAACTTCCGGCGCATATTTATCAAGTGTATACGCATTGCTTCTCTTGCTTCTGAACTGTTTTGAGATTTTATAGCCCAATAAATACGCTCATGCTCACTATAGACCTCTTCTCTTTTTCGAGGCTTTCCCAAGTTCAGCTGCAATGAATATTCCAGCGCATTTCTATGCACATGTTCTAAATTTTCAAAGGTTTGGATGATATAATTATTTTCTGTTGATTGAATAATCGCTTGATGAAAATTATAATCAGCCTTTAAACCAATTGAATATTCATTACTAGTAATTTCTTCAAAATCTGTCAGTGCTTGTTTAATAGCTAGAAGGGCTTCTTGCGTGCGTCTCTCTGCACTGAACCCTGCTGCCTCCACTTCCAGCAATGCTCGCATTTCTAACAAATCAAATAATTCTTTTTTTGAAAATTCACCATACGTGTATGTTTTAAATTCATCTGCTGCGTCCAATCGCTTTACAAAGCTGCCTTTTCCCTGCATCGACTCAATATAACCTACAGAGACTAATTTACTAATGGCTTCACGAATAGGGACCCTGCTGACATCAAAATATTTTGCCAGCTCATTTTCTGACGGAAGCTTTTGGCCTTCCGCGTATTCCCCGGTCTTAATCATCATTTCTAGTTGGGAAAAAATAATATCAGACAACTTTTCCTTTTTAAAAGGTTTCATTATTCCATCATCCCGTCTTCAGGAGCTGCTTACTTCTTATAAAATGGAAAGCAAGTATCAATACAAACAATATCAAACCGATAATATCAAATAGTTGATTGGTAGAAATTAATAAGAAAGCTACTCCGAGTAATAAAATTCTTTCGATTATATTCAATTTTACTCGAATATAGTTCCCAAATCCAACAGCGAGGGCATAAACGCCTATAAGCGCAGAAATAAATGCTTGAGCCAGCAAGAAATAATTCATTGGTCCCTCATCTGTCTGCAACAGCAATATAGGATCGTAAACAATGATAATTGGAATGATAAAACCCGGGAACGCTAATCTTAAAGCTGTCCAAGCGGTTTGCATCGGATTTGCTTTTGCTATTCCCGCCCCTGTATATGCAGCCAATGCCACAGGCGGCGTTACGTTGGACATAGCACCATAATAAAATACAAAAAAATGAGCGGCTAAAGGATTAACTCCTACTTGGACAAGCGCCGGTGCAGCTGTTACCGCTACCACAATGTATAATGCTGTCGACGGAAGACCCAAGCTTAATATAATACAAGTAACCATAATCAGCAGCAGAATAATAAACAGGTTTCCCCCTGCAAGGTCTGCCACATTATAAGCAAGCATGGATCCTATACCGCTCATCGATACCACAGCAATAATAATTCCTACAGAAGCACAGGCAATAGCAACCTGCACAGAGTTTCTAGCTCCATCAATAAGTGCTTCAAAAAACTTAAAGAAGGTAATCCGGTTCGTTTTATCTTTCGTTAGATAGGATGTAATGATCGTAGCAATAATACCTGCAAATCCGGCAAAAATAGCTGTTCTTCCTAGTAAAAGCACGCCCATCACCACAATAATCGGTAAAAGTAATGCACCTCTTTCCAAAAGCACTTTTTTGATATCAGGAATATTTTCTTTACTTATCCCCTTCAGTCCCTGCTTTTTTGCTTCTGTGTCGATTGCAAATACTAAGGCGATAAAATATAACAGGGAAGGCAAAATACTAGCTAACACAATTGTCGTATAAGGTATTCCTAAAAAGCCAGCCATAATAAACGCTGCTGCACCCATAATTGGCGGCATCAGCATTCCTCCTGTAGATGCAGCTGCCTCTACCCCTCCTGCAAATTTGGGTTTTAATCCAATGCTCTTCATGAGTGGAATGGTAAACGCACCTGTGGTCGCCACATTCGCTACAGCACTTCCATTTAATGATCCCGTCAAGGCACTTGTGATAACAGCCACCTGTGCAGGGCCTCCTCGTCGCTGTCCCGCAATCGCCATCGCTAAATCATTAAATAAATTACTTGCACCACTCACTGTCAGAAATGCCCCAAATAAAATAAACAGCACAATGTAAGTAGAAGCGATAGATAATGTACTGCCAAATATTCCATCTGACGTCATGTAAATCCGGTAAAGTAACCTTTCAAATGTAAAACCGGAATGAGCAAAATCAATTGGAAAATAAGCACCATAAATGCCATAAAGTAAAGCTGCCACACTTAAAATAGGAATAAACCAGCCAATCGATCGACGCGTTATCTCAAACAATACCAGAATACATAAGACAGCAAATATGTAATCCATTGTATTCGCCTGTGATAACCGGTCCACATGCAGATTTGCATAAGTGACCGTAATATAACCTATCGAAATAATGGACAAGAATATCATTATGACATCCGTCGATGCTATTTTTCCGGTCTTCTTTTTATTGGAAGGATGAAGTAAAAATCCCATCACAAAAATTAAAATTAAAAAGATGGTATTTCTATAAAACTCTTGAATATTTAGATAGCTGGATGTGAGTAAAACAAAGACAGACAGGACAATACCGACAATTGCGATGATTTTATGACGCAATGATTTCGGATCACTCGGCTGGTTTTCTACATTCCTTTCCATCTCCGTCTTCGCTGCTTGTGCATTGTCCATTAGTTTTCCTCCTCTCTTATTTCCTCTGGTACAAGATGATCCTCAATCTCGATACCTTGTTCTTCAAAATAACGGTATGCACCAGCATGAAGCGGTGTATTCAATCCTTCTAATGCCGTCTCTATTTGCATTTCACGTGCAGAGTTGTGAATATTAATCATATATTCACGGTTTTCATACAATATCTTTGTCAGGTTATAAACCATTTCTTCATCCATATCTGAAGTAGTCACTAATATATTTGGCTGTGCAATCGTATCAATATCTTCTTCCTGTCTTGGATAAGATCCTGCTTCAATCGTATATCGATACCACGTATTGACGATATCATTAATATCATCCATTTGTTCATCCGTAACCTCTAAAATATCCGCTTGTAATCCACTTGCGTACATATCTGTAATCGCAGATACCGGTACACCAGCCGGGAGAGAACCACCATCTAACCTCCCATCCCTCATTGCCGAAATCGTATCATCGTAACCAAGATACTCTGTTCTGATATCACTTTTCCCAAGACCAATACCTTCCATCATGGTTACAGTAGATTGCTCAGTTCCGCTTGCTTGTGGGCCAACAGAGAAAGATTGCCCTTCGATGTCTGAGATATTTCCAGTTTCTACAAAGTCTTCCATTAACACAAAATGCTCTACATTTGGCCAAATCATCCCTACAGCACGGAGTTCTTCGTATTGTTCTCCTTCATAAATACCGCTTCCTTCCGCTGCCTGTGTTGAAATTAATCCTTGAAGTATAGAAAAATCTGCTTCGTTATTTTTCATTAAATCAATGTTTTCTACAGATCCTGCTGAAGCTTGCCCATTAAATTTAATATTTTGATCCCGATAATGTTCTGTCCAAAGCTGCCCCATTCCAACGCCAATCGGATAATATGTACCTCCTGTTGTTGCTGTTGCTATGTTGTAAATCTCTTTCTTTTCAAAATTACAGCCAGATAAAACAAAGGCAAAAATAAGTACTGCAAATACAAAAATCTTATTTTTCATTCCATCCCCTCCTTTGTATACGCTTTCAAAACTTGTAATACAATCTTACAACATTGAACATTCAGTGACAATAGTTTTTTTAATTTTTTAACAAAATATTAATTATGTCATTTAAATGATTTCTCAGTAATTTATATTATTAGCAATCATCAAAGATACAGTCTGTCAAACTTCATACAAAGAGGGGTTTCAATAAAAATATGATAAGCTGTCCATAGACTTCACCCCTTTTTTGGGCACACAAAAACCAAAGCAATCCTGAGACCGCTCTGGTTTTTATAAAAGGACTTTCCTTCTATTGTTTATTTCAATTGCAATCCTCTAATCATTACCCCACTCTTTGTAATCGGCGGGATATCATCCATCTCATAACTCAAGTCCTGTTCGGTAAATTCAAACGAAAGATGATTGACAAAAAAGTCTAAGGTTGTCTTTAAAACGTCCATCGTCATCCACTCACCGGCGCAACGATGGCCAATATCAAATTCTCCACCGCCTTGTGGAATAAAATTAAATGGCGATTCTTTCCATCCCTGAAATCGCTGCGGCTGAAACTGATCCGGCTTGTTCCAAATATCCGGGTCATGGTTTGTACCATATAAATCCAATAACGTTAACGTTCCTTCTTTAAACGTATATCCATTCCATGTAAAATCCGCTTTGACCCGTGCTGGAGCAACAGGGAAAAATGGATAAAATCGTCTGACTTCTTGAACAAAACGATGCATATCTTCCGACGATTCCAATTTGTTCACTTCTTCCGGATAGTCATGAATAGCCAGGAGAAGGAAGTCTATATAAACAGCAATCGCTACAATGGGGCGCAACAGATTCAATATTTCAACGGCAACAATCTGTTCGTCAAGTAATTCTCCATTAACATCACGATGCATTGCAAATTGATATACCGGACTATCCTTATCGACCTCTGCGGTTCCTTTTCGTATTCTTTCAGTCAGACCTGTGATTCGTTCTTCCGACATAAACCGGGATTGTCTTGCCTGCCAATGGTTCCACCCGACTGAACCAGCGTCTTCAAACATATAACTTAGCTGTTCTGCCCACTCCGGTACATCTTCTTCTTCATAAGGAGTTCCTGTCCAACGTAGAGCAGCTCTCGTTAATACATATTTTGCTGCTTGGTAAATTTGCACATCTCCTGTGGAATGACTCTTCATTTCCTGCTCCCACTCTTCTCGAATAATGGAAGATATCTCTTGCAACTTTTCCTTGGTCATCAGGGACATAAACATCGCTTTCCGATTCTGATGTTCCTCACCATCTAAGCCTTGAACGCCTCCTTCTCCAAATAATGTTTTCTGAATCCTTTCGGGAGAAGCGTCTTTTCTAGAAAATCGGCTATTATCGTAGAAAAGTTCTGCTTCTTTCTCACCTACCATACAAATCGTTTTCTCACCTAACAACCTCGTTTCAAACACACGTGATTCAAACTTATCCGAACGATTGGTGACAAAGCGATATCCTTCATCTAAAAGCTTTAGCGTATGATCCAAACCTTTGTCCTTTGGCATGTGAGTCTCTGCCATTTTGATTCACCCTTTCCTTTATATATGTTATGTCTTTCTGTTATTATTCCTGTTTTGCTTCCCATTTAAACAAAAGGTAGTGATTCTCCACCCTAACGGTGAAAAACCACTACCTCTATATTCCTATCTTTCATTCTTTTCGCGTTTTAACGGTACGGTTGGTTCGAAGCATATTATCCATTCTTTAAACTTTTAATTAGCCGCACAGAATAAGGGATTAATATAAGGCATAATCCAATAAATGAACCTGACGCAAGTATTTTAGCGGTAATTGCTGTTTTCTCAAAAAATAGATACACATCGAAGATCAAAATACTAAAAAGGATTATTCCTGCAATAACTAAGCTTGGGTTCAAACCATTTTGTCACATACTTCATGCTTCCCCCTTCTATTTACTTTATTCTAACATACAACATTTTTCAGTATATATCGTTTATTCAAATGATTTAAAACCACAAAATTAGGTGAAAATTATTGGTAGAAGAATTGTAAATGAGCAGAGGATGTTCATCGACATATCCTATTTTTTAATGAAGAACTTACCCGAAGAAAGGAAAACAGCCTGACACCGTTAGCTTCGGTATCAGGCTGTTTCATAGCGTTTTGTTTCTTGTTGTCTACTTAACAGGGTACAGTTTAAACAACCGTTCCGTACAGATTGTTTTCCTACTCTTTCATCTGAAACTGAAAATGGCATTGGCCTTCGCGCAGAACATATTGGTCATGCACAACCTCGAAATTTTTATTATAGCCTTTTGCTACAGCAGGATCGATCATTTGGCAATAGAGAATACCGTATTCACCCATATCATCATCCGCCCACTGTTGACCGAACGGGCAATACGTAAAGGTTTGTTCTACCTCATTTTCTTTATGCACGGTATCTACTTCGAATAATTCACTGCGGGCCATATCATAGTTTTTCAAGTAATTATCCGAGTTATTTTCTAAACCATTCGTGCGTGCACGCTGGGCGATGCCTTCTCCCCGTTTTCTGCCGTATCTTTCTACAGCACGACGGATAACATCTTCGCCTTCTTCCGCATATTTATCTACTACCTGTTTCGCAATTTGAGCAAACATTTTAGAAAAACGTGCAAAGGCTGTTACATCTGCGTATTTTTCTTCGCCTTCCACAACTTGTGGTAAATATTCATAAAAGACATGGTTCTGTCCTTCTGCTGTCGCTTTTTTTGCCAATGTTTCCGCATCTTTCAGACCAAATGCTTCCAGACCTTGTCGTACTAGTTGGCGTCCTTCTTCATCTCCATAAGACTCTGTAATGGATTGATGAAGCTCATTAAACATTTTTGCTGTAATAATATCCATGGATAAAGCTTTCATCATCAGTTTTTCTTCACTCATCTTATGTCTCTCCTTAAATTCATATTACTTTACTCAGGTTTATATCTATTATAAAATATGATTAACTATAAATCGAATGAATATTTTAATACAGAACTATGAAAATAATTCATAAATATGCACGGAAAATAAGCGGAAAGGGAGTCTATTATGCCTACATTAGCACAATATACCGCATTTCACACATTAATCGAAACCGGGAACTTCACGGAAACCGGTCTGAAATTAAATTTGACACAATCCTCCATTACGCATGCAATAAATAATTTAGAAAAGGAATTAGACCTTTCTTTAATCATTCGCAATAGGAATAATATTATTTTAACAAGCGATGGAAAAATGGTCTATGAACACGTTTCGAAAATGCTGCAAGAACAGCAAAAATTAGAAAATACGGTTGCTAATTTAAAAAACTTGATCGGCGGAACGATTACCGTAGGAGTGCTTCCCAGTATTTCACTCGTACTGCTTCCAAAGGTTCTATCCTATTTCGAACAGCATTATCCCGATGTCACCATTCGTCTGATGGAAGGGGATTATGATCAAATTGAAAACTGGCTCCGGCACGGTGTCGTTGATATCGGATTTATCGCCAAACCAGCATCCGAAAATGTTGTATTTCATTTTATTTTTGAAGACGTGCTTCAATGCATTATGGCTAAAGAGCATCCGCTTGCCACTGAAAAACATCTGACACTGAATCAATTAAAGAATGAGCGCTGGATTATGCCAAAACAAAACATTGACCGCGATGTATTACGTATCTTATCCGAGCACAACATCGACCCGGATGTTGTATACGAATTGTCGGTTGACCAAGCCATTTTAACGATGGTAACGGAAAATTTAGGGATTTCGATTGTTCCCAAATCTATTTTACATCATGCACCGGCAGACTTAGTTCAGAAGAATTTTTCTGAACACTATGTACGAACAGTTGGAATTGCACATAAACGAAACACTTACCCGTCCCCAGCGGCGATGAAATTTGTGGAAATATGTAACATATTAGCGGAAGATTTTTCAAATGAGGATTGACAAATCTTTCAAATCGGCATAATATCCGATAAAACTAATAGTTATTATCTTATTTTAACTTTAGATGGAGGAAAAAGCTTGTGCAAACAATCATATACGTAGAAATTGTTCTCTATTTGCTCGCTATGCTTGCAATAGGAATTTATTTTAGCAAAAAAGACTTAACACATAACGATTATTTTTTAGGCGGCAATAAAGTCCCCGGCTGGGTACTTGCCTTTTCAGAACGTGCTACCGGAGAATCTGCCTACATGTTCCTGGGAGCTATCGGATTTATTTATGTAGCAGGTTTATCCGGCATCTGGGTGTTATCAGGAATGTTCTTCGGAGTGCTCGCTTCCTGGCTATTCCTGTCGAAACGATTTATGACGGAGCAGCAAAAATACAAGGTAAATAGTTTAACAGATTATATTGCGGTTAAATTTCCAAGACATGCGGATATTATCCGCTGGTTAGCTTCTACAGTCATGGTTGTTTTCTTTGTCTGCTATTTAGCTGCACAGTTCTCCGGGATGGGTAAAACGGTATATTCTATTTCCGGATTCAGCATCACTTGGGGAACGATTATTATTGCCCTGATTATTATTGCATATTCCTGCTTAGGCGGCTTTATGTCGGTTGTCTGGACAGATACAGTGCAAAGTTTTTTAATGTTGATATCTTTTATTATCATACCGATTGTTGCTTTTATAGAAATTAAAAATCAGGGATTGAGCGTCTCTACAGAACTGTCATTAAGAGGTGGCGGAGCTGATAGCTGGACTGGCGGGTTGAATGGTCTTGCCTTGGGAGCAATGTTGTTTACCAACTTCTCCTGGTTTTTTGGATGGCTCGGCGGACAGCCGCAATTAAGCTCCCGATTTATGGCGATTACAACTGAAAAAGAACGCGTTACCGGTCGGAACATGGCCCTTATCTGGACAATGATTGTCTATGTGGGAGCCTTTCTATCAGCTATTTTCGCTTCTACTTTATACTCGCAAGGCACATTGGCCGATCCGGAAATGATTCTGCCCCATATGATTTTTGAAATTTTACCGCCATGGATTTCTGGAATTATCCTTGCAGGGATTCTGGCTGCGATTATGTCAACAGCATCTTCCCAGTTACTGGTTATTACAACTTCCATCAGCGAGGATATTATTCATAAAACGCTCAAATGGAACATTACCAGTAAAAAGCTCGTCCATTTATCCCGCTTCGTTGCATTAATCAGTGGGATTATCGGAATTATTATTTCACTGAAATCAGAATCTGTTATTTACAGTCTTGTCTCTTTTGCGTGGGCAGGGATTGGAAATACATTTTCTGTCGTGGTGCTGTTAATCTTCTTTTGGAAACGCGTCTCGGGAATCGGGGTTATCGCAACTATTTTCGTCGGCGCAGTCAGCGCTGTTCTCTGGTCTCTTTCACCGCTGGAAGCTATTATATCTGCCAAAGCCGCAACCTTCTTTATCTGTTTGATTGTCGGAATTGTATTCTCTTTACTCTATCCGGATAAAGAACAAAAAGCGGCAGCTTAAGATTAAAAACAGCTCATTCAATCTGGAGAATGAGCTGTTTTTCTATCTTATTCTATATTATCCGGAAAAACAGATTGATCTAAATCATATGTATCCACCGCCTCTTGGACACTGATTTCATTATCTATCAATCCTGCTTCATAAAACGTATCTGCTAATTGCTGCTGATTGGCAATGACTTCTTCCGTCATTCTTTGGACACCAAACTGCCGGCGTTCATTGGCTACCTCCAGCGGTTCTGGATCCAATCCTAACTCGTCTGCCAAAATCTCAGCAGCCTCTCTTTTTTCCTCATTTGCCCACTGATCCATGTTTTCTAATTCCTCTAAAATAATGGTAAGTGCTTCTGGCTGTTCATCAGCAAAATCATCTCTTGCTAAATAGAACGTACGATTTTCAATGAGATCTGTTCCGTCAAGAATCGTATGTGTTTCATTTTGGTCCTGTACAATCGCATAGAATGGATCCCACGTTCCAAACACGTCAAATTCATCATTGGAAAAAGCCATTAGGCCTTCAGAAGCGTCCTTATAAAACTTCGTCTCTACCTCGTCCCAATCGATACCGGCCTGCTTTAATGATTCTAAAAGAAGATAGTGCTGGTTCCCGCCATTAGTCACGCCGACTACTTTCCCTTTTAAATCTTCTAATGTTTCAATTCCTGAACCTTCTCTTGCCAGTAATGCTACACCTTCTGGATAAGGGGACTCAGAAGCTACATAATTAACATCATGCCCTCCAGACTGCATCAACACGCTATGTACATCCGATGAATGACCAAAGTCAATATTATCTGTATTTAACGCTTCAATCAACGGCGCGCCCATCGCAAATTCCTTCCATTCTACGTTATAGCCTGCTTCGTTTAATGCTTCATCTAACGTCCCATGCGCTTTTAATAGATTCATGGTATTCCCTTTTTGATAGCCCAGACGAATCGTTTCGCCCTCTTCAGAAGCCTCTGAATCAGCCCCGCAAGCTGCCAGTACAGCTATGAAACTACATGTAATAAGTGCCAAGAGTAATTTTCTCATCTATTCTCCTCCTACGATTTGATCTAGTATTTTCTTTTCGTACCTTGTAAACTTTTCATCCCGTTCCCGAGGACGCTGTAAATCAATCTCTTGATCTAACTTCACGCCACCTTCGTCCAGTACAATAACACGATCAGCTAAATGAACTGCTTCGGATACATCATGTGTTACCAAAACAGAAGTAAAATGCTGTTCTTGCCAAAGGTCTTCCATTAATTGCTGCATATCCATCCGGGTCAATGCATCCAATGCCCCCAATGGTTCATCAAATAATAAAACATCCGGACTGCTTGCCAAGGCTCTCGCAAGTGCTACACGCTGCTTCTGTCCACCAGATAACTCATCGGGCCAATCCTCTTTTTTATCGTACAGCCCTACTTTATCTAATGCTGCTTCTGCTTCCTCTTGATTTACTCCGCCAATCGCAATGTTCTTCCATATATTCTTCCAAGGAAGAAGCCGGTCATCCTGGAACATAATGCGTATATTCGATTTTTTTGCTTCTGTGTCTGTATAAGCTATGGAACCGCTCGTCACATCCTCCAGTCCAGCAATCACTCTCAACAGTGTACTCTTCCCACAGCCACTTTTTCCTACAATTGCTGTAAAGCTGCCCTTTGGTACAGATAAATCAATCTTCCGTAAAACTTCATTTGCTCCAAAGCTTTTCCCTACATTTTTTAACTCGATGCCAAACATCTAACCCCTCCTGACGGATCTTGACAATTAATTCTTCCGATATGCCGGATTCCATTTCAACAAACGCCGTTCACACACTTTGGCAATAAAGTCAGATAGCTTTCCTAGAATCGCATAAAGCACAATCGTTAACACCACAATATCCATCTGCATAAATTCGCGAGCCGTTGTTGCCAAATAGCCTATCCCTGCATCAGCACCTATAGTTTCTGCTACAATTAGCGAAATCCACGTCACCCCAAGCGCATAGCGAATCCCGACTAAGATATTTGGCATAGCACCAGGTAAAATGATATTCGTGAAAAGCTGCCACTTCGACATGCCGTACACTTTCCCCATCTCTATTAATTTCCCATCTACATTCTTGATCCCGTTAAACGTATTGATATAAATCGGAAACATCACGCCAACCGCAACAAGAAATATTTTAGCGCTTTCTCCAATTCCAAACCATAAAATCACAAGCGGAATCAGCGCTAAATGCGGGACAGTCCGTATCATTTGAATCGACGTATCCATTAGTTTTTCCAAAAATAGAACGGTTCCATTAAACAGGCCAAGCAGAAAACCGATGCCTCCGCCAATAGCAAATCCGATGACAGCTCGTTCCGTACTTATGTATACGTGTTCTAGCAGCTCTCCTGTTTGAAATAAACGAATGCCTGCTTCAACTACCTCAACCGGTGTTGGCAGCATGGTAGACTTAATCAGGTTAAGCTGGCCAAGTACCTGCCATAATATCACTACAACTATTGGTAATAACCAAGGAAAAAATTGGTTGTTATACCATTTATTCTTTTTCACTCCTTTTGCCCCCTTTGTATGTATGAATCTTTCGTAGCTCTCTCCCCTGCATCTGTTTCATTTATATTAACAAAAATATGTAAACAGATTGATTAAATCTGACAAAATCCAAAAGAATACACGTACTCCGTGATGATATATGTATATTCCTAAAACTTTAAATACCTTTATTCTATTGAATAACGCTCTAATTATAACCTTTCAACTGGGAATTGTAAACATTGAATTCTTATGTCATTACAATTTATATAACTGTATCATATTATAGGGGATAAACATGAATGATTTTATATAACAGATTTTTTCCAACGAGTAAAAAGAGGCTGTTATCACACTTCTAAAGCAAACTAAAAGATTATCTTTCTATCTTATATTTTAGTAAAAGTACGCACGTCTAATTATTGAGGGAGATTTGTCTTAAAAAAACATGTAAAATCGGCTTCTTAGAATATTTGTTCCATAAAAAATAACCCCTGACTGTGAGGGGTTAAGGTAATTCGTTAAAATAAAATAATAAAAAATCATTTATACTGCAGTTTTCATTAGCTTATCAACACGTTAAACAAACCGGTAAATAGCATTCTTTACTTTAAATTGTTCTTTCTGATTTCCTCCTGAAATGGTAACGATAAAAGGTTTCTCACCTCTTTTATTCAGTGTATCAGAAACTATTCCTTCACCTTCAGGCTCATAAAACAGGATGTCTCCGCCTGACAGCTTTAAACGGTGTCCTGTCGCGTCCAGACCTTTATCAAAGAACGCTTCTCCCTGCTCCAATCCCAAATAAGTCTCCCACTTTTCGATAACAGCTTTTGCATCCTTTACAGCAAAGCCGACAGATTCTAAGGAAAGGTTTCCTTTTTGATGAGCAGCAATCGTTCCTTGCTCTTCCAGGCTTTTTCTGCGTTCTTCATCTGCTTCTTCCCATTCAATAAAGAATGGTAAGACTAGCTTTTCTTCTGGATTTCCTGCGAATAACAGCTTCCAATTTATCATGCTGCCATCGGGTCTTTTTCTCCCTAAAGGAACTGGACCAATAACCTCCAGCCCAAGTGATTTAAAACGCTTTGCTTCCTCCTCCAGATTACGGGACCTTAATGCAATTCTGGATAAACCTGAAGCATAACCATCTTTTTGAAAGGTATCTCTCAGACTATATTTTTCGGCAGGCTGATCAGCTAACTGCTGATCAAACACGCCAATCAGTTCGATATAACTTAAACCAAAATAACTAAGCGCATTGTAAGTGCCGCCATTATCGTGCTTTCCTCCATCTACAGCGTGGAGACCAAGCTTCTTTAACTCCTCTTTTACTTCTTCTGGACTGTCAACAAAATGAACAAGGTGGTCAAACTGAAAAGGCATTTGTGTTCTCTCCTTTTATTTTTTGATAAAGTTATTCATATTGGAATCTTCTAAATTTCATACAGTTACTCCAAGCTGTATACCTTCTATTCATTTTAAACTATTTTCATACCTCTTGAAGAAAAAAACAATATATTCTTATCACGTAACTTGCTTTAAATTTAACAAATTTGGGTTAAAAAAAGCAATTACACCAAAAAGCCGGCGGAGTATTCCCTCGCCGCCGGCATACACAAAGAAATTATGATATCCTTTTAATTTCTTACACTGGATGGAAAATATCGATTTTTCAATTGCGTTGAAAACACTTCGAGAATAATCGCAATCAATAAGATAGCGTACGTAATAAAGCCAACCTCATTCAGATCGAAATAAAACCCAGAGGCCATAAATAATTCAAATCCAATTCCGCCAGCTCCCGCAGCAGCTCCCATCGCCACAGCCACAGAAAAGTTAATTTCAAAACGCAGGAAGGTCCATGATAATAAATAGGTAAACGTAGAAGGAATAATGCCATGTATAACAACAGGCCACCAGCCGGACCCTGCAGCTCTTAATGCTTCCAAAATGCCTTTATCGACTTCTTCAAATGCTTCGGAAAATGCTTTTACTAAATACGCAATGGAATGAAACAGCATACCTAATACTGCAGCTTCACTGCCGAGCCCGGCAGCAATTGCAAAAATAAGCACCCATAATACGGTTGGCACTGCGCGAATAAAGGCTACAATGACACGAACGACCTTGGTAACCCATTCCTTCGATAAATTAGCTGCAGCTGTTAACGCTAAAAAGAAAGCAATCACAGCACCAATAATTGTAGACAAAACAGCAAGTCCCATCGTCACTCCAATTTGATATAATGCTTCGGCCCATGTGAAATGGTTGAGTGCCGGCTTAAAAAACATCGCATATAGATTAGAGGCTGTCTCCACTACCGCAGTTCTTATTTCTAAACCCGTATAATCAAACAATAAAAAACCGGCAATTGTTAAGACAAATAGCGTAATCATCGTCATCCGTATAACGAATTTTGATTTATTTCCAGCCCTTAAGGATATGCTTCCATTCTTCTTGCGCTTTATATACGTGGATTTTACTATTGTTTCCATTACATAATCACCTTCCGTATATAGTTTGACATAAGCTCAATAATGATTACTGCGAGCACAATGCTGAAGGTGACTAGGGCAACTGCATTATAGTTCATTGATTTATAGTACATATCAAAGGTATATCCGATTCCTGTACCTGTTAAAATACCTACTAATGTCGAACTGCGGATATTTGTTTCAATCATAAATAAAATCCAGCTGATCATTTGTGGTAAACTTTGCGGAATGACTGCTTTATTTACAATATGAAAATAGGTTGCTCCTGTAGCTGTCAAGGCTTCAACCGCACTGGGACTTGCTTCATCAATGGATTCAATAAATACCCTTGTTAAGAATCCAACTGTTCCTACAAATAATGCTAAATACCCCGTTAACGAATTTTGTCCAAAAGAAAGCAATAAAATCAACGCCCAAGCCACAACCGGGATATTACGTGATACAGATGCAATGAAGCGGGCAAACACACTTAACAAACCATTTACGCTCGTCGTTTTTGATCCCATGATGCCAAGAAAGATGGAAACAATCGCAGCTGTCGTCGTTGCTGCTATGGACATAAAAATAGTCTCTATCAGTTTGTCCAAAATGGTTGGCAGCCTTTCTAGCGACTCCTGGGTAATGAACAAATTAGAAAACATCCAGCCAATCGCTTCAGGAAATGCTGCGAATCCATCCATAAAGTTAAAATTCGTTATCGCTGCAGATAAATATGTTATGGCAATGATAATCAACAAAGCAATCGTCAGTTGCCATTTTCTTTTTTGCATCCCCTTTTCACTCACGTCAATTCCCCTCACACTGTTATTAATTCCCGCATTTGCGTACCATAAATATGATTGATTTTTTCCTCTGTCAGCTTATAATTTGGTCCGACAAATACAACTTCCCCTTGATTTAAACCAATAATTCGATCTGAATATTGCTGTGCCACTTCTACTTGATGTAAATTAATCAGACAAGTTATCTCTAGTTCAGTAGTAATGGACTTCAAATGATCCATAATAATTTTTGAAGCATTTGGATCGAGTGACGCAATCGGTTCATCGCACAGGATGAGCTTTGGATTTTGAATAAGTGCGCGAGCAATGCCAACTCGTTGCTGCTGTCCCCCGCTTAACTGATCACAGCGTTTATAAGCATGCTCCTCGATTCCAAGTTTACGAAGAAGAAAAAAAGCATGCTCTTTTTCTTCTTCTGTAAACCTGCCAAGTACACCTTGCAGGGTGGACTTATAACCTAAGCGCCCGTGAAGAACATTTTCAATAACGGTTAGCCGTGGAACTAAATTATAATGTTGAAATACCATGCCAATATCCGTACGCAGCTGTCGCAATGCCCGTTTTTTTAATTTGGTTATTGGCGCATGATCAAAAACCACCTCTCCATCACTTATGGAAACCATCCGATTAATACAGCGCAGTAATGTAGATTTCCCTGCACCTGATGGACCGATAATGGAAACAAATTCTCCAGCTTTTACATTAAAAGAAATATCTTTTAGTACGGTTGTTTCGTTATTATACGATTTACTTAGCCCTGCAATTTGTAAAAATGCCATAATTAGGTTCCCTCCTATTAAAGTGAAACTTCATTTTGCAAAATCATATTTTCAGCTAGTTGGATTATTGAAGTTCACGAATCGGGTCAAACCACTCATCTTCTACTGGCGCAAAACGTTCTTTGTCCGATTTAAAGAACAATGCCGACCCCTCCGAATCTTCCGGTACAAAAATCCCTTCATTATCGGCTACTTCATCTGAGGTTAATGCTTCTTGTAATTTCTCATAATCTTCTTCACCTAAGCTCTCCATATTTGCAGCAAATGGTGCATTAAGAACCGGCGTTACATCCATTAACGTGAACTCTTTTCCTGTTACGTTGTTAAATGGCTGTTCCGCATTTTCCTTTACTTTGTAGATGGAGCCAACTTCATTCTCTTCTCCTTCAGCTACCTCTACGTAGTTTTCTACGCAGGTATCACAAAAAGCTGCTACATCTGCATTTCCATCCAATAAATTCACTGCAGAACCCTGGTGAGAGTTTCCAAAAAGAACTTGTGAAAAAAGCGGTCCGCCCTCCATTAAATCTTCTTCTGTCAAATCTTTATACGAATCTTGCTCTGTAAAATGAGCAATAATTCCTGAAGATGGCACTTTGAATCCTGAAGTGGAGCTGTTAGACACAAATGAAAACCTCTTGTCCGCTATTGTATCTAAGGAATATTCGCCATCTTTTTTATAATTGTCCTGATCGTCTACATTTACTGCCAGCCAGCTATGATACACTGCGTCATCTAATGTTCCAGACGGACCAGTTGGAACAACGATTGGCTGGATCGCGTCGTTGCCATTCTTTGCTTCAATATAACCTTGAGCACCCATAAATGCTACATCTGCGTTATTATTCACTAACGTCTCAATTGCAATCGCATAATCTGTTGTTAAATGATGCTCTACTTCTTTTCCAGTAGCATCTTCAATTATTCTTCCAATCTCATCACGAGATGATTTCAAATCTTCCCCCGACTCATTGGGGTACCAGACAACATCAATGACATCATCTACTTCCGCTTGCCCTTCTCCTGCACCCGCACTACTTTCTGAACATCCTGCTGCGAATAGAACCAATAAAAGCAAAATACCTAATTTAGTTAACGTTTTCTTCATGGTAACGCTCCTTTTTATTGATAGATTAGTGATTAGAACGGATAATGAGATTTTCATCAGTTTACTTCTGTTAGTAAATAACCCCTCCTTATAATTATTTCCTCTGCTTTTCCTCTCTATTAAAACATGACTTAACTGAATATAGTTTATATTTACAATAGTTTCATAGAACATTTAGCAACTTTACAAATGCTTAACCTTTAATCGATTAACACTTGATTTAAAAAGGAAGGGCTCGTAATCGAACCGACCTCTATTTGCATTCCAAAATCACCATGATAATCTGTACCACCAGTCATGATTAAACCATATTTTTCAGCTAATTCCTCTACTTGTTTATGATCTTTCGCAGTATGATCAGGGTGATTCCGCTCAATACCTCCCAAACCAGCTTCCACAAGTTCCGAAATCATTTCATAGGAATGCAGCTGGCCTGGATGCGCAACAACAGCCACACCTCCATCAGCCACAATCGCTTCTACAGCAAGAAACGCATCCACATATTCAATATCCCCAGCAGCAGGCCCACCTCCCTTAAAAATGTTGTGATACAACGCTTGATACGACTTAGAATCGTATGCAGCCGATGTAATTTGCTGCATAACATGCTGCTTATAAATGGTTTCACTTGGGTGCGCAGCTTTGATCACTGCTTGCGGATCAATCTGATAGCCATGTTTATTAAGCTGGTCAATTTGCCAAAGTGTATGAGCCTGTCTCCTGTCTCGGACCGTTTTACAAAGGGATTCGGTGTGCTTCGCTTCAGGATAATAATTATAGCCAAGTACGTGTACTTTCCGATTTCGTTTCAAATCATAAGCCGATATTTCAATGCCTGGAATTACTTCAATACCGTAACTTTTTCCTAAAGCTTGTTTTTCAGCAAGACCAGCTACGCTATCATGATCAACAAAGCTGATTTGTTTCACCCCATGTTTCACCGCTTGTTCCAGTACTGTTTCCACATGGTCAGAACCATCCGAATAGGTGCTGTGCACATGGAGATCAGCTTTCATACATAACGCCTTCTTTCACAAGCCCGCCCTGACTAAATTGCATATCAAACACGTGGTCACATAATCCATCCATAAATTCTATATCGTGAAAAATACCGACCAGTGTAGTGCCGCTTGCTTTCAGCTTTTCAATCATTTCACGTACTTTCATTTTCGATTGCTGATCCAGACTTGCAGTCGGTTCATCAAGCAATAGCAGTCGTGGTTTTTTGACAGTCGCCATCGCAATATTTAACCGCAGTTTTTCTCCGCCCGAAAATGTATTTGGATAATGATCCCAAAGTTTTTGGTCCAGGTCAAAATGCGTTAACACCTTTTCCGCTTCTAATTTTGCAGTCTCTTCTGTTTCGCCCATTTCCAGTATTGCTTTCTCTACAAGCTCTTTAGATGTTGTTCGCGGCATTACATCCAAAAACTGCGATACATAGCCTATTTCATGCTTTCGTAAATAAAGAATTTCCCGTTCTGTTGCCTGGGTTAAGTCAATCAACCCATAGCGTGCCGAGTTGTAAATAATTTTCCCCGTATCTGGATAGTACGTACGATAAATGCTTTTTAAGATGGTTGATTTGCCGCTTCCGCTTTTGCCGACAATTCCAAGAAATCCGCCCTGCTCCAGTGAGAAATGAATATGCTCCACTGCTTGTCTCGTTTTGCCCAAATGATGAATTGTGAACCGTTTGCCAAAATCTTTCACTTGAAGCATCGCCATTGATGGAACCTCCTATTTTTTAGTTTATACGGTAATTTGTCGTTGTAATTAACGAACCATTTACCATCGCTTTCGTTAACATCGGGTAACCGTCATCCATTCGTTCAATAACAAGCATATCTGCTTTTTTACCAGATTTTATTGACCCTATTTCATGATCCATTCGCACAGCCTTTGCAGGGTTAAGAGTTACTTTCATAAACATGTCGTGCAAATCATTTCCATGCGTTTCACTTAAAGAAAAGATCGCGTGTAACAAAGCTGCAGGATAATAATCACTGCATAAAATATCAATACAATCTTCTGAAATGGCTTCAGCCGCTGACAAATTCCCTGAATGCGAGCCGCCAAGCAATACGTTAGGAGCGCCCGCTACTGTCTTCAATCCAAGCTCCTTTGCTTTCTTGGCAATTTTCATCGTAATTGGGAACTCGCTGATTGTCGTACCAAAGGATTGTACAAGATGAAGCTTATCGATATTGTCATCGTCATGTGATGCTACTGCTATCCCTTTGGATATAGCTAATTCAGCAACCTCCTGCATGCGTTCAATCGTGATACTCTCTACATTTTGTCTTTCTAAAATAATGGTTTGTACCGCCTCATCAGATAAATCGCGATAGCCTTGTAAGGTTTCCCGGTATACTTCTAAGTCACGATACTGTCCTTGACCAGGTGTATGATCCATAAATGAAAGGAGATGAACCTTATCTGCCTCGACATTGCGGATTAACTGATCTACCTCTAAGATATTATCGATTTCAAATCGGGCATGTAATCGATGACGAATCAAATGCAGTTCATGATGGGTATTGGCAATCGCATCTATCATCCGTTGTACATTTTCAGGTTTACGGATTGGCTTATGCCCAAATGCATCTTCCCGAAAAAAAGATAACGAGTGAAATATCGTTGTAATTCCGTGACCAATTAATATTTTCTCTGCTTCTCTCAAGCTGATATTAAAATCCATCATACTCGTTGGCCTCGGTGAAGCAACTGTTTCAATATAGTCTGAATGGATATCAATAAAGCCTGGCGAAATATATCCACCATTCGCATTAATTCTGTCAGCCTCGGGATAATTATCGATTTCCGTTTCTTGAATGATTGATTGAATGGTGCTCTTTTCCACAAGTACAGCATGGTCTTCAAGTATCGTTTCTTCTGTAATCACTTTTCCATTATGAATAACATACACAATAAGCGCCCCTCCTATAATAATGAATAAACTAAACGTTGCGTATAAGCTTGTTGCGGATCTTCTAAAATTTGATCCGTCAGGCCTTCTTCAATAACGGCTCCATTCAGCATGACCATCGTTCGATCGGCCAGCATGCGAATAACTGCGAGATCATGAGAAACTACAATCATACTAATGCCCCATTTGCGCTGAATTTCTTTTATTAAATCGAGTACATTCGCCTGGACAGACAAGTCTAACCCTGTCGTTACTTCATCTAAAAATAGTATCGGCGGATTATTCGACAACGCCTTCGCTATTTGCACCCGCTGCTGCATCCCGCCGGAAAAGTTTCGCGGTTCTTCTTTTGAACGAAACAGCGGGATTTGCACATGCTCAAGCAGCCTATTTCCCGTTGCTTCCATAGATGATACATTACGGTTTCCAGCTGCAATAAGCTTTTCCGCAATATTTCCGATAGAGGAAAAATTCATTTTCAGTCCATTTACCGGATTTTGATAAACCATTCCGTATTTGTGATTACGAATATATCTTTTTTTCTGTTGCGATAATTCCAAAACATTTTGATCCTTTAATTCCTCGTTATTTAGATAAACCTCCCCAGAGGTTACCGGTGCATCAAAATAAAGACACTGCATCATTGTGGATTTCCCGCTGCCACTCTCTCCAACAATTCCTAATATTTCTCCTGGAAACAAATCCAGGGATACATCCTGGCATGCATACACTGTTCCACATATCGGGCAGTAATTTTTCTCCAATTGCCTTTCTCTTTTATCAAAACAATGGATACAACCTTTTCCAAACTGTTTATTTAGATTTCGCACACGTAATATCGGTTCTTCATGCATGATGGTGTTTCACCTCCACTTGCTCCTCACTGTTTAATCGATCTATACAATAGCTCGTATCATTACATTGATAATATGTTTCACCCGTTTCCTCATCGACCAGTTCATCAAGAAAAACATCTTTGGCTCCACATAAATGACACGCATGGCCAGCAAATGATTCCACGCTGAACGGATAGTCCTCAAAGGCAAGGGATGCCACTTCCGTATACGGCGGCACAGCATAGATTTTCTTCTCCCGGCCTGCACCAAGTAATGTCAGGGCTTTGGACGCATGCAATTTAGGATTGTCGAATCTTGGAATGGGACTTGGCGCCATCACATAGCGGCCATTTACATATACCGGATGATCTGCACCTGTCGCTGTCTTCCCATACTTCATAATCTGCTCAAACAGCAAAAGCCAAGCACCGCTGTATTCTTCTTCCGCATGCAGCCGTTTCGTTGCATACTCGCTAGCTTCTACCTTACGTAATGGTTCAGGTGTCGGGACCTGTAATACCAAAATTTGCTCTTCTGAAAGCTGTGCTTCCGGAATGCGGTGCCTCGATTGAATGATGGAGGCCGCTTCTGTATGATTTGTTAACTCAACATTTGTTGTTTGCTGTACGAGTTTCTTAATACTGACAGCATTGACCGATTCATCTGCACCTTGGTCAATTACTTTTAATGTATCTTCTTTACCAATTAAAGATAAGGTAAGCTGCAATCCTCCTGTGCCCCAGCCTCTTGCAATCGGCATTTCTCTAGAGGCAAATGGGACTTGATAGCCCGGAATAGCCACTGCTTTTAATGTTGTTCGGCGAATTTCTTTTTTTGACCCTTCATCAAAAAAAGCAAAATGTGTTGTATGCTTCATTGCGCTCCCCCTTTCTTTTTAACCTCACGTATACTTCCCAGCTTCGATTGGAAGGTAACATAATGCGGGAGTTTCAGATGCGATATAAATCCTGTTGCTTCCACCGAATCGATATGCAATAGAACAAACTCTTCATCATGCGTAGGAAAGCTGGCTTCCGGATGCTCTAAACACTGATCTAAAATGCTCATTGCTATTGCTTTTGTTTCATTTTGTCCATAGCATATGCCATAGCCAATCTCAAAATCTAATTCTTCTTCATTTTGCTCGTTTTTAATAGAGACAGGTACAAACGATTCTACTTCAGAAACCTTGATCTCTCCGATATAGTAACTATCTTCGGCTGTCTGTTCAGGCTCATTGGGATGCTCTACATAGATTGGCAGCTTTCCGACACGAACCTCCCCAACAGTTGGATGAACCTGACCGTAACCCCGTAAAGAAGCATAACCAAGTGCTGTTACTGCACCTGTTTGTCCACGCGTCAGCGTTTGTAATCTGGCACTTCGGGAAGCTGGAAAAGAAAGGTTTTCTTTTGTAATATCGGTTGGCATGGTGTTATCTAATTCATATGTTCCAAACAGCCCTTCCTCACGTAAATAATCTACTACCTTTGGAAAATATGAAATTTCACCATCTTCTTTTACTTCTTGCTTTATTTTTTCCATATACTGTTTCATCCATTGATCATTCTTCAGCCGCGTTTCCGCTGCTAATGAAAAATCAAGTAAACGGTGGGTATAATCTGTGGTAGCCCCCAATATTTGACCACCAGGAATATCTTTGAAGCTTGCTGATATTCGTCGTTCTACCAGCATCGAGTCAGACTCTATGATATTGCTATAATATAATCTTGGTAATGTAGAGCGATGGGATCGCATAATAAACACCGCTTCTTCCATACTTCCTTCCGCTTGTTTAATAGCTAATGCCGCAAGAAATGGCGAATATAAGCTGCTTTCTGACATTACTTGATCTACCATTGCCCGCATTGTTGCGATAATCGTGTTTACTTCTATTATTTCTCTCTCTTTTAAACGATCATATGTTAACCGATTGATAGATGCTTCAATTGCCATCGTTCCGCCTTTGACAGCTACATATCCCAATCATCTCACCTCCTGCTCAGAAACATTGGTTGTTCGGGGTATACAAGTAATTTGCCATTTTTCATCCGTAAGCATCAGATCAATGCCGAGTGGATATTCTTGTACTGTCTCACTTCTAGTTTGCCAAATACTTGGTTTAAAACTGGTAAATAAATCCTTTTGTTTTTTAATCCCTGGCCCAGTTAATTTCAATTGATTCTGATTCGAAAGAGGCGCGCTGCTTTCCATTATCCAGGTAGAAGAATGCTGCGGGTTAATCAAGTCTCCTGTTTTTGCAGCTCTCATTCCTTCTACAATGGAAGCATCTGGAGCATCTTTCAATACAATAATAAAATCTGCTTCTTCTACAGGTGCATGCTTTGCTAATGTATAAGCTGCAATCTTATCTTTGACTACCTGGCTGTTCTCTGAAATAACATGAAACGATACTTCTCCATCCAGCAAAGTCATCGTAATCAATAAGGTCGTATCATAGCACGCTATTTCATAATCCATCCGCTCTTTATATGCTTCTAAATTAGTCACCTTTCCCGGTCTAGCCATACTGTCCAATATACTCCGATACACCTTTTGTAAATCATGAACTTGGTCGATAGGCATACAATCTCTCCTGTTTTTTTATTTTAAACTGCGGTTTACAGTCATCTTTCATCTAAACATCCATTGTTTCAAAGCTTACTTTTGTTTCCATTAATTCTGCCTGTTGTTTTGCTTTTTTACGTTTTATATCTGCTTCAGCCGCTACTAAAGCATCCTTCCAAGACAATGTTTCCGGTAAGCTCGCGTTATAGGCAGCATCAATAATAGCTAAGTTCAATGCCAAATCATCATGCATTCCTTGTATTATCCCTATACCGATTTGCTCATTTAGCTCTACCTTTGCTTCTGTAACAAGAACTTCACCAATATAGAATAAAGATTTTTTTGCGCTTTCTCGCATTTTTACCATCGTTAATCCATATTGTGGAGCAACAATCTCCTTGTAGCTGTATGTCTGTTTTATTTGATTTGCCAGGCTCTCTGCAAAATCAGTGTCTGATTGGATAAGAATCTCAGTCCTTCTCTTTCTTTTCATTCATACATCCTCCTTTACAAGTTCATACTAACTTGTTGCCAAGTTGCTGTGTTTTAAGATAACGTAAAGTATTTGTAAACAGCACTTTATATTTATTGCTTAAGAAGAGACACCTTACTCTGCAAAGCATAAACAGATATTTAGACGTGACAAAAGTAAAAGAATCACAGCGAGATGCGGTAATCGATTTATCATTTTTTAACCATAAAAAAACGGTGAGATCTCAATATAGACCTCACCGACTTTCATCTGTTGTAATATCATATTTAAATTTATCACTGCGATAAATAATTTTCGTGTATTCCAGCACCTTCTCCGTTTTGACATCGATACAACCCGTCTCAAGCACGATAAGGGGAACCATACTGCCGCACGACAACAGTTCTTGTTCATAAGAAGTGGGAAATGTAATACTTAATAATGATTGTTTACTCTTAAATTCCTCATATCCTAATTGACGGTAATAAGCAAACATAGACAATATTTGCGGCCCATTTTGAGCTATATCCGGAAATAGTGCTTGGTTTACAAACGACTGATGAATCGCTATTGGTTCATCGTCAATTAATCGCAGCCGGCCAATTTTATAAACCTCTGCTTCCAAATCTGCCTGTAATGCATCATAGACTGTGCTATCATAATTAATTTTTGTACAGTACATGTTTTTTGTCGTCAAATGATAACCGGCTTGCTTCATCTTATCCGTGAAACTGGTGCTTCCTGTTAAATGCAATTGAATTGGTTTGGACGTTTCTTTTAAAAAGCGGCCTTTCCCCTGTACAGAATAAATATACCCGCGTGCTTCCAATGTAGTTAAAGCATTTCTTGCTGTGATACGCGGTACATTATACTTTTCTGCGAGTTTATTTTCAGAAGGGAGCTTTTCACCAGGGTGCATCGTTTTCGCTATAATCTTTTCCATTATGTCGTCAATAATTCTTGTTTCTTTATCTATAGCCATCCATATCCCCTTGCCAAGCTGCTTTGTTTTTTCTTTAATTCGTATTTGGCCATTTCCATACTGCCATCAAAACAAAAAAGACCATCATCAAATTCAAAGTGCATGTTATTTCCTCCTTTTCCGTTCCATTTTATACGAAACAGCTGATAAAATGAAGCAACGTTCAGGAAAAAATAAGTTGTTTTCAAATAAGTCAGTTAATTCAAGTATAATAGAACATCTAATTACCATGGGTTCCTACACTTCTTTTCTATACTTCAGCGTGATTCCCCATCGCAATAGACAATCTATTCCACGTATTGATTTGAATAATGACCATTGCAAGCTCCACATATTCCTTTTCATCAAAATATTCCCTTACCTTCTCATACAACGCATCACTGACTCCATTTTCTGAAACTAGCGTCATATTCTCTGCCAGTTCAAATGCAGCCCGATCCATCTCCGTAAATATTTCTTCCGTTTTCCAATGCTTCAGTGCATCTATCTGTTTGTCGGATACGTTTAGCTTTTTCGCTGCTTTGGTATGCATATTCAGACAATAAGAGCACCCATTAATCTGTGAAACTCTAATCTTAATAAGCTCTTTCAGCTTCCTGTCAATCGAAGTTTTCCGTACATATTTTTCAGATTCCATAATGGGTGTCATTGCGTTTGGAGCAACTTTAAAATAGTTTATTCGATTATCCATTTTCATCATTCCTGCCGCCTTCACAATCCCTTTGTTGACCAGTTTTGCCATATCCATTCTCCTTTTTGTAAATGTTTTAAAATCCACGTACCTTCTTATTTCCCATCAAATAAGTGCAACATTTATTGCATTGATAAGGGTATCGTATACTAGCAGTAATAAAGAATCAATACAATTTAAATAAGTCCTACAAACCCCTATTATATGTAGGATGTATACAGAGGAGTGGAACAAGATGTCTGATACAAGCAATAATCCTTCTGCCATCAGGTCTCAAGAATGTTTGACAGACGCGCTTTTATACCTTTTGGAAGAAAAATCCTTCCAAAAAATCACCATTAAAGAGATTGCTGAACAAGCCGTTTTAGACCGAAGTACCTTCTACCGGCATTTTGATTCAAAAAATGCTGTTCTGGAACGATACCTCCATCAGCTGGCACAAGAATACCTGCGAAGGCTGGATGTAGGAGAAAATATGGACATGGGGAAAGTGGCAAGCATTTTCATCACTTTTTGGATGGAAAATATAGACTTTATTCGTATCATTCGAAAAAATGATTTGGATAGTTTACTATTAAAGGCTTTTAATAAACACCTGCCTTCTATCCACAGACTCACTGAAAACAAATTTGCCTATGCCATCAGTGAAGAAAATATGGAATTTGCTTTAGCTTTCAATGCAGGGGGAATGCGGAATATCCTGATGAAATAGGCAGATAGTGATTTTCAACATACGTATGACGATTTGATAAAAGCTTTTGAGGAAATAACCCGGTTTAACTATGTCAGGCGGGATATGGCAACAAAAGAAAAGTGAGCCAAACTTTTTAGGTAGGCTCACTTTTTTGCTACAGCTTGCGACTTACCTATTTTTCTTTTTTTACTCGTCTGCCAGCTTTTTAATCTCTTCTTTGCTTAATTTTGTGATCTCTGCGATTTGGTTGACCGGCATTCCTATTGCCAGCAATTCTAAAGCTATTTCTTGTTTTCCTTCCTGCTTTCCTTTCTCCAATCCTCTCTCAAAATAAGAATTCGGCAGCTTCAATACCACTTCTTTTTCCTCCTCCGGTAAGTTTTCCATTTGCTCCATCATTTCGGATTCCTCCTCTTTGTTTAGTTTTAGATAAGTCTCGAAATAGCCATATAGAAACTCCATTTGCGCCGGGTTGATTTGCATCCGGGTGATCATGCGCAGAAACTCCAGCTTTACCTGAACCCGCTCATGCTCTTCATAGCCCATTTGACTAAGCAATGCTGCGGCAGCCGGGTTGTCTGATTGAATATATGCTCTCCAGTCTTTCTTGATTAAGTGTAATTGTAAAAAGTTAAATTGAAGTACGTCTTGGGTGGGGGTATCGATTCTGAATTGCGTCGGTTCTTCTTTCTCCCTATTATAACTCAAAACAGCGATGGGTTGAATGGGTTTGCGGTGTTTGGCATAGAGGTAACTAAAATAAAGAAACATTCTTTCGGGAAAATTTGCTTCATGCGTTGATTGGGCTTCGGTATGAATATGCAGGATTTTGTCTTCGTGATTCAGCTTTACTGCTGCGAGAACGTCAATTTCTTTCTTGCGGCCATTGATGTAGTCCAAGTATACTTCTTGTTCGAGGAAGGTGACCTTGGAGAAATCAATGTAGGGATAGAGATTGGGGAAAAATGCTTCGATAAACTCTTCAAAAAACTCTTGTATCAGCTTTTTCGTCAACCGATCATGCTTCATGTAGTCTGCTTCTTTTTCTAGAATTAATGGTGCTGTAAACAATAGAACACTTCCTTTCTTTAAATTATCTTTATTTTACCAATACTTCTACAGAAAAGCTACTACAATATAATAAATCATACAGTTGTTGACGGCAAGCGAATGCATTTTTCGGGGTCGGCCGTGGGTCTTTTTGGACATTGGATTAAATGGTGGTTTTTTACTATTATCACGTTAGGTATCTACGGATTCTGGGTGTTTATTAAACTGGAGGATTGGAAAGTGCGCCATACTAATTTTATTAATTGATTTTTATACAATAAATCCTCAAAATTTTCCTGATTCCATTTCAACTACTCTTTCTCAATTAGAAACTCCTCTCATTACAAATTTGTAATGTAGAGGAGTTTTGTTGAAGCTGTAAAGAACACTTTTTCACTTCTACCTTCAAGCTCTAGTTTACGTCCTTTTCATCTAATTTCTTTTCAATGGCAGCAATTTTACTGTCAAAAGTACTTTTATAGTAAGCACTGTTTACTTTGTACTCCAGGTTTTCGATATATTGCTCCATCTCTCTAAACTTGGAGAAGGGTTTTTCTGGTGATTCATCCACGACCTGATTGATTTGGTGATTTGCTTTGGCAATATTTTCACGTCCCATCAGCTCCATACGACGCAGGTGCATATCCTTCAGGCGATGCTTCATTTCTTCGTATTTCTGCTCCAGATTTTCAAGCTGGGTAATGGCTTCCTCTCTGGATGCTTTCATGCGTTCAGCACGATTTTGATACTCTTCTTGCTCTTTTAAAGCAAATTCATGCATTTCTTCTTCCTGAGCGCGTTCTGCGATTTGTGCTTGTTTCTGACGCTTATCTGCAAGGTCTTGGGCTTTCATATACTCCCGTGCAAATTCTTCTTTTAATTTATATTGACGGTCAATCAATTTTCTCACTTTTTCTTTTTCCTGTTCACTTTGACGTAAATAATGATTTAACGCCGCAATCGGATTTTTTTGTTCCTTTTTATCCATCATGGTGTGTAAATCTGCTGAAATGGAATCCTTCATTCGCGTAAAAATATTTGTTGACATAATCAATCTCTCCTTTGAATGTTATTCATTTTATTTATTTAACTCTGCCCACTGTTTTTCAAAATTTGTAAACGGATCATCATCTTCCTTTATTTCGTGGACAACAGAGCCTTCCGGTGTATTCCAGTTTTTATAAATGAGGTAAAGCGCATAAGCTGCCGCAACACCTAAAACGGCGTAAAGGTTTGAGAATGCGATGCTTACTACAATTAATCCTAGAATCGCCCACCCTATTTTGGCAGCTACAGAATCTGTTTTGATAAATTTTTTGAAGCATACATATAGTAAACCTGCGCTTAATGCCAGTAATACCATTGGACCTAAATTTACGAGAAGGACAAATACTGCAATAAGTCCTCCGATAAACAACATGAATTTTTTCATTTTGTTTTTCCCCTTTCGTTATCGTATCTTTATCTTATCGGTTCCAGCATTTTTTCGTAATGAGCTTAAGAAATATCTTTGTCTACGCCTTCCGGTCTATTTGCTTTTAATCCTTTGTAAAAGATTGGTTATAAAAGCAATAAAACAAAAGAAAAAAGAGCAGCTGCTTACTTTAAGTTCGACAATTCATGTTTAGTTATCTCATCAGTAAATTTGTTTATTTCTTCATAAAAACACCTCAACTATCTTTTTATATAAGATAGTTGACAATTACCTTACATTCAACTATAGTATAATATAAGATAGTTGAGGAGGTACGACATGTCAGTATCTGGTCAGATGATGAAGGGATTATTAGACGGCGCCATATTAGGTTTGATTTCACAAGGGGAAACGTATGGGTATGAAATTCTTGAGAAATTAAAAGAACAAGACTTCCCAGAGATCAGCGATGGAAGTATCTACCCTGTCCTTCTTCGTTTAAGCAAAAAAGGGTACGTTCAAACCGAATTAAAAAAATCCGATACAGGTGGCCCAAAACGAAAATACTACACAATCACTGTAAAAGGATTAGAAGAACTAGCTATTTTCCGTAATAAATGGACTTATTTGAATAAAGGGATGAACAATTTGATGAGGAGTGTGGAAGATGCTAAGTAAAGAAGCAGAGAAGTTCTTATTGAATTTGCGTCTGGAATTAATCACGCGTGGTAAAAGTGAAAAAGACATCCAGGAAATTGAAGAAGAGCTGAGGGATCATTTAATGGAAGCAGAAGCAAATGGAAAAAGTATTAAAAGCATCACAGGGGGATCGGTAAAAGATTATATCCATTCCATTTCACAAGAATTGCCTCGGGAAAAAGGATTGATCAAAAATAGTATTTTATTTATTATCTATATGCTCGGCGTATTTACGATTCCTAACTTAATTAGCGGTGACTTCCAATTAAATACAAGCGTCATTCTTTATAATCTCGGCATTTTATTAATAGGCATATTGGGCACCTTATTCATTGTTAAAAAGACAGCTCGTAAGTATGGCGACAGCAAAAAAACCTATATAATTGTAGGAATTTTTTCCGTATTCTTCTTTCTTGCAATGGTCGGCGGTCAATTTATCATTCGCAATTACCCGGGGGTTATCCTTGCAGACAGTAACCCTTCTGTGAACCTTATTGTCGGAGCTATTCTTTTAGGTATTTTCATCATTGGTGCGCTTATCGTAAAACAGTGGTTTTTCGCAATCCTTATTTTCTTATTATGTTCCCCTCAAATCATTGCTAAAATCGCAACTGGCGGCAGCGGGCCGGAAAGTGAGTCCTATGTAATTATCTCCGGCGTCATGCTTTTGGTGGTCTCCATTACGGTAATAGGAATTTTAACGTACACATCGAAAAAAGAGGATAATAAGACTTCTCATTAACAAAGTTTCAAGACAAGAAGGCAGCCTGTCATTTCCATTATTAAATAGAGAAGTTGCTGCCTTCATTATACCAATATTTCTTTTATTCTTTTTCCTTCTGGTATGTTAAAATGTTACAGAACAAATATAGCTTTCTTCCCTTTAGGAATGTATCTTCAGTGTTTTCGTCATGATATAATCTGTCTGCTCATCGTCTCCCATAAAAAAGGAATGTGATCCAGTCCGCACGAAACCATTCTTCTCGTAAAAAAGAAGTGCCTGTTCATTATATTCCCATACGCCCAGCCATATTTTTTCCTTCTTTTTGTCCTTGGCTATTTCAATTGCTTTGTCCATCAGATATTTCCCTAATCCTTTTCGCTGGAAACCGCTTCGAATATAGATACGCTCTATTTCCAGAGCATCCTCTCCAACTTCTTCGGATTGTGCCTTATCTGTATTCACTTTCATATACCCGGCCAGCTGGTCATTATAATAAACGAAAAAGAACGTTGCATTCTTTTGCACCATTTCTTGTTGAAGTTTATCCAATGTATATGCATTTTCCAAATAAGCTTGCATATTTTCCGGTGTATTCTGTTCTTGAAATGTTTCCGTAAACGTTTCGACGCTGATTTCTTGAAGCGCCTGTAAGTCATCTTGATTGCAAGTTTTTATGTTCATTGTCATATTCCTGCCTTCCTTTTCACCCAGGTTAATACTCCCGCTTATTTCCCTTCTTCACAAATTCCCAGTCTACTTCTATATTTTTTCGAACCTTCTCGAGTAAATAGACAAGGGAATCCGCTTCTGTTTCCGTCAGTCCTTTTAAAGCAACCTGATTGGAGTAATCATTTTCCTTTTTAATCATCGGATAAATGCTTTTTCCCTTTTCTGTTGGCATCAGCTTTTTTATCTTTCTATTATTGGCATCTGCTTTCTTTTCAATAAAACCATTGGTCTCCAGATTTTTGACAGCACGGGCCGCTGTTGTCCGGTCTACCTTAATCATTTCAGCCAGCTTTTCTTGAATAATGCCCGGATTTTCACAAATACGGACCAGATATAAATATTGGCCCTTCGTAAGGTTATAGTCTTTAAATTCGATATTGCTGATGGAATCAAGTGCTCTCGCAATCATACCAATTTCCCGCAGAATTTCCGCCATATTTTCGCCTCCAGCATGTTTTCTCTATAAGAAATTTTACTTTATTTTTGTTGTATTTACAACAAAAACTTTAAAAATCATCCATTCCCTATCTCTCATCATTATCAGTGGCAGGTTCTTCTAGCAACGACAACCTTGCATCTAAAAAATCCTGCGCAGCATTTGCCCAGGATTTTTTCATTCAGACCACATTACTTATCTCTAAAAAAATCAGGCTTCCCGTAAGTTTGCTCCACTTACAGAAAGCCCGCATGCATCAAACATCTATCACCTTTTTATCGACAAAATGCCATCCTTTACGATGTATGAGTTATTTTTTTAACGAAGCCAAGAAAACATCTTGTGCTGCCTTTACTCCAGCACCGCTTTCAAACGGATAAGAAAAGTCCTGTAAACCTGCTTCTATTAAGGAAACTGCTTGAAGGATATCACTAGGGAAGCAATACCCCATATGTCCAAACCTGAAAACTTTGCCTTGAAGGTGACCAAGCCCTCCAGCAAAATCAAGATGATACTTCTTTTTTAAGTGTGGTATAAAATCTGACAAATCCAATCCCTTTGGCGCACAAATCGTCGTTAATGTTGGTGATGCATACGCGTCACTTGTTAACAAGTCAATAGAGAGAGCTCTCATAGCTTCCCGGACCATATTTTTCATGAGTTCGTGCCGTTCTACTGTTTTGGCGAATCCACCTTCTTCTTCAATTAAATCGCACACAGCAGATAACCCCATAATTAATGAAATTGCCGGTGTGTTCGGTGTCATTGACTTTTCCGCCCACTCACGATAACTTAATAAATCTAAATAATAGATAGTGGTGCGATTAGCTTCGATGACTTTCCAAGCCTTTTCACTTACAGCTACGAAAGCAAGCCCCGGCGGAAGCATGATGGCTTTTTGTGAGCCAGTTACTAAAATATCAATACCCCACGCGTCCATTTCGGCAGGGGCACCTCCAATACAGCTTACCCCATCAACGATAAATAGCGCATCAGAATGTTCATGTACCGATTCTGACAGTTGTTTCACCGGATTTAAAACCCCTGTAGAAGTTTCATTATAAGTCGCAAAAACAGCCTTAATATTAGATAAGGGCTTTAAAAATGCAGCGAGTTCTTCCTTTGTACAAGCTTCGCCCCAGTTTTTTTCAAGTTTATGCACATGTAATCCATGTTTTTCACATATGGAAACGAAATAATCCCCAAAAGCACCTATTGTAACAACGACAACTTCATCTCCGTCAGAAGTTGTATTGGCCACCGCCGCTTCTAATGCTGCCGTTCCGCCTGAAGGCAGAAGCATAATATCCTGCTTTGTTCCGAATAAAGGTTTTACACGTTCTGTTGCTTCCCGATATAGTTTGGTAAATTCCTCCGAACGATGGCTGATCATATTTTGCGCCATTGCCAATTCGACTTTTTTTGGAATCGGCGTCGGACCAGGATGTCTCAAAATATTTGGATACATACATTTTCCCCTTTCTATCATTTTGTCAATTTTTTGTATATATAATTAAAATACTATCATTGTTCTATTTTAATGTATAGTTTGTTTTATCAATTAATAACAAAGGGAATGATAAGCTGTACCATAGTTTCATCCATTTACTTACTCATCCCTGAACGCCACCACTTTCGCACCCAATGAACTTTCAAAATGTCCCAGTGCCCAATTGTGTCCAGCCTGATTAAACGAAGCAACTGCATCTTTGTACACAACGATGCGAAATCCTTTGTTGTAGGCATCTACTGCCGTATGCAGTACACAAATATCTGTACATACACCAATCAGATGAACCTCTTCAATATTTCTTTCCCGCAATTTTATTTCCAAATCTGTGCCGGCAAAAGCGGAATACCTCGTCTTATCCATGTAGGATACATTTTCTTGCGTTTGGTTTTTTTCATATGTTGCCTGCAATCGGCCGTATAAATCTCTTCCGCTTGTTCCACGGATATTATGAGGCGGAAACAGCTTTGTTTCCGGATGATAAGCGTCGTCCTTATCATGAACATCCACGGCAAATACGGTATAATCGCCATCCCTAATAAATTGCTCTGTGACTGCAACCATTGTGTTTTCCAAATCCTGACCGGGTTTACCACATGTTAAAGCACCATCATCTGCCACAAAATCAATTGTATAATCAATGTTTAGTAATGCTTTCTTCATGAATGATTCCTCATTTCTTAAAATGGTTTAGGTATTAAATCAAAAAAACATTAACTGCTGCTAACCGTTTCTGATAAAGTCTCCACGCAAATAACAATAGCTCTTTTCAAATCATCATGACTCCAGCTCGGTATTTTCCCGTGTTCAATAGCAAGTTCATGGGATGCAGGAATATGAATAAAGCCAGCAGGCAGACGAAGACGGTTTGTCCGTACATAGTGCAGAGCTTGATACATGACATGATTGCAAAGATAAGTCCCTGCTGTATTGGAAATTTCAGCAGGAAGTCCTTGTGCTTGCAGCCGCTGAACCATTTGGCTGATTGGTAATGTGGAAAAGAGCCCATCTGCGCCCTCCTCCCAAATAACTTCATTATCCGGCTTATGGCCTTGGTTATCCGCAGGTCCATCATTCACATTCACTGCAATTCTTTCCGGATTAATCTTGAACCTGCCACCAGCAAGTCCAAGTGAAATCATCGCATCCGGTTTTGTTTCTTCTATAAGTTGGAGAAGCTGTTTTCCTGCCTTTTGGAAATCTACAGACAGCACCCGGGACGTAATCATATAATCTCCAACCATTGCACCATCTAATTCTTCTGCAATTTTCATCGTTGGATTCATTGAAAAATCAAGAAAAGGTTCAAATCCAGTTAGTAGTAACTTCTTTTTCATCTGCTGCACCCGCCTTCTGAAACACATATCATTTTATTTATTTCAGTATAGCATAGAATGATACACGTTGAATGTCTACCTTTATTTTAAAAGATATTTCATCTTGACAGTTAACGATATATCGCTTATTATATTCAATAACGATATATCGTTAACTTCGAAGCAAAAAATATGTAGGAGGAATAGATTATGTTTCAACAAGATGCACATCCTTTTTTCAAAAAGCAGGCACATTTTAATCATCCTTTTTTTGATGAAGACAACACATTCCATAAAGAGTTTCTAAAGCGAAATAAATTCGGAATGGGGCATGAGAATTTCCCAGGAAGAGGCGGGCCTCATTTCTTTGCAGGACATGACGAAAGAGGTGGCGGCCGTGGCGGCGAGCGTTTCTTCAAACGCGGAGATATTAAGTTAGTTTTACTAAAAATATTACAAAAACAGCCAAGGCATGGTTATGACATCATCAAAGTTCTGGAAGAAAAATTCAAAGGCTTTTATTCGCCAAGCCCGGGTTCCGTTTACCCTACGCTTCAAATGCTGGAGGATCAGGATTTGGTTGAAGCCGTTAAAGAAGGAAGGAAAAAGGTATACCATATTACCGATGAAGGCATCGCTTATTTAAACAGTCATCAAAACGAAGATCCTTTTGTATCCCGAATGAGTCAATTTGAAAATGTGAATATGGAGGAAATGCAAAACCTTCGATCTGATATGCAACGTGTCTTCCATGACTTTATGAAGACAGGGAGACAGGTTATGGATAATCCCGAAAAGAAAAAGCAGCTGCAGGATCTTCTTAAAAAAACACATGAAGAACTTTCAAATATTGCTGGTGATGAAAATCAACCAGACGATAAATAATCTTCTTTTAAACCAAGGACGGACCTCTTATATTTGAGGTCCGTCCTTGGTTTAGATTGTCATGCGCCCATTTTGAGGGTATATCACGCTGATTAGAATAAATATAGGATTATTCTGCATCAAATCGATATTTGGTAACGGAATGATACTTTTTATCCGCTTGGATCCTAATTGATGGAAATGCAGGAAAATGTACCGCATTGGGTAAGGCTTGTGTTTCCAAACAAATCCCCAGATGTTTTCTTGATGGAACACCGCGAATGTTCCCTTTATTTATAGAATTTCCGGAATAAACAATGACCCCAGGTTCATCCGTTTCTATCGTTAGCTTTCTTCCACTTTCAGGATCTTTCAGTATGATTTCTTCGTCATGATTGCTTTTTAAAAGAAATGGATGATCATATCCTCCCCCTACAAGCACATTTTGCGGGTGGTTGGAGACAGCCCCTGATTTTATATTTTTTTCTTGCGTAAAATCGAATGGCGTATTCCTTACATCTAATATGGTACCAGTCGGGATAAGCGTTTGATCAAGCTCCAGGAATCTGTCACTTTTCAATTTTAAGGTGTGGTCTAAAATATCCCGCTTCAGGTTACCACTTAAATTAAAATAAGAATGATTTGTCATTGTCAGAATTGTTTTCTTATCTGAGAGTGCTTCGTACGTAATCGCTAATTCGTTCTCGTTATTCAGCGTATAAGTAACTTTTATTAATACATTCCCCGGATATCCTTCTTCCCCATCTGCACTCATATATTTAAATTGAACACCAGCTGCATCTTCTTTTTTAAATGCTTCTGCATCCCAAATAACACGGTGAAAACCATTTATACCTCCATGAAGATGATTTTCCTGCTCATTTTTTGTAAGTGTGTAGGTTTGTTCGTCCATTTCAAAATATGCATCTTTTATGCGACCGCCAACGGGACCTATAATAGCTCCAAGATAGAATGTATCATTGATATATTCCTCCAACGTGTCATAACCAAGGACCACATTTTCAAGCTCACCTTGTCTATCCGGTACAATCATCTTAGTAATCATGCAGCCATAATTAATACAGGTTAATTCTGCACCATGCTTATTTGTAATTGTAAATGAATAGACAGGCTGGTTATTGATTTCTCCAACTTTCTCTTTTGATAATTGCATATTGTTTCCCTTCCTCTCTATTTTGTGAACATGCACACTTCAAAACTTTCTGTATTTAAGATTTCGTAATAAATGACGTTACATTTAACATACTTGTTCCTGTATATCATTTCCCTTCACCAACAGTTTGGCAGTTAAAAGAGACCGGAATAAGTACTCCGGTCCCAAGAAAAGGTTCAGATGCAAATCAAATTGGTCACAATGAACAGATTACCAATTCAAAAATGGGCTTCCTTCAAAAAAGCACTATTTTAGTCTAATAGTTTCTATGCATTTTTTTCTTTCAATATTTGATTTTCACCAATTTTTTCAATTTCTTCTAAACTACGACCACGAGTTTCTACGACACGTGTTCTGATAAATAAAACACCTAGTAAACAAATCGTACCGAAGATGGCAAATACAGCTTCCTGAGCCATCGATGCAGTCATAATCGGAAATAGCAAACCAACTAAGAAAGAACCGACCCAGTTAAATGAAGAAGCTAATCCTGATGCACGTCCGCGAATAAGCAGCGGGAACATTTCTCCTACAATAACCCACGTTAAAGGTGCCCAAGTAAATGAGTAAAATGCTACATAGATACTCAAAAATACAACAATCATAATCGGATTTGCATTTGGAATTATAATATTCAGTATCGCTGGCAACATAAAGGACAGTCCCATGACCGTTCCGCCTAGTGTTAATAAGGTACGGCGATTAAATTTATCTGCAATTAACAAGAAGAGCAGTGAACCTAATACAAGTATAACTCCTTGGATAATCGGCCACATGAGTGCTGAACTTGCTTCATTACCTGTTGCATTTTCTACAATTAAAGGGATGTAATAAAAAATCGCATTCGCACCTTGGAATTGTTGAAAAGCAGCTACACCTACACCAGCAATTACTAAATAGCGATATTTACCACTTAATAGTGTGCCCCATGATGTTTTTTGATTTGCTTCTTTTTTAGAAGCTTCTTGAATTTGTGTTACTTCATCTTCAATCTGTGCTTTGTTAGAACGAATATAACTCAATACTCTACGAGCTTCCTCAAATTTATTATTCTTAATTAAAAAACGTGGCGATTCAGGTAATTTTAATACCCCCAAAAATAGTATCAAAGCCGGGACAGCCGCCAAACTTAGCATCAATCTCCACGCCATTGTTTCTGGTAAATCTTTTAATAAAAAAGCTACAATATACGAAAGCAACATTCCGGAGACAATCATTGTTTGGTTAATTCCAGACAAGCGTCCACGCAAACGTGCTGGAGCCATTTCCGACATATAAGCTGGAACCAATGCAGAAGCAGCTCCAACAGCCAGTCCTAAGATAACTCTGGAAACTATCATAAATAGAATTCCATTATGCGGAGATATCCCTGCTAAAATAGAACCTATAGCAAAAACGATAGCAGCTATTAAAATCATTTTACGTCGACCCAAACGGTCAGAAATCTGTCCAGCCATTGCCCCACCGAAAATTGCCCCTAGCATTAAGGAAGAGGTAATCCAGCCAATAGCTGCAGGGTCATTTTGCAAATTCCAATCACTTTGCAGAAACGGCAAAGCTCCCGTCATAACACCAATATCATAACCAAATAGAATACCACCAAAAGCGCCGAAAAAATATATAAATCCACTTGGTATTTTCTTTTCTTGAACCACTATAATCCCTCCCTAAGGGTCACTAAATTTTAAATTCTTCTATCAAACTATTTTTGAAAATAATAAAATCTTCCTGAAGATAAACATGTACCTGTAATTCAATCCAATCGTTTATTTAATAAGGTAAAAGCTGTTAACTTTTTATTAAGCGCTTTCAAATATACTAAAAATCTTTTCCCTTACTTCGAATAATACAGATAGCTTATTTCCCCAAAGGAAAAAATCCCTTTGGAGAAATAAATCACTTAATCACAACGTATTCCAAACCAACCATCTTCGCATAAGATACGATTTGATCGGTTGTTAATTGCAATGAAACAACCGTGTGATGCCCTCCGCCATTTTCAATCCATGACTTAACGCCATCTTGGAAGTTAGGCTTCACTTCCCAAAGTACACGAGCCACTGGAAGATTTGGTGCCGGTTGCGTTGGTTCAAAGGCTGCTACCTCATTAATTAACAGTTTAAAATGCGTACCAAAATCAGCCATTGAGACAACGACCCCATCTCCTGCTTTGCCGTCAAATACCAAACGGGCAGGGTCTTCACGATCACCAATTCCTAATGGTGATACAACGATTTTCGGTTTATTACTTGCCAATGTCGGATCAACTTCAAGCATATGAGATTCAAGGATGGACTCTTGGCCCTCTGCTAATTCATAAATGTAATCTTCCATAAAGCCTGTAGATTGATTATGACTCATCACTTTTAGCAAACGATCAAGCGCTGCGGTTTTCCAGTCGCCTTCCCCGGCAAAACCGTATCCTTGGGCCATCAATCGCTGAACAGCGAGACCAGGAAGCTGCTTCATACCATATAAATCCTCAAAGTTAGAAGTAAAAGCACTGTACCCGCCATCATCCAGAAAACGCTTGATTGCAATTTCATAGCTTGCTTGAACTTTAACACTGGCTTCCCATTCTTCTTTACTGTAAGTACCATAATCAAACGCATAAAGTTTTTCATATTCCGCAAATAAAGCGTCGATTTCTTCTTCCTTCACAGCATTGACGTATTGCACAAGATCTCCAATTCCAAAATAGTCCACTGTCCAACCAAATTGAATTTGTGCTTCTATCTTATCTCCATCTGTCACTGCAACATGACGCATATTATCACCGAAACGAGCAACCTTGATACGAAAACTTTCATTATAAGCAACCGCTGCATCCATCCATTCTGCGACTTGCTTTTTAAATGAAGGGCGTTGCCAATAACCAACGATAATTTTATTTTGTTTATTTAAACGCGCATTGATAAAACCATACTCACGATCCCCATGAGCGGATTGATTTAGATTCATAAAATCCATATCAACGTTTTTCCATGGAATACTTTCGTGAAATTGGGTTGCCAGATGCAGTAATGGTTTTTGCAAGATTTTTGTACCACGAATCCACATTTTAGCTGGTGAAAAAGTGTGCATCCACGTCATCACACCACAAACTTCATCGCGATAGTTCACTTCTTTCATGATATTTGTAATTTGATCCGCATTTACCGCCAGATCCTGTAATACAATCGGATAAGGTAAAACACCACTTTCATTTAACTCATCGGTTATCTTTTGAGCATTCGCTTTTACTTCTGCCAGTGCTTCTTCTCCGTAAAGTTGTTGCGTTCCTACAACAAACCAGAATTCATTTCTTTTTATATTTTCCATCATAATCCTCTTTTCATTTGTTTTGTGCTATTATTTTTGGCCGTAATAGGCATTTTTTCCATGTTTTCGCAGATAGTGTTTATCTAAAATTCGCTGTGGCAATTCTTCCGCAAAACTATTCAATTCACGGGCAAATAAATTCATCTTCGCTACTTCTTCTAACACAACACTGTTCATCACCGCAGATTGAACGTCTTTTCCCCAAGTAAATGGAGCGTGCCCGTGCAACAGAACACCTGGAATAGCTAAAATATCTAATCCACGCTTTTCAAATGTTTCAATAATAACGTTTCCAGTTTCCGTTTCGTATCCACGGTCAATTTCTTCTTGTGTTAAGAATCGCGCACATGGTACCGCTCCATAAAATGTATCCGCGTGCGTCGTCCCCATCGCCGGTACATCAAGTCCTGCCTGCGCCCAAATGGTTGCCCAAGTGGAGTGCGTGTGAACAATGCCGCCCATCTCCGGATAATGTTTGTAAAGAACCGCATGCGTCGGCGCGTCCGAAGATGGATTTAACTCTCCTTCTACAACGTTTCCATCTAAATCAACCACAACCATATCACTTGCCTTCATTGTTGTATAATCGACACCACTAGGTTTGATTACAAACAATCTGCTATCCGGGTCATAAGCACTTGCATTTCCCCATGTATACTTCACTAGTCCGTGTTTAGGCAAATCCAGATTAGCCTGAAATACCTCTTCTTTTAATTGTTCTAACATAGCAATCCCTCCCCGGTTTCCATCTATATCGTCAAATTATCTACAGCAGTCTGTTCAATCACCAGACCGTTTTTGTAACGCGCAATGAATTCCTCAAATCCCTGCACATCCAGTTCGTCAGGAAATATTTTTTTGCCGTCCACATCTTCAAAAACTTTTTTATCCAGGAATGCCTCTAAACGTTCATCGGTTTCCTTATCCCGCATATATGCAGCAAGAATAGCAATTCCCCATGCTCCACCTTCTCCGGCTGTTTCCATTACGGACACAGGAACATTCATTGCAGCAGCAACGATTTTTTGGCCAACTACTGGCGTTTTAAATAAACCGCCATGAGCTAAGATATCTTCAATGACAACGCCTTCCTCTTTTGTTAAAATATCCATCCCTATTTTTAAAGCACCGAAAGCGGTAAATAAATGCGTCCGCATGAAGTTCGCTAAATTAAAATTACTTTCTGGCGACCGGACAAATAACGGACGGCCTTGATCTAATCCCGTTATACTTTCCCCTGAAAAATAACCGAAACTGAGTAAACCTCCGCCATCTCGATCAGCTTCCATTGATTTATTCAGCATGACTTCAAACAATTTTTCTGTTTCTACCTTCTGTCCAACTAATTCCGAGAATTCGCGAAATAGGTTAAGCCAAGCGTCCAAATCGCTTGAACAGTTATTTGCATGAACCATCGCAACAGGGCTGCCATTTGGCGTTGTTACCAGATCAATTTCTGGATAAACAGCCGAGAGCTTTTTTTCTAATACGATCATGGAAAAAACAGAAGTTCCAACTGAAACATTTCCTGTACGTTCTTTCACACTGTTTGTAGCTACCATTCCTGTCCCGGCGTCCCCTTCCGGAGGACAAATTGGAATGCCTGATTGCAGATTTTGTGATCTATCCAAGATTTTAGCTCCCACTTCTGTTAATGTCCCTGCATGCTCTCCTGCGCTACAGACCTTAGGAAGAATATCTGCAACCTTCCAAGGATAGCCTTTGTCTGCAATTTTTTCGTCAAATTGCTTCATCATGGATTTATCATAATCCTTTGTAGCTTCATCTATTGGAAACATTCCCGAAGCATCACCGATACCAAGATTTTTTTCTCCGGTAAGCAACCAATGAATAAAACCGGCCAACGTAGTCATATAATCAATACGAGGTAAATGCTTCTCTTCATTTAAGATCGCTTGATAAAGATGAGCAATACTCCATCTGTCCGGGATATTAAATTGAAATAAATCGGTCAGTTCTTTTGCTGCATCGCCAGTTGTTGTATTACGCCAAGTACGAAACGGCACAAGTAATTCTCCTGTTTTATCAAATACCATATATCCATGCATCATGGCAGAAAAACCGATTGAACCAATTGTCCGGAGAGTTATGCCGTAATTCCATTCAATTTCTTGCTTCATCTCGCTATAAGCTGTTTGCAAGCCTGTAACAATATCCACTAAGTTGTACGTCCAAATTCCATTTTCTAATTGGTTTTCCCACTCATAACTGCCTGATGCAATTGTTTCAAAATGATTATCTATCAATACTGCTTTTATACGTGTAGACCCAAATTCGATACCGAGAACGGTTTCTCCTTGTGCAATTACTTCTTTTATATTTGTCTGGTTTGTTTTCACGTCAATCCCCTCTCTAAAAAGAATGTCAAAACCATTACAAAGAATGCGCTTTCTTTATTTTAATTGCTGTAAACCGCTTACAACTTTATTATAATTTCTGTACGTACACATGTCAATATAATTTATTTTTAGTGCATACATCTTTTGGATTCATCTATTTATGGTCCATTCGTATCGGTGCATTGAATTTAAAAACCTGTATGTTAAATCACAAACTCACGCTTAACAGCGACATATGAATGTAAAACCTTTTCATTGTTCGAAAACTATGTCAAAATATGTACAGACAGATATTTCGATAATGGGAAGTTGAGACAACAAGGAAGTGAGTAGTGTGAAACCAAAATACCAATATCAATTCATCATGGATGATATAAAAAGTAAAATACTTTCAGGAGAATATAAAGTATTAGATAAAATCCCTACAGAATCTGCTTTACAAGCCAAGTACAATGTAAGCCGACATACTGTTCGAAAAGCTATTTTAGAGTTATCGAATGGCGGTTTCCTAAGAAGCGAAAAAGGATCAGGTACGTATGTCAGTAATGAATATAAATCAATCCCCAGCGGCGATTCCAAAAATAAAACCATTGGTGTCATCACAACTTATATTTCGGATTATATTTTTCCGTCCATTATTCGCGGAATTGAAGGAAGATTGAACGAAGATAATTATTCCTTACTATTAGCTAGCACCAATAATGATGTTGAACAGGAAAAAAAAGCTTTAGAAATGATGTTATCTTATGGCGTGGATGGTTTAATCGTGGAACCTACGAAAAGTAATTTATATAATCCCAACATTGCCTATTACCTATCTTTTAAAGAACATGGTATTCCGTTCATCATGATCAATGCGTATTACGAAGAGCTGGAGGTTCCTTTCCTCTGCCTCGATGACGTGCAATCCGGCTATATCGCAACAAATGAACTCATTACAAAAGGACATCAACAAATCGGGCTTATTTCAAAAATGGATGATTTACAAGGAAAGTTTCGAATGAAAGGTTATATCAAAGCACTTGGAGAAGCTAAATTAAAATTTCTCCCTGATCATCTTTTTTCTTTCACTACGGAAACAAAACCGGATTTATATTCTAATCTAGAGGAATTCCTCATTGAAAATAGAGATCTTTTCACTGCCATTGTTTGTTACAACGATGAGGTCGGTCTTGTCGTGGCCAATTTGTGCAAACAACTTGGTATTTCTGTTCCAGAAGAACTGTCTATTATCGGTCAAGACAATTCTTATATTGCCAAAAACGCGAATATCAAATTAACAACATTGACACACCCGCAAGAACAAATGGGACATGATGCAGCTGATAAAATTATTAAGTACTTACAAGGAAGAAAAGACTTATTACATGAACACTATTATCAACCAGTATTAGTGGAGGGAGAAACCGTAAAAGATTTAAAAGTATAATAGATTCCCAATGGATAGCTAAAGTATATAAAGCCACTTTATATAAACAAAGATAAAGACGAACTTCCTGAAACAGGCGGTTCGTCTTGTTTGATACAAATTTTTTAACTATTAGCTTGTTTCCAACTACCCCTGAAACCGATACCCCACGCCCCAGATTGTTTCTATAAATTGCGGAAGGGAAGCATCTGCTTCTATCTTTTCTCGAATTTTCCGGATATGAACCGTTACGGTCGTATTATCCCCCATCGCATCATAGCCCCAAATTTGTTCAAATAAATGCTCTTTCGTAAAAACCATATTCGGATGCGACGCTAGAAAATACAATAAATCATACTCTTTTGCGGTAAATATTCTCTCTTCATTATCAATAAAAACCCGCCGTGAAGCATGATCAATTGTCAGGTTTTTATGATGAATTTCATTCGGCTTCTTATCCTGCTTTGTTAAGCGGTCATATCTGGTAATATGTGCTTTTACTCTTGCTACCAGCTCATTCGGGTTAAACGGCTTCACAATATAGTCATCCGCTCCTCTGCCGAAGCCGCGGATTTTATCAATATCTTCTTTTCTGGCTGTCACCATCAATATCGGCACATCCAATATTCCCCGCAGCTTTTCACACAAATCAAAGCCGTCTATGCCCGGCAGCATGAGGTCTAATAAAATGAGACTATAGGAATTCGCTGCTGCCAGTTTTAGTCCCTCTTCTCCTGTCATAGCAATATCACTTTGGAATCCATTTATCTCTAAATAATCTCTTTCCAATTCAGCAATATCCTTTTCATCTTCAATAATTAATATATTTTGCATTTACATCACCTTTTTCAATGTAAAATAGATACTCGTCCCTTGACCCGGCTTACTTTCTGCCCAAATTTCTCCGCCGTGCTCTTGAATAATTTTCCTGACAATGGATAAGCCAAGGCCGCTGCCTCCAGTGGCAGAGTTTCTTGACGTATCAGTGCGGTAAAAGCTTTCGAAAATATACGGCATATCTTCTTCCTTTATTCCGCTTCCATTATCCTTCATTTCCACAACAATTTTGTTCGTTTCAGAAGTTAAATGCACTTGAATTTCCTTTTGAGGTTTATCGATATATTTGAAGCTGTTTTGTATAATATTCATTACAACTCGTCTTAATTTTTCCCGATCCGCTTCGACGATATAAGTGCCCTCTTGGTTTGCTGAAAAAACAGCTTTTCCTTGTTCCTTCTCCAAATTAAATGCTAATTCGTCAATAAAATCTGCAAAAAAGGCATATATATCTACTTTTTCAAATTGAAAGGTTTCCCTGTTTAAGTCGAGCTTCGAATACAGAAATAGTTCATCAATCAGTCCATCCATCTCACTTGCTGTTCTATAAATGGTATCCATATATCGATCCAATTTCTCCGGTGTGTTTGCCACCCCATCTTGAATACCTTTCACATAGCCTTTGATGGAGGTCAGCGGTGTTTTTAAATCATGAGAAATGCTGGCAATCAACTCTTGCCGGTTTTCTTCATAGCGTTTATACTCGTTATCTGCTTCTTTTAATTTCAGACGCATCGTCTCAAATGTATTGGCAAGCTCGCCCAGCTCGTCTTTTTTATCCGACTGGACACTGTATTCCAGATTGCCCTCACTGATTTTCTTTGCTGCCGCAGATAATGTAGAAATAGGATGAATGATACTTTTGGACATAAAGTAAGTCAACAATCCATTGGTCAGTATTAAAATAAACGCAATCGCAATAAAGCGGAATTGGACAAAGACTTTTAAATCCTCACCTTGCGGATTGCCATTAAAAAAGACAAATAATACATATCCTAAAACAATCTCTGCTAACAATAACAAAGCAGCTGGAACCAGAATCATCGCTATATTGGATAAGATTAACCGTTTTCTGATCGACATTGGAGCCACCTTCTTTCCCTTCCATTATAATCGAATCATTGCCGTTGTGCTGTTCAAACAAGCAGCTGTATGGAAGAAAACCTATAATCTATAAAGACGTTTTTCCATTACTCAGAAAAACGCCTTCGCAAGCACAACCATCCGCTTATTTTTTTCGATAAGGCAGGACAGAGGTAATAATGCCCAGCACCAATCCCCATATGATATTAGTGAGAAAACACTGATAAATGCTATTGGGTTTGTCAATGGCCCCTGTAATCCTCCATCCAGAATAGGTGATAAAATACCGCTTAGTATAATCGCAAAAGCTGCGTAACTCATACCCGCTAAAACAAGAACAGAAATCGGGTTTGGCACTCCTTTCTTAATCACAATAAGTATCCAGACTACAGAAATCAATAAGGTCATTGCAATGCTTCCAACCGCTTCATTTCCAAAGATGTGAATGAATCCGGTTATTTTCATGAATGGTCTGATCAGTGCGAAAGCACCTAATCCTAAAATAAATGCTATTCTTTGTTGTTTCGCTTGGTGTTCTGTCATTTAAAATCATTTCCTTCCTAAAATGAAATATACACTTCCATTTTCCATTGCCCTAAGAAATAGGAAGCTGTACCTCGAATAGCAGTTCATTAATGTTTTAACCTATTTGAACCTTTCTGTATTTGATATTACATTCCTCTTATTATCCATTTCTAAAGCATTTATTAAATTTTTCTTAAACCGGAAGGGTGCGCTCTTAAAAAAAGGCAGAAGAGATGACAAATGCCCATAAAAAATCCCGCCTTTCTCAAATGAAAGACGGGATTTTTTATTAATAGCAGGATATGATTATTTTCAGATGAAAGACGAAACTATCGCAAACAACTTCATAGAATCTATGCCGGACGGTGTTGGACAAACACTTCAAATGTAGACAATTCCGACCCAAGAATCGGGCTCTCTTCTTTTCCTTGCCTATCCTGAGATGCATGGGCTTTTCGGGTTTCTCTGCTTTCTCTCCATACTTCAAAAGAAGCGTGGTCTTCCCATGTGGTGCAAACCTGCAGTTCATCGTATTCTTCTGTTCCTTCTTTTATCAGCACCTCCATGAATACAAACCCATTAAACGTATGCACCGATTTTGCACTTTTAAATAATTCTGCCACTTCATTTACTTTTCCTTTTTTGATACGTAATGTATTAACAACTTTAATCATTATTCGCAGCCTCCCTTGATTTGGATAATCATCGTTACCTATATTTTAATACTGCTTCTGCTTGTTTTCCACTTATTCTGCATGCGAAAGAGCAGGAGAGACAATGCGCATTCCGAACATGAAGCGTTCCCAACATCATTTCAACAATATTTTGAACAGCAAAACATCGTAAACTTATCGATGCTTTTCTTCCAGCTGCTAAATTATAATCTTTCTTATATACGCTTGCAATTGTTGCATCCGATTCCCGGTCCAGCAGCTACAAACCAGTAAAATAAACTTACAAAAATAGTATAATTAATACAAAAAGTAATAAAAAATAGATAATACAGTAGATAGATAGTGTTACTATATTTTTAGGACGGTGATAATGATATTCCGCATCCTGATTTTGCCCGTCGCTCTCTACATAATTAAGAATTTGCTCATATGTTTTTAAGTTGTTATTTTGCTTTATCTTTTTTTTATAAACTTCTATTCGATACCCGGCGTAAATCCCGACCAATCCAAGAGGAACGAGAATAAGAAAGCCATAGGAATTAAAATAATGGAAGCTTGGCAGGATGAATAATGCCAGCAGGCTGAAAGCTATTATCATAACCATACTCCACTGATTAAAATATCCGACCTCGAGCTCTTTTTTCATTTCTTCCAAATCCCCTTTCACTAAATAATCAATTGTGACATTAAAAAGAATACTCATTCGCAATAACATTTCAACATCCGGATAATTCTTCCCCCTTTCCCAATTCGACACAGAATTACGACTTACATATAATCTTTCTGCTAAATCTTCTTGTGTTAGTCCATCTCTTTTTCTGTAAAATTGAATATGCTTGCCTATTTCCATGAAACGGTACCTCCTGTATGTAAACTAACAAAGCTTCTGGATACTGACCATCAAAATTATTGTGCATTCCATATATACAGCAATATTTTTTCTTGCCAATTCTGTTATGCAGCTTTTTTATTGATTTCTATCATAAAAAATATGTCATGATAGAATATTTCCGGGGAAATATTGTCGAGAATTGGAAGTTAGATAAATGTTTTCGTTATGTTCATACCCTTTCGTATATCCTTTCATATCAAGGAATAGGGGTAATCCGCGAAAAAATGATAATAATTTTCTAAAATAAATTATCCTTTTGCTCCTTGTTTTATTAGAAAGGTACCTATGCAATGAAAATATATTCTTCCGGTTGTATGTTATAACATACAAAAATATGTTATATTGTTTCATATGAATTTTCTAAATTAAATTGCAATGATGAAAGAAGGGAGAAAGCAAATGAGGGAAGTCACAGATTATATCAGTAAAAATCTGCAAGCAATCCGCAAAGAGCGAGGATGGAGCTTAGATAAAACCGCAAAAATGACGGAAGTAAGCAAAGCGATGCTTGCACAGATTGAAAGAGGAGAATCTGTCCCAACGGTCACAACACTCTGGAAAATCGCTAATGGGCTTAAAGTATCTTTCTCATCTCTGATTAGCCAACAGACAAATTCTGTCAGAGTGATTAAGAAACAAGACAGAAATTTGGTGACAGAAGAAGAAAACCATTATCGAGTACATACGGTTGTCCCATTTTCACCCGAAAAGCAATTTGAAGTTTTTACGGTGGAGCTGGACCCTGACAATGAACACACATCATTGCCGCACAATCCTGGTGTGGAAGAGCATGTATTTGTCAAAAAAGGACAATTAGAAATGGATATTGACGGGACTGTCGAAACAGTTGATGAAGAAGAAGCCATTATTTTTGATGGAAATCAGCCTCATATTTATAGAAATATCGGCGACAACGTCCTTCATCTTCTTGTATTAATCTATTATGCACAATAAATGAAATAATTTCTATATGTTTTGAAAGTGAGTGAATCAAAAATGTCTTTAGACGATCATCTATTAACATTGAAACATGCCTTTCCCAAAACGCTGCCGATACTTGCCGGGTTTGCTTTTTTGGGCATTGCTTATGGCGTTTACATGCATTCCTTAGGATTTCCACCCTTCTATGCTATCTTGATGAGTGTGCTCATCTTTGCCGGGTCGATGGAATTTGTCGCTGGAAGTTTACTATTAGGTGCATTTAACCCGTTAAGCGCATTTCTATTAACATTAATGATAAATGCCAGACATCTTTTCTATGGTATTTCCATGTTAGATAAATTCAAAGGAACGGGCAAGAAAAAAGGATATCTCATCTATGGCATGTGTGATGAGTCATTTGTTATTAACCACACTGCCCATATACCTCCTTCTATCAATAAGGGCTGGTTTATGTTTTATGTTACCTTGTTAAATCAAATCTATTGGGTCAGCGGAACAACCATTGGAAGCCTCTTCGGCTCGATGATCACATTTAATACGGATGGTCTGGAGTTTGTGATGACTGCTCTGTTTGTGGTTATCTTTTTGGATCAATGGATGAAGGAGCGAAATCACATCAGCTCACTTATAGGCGTGGCCGCTTCCATTTTATGTTTGATCTTGTTTGGTACGGAAAACTTTATTATTCCTGCCATGCTTATCATATTGATCTTTCTGACCTTAATTAAAAAATTCATCACAAAAAATGAGGTGATTTCCTGATGATGACTCTAACACAGCAAATCATTATGATTGCTTCTATCGTTATAGGCACTCTATTAACTAGATTTTTGCCATTTATGATATTTAAACCGGATAAGCCTACCCCAACATATATTAAATACTTAGGATATGTCTTACCGCCAGCTGTATTTGGCTTATTGGTTGTTTATTCATTAAAGGACGTCACCCTCACATCATTGGAAGGCTTCCTGCCTGAGCTTCTCGCAGTTGGGTTGATTGTTGTCCTGCATTACTGGAAACGAAGCATGCTGTTATCGATTGCAGGCGGGACAATATTTTATATGTTTTTAGTGCAGGGTGTGTTTTAATGTATAAATGAACGCAGATCTTCCATACTTCTAAAAAGGGGTTCGGTAAAAGTAAGCACCCCGGGCATCTCTTGATGTAATTTTACGGAGGGGCAAACACCTTTTTTTGCACCCTCTCTATTTCTGTTAAGCATATAAATGATCATATACCTTTTTTATCGGAGAATGACGCTATTTATATCTTCCAGCTTCACAGTTCATTTTGCATTAAACGCAAAAAAGGTCTAAAATAATCAGATAAATACTTAACCAACCAGAAGTTATACAAATTACTTCATCTTTTTATGGTTCGTTGTTCTTTACAATAAAAAATACGCTTTTAATTTACATACATAAGGTGATGAACACAATGAAAGAAACTATTCGCAAACCCTGGCTGCTTGTTTTAACCATAGGGCTTGGTACATTGCTCAACCCATTAAACTCATCGATGATTTCCGTGGCATTAACGAGGCTGCAAAATGAATTTGCACTAACCTTTGCGGATGCTTCCTGGCTCATTTCGATATTTTATCTTGCAAGCGCTGCAGGACAGCCGGTCATGGGGAAATTAAGTGATATGTTTGGTCCGAAAAAATTGTTTATAGCAGGACTTTTCATCGTTGCAGTGGCATCAATGTTAGCTCCTTTTTCACCAAACTATCCATTCCTTCTGGGTTGTCGTGCATTACAGGCGATTGGCAGCTCAACATTATTTCCTAGCGGTATGAGCATGGTGCGGACACATATTACAGAAGGACAAGGAAAAGCGCTGGCTGTCTTATCTGTCTTCGCTTCCACCTCTGCTGCTTTCGGGCCGTCTATCGGCGGATTTTTAGTGGCATCTTGGGATTGGCAGTCTATTTTTCTTGTTAATTTTCCGTTTATTATTGTATCCTTCTTGCTGGCTATTTTCATTTTACCAAATACGGGACAAGGGAAATTTGAGGCGAAACGGATTGATTTCAGTGGGATTGACCTTTTTATTATTGCCATTGTAGGTCTCATACTATTCCTGCTTACGCTTGATCAGAATATCCGCTGGTGGGCGTTACTGCTCTTTTTAGCAGCCGCTGTCGGTTTTTACTTTTTCGAGCGCAGACAGGAGGAACCTTTCATCGATGTAAAAGGTTTGACGAAAAACCGGTATGTTTCTTTTATCTATTTACAATTCATGAGTATCAACTTAATTCATTATTGTTTCTTTTTTGGGTTCCCGACGTATTTGCAGCAAGTTCGTGAATACAGCGAACAGCATACCGGGCTCATTATGCTATCATTGGCAGGTTTTGGGGTGATTGTCGCACCGTTAGCCGGCCGTTTGATTGATAAATATGGTTCGAAACTGCCTATGGTCATTGGCGCATCTTTACTTTTAGCGGGTACGGGGCTGCTATTAACGTACAACGATGCATCCCCTTTAATCTGGCTTATCATTATTATGGCCGTTCTGGGCATGAGTAATGGATTTAATAATATTTCTTCCCAGACAGCACTTTATGAGCATGTAGATCCAGAGGAGACAGGTTCTGCTTCCGGTTTATTTCAAACCAGCCGCTATCTTGGCTCGATTTTATCCTCCAGTCTGCTTGGTTTAACATTTAATCGTCATTTAGATACTGAGCATTTGCATCTTGTTGCGATGATCTGTTTTGCTTTCTGTATATTTGTTGTTGCTCTGGCGTTTAAGCTTCCGGGGAGATTACGGAGTAAAGATGCCTAAAAAACAACAATCCTCCACTATTTAAGTAATGGAGGATTGTTGTTTTTTAAAGCCTATCTGCTCCATGGTACAGAGTTCGTTTTTTGTGGCATTAGGATACTGCTCATGAAATCTTACATATAAGTTTTTTCTCATATACACCTGTTTGAAATCCATCCCGTTTATACTATAGCATTTGGGGGAATATATAGTTATATTCTCATTGGACATAGACAATGACATTTTGGGAGTGTTGTAGCATGAAACATTTTACTGAGGAAGAAAAGATGAAGATTTTATCTGACATTATAGCGATTAAATCTGTGAACGAAAATGAAATCGAAGTAGCAAATTACATAAAGGATTTATTTGCTGCATACGGTATTGAATCTAAAATGGTGCCCGTAACAGACACTCGTGTTAACTTAGTCGCTGACATTGGCAGCGGGAGCCCAGTCATTGGCGTTTCTGGTCATATGGATGTTGTTTCTCCCGGCGATGAGAGCAAGTGGACTTCCGATCCGTTCACATTGACAGAAAGAGATGGAAAATTATACGGGCGTGGAACAGATGATATGAAGGCAGGTTTAGTAAACCTTGCTTTAGTGATGATTGAACTTAAAGAAAATAATGAGCTTAAGAATGGAACTGTCCGTTTGATGGCAACGACTGGTGAAGAAGTCGGCGGCGCAGGTTCTAAAAAGTTACACGAGGAAGGCTATATGGATGATGTAGATTATCTGTGGGTAGCTGAACCTTCTCCTGACACGATTATTTACTCTCACAAAGGTTCACTGAACCTGCGTATCACATCTATCGGGGAAGCAGCACACAGTTCTATGCCAGAACAAGGCTATAACGCGATTAATCCATTAATGAAATATTTATTAGAAGCAGACGAAAAGTTGAATGGGGATGACCGTAAAAATGAAGTCCTGGGCGAATTGGTCATGAGTACAACTATTTTTAATGCAGGAAACCAAGTAAACTCCGTTCCAGAGACAGCAGCAGCTGAATTAAATGTGCGTACGATTCCGGAATTTGATAACGATGAAGTGATTGACTTATTCAACAAAACAGCTGACAAATTCAATAAAGCAGGCGCTCATATTGATGTGGAAGTGACCATGTCATTACCTAGCGTTTTCGCTTCAAAGCATTCTAAAATGGTTCATCTTGCTCAAGAAATTGGTAAAAAGCATTTAGGTTTAGAAGTTTCCGTTAAAGGGTCACCCGGGGTGACAGATGCATCCAATTTATTGCGAGGTAAAGATGATACCTTCCCATTCATGATGTTTGGACCAGGTGAAACAAAAATGGCGCACAAAATAGATGAATATGTCTACAAAGATTACTACTTTGCATTCTTCGATATCTATAAAGAGTTAATTTTAGGATTATCGAAATAAAATTAGATCTAAACCGTTCATCTAACGAATACAAATTCTTATTAGGCTCTAATTCACCTTTTGTGTCTCATGTTACTTTATTACCTTTATAGAAATGGAAAGGGCTGTTGCACGATTTGTTATCTGATTGTGCAACAGCACCTTTGTTTTTCTTAACAATTTATCATGCTCTTGATTGGAAGCAATTTTCCAAGATTTATCTCGTTGATTGTTATATTGGTAATGATCGCTTCATGTATATAATTTATTTTGCCTCCTTCACTTCTGCTGCACCGTCAGCGGATATCCAGGCTTCTCTCTTCAATGATTCTTTTTATAAGGAAATAATTGATATAAATACCCGTTAAAATTAAAAAGGAGCCCCAGCTTATCAGTACACTTAAAATTTCTCCAATCTTGCTAGTCTTAATAAATGTATCATATGGATGTTTTATACGATATGTAATGGCTATCTCGTCCCCATTTTGATATAACTGATATGTAAAAGAAGAAACACCCTTCTCTGTTTTATACGTTGTCCCCGTCTGATCTTGGTACTGTAAGGCAAATGTATATTTTTCAGTAACTCCTCTCCCATAGGATGTTCTCTCTTGCTCTTTATCAATAATTTCCGCCATTGCTTCTTCTTTTCCCATAGGATTCATTTTATAAAATAAATTCTTTCCAATGAATAAATAAATAACTGTGCAAATGACAATAAACAATAAAATGCCAATTTTTAATGCCATTCCTCCGATATCTTTTAATCTCTTTTTATTTTCTCTTTCTTTTTTATATACCCATTGTACGAGCCTTGATTCAGGAAATAGACCTGAGAAAATTCCCCAAACAAACCACAGTATCAATATACTCGCCGGGTATAAAATAGCCCCTAAAAGAATTGCAGTTTTTATGGAACTTTTTTTCTGGGTTCCATATGTATCGCCTATTTGCAATTGATATATTTCTTTTTTTGAAACATCATATCTATCTCCATTTAACATCATCACATGATAGTTCGGCCCCATATAAAGCCCTTTTGTACTAGATTTTTGTATGACCGGGCTTTCTGCCTCCATATCCGTTTCATTCATGGAATTAAATGGTACAAATATAAATACAATGACTAAGCATAAAAATAAGATGGCTAATGAAAACCAAGCAGCCTTTTTCATCCAATCCAACATCTAGCGATTTCCTTTCTAGCAGTCAACATGTACATTTTTAAATACAAAGTCAGTATAACATATTCACTTTTTAAAACTTTATTTATTTTCAAAAATGATAAACTACTTGTTTCTATTTAGTAACATTACCAATCAAATTAGAAATCCTTATGAGGCTTTGTTTTTAATCCAAGACTTATGGAATTATAAGAAAAAGAAGTCCACCACACTTGCCTTCAAAGTCATATTACTGGACAGAAAAGCAGAATTAATTCAGGATTATGTTAATGTGCTAAAATAATTCAGGATAGAAGGAGCGTTGATACTTATGTGCCATACCTTGCGGGAAGAAATACAAGAGAAATTACAGAATGGGGATTACCACTGTGAGAAAGAAATGACACTTTCTATCTTTAGCGGTAAATGGAAAGTAGTTATTTTATGGCATTTAGGAGTAGAAGGCCCTCATCGTTTTAACGACATGCAACGACTTTTTAAAAATATTTCTCATAAGACGCTCTCTAATCAATTAAAGGAATTAATAGAGGATGGGGTAATTCATCGCCAAGTTTATCCAGAAAGTCCTCCAAAAGTAGAGTACTCCATGACAGAGCTGGGGTTCACATTATTACCTATCATTGAGATGATGTATGACTGGGGGAAAAACCGTATTGAGCAATTAAAAAAGGAAGGGGTTATCAGTTAGAATCATCCCTTTAGATTACAATAATAAAACGGCCAGATGCTCCACCTGACCGTCATGTTATAATTAATTATTCAGCAGCTTTAATGCTTCTCTGTTAAAGGCTGGCAGGTCGTCAGGAGTACGGCTGGTAACCAAATTCTGGTCAACAACTACTTCTTCATCTTTCACAACTGCTCCTGCATTCTCTAAGTCTTTTCTAACAGAAACAAAGCTTGTTAATTCTCTATCCTTTAATAGATCTGTTTCCACTAAAAATTGAGGACCATGGCAAATTGCAAATACGGGTTTATCCGCTTCGATGAATGCTTTTGCAAAGTCACCATTTTTTGGATTAATACGAAGTAAGTCTGGAGAGAATCCACCAGGAACTAATAGGGCATCATAGTCGCTTGCGTTCACTTCTTCAATTCCTTTATCAGCTTTTAGTTCCTCCCCATTTTTACCTTGAATGACCTTCCCTGCTTCATCACTAATGATTTCTACGGAATGACCAGCATCTTTATAAGCTTTGACAGGATCTGTTAATTCTATTTCTTCCACCATATCTGTAACGATTACTGCAATATTTTTTGCCATTTCTTATTCCTCCTTCATTCGTTTAGTTTTATAATATCAAACATTTCCAGGTCTGGGAAGCACGCACTTTGCGTTGCGTAAGTTACTTATAGGTAACTATTGGATTGATATCGTTTTTTTAACATGTTTTTCACATATATAAAGTCCACTCGCTATTTTTCCATGTATCGTTTTGTAAAACTTGCTACAAAAATGAAGGCGTGTTACCCTATCTTAAAGATTCATAACAGAATACATTTGACGTGTTCCTGATCATGCAGGCAAGATCAAATGTACACTTTCATAACCGCTGGGAATGTATATCTTTCTGGCAGGATATTTGTGTGCGTTTGATTTTTTTGTGTCATGATGTGTTCTTCTGATTCGTTGGCCAGTGGATTGAAGGAGGAAAAAAGGATGAACTACCAACAAGTTGCAACAAGCATCTTAAAAAATGTAGGGGGTAAGGAAAACGTTTCTGAGCTGACCCACTGCTATACCCGTTTGCGTTTTACGTTATATGATACAAAAAAAGCGAATAAAGCGTATTTAGAAGAGATGGATGAAGTCATCTCCGTTGTAGAGAGCGGCGGACAATTTCAAATTGTTCTAAGAAATAAAGTGAAAGAAGTTCATGATCAAATCCAACAGCTTTTAGGAGATTTAAATACAAACGAAGAGACAACCGAAGCGGATAAAGGATCTATTGGAAATCGAATCCTAAATACGTTTACTTCTATATTTATACCAATTATCCCGGCAATTGCAGCGTCCGGTATGCTGAAAGGTATCCTGGCGCTTGCTGTGATGATTGCTACTCACTATTGGAACGTAGATATTACATCGTACAACACGTACCTGATATTAGAAGCTACTTCTAACGCCTTATTTCATTTCTTTCCCATTATGATTGGGTATGTAGCGGCAAAAGTGTTTAAGGCAAATGAATTAATTGCGATGGTGCTGGCAGCGACTCTGTGCTACCCGGACCTTGTTGCATTAATGACAGGAGATGAACCTGTTACCTTTTTGGGAATTGGCGTAACATTAGCGGATTACACATCAACGGTTATCCCAATCATTATTGCTGTATTTATCATGGCATATGTACAACGCTTTTTCGAGCGAGTGATACCTGAGGTTTTGAAAATTATTATGGTGCCTACCCTTACTTTATTAGTCATGGTCCCTGCAACCTTAATTATTTTTGGACCTATCGGCATTCACTTAGGTAACTTTATCAATTGGCTCTATTATATTATCATGGATATCAGCCCGACATTATTAGGTGCTTTCATCGGCGGAATATGGTGTGTGCTTGTTATCTTTGGTGCGCACAAAGCCATCCTGCCTATCGGGATTAATGATGTTGCCCAAACAGGACAGCAAAATCTTTTGGCATTTGCAGGAGCGGCTAACTTTTCCCAGGCGGGAGCGGCTGCAGGAGTCTTTTTAAAAACGAGAAATAAGAAATTAAAAACGCTATCGGCAACTGCAACCGTAACAGCTCTTTTCGGAATCACTGAACCGGCGATTTACGGGGTGAACCTCCGACTGCGAAAACCAATGATTTATGCCGTCATCAGCGGAGCAATAGGCGGCGGCCTGATGGGCTGGGGCGGTTCCTATGGTACAGCCTTTGCCAACCAAGGTTTTTTAACAATTCCGGTCTATATTGAAGCCGGGACAAAAGCATTCTTATGTTATATTATTGGTATTGCGATTGCCTTCTTTGGCGCTGCGGCAATGACAATGTTATTCGGCTTTAAGGATGTTCCTGAAGAAGAGGATGCTACGGATGAAGGTCTTGGAGACAGCAAAGCGGATGTCCCAAATACCATGACAGACACAAAAGAAAACATACCTGCACCAATTCAAGGAAAAATGATGCCATTATCCGATGTACAAGATGAGGTTTTTTCATCAGGAGCATTAGGAGAAGGCATAGCAGTCCAGCCAACAGTCGGTGAAGTAGTGGCACCAGCCAATTGTAAGGTCTCTGTTCTCTACCCGACATTACATGCTATCGGACTGGAGCTGGAAAATGGTGTTGAATTGTTAATTCATATCGGCTTTGATACCGCAGAATTAAATGGAAAAGGGTTTGAAGCCCATGTGAACGCTGGTGATGAGATAAGCAAAGGAACAAAAATTGTTTCATTTGATATAGATGAAATCAAAGCAAAGGGCTATGATCTTACCACCCCAATAATTATCACGAATTCTTCGCAGTATCCGAATGTTTCTATTGTCGAAAGCAATAAAGACGGAACTGTTTCATAAAAAAATACAGGAGTGACGATAATGACAAATTATTTCAGTAACGATTTTTGGTGGGGAGCTTCCTCCTCCGCCTTCCAAATCGAAGGAGCATGGAACGAAGATGGCAAGGGAAAAACAGTAGCGGATTACAATGCTTTTCTAAAATCAGATGTACAAGCTGATACCACTGTTGCCAGTGATTTCTACCATCACTATAAGGAAGACATTCTTTTAATGAAGGAACTCGGCTTAAAAGCTTATCGCTTCTCTATTTCCTGGGCAAGAATTATTCCGGATGGCGATGGCGAGGTGAATCAACAGGGAATTGATTTTTATAATAAGGTGATTGATTTCTTATTAGAGAATGATATTACCCCATTTGTTACCCTATACCACTTTGACCTTCCATTTGCCCTTGTCGATAAGTACAATGGCTGGGAAAGCCGTGATTGTGCGTATGCTTTTGAAAGATATGCGAAAACCTGCTTTGAAGCTTTCGGTGATCGCGTAACGTATTGGCAGGTGCATAACGAACAAAACCTGATGGCCCGTGTAAATATTCGAATGAATATGTATGATGTGCCAGCTGAACAAGCTGAAAAAGTGAGAGCACAAATGGATTATCATATGTTTTTAGCGCATGCGCTTGCGACGAATGCCTGCCGAGAAATCCTTCCAAATGCACAAATTGGACCGGCAGTATCTTCTACCATGACATACCCTCATTCCAATCGTCCGGAAGATGTATGGGCAGCTCGAATGAATGATAATTTCAAAACCAATTACGCCTTGGAAATGTACTGTTTTGGCGAATATCCGGGTTATTATAAAGCTTACTTAAAGGAATGTGGTATTTATCCGGAAACCAAGCCGGAGGACGAAGCGATTTTAAAAGCGTCCAAACCGGATTATCTCGCTGTGAACTATTATCGTACGTTAGTAGCCAGCTATCTTCCAGCAGATGAAGCGCATCCTGTTGGCACAAAGGTAAATGATATTGATTTTGATTTATATGGCTACTTTAAAATGGAGAAAAACGAGAACCTCGTCGTCACAGATTACGGCATTCAAGTAGACCCGACAGGTTTAAGACTTCTGCTTAATGACTATTATGAAAAGTACCGTCTGCCGATGATTATTACCGAAAATGGTTTAGGAACCGGCGACCAGTTAACCGAAGACGGTAAAATACATGATGATTACCGTATTGACTACTTAAAAGATCATATCGCCGCTTGTAATGATGCCATTGCAGATGGCGTAGAGTTATTCGGTTATTCTCCATGGTCTTTCACGGATTTGCTAAGCTCCCGTCAAGGGTTTGCGAAACGCTATGGCCTGGTTTATATCGATCGAGATGATTTTGATCTGAAGGAACTGCGCCGGATAAGGAAGGATAGTTTTTACTGGTATCAAGATGTGATTAAAAATAATGGGTTAGATTAACCTATAAAAGAATAAAAAATCAGTTTGTTACAAACGGGCCTTATGTGTTTCGTAACGAACAAAAAAATGAATTCCACTCATTTATTTTTCAAAATGAGTGGTTTTTTATAACACTTGACTGAACTATATTCAGTGACGTACTATTGAATTAGATTCAGTCATAAAAGATATAATAGGAGATGGACAATGAAACGAATATCTAAAGAACCAGATATAAGACGCCAAGAGTTAATGGATATTGGTTTGGAGTTTTATATGAAAGGTGGAATAAAAGGATTTAGCATAAAAGATGTCGTTAATCGCGCAGGTGTAGCAACAGGATTATTTTATTATTACTTCACATCTAAAGAAGCGTTCATTGATGAAATTTTAAATGATTTTATTGTTAATAATATCGAGAAAATCCAACAAATACTTGGTTCTGATAAACTTACCGTTATGCAAAAGATAACAGAATCCTTAGAGACTTTTTGGGCATTTGCTGAAAAACTAGAACCTTATAAAAATACGGATGCTTTTCAAACAGAACAGCATTTTCAGCTCGAACAGAAACTATTCCTACAAATACAGCCGCTAATACAAAAGGTGATTGAGGATGGGATAAAAACAGGAATTTTCAACACGGATAATCCCATTTTAGCCTCTGAATTTATTTTATATGGACTCAGCAGTATTGCTCACTCAAATAAGTTAGATCTGAATGATGCTGTGAAGAAAGAAACGATTCATTTGGTATTAACCATACTAAAATACAATCAGAAAGCTGATATCTAAAATATAGCTGACATAGGGCAAAGGAGAGTTCATATGAACATTTATATTGACGGAAAAAGCATTACAAACGAGCAATTGACACAATGGAAAAGAAAACGTGTTAAAAAAGTTTTTAACATATTAGGTTATAAAAGTGCTGAAATAAATGATCCAGATAGCATGATTGATAAGCTAACCAATCTAAAAATGGAGTCCTCTTATCAAGAAATGTATAACAAATTGGAATCTAAATTGAAATTAAGTAAAACGGTTATGCGGATGGGTGCTTTTCTATCTGGAAGTAGACGAAAATTTTCTCAAACAGAAATCCATTTAGATGGAATAACAGCTGAAGAAGCAATAAAGGGTATAGATACTCTTATGTTAAATTCATCAGATAAAAACAATCGTGTAAATTTATCTGCTTGTCCGGACCACTATGCATTAAGGCCTTTAGGAGAAAATGAACTTGAAGTCATTGAGACGACCGGAAACGCTCCTTTACCTGTTCAGTTTTTTATTGTTTTTGATGATGAAACAGGGTTACAAACACCTAGAGATGACGCTTATGCATATCAATCAGCAGGTGTTGCTCGTCTGAAAGATGGCACAGTTATCGGAGGAGTTCGCCACCAAATTAAAGACACAAAAACGGGTATAAAAGTTAAGCTTTCCGTTGAATTTCCTGCACTAAGCCCTACAAGTATTATTTCATCACATCAAATGCATTTAGCATGTGAATTTTCTTATTGGCTGCAATGGATAAAAGGCGAAAAAAATAATAACGACTAAGCATCGTTGACTTGAAGATATAATCGATACTGCTTCTGTTTCAAAATGATTCGAACACGCCAATATGCATAAGTCCTTCTTTATCGTAGTAACGCAAGGTATATACAGTCAGATTCAATTCTTCTGCAGCTTCACCGATAGAATAAGTCTTCATCATGACGCACCTTTCTTTTTTATAAGTTAGACTTCGATATAACTTGAGGATATCGTGATATATTCCGAGTGTCAAACGCATTAAGTAGCTGTATGAATTAAAAACTTTTTAAATGCACTTGACCTAGAGTTGACTGTAAGGTTTACCATTTGGTTTGTAAGAGAAAAATGCAGAGGCCCAAGTGTATTGCCATTAAATTATAAGGAGGATTTTTCATGACAACGATGAAAGGTAAAGTAGCACTAGCAACTGGAGCAAAAGGTGGAATGGGACTTGCAACGGCACAATTGTTTGCAAAAGAAGGAGCAAGTGTGGCCTTAGTTGATATAAACGAACCTACTCAAGAAGCACAAGCCTTAGTTGATGCGGGTTATCAAGCGATAGCTATTCAATGTGATGTTTCAGACGAAGAAGCTGTGAAAGCAATGGTAGAAAAAACAGTTGATACATTTGGAAGATTAGATTATGCATTTAACAATGCTGGTATTCAAAACCCAGTCACAGACACAGTTGATTTAGAAGAAGACGTTTTTGATGATGTCATGGATGTTAATGCGAAGGGCGTTTGGCTCTGCATGAAATATGAATTGAAACAATTTGAAAAACAAGGTAGCGAAGGAGCTATTGTTAACTGTTCTTCTATGGGGGGAATTGTTGGTGTTCCTGGCCGTTCTGTATACCACGCATCGAAACATGGAGTGATTGGATTAACGAAGAGTACTGCCTTAGAAGTTGCCTCAAAAGGCATCCGGGTTAATGCAGTTCTACCAGGAATCATTGAAACGCCAATGGTTGAAAATATGTTAATTAATGAAAGTAATGCAATGGATGAATTAATCAACCAGCTCCCTATTCGCCGTATAGGTAAAGCAGAGGAAGTTGCTTCCGTTGTCCACTGGTTATGTTCACCGGGCGCAACCTATGTCATTGGCCAATCCATATCCGTTGATGGCGGATTTACAGTTCAATAATATAACACAGATGGAAAAAAGCGTGGTACAGACTCGAGGTACTACGCTTTTTTCATTCTTACTAGATCTATACCGTTTTGCAGCGTTGATTCAATGGTGTCCTCCCCAGGTAAAATGAAAGACTTTTCTATTGGAAGGTTGATTTTTGTACAACTTTTTAAAAAAGCACATATATAGTAAAATCCCTCAACCACAAGTGGTTGAGGGATTTGTAAATTCGATTTATTAACGTTTTGAGAATTGTGGTGCACGACGAGCTTTCTTAAGACCGTATTTATAACGCTCTTTCGCTCTGGAATCTCTTGTAAGGTACCCTTCTGGTTTTAAAGCAGCACGATACTCTGGATCAGCTTGCAATAATGCACGTGCAACGCCGTGACGGATTGCACCAGCTTGACCAGTGAAACCACCGCCATGTACATTAACAAGAACATCATACGTTCCTTGAGTTTCTGTTGTAGCAAGCGGCTGGTTCAAGATGAGTAATTGCGTTTCATATGGAAAATAGTCTCTAGCATCGCGACCATTGATTGTAACATTTCCTGTCCCTGGTACGAGACGTACGCGGGCAGTTGATTTTTTACGGCGACCTGTGCCGTAGTATTGTACTTGTGCCAATTCATTTACCTCCCTTTAATTATCCGCGAAGTTCGTAAACTTCTGGTTTTTGAGCCTGATGATTGTGCTCAGCGCCTCTATATACATGCAATTTCTTTTTCATTTTACGTCCTAAAGGTCCTTTTGGAAGCATTCCTTTGATTGCAACTTCAAGCATTTCTTCAGGATATTTTGTACGCATTTCGTATGCGTTACGAGATCTCAATCCACCTGGATGGTTGGAGTGATTATAATACATTTTGTCTGTTATTTTGTTTCCTGATAGTTCAATTTTGTCTGCATTGATGATAATAACATTGTCACCAGTGTCTGCATGTGGTGTGTACGTAGGTTTATGTTTACCACGTAAGATAGCAGCTACTTCGCTTGCTAAACGTCCTAAACGTTGTCCTTCCGCATCCACAACTAACCATTTGCGTTCAATGTTTGCTTCATTTGCCATGAAAGTTGTGCGCATGATTTTTTCCCTCCATATATCAATGATTCTTTATTCTTCGTAATCATATTTTTATTCTTAACACAATTAGTTTCCGGGGCTAATCATGGTTTAGAAATAAAATGCCATATATCATCTTATAACTTTCTTAACCAAAAGTCAAGCCTGGGATGAAAGTAATTGAAAACATTTTTTGATTTTCTTTCTTAAGCCATTCAATATTCATCCTGCTACTTTACCGCTTTTTATAAGATAAGCCGCTTCAATGACGCATCCGTTCTATTCCAAATCTATGATTCGTTCTTTCCCTATTCGTCATAACTTACTTCCCATAGATACAGTCCATTTGGGGAAATCGTTTTTCCAAGCTGTCCTCTTTCTTTTGCAGCTAAAAGGACAGGTATATCTTCTGGTTTCCGCTTTCCAATTCCTACGTCCAAAAGCGCACTAACCATTATCCGCACCATATTGTACAAAAAACCGCTCCCACGAAAAACAAATTCGATGTCATTGTCTTTCCTTCTGCAGGATGCATGGAATAATGTACGCACTTTAGAGCCTTTCACAGACGATTTCGCAGATGAAAAGGTGGTAAAGTCATGTGTCCCCTCTAAATGCTTGCAGGCGGCTTGTATGGCCTCTATATCCAGATCTTTAGGAAAGTGCAATACATAGTCGCGGCGGAATACATCCGGATCTTCCCGGTTTAAGACAATATAATGATACTCTTTCTGCTTCACGCTGTAGCGGGCATGAAAACTGTCATGAACTTTTTCAATATGCATTATCCGGACATCATCCGGCAAAAGTGTATTGATTGCCTGCTTCCAGTTGCGTTCAGGAATGGTTAACGGCGTATCAAAATGAATAACCTGTCCAACTGCATGCACACCTGTATCTGTACGTCCTGATGCCTGAATACGAATGGCCTCGCCTTTGTGCATTTTAATCAAGGCTTTTTCCAGTACGCCTTGTACAGTCCGGTGAGCAGGCTGCACTTGAAACCCTGCAAAACCCGAACCGTCATAAGCAATCGTACATTTTAACCTTTCCATGTATACAACCCTTTCTTCCATCCATTACTGTCTTACGAAAAACAATGCGGCTAATATCAGTACAAAGGCAATCAGAACCAGGATATCTTTAACGCCTACATGTAATTCACGAAGTTTGGTTCTTCCTTCTCCGCCTTGGTAACCCCGGGCTTCCATGGCCATCGCCAAGTCTTCCGCACGTTTAAATGCACTGACAAACAGAGGAACCAATAATGGAATTACTGCCATCACCCGATCTTTGACAGGCCCTGTACGAAAATCAACACCACGTGCTGCCTGGGCACGGGAAATTTTATCCGTTTCCTGCATTAGAGTAGGGATAAAACGTAGAGAAATAGACATCATCAAGGCCAGCTCATGAACAGGAAATTTGATTTTTTTCAATGGATGAAGCATTTCCTCCATCGCATCGGTAATTTCAATCGGCGTGGTTGTCAGCGTTAATAATGAGGTGGTCAGAATCAACAGAAAAAAACGCAGAGAAATCGCAAAACCTTGTATAATCCCGCCGCTGTAAATCTTGATAAAACCCCAGTCTAATACGAGATTTCCTTCATTTGTGATAATCAAATGCAGAATAAAAGTAAATATAATTAAAAACCAGACCGGCAGCAATCCTTTTAATATAAATTTCAACGGCACTCTGGAATTCAATACACAAAGCAATGAAAATGCCGTTAATAAGCTGTAAGACGCTACATTATTTGCGAAAAAGACGACAATCACAAAGAAAAAGACGACAGTGATTTTCGTTCTTGGGTCTAATCGGTGAATAAAGGAATTCCCAGGAACATACTGGCCAATGATTAAAGCATTATTCATCCGAGCCCACCTCCAGCTGTTCCTTTATCTCATGCGCTAATTCTGGTAAGGACTGATGGTGATAGCTGATAGAGGTACCAAAACGTTCATTGTATTGGTTCAGAAACTGAATCACTTCTGGGACGCCTAATTGTACCTCCCGAAGCTTATCTGCTTGTCTAAACACATCAAGCGGCGGGCCTTCCATATATTTTTGTCCCTTATTTAAAATGATGATTTTATCCGCATAAGTCAGCGCATCTTCCATACTATGTGTCACTAGTACCGTTGTCAGGTTACGCTCTTTATGCAGCTTATAAAACATATCCATCATTTCACGCTGCCCGCGCGGATCAAGGCCGGCAGTAGGTTCATCCAATACGAGAACTTCCGGACTCATTGCCAAAACCCCTGCAATAGCTACACGCCGCTTCTGTCCTCCACTTAAATCAAATGGCGAACGTGCCAATAATTCTTCCGGAAGACCCACAGCTGGGAGAATATCCTCAATCCGACGATTAATTTCCTCCTGCTCCACCCCAAAATTCTTTGGACCAAAAGCAATGTCTTTAGCAACCGTCTCTTCGAATAACTGGTGCTCCGGATATTGAAAAACAACACCGACTTTTCTTCGCAACTCACGGATACCCTTAGGCTTTCCTTCAGAAGTCAATTGGAAATCACCAATTGTTATCTCTCCTCTGCTCGGCAGGCTCAAACCATTGAGATGCTGAATCAGGGTCGACTTTCCGGAACCAGTATGACCGATAACGGCAACAAATGAACCCGAATCCATCGTGAAGGACATGTCTTCAAGCGCCTTATGGGCAAAAGGACTATTCTCTTGATAAATATAACTTACGTCTTTGAATTGAATTTCCATAATTCCTCCAACAACTCTTCGTGGTTTAGCGCTGCTTCTGTTAATGGGACTCCCTGCTTCAACAGCTCATCCGTTAATTGTCCCACAAAGGGAACATCTAAACCGATTGTACGTAACGCTTCCCGCTGCAGAAACAGTTCTCTTGGCGTTGTTTCCTTCCAAACTTGTCCTTGATTCATCACAATCACACGATCAGCCTGGACAATCTCCTGCAAGTCATGTGTGATGGTAACCAAGGACAGCCCTTCTGACTCCTGAATATCATTCACCGTATGCATAATTTCTTGTCTTCCTGTCGGATCCAGCATCGCAGTAGCCTCATCTAAAATTAATACCTTGGGAGCTATCGCTAAAACACTCGCAATAGCTACACGTTGTTTTTGACCACCCGATAGACGGTGCGGTTCGGTTATGAGGTAATCCTGCATACGAACAGCAGATAAGGTGCGCTGGATTCTCTCTCTCATCTCTTCTCGGGGGACTCCTCTATTTTCCATTCCAAATGCGACATCATCTTGCACAGTAGCCCCGACAAATTGGTTATCCGGATTTTGAAAGACCATCCCTACATCTTTACGTATATCCCAAACGGTATCGTCATCTACTTTTTGACCATTAACGATAATCTCTCCGTCTTTAGGCATCAACAATCCATTAAGCAGTTTGGCAATGGTTGATTTTCCAGAGCCATTATGACCGATGATGGCAACCCATTCGCTTTCATAAATATCAAAGGAAACCTGATTTAATACCAGTTCTCCCTCTTCCTCATATTGAAAGGAAACATTCTTAAACTCTACTAACTTTTTACTATCCATCCAGACACCCCCTTCTCCTGTTTTTTTATTATGTAATTTGTTTTTTCTATTATGGTTATTATTTTACCCATAGCAGTTCATGAACGAAAGTAATTACTAAACAAAAGCTGATAAAGTTTAATAGCAATTCCGGCCAACGCTACGGAAATACACTACGCTTTCCACGGGCTTGAGCTCAGCCTCCTCGGTAAAAAGAAGACCACTTTTTTACCTGCGGGGTCTTCCCACTACGCTCTCCCGTAGGAGTCTCCGTGTATTTCCTCCGCTGGGTATTGAGAAGAATATATTTCATTATATTCTTCTCTATAAATTAAAAACAATAGATATCTTAAACTAAGCAAAACACATCAAAGATTAGTGAATCATCATTTTCCAATACAAAAAAAGGGCTTGGATAACCTCTGAGAGAGATTGAGTCCTGCCCCTTGCCGTTTGTAGTAAATTAAACCAACTCAATGATTGCCATTTTAGCGCCATCGCCTTGGCGTTCACCAAGTTTAAGAACACGTGTATATCCACCTTGTCTATCTTCATAGCGCGCAGCAACATCATCAAATAGTTTTTGAATTACGTTATTATCTTCATCCGCTTCTTTGTTGTATAAAAATGAAGCAGCTTGACGGCGTGCATGTAAGTCGCCACGCTTCCCAAGCGTAATCATTTTATCTACAATTGATCTTAACTCTTTCGCTTTTGCTTCTGTTGTTTCCACGCGCTCATGAATAATCACATCAGATGCAAGGTTGCGAAGAAGAGCCATGCGGTCATCTGTTCTACGTCCTAATTTTCTAGCCACGGACTATCCCTCCCTTTTTCGAAACTCTACAGGTGACTGGTTAAATCAGTCATCATCGCGAAGACCTAATCCTAGATCTTCCAATTTCACTTTTACTTCTTCTAATGATTTACGTCCTAAATTACGAACCTTCATCATATCTTCTTCTGATTTATTTGCAAGTTCTTGAACCGTGTTGATTCCAGCACGCTTCAAGCAGTTGTAAGAACGAACAGAAAGATCAAGCTCTTCAATGGTCATTTCCATTACTTTTTCTTTTTGATCTTCTTCTTTTTCAACCATAATTTCAACGCTCTGTGCTTCATCTGTTAAGCTGACAAAAATATTTAAATGCTCCGTGATAATTTTCGCACCTAAAGAAACAGCTTCTTCCGGGCGAATACTACCATCCGTTAAAACATCCAATGTCAGTTTATCATAATTAGCAATTTGACCGACACGTGTATTCTCAACTTGATAGGTAACACGTGATACCGGGGTGAAGATGGAATCAATCGGAATAACACCAATTGGTTGATCATCAAACTTGTTTTCTTCTGCCGGACGATAACCGCGGCCTCTTTCAGCAGTTAACTTCATATGCAGGCTGGCTTTACTGTTTAATGTCGCAATATGAAGGTCCGGGTTCATCACTTCCACATCACTGTCGTAAGTTAAGTCAGCAGCAGTCACTGCTCCTTCGCCTTGAACATCAATTTCCAATGTTTTTAAATCATCAGAGTAGATTTTAAGTGCAAGTTTTTTCAAGTTAAGAATGATAGTAGTTACATCCTCTACAACTCCGTCAATTGTTGAAAATTCGTGCAGTGCTCCATCAATATGAACAGATGTTACAGCAGCACCCGGTAGTGAGGATAGTAAGATACGACGCAAGGAGTTTCCAAGTGTGGCACCATATCCACGTTCTAGCGGTTCAACTACAAATTTCCCAAACGTAGCATCCTCGCTAATTTCAATCGTTTCAATTTTTGGTTTTTCTATCTCGATCATTTAACAAACCCTCCTTTAAAACGTCGAAACCCCGGCTAGACAAACAAAGTCTAACCGAAATTCCTCAAATAGGCAGTTGCGTTTCTGCGCTACCTAAAAATCTTTCGTACGAACTGTCTTTGGAATCTGTTTATCTACAACATGTAGATAACCGTATGTTTTATCAACCAGTATGACCAAGTTGATAAATTCTATACGGTTAAATTAAACACGACGACGTTTTGGTGGGCGGCAACCATTATGAGGAACTGGAGTTACGTCAACAATTGCCGTAACTTCTAATCCAGCAGCCTGTAAAGAGCGGATTGCAGCTTCACGTCCAGCGCCAGGTCCTTTAACAGTAACTTCTAATGTTTTCATGCCGTTTTCGATTGCAGACCGTGCAGCTGTTTCAGCAGCCATTTGTGCAGCAAACGGAGTTGATTTTTTAGATCCTTTGAAACCAAGAGCACCAGCAGAGCTCCATCCAATCGCATTACCTTGTGTATCCGTAACAGTAACAATCGTATTGTTAAACGTTGAACGGATATGGGCAATACCAGATTCTATATTCTTTTTCACACGACGTTTACGCGTATTTGTTTTACGTGCCATTAGTAAGCTTACCTCCTTACATTACTTTTTCTTGTTAGCCATTGTTTTACGTGGGCCTTTACGTGTACGGGAGTTGTTCTTTGTTTTTTGTCCACGAGCCGGTAATCCGCGACGGTGGCGAATACCTCTATAAGAGCCGATTTCAATCAAACGTTTAATATTGAGAGACACTTCACGACGAAGGTCACCTTCTGTCGTATAGTTTTCAACCGCTTGACGAATTCTTGCTAATTCGTCTTCCGTTAAATCACGAACACGAGTACTTTCAGAAACGCCTGCTTCTTTAAGGATTTCCTGTGCTGTAGTTTTTCCGATACCATAAACATAAGTCAGGGAAATTACTACACGTTTATCACGTGGAACATCAATACCTGCAATACGTGCCATAGAATGCTAGCACCTCCTATTTTTTAGCCTTGTTTTTGTTTGTGTTTTGGATTATCACAAATCACCATTACTTTACCTTTGCGTTTGATGACTTTGCATTTCTCGCAAATTGGTTTTACAGATGCTCTTACCTTCATCATCATTACCTCCTTTTAGATCGGAGCTCGTTTATTTATAACGGTACGTTATTCGTCCTTTGGTTAAATCATACGGAGAAAGTTCAACCGTTACTTTATCGCCTGGCAAAATGCGGATAAAGTGCATACGGATTTTGCCAGATACATGCGCCAATACGGTGTGGCCATTTTCAAGCTCCACTTTAAACATCGCATTCGGCAATGTATCTGTCACTGTACCTTCTACTTCAATAACATCATCTTTCGCCATTGTGTGTGATCTCCCTTCTTCAAATCAGTTACAACCTTATCTAAATTTAGGATAAGCTTCATTTCCCTTTTGTGACAAGCCGTTCTTGCTATTGCTGCTCACGTTCATCATTAGGGAAACATTCATTGTACATTTAGCGCACTATCATCATCTAAAGATGATTCATCAGGGCACTGCTTCCTCCATGGGCCAGCGTAAAACAACCGACCGTTCACAACCGAGACATCAATTGTACTGACCTGAATCACTATCCTGCATCATACGTACAAATGGACCTCAGTAAAAAAATCAATTTGTTAACGTATATCTGCTCTCACCATCACCTAGGCAATTGTTCGTTTATATCAAAAGGTTGATGAACCAATTTTTATCGTGTTTGATAAAAGCATTACACATTATCCCACCTATTATAACGTGCAGAGTCAAGATTTGCATCTATTCTGTTCGTTAAAAGGCTTGACTTATTTATCCAAAATGGATTCAATGTCGGAGAAGACGTCGTCGATATCACGATCACCGTCTACTTTCACAAGATATCCTTTATCCTGATAAAAATCAAGTAATGGCTGTGTTTGCTCTACGTTAACGGCTAACCGTTTTTTTACCGTTTCAGGTTGATCATCATCTCGCTGAATTAACTGGGAGCCATCCTTATCGCAAATGCCTTCCTCTTTTGGGGGATTATAAACGACATGATAAGTTGTTCCGCAAGTCGGACAAATTCTCCGTCCAGTTAAACGCTCTACCAATTTTTCTTCTGGTACGTCCACATGAATTACATGGTCGATGGTTCTATTCAAATCAGCAGTCAATTTTTGCAGTGCTTCAGCCTGGGCAATTGTACGCGGAAATCCATCTAATAAAAATCCTTTTGCACAATCGTCCTTTGCTAAGCGCTCCTTGACAATACCAATCGTTACTTCGTCTGGAACAAGATTTCCTTGATCCATATATTCCTTCGCTTTTTTTCCAAGATCTGTACCCTCTTTAATAGCTGACCGGAACATATCCCCAGTTGAAATGTGGGGGATATGATATTTTTCTTCTATTTTTTCGGCCTGTGTACCTTTCCCGGCACCAGGTAGCCCCATTAAGATTAAATTCATTGTTTCCCCTCGCTTTTGTAGACAGGAAATTTATTTAATAAACCCTTTATAATGTCGCTTCACAAGCTGACCTTCTAATTGTTTCATGGTTGTTAATGCAACCCCGACAACGATAATCAAGCTCGTACCGCCGATTTGAACTGTCTGCGGCAGATTAGCGAGACCGCCCAGAATAATCGGGAATACAGAAACAGCCGCTAAGAATAAGGCGCCGACAAAGGTCAATCTGCGAATAACCCTTGTTAAATACGTTTCTGAATTATGCCCCGGACGAATACCAGGAATGTAACCGCCTTGCCTTTGCAAGTTCTCTGACATTTGCTCCGGATTAACCTGAACAAACGTATAGAAATAAGAGAAAGCAATAATCAGTGCAACATAGATGACCATGCCTACAGGCTGTGTATAATCAAAAATGTACGACACTGCATTGGCTACTTGGTTCCCCTCAAAAAAGCCGGCTATCGTCGTTGGTGCGACCATAAAGGCAATCGCAAAAATGACTGGAATAACCCCTGCTGCATTGACCTTAATTGGCAGATGCGTAGACTGTCCGCCTACTGGATTACGATTTACCAGTTTCTTCGCATACTGTACCGGAATTTTACGCAATGCTTCGTTTACGAAAATAATTCCAACCGTCACAGCAATAATAACCAGGACAATTAACGTTACAATAACAATATTGATAAACAATTCACTTCCCGGGTTCGAGAAATATTGATTATATATTTGAGCGGCGCCATTCGGGATAGCAGCAACAATACCGGCAAAGATAATGATGGAAATACCATTACCAACTCCATGCGCAGTAATTTGTTCCCCTAACCACATAAGAAAAGCTGTACCGCCTGTTAAAACAACTGCAATCATCAAGAACTTCATAACGCCGGGGTCATGAATCAATAACCCGCCTGCCATCGCATTGAAGCCGACAGACATTGCAATTGCTTGAATAAAAGCTATACCGATCGCTGCATAACGTGTTACTTGAGCGATTTTTTTCCGTCCCATTTCTCCTTGCTTTTTCCATTCAGCAAACTTTGGAACAACATCCATTTGTAACAGCTGCATAATAATTGATGCGGTGATATAAGGCATGATTCCCATTGCAAAAATAGAGAAGTTTTCAAGTGCCCCGCCGCCGAAAGTATTAATGAAGCCAAACATATTCTGCTGGTCCATCATAAAACTGAGGGCGGATCTATCCGTAAAAGGTACAGGAATAAACGTACCAATACGGAATACAACAAGCATTAGCAGTGTAAATATAATTTTATTTCTTATATCTGTTACACGAAAAAAATTGGAGAGTGTCTGAAACAAATTAGATCACCTCAGATTGACCGCCCGCTGCCTCAATTGCTTCTTTCGCTGATGCAGAGAACTTATGAGCTTTTACAGTCAGTTTCTTTTCTAATTGACCTTTTCCAAGAACCTTAATTCCAGCATTCAATTTGCTTACGACACCAGTTTCTAATAACAGTTCCGGAGTAACCTCCGTTCCTTCTTCAAAGCGATTCAGCGTGTCAAGGTTCACAATTGCATATTCTTTACGGTTAACGTTGGTAAACCCACGTTTTGGTAAACGTTGGAATAAAGGCATTTGACCACCTTCAAAACCAAGTCTTACACCACCGCCGGAACGTGCTTTTTGACCTTTATGCCCACGACCAGAAGTTTTACCGTTACCGGAAGACATTCCGCGACCTACACGGTTTCTTTCCTTACGGGATCCTTCTGCTGCTTTTAATTCATGAAGTTTCATGCGAGCACCTCCTCTTTACAATAGATTTATTATACTTCTTTAACTGTCAATAAGTGGGACACTTTGTTAACCATACCGCGAATGGCTGGAGTATCTTCACGTACGACTGATTGACGAATTTTCTTTAACCCCAATGCTTCAACAGTTTTACGTTGAACGTCACTGCCACCGATAACACTGCGAGTGAGGGTTATTTCCAATTTTTTAGACATCGTGATTCCCTCCTTATCCTAACAGTTCTTCAACAGACTTTCCACGTAATTTCGCTACGTCCTCAGCTGTTTTTAAGTTTGTTAAACCGTTCAATGTAGCACGGATAACGTTGATTGGTGTGTTAGATCCTAATGATTTTGTCAGGATATCACCTACACCAGCAAGCTCTAAAATCGCACGTACTGGACCGCCAGAGATAACTCCAGTACCTTCAGAAGCAGGCTTCATCAATACATTACCAGAACCAAATTGTCCATGAATTTGATGTGGAATGGTTGTGCCTACGATTGGTACAGTAATTAAGTTTTTCTTCGCGTCATCTACTGCTTTTTTAATTGCTTCAGGTACTTCTTGTGCTTTACCGGTACCGAAACCAACGTGACCGTTTTTGTCACCTACAACAACTAATGCTGCAAAGCGGAAACGGCGTCCACCTCTTACAACCTTTGCAACACGGTTGACCGTAACAACACGTTCTTCAATATCTAATTTGCTCGGATCAATATTCGTATTCATTATAGATGCTTACCTCCTTTTACTTTTAAAATTCAAGGCCTTCCTCACGAGCTGCCTCTGCTAAAGCTTTGATACGTCCATGATATAAATAACCACCACGATCAAATACAACGGATTTATATCCTTTGTCAATTGCACGTTTTGCAACAGCTGCCCCTACTTCTTTTGCAGCTTCAACATTCTTACCGTCAATTCCAAGTTCTTTATCGACTGTAGAAGCACTTGCAAGGGTTACGCCGTTTACATCATCTATTAATTGAACATAAATGTTTTTATTGGAACGGAACACATTTAAACGTGGACGTTCTGCAGTTCCTGATAATGTTCTGCGCACACGATTGTGACGCTTTTTACGAATAACATTTTTGTCAGGCTTTGTAATCATCTGGGTCACTCCTTTCTGGGCTGACTAAACTTACTTAGCAGTTTTACCTTCTTTACGACGTACATATTCATCCGCATATTTAATTCCTTTACCTTTATATGGTTCAGGTGGGCGGATTGCACGAATATTAGCAGCAACTGCTCCTACTAATTCTTTATCAATACCTTTAACAACGATTTGTGTGTTATTAGGTATTTCAATGTCAATACCATCAATTGGGTCAAGTTCAACAGGATGTGAATAACCAGCGTTAACAACTGTTTTGTCTCCCTGTTTTTGAACACGGTAACCAACACCGTTGATTTCCAATGATTTTTCAAAACCTGTACTTACTCCAACTACCATATTATTAATTAAAGTGCGGGTCGTACCATGTAGTGCACGGTGATCTTTGTGATCACTTGGGCGTTCAAATGTTACGATATTACCCTCAACGTTTATTTTAATATCCGGATGAAAATCTCTTGTTAATTCACCCTTTGGTCCTTTTACAGTCAGTGTATTTTCGTCGAAATTCAACTCTACACCTTCTGGAATTTCAATAGGCTTCAGTCCGACACGAGACATTCCTTGCACCTCCTCTTTTAAAAATAAGTTCTTACCAAACGTACGCTAATACTTCGCCGCCAACCGCTTGGGAACGAGCTTCTTTATCAGAAAGCATTCCGTTAGAAGTGGATACGATAGCAATGCCAAGTCCATTCAATACACGTGGTACTTCGTTCGCTTTAGCATATACGCGTAAACCTGGTTTACTGATACGTTTAATACCTGTAATCACTCTATCTTCATTTGCACTGTATTTTAAGAAGATACGTAATATACCTTGTTTATTGTCTTCAACCATCTCATAGTCCTTCACGTAGCCTTCACGTTTCAGGATATCAGCGATCTCTTTTTTTATTTTAGAAGCAGGAAGCTCTAATTGTTCATGTTTAACCATGTTCGCATTACGGATGCGAGTAAGCATATCTGCAATTGGATCTGTCATAACCATTACTAATTACCTCCTTCCCGAATCGGGGATTACCAACTTGCTTTTTTGACACCAGGAATTTGACCTTTATAGGCAAGTTCACGGAAACAAATACGGCAAAGTTTAAATTTACGAATGACGGAATGCGGGCGACCACAGCGTTCGCAACGTGTATATTCTTGTACTTTATATTTTTGCGGGCGCTTTTGTTTCGCAATCATAGATTTTTTAGCCAAAATTTTCCCTCCTTGTATTAGCTTTTAGCTTACTTTTGGAAAGGCATGCCCAGGCCAGCTAAAAGTTCACGGGCTTCTTCGTCTGTGTTAGAAGTTGTTACAACAACAATATCCATACCACGGACTTTATTTACTTTATCATAATTAATTTCCGGGAAAATCAACTGTTCTTTTACACCTAATGTGTAATTTCCACGACCATCGAATGCTTTTTTAGAAATACCACGGAAGTCACGTACACGTGGAAGTGATACAGCGATCAGTTTTTGCAAGAAGTCATACATGCGTTCTCCACGCAATGTAACTTTTGCACCAATCGGCATTCCTTCACGGAGACGGAAACCTGCGATGGATTTCTTAGCACGGGTAATCAATGGTTTTTGACCGGAAATTAATGCTAATTCTTCAACAGCACTATCTAATGCTTTAGAGTTTTGTACAGCGTCACCAACACCCATGTTGATCACGATTTTCTCTATTTTAGGTACTTCCATTACAGAATCATAATTGAATTTATTCATTAAAGATGAAGTGATTTCATCATTATATTTTTGTTTTAATTCGTTCATGTGTTAGCCCTCCTTTCACAGAAAAACTTATTTATCTAATGCTTCACCGGATTTTTTAGCAATACGGATTTTTTTACCTTCTTTTATTTCATAGCCAACACGGGTTGGTTCTCCGGATTTCGGATCAACCGGCAGTACATTAGAAACATGAATTGGAGCTTCGATATTCAAAATTCCGCCTTGCGGATTATCTTGAGACGGCTTCGCATGTTTTTGAATCATGTTCACGCCTTCTACCAATACACGCTCTTTTTTCGGAAATGCTTCTAGTACAGTACCTTCTTTACCACGGTCTTTGCCGGATAACACTTTGACTTTATCACCTTTTTTTACATGCATGCTTTACGCACCTCCTTGATGAGGAAATTTACATTTATAAAACTTCTGGAGCTAGAGATACGATTTTCATGAATTGAGCTTCACGTAATTCACGTGCAACAGGTCCGAAGATACGAGTTCCTCTTGGACTTTTGTCATCACGAACAATTACGGCAGCATTTTCATCAAAACGGATGTAAGAACCATCTTTACGACGGGCACCAGATTTAGAACGTACAATAACTGCTTTTACGACTTCACCTTTTTTGACAACGCCCCCTGGTGTTGCTTGTTTCACCGTACAAACGACAACATCACCAATGTTGGCAGTTTTGCGACCAGAACCGCCTAATACTTTAATGGTTAATACTTCACGAGCACCAGAGTTATCTGCAACCTTTAAACGGGTTTCTTGTTGAATCATAACACTGTGACCTCCCTTCGGATACCTTCCGAGCGAACTTTATTAAATAATTACCGCTTCTTCGACTACTTCTACTAAACGGAAACGCTTGGTAGCTGATAGCGGGCGAGTTTCCATGATGCGTACGACATCGCCAGTTTTTGCAACGTTGTTTTCATCATGTGTTTTGAATTTCTTAGAATACTTCACACGTTTTCCATAAAGTTTATGGAATTTGTAAGTTTCAACTAAAACTGTAATCGTTTTGTCCATTTTGTCGGATACAACACGACCACTATAAACTTTACGATCATTACGTTCAGACATTGAGGTTAACCTCCTCTTTAGTTATTTACGCTTAATTCGCGCTCGCGAACAACCGTTTTAAGACGAGCAATAGATTTACGTACTTCACGGATACGTGCAGTGTTTTCCAATTGGCCGGTAGCTAATTGGAAACGTAAATTAAATAGCTCTTCTTTTAACGTTTTTACATTTTTTTCAATTTCGGCAGTGGTTAAATCTCTGATTTCTTTAGCCTTCATTGCTTTCACCACCAATTTCTTCACGTTTTACAAATTTCGTTTTAATAGGTAATTTATGAGCTGCAAGACGAAGTGCTTCACGAGCTACCTCTTCAGGTACACCTGCAATTTCAAACATAATTTTACCTGGTTTTACTACTGCTACCCATCCTTCTGGAGCACCTTTACCGGAACCCATCCGAACTTCTAAAGGCTTTGCAGTGTAAGGTTTGTCTGGAAAGATTTTGATCCAAACTTTACCGCCACGTTTCATGTAACGCGTCATTGCAATACGCGCTGCCTCGATTTGACGGCTTGTAATCCAAGAAGCCTCAACTGCTTGTAAACCGTATTCTCCGAAAGAAACAGCTGTACCGCCTTTTGCTTGGCCTCTCATTTTACCACGATGTTGTCTACGATATTTAACACGTTTAGGCATTAACATAGTAATGAGCCCCCTCCCTTATTTATCGGTTTTTGTTGGAAGGACTTCTCCACGATAGATCCATACTTTAACGCCTAATTTACCATACGTTGTATCAGCTTCTGCTGTACCGTAGTCAATGTCAGCACGTAAAGTATGAAGTGGTACTGTTCCTTCACTATAATGTTCTGCACGAGCGATATCTGCACCGCCTAGACGTCCAGATACTTGCGTTTTAATTCCTTTTGCTCCGGCACGCATCGCACGTTGGATAGCTTGCTTTTGTGCACGGCGGAATGAAATACGATTTTCTAATTGACGAGCAATATTATCAGCTACAAGTGTTGCATCAAGATCTACTTTTTTGATTTCAACAATATTGATATGAACTCGTTTGCCAGTTAAGTTGTTTAAAGATTTACGTAATGCTTCTACTTCCGAACCGCCTTTACCAATGACCATTCCCGGTTTTCCGGTATGAATCGTGATATTCACGCGGTTTGCTGCGCGTTCAATTTCAATAGAAGAAACAGAAGCCGTTTTTAGACGCTCATCAAGATATTCTCTGATTTTAATATCTTCGTGTAGTAAGTCTGCATAGTCTTTTCCAGCATACCATTTAGATTCCCAGTCTTTAATGACACCTATGCGAAGACCTGTTGGATTCACTTTTTGACCCACTGACTATCCCTCCTTCTTTTCAGTTACCACAACGGTAATGTGGCTAGTACGTTTATTGATTCTGCTTGCACGTCCTTGTGCACGTGCGCGGAAACGTTTCAAAGTAGCACCTTCGTTAACAAAAGCTTCGGATACTACTAAATTATCTGCATCCATTTCATAGTTGTGCTCTGCATTGGCAATTGCAGAATTTAAAACTTTTTCTACTACTGGAGAAGCTCCACGCTGAGTATGTTTTAAAATAGCGATTGCTTCGCCAACTTGTTTTCCTCGAATTAGATCTATAACTAAACGAACCTTACGAGGAGCAATACGAACTGTTTTCGCAACGGCTTTAGCTTGCATGCCTGGTACCTCCTCTCATTAGCGTCTTGTTTTTTTATCGTCACCAGCGTGTCCTCTGTACGTACGAGTTGGCGCGAATTCACCCAATTTATGACCGACCATATCTTCCGTGATATATACTGGCACATGCTTGCGTCCATCATATACTGCAACGGTATGACCAACAAATTGCGGGAAGATGGTAGAGCGGCGAGACCATGTTTTTACTACTTGCTTCTTATCATCGGTGTTCAGCACTTCAATTTTCTTCATTAGATGGTCATCTGCAAAAGGTCCTTTTTTCAAACTGCGACCCATGGATAAGCCTCCTTCCGGGGATTAGAGACGGGTGTTTCAGCCCGTCCGTTTTTCCGTTTATTTTTTACGTCTACGAACGATATACTTATCAGTTGGTTTATTACGTTGACGTGTTTTGTAACCAAGTGTTGGTTTGCCCCAAGGTGACATTGGTGATTTACGTCCGATTGGTGCGCGTCCTTCACCACCACCATGTGGGTGATCATTAGGGTTCATAACAGAACCGCGGACAGTTGGGCGTTTACCTTTCCAACGGGAACGGCCGGCTTTACCTACACGGATTAGTTCATGTTCAATGTTACCTACTTGACCGATAGTAGCACGGCAGCTTGTTAAAATTAAACGAACTTCTCCGGAAGCAAGACGAACCAATGTATACTTTTCTTCACGTCCGAGGATTTGCGCTTCTGCCCCAGCAGAACGAGCTAATTGTCCTCCGCGTCCCGGTTTTAATTCAATGTTGTGAATAACAGTACCTACTGGAATATTACCCAATGGCAATGCGTTCCCTGTTTTGATATCTGCATTTTCACCAGATTCAATTACTTGTCCTACTTTGATATTTTTCGGAGCAAGGATGTAACGTTTTTCCCCATCAGCATAATGGATTAATGCAATATTTGCTGAACGGTTGGGATCGTATTCGATTGTAGCAATGCGTCCTGGTACACCGTCTTTATCGCGTTTAAAGTCAATAATACGATATTGGCGTTTATGGCCGCCGCCATGATGACGAACCGTTAATTTCCCTTGGTTATTACGTCCACCACGTTTAGATAATGGAGTTAAAAGGGATCTTTCAGGGGTATTCGTAGTAATCTCTGCAAAGTCTGAACCAGACATATTACGTCTACCATTTGAAGTTGGTCTATACTTTTTAATCGCCATCGTTGTCCCTCCTTTTAATTTGGATTCTATTTATACGTACGATTAAGCCTCAAAGAAATCGAGTTCTTTGCTATCCTCTGACAGTTGAACAATCGCTTTTTTACGATCGGGACGGTAACCACCGTAACGGCCCATTCGTTTAAATTTACCTTTAAGGTTCATCGTGTTAACATTTACTACTTTTACTCCAAAGATGGTTTCAACCGCATCTTTGATTTCTGTTTTGTTCGCTTTTTCAACTACTTCAAACGTGTATTTCTTCTCTGCCATTAAATCAGCAGTATTCTCTGTAATGACAGGGCGTTTAATTACATCGCGCAGGTCTTTCATTGTGCGAGCACCTCCCCTGCTTTTTCAGCTGCATCTTTTGTGATAATCAGCTTGTCATGCGTAAGCAAGTCAAGTACATTCAATTCTTCTACTGTTAATACCTTTACGTTTTGTAAGTTGTTTGCAGAACGAGCAATTGTTTCATTATTCTCTGAAAGAACAATAAGTGCTTTTTCTTCAACTTTTAATCCGTTAAGGATGTTAATAACTTCTTTGGTTTTCGGTGCATCGATTGTGATGGCATCTAAAACAAATAAGCTTTCTTCTTTTACTTTAGAAGATAATGCAGACTTCAACGCTAAACGGCGAACTTTCTTTGGTAATTTGTAGCTATAGCTGCGTGGAGTTGGTCCGAAGACAGTTCCACCGCCAACCCATTGCGGTGAACGGGTAGATCCTTGACGTGCGCGTCCAGTTCCTTTTTGGCGCCATGGTTTGCGACCTCCACCACGAACTTCAGAACGGTTTTTAACATCGTGTGTACCTTGACGTAAAGATGCACGTTGCATAACAACCGCTTCATGAAGTACATGTGTGTTTGGTTCAATACCAAAAACAGCGTCATTTAATTCAATATCTCCAACATTGCTTCCATCCTGTTTTAAAAGTGCTACTTTAGGCATGACATATCCTCCCTTCGTTTATGTGATTAGTTACCTTTTATTGTACTCGTGATTTTTACATGAGATTTTTTTGGACCAGGGATATTTCCCTTAATCAATAGCAGATTCTTTTCAGCATCTACATTTACTACTTCCAGGTTTTGAATGGTTACTTGTTCTGCACCCATATGTCCTGGCAAATTATGACCTTTGAAAACACGCATGGAGTTAATTTCCCCCATTGCACCTGGAGCTCTATGGAAATGAGACCCGTGTGTTTTTGGACCGCGTTGTTGATTGTGACGCTTGATAGCACCTTGGAATCCTTTCCCTTTAGATGTACCTGTCACATCAATTTTTTCGCCGGCTTCAAAGATATCGACGTTGATTTCTTGACCAACTTCATAGCTGTCAATTTCTGCGCCACGGATTTCACGAACGTAGCGCTTAGGGGCAGTGCCTGCTTTCTCAGCATGACCTTTTTCCGCTTTATTTGTACGTGATTCCTTTTTATCAGCAAAACCGATTTGCAACGCTTCATAACCATCATTTTCTAAAGTTCTCTTTTGCAACACAACATTCGCTTCAGCCTGAACAACTGTTACTGGTACAACTTCTCCATTTTCAGAGAAAAGCTGCGTCATGCCGATTTTACGACCTAAGATTCCTTTCGTCATCCGTTACACCTCCTGTATTTAAAACAAATTATAATTTAATTTCAATATCTACACCAGATGGAAGATCTAAACGCATCAGCGCATCAACCGTTTTTGGTGTAGGCTCAAGAATATCGATCAAACGCTTGTGCGTACGCATTTCGAACTGCTCACGAGCATCTTTGTACTTGTGAACCGCACGAAGAACTGTATAAACAGATCTTTCAGTCGGCAGTGGAATTGGACCAGACACTTTCGCTCCGGAACGTTTTGCAGTATCCACAATTTTTTCAGCAGACTGATCTAAAATACGGTGATCGTATGCTTTTAAACGAATTCTTATCTTCTCTTTTGCCATCATTTTCCCTCCTTCTCGCCTATATCATTATAGACATTCTCCGCGAAAATTCCTCGGCGCACCGCCATGGCAAAGGGGCCGGGTGTGCCAACAACCTTCCGCATCATCGCATTAATTGGTCAACTACATTAGTATAACAAATATCTTTGACCATAGCAAGCTTATACATAGCTATCTACAAGTTTGCACATTTTTATATTATACATAGCATTCAGCCTGATTGCAAGCATATTTTAAAAGTTTTTTTATATCCTTATAAAATAGTAGAAATTTGCTTCTTTTTAACTCGGAAATACCTTTCATAACACAAGGAAAAGCGGAACCAGCTGATTTACCGTCCCGCTCCACATTAACATATAACCCTACTATTATAATAGTAGAAACCCGATAACAATCGGAATGAAAGTAAACAGCAAAATCATGACACAAAAGCCCATAATATCTCGAATCTTCAACCCGGCAATGGCGAGTACAGGCAGTGCCCAGAACGGCTGAATCATGTTTGTCCAGGCATCTCCCCAAGCAACTGCCATGGCTGTTTTTGCTGTATCTGCTCCAATTTCAAGCGCTGCTTGTATCATGATAGGGCCTTGCACAGCCCATTGTCCGCCTCCCGAAGGTACTAACGCATTAACAACGCCCGCACTGAGAAATGTAAAGATGGGCAGTGTATAATCTGTTGCGAAACTCACAAACCATAATGAGATTTTATCTGATAATCCAGATGATACCATCATTCCCATTATTCCAGCATAGAATGGAAACTGTATAATAATTCCCCCGGCATTCTTCACACCTTTACTCACCGTTTCCAGAAAACGTCTCGGTGTCCTATGAAATAGAATCCCTAAGAAAAGAAAAATAAAATTGACGATATTGATATTCAGATCAAATCCATTCGCAACGAAATGATAGCCAATAAAAAGGAGTCCCATCATGCCAATCAGAAGAGACAAAGTCTGGCTGTTCTCCAACCTTTCTGCCGGTGTTGCTGGTTGATGAATTTCCGTTTCCTTTTCCTCTTCGGCTTCTTCCTTCCATAATGAAGGATCTATTTTACCTACAGGGTCTGCCCCCTTTAATAGATATCGATTGAAAAGCGGCAATGTAATCAATAAGGTAATGACAATAAACAGATTAAATGAACTGAACAATGTCTCGGTTACTGGAATGAGACCGATTGTATCTTCTAAAAAATGGCCTGGAGTGGCAATCAGCAGTGGGACGGATCCAGAAAAACCGCCATGCCAGATGACCATACCGCTGTATGCGCTGGCAATCAATATCCGATAATCCACGCCAGGAACCCGTTTTGCCACATGAACAGCAAACAATGCACCGACAACAAGTCCAAATCCATAGTTTATTAAACAAGCAAGCAAAGCAACCAATGTTACCAGCATCACCGCTTGCCCCGGCGTTTTTGCTGCTCTGCTGAGTTTAGCTAAAAAACCTTTTACAACAGGAGTGCTTGCTAAAATATATCCGGTGACGACCACCAGTGACATTTGCATGCCAAATTCAAGCAGATCCCAAAAACCATCGCCCCAATAAGTTACCATTTCCATCGGACCGCTGCCTGTTAGGGAAACACCTAATACGTAAACAAAGATGGTTAAAATAATAGCAAATAAAAAAGCGTCTGGTAAATATCTCTGTACCGCCCTGTCAAAGAATCTCGTTAGAACTTTCAATCGAACTCCCCCTTATATGCTGCTTTATCATCAGCCGAAACGTTCTCCCCAAAAACGCCGCTTCGGTTTCTGCTATAATCTATTCGGAAATATTGCTTCTTTAGCACAACTTCTAACGAATAAAGTGAAACTTCCAGCAACCGAGATATTATTCTGCCAATGTTGTCAGGTAATATAATCACTACGGAAAAACACCTGCGATGATAACTCGGCTGCCAGATTCGTGTTTTAACGATACGTTTCGTAAATACTTAAAAAGTCACGTTATTGAGCAGTATATCCTCCATCCAGTACAACCGCTTGCCCCGTAATTCCTTTTGCTTTATCGCTGGCTAAGAACATGACATAATCAGCAACTTCCTGAACATCTAAAAGCCGTTTTTGCGGTACTAACGGGTATAATACTTCTTCCAGTACTTTTTCAATTGGCACGTTACGAGTTTTTGCCAAATCCGCAAACTGTCCACGTACCAGCGGCGTATCGACATACCCAGGGCAAATCGCATTCACTGTAATTCCATCTGCAGCTCCTTCTAAAGCAGACACCTTGGTTAAGCCGATTACTCCATGCTTTGCACTGTTATAAGCTGCCTTACCCGCAAAACCAATCAGCCCATTAATCGAAGCCATATTAATAATCCGTCCAAAGCCTTGCTTTTTCATCAGCGGGAAAATAAGTTTGGTTGCCATAAACGGGGCGACCAGCATAACCTTTGTCATCAACTCAAATTTCTCAGTCGGAAAATCTTCCACAGCAGATACATGCTGCAATCCTGCATTGTTAATTAAAACATCTATTCTCCCCCATTTTTCTTCCGTGTCACCCAAAGCCTGTTTGAGCTCTTCTTCACTGGTAACATCGCATTTCAATCCAAAACAGTCATACCCTTTTTTCCTTAAATCTTCCGCAGCTTTCATCACTTTCTCTGCATTCACATCTGACAAAGCTACCTTTGCACCGTTTCTTGCAAACGCACAGCCAATTTCATATCCGATACCACTTGCTGCGCCGGTTATAAAAACCACTTTATTTTCTACCATATGTCATCCTCCTTTTACCGCAATATAACTGGCTGTAAAAAAAACGAGCTAAATGCCATTCCGCTTTATAGCTAAGACATCCACTCTTCATACACAGAAGTTCATAACCCCTGTTTATATATCCAGTTCGATCACACGTATTTCAATGTACTTCTCTTATATCATAACAAAATCGCATCTATTGGAGGAGCTGTTTTTTCAATTATCTTTTTATAACTTATTGTGATGAAACCAGAATATGGTTACTTTAGCGCAAACCATTAAATGAACCAACTTAGAAAACAAAAATTAAAAATAATAATAAATAATAAATGAAATATAATGAAACATATTGATATAAAACGAAAACTGTATTACTATTAATTTAATACGCATTTTGTTAGGTTACTTTAAAAACACAAATGGAATGGTGTATTTCATCATCGTTATTTATTTTTACAGATAAAAATTCTAAAGGAGTTGGCAGTTATGAATCAGTTCATTCAAGAATTTCTGCATGTTACAGAGTCCGCAGCACTTGCAACATATCCTTGGATTGGTACCGGAAATAAAATAGAAGCTGATCAGGCAGCTACAGATTCGATGCGTGCCCAGCTAAATAACATCTCTATGGATGGAGAAATTGTTATTGGCGAAGGAGAAATCGATGAAGCCCCTATGCTGTTTATCGGTGAAAAAGTAGGTACTGGTCTTGGAGAAGGTGTCGATTTGGCAGTTGATCCAATTGACGGCACAACCTCTACTTCTAAAGGAAAAAATAATGCGATTGCGGTCATTGCCATCGCAAAGAAAGGTACCCTGCTCCATGCTCCTGATATGTATATGGAGAAGATTGTAACTGGACCGGAAGCAGCCGGTAAAATTAATATTAATTATCCTCTGGAGAAAAATTTGCGCATCATTGCAGAGGCAAAAGGAAAGCAGCTCGAAGAATTAAAAGTGATTATCCAAGACAGAGAAAGGCACAACCATTGGGTAGAAGAAGCACGCGCTTTAGGTGTTCGAACAGAATTGTTTGAAGAAGGAGATATTATTCCCGCCATTTCAACATGCCTCCATCGGCAAGGTAACGCAGACTTATTTATTGGTATCGGTGGTGCACCTGAAGGAGTTCTGGCAGCTGTCGGAGTAAAAAGTTTAGGTGGAGAAATGCAGGCGAGATTACTTCCCAATACAGATGAACAATGGAATCGATGCATATCCATGAAACTTGCCCGCCCAAATGAAGCACTTTCTCATCAGCAGTTAGTCAATACAGATGAGTGTGCTTTTATAGCTACAAGTATAACAAGCAATATGCTTTCACAGGGAATCGAAAATAATCAAGACATCTTTATTACACATTCTATCGTTTTAAATGGTTTAGATAAATGTTTTCGCCATATCGCAACAGAGCACCCAAAGATTTCTGTATAAAGTGAAACTTCCTCTCGTTTCTAGAATGGAGCGTCTTACAGTTAGTTACAACGCAATAAAAAAAGAACCTTCGATAATCAGCTGATCATTTATCGAAGGTTCTTTTTTATTAGGAACAGAAAGACAACGTCGTCACGCCGCCTTCCTGTATAAAAAGCATTTATTATTTGTTGATTGTAGTTACAACGCCAGAACCAACTGTACGTCCACCTTCACGAATAGAGAAACGAGTTCCGTCTTCGATCGCGATTGGTGCAATAAGTTCTACTTCCATTTCTGTGTTATCTCCAGGCATTACCATTTCAGTTCCTTCTGGAAGCGTGATTACGCCAGTTACATCCGTTGTACGGAAATAGAACTGCGGACGGTAGTTAGAGAAGAATGGCGTATGACGTCCACCTTCATCTTTTGATAATACATAAACTTCAGCTTTAAAATTTGTGTGTGGTGTGATTGAACCTGGTTTAGCTAATACTTGACCACGGTTGATATTATCACGGGATACACCACGCAACAATGCACCGATGTTATCTCCAGCTTCTGCATAGTCAAGAAGCTTACGGAACATTTCTACTCCAGTAACAGTTGTTTTAGCAGATTCTTCATTGATACCAATGATTTCTACGTCGTCCCCAACGCGAACTTGTCCACGCTCAACACGGCCTGTAGCAACTGTACCACGACCAGTGATAGAGAATACGTCCTCTACTGGCATCATGAATGGTTTGTCAGTGTCACGGTCTGGAGTTGGAACATATTCGTCCACTGCAGCCATTAATTCTAGGATTCTGTCTTCGTATTCTTCTTCACCTTCAAGTGCTTTAAGTGCAGAACCTTTAATTACTGGAATATCATCACCAGGGAAGTCATATTCAGTTAATAGATCACGAACTTCCATTTCTACTAATTCAAGTAGCTCTTCATCGTCTACCATGTCCGTTTTGTTAAGGAATACAACAATAGAAGGTACTCCAACGTTACGGGAAAGCAGGATGTGCTCACGAGTTTGTGGCATTGGGCCATCTGCAGCAGATACTACAAGGATAGCTCCGTCCATTTGAGCAGCACCAGTGATCATATTTTTAACATAGTCAGCGTGACCTGGGCAGTCAACGTGTGCATAGTGACGTGTTTCTGTTTCGTACTCTACGTGAGAAGTTGCGATTGTAATTCCGCGTTCTTTCTCTTCTGGAGCACCATCAATTTGATCGTACGCCATTGCAGTACCGTCGCCTCTTTTTGCAAGTACTGTAGTAATTGCAGCAGTTAGAGTTGTTTTACCATGGTCAACGTGACCAATTGTTCCAATGTTTACGTGACTTTTCGAGCGGTCGAATTTTTCTTTAGCCATTTATAGTTCCTCCTTTAAATATATAGCAATTTTTAGGAGCCGGGAAAATCATTAAGAAATTCCTGGCCTTTACTAAATGTTATACGTCAGATTGAAGAAAAAATCAATTATTGACCTGCATTTTTCTTGATAATTTCTTCAGTAATGCTTTTCGGTGTTTCTTCGTAGTGGTCAAAGTGCATCGTATACACACCGCGGCCTTGCGTATTTGAACGTAATGCTGTTGCATAACCGAACATTTCTGCAAGCGGTACGAATGCTTTAACAACTTGTGCAGTTCCGCGGGCTTCCATACCTTCTACGCGTCCACGACGGGATGTTACATCACCCATGATGTCTCCCATGTATTCTTCAGGGATAACAATTTCTACTCTCATCATTGGTTCAAGCAGAACCGGGTTACATTTATTTTTAGCAGCTTTCAGTGCCATAGAAGCGGCCACTTTAAACGCCATTTCGTTGGAATCGACATCGTGATAGCTTCCATCATATAGAGTAGCTTTCACATCAATTAATGGATAACCGGCAATAACACCGTTTTCCATCGCCTCTTCAATCCCTTGTTGAACAGCAGGGACATACTCACGAGGAACGACACCACCAACGATTTTATTTTGAAATTCAAATCCGGCACCTTCTTCGTTTGGCTCAAATTTAACCCAAACGTGACCGAATTGTCCACGTCCACCAGACTGACGTACGAATTTACCTTCCACTTCAGCAGAAGCACGGAATGTTTCTCTGTAAGAAACTTGCGGTGCACCTACTTGTGCGCCTACTTTAAATTCACGTTTCAGACGGTCTACGATGATATCCAGGTGAAGCTCACCCATACCAGAGATAAGTGTTTGGCCTGTTTCTACGTTTGTTTCTGTACGGAAAGTTGGATCCTCTTCCGCAAGTTTAGCAAGCGCAATAGCCATTTTGTCCTGGTCTGCTTTTGTTTCCGGCTCGATAGCAACCGAGATAACCGGTTCAGGGAATTCCATGGACTCAAGAATAACGAGATCCTTTTCGTCACATAATGTATCGCCTGTAGCAGTATCTTTTAACCCAACCGCAGCTGCAATTTCACCTGCGTAAGCAACTGAAATTTCCTGACGGGAGTTAGCGTGCATTTGCAGGATACGTCCAATACGTTCCCGTTTGTCTTTTACAGAGTTCTTTACATAAGAACCTGATTTAAGTGTACCGGAGTACACGCGGAAGAATGTTAATTTACCAACATAAGGGTCTGACATTACTTTAAAGGCTAATGCAGAAAATGGCGCTTCGTCCGTAGACGGGCGTGTTACTTCTTCGTCTGTTCCAGGAACAATACCTTCAATTGGAGGTACATCTGTTGGAGCAGGAAGATAGTCAATAACTGCATCCAGCATCAGCTGAACACCTTTATTTTTAAATGCAGAACCACAAAGAACCGGGTAGAAATCTACATTCAATGTAGCTTGACGAATAGCACTTGTGAGTTCATCATTTGAGATTTCTTCCCCTTCAAGATACTTCATCATCAACTCTTCGTCTGTTTCAGCTACCGCTTCAATCAAGCTTGCACGTAATTCTTCTGCTTGTTCTTTCAACTCAGCAGGAATTTCCACTGTTTCGGATTTTTGACCTAAATCATCTAAATATTTATGAGCTTCCATTGTGATTAAGTCAATAATTCCGCTAAATTCATCCTCAGCCCCAATAGGCATTTGGATAGGATGTGCGTTTGCACCAAGGCGCTCTTTCAATGTATTCGTTGAATACAAGAAGTCTGCACCTACTTTATCCATTTTGTTAATAAATACAATACGTGGAACACCATATGTTGTCGCTTGACGCCATACCGTTTCCGTTTGTGGTTCCACTCCGGATTGAGCATCCAGAACTGTTACCGCTCCATCAAGTACACGAAGCGAACGTTCCACCTCTACAGTGAAATCAACGTGCCCCGGTGTATCAATGATGTTAATACGATGATCATTCCAAGCAGCAGTGGTTGCAGCGGAAGTGATTGTAATTCCACGCTCTTGCTCTTGTGACATCCAGTCCATTTGGGATGCCCCTTCATGGGTTTCACCAATTTTATGAATACGTCCTGTATAGAAAAGAATACGTTCGGTAGTTGTTGTCTTACCCGCATCAATGTGCGCCATAATACCGATATTACGTGTCTTTTCCAAGGAGAACTCTCTAGCCATGTATTCTTCTCCTTCCTATAGATAGCAAATGCTTAAATTTAAATTACCAACGATAGTGAGCGAATGCTTTATTCGCTTCTGCCATTTTATGCATATCTTCTCTTCTTTTAACAGCAGCTCCTGTGTTATTAGAAGCATCAAGGATTTCATTAGCAAGACGTTCTTCCATTGTTTTTTCTCCGCGCAGACGGGAATAGTTAACAATATAACGTAATCCTAAAGCTTGACGACGTTCTGGACGAACCTCCACTGGTACTTGATAGTTTGAACCACCGACACGGCGAGCCCGAACTTCAAGGACAGGCATTACATTTTTCATTGCCTGTTCAAAAACCTCCATTGCGTTTTGACCGCTTCTTTCAGAAACTAATTCAAACGCATTATAAAGAATTTTTTGTGCTTTACCACGTTTCCCGTCAATCATGATCTGGTTGATCAGGCGCGTAACTAATTTTGAGTTATAAAGCGGATCTGGTAACACATCACGCTTTGGTACTGGACCTTTACGAGGCATTGTATATCCTCCTTTCCTTCAGATAAATGATGTCATTTATTTTTTTTGTTTTGGTTTTTTCGTTCCGTATTTAGAGCGTCCTTGTCTGCGTCCTTCTACACCGGCAGTATCAAGTGCACCGCGTACGATATGATAACGTACCCCAGGCAAGTCTTTTACACGGCCGCCACGGATAAGAACAACACTGTGTTCCTGCAAGTTATGACCGATACCGGGAATATATGCAGTTACCTCCATGTTATTAGACAAACGTACACGTGCATATTTACGAAGTGCAGAGTTTGGTTTCTTCGGAGTCAATGTACCTACACGAGTACATACACCACGCTTTTGTGGAGCATTTTCATCTGTCACTTTCTTTTTAAAGCTGTTATAGCCTCTGTTAAGTGCTGGTGAGTCAGATTTTTTTGTTCTTGACACGCGCCCTTTACGAACTAATTGATTAATAGTTGGCATTGTGTTTTCCTCCTCTCAAAAAGAAATTAGTAATCAAACAACAACCATATTGTAATACCACACATCCAGGTGGTTCATTTTTGCTGATAAAAAAATCTCTCACAAAAATCATTGCGAAAAATCATTCATCTTATACTCAGATTGCTTTTGTTATTATCGTTTGAAATAAACCGAAGTTCCGATTATGGATTGCTTCGAAAATTACTTTTGCAAGCATAATCAGAAGCACCTTGAATATAGTACCACCCTCTGTATAGTTTGTCAATATATTCATGGTATTTTTTTAGAGCATCTCCAAGTATAGCAGATCACATTGTATTCAGAAGGGGGAAGCCCCCTTCTGAATGACATGTTATTTATACATTTTGTGTGCTCTCTTCATCTGTCGTTTCTTCATCCGTTTCAGGTGCATCAAGCTCAGCTTCTAAAGTACGATATTGCGGCATTCCTGTACCAGCCGGAACAAGTTTACCAATAATAACATTCTCTTTCAAACCGAGTAATTCATCGCGTTTTCCTTTAATCGCAGCATCTGTCAAGACACGTGTTGTTTCTTGGAAGGATGCAGCTGATAAGAAGGAATCTGTTTCAAGCGATGCTTTCGTAATACCAAGTAGTACAGGGCGTCCTGTTGCAGGTTCCGCACCTTCTTTAAATACTTGATGGTTTGCATCTCTGAACTGGTGTAATTCAAGCAGAGAACCTGGTAATACTTCTGTATCTCCAGCGGAAACAACACGGATTTTACGAAGCATTTGTCGAACCATTACTTCGACGTGTTTATCTCCGATTTCTACCCCTTGCATACGATATACACGCTGTACTTCTTTAAGCAAGTAGCTTTCAACGCCTTCTACACCTTTGACACGGAGCAATTCTTTCGGATCAACGGAACCTTCTGTGAGTTCCTGTCCTGCTTCCACTTGATCTCCTTCTTGCACTTTCATACGTGCATTATAAGGAACTGCGTAACTGCGTTGTTCGACCTTGCCTTGGATAACAACTTCCTGTTTATCCTTCACTTCTTTCATTTCAAGAACCGTACCGGCAATCTCTGTAATCACAGCTTGCCCTTTCGGATTACGGGCTTCAAACAGTTCTTGGATACGTGGCAGACCTTGTGTAATGTCATCTCCGGCAACACCGCCTGTGTGGAAAGTACGCATCGTAAGCTGTGTACCAGGCTCACCAATGGATTGCGCGGCGATAATTCCTACTGCTTCTCCAACTTCCACATCAGAACCGGTCGCTAAGTTACGGCCATAACATTTCTGACATACACCATGCTTGGTGTTACAAGTAAAGGCAGAACGGATAATAACCTCTTCAATACCAGCTTCTACAATTGCTTTTGCCTGATCTTCGTGAATCAGCTCATTTTTCTCCACGATGACTTTGCCAGTTTCTGGGTGCTTCACGTTTTCGAATGCTGTTCTGCCGATTAAACGGTCTAACAGCGGTTCAATTACTTCTGAACCATCTTCCAGTGCTGTTACGCTTAAGCCACGGTCTGTACCGCAATCTTCTTCACGGATGATAACATCCTGCGCAACATCTACCAGACGACGAGTCAAGTAACCTGAGTCGGCTGTTTTCAGTGCTGTATCGGCAAGACCTTTACGTGCACCGTGTGTGGAAATAAAGTATTCCATTACAGTCAGGCCTTCACGGAAACTTGATTTGATCGGGATTTCAATGATTTTACCAGATGGGTCGGCCATCAATCCACGCATACCAGCAAGCTGGGTGAAGTTTGATGCGTTACCACGGGCACCGGAATCACTCATCATATAGATAGGGTTTCGGTTACTCAAGGATCCCATCAGACGGTCTTGGATCACATCTTTCGCTTCGGACCAGATAGCAATAACACGGTCATAACGCTCTTCTTCTGTAATCAGACCACGGCGGAATTGTTTGGATACTTTATCCACTTTTCCTTGGGCTTCATCTAGAATACCTTCTTTTTCAGCAAGCACAACGATATCTGAGATACCAACTGTCATACCGGCTTTTGTAGAATAACTGAATCCTAAATCTTTCATACGGTCCAGCATCTTCGAGGTTTCTGTGATTTTGAAACGTTTGAACACTTCGGCGATAATATCACCTAAGAAGCCTTTTTTGAATGGCTTAACCACTTCACGGCTTTTAATTTCTTCTTTAACGTCTGTACCAGCACCAACAAAATAGTTTCCTGGTGTTTTCTCTTCTAAATTCCCTTTTGTAGGTTCGTTCATATAAGGGAAAGAGTCTGGAAGAATTTCATTAAAGATTAGTTTGCCGATTGTTGTTAACAACAACTGGCTGTTTTGTTCTTCTGTAAATGTTTTATTATTTAAACTGGATGCCTGAACGGCCACACGTGTGTGCAGATGTACATATCCATTTTGATAAGCAATTAATGCTTCATTTGTATCTTTGAAATAAGAACCTTCTCCAACAGCACCTTCACGTTCCAGTGTAAGGTAGTAGTTTCCTAGTACCATATCCTGTGATGGTGTAACAACTGGTTTGCCATCTTTCGGGTTAAGAATGTTTTGTGCTGCCAGCATCAAGATTCTTGCTTCTGCCTGTGCTTCTGCTCCAAGTGGAACGTGTACAGCCATCTGGTCACCGTCAAAGTCAGCGTTGTATGCAGTACATACAAGCGGATGCAGACGGATAGCACGACCATCCACCAGCGTAGGTTCAAATGCTTGAATACCCAATCTGTGCAACGTTGGTGCACGGTTTAGAAGTACCGGGTGTTCTTTAATCACATCTTCAAGAACGTCCCATACATCCGGGTGTACTCTTTCAATTTTTCTTTTTGCTGATTTAATGTTGTGTGCCAGGCCTCTGGATACGAGTTCTTTCATAATAAACGGTTTGAATAGTTCCAGCGCCATTTCTCTCGGCAGACCGCACTGATACATTTTCAAATGAGGTCCAACAACGATAACGGAACGGCCGGAATAGTCGACACGTTTACCTAACAGGTTCTGACGGAAACGGCCTTGCTTCCCTTTCAGCATATGAGAAAGAGATTTTAATGGACGGTTACCTGGTCCTGTTACTGGGCGGCCACGACGTCCATTATCAATTAACGCATCCACTGCTTCTTGTAGCATCCGTTTCTCGTTTTGAACGATAATGCTTGGAGCGCCTAAATCGAGAAGCCTTTTTAAACGGTTATTACGGTTGATTACACGACGGTAAAGGTCATTTAAATCTGACGTAGCGAAACGTCCGCCGTCTAATTGAACCATTGGCCGAATTTCTGGAGGGATGACTGGAAGAACATCTAAAACCATCCAGTTTGATTCGTTTCCAGAATTACGGAATGCTTCCATTACTTCCAAGCGTTTGATTGCACGAGTACGACGTTGACCATGAGCTGTTTTCAACTCTTCACGAAGTGCATCTACTTCTTTTTCCAGGTCAAGATCCTGCAATAATTTACGGATAGCTTCTGCGCCCATTTGCGCTTTGAAGTTATTACCGTATTTATCATAATAAGAACGGTATTCTTTCTCGGAAAGCAATTGTTTCTTTTCAAGCGGTGTGCTTCCCGGATCCGTTACGATATATGCTGCGAAATAGATAACTTCCTCTAAGGCACGAGGAGACATATCTAATACCAATCCCATGCGGCTTGGTATACCTTTGAAATACCAAATATGGGATACTGGAGCAGCAAGTTCAATATGCCCCATACGTTCACGGCGTACTTTTGCTTTTGTCACTTCTACACCACATCGGTCACAGACAACACCTTTGTAACGGACGCGTTTATATTTACCGCAGTGACATTCCCAATCCTTTGTTGGTCCAAAGATACGCTCACAGAACAAACCGTCTTTTTCCGGTTTTAAAGTACGATAGTTAATTGTTTCTGGTTTTTTCACCTCACCGTAAGACCAAGAACGAATCTTTTCCGATGAAGCAAGCCCTATTTTCATGTACTCAAAATTATTTACATCTAACAAGGGGCAATCCTCCCTTTATAAGTTAAGAAAGTTTGAGAAAACCTGGCTTATCGTCATATTTTGGCGAAAGTCTGGGATTTCTTTAATTGAAGTTGTGTTTCATTAAAGCATGAGTGCCCGTCATTTCCCTTGTTCCTTATAGAAGGAAAATATAAATAAGGTTTGGGAAAAACGGTCACTTCATCTCTTAATGAACGCAACTTGAAATACATTCCCTGAATCAAGTTGCGTTTTATAGAAAGTGCAGAATGGTTCTGCCGAAGTGTCACCACCAATGTTTTCGGTGAGACGAGTAATTGGAATTCCAGTCCCGGCTCCGAGTCCATCGCGTGGAAGGGAACCATTGCTGCACTTATTTTTATTGATTTAGTGGTTCTTCTTCCACTTCAATGTTGAGTTTCGTTGATGTCTGGCCTTCTTCTTCTTCCAACTCACGCATATCGATTTCATCTTCTGTACTTGAGAGCATCTTCACATCCATACCAAGGCTTTGAAGCTCTTTGATGAGTACTTTAAATGATTCAGGTACACCTGCTTCCGGAGCATTGTCACCTTTTACGATAGATTCATACGTCTTCACGCGTCCAACTGTATCATCTGATTTAACAGTTAAGATTTCTTGAAGCGTATATGCAGCACCGTAAGCTTCAAGTGCCCAAACCTCCATCTCACCAAAACGCTGTCCGCCGAACTGTGCTTTACCGCCGAGCGGTTGTTGCGTTACGAGAGAGTATGGTCCAGTTGAACGGGCGTGCAATTTATCGTCAACCATATGCGCAAGTTTAATCATATACGCAACACCTACAGATATACGGTTGTCAAAGGCTTCTCCTGTACGTCCGTCATAAAGAACCGTCTTCGCATCCCGCGGCATGCCTGCTTCTTCAAGTGTTTCCCAAACGTCATCTTCTGTTGCTCCGTCAAATACCGGACTTGCTACGTGCAGGCCAAGCTGTCTTGCAGCCATTCCTAAATGCAGCTCAAACACCTGTCCGATATTCATACGTGACGGTACCCCTAATGGGTTCAACATGATGTCGATTGGTGTACCATCCGGTAAGAACGGCATATCCTCTTCCGGTAAGATTTTGGAGATAACCCCTTTGTTACCATGACGTCCAGCCATTTTATCTCCTTCGTGAATTTTACGTTTCTGAACGATATATACACGAACAAGCTGGTTCACACCCGGTGGTAACTCGTCGCCATCTTCACGGTTAAAGATTTTTACATCTAAGACGATTCCATCGCCACCGTGAGGAACACGCAAGGAAGTATCTCTTACTTCACGTGCTTTCTCACCGAAAATCGCATGTAATAGACGTTCTTCTGCAGAAAGCTCCGTCATTCCTTTCGGTGTAACTTTCCCAACAAGAATATCGCTGTCTGTTACTTCTGCACCAACACGGATGATTCCTTGTTCATCAAGGTTCTTAAGTGCATCTTCCCCGACGTTAGGAATATCTCTTGTGATTTCTTCCGGTCCAAGCTTGGTATCACGAGATTCCGATTCAAATTCTTCAATATGAATGGAAGTATAGACATCATCTTTTACAAGACGTTCACTCATAATAATCGCATCTTCATAGTTATAACCTTCCCAGGTCATGAAGCCTACGAGCACGTTTTGGCCTAATGCCAGTTCGCCGTCTTCCATCGAAGGACCATCAGCAAGAACTTCGCCTTTTGTTACTCGGTCTCCCTCTGCAACAATCGGACGTTGATTATAACAAGTTCCCTGGTTGGAACGTTGATATTTTTGCAATCCATAACGATCCAAATCGCCTTCTACCTGTTTACCGTCTACTTCAGATACGCGACGGATAAAAACAGTTTTGGCTTCTACACGCTCAACATATCCATCATGACGACAGATAACAGCAGCTCCGGAATCTTTCCCGTTAACGTATTCCATACCGGTTCCAACAACTGGTGCCTTTGGATTCATCAAAGGAACTGCTTGACGCTGCATGTTTGCTCCCATCAATGCCCGGTTGGAGTCGTCATTTTCCAAGAATGGAATACATGCTGTCGCAGCGGAAACAACCTGTTTTGGTGATACGTCCATATAATCGATTCTGTCGCGAGATACAATAATGTTATCTTCACGGAAACGAGCGATTACTTCCTCATTAACAAAGAAGTTATCATCATCCAAATGCGAGTTGGCCTGTGCAACAATATAATTATCTTGTTCATCTGCTGTCAGGTAATCGATCGTATCTGTTACTCTTCCAGTTTCAGGGTCAACACGACGATATGGTGATTCAATAAAACCAAACTCGTTTACTTTTGCATAACTGGATAGCGAGTTAATCAAACCAATGTTTGGTCCCTCTGGTGTCTCAATCGGACACATACGACCATAGTGGGAATAGTGAACATCACGTACTTCAAATCCGGCACGTTCACGTGTTAAACCACCCGGTCCAAGTGCTGATAAACGGCGTTTATGCGTTAATTCACCTAATGGGTTGGTCTGATCCATGAACTGGGACAGCTGCGAGCTGCCAAAGAACTCTTTAATCGATGCAATCACCGGACGGATATTGATTAATTGCTGTGGAGTTACGCTGGAAGTGTCCTGGATAGACATTCTTTCGCGAACAACACGTTCCATACGGGATAATCCGATACGGAATTGGTTTTGCAGCAACTCACCAACAGAACGCAGACGACGGTTGCCCAAGTGGTCAATATCATCTGTATCCCCCACTTCATGAAGCAGGTTAAAGAAGTAACTGATCGAAGACAAAATATCAGCTGGAGTGATATTTTTAATCTCTTTTGTTATTTCACCGTTACCGATGACTGTCAGTTCACGTTCTCCGTTTGGATCTGTCGGATCAAGAATTTTTACAGATTGCACGGTAATGTCTTCTTCTAACACACCATCATGCGGTGTGTAAGTTTTATCACCGAAACGTTCTTCTTCACGCTCCAGATACGGAAGAATTTTATCTAATAATTTTCTTTCCAGACGATCGCCTTTATTCGCAATAACTTCTCCGGTCTCTGAATCTACAACAGGCTCAGCAAGCACTTGGTTGAATAAACGATTCTTGATATGGAGTTTTTTATTCATTTTATACCGACCCACATGCGCTAAATCATAGCGTTTTGGATCAAAGAAACGGGATACTAATAGACTCTTTGCATTATCTACTGTCGGCGGCTCACCAGGTCGCAGGCGTTCATAGATTTCTAAAAGAGCTTTCTCAGCATTCTCTGTATTATCTTTTTCTAGTGTGTTTCGTAAATATTCGTTCTCGCCCAGCAGATCAACAATTTCTTGATCTGTACCAAATCCTAATGCTCTTAACAGAACGGTAATTGGTAACTTACGAGTACGGTCAATACGGACATAAGCAACATCTTTCGCATCTGTTTCAAATTCTAACCATGCCCCGCGGTTTGGAATAACTGTTGTCGTAATACCGCGTTTTCCATTTTTATCAATTTTTTCGTTGTAATAAACGCTCGGTGAACGCACAAGTTGTGATACAATAACGCGTTCTGCCCCATTGATAATAAATGTTCCCGTATCGGTCATTAATGGGAAGTCACCCATAAAAACTTCTTGTTCCTTTACTTCTCCGGTTTCATTATTAATTAAACGAACCTTCACGCGGAGGGGAGCATTATATGTCACGTCTCTTTCTTTTGCTTCGTCTACGGGATATTTTGTATCCCCCAAACTATAATCCACAAATTCAAGTGATAGATTTCCTGTGAAATCTTCAATTGGAGAGATATCCTGGAACATCTCTCTTAAACCTTCTTCCAAAAACCATTCATAAGAAGCGGTTTGGATTTCAATCAGGTTAGGTAATTCTAACACTTCATTAATACGTGCATAGCTCCTGCGTTGGCGGTGCCGTCCATACTGAACTAGTTGACCTGTCAACTGCTTCACCCCTTAAATCATCCATTTTAGTAGTTGCTCTACAAAATGTAACTCATATTTAAAAGAACGTCTGAATAATTCATCATCTGTTCTTTAAAAAATAAAACTATAAACTCATTATCCTACCATCCACAAGCTTTACCACTGTTCCTTTGTTCATTGAAAAAATCAGTTATTCAAAGGATATTGTGATTTTAGATTGTGCAGATGAGAGAATTTTGATAAACTATAGAAAAGCAAATTGTCGAACCTTTGTTTTTCCCGATTCTACAAGCTTTTCCCATCTATAAAGATTTTATACGTTTCCTTGCAGAAAAACGCCAGGCAAACGTACCCTAATCTTAGCATCTTCCAATCTTAGCACATGCCTAATTGTTAGTCAAACTTTTTTGCTCGCAATATAAAATAACCTTTTTTCTTCGTTACGATTTCCACATTACCAAACACCGCTTCTATTTTGTCTTTTGCAGACGGAGCTCCCTGTTTTTTTTGAATAACCACCCACAACTCGCCGTGATTCTCCAGATAATGATACGCCTCTTCCAATATAGCATGTACTATTTTTTTACCGGCGCGTATCGGTGGATTCGTCACAATAGAGGCAAACATTTTTTCGTGTAACTGCTCATACAAATCGCTTTGAAAAATGGTTGTATTGGAGACCTTATTTATTTCTGCGTTTTTTTGAGCCAATTCGACAGCACGTTCATTCACATCAACCATGCAAACACACCTGTCCGGAAAACTGGAGGCCAAAGACAAGCCAATAGGCCCATAACCACAGCCTACATCTAATATCGAACCATTAACCTCAGGTTCCTGAAAAGCCTCAATCAGCAGCCTGGACCCAAAGTCCACTTCATTTTTTGAGAAAACTCCAACATCACTAGTAAACTGAAACATCCTGCCACGCAGCTCAAAAGACCAGTGTCGAGGTATTGATTCCGCCTGAGGCTGTTTCGAATAATAATGATCTGTCATATGGATTAGCACCCACTTTACATGAATTAAGAAAATACTTTATTAGAAAAAAAGACCACTTGTCAAACTAAAAAACATTCTCGTATATCAACTTGAACTTTTTCTAGTAACAAAGTGGTTTTTGGTTTCGTGATAAAAGAGCCCGTCTGAAATACGACGAGCTCTTTTTATATGCGTTAAATTATTTAACTTCTACAGTAGCGCCTGCTTCTTCAAGTTTTTCTTTCACTTCATCTGCATCTTCTTTCGATACAGCTTCTTTAATTGGTTTAGGAGCGTTATCTACTAAGTCTTTCGCATCTTTCAAGCCAAGACCAGTGATTTCGCGAACTGCTTTAACAACTTTGATTTTAGATGCGCCAGCATCGTTAAGAACAACGTCAAATTCAGTTTGTTCTTCTTCAGCAGCACCGCCCGCAGCAGCACCTGCAGCAGCAACTGGAGCAGCAGCTGTTACGCCGAATTCTTCTTCGATTGCTTTTACTAAATCGTTTAATTCAAGTACAGTCATTTCTTTGATTGCACTAATCATTTCTTCGTTTGTCATGATTAAATTCCTCCTGATATAAGTTTGTTTTTTATTAAAACACGCGGTGTATTAAGCACCTTGCTCTTCTTTTTGCTCAGCAACAGCTTTTGTAGCATAAGCCAAGTTACGAACTGGAGCTTGAAGTACGCTAAGCAGCATAGATACCATACCTTCGTAGTTTGGCAGGTCTGCAAGCTCTTTAATTTGATCAAGCGAAGCCACATTGCCTTCGATGATTCCACCTTTAAGTTCCAAAGCTTCATGCTCTTTACTGAAGTTATTCAAGATTCTTGCCGGAGCAACCACGTCTTCACTAAATGCGATGGCGTTAGGTCCGGTCAATACTTCACTGAGTTCATTCAGCTCAACAGATTCGATAGCACGACGAACCATTGTATTCTTATATACTTTGAATTCAACACCTGCTTCGCGAAGCTGTTTACGGAGTTCAGTGACCTCTGAAACATCAAGTCCGCGATAGTCAACTACGACTGCAGTTTGGCAATTACGGAACTTGTCGGCAATTTCCTCTACTAATTGTTTCTTTTGTTCAATAATCCCTGACATCTTTCCACCTCCTAATAACAATCATTCTGTTTACACCGTTCGGACGTGCTTTTCTATAAGGGGATGTCCATTTCTTGTTGAACACACACTATAAAAAAGCTCTCATGTAGACATGAGAGCTTACTTCAGACCAGCAAAACGGTTTGCCGCTCTATAAAATAAACACCTCGGCAGGAAGATTAAACTCTTGTACGAGCCCCTGCTGTCTACGGTATAACATTCGATTTTATGAAACCGAAAATTAGTATATCGAAAGTTGGCTTAAAAGTCAACTGCTAATTAACGGAAACTTGAAACATCTACTTTGATTCCTGGTCCCATTGTAGATGTAATGGAAGCATTTTTAAGGTAAGTACCTTTAGAAGCCTGTGGTTTAATTTTTACTAGCTGATCAGCTAGTGCAGCGAAGTTATCTACTAATTTTTCATCGTCAAAAGAAATTTTTCCGATTGGAACGTGAATGTTAGCAGATTTATCAACACGATATTCTACTTTACCAGCTTTAACGTCTTGAACAGCTTTTTCCACTTCAAAAGTTACCGTTCCTGTTTTAGGGTTTGGCATTAAACCTTTTGGTCCTAAAACACGACCTAATTTACCTACTTGAGCCATCATATCCGGAGTAGCAACAATGACATCAAATTCAAACCAGCCTTGGTTAATTTTATTGATGTAATCTTCTTCTCCAACATAATCTGCTCCTGCAGCTTCTGCTTCTTTTGCTTTATCGCCTTTTGCAAATACTAAAACGCGTTGTGTTTTACCAGTACCATGCGGTAAAACCATTGCTCCGCGGATTTGTTGATCTGCTTTCTTAGGGTCTACGCCGAGACGGAATGCAGCTTCAACTGTTTCATCAAAGTTTGCTTTTGCAGTCTTTTTTGCAAGTTCTACAGCTTCTTTAATTTCATATGCTTTTGCACGATCAATCTGCTTTAAAGCTTCTTGATGTTTCTTACCATATTTAGCCATATTTATTATATCCTCCTCTTTTGTGGTTATAACGGTTGTACCTCCCACGGGACAAGAGAAATTCTCTTGTCTGACACGTGAATCATCTATTCATTCATCACTCTCATGAATAAGGCTGCGGGTACAAACAACCGCAACCTTTCCATTTCGTCTACGGAATTACCGATTAGTCTTCGATTGTGATTCCCATACTGCGCGCAGTACCTTCAACCATACGAACAGCCGCATCAACATCTGCAGCATTTAAATCTGGCATTTTTGTTTCAGCGATTTCTTGTACTTGGTCGCGTTTAACAGCAGCGACTTTTGATCTGTTCGGTTCGCCTGAACCAGACTCGATTCCAGCTGCTTTTTTAAGTAGCACGGCTGCTGGTGGAGTCTTTGTAATAAATGTAAATGAACGGTCCTCGAATACTGTGATTTCAACAGGAATAATTAAACCTGCTTGTTCTTGTGTTCGAGCGTTAAATTCTTTACAGAATCCCATAATGTTAACACCTGCTTGACCTAGAGCCGGCCCAACTGGTGGTGCTGGATTAGCTTTCCCCGCAGGAATTTGCAGTTTTACTAACTTGATTACTTTTTTAGCCACGAGACACACCTCCTTAAAGTCCGTGATGTGGTAATAGGGTCTCTTATTTTATTTACCCTCCCACTCAATTTCTTGCTCTTTTTCTAGTTAAGAACGAGAATAACAAAAAAATCTTAGCATAAATTCAAAAAAAAAGCAAGCCCCCGATTCTTGAAAATCATGGAGTCTACCGCTTTTTGATGATTTAATTATCAAATAGAACAGCCGCCTTATAAAACTCGGTCTGTTTCCGCTTCTATCACCGGCTCATTTTCAACAGCAAAACTTACGTGAGTTTGTCCACTTGGGAAAAGTCCAGTTCAACTGGTGTTTCTCTCCCAAACATATTCACATGCACTTTCAATTTTTGTTTATCCGTATCAATTTGTTCAATTGTTCCTGTAAAATCGGAAAACGGGCCGTCGGTGACACGTACACTTTCTTTCACGTCAAAATCAACTTGTACTGCTGGCTCATTGACGCCCATTCTTTTCAGCACAACCTCTACTTCATCTGGCAATATCGGCGTCGGTTTGGCACCATGTCCACTGGAACCGACAAACCCGGTAACTCCAGGTGTATTACGCACAACATACCATGAATCATCGGTCATCACCATTTCTGTTAGTACATAGCCCGGAAAAGATTTTTTCTTCACCATTTTCTTCTTGCCATTTTTAATTTCTGCTTCTTCATCTTCCGGAACAATCACACGAAAAATCTTATCTTCCATACCCATGGATTCTACCCTTTTTTCAAGGTTCATTTTCACTTTGTTTTCATAACCGGAATACGTGTGAACCACATACCAATTCTTTTCCATTTTGTATCGGACAATAGATTGCCCTGTCCCTCCTCTTTATGAGCTGTTTTGAATGTCTTGCTCCGAGCACCGGACTTAAGAGATGACACGTCACTTTTCCCAGTCTGCAAGCATACATTTTCACTTTTTCTTTCCCAATTTAAAAAACCCGCATAAACCGGGCTTTCGCTGACTTTTCTTCTTTTCATTATACCTGCATTATAACGGAACTATTCAAAAAATGCATTTAAAATTTCTGATAGACCTAAATCAACAACGAAAAAGAATACTGCCATAAAGATTACTGTAGAAATAACTACAAAAGTATAGTTTCTTAGTTCTTTTCCTTTTGGCCAGCTTACTTTCTTCATTTCATTTGAAACATTCTTTAAGAACTTAAACATCTTAACTGTATCCCCCCGAACTTACGCGAATCTGTCCATCAACCTATATCTATTTCGTCTCACGGTGCAGTGTATGTGTTTTGCAATGCTTACAGAACTTTTTCACTTCTAGTCTTTTTGATTGATTGGCTGCGTTTTTGTTCGTTGAATAGTTCCTGCCAGAACATACTGCACATGATAAGACAATTTTCTTATTCATAAATTCCACCCCAATACACAGGGATATAGACTATATTAACATAGCACTTTGCTGTCATAATGTCAATATCGCCTGCTTGTTTTCAGGAATCCGGCAGGTATATTTATATGTTTTCCGTGTGTATGCAGAAGATACGTATAAGGTCGATTTAGCTAAGATAGCAATGTCCGGTTTTTAACAAAATTTTTGCTTTTCCTCTTTAAATCGTAACACCGTTTTCTGCAAGCAATATTTCCAGTTTCCGCTTCACACGCACTAAAGCGTTATCAATAGATTTTATATGCCGATTTAACTGCTCGGCAATTTCCTGATACGTGCAGCCGTCTAAATAGAGCTGTAATACTTGCTTCTCCAAGCCGCTCAACAATTCTGATAATTTAAATGTCATTGCCCCATATTCTTCTTGGTTAATCAGCATTTTCTCAGGATTGCTTCCTTCCGAACTTGATATGATATCAAGCAATGTCCGGTCGGATTCTTCATCATAGATTGGCTTATCAAGAGAGATATAAGAATTCAAGGGGAGATGCTTTTGTCTTGTTGCTGTTTTTATTGCTGTGATGATTTGCCTCGTCACACATAGCTCGGCAAAAGCTTTAAAAGGAGTCGTCTGTTTTAAATCAAAATCACGGATAGCTTTATATAATCCAATCATTCCTTCTTGGACAATGTCTTCCTTATCTGCACCGATGATAAAATAAGCTCTTGCTTTTATCTGTACAAAATTTAAATACCGATGTATAAGGAGGTCCAGCGCATGGCTGTCACCTTTATCGATTAATTCCAGCAAATTAATATCTTCTAGTTTGTCCAACTTCCTGCTGCGTGTATTGATTCGCCCGCCTTTCACTAACAATCCCCCCTAAATCGATATCTCCAAATATCTCCACGATAGGAACTATTATACTAGACCAGTCAAAATATCGTCAACGACCCCTTTATGACAGGAATTGTCGTAATTTGTCGCTTATGCAAAAAATAAAGCCTTTTTACCTGCATACCGGGTGTTATAAAACAGGGCGGGACAGCTTTCTGCACACACCCTTTGTGACTGTCATTATTTATTAAAAAATGTTTAAAATTATTTTTATCGCAGTATGTTATTCCATTGCTCATCATGCACAGGAATAACTCCCCAATAATGGTATGAGAAGCGTTTCCTCCTGTTTTGAACACTTCTTATATATTCTATTTCCCCCTGCGCATCTCTTCAAAACGTTTTAGTAAATCTTGATTTATCGGGATTTTCACAGCTGGCTTTTCTTTTTGATATACCTCCAGGTTGATATGAATCTCCTGATTCATATCATCCATTTCAATTTGCAGTTCTCTGGCAGATTTACGTAAAGCGCCTTGCCCAAAAATCGTACGTTGTTCGGCATAATCCGACGTTGCAACATAAACTTGTGTTTGAATATTCTTCACGGTCTTAACCAGTTTTTCAATACATTCATCTGCAGTTTCTTTTTCGTTCGTGTAAATTACTTCCACCTTCGATTGTTCTTCTTTTGATTCAATTCCCCGAACGTAGTAAGCATCGAAGACAACGATAACACGGTCACCGGTAAATGCCTGATACTCTGCAAGAAGTTCAATCAGCCGGTCCCTTGCTTGTCCAATATCCTTTTCTTTCAGTTGCTGCAGCTCTGGCCAGGCACCGATAATATTATAGCCATCCACAATTAATACAACCATTTAGGAACTCTCCAATGGCTGACGTTTTCTGAGCACTTCATAAAGAAGTAAACTGCAAGCAACAGATGCATTTAACGAGGATACTTGTCCAACCATCGGTAAGCTGACCGTCCAGTCACATTTTTTTCGCACAAGACGACTCATTCCTTTGCCTTCATTCCCGATAACAATTCCGATTGGCAGTGTTCCGTCCAGCTGCCGGTAATCTTCATCCGCGTTTGCTTCTGTCCCGACAACCCATACATTTCTTTCCTTCAACGCATCGATTGTATTGGCAATATTCGTCACTCTGGCAACGGGAATATGCTCCAATGCTCCTGCCGCTGTTTTGGCTACAGTAGCTGTTAAACCAACAGAACGGTGCTTCGGAATAATCACACCATGTGCACCTGTTGCATCTGCCGTGCGCAAAATAGATCCTAAGTTATGCGGATCCTCTAATTCATCCAGTATAATAAAAAAAGGATCTTCTTCTTTTTTCTCGGCTTTATCGAAAAGTTCATCTATTGATGCGTAAGGATAAGAAGCAACGGAGGCAATCACTCCCTGATGATTTCCCTCCTGCATTTTATCCAGCTTGGACCTTGGTGCTTTCTGAACAACCGCTCCCGCTTCCCGGGCAAGCTGTTGTATTTTATGCACAGCTCCCCCCTGCATCTGTTCAGATATCCAGACTTTATGAACAGAACGACCGGATTTTAATGCTTCCATAACAGGGTTCTTTCCCATAATCCATTCCTGTTCCTGTGTCACTTCAAGCACTCCCTTCTTCTAAAAAATCAATGGCTTTCGTCATTAGTTTCTGTAGTCTTTGTTCATTTTTTAATAAATAGTGATAGCCAATCAACGCTTCAAATGCGGTACTATATCGATAAGTTTGTACATTCACATTCTTGGGCGTACTGCCTGATTTAGCATTTCTTCCCCGAACCACCACACGACTCTCTTCTTCTGTTAAAAACGCATCCTGTTCCAGCCAATGCAGAACCACCTTCGCTTGTGCTTTACCGGATACATATCGAATTGCTGCCTGATGCAGTTGATTCGGTTTAATGGTTCCCCGCTCTAACAACAGCTCACGCACATATACTTCATAAATGGCATCGCCGATATAAGCTAGAGCGAGACTTTTCATTTGCCTGACATCACTGGCTTTCATTATTTACCTCTTTTCCACCGAACACCCTGCGGCGTATCTTCTAAGATGATTTGTTCTTGTTTCAATTGGTCGCGTATTTCATCCGCACGGGCAAAATCACGATTTTTACGTGCCTCGTTCCGCTCAGCAATCAGTGCTTCAATTGTTTCATCCAGCATTTCTTCCTGCTCCACTTCGATATCAATACCTAACACGCGAAGCATAGAGGCAAGGCGCTCACGAAAAACATCAATAACTTCTGTAGCAGTTTGCTCCTCCTGGACATAGACATTCGCATCTTTGGATAAATCAAATAGGACGGAAATAGCATTTGCTGTATTGAAATCATCATCCATCTCCGCTTCAAAATGCTTTGTATGTTCCTCAATACGGTCGAACCATTCTTTGTTATCTTCTCTGAAGTCCATACTTGTTTGCCGGCGGTGCCCTAAATTATGATAAGCTGTTTCAATCCGTTCTAAACTTGTTTTCGCACTCTGTAATAATTCTTCCGTAAAATTAACCGGATTGCGATAGTGAACAGAAAGCATAAAGAACCGCAGTACTCTCGGATCATGCTGCTCAATCAACTCTCGTGCCAGCACAAAATTCCCGAGTGATTTCGACATTTTTTCATTTTCGATATTAATGTAGCCGTTGTGCATCCAATAGTTTGCAAAAGTTTTATCATTATGTGCTTCCGATTGGGCGATTTCATTCTCATGATGCGGAAACGTTAAATCCTGTCCCCCGGCATGAATATCAATGGTATCTCCCAAATATTTTTTAGCCATCGCGGAGCATTCAATATGCCAGCCCGGGCGACCTTTCCCCCAAGGAGCATCCCAGGCAATTTCACCTTCTTTTGCCTGTTTCCATAGAGCAAAATCTAAAGGATCTTCCTTTTTCTCGCCAATTTGAATACGTGCACCTGAGCGCAGCTCGTCAATCGATTGGTGAGACAACTTTCCATACCCTTCAAAAGAACGCGGTTTGAAGTACACATCACCTTCCGCCTCATAGGCATAACCTTTATCGATTAATTCTTTGATAAACACAATGATGTCCTGCATGGAATCCATCACACGCGGGTTTTTGGTTGCTTTTTTAACACCTAACGCCTGCACATCTTCTAAATATGCATCAATAAAACGATCGGCTAGCGCACCGACTTCTTCTTTCGCTTCTTTGGCGGCTTTGATAATTTTATCATCTACATCGGTAAAGTTCAGAACGTAGTTGACATCGTACCCTCGATACTCAAAATATCGACGGACCGTATCAAAGACAATTGCCGGACGTGCATTTCCGATATGAATATAATTATACACGGTCGGGCCGCATACATACATGGATACTTTCCCAGGCTCAATCGGCTTAAATTCTTCTTTCTGCCTCGTTAACGTATTATATATTTGAATCGTCATGGTTGTTTATTCTTCCTTTCTTTAAATGCTCCACTTCTGCTTTCAATTCCTTAATCTGCTCTTGTAAATCTTTACAAGTTTCCGCAACCGGATCCGGAATCTTATGATGATCTAAATCTTTCTTCAGACGTTTTCCATCTTGTACAACGACTTGACCAGGAACACCGACAACAGTAGCATTAGCCGGAACATCCTTTAATACAACAGAACCTCCGCCAATTTTGGAATTTTCTCCAATTGTAATAGCTCCCAGTACTTTGGCTCCTGTTGCAACCATTGCATTGTCTTCAATCGTTGGATGCCGTTTGCCTTGTTCCTTCCCTGTTCCACCAAGCGTTACCCCTTGAAAAATGGTGACATTATCGCCTATTTCACATGTTTCTCCGATAACCACGCCCATTCCATGATCAATAAACATCCGTCTTCCTATTTTTGCTCCGGGATGTATTTCAATACCAGTGATAAAACGGGCGAATTGTGAAACAAAACGGGCAAAAAACTTCAGATTTTTATTATACAGCCAATGCGCAAGGCGATGTGCCCAAATTGCATGTACACCCGAATATGTCAACATCACTTCAAAATATGTCCGGGCGGCTGGATCCTGTTCAAATACAACTTCCATATCTTCTTTTATTGTTCGAAAGACCATTTACATAAAGCCCCCTTTGGTTTAAATAATCAGGAAGCATCCTTGTTACAATATGGAAGTATATTACTATCCAATTTGCTCCCCTCTCCTTTTACCAGTTATAAAAAAAGCGTCTCTGTGTTATTGAAAACACAGAGACGCTTTTTTAGCGCGGTTCCACTCTGTTCAGGAAAAATATCCTTCCCCACTTTGCTCCTGTTAACGGCAGAGAACCGCTACCATGTACTCTATGTTCGTTCCATGATAGACTCTGAGGCGCACTTCGAAAAGACATCTTAAAATCACTCGCAGCAAATGTGATTCTCTCTGTGTAAGATATTCTTCTTTACTTTACCCCATCAACGCTTTATTGATATTTCATTTTCATAGGCATTTCTTATAAGGATAATATATTATATAATGCAGGAAATGTGAACTCCTAAGCATTCATTTCCTTTAATAATTTATCCAGACGCTTCACAACAACATCTCTTCCAAGCAGCTCAATGGCAAAAGGAAGCTCCGGACCATGCATTTGTCCGGTTGTCGCAACACGGATTGGCATAAAGAGCTTTTTCCCGCGATGTCCTGTTTCTTTTTGGGTTGCTTTAAATTGTGCTTTAATGGAATCTTTATCAAACGACTCTAAATGAATCAATTTATCTGTGAATACTTGTAATACTTCGGGAACTTGTTCTTCTCCTAAAACTTCCCATTCTGCTTCTCCATACGTAATATCCTCTTGGAAAAACAAGTCTGTCAATTCAACGATTTCTGCTCCGTAGCGCAATTGTTCACGGTACAAGCTAATCACATTTTCTGCCCATTCCCTCGTTTCATCATCCATGTCTTCCGGGAGTTTTCCAGCTTCAATTAAATGCGGCAATGCTAAATCAACGACACGATGTAAATCTGCTTTCTTAATATATTCATTGTTCATCCATTTCAATTTATGCTGATCAAAAATCGCAGCAGAAGTCGATAAACGTTCCGGATCGAAAATGTTAATTAACTCGTCTTGTGTGAACATCTCTTCTTCACCGACTGGAGACCATCCAAGTAAACTGATGAAGTTAAACATTGCTTCCGGTAAGTAACCTAGATTACGATATTGCTCGATAAATTGGAGAATATGCTCATCACGTTTACTCAGTTTTTTACGTTCTTCATTCAGAATGAGCGTCATATGTCCATAACGCGGTGCTGTCCATCCAAACGCATCAAAAACCATCATTTGTTTCGGTGTGTTGGAAATATGCTCTTCTCCCCGCAATACATCCGTAATTTCCATAAAATGATCATCAATCGCTACAGCAAAATTATAAGTAGGGATTCCATTTTTCTTTACAATTACCCAATCCCCAAAATCACTGGATTCAAATGTGATTGCTCCACGGACAATATCCTGGAATGTATAGGTTTCGTTTTTTGGAACACGGAGACGGATACTCGGTGTTCTGCCTTCTGCTTCAAAAGTCTTTATTTCTTCTTCTGTCAGATTGCTGTGTTTGCCAGCGTATTTTGGTACTTGTCCATTCGCACGCTGTTCTTCCCGCTCTGCCTCTAACTCTTCTTCTGTCATATAGCATTTATAAGCCAAATTACGCTCCAGCAGTTCATCTACAAATTTTTGATAGATATCCAAGCGTTCTGTCTGACGGTAAGGACCGTAATCTCCGCCGATATCTGCACCTTCATCCCATTCTAAACCGAGCCATTTTAAATATTTTAACTGACTCTCTTCGCCGCCCTCTACATTTCTTTTAGCATCTGTATCTTCGGTGCGGATGATAAATTTTCCATCAAAATGTTTTGCATATAAATAATTAAATAAAGCCGTACGGGCGTTACCAATATGCAAATGCCCTGTTGGACTAGGTGCATAACGTACGCGGACTTCCTTACTCATTTAAAATGCCTCCTTCATTGTTTAGATAATAGCTGCCTGCTTTTTTGCTTTCAAAAAATGAGATATGATATTTTTTGAATCCTTCTCAGCAAAGATGTTTTTTCCCTCACCTTATAAACAAGCTCTATACGAAAAGTGATAACATATACATGTTATCACTTTTTTTATCCTTTATCAGTTATACCCTTTTTACAACGCTTTTTCAAGTAATTTTGGTTTTGCAAAAATCATTCGGCCTGCAGAGGTTTGCAGAACGCTGGTAATCACAACCTCTATATTTTTGCCGATATAATCCCTGCCTTCTTCCACAACGATCATCGTGCCATCATCTAAATAGGCAACACCCTGATTATGTTCTTTCCCGTCTTTAATAACTTGAACATGCAGCTCTTCACCCGGCAGAACAACCGGCTTCACGGCATTGGCAAGGTCATTAATATTTAAGACCGACACGCCCTGGAAGTCACATACTTTATTTAAATTAAAATCATTGGTAACGACAATCCCATCAATGACTTTTGCTAATTTAATCAGTTTGCTGTCTACCTCGGGAATATCTTCAAAATCACCTTCGTAGATTTCTACCGGTACCGCAAGCTCTTTTTGGATCCGGTTCAGGATATCCAAACCACGTCTGCCCCGGTTCCGCTTCAACGCATCCGATGAATCTGCAATATGCTGTAATTCACCAAGGACAAACTGTGGAATAACGATGGTTCCTTCTAAAAAGTTTGTCTGGCAAATATCCGCAATACGTCCATCAATGATGACACTTGTATCTAAAATTTTCGAGCTTGGCCTCACAGAGGCCGTATCTGTATCCTCTTCCTCATTGCTGCGGCGCTTTTCCTTTTTCGTCGGTTTGAGTATATTCATAAATTCCTCACGCCGGCGAAAACCGACTTGGAATCCTAAATACCCGAGAATAATCATGATAAAAAGCGGCAGAACCTGTGAAAATACACGAATACTCATATCTTGGAACGGCATATTAACAAAGTAAGCTATAACGAGACCGACAATTAAACCAATACTGCCAAAAAACAAATCCATGGCCGGTATTTTTACCAGTCCATCTTCCACCCAACGAAAGAAATTTACAATATAGTTTACTAGTAAATAAGACAAGATAAAAAATATAATAGCTCCAACAATCATTCCCAATATAGATGAAGTTAACCAGCTTGATTCAGCAACATTTAATAACCGGACGATTACTGGAAGATAGAGATACCCCATGGTACCGCCTAATATAATAAAAAATAAGTGTACTACTTTTCTCATCAATTCCTTTCACCTCCTGACTATTATAGTAGTATTACCCAAAAACATGGAATATATGCTTTTTTACTAGCAATTCTCATGAAAAATCTACTGACGCAATCCAATCTCTAAAGCTTCCTGTACATTAGAAACACCGATTACTTCAATTCCTTCCGGGTAATTCCATCCGTCTAAATTATTTGTCGGGCAAATAACCCGTTTAAATCCCAGTTTTGCAGATTCCTGTACCCGTTGTTCGATACGGGACACCCTGCGAATTTCACCTGTTAAACCAACCTCGCCAATAAAAATATCGTCCGGCTTCGTTGAATGATCACGGAAGCTCGAAGCAATACTGACCGCCAGCGCTAAATCAATTGCCGGCTCGTCCAGCTTCACGCCGCCAGCTACTTTAATATAAGCATCCTGATTTTGCAGCATCATTCCAACACGTTTTTCCAATACAGCCATCAAAAGCGGGACACGATTATGATCCACTCCTGTAGCTGTTCTGCGCGGATTCCCGAAGCTTGTCGGTGAAATCAATGCTTGTATCTCTACTAAAACGGGGCGGGTTCCTTCCATCGAAGCGACAACGGTTGATCCGGCAGCTCCTTGAGACCTTTCTTCCAGGAAAATTTCTGAAGGATTCATGACTTCACGCAACCCTTCTTCCTTCATCTCAAAAATCCCCATTTCATTCGTACTTCCAAAACGGTTCTTCACACCTCTTAAAATACGGTAAGTATGGTGTCTCTCTCCTTCAAAGTACAATACTGCATCTACCATATGCTCCAATAAACGTGGACCGGCAATCGATCCTTCTTTGGTCACGTGACCGACAATGAAAATGGGAATTCCCTTGGTCTTCGCTATTTTCATCAGTTCCATGGTACACTCTCGAACCTGAGACACACTGCCGGGAGCACTGGTTACTTCTTCTTTAAAAATCGTTTGAATGGAATCCACGACAACAAAGGAAGGATTGATTTCTTCTATCTGTCTGCTGATATCCATTAATTTTGTTTCTGATAAAACATATAATGCATCTGTTTTTATATCTAACCGATCAGCACGTAATTTCGTTTGCCGTGTAGATTCCTCACCAGACACATAAAGAACCGGCAATTCCTTCTCTGCCAATTGCGCAGATATTTGCAGTAAGAGGGTTGACTTTCCAATACCCGGATCCCCGCCAATTAAAACCAGCGACCCTAATACAACGCCTCCGCCTAATACACGATTAAATTCCCGCATTTTCGTCGTAATACGGGGTTCCTCTTTTGTTTCTATCGAAGTAATTTTTTCCGGTTTTTGAGAGGAGGCTGTGTCAGACATATATCCTGCTCTGCCTTTCACAGCAGTAGCTTCAACTTCTTCAACCATTGTATTCCATTGCTGGCAAGCTGGACATTTCCCCATAAACTTCACTGATTCATATCCACATTCTTGACAGACAAATTTTGTTTTCCTTTTTGCCAACGTTTCAGGACCTCCTTCAGGCAACGTTCAACCTGACAAACTTCACTCTACATTGAACCAGCCTTATTTTCTATTATAGACTATTTTTCGATTTCATAGGTTACAGAAAAACATCAAATTTAAAAACACTCTTCCATACTTATGCCACAAGTATCTTCAGGGAAAAAAGAAAGCTAGAAGAACCGCATTCTTCTAGCTTTCTCACCTTACATCCTGTATTAAGAAAGGACAACAAAGTCTCCTTTGCTATTCAACCCTATCTTCACTTTCTGCTCTTTTTCGATGTTTCCTTTTAAAAGCTCTTCTGATAATAAATTCTCTATATTATTTTGAATAGAACGTCGAAGCGGACGAGCTCCATATTCTGGATCAAAGCCTTCATTAGCAATTTTTTCAATTGCCTTATCTGTAAGAGAAAGCGTTAATTCTTGCTCTTCCAAACGTTTTTGCAGCTGTTTCAGCATTAATGATGCAATATCTTTCATGTGTTTTTTCTCTAAAGAGTGGAACACAATTGTCTCATCAATACGGTTCAAAAATTCTGGACGAAATGCTTTTTTCAATTCATCCAACACTTTTGATTTCATATCTTCATGTTCTCTCTTCTGGTCATTATCTAAAGTGAAACCAACATATTTATTACGTCTCAGTTCATTTGCACCAACATTGGAAGTCATGATGATTACGGTATTACGGAAATCAACAACTCTTCCTTTGGAATCAGTCAGCCGGCCATCTTCAAGCACCTGCAAAAGAATATTAAAGACTTCGGGATGTGCTTTTTCCACTTCATCCAGCAGAACAACAGAATATGGTTTACGACGGACTTTCTCGGTTAATTGGCCGCCTTCTTCATAGCCTACATAGCCCGGAGGAGATCCCACTAAACGGGACGTCGCATGTCTTTCCATATACTCTGACATATCAATCCGGATCATTGCATCTTCATCAGCAAACATCACTTCTGCAAGTGCACGGGCAAGTTCTGTCTTCCCAATACCAGTTGGTCCAAGGAATATGAATGAGCCGATTGGACGCTTCGGATCTTTTAATCCAGCGCGGGCACGACGTATTGCTTTAGCCACTGCATCCACAGCTTCGGATTGCCCAATGACACGATCATGAAGAATTTCTTCCATGTTTAACAAACGATCGCTCTCATCTTTGGTCATCTTAGCAACAGGAACTCCTGTCCAGATAGATACCACGGCAGCAATGTCTTCCATCTTCACTTCCGAATCCGTTTGTCCTTGTTTTTCTTTCCATTCATTCTTTGTTTTTTCAAGTTTTTCCCGATAGCGTTGCTCAGAATCTCTTAAAGAAGCTGCTTTTTCAAACTCCTGGCTTTGGACAGCAGCATCTTTTTCTTTTCTTACTTCTTCCAGTTTTTGTTCCAGCTCTTTTAAATTTGGCGGAACCGTATAGGAATTTAAGCGTACTTTTGAACCGGCCTCATCAATTAAATCGATAGCTTTGTCCGGTAAAAAGCGATCGGTAATATAACGATCTGATAACGTTGCCGCTGCTTCAATGGCTTCATCCGTAATAGTGACACGGTGATGTGCTTCATAGCGGTCCCGTAAACCTTTCAAAATTTGAATGGTTTCATCCAATGTCGGTTCATCCACTTGAATCGGTTGGAAACGGCGTTCCAGCGCGGCATCTTTTTCGATATATTTACGGTATTCATCCAGTGTCGTTGCACCAATACATTGCAAGTCACCGCGAGCCAGGGACGGTTTCAGGATATTCGATGCATCAATCGCACCTTCTGCTCCACCGGCACCAATAAGCGTATGAAGTTCATCAATAAATAAAATAACATTGCCGGATTGACGAATCTCTTCCATAACTTTTTTCAGACGGTCCTCAAACTCACCACGATACTTTGTCCCTGCAACTACTGTACCCATATCCAATGTCATGACACGTTTGTCCCGGAGTGTTTCCGGCACTTCGTTATCAATAATCTGCTGTGCCAACCCTTCTGCAACAGCAGTCTTCCCGACACCAGGTTCTCCAATTAATACAGGATTATTTTTGGTGCGGCGGCTCAATACTTGAATCACACGTTCAATTTCCTGAGAACGTCCAATAACTGGATCAATTTTTCCTTCTTTCGCACTGACTGTTAAATCACGGGCTAACGAATCTAAAGTAGGCGTGCTTGCGTTTGTCTGCTGTCCTGTACGCCCTTGTCTGCCTGCCTGAGACTCATTGCTCCCCAACAACTGAAGAACTTGCTGTCTGGCTTTATTTAAGCTCACACCGAGGTTATTTAAAACACGGGCAGCAACTCCTTCTCCTTCACGGATTAAACCTAAAAGGATATGTTCTGTACCCACGTAGGAGTGGCCTAATTTTCTTGCCTCATCTTGAGATAATTCAACAACCTTTTTCGCTCTCGGGGTATAGTGAATAGATTGAGAAGGCTGTTTGCCAACACCAATCAGTTTTTCCACTTCCTCTTGAATTTTAGCTACCTCTAGACCAAGAGACTGTAATGCTTTTGCGGCAATACCTTCTCCTTCACGTACTAAACCAAGAAGAATATGTTCTGTCCCGATATTATTATGGCCTAATCGTACAGCCTCATCTTGAGATAGTGCCAGTACCTTTTGTGCTCTCTCTGTAAAGCGACCAAACATCATATGTTTTTTCCTCCTACTTTTTCAAATTTAATCTTTCGCGAATAATAGATGCTCTGCGAATATCACGTTCATCAGAGCGGAGTTCTTTATTGGCATAATGTTGCAAGAATCCAGGCTGTGTTAAAACCATCAATTCATTCAGTATATTCTCGGAAATATTTTCTATTATGCCTAAATCAATTCCCAGACGCAAATTAGAAATACAGATAGCAGCTTCCTTGGAATCAATAATTCTACTATTTTTAAGCGTTCCATACGACCGGAAAACACGATCCTCTAAACGGATCTCGGATTGTTCATAAATATACTGACGGGCCATGCGTTCATGTTCCACAAGTTGATTCACGATACTTTCCAAGTCTTCCACAATATCTTCTTCCGACTTACCCAGTGTAATCTGATTCGATATTTGAAATATATTCCCTCTTGCCTCACTGCCTTCCCCATATATACCTCTGACAACAAGTCCCAGTTGGTTGATAGCAGGGATTAGCCGATTCATTTGCTTCGTAAGTACAAGTGCAGGTAAATGCATCATAATGGAAGCTCTCATGCCAGTTCCAATATTGGTAGGACAGCTGGTCAGATATCCTTTTGTCTCATCAAACGCATAGTCGGCTTCTTCTTCCATCCAATCATCTAGATAATAAGCTTTCTCCAGAGCATTCCTTAACTGAAGTCCTGGATAATACACCTGCATACGCAAATGGTCCTCTTCATTTACCATAATGGAAGTCTGCTCATTTTCCGATAATAAAACAGCCGCATACTCACTATGTTTTATTAAATGTGGACTTACTAAGTGTTTTTCCACCAAAACATGTTTTTCAATCATATTTAACTGCTTCATTGGTATGAAAGAGAGAGAATCCTGCTTGGAATCGTCTTGCTCCACATAATTTTCCTTTATAAATTGCAGCACATCTTCCAATGCTTCTTTATTCCCCGATGTTGGATACAATTTATCTGCAAAGTTGCGGGCCAAACGGATGCGGCTGCTCATGACAATATCTTTATCCGGACCATCCTCCAGCATCCACGGGCTAACCGCCTCATTGATAAACGATTCTAATGTCACGTGTTATCACCCGCTTCCTTATTTTGTTGATTTGCTTTTTCCAGCTCTCTGATTTTATCGCGAAGAACAGCTGCTTTTTCAAATTCTTCATCTTCAATCAATTGCTTTAACTCCGCTTTATGGGAAGTAATTAATCGTTGTTGCTGAATATACTTCCCAGCACGTTTCGGAATTCTTCCGGTGTGTTTGGTATTCCCGGCATGTACACGCCGTAAAATTGGCTCTACCTTTGAACCAAAAGAAGCATAGCAATCTGCACAGCCAAATTTCCCGGCTTCTTTAAATTCGCTAAACGTTCTGCCGCAAGATGGACATTTTAAATCTGGAGGCTGTTTAGGCTGATTCGTATTTGCTGTTCCTGCAGCGTTTAAATGTAGCCCATCTTTTTGAAACAATCCTGCTAACAGATCATTCAAGGAATAGCCTTCTTCCGGATAAGTCAGATATCCTTTTTTCTTTGCACATATCTCACAAAGGCTGATTTTTTTCTCCTGCCCATTTATGATATGTTTAAAATGCAATGTCGCCTTTCTTTCATGGCATTCCTGGCATTCCATACGATTCCTCCCCTTTTAGGTCATTAATCGTTCAAATACTTGAGTGTTGTTAATGCAGATTTAAGGATACGCGCACGCAACTCATCTCTAAGTGGTAATTGAAAAGCTAACGTCGTTCGGTCAATACTAGCTAATATTAATTTAGCTTCACGTGCTGTAAGCAGTTCCTCCTCTAACAGGCGGTCTAAAATGTCTATTGCAGCACGTTGAGGAATCGAATCACCGATTAAATAAATAATTTCATCGATTAATTCCGAATTATCCTGATGACGAACACGCATGATGCGGATATACCCTCCGCCTCCGCGCTTACTTTCGACGATATACCCTTTCTCAATTGTAAAACGGGTATTAATAACATAATTTATTTGAGAAGGTACACATTGAAACTGATCTGCAATTTCACTTCTTTTTATCTCAATCGCTTGCTGTTCCTCTGCCTGTAATACTTTTTTCAAATATTGTTCAATAATATCTGAAATGTTACTCATCCTTTGCACCTCAAATCAAATAATTTATTTGATAAATTATTCCTTTTGACTTTGACTAACTTTGACTATGGTTTTATTATAATATAAATTTCTTCTGTTGCAAATGGATGATACTTCTATTTTTGACAAACAGACCAAAAATCAAAACTAAATTATAGAAAATCTATGAAAATATTTAAGCATGTGTTATTTAAGTACATGTTCAAACTGGCAAGGCTGCGATTATTCCCCCTTCAAACGTAAGTAAATAGTTGAACATCTTTATCATTTAATCCCGCTTCGTTATATTTACTACCCCTTGCTGTTTAGATATATCGTCAAATAAATAAACTAAATTATTATCCCTCTTCATATCTGTCCATATATGAATTCTACGCTGATCACCCTCCAGCTGCTTTATCTCTACTTGTTTAATACTGAAATGCTTTTCTTCAATTGACTTTACTGCTTCATGTATTTCAAAATCTTTTGAAGCAATAATCTCAATAAAATTACTGGATCTGAAACGTGGAAAGAAATATTCGATTTGGTTTAAAAAAATTAAACTGACTAGAATAATTAGAGTAGTTACAATAGCAGCGCTATACATTCCAGCTCCGACTACTAATCCAATTCCTGCTACAGCCCATATAGAAGCAGCGGTGGTTAGTCCTTTGATAGCTCCTCCATAAACAATGATGGTACCAGCGCCAAGAAATCCAATACCACTGATTACATAGGACGGGATACGAGCAGGATCAAATTGAACGTTGTCGTATTGATGTATAAAAGCAATAAAACCAAAGAACGATAAAATCATCATCAAGCAAGAGCCTACCCCTACCAGTATATGCGTACGAAACCCGGCTGAATGATTATTAATTTCCCGTTCAAAACCAATTAAGCCGGATAATAGTAAAGCAATAAACAGCCGTAATAAGATAACTGAAAAATTGTCTCCGATGAATTGTTCCAATCTGGCTTCCTCCCTTCCTTCCCTATTACTATTTATTGTAAGCTTATTCATATGCTTAAATTATCATCTCTTTTTTGTGAATATGCAAATTGTTTAGGGCATCACTATATATTTCAAATGAAATAACTTTATCGTTCATTTTATTGTATTGCAGTCTTCTTTAAATGATTATTTCGACAATATATAATGTGAAACTTCATTCAGTATCGATTTCTCGACACACAAATATTTTCGGGAGCAGAGTTAATATCATCCCGCAACCTCACGAACATAATCTGTTTGCTCACCCTCACTGTATAGGACTATAACTTCGTTTACTGCTCTCTATTAAAAAGTTTTCATTCTTCTTTATTTTCAAAGTGGAAGCAGGGCAGACAACGACCCTGAAAAAAAGACGTTAGCGAATTTTCTCACCAACGTCAAAATTATATTATCAAAAGAACAAAATCGCTAACGCGACTAAATCACGTCCCAAGTAGATGCTAATCACTTGGGACGTTTTTCGCTTCAATCATAGTGCCATTACAATGCGGACAATGAAGTTCTACTTCATCTCTATTATTTTTATCCACACTAAATTCACCAATGATATACTCCGGGACTTCATCGGTTCCATGGCAATCTAAACATTGAAATAATATGATCTTCATTTCTTCTTTTAAGCCAAAAGGATCCTCTTCGTCCAGCCAGTCTGGAAAAAATTCATCTGATTTATCCGGCTCTTTTGGGTTTGTCAATTCCGTATCTCCTCCTTCTTTCTTTCTCTACATCCTCCATGTAATGATAAATCCACCCATAGTCAGCATGCCATATTCCAATGAGCTCCATCTGTTTACGGCAACACGGACATTCCAAAGGGTCCTGTTCAAATGATTCTATCATACGTTGACGGTATGTTTTTTTCTTACGTTTTGCTTCCAAAAGAAACGAAATCTGCTTCGTTCTCATGAACGCATATAAACTCAATATTTGTTGCGCTTTACGATGAGCCCTTCTACTATACAGCCCATATCTCCCAACCATTCGAAAATGCTTTGGTGGAATGTGTTGTAATATTTCAAATAAGAACCTGTACACTGGAACCTTTTTATCTACACGTTTTCCTGTTTTATGATCCTCATACCAGTAATGAACTGTTTCCCCATCATAAGATTCAATACGATATTCGGCGATAGCTGGTCGAGCTAAATATCTGCCGATATACTTGGCTACACGCTTGGCATTGTTCATTTTCTTCTCTGCATTGACATAAAAGCCTTTCGGATACCTTTGATATAACTCATTAATAAGTTCTATGATTTTCGGTGTTGCAGGAAACCACTTCTTCAACAAATCTAAGACAACTTTTTGCCAGGACTTTCTTAAAAAATCATAAGGAACATATCCATTATTAACCCATTCATTTTGATTATCTAACGCACCTTCTGTCACCAATGCATGTATGTGAGGATTAAACTTTAAATCTCTTCCAAACGTATGAATAACCGTAATAATCCCTGAACGGAAGCCTCTTTTCTTACCTTTCTTTTTATTATGGTACTGAAATACTTCGGCTACCTGTTTACTTAATTCATTTAATTTTTTTCGGTCATTGTAAAATATGTTTCTTAACTCTCGTGGAAGTGTAAAGACCATATGGCGATGCGTAACATTAAATATCATTTCCTGTTGTTTGTCTGACCAGTCATCCGTATACTTTTTCCCACAACGGTGGCATAGTCTGCTTTTACAAGTAAAACACACGAATTTAGGAGAAGGATCCCCTTCACATCCTAAACACTCATAGCGAGCATATCCTAAATCACGTGTCCCGCAACGAATTGTTTTTTCTACCGTTTCTTTTATATGTTCACGATAAGTTTTCGGAAAACGATCAGCATGGAACTCCCAAAATCCAGCAAAATGGTCTTTTAAGATTTCTTTAATAACTCCGCTTCCCTTTCTCATATCTCTACCCCTCCAGTGAGTTAATAAAAGT